>NZ_JBSWXQ010000003.1:0-406259 GCF_056160685.1 Croceivirga sp. ABH4_376 | reverse complement strand
CATCAACCATCAACCATCAACCATCAACCATCAACCATCAACCATCAACCATCAACCATCAACCATCAACCATCAACCATCAACCATCAACTTAATTAGCTAAAGGCTGTAGAATACGTAAGGCAACCTCTACATTGGTAATTTTATCCATGGTTAAAAGAAGGCGCAAACCGTTTCTGGTTTCTTTTTCTTTCAGTTTTACCTTGTTTGGATTGGTCTGTACATATTGCAACACACGGGTAAAGGCTGTGGTTTGGTAAAAATCGGATTGCTGGTCGGCAATAAAGTACCCCACAAATTTGCCTTTTTTCATCACTACCTTTTCCAAGCCAATTTTGTTGGCAATCCATTTTACCCGTACAGAATTCAACAAGTCAACGGCTTCGTCTGGTAGGTCGCCAAAACGGTCTTTTAATTGTTGTTCAAATTGCTGTAACTCGATTTCGTTGGTGGTTTCGTTTAACTTAGTGTATAAGTTTAAACGCTCCGTAATGTTATTGATATACTCGTCTGGGAATAACAACTGAAAATCGGTATCCAAAGTAGTTTCTTTAACATAGACTTTTTTACGGTCGTTGCCTTCAACTTCATCATACAGCTCTTTAAACTCGTTTTCTTTTAACTCATCTATAGCTTCAGAAAGAATTTTTTGGTAGGTTTCAAATCCAATTTCGTTGATAAATCCGCTTTGCTCACCACCCAATAAATCGCCAGCTCCACGGATTTCCAAATCCTTCATGGCAATATTAAATCCACTACCTAAATCTGTAAACTGTTCCAAGGCTTCAATACGTTTTCGGGCTTCTGGAGTCATAGATTCGTACGGAGGGGTAATAAAATAACAGAACGCTTTTTTGTTGCTTCGCCCTACACGACCACGCATTTGGTGCAAATCACTCAATCCAAAATTATTGGCATTATGGATAAAGATGGTATTGGCGTTGGGTACATCTAATCCACTTTCAATAATGGTAGTAGAAACCAACACATCAAACTCACCATTCATAAAAGAAATCATGAGTTCTTCTAGATTTTTACCATCCATTTGTCCGTGCCCAATACCAATTTTGGCATCAGGTACAAGGCGCTGTAGCATCCCTGCTACCTCTTTTATATTTTCTATTCTGTTATGGATAAAGAATACTTGCCCGCCGCGAGAAATCTCGTAAGAAACGGCATCTCTTATTACTTCTTCGTTTAGTCCTACAACCCTGCTTTCTATAGGATAACGGTTGGGTGGTGGGGTGGTAATTACAGACAAATCCCTGGCTGCCATTAAACTGAACTGCAAGGTTCTAGGAATGGGTGTCGCCGTTAAGGTTAGCACGTCTACATTTTCTTTTATCGCCTTTAATTTATCTTTTACGGCTACACCAAATTTCTGCTCCTCATCTACAATAAGTAATCCTAAATCTTTGAATTTTACATTCTTGTTTACCAATTGGTGGGTTCCAATGATAATATCTATCTGCCCAGCTTCTAAACGTTCCAGAATGTTTCTTTTTTCTTTGGCCGTTCTAAATCGGTTAAGATAGTCTATGGTCACCGGAAACTCTTCTAGTCGTTTTCTAAAAGTCTTGGCATGCTGAAAAGCCAGAATTGTGGTGGGCACCAATACGGCTACTTGTTTGCCATTGTCCACCGCTTTAAAAGCTGCTCTTATGGCAACTTCGGTTTTACCAAAGCCAACATCCCCACAGATAAGGCGGTCCATAGGGCGCTCGCTCTCCATGTCTTTTTTAAAATCTTCTGTGGCTTTTGCTTGGTCTGGCGTATCCTCATAAATAAAAGAGGCTTCTAGCTCGTGCTGTAAATAGCTGTCCGGTGCATATTGAAATCCTTTTTCCGTACGTCTTTTGGCGTATAGTTTTATAAGGTTAAATGCAATGTGCTTGACCCTGCTCTTGGTTTTTTGCTTCAGTTTTTTCCAAGCGGCAGAACCTAATTTAAACACCTTGGGCGGTGCACCATCCTTGCCGTTGTATTTGCTTATTTTATGTAAAGAATGTATGCTTACGTAAAGAATATCCCTATCGCCATAAATTAATTTTATGGCTTCTTGCTTTTTGCCCTCAACATCAATTTTTTGTAGGCCACCAAACTTGCCAATACCATGGTCTATATGGGTTACATAATCGCCCACCTCTAATTTGGTGAGTTCTTTTAAAGAGATGGCCTGCTTTTTAGAATAGCCATTCTTTAGGTGGAATTTATGGTAACGCTCAAAAACCTGGTGGTCTGTATAACAAGCTAGTTTTAGTTCTTGGTCTATAAAGCCATTGAATATTGGAGTCACTACCGCTTGGTAGTGTACCTTTTCTTCCATGTCTTTAAAAATATCTTCAAAACGCTTGGCTTGCTGCTCCGTTGCGCAGAAAATAAAATTAACAAAACCGTCTTTATGGTTTTGGTTCAGGTTATTGATGAGCAGTTCAAACTTTTTATTAAAGGTAGGCTGCGGCTTATTTTGAAACTGAATTATATCCGTCTGTTCGGTATCCTTGGCATTTAATTGGCCCAATTGAACCAGATTAAATTGATGCAATTGTTCCTGTAACAATGCACTGCTGGCAAAAAGTTCATCTGGCGTAGCGCGTTTTACCTCGTTGCCTAGTTTATTGAAACTTTCTTCCGCACGCTCAAAATTTTCATTAATGCGATTGTAGACCAAAGGCAGGTCTTTGGCAAAAATTACGGTGTTATTGGCTATGTATTTTAGAAAGCTTTGTCTGCTTTCTTGTAAGGTTTTGTTTTCTACGTTCGGGATAATGGTAATTTTATTCACCTTATCCGTAGACAATTGTGTTTCCACATCAAACGTGCGGATGCTATCTACCTCGTCTCCAAAAAATTCTAGTCGGTACGGTTTATCATGACTAAAAGAAAAGACATCTACAATACCACCACGCACAGAGAATTCTCCGGGTTCTGTAACAAAGTCTACACGTTTAAATTTGTACTCAAATAGTACTTCGTTTAAAAAATCTAAAGATAGCGTGTCATCCAACTTAATTTTAAGCGTGCTTTTTTCCAGTTCCTTACGCGTAACTACTTTTTCAAAAAGGGCATCGGCGTAGGTAACAATTAATGCTGGCTTTTTACGGGAGTTAATGCGGTTTAGTACCTCTGCTCTCAGGAGTACATTAGCATTATCTGTTTCTTCTATTTGGTAGGGTCTGCGGTAGCTGCCTGGATAGAACAGTACATCCTTATCGCCTAGTAGTTGTTCTAAATCGTTAAGTACGTAGGCGGCCTCTTCCTTATTGCTCAGCAACACTAAAAATGGCTTTTCTGCTGTTTTAAAAGTGTTGGCTAGGGCAAAAGAGAGAGAAGAACCTACTAGGCCTTGTACGGTAGTTTTTAAGGGCGATGCGGAATCTTGGGTAATAGTGTTTTGCAGTTTCCTAAGGGTAGGAGACTGTTCAAATAGCTGAAGTACGGACGCTTTGGTCAATCCTTTAATTTTTTTTGAGTTGCAAAGATACGCATCGTTCCTAAATCGATGCCATCCATTTTTAATGGAAATGCGTTAGTCCTTGACGCTAAAAATGAACACCTTGCCCTAAATTCTCTTTTTGTAAATTTAGAAGAGACCAATACCGTATTTATATGGAAGCTAAAAAGTTTGATGTGTTTGTAATAGGAAGTGGCATAGCGGGGCAAACCGTGGCTACGAGTTGCGCCGAAACTGGCCTCAAAGTAGCCATTGCTGATAAGCGCGAATTTGGTGGTACTTGCGCCAATAGAGGGTGCGACCCTAAAAAAGTACTACTTGCGGCTACCGAGGCATTACAGCAAATACAGCAATTAAAAGGTATTGGTTTAGAGGGGAAAATGGATGTGAACTGGAAAAAACTTCAGAAGTTTAAGCGTAAGTTTACCAAATCCGTACCCAAAGCAACCGAAGAAAAATTACTAGAAGCCGGTATAACGCTGTACCATCAATCGCCCAAATTTTTAGATAGGAATACCTTGTCCGTAGAAGGTAAGATGATTAAGGCAAACCATATTGTGATTGCAACGGGTTTAGAACCTATTAATTTGCCTATAGACGGGAGCAAACATTTAAAAACTAGTGACGACTTTCTTAACCTTAAAGAACTCCCGGAAAAATTGGTGTTTATAGGTGGTGGTTATGTGGGGATGGAGTTTGCGCATATAGCCGCCAGAGCAGGGGCAAAAGTAACGGTCATAGATTCTGGAGCGTTGCCTTTAAAAACGTTTGATCAAGACTTAGTGAAGCGTTTGGTGGCTTACTCTAAAACCTTGGGAATTGAATTTATCATGAATGCCAAGGCAAGCGCCGTAAAAAAACTAAAAAAGAACTATAAAGTTTATTATAAGCAAGGCGATAAAAAGTACCATTTAAAAACCGCGATGGTATTTAATACGGCGGGTAGGGTACCTGCTTTAAAAGCGTTAGACTTGGAAAAAGGTCGGGTAGATTTTAATGCAAATGGTATAGAAGTAAACACCTTTCTCCAAAGTAAAAGTAATGATATGGTGTATGCCTGTGGTGATGTGGCAGATAGTAACGTGCCCTTAACCCCGCTATCGGGTAGGGAAGGCTATGTGGTTGCAGAAAACATCATCAAAAACAGCAAAAAACGAATAAATGTGCCGGTTATTCCTTCTACAGTATTCACCTTACCCAATTTGGCTTCTGTGGGGTATAGCGAAGAAGAAGCTAAAAAGCGCTATAAAAATGTAATTGTAAAGTCTGGTGATGCTAGCAGTTGGTTTAACGCTAAACGATGGAACGCTCCAGTATACGCTTATAAAATTTTATTGAATGAGCGTACACGAGAAATTGTGGGCGCACACCTTTTGGGTCCGGATGCAGGTGAGACTATTAATACTTTTGCCTTGGCGATAAATCATAAAATGACGGAGGACGATTTACAGGGCACTATATTTTCTTACCCATCTTGGGTGTATGATACTAAAAGTATGGTGTAGTTATTTTAAGCCCCAGCGTTCTTTACATTTTTCTACCGGGCTTGTGGCTCTATTTTTATAAGCATGGATTCCTGTCGCAATAAATAAGATAATTGCACCACCTAAAGCAGTAAATGCGATGCTTGTCATAGTGGTTTTATGGCGAATGTAAATAGCCACCAATGCCCAAACACCTACCAAGACAAATTCTCGCATGTTTCTTTTTAGAATGATAAGTAGGTTGATGCTTACCGCAGCAACAATCATAACAATAGTCCATGTTTCTTCAGAAAGTGGACCACCGGTCCAACCCAATTTGGTCAAGTAGGCCGAAACGTTAGCGATGGTAGCCACCGTTATCCAACCAGAATACAAGCAAATGGGCCACCATACAAAAGCGATAATTTCTATGGGAGCATCCCAGCATTCCATATCCGTATTTCTTATTATCTGAATCAAGGAAACCAAAATTCCGAGCATGATAAGTACGGAGAGTCCAACAAAGTCATAGCTAAAAGCTACTACCCAACTCGCATTTAGTAAATTGGCTAAAGCGAACCAAAAGCCAGTTTGTAAAATAAACTCATCTGTCTTTTTGCTAAAAAACGCCCGTCTAATCTGAAAAACCGAAAAGGCAATCAAGCTAAAAAAAATGATGCCCCAAATAGAGAAGGCATAACCGGCCGGCGTAAAAAGGTTGTCGTATTTGGCGCTAACCTCACCAATAGTAGTATTGTTTAAGCGATAAATTTGAGAAAGTGCATTAACCAATAGTACCAATACTACGGATAATGCATTTATGATTGTTAGTCGTTTTACCATCGGTGCCAATTTAGTCTGGAAAATTAAGGAAATAGCAGTGCTTTGTTGGTCTGGATTGCTATAAAAAGGTGTCTTTTTGGCTATACTTTAATCACTTGTTGGTCTGCCAATACAAAAACTTCGTCTTCTGGTTTGGGTGTCAAAACATACGTTCCTGTGAACTCTCCAAATGCAGGTAGAATGAGTTGCTTGTCCGTTTTATAAAAGCAGGGGAGTTTAAGCTGTTGCCGCCCAAACCCCTTTAATTTAACCGCAGGGTGTATGTGCCCGCAAAAATTGTAGTAGCCTTCTCTTTCATCTGGGAGATGCGTCAATAGCAATCCTTCCGAGAGCAACTCCTCATGCAATTCAATGCCCAACGCTTCAAACTTTTCTGGAGCAATGATGTCGTGATTTCCAGTAATTAGTGTGATTTTAGCCGGAGTCTTTGCTACCCAATTTTCAAATAACAACCATTCTTTGTTTAAGGAAGAATGGAACAAATCGCCTAAAAAACAAATTTCAAAAGGTTGAAATGTTTGGATGACTTCATCTAGCAATACATAATTCTGGTGTACCGCTTGTTTTGGTACTGCAGCGCCAAATTTTCTAAAATGAGATACCTTTCCCAAATGCACATCGCTTATAAATAAGCACGACTTTTCGTGCCAGAAAAGTGCCCCAAAAGGATGTAAAGTAAAGGTTTGATTTAAAATAGTAATCTTCATTGAGCAACTGCAAGAATCAGGGTGGCAAAGATACGAGCCAAAAAAAGAACGCCCAGCATTATGCCGGGCGTTACTTAATATCTGGAAAGTGTGTATGCTATTCTTTTATCAATTTAATGCTTTCTACTACCTCCCTACCTTCATAAATATTTAAAAAGTAGATGCCTTTGTAAAGGTAATTTAAGTATAGTTTTTGACTTTGACATCCTTTTCTTATCCAAGTTCGGTATACCACACGTCCGTAGCTATTAAAAACAACTGCATAGTATCGTTCTTGAGTAGGTGTGCTAAAGTTTATTTGGGTATAAGAACTAAACGGATTTGGACTCGCGGTAATTACCTGCGCTACAGGGGGTACATTCTCACAACTACCCAAAGTAGCTCCTTTTTCCAATAAACGTGCTGCTGCTCTTTTGGAAACACAAAGGCTTCTGCCTTTAAAACAAACAGTAACTTTAGGGTTTCTGTAGTTGTTGCCACAACTCACGTCTTCTACAGTTACCGTAATATCTTTAATGGTTTCGCAACCGTTGGCATCGGTAACCGTTACGCTATACGTGGTGGTTTCTTCTGGGCAAACATGTATTTGCTCTGTAGCTTCACCCGTATTCCACAGGTAGTTGTAGGGTGCAGTGCCACCCATAGTTTCCAGAACGCTAAGGGTAGTGCAATTGGCATCATTATAACCAACAAAAACCTTAACGTCTTCGGTAGTAATCACGTCTAAAGCCGCTGGCTCCATGAGGGTAAAACTGGTACTCACGCTAGCAGAAAGCGCATCTGTAATGGTAACGGTATAGTCGCCAGCTTCTAATCCAGAAACGCTTGGTGTGCTAGCGCCATTACTCCAAACATAGGTGTAGGGAGCCGCACCACCAGATACGTTTACACTTGCTGTACCATCGGCAGCAGCAAAACAACTAATATCTGTACTTGCCAATTGCTCCAAACTTAGTGGCTTAATAAGCATACGCACAGAAACAGGGAAGTGGTCCGATGCTGTGCTGGTATAATCCCCATCGTAAAATTCGTAATGCACACGGGCAGATTGCTCAATATAATTAGGAGCCACTTCATTAGAAACCAAAATATGGTCTATCATGTTTTCTCTGAATGCATAAGACCTAAAACCTTGTTCACTTAAAACATCTGTAAGTACATCAAAGTTGGTAGCGTCTGCTACATAGGCTTCGTAACTAGAAACGGTGGTGTTAATACCATCTGCAACCGTCTCGTCCACATCATCATTAAAATCGCCTAACAAAACTAAATTGTTAGTAGGGTAGTATTGGTTTAAGCTATCGCGAAGTACTTCAACATCATACTTACGCATATCATAACGTTCTTGCGGTCCGTTACTACTGTTTGCTCTAGCGTGTAGTACGATAAAATCGTAAGCAACCTCCGTACTATCAATAGTTACTTGGGTAGACATCATAAACGGTAAACGGCCACTGGCATAAAAGCGGTCTGGAGTACTAGGATAATCGTTTAAGAATGATGTGTCACCGCCATTGTAATAGGGATGTACACTTTCTAGTAACACCTTGGTATCCGTAATACTTACCGTACTGTTCTTATAAATAAAACCTACTTTTTGTTGGTTGCCAGATGTATCGTCTGGATAAGATACGGCTGGAGAAAGTATGTAGCTGTATCCGTCCAATTCGTTAACCATTGTAGTAAACAGCGCTTCATCTGCTATCTCTTGTACGGCTAAAACATCAGGGTTTAATTGCTGAATAATGGTCTTAACACTGTCTTTTTGTATCGCATCTGAATTAAGAGTACCGGCGGCCGGAGAATTACTGTCATCTCCAAACCATTCTATATTCCACGTGGTAATTTCTAAAGTACTGGCAAGGTCTACTGGTATAGGCAAAGGTGGATTCTCATACGGTTGCGCACAGGCCAAATCGGTGCGTTGTCTTGGTAGCAACTGATAGATATCGCGAAATTTACCAACTACTCCAATAACTTCTCCACAATTTTCTGGTTGTGCCAAACCAACTAATGCGGTTACGTCATTGTCTATGCGCATTTCGCCAGTACCACTCGCATCTGTAAGTTGGTAATTGCTATTGCCAAACAATAAATCATTTGGTCTAGGGAAGGTAATATTGTTGATTCTTACTAACTGTCCATCATATTGCCCTAATTGGTCTATGGTTATCGATGCTGGAATAATGGGTTCTGTAGGTGTGCCGTTCGCGCTTACCGAGGTAACCGGCCCTAATTGTAATTGTTCGTTAAACGAACTACGAACTGCGGTAACGGTAATACTGTCTCCAATCTGGAAAAGCCCTTCGCCATGAACTTGAGGGTCAAAAATGGCAATACCCGCAGTAGCATCTTGTAGGTATGCAGAACCACCAAATTCGTCCGCTACGGTTAATACGCCAGTAACGGTAACCAAAGTGCCCTCTGCGGCATTTCGTGCTTCGCTAATGCTAATTACATCTGGATTTTCATCCACGCCACCGTCACCAGCATAGGTTTTAGCAGGGTAAGGTATGCTTGCTGTGGCATTACTAGTGGTGCCATCCAAAGCGTTGGTGCCACTAAAACTCCAATCGGTTAAAACAAAAGAACCGTTATTTAATGTACCTGTGTTACGGTAGGCCCATCCATCTAAATACTCCCATGCTTGTCCTGTACCATCTGTGTTGCTATCCCCAAAAACATCTATAATTTCATTGTTGTAAAATAGTTCAACGGCATCATCCCCATTAATTGCTAAGGCTCCAGAAGTATAATCTGGTGCAAAGCCTAAGTAGGCGGTAAAATTATCGGTCTCAGAAGCTATGTAGATGTAAGTTCCTGCAGCTACGCTTACCGCCGGAAAAGTAAATTCTTCCCCATCAGTTCCGCCACCGTTGTTGGCAGAACCAACACCATAGCTACTTAAATTAGCAATGGTATTTCTTGCATACAATTCCATAGCTTTTGGCGTGCCGCCAGAAAGTGGGCCATCTATAACCCCAGTAATTAATAAATCGGGTCCAAAAGCTTTAGTAGGGAACGGTGTAGTTGCCGTGGAATTATCCGTGCTGCCGTCTAAAGCATCGGTTCCTGAGAATATCCAGTTGCTTGGGTCAAAAGAACCACCATTAGCTATGCTATTGTCTTTACGATACGCCCAACCGTCTACATGGTCCCAAGCTGTACCTGTGCCATCGATATTGATATCGCCAAAAACGTCAATAACATCACCATTTAAAAATAATTCTATAGCATCATCGCCATTAATCCCCATTGCACCTGTGGTGTAATCGGGTTCAAATCC
This sequence comes from Croceivirga sp. ABH4_376, assembly GCF_056160685.1. Taxonomy (NCBI): domain Bacteria; kingdom Pseudomonadati; phylum Bacteroidota; class Flavobacteriia; order Flavobacteriales; family Flavobacteriaceae; genus Croceivirga; species Croceivirga sp. ABH4_376. The sequence continues at coordinate 396,506 of NZ_JBSWXQ010000003.1, read as the reverse complement.
AAAGAAGTTGATAAAGCCATCAGTTTCTGAAGCCACGTAGATAAACGTACCAGCAGGTACGGGAACCGCATCAAAAGTAAATTCTTGTCCGTCTGTACCACCACCGTTATTGGCAGAACCCAAACCATAGCTAGATAAATCTTCAATGGCAGCGGTAGTATATAATTCTACCCCTTTAGGTACGCCGCCAGAAAGCGGCCCGTCAAAAACGCCTGTAATAATAAGGTTTGCACTTATTGGGCTGTCAGATTGAGTTTTAGCAGTAGTAGTTACTCCAGTAGAATACTCAAAACTGTCGGAAGCCGACCAAATTTTGTAGTAGTACGATGTATTAGGTATTAAACCTCCATGATTAAAACTACTGTTATTTCCAGAAAGTAAAATGGTACTACCATCGCTTAATTGTTCTCCGGGTAGGTAAGGAATACCGTCCTGTGGAGTGGCAGTGATAGGGCCTGTAGTAGAAACTGCGACTAGAACAGCGTCATTTTCTGCATTTAGCGTCCATGACAAATCTATAGCGGTAGTACTTGTGGCAGCACTGTTGAAATTAGTAGGATTGGTAATGAGATCTACTTGACCACCTCCATAAGATGCCGTAGGAAAAGGCAATGGCGCATTGGCGTTGCTTGTTTGTCCATCTAAGGTATTAGGGCCACTGTACGTCCAATTGTCCAATACAAATGTTGCCCCATCTGGGCCGGTATCACTTTTACGATATGCCCATCCGTCTAGGTACTCCCAAGGTTGCCCAGTTCCGTCTGTGTTGATATCGCCAAAGGTATCAATTACAGTGCCCTGGTAGAATAATTCTATAGCATCATCTCCATTTATATTCGCTGTACTATCTACGTAATCTGGAGTAAAACCAAAAAAGGAAGCGAATTGTACCTCTTCTGAAGCTATATAAATAAAAGAACCCGCTGTTACACTGGTTACCGGAAAAACAAATTCTTCGCCATCCGTGCCTCCGCCATTATTGGCAGAGCCAAGACTGTAAATACTAAGATCGGCAATATTATTAACGGCATAAAGTTCTACCGCTTTTGGTAGTCCGCCGCTGAGTGGGCCGTCTATTACCCCTGTAATTCTTAGGTCTTGGGCTAGGCCGCTAAAACCAAAAAAGAGGGTTGCTAAAAATAGTAGCGCGTAATTTTTTTTCATATAGTGGGTTTTAGAATAAAAAAGCGCTTAAAGGTGCAGCGTTTTTGTGTTGTAGAGGTGTGCTAAAAATTAAGGTTAGGTTAACAATTTTAACACATAGGCGAACCGTTATTTGGTAAGCATGCGAGTCATACGCTTAATACGGTCTGCCAGTTTTTCTGATGATAGTTTTTCTCGCAATCGGTCGGTGATGATAGGAAAAGAAAAGGGAGTAGGCTTTTCGCAATTTTTCCAAATAATGTTTTGCTGCGCGATGCGTTCCAATGCCAAGCGTAAACGGCCTTCTTCCAATTGATGTTCAAAAGTCTCTGTAAATGCCTGTTGAAACAACAAGTTATCTGGCTCGTAATCCCGAAAAACATCAAACAACAATTGCGAACTACTTTGTAGATGCTTCATTTTTACCCCTTTCTCTGGATAGCCGGTAAAAACCATTCCGCTGATTACCGCAATATCACGAAACTTACGCCGTGCCATTTCGTTGCTGTTCAGGCTCTTTTGTAAATCGGCCAGCATATAATCCGTGGTAAATAAATCATTGTCCAGAACCGCTTGTATATCGATTGGTTTGTCGCTTAGCATCTCAAAACCATAATCGTTAAAGGCTAATGAGGCGGTAATTGGGCTCAATAAACTGATGCGATAGGCAAGTAGGCTACTCATAGCTTCGTGTACTGCACGACCCTCGAAAGGATAAAAAATATGATGGTAACCGTCTCGGGTTTTGAATGTTTCTATGAGAAATTCGTCCGGTTTGGGGACTTTGCTTTCTTGACGTTGCTTATCAAAAATAGGTTGTAGTGATTTCAATTCCGCCCCCTGTAATTCGTCGGCAGCAGCTTTATAAAGTTCTTGGCGAAGCAATTCGGACATTTGGGCACTAAAACTAAGTCTGCCGCCCATCCAACTGGGTACTTTGTTGGTTTTTTTATTCGAATTTAGCACGTGGGCCTGCATGCCTTTAATTCGAATGAATTCTAAGTTTCTACCCGCAAAAGTAAAAACATCGCCTTGCGTTAATTTAGAAATAAAATATTCTTCAATAGAACCAATATAGCCTCCTTTTTGATAACGAATGCTGATGGTGGCATCGCCAACAATGGTCCCAATTTGAAATCGATGCCGCATAGCTACTCCTCTATTGTTTACCTTAAACTTACCGTCTGCTTCTACTTCCACTTTTTTGTATTCGTCATAGCTGCTTAGGCTTTGGCTGCCCATGACCAAGAAATTTAAGAGCCATTGCCATTGTTCTTCCGTGATGCCCTGGTAGCAAAAGGTCTGCTGAATTTCAGGAAAGATTTCTTCAGGGTAAAATCCATCCGAAACTGCTAAAGTGGTTAGGTATTGCAACAACACATCATAACTGTTGAGGTAGGGTAGGCGGTCCTCCACCGCATTTTCCTTAACGGCCACCTGTAGAGCAGAAGCCTCTATCAATTCCATGGCATGTGTAGGCAAAAAGTGGATAACACTCTCTTTGCCGGGTCGATGTCCACTACGCCCTGCACGTTGTAAGAAACGAGCCACGCCCTTGGGGCCACCAATTTGTATTACCGTTTCTACAGGGGCAAAATCTACACCCAAATCCAAGCTGGAAGTACAAACCACAGCTTTTAAGCTTTCGTTACGGATGGCCTGTTCTACCCACAAACGTGTTTCCTTGTTTACACTGCCGTGGTGCATAGCCATTTCCCCAGCGAATTCCGGATACTTTTCCAAGATTTTCTGAAACCAAATTTCGCATTGACTGCGGGTATTGGTAAATAGTAAAGTGGTTTTACTATTGTTGATGATGGGGACCACTTCGTCTAACAAATGCAAACCTAAATGCCCACGCCACGGAAAGGTTTCCATTGTTTTGGGAATGATGCTTTTTACAGTAATTTTCTTTTGTAAGTTGGCACGTACCATAACCGAATTTTCCAATTCCGGACTCGTAGGGCCCAGTAACACTTGTCTGGCCTGTTCCAGATTGCCAATGGTTGCAGAAATGCCCCAAATACGTAAATCTTTGCAGATAGTTTTAAGTCGGCTAAGGCCCAATTCCATTTGTATACCACGTTTGGTTCCTAAAAGTTCGTGCCACTCGTCTACCACAATGGCAGAGCAGTTTTTAAGAATCTTTTTATAATCCTTGGAAGACAGTAGTAATTGTAAACTTTCTGGTGTGGTAATCAGCAAATCTGGCATTGTTGTCCGTTGCTTGGCGCGCTCCTTGGTACTGGTGTCTCCTGTACGGATACCTACCGTCATCTGGGTACCCAAATCTTCCGTAATGCGTTCTGCGGATTGCTTTATTTCTTGAGAAAGGGCACGTAGCGGTGTTATCCAAATGGCCTTTAATCCTTTTTTATGTTTGTTCTTGTAATCCGGATTTTGTTTGATGTAGTTTAGAACGATGGGAAACCAAAGCGCATAGGTTTTTCCACTGCCGGTAGGTGCATTGAGCAGGCCGTGTTTGCCCGCCAGAAAAGCTTTCCAGGTTTCTTTTTGAAACGGGAAGGGTTTCCAGCCTTGCTGCTGAAACCAATCTTGGGCGATATGGAATAATTCTTTTTGGGTCATATTTTGCGAGGAGCGAAGCGACGAAGCAATCCCTCTATTTTACTAAGCGAAGCGACGAAGCAATCCCTCTATTTTACTAAGCGAAGCGACGAAGCAATCCCTCTATTTTACTAAGCGAAGCAAAGGCCTATTCTTCACTATCCCTCCATTCTAAAGCTAAGTCGTTCCACTTTGGGTTTATCGAATTTATTAAATCTATTTTTCGTTTTCGGTTTCCTGCTTTAAGTTGTTTTTCTCTTGCAAATGCATCTTTAACCATATCAAACTTTTCAAAATATACTAGCCAGGTACAATTGTATCGTTTGCTGAATGCGTTTTTGTATTTTCCATTTTTATGTTCACTTATTCTCCGTTGTAAATCAGTTGTTGCGCCAACATACAAAACGGTCTTATTTTTATTTGTCAAGATGTAACAATACCCGGGCATTAATAGCTATTTGTTAGTATTTTAAACAGATTCCTTCGCTTTGCTCGGAATTACGTCTCGTAATCAGCTTATTTAACTTATCCCTCCCCATTCGGTATCAAAGCTTTTAAATCTTCCAAGCTATTGGCTTCTTCAATTTTTTTGTCTTGGCGCCAGCGTAAAATTCTTGGGAATCTTGTGGCAACACCGCTTTTGTGTCTTTTGGATAGTGCTATGCCTTCAAAGGCAATTTCAAAAACATGATGTGGGGTTACGCTGCGTACTGGTCCAAAGCGTTCCAAGGTATTTTTCTTTATCCAGGCGTCTACTTTTCGGAATTCTGCATCTGTAAGCCCAGAGTAGGCTTTTGCAAAGGTGACCAACTCTTTTTCGCCTTCTTCATTTTTGTCCCAAAGGGCAAAAGTATAATCCGTGAACAGGTTACTGCGCCTACCATGACCGCGCATGGCGTAGGTGAGTACCGCATCTATGGTTAATGGGTCTACCTTCCATTTCCACCAATCGCCTTTTTTACGGCCTACCAAATAGGGCGAATCGTTTTTCTTTAGCATGAGGCCTTCACTGCGTTTTTCTCTGGACGTTTCCCTTTCCGCGGCTACTTCTTCCCATGAGGTAAAGGCCATTTTTTGGGATAGCAATAAAGGTATTTCGTTAGCTGAGGTTACTTGACTGTACAGTTGTTCTAGAAGCTTTCGCCTTTCTAAATAGGGTAATTCTCGGCAATCCTTACCTTTCCATTCCAACAAATCGTAAGCTTTTAAAACAACAGGAGTCTTTTTAAGCAACGCCTTGGACACGGTTTTGCGCCCTATACGGGTTTGTAAATCGTTAAAAGTGCCAATCTCCCCATTAGGATAGGGTAGAATTTCACCGTCTAAAACGGTACCGTTGGGAATTATACCCACAAACGCTTCAAACTCCGGATATTTGTCCGTTACCAATTCTTCGCCACGGCTCCAAACAAAAAATTCATTGTTACGAAGAATCACTTGTGCTCGAATGCCATCCCATTTGTGTTCAAAAGACCATTGGGTAACATCACCTAAATCCTTGGGTTCATCTTCCAAGGCATATGCCAAATAAAAAGGATAGGGTTTGGAAAGGAAATCACTTGCCTTTTCTTCCAATACCAAATCTTGGAAACTGATGGTGTTTGGGTCCCAATTTCCCATTAATTTATAAGCCAGGATATCCTCATCTATACCGGTAGCTTTCGCCAAAGCTCGGGTCATTAATTTTTGACTTACCCCAATACGGAAGCCCCCCGTAATGAGTTTGGTAAATACAAAACGGCCGTAGTAATCCAATTGTTTCCAATTGGAAAAGAGGTAGGCTTTTTTATCCGCATCTTCCTGTTTTTTAAGCCAAATCATTTCTTGTAGAAACTGGGTTAATGACTTGTCTGTCGCGGTTTCGTCAGAAGGTACTACTAGGGCAATGGTTTCTGCCAAATCACCCACAATATGGTAGCTTTCCTCAAAAAGCCACAGCGGAATATTCGCTAGCTCCGAAGCCCATTCGCGCAACAATGTGGTATTTACAGGTCGCGGAGGTCTTCTATGAGACAAAATGGCTATTGTCCAAACTTTGTCTTGGTTTGGTGCGGAAGTGAAATAATTGGCCAAGGCAGTCACTTTTACATTGGTCTTATTGGTGCCGTCCAAGGTTTTTATAAGTTGAGAGAAGTGCTTCATACCGATTCTTGAGTTTCCGGTTCTGCGTTCACTTCGGCATTTTCTCCTTCAAACTGTGTAGCTTCTGTACGGGCATCATACCCTAAGTCGCGCAAGTACTTCGAAAAAATATCGGTATAACCGTGGGTGCAGATTACCTTTTCTGCCCCGGTGTCTTTAATCGCTTTGAGTAATGATGGCCAATCGCAATGGTCGCTCAATACAAAACCTTTGTCTATAGCGCGTCTACGGCGTGCACCCCTAAAGGCCATCCAACCACTGGCAGATGCCGTAACAAAGGGCACCATTTTACGTATCCACGTGCTACCGTGGGCAGAAGGCGGCGCTAGCACCAAATTGCCTTTTATGGCCTCCTTTTTGGTATCTCTTGTAATCAATTCGGTTTCTGGAAAATCTACTAATGGCCGCAATACTTCGGTCATATTTTCAATGGCACCATGGGTATAAATTTTGCCAATGTTGGGGTCTAAATGCTTTAGCAGTCGTTGTGCCTTACCCAGGGAGTAGCCAAAAAGAATAGAGGTTTGTCCGTTAGCTTTGTTTTGGGCCCACCAGTTGTTAAGATCCGTAAAAACTTCGGTTTGCGGCCGCCATAAAAAAGCAGGTAGGCCAAAGGTACATTCGGTAATAAAACTATGGCATTTTACGGATTCGTAAGGCGTGGCTACGCCATCGTTTTCTAATTTATAATCCCCGGTAAACACCCAAATTTCTCCCTTGTGTTCTACCTTAATCTGGGAAGAGCCAATAATATGCCCAGCAGGGTAAAAGGTGAATTTTACATTGTTTACGGTAAAGGGTTTTCCCCAGTTTACTCCAGAAACATTGATGTCTCCTAGCCGATGTTTTATAATAGGCACGTTACTGTTATGGGTAATGTATTGTTGGTGGCCCCAGCGGCTGTGGTCTGCATGGCCGTGGGTAATCAAAGCTTTGTCTACCGGTTTCCAAGGGTCTAAATACACCTTTGCCGGATGGCAGTAAATGCCTCGGTCCGTAAATTCCAATAAGGGTTTTTTCATAGCAGTGTGAATTTACGAATTCTTTCTAGCATTTCGTACTGTGGCATTTATCCATAAAAACTATATTTGCGGAACAAAAATTTGAAGATGCCAATTATAGATTTATACGAGCACGGAGAAAGAAGAAAAGAAGTAGCACACTTTGCTACTTTAGCTACATTAGCTTCTGTGGACGGAGAAATTAATCCGGAAGAAAAAGCTGTTTTGGACAAGTTTGCTTTTAGATTGCATATAAGTGATGCGGAGTATGCCGAAATCTTGGATAAAGAGAATAAGTATCCTATAGAGACGCCGCATAGCGCAGAGAAGCGTCTAAAAAGACTTCACGACTTTTTTCAAATTATCTTTTCGAATAATGAGATGGACGAATCACAGCACCGAATGGTTAAGCGTTATGCATTAGGACTAGGATTTACCTCTGAACAGTCTGAAGTAATCATAAAAAAATCAATAGAGCTATTTTCTGGTAAAATCTCTTTTGAGGATTACCAATATGTAATGGCAAGAAAATAGCCCTATCTATAACTTCTAAGGTCGGAGAAATTCTTCGACCTTTTCTACCATATTTTTACTACCACAGAAAAAAGGTACACGCTGGTGTAGCTCTGTAGGTTCTATATCCATAATTCTTTGTGTACCATCACTTGCTTTACCATTGGCTTGCTCTGCCAAAAATGCCATAGGATTACACTCGTACAATAAACGTAGCTTTCCATTTTTAGCTTTGCTGGTTTGTGGGTACATATAAATACCACCTTTAATCATATTACGGTGAAAGTCCGAAACCAAAGAACCAATGTATCTGGAGGTATACGGTCTGTCTCCTTCTTCTTTTTGACAGTACTTTATATAGTCTTTTACCCCTTGCGGAAAGTGTACATAATTACCTTCGTTCACAGAGTAAATAGTACCATCTTCTGGAAATTGCATGTTTGGGTGACTTAAATAAAATGTGCCTAAAGCCGGGTTTAGGGTAAAACCATTTACGCCATGCCCAGTTGTGTACACGTACATGGTAGATGTGCCATAAATGATATAGCCTGCGGCAATTTGTTTGTTGCCTGGCTGCAAAAAGTCTTCCATGGTCACAGGTGTGCCTACTGGGGTAACCCTACGGTATATAGAAAAAATTGTACCTACGGAAACGTTTACATCTATATTAGACGAACCATCCAATGGATCTATAAGAACCACATATTTATTTTGGTGATTTTCGTCAAAACTATTGATGGTGATAAAATCATCTTCTTCTTCAGAAGCAATACCACAAACAATTTCACGATTTTTTAATGTTTGGATAAACTTTTCGTTAGCCAGCACATCAAGTTTTTGTTGGTCTTCGCCTTGAATATTGGTTTCACCGGCTGCTCCAGTAATATCTACTAGGCCTGCTTTGTTAACCTCATGGTTTACTACTTTGGCCGCCAAACGGATGCCGTTTAGCAGTCTTGATAGTTCGCCAGAAGTGTATTTAAAGGAGTTTTGATTGGCGATGATGAACTCGCCCATGGTTAGGTGTTTCTTTTGGAACATGGATGTCTGTTGTGTTATTTAAAGGCAAATATCGTACATTTTGTGAAACTACAACGTTTTCGAGCGTTCCATGTTGTGAAGTATTATAACTATTTGTTTTATTTGCAACAATATGGAAACAATTATCAGAACAGCTACAAAAGCAGATGTGCCAAGTCTTTATAAATTAATTATGGAATTGGCCATTTTTGAAAAGGAACCCAATGCGGTAAATGTTACGGAAGAAGAATTAGCCACTGCAGGTTTTGGAGAAAAACCCTTGTACCACTGTTTTGTTGCCCAAGAAGGTGAGGAGATTGTTGGTATGGCTTTGGTGTATCCACGGTACTCTACTTGGGAAGGTCCTATAATACACTTAGAAGATTTAATAGTTACCCAATCTAGCAGAGGTAAGGGTATTGGTACCTTATTACTAGATGCTGTAGTAGCTTACGGTCAAGAGAAAAAAGTTAGGCGTATTAGTTGGGAGGTTTTAGATTGGAATAGCCCGGCCATACGATTTTATAAAAGCAAAGGTGCAGATGTTAAGAGAGATTGGGATGTGGTGCACCTACGCAAAGATGCAATAGACAATTACTTTAACGTATAGTCCTAAAAGTAGGACGATGATACAAAATATATGAGGATTTTTAAGTTTGGTGGGGCTTCTGTAAAAGACGCCGAGGGTGTTAAGAATGTAGTTAATGTTCTAAGAACGGTTGGGCATACCAACACACTATTGGTAATTTCTGCCATGGGCAAAACAACCAATGCTATGGAGCGTGTAGTTAACGGTTACTTTAATGATAAACCCGATATGGATGCGGCCATTGAAGAATTGGTAACCTATCATAAAACAATACTAAACGACCTATTTGAAGCTAAGAACCATGAGGTGCACCACGCGGTGAACAGGCTTATTGAAGAGGTTAAAGGATTCTTAATCTGGAACAAGTCGCCAAAATATGCCTTTGTTTATGACCAAGTAGTAGGTTACGGAGAGTTAATTTCTACTACTATAGTTAGTGCTTATCTTAAAGAAGTTGGTTTAGACAATCAATGGCTAGATGTAAGGGAGTTAATAAAAACGGATAACAGTTACAGAGATGCCCAAGTAGATTGGGAAAAAACCGAGGCAGCGGTTAAAACAACTGTGGATAAGTCTAAGTTAAACATTGCCCAAGGTTTTTTAGGGAGCGATGAAAATAACTTTACCACAACTTTAGGTAGGGAAGGTTCTGATTATACCGCAGCGATTTTAGCGTATTGTTTAGATGCAGCATCTGTTACCATTTGGAAGGATGTGCCCGGCGTATTAAATGCGGATCCCAGACACTTTACAGAAACCCAATTACTAAATAAAATAAATTACAGAGAGGCTATTGAGTTGGCATTCTATGGTGCCTCGGTAATACACCCCAAAACGCTACAGCCATTGCAGCGCAAGGAAATTCCATTGCATGTAAAATCCTTTATTAACCCAAAAGAACCGGGTACAACCGTAGGTAAAGGGGTAAAAATTGAGCCAGAAGTACCGTGTTTTATCGTTAAGAAAAACCAAGTTCTTTTAAAGCTATCTTCATTAGATTTCTCTTTTATTGTAGAAAACAATATAAGCGAGTTGTTTAAATTATTTCATGAACATCGTTTAAAAGTAGATTTGATTCAGAACTCCGCCATTAGCTTTTCTGTTTGTTTAGATAACAAGTTTGGTGGGCTTTCCGCAGTGTTAACAGAATTGGAAAAAAAGTTCAAAGTGGTTTGTCATGAAGAGGTTTCGCTATACACGGTGAGACATTTTACTGAAGAGGCTGTAAAATCCGTACTAAATGGTTATGAGGTGCTTGTAGAGCAACGGGGTAAGCAAACTACACAGTTGGTGGTAAAATAAGGTTAAGGCAGTCTACTTGCTCTTGCTATTTTTCTATATTTACGTTTAGATATAGTGATGATGGGATTGGTTTCCGCAAAAGAAGTAGCACAGGTTTTACACCTAGAAAAGTATGGTTTTATTGGAACCTTCATTGGTTGGTTGCTAATGAAAGTTACCCGAATTACTACTATAAACAGGTTTTACGATAACCATAAGGATTTAGATGCTCCTGAGTTTCTAGATAAAATCTTGGAGCATTACGAAATCAATTTTGAGATAGTAGAAGAAGATTTAAAGCGTCTGCCTAAAGATGGGGCTTTTATTACTATTTCTAACCATCCGCTTGGTGGTATAGATGGGGTATTGTTGCTTAAACTACTATTGGGCCAACGGCCCGATTTTAAGATAATCGCAAATTTTTTATTACATAGAATAGAGCCGTTAAGGCCCTATATAATGCCTGTAAACCCGTTTGAAAATCATAAAGACGCCAAAAGCAGTGTAGCTGGATTTAAAAACGCGTTGGCGCATTTACGCAATGGCCATCCGTTGGGTATTTTTCCTGCAGGGGAAGTGTCTACTTACCGGGATGGGAAGTTAGTGGTAGATAAGCCTTGGGAAGAAGCAGCCCTAAAATTGATAAGAAAGGCAGAAGTACCCGTGGTGCCAATCTATTTTCATGCAAAAAATAGTAGGTTATTTTACAGGTTATCTAAAATAGACGACGTTTTTAGAACAGCAAAATTGCCATCAGAGGTAACTACTCAAAATCGTAGGCCAATAAAAGTACGTATTGGAAAGCCAATTTCCGTGGCGGTACAGAAAGAGGAGCCTACGTTGGAAAGTTTTACCGAATTACTGCGAAAAAAAACGTACCTACTGTCAAATGCCTTTGAGAAAGAGCGCTTTATAGATAAAGTGCCTTCATCTTTAAAAATACCTAAGCCGCCTAAAAAAATAGTTACTGCAGTGCGTACCGAGGTAATCCAAGGTGAAATTGAGAAGCTAAGAGAAAAGGATTTAAGACTGTTACAGAGCAAAAACTACGAAGTATTTTTAGCACAAGAAAAAGACATGCCCTTTATCTTAAAAGAAATAGGTAGGCAGCGCGAAGTAACGTTTAGGGCAATTGGAGAAGGAACCAACAATGCCATAGATTTAGACCATTTTGATACCTATTACCATCATTTGTTTTTGTGGGACGATGAGCAAAAGGCCATTGTTGGCGCTTACCGCATGGGGCTTGGTTCTAAAATTTTTGAAGCACATGGAATAGACGGATTTTATTTACAAGATTTATTCCGATTTGAGCCAGAACTGTATCCAATGATGCGAGATAGTATTGAAATGGGTAGGGCATATATTGTGGCAGAATACCAGCAAAAACCTATGCCCTTGTTCTTATTGTGGAAAGGAATTGTGCACACCACGCTACGTTATCCGGAACATAAATACTTAATTGGTGGGGTAAGTATTAGCAATCAATTCTCTAACTTCTCTAAATCCTTGATGATAGAGTTTATGAAGTCGCATTATTGGGATCCATACGTAGCCCAATACGTTAGACCTAAAAAAGAATTTAAGGTGAAATTAAAAGATGCCGATAAAGAATTTGTTTTTGACGAAACACAGGCAGATTTAAACAAGTTTGATAAGCTTATTGAAGAAGTAGAGCCTGGTAGTCTACGTTTACCCGTATTAATAAAAAAATATATTAAACAGAATGCCAAAGTGGTTTCTTTTAATGTGGATCCTTTGTTCAATAATTCCGTAGACGGTTTAATGTACATTAAAATTGCAGATTTACCAGAGAGTACCGTTAAACCGGTAATGGAAGAGTTTCAAGCAGAATTGGAGAGGAAGCATATGGAAGCTATGCAAGAGCAGGCTAATCTAAATAATGAAGCTTAATCCCTACCTACGGTATCGCTTCTTCTTTCATATAGCAAATTATCTTTCCAAACACCAGAAGCGGTCTTGGCTATACGTTCCCGTTTACCCAAATAACGGAAACCCATTTTCTCATGTAATTTGATACTGGATTTGTTTTCGGGGAAAATACTGGATTGTAAACTCCAAATACCATTTTTTTCACTTACTGTGATTAATTCTTGAAATAGTAATTGGGCAAAGCCTTTACCTTGGGCTCGCTTAGAGAGATAAATACTCACTTCTGCTACACCTTTATAAACCATACGTGTTGAAGTGGGAGACAGGGCGGCCCAACCCAAAATCTCTTGATTTTCTGTAATTACCAGCCTACAAAAACTTAGTTTTTTGGCAGACCAAGTATCAAAGTCTGGAACATCAGTTTCAAAACTAGCAAAACCGGTTGCCAATCCTTCTTTGTAAATACGGGAAATACTAGGCCAATCTTCTATCTGCATTGTTCTTATAAGCATATAATCGTAATATTGCGATTAATAAAACAGCAAAAAAGCCGGCAATTAGCCGGCTTATACTATTAGAACCAAGGTTTTCTACCCACTTGGTAGGTGTTATAGAAATCTTCGTCCGATTTGGTTAGATAAATAATACCTTCTATTAAGCCTACTAATCCCATAATCCAAACTACAAAAACTCCAATGCCTACACAGCTTAAGATAATCCCCACAATAGATACGGATAACATGATGATTCCTTCTTTTTTATAACCAAGAATGAATTTGTGGATTCCTGCCCATCCTACGATTATTCCCAAAATGCCGGCTAAAATCTTTTTGTTTTCCCCGCCTAAATCCTTCATTCCTTCTGTGAATTCATTGGCAGTCTTTTTTGCGCCTTCACTAAAATCTTTAGCGCCATCTTTTGCATCTTCTGCGGCTTCCTTGGCCGCCTCTTTTGCTTTATCAAATGCTTCTTCGGCTTTATCGCCTAGGTCTTTGTTTTCTTCAGACATTGTTTTTCTAATTGTTGGTTAATCTGGAATAAATGTAGCAAATAAATCAATACCTACAGAAAAGCTTGGTCTACAGGTTCCCATAGTTCTATTTTATTTCCCTCTGGATCCAGAATCCAACCAAATTTTCCATAGTCAAATTCTTCAATTTTATCAATTACCGTAACGCCTTCTTTTTTTAACGTAGCAAGTAATTCTTTAAGGTTTTCTACCCTAAAATTCATCATGAACTGCTTTTGGCTAGGCTCAAAATAGGTAGTGTCTTTACTCATAGGACTCCATTGAGTTAAAGCATCATTACCTTCCTTGTCTTTCCACCAAAAGCTACAGCCATATTGGTCTGTATTTAAGCCTAGATGTTTGTTGTACCAATTTTTAATTTTATCAGGGTCATCGCACTTAAAGAAGATTCCGCCCAATCCTGTAACTCGTTTTTTCATCTTTTTATGTATTTCTAACTCGCCATTAAAAAGGTTAGGTGGCGGTAATATTTGTGCTGCGTATTTATTTGCGCTTTAGATTTTTCTCATATACCTTAATCCAGTCTTTGGCGCTCATTTTTTTGGCTAATTCTCCAATTAGCAGGTAAGGTATTTGGTCCATTTTCTTAAACCGAATACAACTTTTACCCATATCTAACTTTGTTTTAACATGCTTGGGATATTCCATAACAAACCATTCTAATAATTGGTTATCTGCATATATGCCGGAATGATATAGGGCAAGATAATTTTTTTGGGATGCAATATTTATAAAAGGTAAGGGTAATTTGGGGTTGCAATGATACCCATTAGGATAAACTGAATGGGGTACATAAAACCCAATCATATTATACGAGATTCCTTCTTCAAAACCAAAAGGGAGTTTTTTTTTAATGGTATCTCTTAGTTTGGTTACAGCCTGCTTTCTTTCTTCTGGAAGTTTAGAAAGGTATTCTTCTACGGTTTTTGCTTGTATAGTCATTTAACTAAATTGGCTAGACCAATAAAGTTAAGAAAATTTAGCTTTTACCTTGTCTACTATGGTTTGTGCCAACTTAATTTTACTTTCTACTGTCCAACCTGCAACATGGGGGGTTAAAAGTACATTGTCTGCTTGCTTCAAATATTCAAATGGTTTAGGGCTTTTAGTAAACCAATCTTCAAAAGATTTTTTTTCGTATTCCAAAACATCTAATCCGGCACCTAAAATTTTACCCTCTTCAAGCGCTTTTACCAAGTCTTCCGTTTTAATACATGTGCCACGGGCCGTATTTAAAATCCAAAAGGGTTTATTAAACCCGGATATAAACTCTGCATCTACCATGCCAATAGTTTCTTCGGTTTGCGGTACATGAAGGCTAACTACGTCTGCGTGTTGCTTAAACTCTAAAATACCTACTTGTCTGGCATTTTCATCGCCTACACCGCCCAAAATATCATAACAGATAACTTCTACGTCAAAACCACGTAATTTTTTTGCAAAAGCTTTGCCCATATTGCCGTAGCCTATAATGCCAACAACTTTTCCATCTAATTCTACACCGCGATTGTCTTCTCTATTCCATTGGCCGTTCAAGACTTCTTTATGGGCCTTGTTCATCTTATTCATTAAAGAAAGCAGCATGCCCAATGTATGTTCGCCAACCGCATTTCTATTTCCTTCTGGTGCACTGGCCAATAATATGCCTAGTGTTTTGGCGTATTGGATGTCTATGTTTTCTAAACCTGCACCAACCCTGCCAATAAATTTTAATTTTTTTGCTGCGTCTAAAAACTGTTGGTCAATGGTAAACCTACTTCTTATTATAATACCATCGTATTCATGGATTTTAGCTTGAATCTGTTCTTTAGTACTGGAATAATCTTCATGATTTTCCCAGCCTAGTTCTTGAAACCCCTGTATTAATAAATCGTGATTGGTATCTAAATGAAGTACTTTCATATTTTAGGATATGCTGTTTTTGTAAGTTGGTGTTTTGTTTTGCCTGTATGCGATGTAGTTAGTTTTTCAAAGAGCAAAACCTCTACAATTTCGTTGTTTTTGGTTAATGGACAATGCTCAATGCCTTTAGGTACAATTATGATTTCCCCTTCTTTTACTATTTCTGTACGGTCTCTAAATTGCATGTATAGCGTACCTTTAACTACCTGAAAGAGTTCGTCTTCTTCTTCATGGCTATGCCAAACAAACTCTCCTTGTAACTTGGCTAACAACACTTGCATTTGATCTACCACCCCAATTTGTTGTGGATGCCATTTAGCTTCGAATTGCTCAAATTTTTGTTGAATGTTTATCGATTTCATGCCGATTTACTTTTCTGCGCTTAGACGCTGCTATAAACCTAATATAAGCTTGGCTATGCTAAAATAGATTAGGATGCCAAAAATATCATTGCTAGTGGTTATAAATGGTCCGGTTGCAATGGCAGGGTCTATGCCTCTTTTGTCAAGAAATAGCGGTACAAAGGTGCCAATAAACCCGGCTACTACAATAACCGCTATTAAGGAAATGGATATGGCAATAGAGGTCATTAAATCGCCTTTCCAAAGCCAAGTAAACAAGAGTAATAAAATAGAAAGGATAAAACCATTAAGTAAAGCTAATAGCATTTCTTTGATTAAACGATTACTTATACTCCCCTTAATATCATCATTGGCCAAGCCCTGTACAATTATAGCGCTAGATTGCACGCCAACATTACCAGCCATTGCCGCAATAAGTGGTGTAAATAGAAATAGGATGGTATAGGCTTTGAACATTTCTTCAAAACCACCCATAATTACAGCGGCAGCGGCTCCACCAAAAAGGCCAAGAATAAGCCAAGGTAAGCGGGCACGCGTTAACTCCCAAATGCTATCATCAGAATCTACATCTTGAGAAATACCGGCCGCCATTTGGTAATCTTTATCTGCTTCTTCACGTATTACGTCCACAATATCATCAATGGTAATGCGGCCCACCAATCGTCCAATTTCATCTACTACGGGTATGGCTTCCAAATCATATTTAGACATGATTTTTGCTACCTCTTCTGGCTTCTCATTTACGTTAACAGAATCTACCTTATTAATATAAACGTCTCTAATATTGGCACGGGTACTTGTGGTAAGTAGGTCTTTTAAAGATAGTCTTCCTTTTAATTTATCCTCATCATCTACCACATAGATGCTATGAACACGTGTTACATTTTCTGCCTGTATGCGCATTTCTTTTACACAGGTTAATACATTCCAATTTTCATTAACCTTTACCAATTCTTTTGCCATTAAGCCACCGGCAGTACTTTCATCATAGCGTAATAAATCTACAATATCCTTAGCGTGTTCACGGTCGTCTATCTCAGAGATTACTTCTTGTACAATACTTTTTGGTAATTCTCCTATAATATCCGCAGCATCATCCGTATCTAGTTCCTCTAACTCGTCTGCAATCTCTTTTGGCGAAAGGTTGCCTAAAATGGCTTCCCTTACATCCTCGTCTAACTCTGTAAGGGCATCTGAAGTTTTTTCACTATCCAATTGTTTTATTAGATAGGTGGCTTCTTCAATTTCTAGGTCGTTTACAATTTCCGCAATATCCGCATAGTGAAATTCCTTAAGCATTTCTCTAAGCTTATCATGTGCCTCTTCTAAGATGAGTTGCTGAATTTCCGCTAAAAGTTCTTCTGTTAACTTAAATGGCGTCATTTTCTATGCGTTTGGTTAGCTCTAAAAATTGTGCCACAGACAATTGTTCTGGGCGTTGGTCAAATATAGGGTCTTCTTTTAATTCTGTTGAAAGCTCTAATGGTTTTAAGCTATTTCTAATAGTTTTTCTACGTTGGTTAAAAGCCATTTTTACCACTCTAAAGAACAGGCGTTCTTCACATGCAAGGGAATAGTCTTTTTTACGCACTAAGCGTAGTACTCCGGACTGTACCTTTGGTGGCGGAGCAAAAACTTCTGGGTGTACCGTGAACAAATATTCTGCTTCGTAAAAAGCTTGGACCAAAACAGATAGGATACCGTACGTTTTGCTTCCTTCTTTTTCGCAAATGCGTTTAGCTACTTCTTTCTGAAACATCCCGGAAAATTCTGGAATGGCATGTCTTAACTCCAGCACCTTAAAAACAATTTGACTGGATATGTTATAAGGGAAATTACCTGTAATGGCAAACGCTTCCTTGCCGTATAATTTGGTTAAATCAAACCGAAGAAAATCAGCCTCTATAACCTTAAGCTTTCCATTTTTATTGAATACGTTTGGGTGTTCTAAGGTAAAACTGTGGTTTAGGTAAACTATAGAATCTGCATCTAAATCCATAGCCACTAGGTCTATACCTCTTTGCAACAAGTATTTGGTTAAAACTCCAGTGCCCGGACCAATTTCTAGCACCTTATCATAGCCTTGTAAAGAAAGGGTTTCTGCAATTTGTTGTGCTATTTTCTCGTCTTTGAGAAAATGTTGTCCTAAATGTTTTTTGGCTTTTACAGGTCCATTGTCATGGACATGCTTTGCAGGAACATCCCGTTGGCCACGAAACTTGTCTTTTCTCTTTTTAGGCATAAGGAGGTTTTGCACGCAAGGTACAACGCTAAAATCAATTTTCTACATAAACCCAAGCCTTAATCCCAGAATTAAGTTGGATCGCAATACGTTTGTATCCTTCGCCTTCATACTGGTCCGTAATTTTTAGCTGCTGGGCGGTAAGGTTAAAAACCGTGCCTTTAACAACTTGGCCTGTAGCTTTTCTAACTGCAGGATATCTACTGTAGACTACATTTTTAAATAGTTCATAGTCTTGCAATTGGTCTGCAGCACCTTCTAAGGTTGTACCATATAAATCTAGTTGAATGGTTGCCTCTTGAAGGGTGCCATAGCTGAATACCAAATGCATGTTTTAACGCTCTTGTTCGCTAATAACTTCTAGTTCTGTTCTAAAAGAGACAAATTTATTTGGAAAAAGACGCTCTCCCTGAAGTCTCATGTTTTCTGCATGCTCCGTATAATAGCTTTCTAAGGTAGGCCTATCTATACTTCTGTATTGAACGGAGTAGGTAGTACCGCCCATCTCTTCCTTAACCACTACCTTGCACATTTTGGCTTCCACAAACTTTTTTGTGGCTAACATTGCGGGTATGTGAATATCTTTCATCCAACTTAACCATTCGTCATGTACAGAGTCGTCTATATTGGTTGTAACGTTATATATAATCATGTAAATTTAATTTATAGTGTCTCCCCTTAGCCTTCTGTAATTTTTACGAGCTTGTGGAAAATAGTAACTGTCTTTAAAATTGAAAATAATTTTCTCGTAATAGTCTTTTGCTTTTTCTGGTTGGCCCAATTGGTTTTCTAATAATTGTGCTAGTCTAAAATGGGCATCGTCCGCTAAAATACCGTCGGCATAAAATTCTATGATTTTGATGTAATTAAAGCGCGCATCGTCATATTTATTTTGCGATTCTAATAATTCCGCTTGTTTTAGCAGTGCTTCGTCTTCAATACTTTCACCTTTATGATCGGTTAAAATTGCAGTCAAGGCATTTATGGCTTCTTGAGTTTTATTTTGATAGGCCAATAAGTCTGCTCTTGCATACTTTTTTAGTGCGGTTTGTGTAGAATCTTCCTGGGAGTTATCAGAAATTAAAAGACTTAGTTGCATGGCATCATTGGCAATTAGTTGCGAAGTAGAACTCCTTAATACCTTTAATTGGGTTAATGCCCAGTCAAAATCACCTTTGTAAAAACTGGTTTGTGCAACTTTAAACCTAGCATCTTGCGCCAATACATCGTTTTTTAGGCTTTGTTGTACTTGCGTAAAATAAATAAGTGCTTGATTAAATTTTTGGTCAAAAACCAAAATATCTCCTAACGCCATTTTTAAATATGCGTTACCAAATCTACCCATTGGTAAGTCCATACTCGCTTTAAGTAGGTTTATTGCCGGCTTGGCATTATTCATTTTAAAGGTTAGAAAGTTGGCATAGGCAATTTGTAAGTTTAGCGTGTTCAGTTCTTGCCCGTAAGTGGCCAATAAATTTTGATATTGTTTATCTAGGTCTTTTAAGTTAGGATTGGCATTGGTTTTTAGTTCAATTTCTATGAGTTCTAGTGCAGCATTTAGTTTAGTATTCCCATTATTAGATTTATCCGTGATAAATGAAAAGATGTTCTCCGCTGTATCCCAAGCTTCGTTTTCCAAACAGATTTGCCCTAAATTTTTAAGTCGTTCCAAAGAAGCTTCGTCCGTACGCTTGTAAATTGCTTTTTCTTGAGCAAAAGCGCTATTGTATTGTTTTTGTTGTATAAAGAGCCAACTTAACATTTCGTTCCAAAACACATCTGGTTGTTGCTGTGCGTTTTGTAGCAGAATTTTACGCAATAAAATGTTATTGGTGTTTTCCTGGTCATCGGTAATAAAATCTTCCAAATAACGCTGAACACTAGATCGACTGGTTTTACCGTCATAAACCAAATTAAGGTATGCCCTGAACATTTTTTGAATTTCGCCTTGCTCTCCATAAATACGCGCTAATTGTAAATCAAAATTTGCCTCCGGATTTAATTGCATGGCCAAACTATACGCTGCTACAGCTTGGTTTAACAAAGAATATTTTTGAAATCGAAGGCCAATAGCGTAACCATAATTTGGATTGGTCTGTATACTGGAAATGGCACGATCATAAAATAGACCGGCCTCATCTTCCCGTTTCATCAAGGCATAATTGTAACCGGTTTCTATATAAAAAGTTGGAAACACCCTTGGCTGCTCCAGTTTTTTTAGTAGAAAAGATTCTGCCGTCTGGTAGTCTTCTAATTGTTGTAAAGTGGTAATGTAATATTCAGCATAATCTTTTCTTCCGGGTGATTTTTTTACTAGTTTTTCGTATAACACTTTTGCTTTCTCAAATTCACCATCATTAAAATATTGCTTGGCCAAGAAGTCTTCTTGGGAAAACCCATTGGCACTAATTGTAATAGCAAGTAAAACGAAAAAGAGTAAACGCATAGGATAAATATAACGTTGCTTTTTAGAGTTTTGTGTTAAGGAGATTAGAATTTATAGGGTAAACCCGGCTTAGTAACAATCTGAAAGTATTTGCCCTCTTTCTTCAAAAAGATACAAAGGCTGGTTAAGATGGGTTATAGTAGCCTGATTTAGAACTTTTAAAACTTGTTTGTGCATGGCTAGGGAACCGCAAATCATGATGGCCCCTCCGTTTTGCAATTTAGCGGCTATTTCCTTGCTATGTAATTCCAGTACTTGCTGTATATACTGTTTTGTACCTTCTTGGGAATAGGCTAAATGTACCTGTTGTAATTGTTCTGATTGTAAATGGGCAGACAGGTAGGGTTCATAAATTTGGTAAGAGGCCTTGGTGCGGCCACCCCAGAATAAATCTAAATGAATCTTTTTTTTGTTTTCTGCAATTATTCCTAAAAATGGAGCCAAACCTGTACCGTTAGCAATACAGGTTATACTTGTTGCTTCTGTGGGAAAATGAAAGTGTATGTTTTTTTGAATGTTGGCCTTTATTTTATTCTTTGCTTCTAATGTGGAAAAATACCTAGAACAAATACCATGCTCATGAACTTTAATACTTAACAAAAGTTGTTCGTTGTATTTAGCTATGGAATACAGTCTAGGCACTTGGTCTTCTTTAGGGCTGTACGCAAGTAAATCTCCTGATTGAAATTGTATTTTTTTTCTAGGTTTTAGCCGTAATAAAAAGGTTTGGTCTTCATTTACTTTGGTCCTTAAAGTCACTTCAAAATCATTTGGTTTAAGGTGGCTACTTTTAGGTAGGTATGCTGCCAAATTTAAGTGCTCTCCTTTTTTATTGTTGTACTTTTCTACCCAGTCTGCAAACGTATCCTTAGCTTGGTTGTTAATTTTTACCAATGGAAGAATTTCTTTGAAGTTATCTTGTTCACGTAAATTTTGTGCCACATCTATAGCAAATTGGCAATAGAGTGGATAGGACAACGAGCCAAAACCAATTACGGCATAGTTAAGTTGGTTGGGTTGTACTATGGTTCTTAGTTTGTTTAGAAACTTATTTGCATTGGTAGGTGCTTCCCCTTCGCCATAGGTTGCGGTAAGTATAAATATATCCGTTGCTTTTTTGTAGGTAGAATAGGTGTTTAAAGGTGCAACAAAGACACTTTTGCCCGCTTTTATCAATCCTTTCTGTAATGCCAAAACAAAACCATTGGTGTTACCAGTTTCAGAACCATATAGTATAATGTGAGAGCTTTCATCTTTACTAAATTTAGATTTGCCAATGGAATGTTTTACGCGTTTACGCCACATGACAAAGCCGGAATAAATAAAGAAAAGAATTGAACCACTGGCTAGTAATAAAACTATGGACCAAAGAATAGATCCTTGCCCTGTGTGCAAGGTTAAACTTAGTTTACTGGCCAAATAGGTAAAAGGATAGGGTTGTTCACTGAGTATTTCACCGGTATATTGGTGTACGTAAAGTTCTTTGTCTTTTAGGGCGAGCTCAAAATAATCTTCCGGAAATGGCGAAAACGGAAAGGTAACCAACCGCACTTGGTCTAGGGTTATGTCTTTAAAGATGGCTAAATCTGAAGCATGTACACTTTCGTCTACATTGTCTTCTGGTCCTATCATCTTATGAGTAACCCGAGTGGGTGGTAGGAGTGAAAATTTTTCCGCAGATAAATAAACTCCTGTAGCTGCAATTAGGATAATGGGTAGTAAAAACCAACGCCCAAGAACCACGTGGTAGCGTAATTCAAAATAATCTGGCTGTACCTTGCTAAACAGTTTTAACAAACCACCTTGGCGTTTAATAATCAGTAACAGACCAGTTACGGCAATTAAACAAAGTAGAAATGATACCAGACCAACAAAAAAGCGACCTACACTTTTTAGAAATAACGATCGGTGTAGGTTGGTAGTAAAGCTAAAAATAGGATGTTGTGGTTTTGGTACACCTAAAATTTCAGCACTTTTTGGATGTACATATAGCTCTTTGTTATTCCCTTCTTTGGTTACTACGTTGGCTACTACATAATCATCTTGGTCTACTTTAAACGATAGTACCTCGTCGTATTCTTGCTGCAAAGCGGCAATTGTTTCGGATAGCCTTACCTGGTCTAAGGGCATAGGATTATATCCTTTTGTTGCGGTTTGCATAGGCTCAAAGGCCAATACAATTCCGGTGACCGATGCCAGAATTAAAAAAAGGCCCGATGATAGGGCCAATACCAAATGACTATACCTCCAAATAGAGATGGTCATAAACTATTTATTGTTTAATCATTCTTACATACCTAATGTAACCCTTGCCTTCATTTTTGGTGGCAAGATTTTCGGTAGTTAAATCAAACTCTACATCGTCCATGTAGTATTCATGGTCCTCAACAGCCGATTCAAATCGTAATTTATAGCCGGTATCAATTTTATCTGCAGGAATTTGTAAAACAGTCATTTTTCGTTGTCCTCCGGTAACGGTTTCGCCAACTATGCCATCTAGGGTAGGTCTTTTTACCCCATACAAGTTTGTCCACCAAGCTGTTAAATCTCGGTACCATTCTTCATCATCTCCTTGAACATAAAGGGTTTCTATATAGTTACCGTCCTTATCAACCACAGAGACTACAACATAGGCTCCTTCGCCCTCGTAATTGGTTAATTGGATCATGCATTTGTAACCAATAGTATTTGGTGCCTGTACAAAGGCAATTAATGTAGTTAGTAGTACTAAACCAAAGGTTAATCCTAGTATTCTTTTCATTTTATTCTTATGGTTTTAAAAAATCTAGTTTGATGTTGTTTTTTCTTAGCATTTCATTTTCAGAAGCCAAATCAAATACCGTTTCCTCAAAATCCGTAGTGGCCGATACATCTGCTCCTACAGAAATTAAATACTTTAAAATATCATCGTTCTTAGAAGACATGGCCGCAAGGTGTAGTGCCGTGTTACCTTCATTATTCTTCTTATTTACGTTGATCTGGAAAGATGCCAACTGTTTTAGTAGTTTTAAGTTATTCTCTTTGGCCGCTAAATGTAACAGGGTGTTACCATTGTTTTGAGGTGCTGTAAAATCTACGTTCGCTTCTTGTAGCAAAGCAAGTTTAGCTTCATACTGGTCTATATTTCTTGGATTGTAGTTTTGTAATAAATAATAAGCTAGACCGTTACCTTCCTTATCTTTTGCATTTACATTGGCTCCCTGCCCAATTAAATAGGCCACTACATCTGCAGAATTGCGCTCAACTGCGAGCATTAAAGCTGTTTGTCCTTTTTTGTTTACGGGATGAATATCTTTTTTTGGGGCCAATAGCTTTATTATTTCTAAACCATTACCACTGGCGGCATTTAAATAAGGAGTTTGGCCATTGTTGTCTGCTAATTCTGAGTCAAGACCTGCTTGGATTAAATGCTTAAAAAGCGCCACATCTTTATTATTTCTTGCAACAAGATGTAATAAGGATTGCCCTTCAGAATTAATTAAATTAGGTTTTAACCCTAGCCCTTCTAAGTAGTCAAAAACTTTTTTATCATTTTGGTTACGGCGAGAACCTTGGGCGGCTAAAAAGAGCGCGTTTTCTCCTTTACTGTTAATGGATTTGTAGTCTACACCTTTATCTTTAAGCGTTTTTAACAAGTCAATATTTCCACTACGTGCCGCATACATAAATGCGCCATTACCATCGTTATCTTTGCTGCTTAAAGAAAGTCCCTTATCTATAAAATATTGGATGATCGTAAAGTCTTTGGCGCTAGAAGAAGAAAGTAATAGGGCATTTGCTCCATTATGGGTGGTAGCGTTTAAATCTGCTCCTTTTGCTAGTAAAGCATCATAAATTTTGGTGTCTTTTAATCCTGCATTGGCAGAAAAGTTTATTACGGAATACCCATGGGCGTCTACTGCTGCGGCATCTGCGCCATTTTTTAGTAGATAATCTACAACTTGCTGGTTGCCAGAATATGCTGCCCAATGCAGATAAATTCTTCCGTCATGGGTAAGTTTGTCCACACCATTGCCTTCTTTTTCAATAATGTAGGCAATAGTTTTGGGGTCAACTTTTTGTAAAATGGCGTATGTAGCTCCATCAAAAAATGCAGGATTACGTGCAGCAATGTCGTTACCGGCGGCAATTTTTTCTCCTATAGTAGCTATGCTTGGGTTATTGCTCCAAAAATCCCGATTTAAAAAGACATTTTTTTGAGCTAGTAGTTGTGTAAAACAACCTAATGTGAGTACACTTAAAACTGCTAATTTTTTCATTTATAATTAGTTTTTAGTATTGCCCTCTGGGTTTTCTACCACAAAGGCGTTTATTGTTTTTTCAATTTCCAATTCGCTTGTAAGTTCTTCATCAAACAAATGCTTGTAAAGTACTTTATGGTCTACTTTTTCTTTAAGGGTAAGGTCTTGGTTATTTTGGTAAACTTTTTCCCATATAGCGCGCACGGTGGCCCATTTTTCTTTATGCGAAGACCACCAATTAGCGGCGCCTTTGCAGCGTTCGTCCGGTACACGTACATATGTATTGTAACCCTTTTCTTTGGCAAGAACCACATCTTTTTGGTTCTGTTTTCTAATTAGTTTGCTGTTATCTTGGTCGTGTACCCATCCTTCTTTGGTAATTTCATGTCTATTGCCTCTTAGCGTAATATTGTAATCCGCTCTTGTGGTATATTCTCTTCTAGGTAAAGGTGCCGTTGTGGTATTTTCCCAATAGCTTTTTCCGTCTACGTGTACCCAGGTGGCGGAGCCTTCGTATCTGGGGCTATCATCTACCTGATACACTTTTTGGGTCCATTGGCCTTTAACTTCTTCTACTGGTTTTTGTACAAAGGTCCAATTATTCGCTCCATTATAATGATAGAAATCCGTGTTTTCAAACAACCAGTCCTGTCTCCAATGTTTAACAATGTATGGGTCTTTAGGGTCACCTACTTGTAGTAGGTGTTGTATCACTATTTTATTATCCGTGTCTGTTACTAATTGTGCCCACTCTAACCCTTTGTCCACTTTTGTTTTAGAAGGTTTGTAGAGCGAATCTTTACTGTAGTTAAAAGTTTCGGCAAAGTTGAAAGTAACCTCAAAACAACCGCACATCTTTTTAATGGATTGTTGATCTAGCTCTTTTTTGGTTTGGGCAACAAGTTGTAAGCAAAGAAAAGAAGCTATTAAAAAAGCACTAATGGTTTTACTCATTTTTTGATGCGTTGTAACGTTTGTGAAATTGGATAAATTCTATTGAGAATTATCAGGCATCAAATTTATATATAATGAGTCTAAATAAAAACAAAATCAAATTCTTTTTTGTTAAATATGTAGCTAGTTTGCTTTTGGTTTGCCCATTTTAGGACAAAAAAAAGGAGCCATTGGCTCCTTGAAATCTTAATTAAAATATGGATTAGCGCTTTTCTTCTAATCGATAATATCAAATCCGCAATAAGGTACTAATACATCAGGAATTTTAATTCCATTTTCAGTTTGATAGTTTTCCAAAATACCTGCTAAAACCCTTGGCAAGGCTAAAGAACTACCGTTTAAAGTGTGGGCCAACTGCTTTTTGCCATTTTCGTCCTTAAAACGCAATTTTAGACGATTGGCTTGATAGGTCTCAAAATTAGATACAGAACTAATTTCTAACCACCTATCTTGTGCTGTAGAGAACACCTCAAAATCGTACGTTAAGGCAGCGGTAAAACCTAAGTCGCCCCCGCATAACCTTAATATGCGGTAGGGTAGTTTAAGTTCTTTTAAAAGTTCTTTAATATGATTGGTCATATCTTCTAAAGCAGCATAGCTATTGTCTGGGTGCTCTACCCTAACAATTTCTACTTTATCAAATTGATGTAGCCTATTTAAACCTCTTACATGGGCTCCATAGCTACCTGCTTCTCTTCTAAAACAGGGTGTATATCCGGTGTATTTTATAGGAAGCTCTTTTGCATTTAAAATCTCGTCCCTAAAAACATTGGTTATTGGAACTTCTGCGGTTGGTATTAGGTATAAATCGTCTTCGCCTACATGGTACATTTGCCCTTCTTTATCTGGCAGTTGACCGGTCCCAAATCCAGAAGCCTCGTTTACCAGGTGCGGTACTTGAATTTCTGTATAGCCCGCAGCTGTGTTTTTATCCAAAAAATATTGAATTAAAGCGCGCTGTAAACGAGCACCTTTTCCCTTGTAAATTGGAAATCCTGCTCCAGTAACCTTCACACCCAATTCAAAGTCTATGATGTCGTATTTTTTAGCCAATTCCCAATGGGGTAGCGCACCTTCTACCAAACTAGGTATGTTGCCTTCCCTGAAAATTTCCTCATTATCCTCATCGCTATTTCCCGCAGGAACACTACTATGTGGAACATTGGGTAATTGATACAGTTCTTGTTGTAAGGCCGTAGCCGTTATAGAAAGTTGCTCGTTTAAGGATTTGGATTGTTCTTTTAAAGTTGCGGTTTTTTCTTTTAACTCATTGGCCTCTGCTGCTCTACCGCTTTTAAAAAGTATACCTATTTCTTTGGAAAGTTTGTTGCTTTCTGCTAAGGTGTTATCCAGTTCGGTTTGGGTAGCACGCCTTTGTTCATCTAATTCTAGAATTTTATCTAGAATGGGTAAAGCCTCTATATTTCTTTTTTTTAAGGCTTCTGCAAATGCATCTTTCTGATTCCTTATTTCTTGAAGTTGCAACATCTAATTTGTTCTTTATGCTGCAAATTTAAGTTAATAGGCGAATTATTAAAGGATTTCTTTTGCTAATGAAAGTCCATCAACTATAGAACTACCCATGCTTAAATTTACTTTTGTGTGTTAGGTGGGTAGGGTAATACCCACGGATTGGGTTTTAAATGGTGCCATTTCGCACTTGCCAGGTCTACTTTGGGGTCTATGAGCGGTGCGTATTCTCCTTGGTTTACTTTGGCTTTAGAAATTGCGTAGACTGCTACATCTTCACCTTTTTGGGCGTACTCTTTCTTTAAATGCTGGGCAAATTGCCAAGCAAAATCTGGATAACAGGCAACCTTTCTGCGTTGTTTTTTGGTTAAGTAGTTATTCATATTAATGCGGGTAATTGCTTTGGTTTTTTTATTCACTACCCTAAAACGAATTGTACCCGCTCTACTTCTGAGCATCATACGCCAACTTAAACGGTGGCCCTCTTCTGTCCACAATACATCGCTATCAATAAAATGATGCCTAATAGGTAGGGCAATCTGAATTACTAGGTAAACTAGTATGGCTGCGGTTGTCCATCTTGCATGGGCGGGTATAGTGCCCGTAATAGGAACAGACCATTTTTTATCCCTTAGAAATAAATTACGGATGGTTTTTGGTCCAAAAAAGAACAGGCAAAATGCTAAAGATAAATATGGGAAAATACCAATTCTAAAGACGATGCTATTAAATAGGTGAAAGAAAATAGCAGCTATAAAAGCAAATTTGCGTGTTCGTTTCCATAGTAAGGCCGGTACAATAAGAAGGTCAAAAAATATACCAAAAAATGCAACGGATTTATGTACCCAAGCTTGTTGTAAAAATGCACCTACTAAGGCATAATCTTTTTTGCCTTTTAATAATAGTTCTACAAAACTAAAATCTAGCCAATCTGCATATAATTTGGCAACAGCTGCATACGTATATACAATAAATAATTGGGCGATTATTAGCCATCTGCACCAATTATACATCCATTCTTTTTTGGTGGTAGGCTTAATTCTTGAATCTAGTGAAAAACTAGCTGCGGCTGGTAAAAATGCCATGATGTAGGCTAACAACATTAAAAGATAATAATGGTTGTTATAAGAGGTCTTTTGCATTAAATATACCCCTGTCCAAAGTATAGCAAACCCTAAAGAGGCAAACCGGTACCGATAACCAAGCATAATTAGTATGCCAAAGATGCCCATTAGGGCAAAATAAATATACATTCCGTTACCGGGTAAGGGCTGTAAAAATTCAAAACCAATAAAATTAAAAGTAAATTTAGGTTCTATTAAGGTGCGCCTTACCCAACCTGTGGCAATTGCGCCAAAACTTTCTGCTGCAACCAAAATCCCATAAAACACCCTAAAAACCAGTAACTGGGCGTTGTCTATTTTTTTTAATAAGAACTTATTTAGGTATTCCATTCTCTAAATAGGCTAGGGAGGTAATTTTGTCTTTTTCTAGTTGGGCAATCAACTTTTCTAGGGAGTCAAACTTTTTCTCGTTCCTTATCTTCTTAAGTAGGCGCAATTGTAATTTTTGACCATACAAATCTTGGTCTACATCAAAAAAATGAATCTCAATGCTTTGCTGGGTTCCAGAAACGGTAGGATTAAAGCCAATGTTCATCATGCCATAAACCGTTTTTCCTGCTAATTCTGATTGGGCAATATAAACCCCATTTTGCGGTATAAGCTTGTAAGCTTCTTTTATCTGTAGGTTGGCCGTTGGAAATCCCATTTTTTTACCAATCCCCTTTCCTTTAACTATATGTCCCGTTAGTAAATACGGATAGCCCAAATAAGAGTTGGCTGTTTCAATATCTCCTTCATTCAAGGCAGCTCTAATTTTTGTAGAACTTACGGAAACATCAGAAATTTCTTGGGCCGGTATTTCTTCTACATCAAAATCATACGTTTCACCGTATAATTTAAGGTCGTTTATATTGGCATTTCTATTTCGGCCAAATCTGTGGTCATATCCAATTACCACATTTTTCACCTTTAGTTGGTTGGCTAAAACATCGCGCACAAATTCTAAAGCGGTAAGCCTAGAAAATTTTTGTGTAAATGGATGTACAATAAGGTAGTCTAGCCCTATTTCTTTTAAAATTTGCTCTTTTTCCTCTAAGGTATTCAGCAGTTTTATGTTGGCATCTTTTTGCAAGACCATTCTTGGATGCGGAAAAAAAGTAAGTACCAGAGACTTGGTGCCCGTACTTTTGGCATTATTTATGAGGCGTTCTAAAATCTTACGATGACCAATATGAACCCCATCAAACGTACCAATGGTAATAGCCGTTCTGTTGCTGGTTGTAAATTCAAAAATATCTTGGATTGCTTCCACAGAATAACAAATAAAAAAGGCTTACATTTGATAGCAATACGCCCCTTTTTCAGGATGAGAGCTAAGTTACACCTTGTTTTATCAATATCCATATTTTTTATTGTCTTTTCCGGATGGTCTCAAGATAATTATTGGAAACCTACAGCAAATCAGTCAGTTGCAACTACAGGTAAATTATCAATAAAAACGGACATTTATGCCCTTAACGCACAAAAATTTGGTGCCGTGTTAAAGGAAGGTACTATTAAAGGGCAATTAGTGTATCTACCAATAACTAACCAAGGTACTAAGGCTTTTTTGGTCAAAGAAGCTAGTGTATTACATCCTGCATTGGCAGCGCAATTTCCAGAAATAAAATCCTACCAAGCGGTAAGTACGGATAAAAGGTATACTGCCAAAATTAGCTTTACCCCTAAAGGTGCGGACATTACAATTTTAAATAATGGCAACGGAAAAACGCAAATAGTTTCGTTAGATAAAAATACAGGTTTGTACACAAGCTATGAACGTAACCTTGCTCCAAAAGCTTTTGGTGCTTTTGTATGTAAAACTCCAGAAAGTTTTGCAAAACAAAGTGCTTACCAAGATATTCCCAGAAATCTGGTGCAAGACCAAGCTTTGCGTAAATTTAGAATAGCAGTCTCTGCTACGGGTGAATATACGGCCCATCATGGTGGTACGGTGGCAGATGCTTTGGCTGCAATAAATGCCACTATCACAAGGGTTAATGTTGTTTTTGAACGAGATTTAGCTATTACTTTAGAAATTGTACCAAATAACGCTGATGTTATTTATACAGATGCTGAGACAGACCCTTATAATGGTAGCCTAAATGCAGAGGCGCAAGAAACCCTAACTACCATAATTGGGGCAGAAAATTATGATGTAGGTCATTTATTTCATGATGCGAATCCTAACGGAAATGCGGGTTCTATTGGTTCGGTTTGTAATGATAGTAGAAAGGGTAGTGCTTTTTCGGCTAGTTTTGAACCAGAAGGTGACCGATTTGATTTGGATTACGTTGCCCATGAATTAGGGCATCAGTTTGGAGCCAACCATACTTGGTCTTTTGAAAGCGAAGGCACGGGAGTCCAAGTAGAACCGGCCAGCGGTACAACCATCATGGCATACGCAGGTATTGTAGAAGGCAATAATGTTGCCGCCTTTGGGAGCGACTATTTTCATCATGCCAGTATTGTGCAAATCACCAATTTTGTCAGTAGTTTAAGTTGTCAAGAAACCTTAAGTTTTGCCAATACAGCGCCTACAATAGCAGTACAGGAAAATTATATTATACCTAGGAATACCCCTTTTAAATTAGAAGCAACAGCCACAGATGCAGAATTGGATAACCTAACTTATGCCTGGGAACAAATAGACAATGGGGTGGTTACCACCCAGTCTTTTGGGCCAGAGAATACTTCAGGGGCTAACTTTAGGTCGGTAGCTCCCAGCGGCAATAATTATCGTTATTTTCCAAGAATTACTAGAATCTTAGAAAACCAATTAACACAAACGTTACCTAACGTAGATTCTATCTGGGAAACGTTGTCTAGTGTAGAGCGCGATTTAAACTTTGCCGTTACCGTAAGAGATAACAATCCTCTGGGTGGGCAAGTAGCTACAGATTCTGTTAAAGTGCAGGTGGTGAATACGCCACGCGCCTTTGAAGTGTTATCGCAAAAAACTAGTGTAAATTATGCTGCAGGTAGTGTACAAGAAGTGCGTTGGCAAGTAGCAGAGACCAACTTGGCACCAATTAACACAGAATTTGTAGATATTTTTCTTTCAACCGATGGTGGATTTAATTTTGATGTGGTCTTAGCAGAAAACGTTCCCAATACGGGAATGGCAAAAGTGCAATTACCAAGTACAAATACAGCAACGGCTAGGATTATGGTTAAGGGAAAAGGTAACATCTTCTTTTCGGTAAATACGGCTAATTTTACTATTACTTCCAGTACTATAGTTCTAAAAACGGAACAATTAACTTACGAGGTCTGTAAACCTAATACGTTAACCATTCCTTTTACATTAGAACTAAATGATGGTTTTTCCGAAACTGTAAATTTTTCCGCTAATTTACCCAGTGGTATTACGGCGGTATTTACACCAAACAATGCTAATGTAGATGAAACCGCTGTATTGGTAGAGTTAAATAATATTTCCTCCATACCAGTTGGCATATATGATATAGAACTGGTTGGTATGGCGAATAGCGCTTCTGCTTCCGTACCACTTACGCTAAAGGTTTTGGATGATGCCTTGGATAACATATCGCCTGAATTCCCGGAAGATGGTGCTATCAATATTGGTTTGGAACCAATTTTAACTTGGGCAGAAAACGATAATCATGGTTTTTACGAAGTAGAAATTGCTACGGATAATACCTTTGCCAACGTTGTCTATACCAAAACCGTAAATACAAATTCAGTAAATGTAGCGGGTTTAAGCGCGGAGACTACCTATTTTTGGCGTGTTAGGCCAAATAATAGTTGCGCTACCGGAACTTTTAATCCGGGCAGTGCATTTACAACTACCGTGGTAAATTGCGATGCTTTTGATGCACCATGGTTACCACTAGAGATTTCACCCGAAACAGCATCTGTTGTGGAATCTAAGATTACGTTTTTTCAAGATGCCCCAATTGCAGATTTAAACGTAAACCTAGAACTGTCTCATACGTATTTAGAAGATTTAATCGTTAGCCTAACATCACCCGCGGGTACCAAGGTGTTTTTACTTTCTAAAAACTGCGGAAACTTGAATAATATAGTCGCCACTTTTGACGATGAAGGTGAAACCTTGGTATGCGGTAATAACCCAGCTGTTAGCGGTATTGTAAAGCCTTTAGGAACCCTGGCTAGCTTTAACGGAGAAAGTTTGCTGGGAGAGTGGGTGTTAAGAATAGAAGACACGGCTCCATCAGATGGAGGGCAATTGGAAGCATTTTCTATTGAAGCGTGTATAGAGGGTATTTTTAGGCCAGATGAGGATGGGGATGGGGTTTTTGATGATGGAGATGATCTTTGCTTGGGGACTCCTAAAGGTGCCTTGGTTGACGCCAATGGTTGTGCAATTAATACTTTTGAGACGTCTAATTTTTCAATTGAAATAAACAGTGAATCTTGCCGTTCCAACGAGGATGGTAGTGTAAGTGTAGAGGTGCAAAATACAAGTTTACTGTATACGGCTACATTAACAGGGAACACTGGAGAGTCGCAGTTAGAATTTACGGAAGATGTTGTTTTTGCTAATCTATCTTCCGGGACTTATCAATTATGTTTTACCGCAACAGATGGTGTGTTAAACTATAGGGAAACTTGTTTTGACGTGGTAATTTCTGAACCACAGTCATTAGAAATTTTGAATGAAACGTTAACCGAAGACGGGTTTTTAAGTTTATCGCTATCCGGTTCGGAATTTTATAACATTGAAATTGATGGCGTAACCTATCAAACCCAAGAGCATATTTTTGAAAAGCAATTGGGTGTTGGGGTTCATAACCTAAAAGTAAGTTCGGCATTAGCTTGTCAAGGCGTTTATGAACGTATTCTTGTAGTAGCGGGCAACCCTACTTTACTAGAAAACCCCGTTGCCAATACTGCTAGGATTCTTCTGGATTGGCCAGAAGATACCGTCTATGTTCGTGTTTTTGGATTGAATGGAAGTTTGCTGTCGTCTGCTAAACATACAGTAACCGGTAATCAATTTCAAGTGCCCGTAAGCAATTTGGCTAGTGGTATTTACTTGCTGCAGATTCAAGGAAAAGTAAAGACAGAAACCATAAAACTAATAAAACGATGAAGACAAGGTTATTAGTTGTTATTGTAGTGCTATTAGTAGCTTTTAGCTGTGGTAAGAACGATGATGGTCCTCCGCCAGCTCCACAGGCTGCGTTACTGCTTTTTCCTGAGCAGAATTCTGAATGTACCACGGGAACGGTTATAAATGAAAACCAAACACAAGTAACGTTTTCTTGGCAGGCATCTGCAAATACAGATGAGTATATACTTACGGTTATAAACTTAGAGACCAATAGTCCACAAGCTATAAGAACCAGAAATACTTCTGCAAGTGTGGCCATAGAAAAAGGCACTCCTTTTTCTTGGTCTGTGTCGTCTACCAATAGCAATAGTGCAGAAACTGCTACTAGTGAAAATTGGCTATTTTATAATGCTGGTGCACAAACAAATTATGCTCCGTTTCCCGCACAAATACTTACCCCAAAATCTGGTAGCACCGTATTTATGAATCAAGATAGCCAAGTATTTTTGCAATGGTCTGGAGCAGATGTAGAAGAAGATATTGAAACTTTTGAAGTTTATTTTTCAGCTACCAATCCACCGGAAGAATTGGTTCAGACTTTAGATAATGCAACTACTGGTTTAGGCGTTTCCGTAGTTTCTGATAGCACGTATTATTGGCGTGTGGTAACAATAGATGCAAGTGGTAACACTTCTGATTCTGGCGTATTCGATTTTAAAGTGTATTAGTGAATTAGGTGTTGTTGTATTGGTTCATGGTATTTTTAATACCGGCAAAAATAAAAGAGCGAACCAAGTCTGTAGAACGTTGTAAACGTTCTTTTAATGAGGCATTTTCTTGTTCCGTCCATTTACCTAGTACAAAATCTACTTGCTTTCCTTTGGAATAATTGGCTCCCACACCAAAACGGAACCTGGGGTATGTTGTGGTATTTAGTATTTTTTGAATGTCTTTTAGGCCATTGTGTCCACCGTCACTTCCTTTTCCTTTTAAACGAAGCGTGCCAAAATCTAGGTTTAAGTCGTCTGTAATAATCAACACATGGTCTAACGGAACATTTTCTTTGTCCATCCAATATTTTACCGCTTTTCCACTTAAGTTCATATAGGTGCTGGGTTTTAGGCAAACAACGCTTTTTCCTTTGTGTTTAAAACGTCCAACAGAACCTAATTTATCAGACTCAAAAGAAAATTGCTCCTCTTCTGCTAAAGCGTCTAATACTTTAAATCCAATGTTGTGTCGGGTATCGTCATATTCTGTGCCTATGTTACCAAGGCCAACAACTAAAAACTTTTTCATGGGGTCTGTTTCTGTAGTTAGGTTAGAAACTTCTGTTCTGTCTTTAAACAACCATTTTAGCATGGTCTAAAAATACAAAAGCATCCTTTTCTTGGAAAAGGATGCTTTTACTATTTGGTAAAAGTGGATTAAGCTTCTGCAGCTTCGCCACCTTCTTCTTCGCCTTCTTCTTCGTCTTCATCATCACCAACAACAGCATTTCTAGAGGCTTTAACCTGTACTACGGTGATGTTGTCTGGTTGCATGATGGTATACTCGTCTACCCTTAGGCTTTCAACGGCAACTTTACCACCAATTTTAAGTTTTGAGATATCTACAATAATCTCGTCTGGTAATAAATTAGGTAATGCTTTAACAGAAAGCTTACGGTTTCTGAACAACAATCTACCACCGTTTCTAACACCTGGTGAGTTACCTTCTAAACGAACAGGAATGTTCATTGTTACAGGCTTGTCATCAAACAACTGGAAGAAATCTATGTGTAAGATACTATCTGTTACTGGGTGAAACTGGATGTCTTGCAATACTGCGTTTATAGACTGTCCGTTGTCCAACTCAATTACAGCGGTATACGCGTTAGGAGTGTACACCAACTCTTTGAACGATAGCTCTTCTGCTGAAAAGTGTATCGGTGATTCCCCTCCGTATATAACGCAAGGGACCTTTCCAGCATTACGTAGGGCTTTGGTTGCTACCTTGCCCACGCTTTCTCTTTGGGATCCTTTGATAGTAATTGACTTCATTTTATCTATTTATTAAAAAATTACATTAAAAATTTAGAAGATATAGAGGTGTTGTGGTGTACCCTATGCATTACATCTGCAAATAAATTGGCACAACTTAGCACTTTAATCTTGTCAAAATTTTCCCTTGACGGAATTGAATCTGTTATAATCAATTCTTTAAGTTGGGATTTTTCTATTCTTTCATAAGCGTTGCCAGAAAGCAATCCGTGGGTAGTAATGGCGCGTACGCTTAATGCACCACGTTCTATCATTAAATCGGCTGCTTTGGTCAAGGTGCCAGCGGTATCTACCATGTCGTCTACCAAAACAACGTTCTTTCCGGTAACATCTCCAATTAATTCCATTTTAGAAATTATATTGGCTTTTTCGCGTTGCTTATAACAAATAACAACATCGCTTTCCAATGCTTTGGAATAGGCATAAGCTCTTTTAGAACCACCCATATCTGGCGATGCAATACATAAGTTATCTAAGTTTAATTCTTTAAGATAAGGTAAGAACAAAGTAGAGGCAAACAGGTGGTCTACAGGCTTTTCAAAGAAACCTTGAATCTGGTCTGCATGCAGATCCATGGTAATGATTCTTGTAGCACCAGCCGTTTCTAGCATTTTTGCCACTAGTTTAGCCGCTATGGGTACTCTAGGCTTATCTTTTCGGTCTTGTCTAGCCCAACCAAAATAAGGCAATACGGCCGTAATGTGTCTAGCAGACGCACGTTTTGCGGCATCTAGCATTAACAACATTTCCATTAAGTTTTCCGGACCGGGATTGGTAGAACCAATAATAAAAATTCTTGCGCCCCTAACAGATTCTTCAAAAGAAGGTTGAAATTCCCCATCACTATATCTAGAGAATTTTATGTTTCCTAGCTCAGCCCCATAGGCAGCTGCTATTTTTTCCCCTAAAGCGGTGCTTTGGGTACAGGCAAAAATTTTCGGTTCTGGTACTTGATATGGCATTGCTAAAAATTGAAAACAGGCAAATTTACATAAAATGCCTGCTTAAAATCGCTGCAAATTTACACAATAATCTGGGTTGCTAAAGAATATTTTTGTAATTATTGATTGGGGATTCAAATTATTTTATAATTTTGCCATCCGTTTTAGCCTTGGTGGCGGAACTGGTAGACGCGCTGGATTCAAAATCCAGTGTCTTCGGACGTGTGGGTTCGATTCCCACCCAAGGTACTTAAAGCCTCTTAATCTTTGGATTTTGAGGCTTTTTTATTGTTTGCCCACCTAATTTCCTCTTCCTTTTTTTAGATGATTTTATCAAAGTCTTGAGTAGCTAAATAGGCTTCTAATTTTCTTGTTGGTATTTTAACATGGATAAAATCCAAATAAATGGAAAAATTCCATAATTTAGCTTCCCTCTTTTTATGGATTGCCTTTTTGATTGTTAAAAAGGGATGTCTAACAAGTTAGCAGTAGGGGAGTTAAGTGGTATGAACAAGACTATTCTACATTTGGATTTAGATACGTTTTATGTGTCTGTCGAGCGACTCATACAACCAGCATTAAAGCACCGTCCATTATTGGTTGGCGGTACAAGTGATCGTGGTGTGGTTGCGGCCTGTAGTTATGAAACTCGTGGTTTTGGGGTGCATTCTGGTATGCCCATGCGTATGGCCAAACAGTTGTGTCCAGAGGCGGTGGTAATTAGGGGCAATGCGGGTACGTACAGTAAGCATTCAGATGTGGTTACGGAGATTATTAAAGAGCAGGTGCCTGTTTTTGAGAAATCCAGCATAGATGAGTTTTATGCAGATTTAACGGGGATGGACCGTTTTTTTGGCTCGTATAAATATGCTACGGAACTGCGTAAAAAAATAATTAAGGAGACGGGTTTGCCTATTTCTTTCGGGCTTTCGGTAAATAAAGTGGTATCTAAAGTTGCTACTAATGAGGCAAAGCCTAATAATCAGATAAAAATAGATTTTGGGTACGAAAAGCCTTTTCTGGCTCCTTTGTCCATTAAAAAAATACCCATGGTGGGCGATAAAACCTACCAAACCCTGCGTAATCTGGGAATACGCCAAGTAAAAACCGTGCAAGAAATGCCCAAAGATGTTATTCACCAAGTACTGGGTGCCAACGGGGTGCTTATTTGGAAAAGGGCACAAGGCATAGATAATACGCCAGTGGTTCCTTTTAACGAGCGTAAATCTATTTCTACGGAGCGCACTTTTGATAAAGACACCATAGACGTGGTTAAGCTCAAAGGTATTTTAACGGCAATGACAGAGAATTTGGCCTATCAGCTGCGCCGTGGCGAAAAGCTTACTGCTTGCATTACGGTAAAGATTCGGTATTCGGATTTTAACACTTATTCCAAGCAAAAACGAATTGCCTACACCAGTGCGGACCATATTTTAATACCTAAGGTGATGGAGTTGTTTCAATCGCTCTACAATAAAAGAATGTTGGTGCGCTTGGTTGGGGTGCGGTTTAGCCACCTGGTGTCTGGAAATTACCAAATAAACTTGTTTGAGGATACAGAAGAAACCCTAAATCTATACCAAGCCATGGATAAAGTGCGGCAGCGCTTTGGAGACAGGGCCGTATTGCGGGCTTCTGCTATGGGCGCCAAAACCATTGGTAGAATGCAAAACCCATTTAATGGGCAACCACCCGTCGTCTTGGCGCATAGAAAACAGTAAAACCTAGTTGCCAGATGGTAACATTACTAATTCAAAAATTTTGTGCGAAACGAACAACGAACAACGAGTAACGAGTAACGAGTAACGAGTAACGAACAACGAGCAACGAAAAACGAGTAACGAACAACGAAAAACGAAAAAACACACCGTGTATCTAAATTGCCATACCTATTATAGCTTACGCTTTGGAACCTTTTCTGAGGTAGAGCTTTTGCAATTGGCACAAGAGCATCATGTGCGGCAATTGGTGCTAACGGATGTAAATAATACTTCTGCGGCGCTTAATTTTATGCGTAAAGCGCCAGAATATGGGGTAAAACCTATTTTGGGTATCGATTTTAGGAATGGTGTAGACCAGTGTTTTGTTGGTGTGGCACAAAATAATGTGGGGTTCCAAGAATTAAATGCCTATTTATCTCATTTTTTGCACCAACATACCCCTATTCCAGAACGGGCTCCTGTTTTTAAACATGCTTTTGTAGTATATCCGTTTGAAAAGGTTTTGCTGAATGAATATGATGATTTTCTACCGCATGAATTTATAGGTATTTCCGTGCGCGATTTACGGAGACTACCTTTTTCTCGACTTAAAAATTACACAGACAAGTTAGTAGTACAGCAGCCGGTTACTTTTAGAAACAAGCGCGATTTTAATGCGCACCGGCTATTGCGTGCTATTGATAATAACGTGCTATTAAGTAAGCTAGACGACGACCAAGTAGCTAGCGAAGAAGAGAAAATGTATCCTATCGCCAATTTGGCCCAAGTGTTTTCAGAATACAGTTTCATCTTAGAGAACACTCAAAAGTTGTTGGATGGCTGCGAACTGTCTTTTGATTTTTCGGCCCATAAAAAGACCCAGAACTTACAGCATTACACTAAAAATGCCGCAGAAGATGTAGCCTTGCTTAAAAAATTGGCAGAAGAGGGACTGCCGTATCGGTATCCAGAGGTGACCCAGGCTGTAAAGGACCGTGTGGCAAAAGAACTGGATTTAATTATTCAGATGGATTTTGTCTCTTACTTTCTCATTAATTGGGATATTGTGAGCTATGCTCGCAAGCAGGGTTTTTTCTACGTGGGCAGGGGTAGTGGTGCTAATAGTGTGGTGGCGTATTTATTGCGAATTACAGATGTGGATCCAATGGATTTGGATTTGTATTTTGAAAGGTTCATCAACCTGTATCGTGCCAATCCTCCCGATTTTGATATCGATTTTTCGTGGCGAGACCGTGAGCACATGACGCAGTATATTTTTAATCGCTTTAATCACGTGGCACTGGTAGGTACCTATGTTACGTTTAAAGAAAGAGGGGTAATTCGCGAATTAGGTAAGGTGTTTGGATTGCCTAAAGAAGAAATAGATGCTTTGAGTTCGGGGCAAACCAACCTAAAACAACTAGACACCATAGCGCAGTTGGTACTCAAATACGGTAGGCTCATCCATGGAATGCCCAATTATGTAAGCGTACATGCCAGTGGTATTTTAATAAGTGAGGGTCCGTTGCAGCAATTTTCGGCCACTTTTTTACCGCCAAAAGGTTTTGCTACCGTTCATTTTGATATGATAGCTGCAGAAGATGTAGGCTTGTATAAGTTTGATATTCTTGCGCAACGCGGTCTGGGTAAAATCAAAGATACTTTGGGTATTGTGCAATACAATCAGCCAGAGAAGTACACTTTTGATATTCATGATGTAAAAGCATTTTTTAAAGACCCTACCATCAACAATTTAATAAAGACAGCACAATGTATGGGGTGTTTTTACGTGGAGTCTCCCGCTATGCGCATGCTACTCAAAAAATTAGAAGTAGATAATTATCTGGGGTTGGTGGCGGCCAGTTCTATAATTAGGCCTGGGGTGGCAAAAAGCGGTATGATGCGGGAGTATATTCTTAGGCATCGTAATCCGGGAAGGGCAGAAGAAAAAGGGCATCCTGTACTATTATCTATTATGCCAGAAACCTATGGGGTTATGGTGTACCAAGAAGATGTGATAAAGGTGGCGCACCATTTTGCCGATTTGGATTTGGGAGAGGCAGATGTACTCCGCAGGGGCATGAGTGGTAAATTTCGCTCGCGCGAAGAGTTTGAAAAAGTAAAGGATAAATTCCGAAGCAATTGCTTGGCCAAAGGGTATGCAGAAACGTTGATAGATGAGGTGTGGCACCAAGTGGCTAGTTTTGCTGGCTACGCTTTCGCCAAGGGGCATTCGGCCTCTTATGCGGTAGAGAGCTATCAGAGTTTATTTTTACGGGCTTATTTTCCGTTGGAATATATGGTGGCGGTGCTCAATAATGGTGGTGGATTTTATAGTGCAGAATTTTACATTCATGATGCACGTATGCTTGGGGCAACCATACATCCGCCTTGTGTAAATCAAAGTGTGGCGGCCAATGTAATCTATGGTACCCATATTTATTTAGGATTTATGTACCTGCGCGATTTGGAAGAGCGGGTAATGCAACGCATTGTAAACGAACGCATGGAACAGGGGCGTTTTTTGTCTCTAGAAGATTTTTTAGACCGTGTGCCTATTGCTATGGAGCAGTTAAGTATTTTAATACGGATAGATGCCTTTAGGTTTACGGGAGTTAATAAACATGAGTTGCTTTGGAAGGCGCATTTTGCCTTAGCCAAGGGCAAGCGCATAGAACACCCCAAGCTTTTTAAACCCAAGCAGCCTAAGTTCCAAATTCCTAAACTACACACTACGGATTTAGAAACGGCTTTTGAACAGTGGGAGCTATTGGGATTTCCATTGTGTAGCCCTTTTGCGTTGTTGGCAGAGCCTGCTAAAAATAACAACGGACAAAAACATTTACAGGCGTATTTAAATAAGCATATAGATATTTACGGGTATTTGGTTACGGTAAAAAATACCAAAACACATACGGGTAAAAGAATGCACTTTGCTACGCTTTTAGACTGTTACGGAGAAGTGTTTGATACGGTTCTTTTTCCGCCGGTCGCCGCCAAATACAGCTTTAGAGGCAAGGGTATTTATCGGTTTTATGGTAAAGTGGTGAGCGAATTTGGATTTTTAAGTATTGAAGTAATAAAAATGCAAAAGCAAGATTACGTGCCAGACCCACGCTATGCAGATATGCGCGCCGGTAAAAAAGCATTGGAGGATAAGAAAAAAGATGAAGAAAGGGTTTAATAGTTGTCACGAGTAAGTTGCGTTTATTTTGCAATTGACACTGCATATTTTTTCAGAATCGGGAAAAATTGGTTCCAAAAGAATAAAGGATAGGTGTAAATGAGGTAAAGAACTATTGGCTAATGCGTACCTTAGTGGATAGGTTAAAAATTGCTCCATGAAAATTAGAATAAAAGGGAATTCGGTACGATTTAGACTTACGCAGTCTGAGGTTAAAAAGCTTTCCACAGAGGGTATAGTGGTAGAAACCACAGCTTTTGAAAGTGCAAACTTTACCTATCAAGTAAGGCAATATGCTGGCATCACCGCATTGCAAGCTAATTTTGAGAACAATTGTATTTCAATGTTGGTGCCAGAAACAGAGGCCAAGGAGTGGTATGCTAACAATCTAATTGGTCATGATAATACCATGTTGCTGCCATCTGGAGAAAAATTATACCTACTGTTAGAAAAAGATTTTACCTGTATGGATAATACCATAGAAGACCAGTCAGACAACTACCCCAATCCTAAACTGCAATAAAATGGCAAACAACAAAAGAAAAGTCTCCTATACGGGTTCTACAGAATTTACAGGTTTAAAATTGGGAGATCCCATACAACATGCTGCAGGTGCATTGGGCGTAAAGGAAGCTTTAAAACATACCTTCAAAGAAATGGGGGTGGTGCGTTCTACCCGTGCCTTATTTAAAATGAACCAGAAAGACGGATTTGATTGTCCTAGTTGTGCCT
Source organism: Croceivirga sp. ABH4_376 (assembly GCF_056160685.1). Lineage (NCBI taxonomy): Bacteria > Pseudomonadati > Bacteroidota > Flavobacteriia > Flavobacteriales > Flavobacteriaceae > Croceivirga > Croceivirga sp. ABH4_376. Next base: position 354,966 of record NZ_JBSWXQ010000003.1, on the reverse strand, counting down.
GGCCAGATCCAGAACATCCTTCTAAAATTGCAGAATACTGTGAAAACGGAGCCAAGGCATTGGCAGATGAGGCTACCACAGATAAAATAGACGCCTCTTTTTTTGCTAAACATTCGGTAGAAGCGCTATCCCAACTCACGGATTACGAATTAAACCGATTTGGGCGTTTGGTGGCACCTTTGGTGTTGCGCCCTAATAGCGTGCATTATGAAGCCATTTCTTGGGAAGAATCCTATCAGCTTATAGCCGAACATTTACACAAACTAAACAACCCCAATGAAGCTATTTTTTATACCTCTGGGCGTTCTAGTAACGAAGCTGCTTTTTTATACGGCACCTTTGCTAGGGCTTTTGGTACTAATAATATGCCAGATTGCTCCAATATGTGTCATGAAAGTAGTGGCGTAGCGTTGGGAGAAACTTTGGGTATAGGTAAAGGTTCTGTTACTTTAGACGATTTGTACGGGGCAGAAGTTATTATCATAGCCGGGCAAAACCCTGGCACCAATCACCCTAGAATGTTATCGGCCTTAGAAAAATGCAAGCAGAATGGTGGTAAAGTGGTCAGTATTAATCCGCTGGAAGAATCAGGACTTGTACATTTTAAGAATCCACAGCATGTAAAAGGAATGTTGAGTGGTGAAGACATGGCAGATATTCATTTACAGGTACGCATAAACCAAGATATTCCTTTGGTAAAGGCCATCTTAAAAAAGTTAAAGGCATTAGATGCGGAAGGTAATTCAGTTTTTGACCACGATTTTATTGCGAAGTACACAGAAGGTTATGAGGCAGTAATGAACGATTTGGACCAGCATAATTTGCAAGATTTAATTGCAATGACTGGCGTTTCCGAGGCAAAAATAGACGAGACGGTACAGTTATTGGCGCCATCTTCTAAAATAATTGTTTGCTGGGCCATGGGGCTTACACAGCATAAAAATGGGGTAGAGACCATACGGGAATTCATCAATTTACTACTACTTAAAGGAGCAATAGGTAAACCCCATGCAGGAACCTGTCCGGTAAGGGGCCACAGTAACGTACAAGGAGACCGTAGCGTAGGTATTCAGCACTTTGTAGATGAGGCCATGAACCAACGTATTAAAGAACATTTGGGTTTTGATGCGCCTACGGAAGAGGGTGTAGATGTGGTAAAAGCCATAATGGCAATGCATAAAGGCGATGCTAAAGTATTCATGTGTTTGGGCGGTAATTTTTTAATGGCAGCATCAGACACGGCCTATACGGCAGAAGCTATTCAGAATTGCGAGTTAACCGTGCAAATTAGCACAAAACTGAACCGTTCTCACTTGGTGACAGGAAAAACAGCTTTGATTTTACCCACCATGGGACGCTCAGAAAAAGACATGAAAAATGGTAAACTGCGCAGCTTTACGGTAGAAAATAGCATGGGAAAAGTTAGGCATAGTAAAGGTCTGCTGAAACCTGCTTCCGGAGATTTGGTAAGCGAACCCGAAATTATTGCAAATATTGCCGATGCTTATTTTAAAGGGAATCATTCTGTGGATTGGAAAACCCTTGGGGATAACTATGAAATGGTTAGAGAGTTGATAGATAAAGTGGCAAAAGGTTTTAAAGATACAGAGGAGCGCGCCAAAGGCTCAGGGTATTATTTGCCCAATAATGCTAGAGAAAAAGATTTTAGCCGTTTGCCCAACGGTAAAGCGCAATTGATGGTGAATAATTTACCAAATCATGATTTGAATGAGGACGAATTTATGTTGATGACCATTCGCTCTCACGACCAATTTAACACCACTATTTATGGGTTACATGATCGTTACCGTGGGGTTTATAATGAAAGGCGGGTCTTGTTTATGAATACGAACGATATGGCGGCTAAAGGTTTGGCTAAACGTGATGTGGTGAATTTGCATAGCCACTACGACGGTGTAAAACGTACTGCGGAAAAATTTCTAGTGATACCTTACAACATTCCAGAAGGAAACTTAGGAGCTTATTTTCCAGAAACCAATGTGTTGGTTCCTATCAATCACTTTGCAGACCGTAGTTACACGCCTATAAGTAAAAGTGTAAAGGTTACTGTGGAAAAGTTATAGTTGAAAGAAGTTGGAATAATTTTATTGTTCCAACTCTTTTTTAAAAGCTAGGTACACTCCATTGCTCCAACCAAAACCATCTTGCACTGGGTATTCTCCGCCGCCTGCTTCTAAGGATAAATCCTCTACGTTATATTTTTCTACAAATTTGCCTGTATTTTCATAAACCTTTTCATTCAATTGTACCCAGCGGGTAGCAATGGTGTTAGCGAGCGTTTCATGGCCATAGTTTTTTAACCCAACATAGGTTAGCCACTGCAGCGGTGCCCATCCGTTAGGGGCATCCCACTGTTGTCCAGAATGGTTTAATGTGCTAACCACGCCACCTGGTTTTAAAAACTCTTGTGCTATAGCTTTGGCAATAGCATCCGCCTGGGCTTGCGTTGCCATTTTAAAAAATAGCGGATACACGGTAGCCAAAGATTTTACGCCTGTTCCCTTGTTTTTAATAAAATTGTAATCTTCAAAAACACCCAATTCTGGATTCCAACATTCTTTAGTTAAGAAGGCTATACGGTTTTCTTGCTGAGTTTTTAATTGGTTTACATAATCTGGATGGTCCTTATAGCATTCTATAAGTACGGTTTCTAAACCGTAAAGCAGTGCATTTAAATCTACAGGAATAATATCTGTGGTTTCTATGGTCTCTATGCTATTCCCGTCTGCAAACCAACGGGTAGAATAATCCCAGCCAGATTCTGCACCGGCGCGTAAATCTTGGTACATTTTTATGCCACCGTTCACTTTGGCAACTTGGAGGGAATCTTCTTTAAAAGATTCTTGTCTTGGCCCGGTCCCTTTGTCAAAATAGCGATTCATTGGGCCAATGGCTGTTTTAACTACATGTTCGCTTGCTGTTTGTTCCGCGGTATCCATATGCATCCAAAACTCGTATTCTGCTTTTAATGCTTTTGCATATTTGCTGTAGATTTCCGGACCTTTATGCTTTGCCAATAATGCCACCATTTGTGCAAAAAAGGGAGGTTGGGAACGGGTTAAATAATACGTTCTATTGCCGTTAGGTATATGCCCTATGGTATAAATTAAATGCGAAAAATTATCTAGCATGTTTTCAATCAGTTCAAACTCGCCGCTTTCAGCTAGGCCCAACATGGTAAAGTAGCTATCCCAATAGTAAACCTCTCTAAAGCGTCCGCCTGGAACTATATAAGCCTTAGGTAAGGGTATTAAAGAGCCCATTTGTTGTACGGTATCATTACTTCTGGTTAACACAGGCCAGAGCGATGCAACATGCTCCGCTGCATTTTTAGTGGAGTCTGATTTAAAATCAGATGATACGGACGGCGGAAGGTCAAAATGAGCTGTTATAAACGCCTTTAGGCTAAAATCATCTTTTAATTTTTCGTTCTGATAAGCTTCCAGAATAACTTCTGGGTCGTTTTTAGGTGTGCAGTCTACAAAGGTTTTGCTGTCTTTAAACAGCGTACTCATTTGTACGGCTACAAATAAATCGCCATACAACTCGTCTGGAGTTTGCAGGTTGAGTTGAGGTGTTGCTGTTGTAAGTTCAGTATTATTATCTGTAGGTTTGGGTTCCTGCTTACAAGCGAGTAGTAATAGTGAAATCAAGAGAAAATATAAGTTTTTCATAGTGTGCGTATTATTTAAATGCAGGTATACCGGTTATATCCGCTCCTGTAATTAGTAGATGGATGTCATGTGTGCCTTCATAAGTAATAACACTTTCTAGGTTCATCATATGTCGCATGATACTAAATTCCCCAGAAATTCCCATAGCACCGAGTATTTGTCTGGATTCCCTAGATACTTGTAAGGCCATGGCAACATTGTTTCTTTTTGCCATGGATATCATGGCAGAGCTAGCTTTACCTTCATTTTTTAATTGTCCTAACCGATGCGCTAACAATTGCGCTTTGGTTATTTCCGTTACCATTTCTGCTAGCTTTTTTTGTTGTAGTTGAAATGCAGCAATGGGTTTGCCAAACTGCATACGTTCTTTAGCGTATTGCAAGGCGGTATCGTAACAATCAATTGCAGCTCCTATTGCGCCCCAAGAAATACCATATCGGGCAGAGTCTAGGCAATGTAATGGAGCGGATAATCCACTTTTACCGGGCAATAGATTTTCTTTAGGAACCTTTACATTGTCAAAATGAAGTTCTCCAGTTGCAGATGCGCGCAAAGACCATTTGTTGTGGGTTTCTGGTGTGGTAAAGCCTTCCATGCCACGTTCTACCAAAAGACCATGAATTCTACCATCTTCGTTTTTGGCCCAAACTACAGCAACGTCTGCAAATGGCGCATTTGAAATCCACATTTTAGCACCGTTTAATAGGTAGTGGTCTCCTTGGTCTTTAAATTTGGTTTCCATGCCTCCAGGGTTAGAACCATGATTGGGTTCTGTAAGTCCAAAAGCACCCATAAATTCCCCAGCTGCCAATTTGGGTAAAAATCGTTGTTTTTGTGCTTCGGTACCAAAAGCATAAATGGGGTACATAACCAAGGAAGATTGCACAGAAGCGGTAGAACGGATACCGCTATCGCCACGCTCTATTTCTTGCATTAACAAACCGTAGCTTATATAGTCTAAACCAGCACCGCCATAGTTTTCTGGAATCATAGGGCCAAAAGCACCTATTTCTGCTAAGCCGCCGATTAACTGTTTGGGAAAGGTAGCATTTTGTGCATGCTCATCAATAATAGGGATAACGGCTTTGTTTACCCATGAACGTGCCGCATCCCGAACCAGTTTGTGTTCGCTACTTAAAAGATTGTCTATTAAGTAATAATCCGGTGCAGAAAATGCCTTTGGGTCCATGTGCTTCAGTTTAGTCTCTTTTCAAAGATAAGAAGCACTTGGGAGGTCTTTACATTTTTAAATAAAAATCCTTGGTAAGGTTAATGTAATCTTCTGTGTATTGGTGGCGTTCCTTTTCTATCACCAAATCATTCACCTTAGCTGGCTTTTCTTCAAAAGTTAAATAGAGCAAGCTGCGTTTAATAGGTGCATTGGGGTTGCCTTTTACATGCGTAATTTTAGCAGCATAGAGTCCATATGTCTTTGCAATTCTCAAAAAGGAATTTTCTTCGCTATGGGGAATAATGCAGGCAAATGCACCTTCTGGAGTCAAAAGTTTGGCAACACCTTCTAGTAAATTGGGAAAAGGCAATGAAGATTCTTGCCGCGCAGCATCTCTTTCAGGAGAGCCACTGTTTACGTCTTCGGTATAAAATGGTGGGTTGGCAACAATAAGGTCGTACTCATCCGCATCCATCTCGGTTACAAATTCAGAAAACTCGGCATGGTAGCAGAATAAGCGGTCTGCCCAATTAGATGCTTCAAAATTGGCAACGCATTGTTCATAGGCGGCATCGTCTAACTCCAATGCGTCTATAAGTTCTGCGGGGCTTCGCTGGGCTAATTGCAAAGCTATTACACCGGTTCCGGTACCTACATCTAAAATGGAATCGGGTTGGTTGTGCAAGGGTGTCCAAGCACCAAGTAGTACGCCATCTGTGCCAATTTTCATGGCGCAGCGGTCTTGGTGAACCGTAAATTGTTTAAAAGTGAAAGGTACTGTCATTATTCGCCTAAATACAATTCTACCAACCCTTCAGGTGTGGAAACATGTACTTCTTTTTGCTGGCGATCTAGTTTGGTAATGATGTCGTCGTTCAACGGAATCAATAATTCTTTACCGTCCTTTTCCACTTCAAATAAAACTTGACTAGCGCTATCGTTAATGGCAACAATTGCTCCTATATCACCATGAACGTCATCTATCATTCTAAATCCAATTACCTCATGATAGTAAAACTGGTCGCCACTCAGTTTGGGTAAAAAGGAAAGTGGTAAATACAATTCGCTTCCCATAATTCGGTCTGCGGCAGCCTCGTCTTTTACGTCTTCAAAATCTATACGGAGTAAGGCCGATTTGTGTAGGCGGCACCTATCAATAAAAAATGGAACCAGATTTCGCCCTAAAAGGACAAATACTGATTCCATGTTTTCGTAGATTTCGGGTTCATCAGTATCTAGTTTTACTAGAACCTCACCCTTGAAGCTATATTTTGAAACGATTTTGCCCAGGTAGAAACAATCTTCCTTGCGCATCGTCTACAAATTATTCTTTATCAGCTTCGCCTTCTTTCATTTCTGGAGCTGCAGGAGCCTCTTCTGGCACTTCTGGTGCAGCTTCAACAGCTTCTACTTCTGCAGATGCATCGCCAGCAACTTCAGTTTCTGGAGTTTCTTCTACTTCTGGTTGCTGTGCAGCGATACGTGCTTCGTTTACTTCTTTTTCAGCAGCTAAAGCTTTTGCTTTTTCTTCTTCTTTAGCTTTGTCTAAACCGTCTACTTTTGATTGTACGGCTTTTTCCTTTTCTTCTACCCAAGCATTAAAACGCTTTTCTGCCTCTTCTTCAGAGAAAGCACCTTTTCTAACACCACCTAATAAGTGATGCTTTAAAAGCGCGCCTTTATAAGAAAGGATGGCTCTAGCAGTATCTGTTGGTTGTGCTCCATTGTTCAACCATTTTACAGCGCCATCAACATCTAAGTTAATAGTTGCAGGGTTAGTGTTAGGATTGTAAGTACCTAATTTTTCTAAAAATTTACCGTCTCTTTTAGAGCGGCTATCCGCTGCTACTACCCAATAGAATGGTTTTCCTTTTTTACCGTGGCGTTGTAATCTAATTTTTACTGGCATATCACATTAATTTGTTGGGTGCCCGACCCTTGATTATTAATTCAATTTTTGCTTTTACTCGAAAAGCGGGTGCAAATATAGCCTTATTTTCCCATATGCCAACTAATTAGCTGTAAAAAAGTTAATTCTCTTAACAGCTGCCTTCTAGCTTGTTAAATCCCTTATAAACCCTGTTAAATACTTGATATTGCGCTAAATAATATTATCTTAAATACTGTTGTTGATAGTCAATAACAGGTATGTTGAATTAAAATGAAAGAGAATAATGGAGTACACAGTAGAAATGTCTAACAAATTGAATGAGTTATTGGAAAAAACATATGATGCGGAAAAAGGCTTTAAGCAAGCTGCAGATAATGTAAACAACCCAGTGATTCAAAAGTTCTTTAAAGAACGTGCTAATCAACGATATGATTTTGGGCACGAGTTGAAAAAAGAAATAAGAGCTTTTGGCCAAGACCCCGATAAAGGTGGCAGTACCAAAGGAACACTACATAGAAATTGGATGAATTTAAGGTCCTACTTTGAGTCGAATAATGAAGAAGCTATGTTGAACGAGGTAGAACGTGGCGAAAAAGAAGCCATTAATACTTATAACGACATTATTAACGACAAAAAATTTGTGTTACCACCTTCAACAGAGAATTTGTTGATGAAACAGCGTAACGCAATTAGAGAGACATTGGACACGGCAAGTGTTTATGAGAACGCAGTGTCCTAGTTTAGATTCAACATAGTTTTAAAAGCCAGGTTTTGCCTGGCTTTTTTATTGGTTCATAACTACTGAAAAGTTGAGTGGTTCTGGTTTTAATAAACGGGCATCTTTGCCTAATTTTGAGGGTTACAATTTTCTGCCTATGTACTTGATTTTTGATACGGAAACAACGGGTTTGCCCAAACGTTGGGATGCGCCTATTTCTGACACCGATAACTGGCCAAGATGTATACAGATTGCATGGCAATTGCATGACGAAATGGGTCGCCTTATTGAAAGTCAGGACTATTTGGTAAAACCAGAAGGCTTTAATATTCCGTATGAGGCAGAGCAGATTCACGGGATATCCACAGCTTTGGCAGAGGCAGAAGGTGTGCCGTTAAAAGAGGTGTTGGAGAAATTTAATGCGGCAATGGCCAAAACAAAATTCATTGTTGGGCAAAACGTGGGTTTTGATGTTAACGTTATGGGCTCCGAATTTTATAGGGAATCCGTGGCCAATCCGTTGCAGGAACTCCCTGTACTGGATACTTGTACGGAACATACGGCAGAACTTTGTCAAATTCCAGGTGGTAGAGGGGGTAAATTTAAACTGCCCACGTTAACAGAATTACATCAATATTTATTTGGAGAACCTTTTGCAGAGGCACATAATGCCACTGCAGATGTGGAAGCAACCACGCGTTGCTTTTTAGAGTTGGTTCGTAAAAAACAATATACCCTTGAGCAATTAGACGTTGCGCCAGATTATTTTGAGCGTTTTTCGGAGGCCAATCCGCAAGAAATACAGCTAATAGGCTTAAAGCACATCAACCTAAAAGCAGCCTCTAAAAAAATTGCAGATGCACTTTGGGAAAAAGATACGGGTGGTGTTAGTGATAAGGAACTTAAGCAAAATGCAGCCGAGTTAGCAGAAGTTGACTTTGTGCATTTGCACAATCACACCCAGTATTCCATTTTGCAATCTACCATGAGTACCAAAGAGCTGGTATCTCAAACAGCAAAAGCTAAAATGCCTGCGGTAGCCATAACGGATCACGCCAACATGATGGGGGCGTTTCATTTTGTGAAAGAAGTAAAAGGGCATAATAAAGCCGCAAGAGATAAAAATGAAGAACTCATTGCCAATGGTGAGCAGCCTACGGAAGTAGAAATAACACCAATCATAGGTTGTGAGTTTCAGGTGTGCGAAGACCACACCAATAAATCGGTTAAAGACAATGGTTACCAAATTGTGTTTTTGGCAAAGAACAAGGCTGGCTATCAAAATCTGATTAAAATGGCCTCTTTGGCCTACACCGATGGCTTCTATTACGTTCCAAGAATAGACCGTAAGATCGTAGAGCAGTACAAGGAGAACGTAATGGTCCTTTCTGGTAATTTGTACGGTGAGGTGCCTAATAAAATATTGAATGTAGGTCAAAACCAAGCAGAAGAAGCTTTGCTATGGTGGAAAGAACAGTTTGGAGACGATTTCTATTTAGAAATAATGCGCCACGGTCAAGAAGATGAAGACCGTGTAAACATGGTGTTGTTAGAGTTGGCCAAAAAACACGATGTAAAATTGGTGGCGACCAACAATACCTACTATGGCAAAAAAGATGATGCAGAGGCGCATGATATTTTATTGTGTGTTAAAGATGGTGAAAAGGTAACTACGCCTATTGGTCGTGGTCGTGGCTACCGTTACGGATTGCCCAATCAGGAATACTATTTTAAATCATCTGAAGAAATGCGTGAACTTTTCACGGATTTGCCAGAGGCGATACAAAACTTACACGAAATTGTTGCCAAAGTAGAGCCGTATGATTTAGCACGAGACGTATTACTGCCCAAGTTTGATATACCGGACGAGTTTAAAGTTGCAGAAGATGAGGTAGACGGAGGTAAACGTGGAGAGAATGCCTATTTAAGGCACATTACCTATGAGGGTGCCAAAGTACGTTATGGCGAAATTACCCCAGAAATTACGGAGCGAATAGATTTTGAGCTAGCAACCATAGAGAATTCTGGTTACCCAGGTTATTTCTTGATTGTGGAAGACTTTATCCGTGAGGCCCGTAACATGGGGGTTTCCGTGGGGCCAGGTAGGGGTTCTGCCGCTGGTTCTGTAGTGGCGTACTGCTTAACCATTACCAATATAGACCCCATAAAGTACGATTTACTTTTTGAGCGTTTTTTAAATCCGGATAGGGTGTCCATGCCCGATATTGATATTGACTTTGATGATGAGGGGCGTGGGCGTGTAATGGATTACGTAATCAAAAAATATGGTGCCAACCAAGTAGCGCAAATTATCACCTACGGTACCATGGCGGCCAAATCTTCTATTCGTGATACGGCTAGGGTTTTAGATTTACCGTTGAGCGATGCCGACCGTATTGCCAAGCTTATTCCGCAAATGAGTAAGCTGGGTAAGATTTTTGGGGTAGACGAGGCTACTTTAAAAAAGAAATTCCGTGCAGAAGATTTAGAGAAAATCAATGAGCTGTTGAATATCTCTGAAACGGACGATTTGGAAGGCCGTACCGTGAACATGGCGCGTATTCTAGAAGGTTCTGTGCGTAATACTGGTATCCATGCCTGTGGGGTAATTATTACCCCGGATGATATCACCAAGTTCGTACCCGTTTCTACTGCTAAGGATTCCGATTTGTACGTGACCCAGTTCGATAACTCCGTGGTAGAAAGTGCGGGGCTGCTAAAAATGGATTTCTTGGGGTTAAAAACACTAACCCTAATTAAGGATACGGTAAAAATTGTAAAAGCAAGAACGGGGGTAGAATTAATTCCAGATGATTTTCCGCTAGATGATGAAAAGACGTATGAGCTTTTTCAACGAGGAGAAACCATTGGGGTGTTCCAATACGAATCTCCTGGGATGCAAAAACACATGAAGAGTCTTAAACCAACTGTTTTTGACGATTTAATTGCCATGAACGCTTTGTACCGTCCGGGGCCCATGGAATACATACCAAGTTTTATTGCCCGTAAACATGGCGATGAAGAGATTACGTACGATTTACCAGAGATGGAAGAGTACCTACAAGATACTTATGGTATTACGGTGTATCAAGAGCAGGTGATGCGTTTGTCTCAGAAACTGGCTAGCTTTTCTAAGGGTGATGCCGATGTTTTGCGTAAGGCTATGGGTAAAAAGATTTTTGCCCTACTAGAAAAGTTGAAACCGCAGTTCTTGGACGGGGGCGAAAAAAATGGCCATCCAAGAGATGTTCTGGCAAAGATTTGGAAAGACTGGGAAGCTTTTGCATCCTATGCCTTTAATAAAAGTCACTCTACCTGCTATGCATACATTGCTTACCAAACTGCCTACTTAAAAGCCCACTATCCAGCAGAATATATGGCGGCTGTACTGTCTAATAATATGAATGATATTAAACAGGTAACCTTTTTTATGGAAGAGTGTAAGCGAATGGGCTTGCAGGTATTGGGGCCAGATGTAAATGAATCGTTCTACAAATTTGCCGTAAATAAAGACTATGCGGTTCGTTTTGGATTGGGAGCCATTAAAGGTGTTGGTAGGGCAGCCGTAGAAGCTATCGTTAAGGAACGTGGCGAAAATGGTCCGTACAAGTCTGTATTTGATATGACCAAACGAATAGACCTTCGCGCAGCAAATAAAAAAGCATTCGAAAATTTAGCTTTAGCTGGAGGGTTCGATTCCTTTGGAGGCACGCACCGGGCACAGTATTTTCATCAAGAGGCAGATGGTATTATGTTCTTGGAGAAAGTGATAAAATATGGTTCTAAGTTCCAAGAAAACCAAAATAGTTCTCAAGTAAGTTTGTTTGGCGAAGCTAGTGAGGTTCAAATTCCGGAACCAGTGGTGCCTCCTTGTGATGATTGGGGTACCATGGAAAAATTAAGAAGGGAAAAAGAAGTGGTAGGCATTTACCTTTCTGGGCACCCTCTAGATGATTTTAAAAAGGAGATGGATGCCTTTTGTACTGCAAGTTTATCTCATTTAAAGGGCGATTTGAATGAGGTGGTTAATAGAGAGCTTTCCGTTGCAGGAGTAATTACAGATGTGCAGCACCGCGTTTCTAAGAACGGAAAAGGTTGGGCCGCATTCACGGTAGAAGATTATATGGATTCTTATGAGTTTAGGATTTTTGGTGAAGAATACCTGCGTTTTAGACATTTTCTAATGATGAATTCTTTTATTTACCTAAAGGTTTTTATTAGAGAGGGTTGGGTAAATAGGGAAACCGGCAAAAAGGGAGATCCGAGGTTGCAGTTCAATGACTTTAAGCAGTTACAGGATGTTATGGAAACTTATGCCAAAAAACTGACTATAAAATTAAATGTAGCTGCCCTACAAGAACAGCGAATTAAGGAGCTTAAGGAAGCTATTTTAGAACATGCCGGAAGCCATACCCTAAATTTTGTGGTGTACGAACAAGAGGAAAAAATAAAACTAAATTTATCTAGCAGAAAGCAAAAAGTAAATATTACCACAGACCTATTAAATACGTTGGAGCAACAAGAGGTGGTTTACAAACTCAACTAGTATAAGTTTTGCCAATTGCTTGATAATGAAAACAAATGCGATAAGAGTAAGGAATGCGCGTTTTAATTGACTAACTTTGCACTAATATAAATAAATACACATGGCACTAGAGATAACAGATGCAACATTTGAAGAAGTTGTTTTAAAAAGTGATAAGCCAGTAATGGTAGATTTTTGGGCTGCATGGTGCGGACCTTGTAGAATGGTAGGCCCAATCATAGAAGAAGTAAGTCAAGAATACGATGGTAAAGCTGTAGTTGGTAAGGTAGATGTAGATGCCAACCAGGAATTTGCCGCTAAATATGGGGTAAGAAACATCCCTACCGTATTGGTATTCAAAGATGGTGAAATTGTAAGTAGACAAGTTGGTGTATCTCCTAAAAAAGTATACACAGATGCTATAGACGGTTTGTTGTAAACCTATAGCGCAATAAATTTTTAAAGGCCTGGTGTAAACCGGGCCTTTTCTTTTTATCTTGGGGTTAGATGGATATTAAAAATCAATTACAAGACGCCAAACTATTTAAAAACCTAGAATTGCTTGCCAAGCAAGTGGTAGAAGGGTTAATTAATGGTATGCATAAAAGTCCTTTTCATGGTTTCTCTTCAGAATTCGCGGAACATAAGATTTATAACAATGGTGAGAGTACCAAGCATATAGATTGGAAATTGTTTGCACGAACGGACAAGTTGTACACCAAACGCTACGAAGAAGAAACCAACCTACGTTGTCATATGATTTTGGACAATTCAGCTTCCATGTATTTTCCAGAATTTAAGCAACAACAGTTGGGGAGTTTAAATAAAATGGGATTTTCGGTATTAGCTATTGCGGCTTTGATGAATTTGCTTAAAAAACAACGAGACGCTGTTGGCCTAAGTGTATATGGCAAAGGTTATAATTACTATGCCCCTGAAAAAAGCAGTGAACGGCACATGCAAATGCTTTTGGCGCAATTAAATGCATTAGGAAATAGTAAGCAAGGGGATGAGGAAACGCGCACCTATGAATATTTGCACCAAATAGCAGAAAAGCTACACCGTAGAAGTTTGGTTTTTTTGTTTACGGATATGTTACAGCATCAAGTGGAACAAGAAAAATTGTTTGAGGCCTTACGTCATCTAAAATATAATAAACATGATGTTGTGTTGTTTCATGTAATGGACAAAAAGTTAGAGCAAGATTTTGAATTTGAAGATGGTCCCAAACGTTTTGTTGATGTTGAAACCGGTACTAAAATTGATGTATACGCAGAAAGTGTAAAAGAAAATTATAAAAAAGAATTTGAGGCTTATAAAGAGGAAGTAAAGCTTAAATGTATGCAGTATAAGATTAAGTATGTGGGAGTTGACATTGGTGCAGATTTCGCAACAGTATTAAATACATTTTTAGTGGAACGAAGAAAATTCGTTTAAACGAAAAAAAATTTTGTGTAATTAAAAACAGCGTGTATATTTGCACTCGCTTTTGAAAAGCAATTGTAACAAGATTTGAATCCCGCTGATGCAGGAGTCTTAGTTAAATAAGATAAAATTCTTGGTCTGGTAGTTCAGTTGGTTAGAATACCTGCCTGTCACGCAGGGGGTCGCGGGTTCGAGTCCCGTCCAGACCGCAAAAAGCCTCAACGAATGTTGAGGCTTTTTTGTTTTTTCCCGTTAATTTATAAGTCCATTAACTCTGGCATGTACCACAGCTTCGTCTGTATGCTCAATAAGTTGAATGGGAACATGGGTTTTTTGCTCCAGTCTTTTTTTAATTCGTTTCATTTTTTCATGATCTTTTGTGGTGCGAATGTAAATGGCACTAATCCTATTTGGATATGTTTCTGCAATAGCGCTGTAAATATCATGGTCTAAATCTGCCGCATCGCCAATTAAAACAAAAGGTAGATTTGGATAACTCTCCAGAATGTGGGTAATTTTTATATACTTGTTTTCTTCCTTAAAACTTGGCTTTTTTTTGTTTTCCAAGCCAATGTCTCTCAATAACAATACGCCTTTTGGAAAATTCTGATACTTTAAAAATTCCATAAGATATTCATACAAATTCCAAGGACTATTGGAAAGGTAGAAAAATGGATTTTTGTCATGTCCGCTTTTACCTTTTCTGAGCAACTGGTAGAATTCTTGTGCACCTTCTAATGGCATACGCTGATTGCTATGCTTAAAGAAAGAATTTACGATTACCTTCCATTTAAATGCAGAAGATATACCGGTACGTATTACAGTGTCGTCTAAATCTGAAATTATACCATACTGTGCAGAAGGTAAGGGTTTAAGAATTTCGTCTTTTATAGTAAAGGGTTTTCCTGCGTATGTTAATGAATAATTTATGGGGTGCCATTCTTTGTCAAGTAAATTGGCATGGTAGGCTTCGTCTAAATATACATAACCTTCCGCATCTGATGTAAGACTGGTTTTAAAATCATTAGCGGTTACCGTAACTACAACTCCTTCTTTCTCATCGCTTTCAAAACGTTTATAACTATTATATAAATTCTTTAAAAAACCGTCGTCCTCTTCGTGGGTAATTCCTTCATCTTCCAAAACCCTAGCTTGACCAAAAACCTTATCGTTGTTGGCGTATCCCCCAAATGGGATAATAATAACTGGGTCGGGATTATCTATTAATCTAGAAAGGAACTGAAACATCTTCTTTTTTTGCTAAAAATAGACGCAACCAAATATTTGGTTTAGGCTAAATGCACGTTTTATTGACTTAATAGCTTAAGGGTTCAATTTACAGATGGTATACGTTTTTTTCTAGCATTTGGCTTCTCTCATTGGTCGCTGGTCTAATAAAGAAGGCAAAATCAAGAGATTTTTTCGACTTTTTGACCTCTATATCCAAACCAACTATAGATTTTAATGACACCATTGGCTAGAAATATATGGGTTGTAGTAACCTTTGGTTTGTTATTGTACGGCGCATGCGGTACAGAAAGCAATAGCAAAGGGGCTAACCAAAGTACGGAAGACGTATTGTCTTATGTTGATCCTTTTATTGGTACCGGTGGTCATGGCCATACATTCCCTGGAGCCGTATCACCATTTGGTATGGTGCAGCCTAGTCCGGATAATGGTAGAGGTGGCTGGGATTGGTGCTCGGGGTATCATATAACAGATACTTTGATTGCTGGTTTTTCACAGTTGCATTTAAGTGGCACGGGTATTGGCGATTTACTAGATGTGCTAGTAATGCCTACCAATTCAAAAATGGACCTTTCGCGCTTTGGAAAATCTAGGGATAGTTTGCCATATGTGGCTAGTTTTTCTCATGAACGAGAACAAGCGCACCCTGGATTTTATAGTGTTTATTTACCACAGCCAGACGTAACTGTTTCCCTTACGGCTGGTGAGCGCGTAGCGGTGCATAAATATGCTTTCAATTCTAAAGCGGAACCTTCTTTTATTATTGATTTAGGCTTTGCAGTTAATTGGGATGGTGTTTTGGCATCGGAAATTAATCTGGAAAATAAAACATTGGTAACAGGTTATAGGCATAGTACGGGTTGGGCAAAAAATCAAAAAGTCTTTTTTGCTATTCAGACCAATCAATCTATTGTTAATGCCAATTGGGTAGCAGATGGTTTTAAAAAACAACAAACGCAAAAAGTAACAGGTAAAAATACTGGGGCACAATTCTTTTTTGAAACAGAAACAGACAGTGTAGCGTTAAAAATTGCAGTGTCCTCTGTAAGTATAGCTAATGCCAAAGCAAATTTGGCCACGGGTAAATGGTTTACAGATACTAAGGCGAAAACGGAACAAGATTGGCGTAACGCATTAGGAAAAATAAAAATAGAAACGCCAACAGATTCTTTAAAAACTATTTTTTATACCGCTTTATATCACGCTCAAATTGCTCCAAGTTTGTTCAGTGATGTATCTGGCGAATTTCGTTTACAAAACGATTCTATTGTAAAGGCCCCTCAAAATACAGCCGCCTATTCAACCCTTTCCGTTTGGGATACTTTTAGGGCAGAGAACCCTTTGTTGAATATTCTTCAACCTAAAAAAGTAAACGGAATTATACAATCCATGCTAGCTTATTACCAAGAGCAGGGTAGGCTACCCATTTGGACGCTCTATGGTAATGAAACCCACACCATGACCGGAAACCATGCAGTGTCGGTTTTGGTAGAAGCCTATTTAAAGGGCTATAGGGAATATGATGTTGATTTGGTCTACCAAGCAGTAAAAAAGACCATGTTGGGTAGGGATAGAGGACTGGATTTATACAGTCAATACGGATACATACCATTTGATAAGGCAGACGAATCCGTGACCATTTCCTTGGAGTATGCTTATAACGATTGGTGTGTGGCTCAAATGGCTAAAGCTTTGGGTAAAAAAGAAGATTACGATTATTTCTATAAAAGGTCTAAGGCGTTTGAGCACTTGTTTAATCCCAAGACCGGATTTATGCAGGGTAAATCGGCAAATGGGCAACAATGGAGGCAGCCTTTTGATCCCAAATATTCTAATCATAGAGAACATACAGATTACACAGAAGGAAATGCTTGGCAGCATAGTTGGTTTGTACCACATGATGTGGAAACGCTAATTGCTTTGCATGGCGGGGAAGCTTCTTTTGTTAAAAAATTGGAGCAATTATTTACAGAAAGTTCAGATATAACGGGAGATAACGTTTCTGTAGATATTTCTGGTCTCATTGGCCAGTATGCGCATGGTAATGAGCCCAGTCACCACATAGCGTATCTTTTTAATAAAGCAAAAGCCCCTTGGAAAACCCAGTTTTGGGTGCGCGAAATTTTAAACTCCCAATATACCACTAGGCCAGATGGTTTAAGTGGTAATGAGGATTGCGGACAAATGTCTGCTTGGTACGTTTTTAGTGCACTTGGTTTTTATCCAATGAATCCGGCCTCTGGCACCTATGAATTTGGAAGTCCATTATTTAAAAAAGCGATTATAACGCTAGACAATGGTAAAACTTTTACGGTTAAAGCCCCAAAAACAACAACTGAGAATAAATATATACAAACGGTGAAACTAAACGGTAAGCTGCTAGACCGTACCTACATAACGCATAACGAAATTATGGTTGGTGGGGTTTTAGAATTTGAGATGGGAGCAAATCCCAAGTATTGAATGTAAAGAATAATTGAGTATGGATATCATAGATGTATCTATAATTGCTATCTACATTTTGCTAACGCTTTTTGTGGGTATTTGGATTTCTAAGAAGGCTTCTAAAGGCCTTAAATCGTATTTCTTAGGGGGTAACGATATTAAGTGGTACTATCTAGGGTTGAGCAACGGGTCTGGAATGTTCGATATTTCTGGTACGGCCTGGATGGTGGGTATCTTGTTCTTATATGGTGCCAAGAGTTTTATGTTCATGTGGTTGTGGCCTATCTGGAACCAAGTTTTTGTAATGATATTCTTGGCCATCTGGATTAGGAGGTCCAATATTATGACGGGGTCTGAATGGATTCTAACACGATTTGGAGATGACCGTGCAGGTAGGGCATCGCATAGTATAGTGGCTGTGTTTGCCGTAGTTTCAACTATTGGTTTTATCGCTTATTTTTTTGAAGGAACCGGTAAATTTTTAACCGTAATACTACCTTGGGACTTAACCTTGCAATTGGGAGAATTGGTATTACTTACCTCAGAGCAAGCCTATGCATTGGTAATTATACTTTTAACTACCCTCTACACAATTAAAGGCGGAATGTTCTCTGTAGTTGCTACGGAGGTACTGCAATTTGGTATAATGGTTGTAACCGGTATTCTAGTAGCTGGTTATGCTTTTTATAGTGTTACCGATTTACAATTAGAAGGGATTATTACACCAGAGTGGAAAAGCATATTGTTTGGTGCAGAACTGGAACCGGTTTGGGGAGATAAGTTTTCGGCATTTAATAGGCTTATAGATACTGAAGGTTACAAAATGTTTGGGGCCTTTATAGGAATGACATTATTTAAAGGCTTTTTTGCAAGTATTGCAGGGCCTGTACCTAGTTACGATTTTCAACGCATACTTTCTACTAGAAATGTAAAGGAGGCGGCCTATATGAGTGGTTTTACCAATTTGGTATTGTATATACCTAGGTACCTTTTAATAGCGGGGGTAGTGGTAATAGCTTTAGTGGCCATGGGTCCAGAAATGAACGCGGACCCTAATTTAAATGGCGGTAGTTTAGAGGTAATTCTTCCTAAAGTTATTAATAATCATATTCCAGTAGGTATTAAAGGATTATTATTAGCAGGGCTTTTAGCGGCATTCATGTCCACATTTTCTGCCTTTGTAAATTCTGGTCCAGCTTATATTGTAAACGATATTTATAAAAAGTACTTTAAGCCCAATGCTTCCCCAAGTCATTATATCAAGGCTAGCCAATTGGCATCTTGTTTAGTTGTGGTTTTAGGTGTTTGCATGGGTTTCTTTGCAGACTCTATCAACTCCTTAACCTTATGGATTACAAGTGCTTTGTACGGTGGTTATGTGGCAGCCAACTTTTTAAAATGGGTATGGTGGCGCTTTAATGGTTGGGGTTATTTTTGGGGAATGCTTGCCGGTTTGCTTGTTGCTACCCTAAATTTCTTGTTGGATCAAAACAAGGCCAGCTTTGAAGAAGGAACATTGTTATATGACTTAACCAATGTACATGCCATTTACCTGTTTCCATTAATCTTAGGTTTTTCATTGTTGGGGTCTATTTTAGGTACGTATTTTACCCAACCTACAAAACCAGAGGTGTTACAGGCATTTTATAAAAGTGTTAAGCCATGGGGTTGGTGGCAACCCGTGGTTACCCAAATACAACAGACGCAACCTGATTTTAAAAAGAATACGGAGTTTTGGTCAGATATGCTCAACTGTTTAGTGGGCATGATATGGCAATCGAGTATGATATTACTTCCAATTTATTTATTGGTAAGAGATTATCCTAAAATGTGGGTAGCCTTTACCGTTTTTATCGTTACCACCACAGTTTTAAAATTCACCTGGCTAGATAAGGTCAGACAAATCCCGAATTAATTGTTTTTTAAATGAGTACAGAAAAAGTAGCCATGCCATGGCAAGACAGACCGGAAGGTCATACCGAAGTTCTTTGGAGACATGCAGAAAATCCAATTATAGCCAGAGATGCAATTCCTAGCTCCAATAGTATTTTTAATAGTGCCGTAGTGCCTTTTGGTGATGGATATGCAGGCGTGTTTCGTTGTGATAACAAGGCCGTGCAAATGAATATTTTTGCCGGATTTAGTAAAGACGGTATTAATTGGGACATAGCCCATGAACCAATCCAATTTGCAGCGGGTAATACAGAAATGATAGATTCTGATTATAAGTACGATCCTAGGATTACTTGGATAGAAGACCGTTATTGGATTACTTGGTGTAATGGATACCACGGACCTACAATTGGGATAGGCTATACTTTTGATTTTAAAGCGTTTTTCCAATGTGAAAATGCCTTTTTGCCTTTTAACAGAAACGGCGTGCTTTTTCCAGAAAAGATAGATGGTAAATTTGCCATGTTAAGTAGGCCCAGTGATAACGGCCATACGCCCTTTGGAGACATTTATGTTAGCTACAGCCCAGATATGAAGTATTGGGGAGAGCATCGTTGTGTAATGAAAGCTGCCCCGTTTATGGATAGTGCGTGGCAATGCACTAAAATTGGAGCTGGGCCAATACCTATTTTGGTAGACGAAGGTTGGTTAATGTTTTACCATGGCGTAATCAATACCTGCAATGGATTTAGATATTCTATGGGCGCCGCTATTTTAGATAAGGAAAATCCTGACATTGTAAAATATAGGACGCAACCATATCTTTTAGCCCCACAGACCACTTATGAGTGTATGGGAGACGTACCCAATGTGGTATTTCCTTGTGCAGCATTACATTCTGTTGAAGAAGATAAAGTGGCTATCTACTACGGTGCGGCAGATACTACCGTGGCATTGGCATACGGTAAATTATCAGAGGTGGTTAAATTTACCATAGAAAACAGCTTGTAAAAATTAGAGGATGATGAGATATGGTTTTTGGGTATTAAGTGTACTTTTTGTTATGGCTTGTAAAGACCAACCAAAAACCGATAGTCTAGAAAGCTTAACTAGCTATGTTAATCCTTTTATTGGAACAGATGGCCCTGGGAATACTTATCCTGGGGCTACCGTCCCTTTTGGTATGGTTCAGTTAAGCCCGGATATTGGAATCCCAGGTTGGGATCGCATTGCTGGCTATTATTACCCAGATAGTATCCTAACTGGCTTTTCCCATACGCATTTAACGGGTACGGGTGCCGGAGATTTGTATGATATCTTGGTTATGCCAACCAATAGCAGGTTTAAGGATACACTTAAAGCCAATAGTTATAAGGCGTATTCCCATTTTAATCATGAAGAGGAAGAGGCATCACCTGGTTACTATTGGGTACAATTAAAAGATTATGGAATAAAAGCGGAACTCACGGCTACTTCACGAGTTGGAGTACACAAATACACCTTTCCAAAAGATACTTTATCACAAATCCATATAGATTTAGGATATAGCTTAAATTGGGACAGGCCAACCAATACCAAGATTACCGTGGTTAATGATTCGGTGCTTCAAGGTTTTAGAATGTCCGAAGGTTGGGCTAGAAATCAACAGCTTTATTTTGAGATGACTTTTTCCAAACCGTTTTCTTCCTACTACATTAAAGAAAATAAAGAAGGGCAAGCATCTAAAATCATTTTAAATTATCAAACAGAAGAAGATGAGGTAGTTACGGTTAAAACAGGTTTGTCCTCTGCAAGTATAGCGGGTGCATCAAAAGCTATTAGAGAAGAAGCAGACGATGATTTTGAGTCAATCAAAAAACAAGCAAGAGCAAAATGGGAAAAAGAACTTTCTAAAATTAGAATAACAACACAAAATAAAGGGCAAAAAACCATCTTCTACACCATGATGTATCAATCTATGTTGGCACCAACGTTATATAGCGATAGCAATCAGCAATATAAGGCCGCAAACGATGCTAATGGCCAGTATTTATCAGGAACGGATAGTATTGCAACAGCAGTCGGTTTTAATAGATATGATACCTTTTCGCTTTGGGATACCTACCGGGCAGCGCACCCATTGTACACCATTATTCAAACCGAGCGTGTACCGGATATGATAAAATCGCTTTTGGCACATTACCAAGAAACCGGAAAATTACCTGTGTGGTCCTTGCAGGGTAGTGAAACCAATATGATGATTGGTTACCATGCGGTTCCGGTAATAGTAGATGCTTATTTTAAAGGTTTTGAATTTGATGCCAATTTGGCCTACCAAGCGTGTAAAACCAGTGCTATGGTAAAAGAGCGTCAAATAGAGGAGTTTGCTCTAAAGGGTTATATAGCAACTGCTGCCGGACACGAAAATTGGTCGGTTTCCAAAACCTTGGAATATGCTTATGACGATTGGTGTTTGGCCCAATTTGCTAAGGATTTGGGCAAAGAAGAAGACTATGATTATTTCCTAGAACGGTCCAATAATTGGAAAAACCTATACAATACCAAAAACTCTTGGTTGCAACCAAAAGATCAATCAGGCACTTTTATCTATCCTTTCACACCAAAAGAATATTCGCCTTATTTCTGTGAAAGCAATGCATGGCAATATTATTGGTCGGTAGCTCAAGATATTCCTGGCCTTGTGGCAGCCACTGGAGGTGCAAACCGATTTGAACAAAAGTTAGACTCCATGTTTACTTATGCTCCGCTGCCAACAGATAAGTTGCCCATATTCAGTACAGGGATGATTGGCCAATACGCACATGGTAACGAACCAAGCCATCATGTTGCTTATCTGTATAATTATATTGGCAAACCTCATAAAACCCAAGATTTGGTTTATAAAATTCGCAATGAACAGTATAAAAACGAGCCTAATGGCCATTGCGGAAACGAGGATTGTGGGCAAATGTCTTCTTGGTACATTTTAAACAGTTTAGGTATGTATCCTGTAAATGCCGCCCAAGGAATATTGGATTTGAGTGTACCACAATTTTCTAAAGCTAGCATACAATTGCCAAACAATAAAAACTTCGAGGTAAAAGCCACAGGTTTATCAGAAGAAAACCGCTATGTTGCTGCTATTTCTTTAAACGGTGAACAATTGAATAGAAGATTTATCACTTATAAAGAACTAATGCAGGGAGGTATTTTAGAGTTTACATTGACTGCAAAAAAGGATACGGTGAATAGGCAAAGTTTTGAACAACCAAATCCCCTAAAAATTTATAACTAAACTGAATAAATGCTCATAATGATTAACAAAACAAAACTAATTTTATTAGCATGGACCGCGCTGATATATGCTTGTGGGGAAAAATCCACAAATACCATTTCTAAAGACGATTCAAGAACAGAATTACTGGCTTATGTAAACCCTTTAATGGGTACGGATTCTGATTTTAGCCTTTCTAATGGCAATACCTACCCGGCTATTGCTACACCTTGGGGTATGAATTTTTGGACACCAATGACCAATAAAATGGGAGATGGGTGGACGTATGGTTATGACGATAAAACCATAAGAGGTATTAAGCAAACGCATCAACCAAGTCCATGGATCAATGATTATGCCGCGTTCTCTTTTATGCCGGTAGTGGGCGAGTTGAAATACAAAGAAGACGAACGTGCTTCTTATTTTTCGCACAAGGCAGAAACCGTACGCCCAGATTATTACAGTGTGTATTTGGCAGATTATGATGTTACGGCAGAGGTTACGCCAACATCACGTGCAGCACAGTTTCGTTTTACCTTTCCGGAAACAGACAGTGCCTACATACTTTTAGATGCATTTTTTAAAGGATCTATGGTAAAAATAATACCGGAAGAGCAAAAAATTATTGGGTACTGCCGTAACAATAGTGGTGGTGTACCAGATAATTTCCATAATTATTTTGTAGCAGAATTTGATAAACCTTTTGAAGCTACCCACACTTGGGGAGATAAGTGGAGCCTTCTAGAAAATAGCACGGACAATAAAGGGGAGCACGTAGGGGCTATAATTGGTTTTAAGACCAAAAAAGGGGAAAAAGTTACTGTAAAAGTAGCTTCGTCTTTTATAAGTCTAGAGCAAGCAGAATTAAATTTAGATCGGGAGATTGGAAAAGACACTTTTGATGAAACCAAAGAAAAAGCAGCCGTTGCTTGGGAAAAGGAATTAAGTAGAATAGCGGTTACCTCTAATAACCTAGACCAATTGCGTACATTCTATTCTTGCCTATACAGGGTGTTATTATTTCCAAGGACTTTTTACGAAATAGATGCACAAAACAATGTAGTACATTATAGTCCATACAATGGAAAAGTGGAAGCCGGTTACATGTTTACGGATAATGGCTTTTGGGACACCTTTAGAGCGGTTTTTCCTTTTTTTAATATGATGTATCCGGAACTAAACACCCAGATAATGGAAGGTTTAGCCAATACCTACAAAGAATCTGGATGGCTACCAGAATGGGCTAGCCCTGGTCATCGGGATTGTATGATTGGTTCCAATTCTGCCCCTATAATTGCAGACGCGCATCTAAACGGTTTATCTGGTTTTGATAAAGAGATTTTAATGGAAGCCATGCTAAAAAACGCAACGGTTTCCCAAGGGCGTCCGGTGAATTCCGTAGGTAGGGCAGGTATAGATTACTACAATGAATTGGGTTACGTACCTTATGATGTAAACATCAATGAGAATGCTGCTAGAACGCTAGAATATGCCTATGCGGATTTTACCATTGCCCAAATGGCCAAATCTATGGGTAAAGAAGAATTGGCAAAAAAATACTATCAAAAATCATTGAACTACAAGAACCTTTTTGATCCGCAAACCAATTGGATGCGTGGTAAAAACCAAGATGGAACCTTTCAAGAACCTTTTAATCCTTTGAAATGGGGAGATGCGTTTACAGAAGGTAATAGCCTGCATTATACCTGGTCTGTTTTTCACGATGTTCAAGGATTAATAGGTTTAATGGGTGGTGAGGAAGGCTTTGTTGGTAAATTGGACGAGGTTTTTAACATGCCGCCAAAATTTGACGCGTCTTATTATGGATTTACCATACATGAAATACGAGAAATGCAAATAGCCAATATGGGAAATTATGCGCACGGTAACCAACCCATACAGCATATGATTTATTTGTACAATTATGCCAAACAACCTTGGAAAACCCAAGAAAAAATAAGGGAAGTATTAACCAAGCTATATACGCCAAATCCTGATGGCTATTGCGGGGACGAAGACAACGGGCAAACATCTGCTTGGTACGTTTTTAGTGCCTTAGGCTTTTACCCGGTAGCCCCCGCTACCAACCAATATGTAATAGGCAGCCCGTTGTTTGATGAGGTTACGTTAAAATTGCAAAATGGTAACACTTTTACTGTTTCTGCCAGCAATAACGCAATGGATCATCCATATATCCAATCGGCCAGGTTAAATGGTAAACCATTTGATCAAACCTTTATTTCAACACAGGCTATACAACATGGCGGTAATCTAGAATTTAATATGGGCAAAGAGCCTAATAAAAATTGGGCCGTATCTGAGGCTGCAAAACCTTATTCTTTATCCAATGAAAACTAGTTTTTTTTCTTTAGTATTTAGTTTAGTAGCAACCATTCTTATGGGTCAAAAAAAACCAGTAGACTATGTAAATCCGTTTATTGGCACCTCTAATTTTGGCACCACTAACCCAGGGCCTATTGCTGTAAGGGGAATGGCGAACGTATCACCCTTTAATGTGGCAGGGGCACAAAATTTACCTATGGAAAAGGATAGCCGATGGTTTTCTACACCCTACGTAAATGAAAATCCTTACTTAACGGGCTTTAGCCATGTAAACCTTAGTGGCGTGGGTTGTCCGGAGTTGGGGGTAATTATAACCATGCCTACAACTGGGGCCTTGGTTACCGATCACGAACAATACGGATCTACCTATAGCAATGAGGCTGCAAAACCAGGATATTATACCAATAGCCTAGATAAGTACGGTGTAAAGGTAGAAGCTACGGCAACTACCAGAACGGGGGTAAGTAAATACCATTTCCCAGCAGGGGAAGCTAATGTGCTATTGAATTTAGGCCTTGGATTAACCAATGAAGAAGGGGCTCAAGTAAAGGTTGTTTCCCCAACCGAAATAGAAGGTATGCGCATGGTTGGTTCTTTTTGTTATTACAAATCAGAAGAGAGCTACCCCATTTATTTTGTTGCTCAATTCTCAGAACCGGCTAGCGAATTTGGAATTTGGAAAAAACCACGTAAATATGACGGTCTAGAGGCGCAATGGATGGTAGCCAATGGTGAAACCCGTATTAAAAAAGGTTTTAGGCAGGCTGTAGTAGGGGATAGTATTGGAGCGTATATGCGATACCATTTTAAACAACCCAAAACGGTATCGGTAAAAGTGGGGGTGTCTTATGTAAGTATTGAAAATGCACGTGAAAATTTAAAAGTAGAAACGGAAGGTAAAGATTTTGAAACCCTATTGGCAGAAGCTCAAGTTAAATGGAACAAACAATTGTCTACGATAACAGTTGAAGGCGGGACGGAAGAAGATAAAACCATTTTCTACACCGCATTGTACCATACCCAGATACATCCAAGTACATTAAACGATGCTAATGGGGAATATCCTAAAATACAAACCCGGGAAACCTTAAAAACAGAAGACACGCGGTATACTGCCTTTTCACTTTGGGATACCTACAGAAATTACCATCAATTAATGAGTTTGGTGTATCCAAAACAGCAATCAGATATGGTAAAAAGTATGCTTCAGGTGTACGATGAGTCTGGTTGGCTGCCCAAATGGGAACTCAATGCTACGGAAACAACCACCATGGTAGGTGATCCTGCAGGTATTGTTTTGGCAGATACGTACCTTAAGGGAATTCAGGATTTTGATGTAGAACTTGCCTACCAAGCCATGCTAAAAAGTGCGGACCAGTTAGAAGGGAATCCGTTACGCCCCGGGCTTAAGGATTATATTGAAAAAGGCTACCTCACTACTAAAACTACCAAAAGTGGTTCTGTGTCAACAACGCAGGAATACAATATTTCTGATTATGCCATTGCGCAATTGGCCAAAGCCTTGGGTAAAAAAGAAGATTACAAACGCTTTTCCAAGCGTTCCATTTCCTATAGAAAGTTATTTGATAAGGAGTTCAATCTGCTTCGTCCTAAAAACGATGATGGCAGTTGGCTTACCCCATACAATCCGGAGACCGGAGCTAATTTTGTAAAAAACCTAGGGTTTATAGAGGGTAATGCCTGGCAATACTCCTTTATGGTTGCCCATGATGTAAAAGGTCTTATGAATTTGATGGGAGGTTCAAAATCGTTCGCGAATAAACTACAGCAGGTTTTTGATAAAAATCAGTTTGATATGGCCAATGAGCCCGACATAGCTTACCCCTACTTGTTCAATTATGTAAAGGGAGAAACCCACCGAACGGACCAATTGGTCAACGAGCTTTTAGCAACGTATTTTAAAAATGAACCGGCTGGTCTGCCCGGAAATGACGATACGGGAACCATGAGTGCGTGGGCGGTTTTTAGTATGATGGGGATTTATCCCGTGAGTCCGGCAAATCCTATTTACACCTTTACCGTTCCTGCCTTTGATAAGGTAATAATACAGTTAGACGATAGGTATTATGAAGGCGGAACTTTAGTTATTCAAAAAGAGAAATCAGAAGATTTGAACAGGGAAAGACAAGTGTTTTTAGGGAAGAAAAAGCTAAAGAATCCATTTGTATCTCACCAGGACTTACTAAACATAAAAGAGATTACTATTGTAGAATAACTTTTTAATTAACCTGTAATTATGCCAGTTATACGTAAAGCGCTAATGAATAATTAGCGCTTTGTTGTTTTTCAATACCAATATTTTGGAGTAAAAAACTTACAATTTGCTAAGAAATTATATAATTTGTGTAATTTGTAGTTGAAACGTTAATGGCCTAACCGGCATGGTGGACAATAAACTTATCTTAGATCAAGCTCCCTTGCCAATTGCATTGCTTGATTTGGATTTTAATATTATAGGGCTTTCTAAAAAATGGAGAGATACGTATAATTTATCTGAGAATTATAAGGACAAACCATTTTTTAAGTTAATGCCTCACCTTCCCAATGAACTAAAAATTGATTTAGATTATTGCAGGGAAGGTCTTGGCGAGCGCGAAGATGAAGTTAAATTCTATTTGCCATCCGGTAAACTTGTCTGGTATAAATGGCAAATTGCTCAATATTTTGATAGCGATAGCCCTTCTGGTTTTATAGTTTTTCTAACGGAGACCACAAAGGAGAATTTAGACAAACAACTTTTTTCAAAATCACAACAAGTAGCCCGTATTGGTGGTTGGGAGGTAGATTTGGTTAATAACCAGTTGTATTGGTGTAAGATAACCAAGGAAATACATGAGGTTTCAGAAGATTTTGTGCCAAACTTAGAAACAGGTATAAATTTTTACAAAGAAGGTTATAGTAGGGAATTAATTACAGAAAAGGTAACCCAAGGAATAGAAAAAGGTCTGCCTTGGGATGTAGAATTACAGATTGTAACCCAAACCGGAAAGGAAATTTGGGTTAGGGCCAAAGGAGAACCAGAATGGGTAGGTAAAAAGTGTGTACGCATATATGGTACGTTCCAAGACATAGATTCTAGAAAAAAGATAGAGTTAGAATATAAAAAGACCCGGAATCGCTTAAAAATGGCAACAGCAAAAGCTGGCTTTGGTATCTGGGAAATAAATTTGATTACAAGTGAGGTTGTTTGGGATGACAATATGTATAAAATTTATGGTTTAAAAGAAAAGGAAGCAGACAAGAACCTACGCAAGTTATTTTCAGAAATAGTTCATCCAGAAGATCTTTCAGAGCTTAAAAGATTAATCGATAAAGCTACGCCAGAAAACGATCAATTTACGTTCATCTTTAGAGCAAATTACCATACTATTGGTTTAAAGTATATAAAGGGTATGCATACGGTAATTTTAGATGAAGACAATAAGCCCTTTAAGGTAATTGGTATAGCAGAAGATGTAACCGAATTTGTAGAAACACAAAAACAGTTGGTCTCTGTAGAAGGTGCCCTTGATGCTTTATTTGAAAATTCAGCAATAGGAATGGCGCTTGTAGATGGAGAGGCTACTATTTTAAAGGCAAATTTGCCATTGGCCAAAAGTTTAGGTTATAAGATAGATGAATTGGTAGGGATTAATTTTAGATCTATATCCCATCCAGTAGATTTGGAGCGAGACATACCTAATTTTATTGCTCTTAGAAGAGGTGAAATTAGTAATTACAAGACAGAGAAACGCTATCTTCATAAAAATGGGTCTGTGGTACATGTAATCATGAACGCTACCGTAAGGTTGGGTTTGGGCGATAATCTTTCTTATTTAATCGTACAGCTAGTAGACATTACCAAAATAAAGAATACCGAAAATAAGTTAAAAGGGCTACTAGAAATTAGTAACAAGCAAAACGAAAGCTTACTTAATTTTGCCCACATCGTATCTCATAATTTACGCTCCCATGCTTCTAACCTAACAATGATTTCTAGTTTATTAATTGATAATGAAGTAGAAGAAGACGAAAAGGAACAAACCTTAGATATGTTAAATGAGGCTTCTGAGGGTTTAAACGAAACTATTTTTCATCTAAACGAAGTGGTTCAGGTTAAACTAAATACCCATAATAAAATGGGTAGAATAAATTTGTTGGACCTTATTGAAAAAGTAGTTAAGAATTATGAAATGGAATTGGAAAAGAATGACATAAAATTAGCCATAAACTGTTCTAACCGTATTGAGGTTTTGGGGTTGGCTAATTATGTGGAAAGTATCTTGACCAATTTACTTTCAAATGCCATAAAATATAAGTCGCCACAGAGGCATCCTATGATTAATATAGCAGCAAGGGAAACCGAGGATAGTATTGTTTTGGATGTTGCGGATAACGGATTAGGTATAGATTTAAAACGACATGCCAACAAGGTTTTTGGTATGTATAAAACCTTTCATAACCATCCAGAAGCTAAGGGTGTTGGGTTGTTTATTATTAAAAATCAAATTGAGTCTATGGGGGGTAGAATATCCGTTACCAGCAATCTAGATGTAGGCTCTACGTTTACGGTTCATTTTAAGAAATAGATCAGTTAATTTTTCTTCGTAGAAACCAATTGTCTAGTAAGCTTAGATTTAAAGTGAGCAAATGGTAGTTTTCTTTAATCAAGGAATTGTCAATCTTACCCCTTGTACCATAGGCATACGATAAATTTACCATGGATCCACTTCTGTAACTGGTGGGCAAACCAATACCCAAGGTAAACTGTTGCCCGTTTATACTGCTACCGCCAACGCGCAAATTTCCAGTATCATAGGTGTAGCCCGTTCTAAAGGCTATACGCTGACCATATTTTAAATTTCGGCCTTCTTTTTTGTACGCTAAGCCTATTCCAAATACATCTTGGTCTATATAAGACCCCAAAAATTCAGATTGGTTGGTTTGTTCCCAATAATTTTTCTTGTAGTCTACGTTTAACGTCCAATTATTTTTAATTAGGGTACTAATTCCTAGTCCAAGTTCCATAGGTAGTGTAAAACTATCTACTTTGCTTTTTTCGTCTTCTTGAACCGCTACTTCGGCATTATCTACAATTTTGATGGTATTGGTAATTTGATTTCCACTAAGGTTTACCGGTAAATTTATGGTTGATCCCAAGGTGGTATTTTTATTTATGTCCCATTGTAGGCCGGTTCCAATTTTAAAGCCGCTATAATTGGTGCTTTTTTCTTGGGTAAAGGCACTGCTTTCCAGAGAAAAACTTTCGGTTTGTTCAATATTTCCAAATAAGAGCGAGGCGCTTACCCCCAAACGCAAACTGGGTAGTACAGCGTAACCAAAATTTAATTTAAAATCAGTTAGCCCTCCTAATCCATCAACATTACTTTCATAAGTGTCCGTAGAGCCTTCTATATTATTTTGTTTGCCAATTAATGTGTAACCAACATCTGTATAGGGTAGCAATGTAATGCCCATACCTCCTTTCTCGCCTATGGGAAAGGCAAAAGCAAGGTTAGAAAAATTAAAATAGGTTTTAGATTCTAAGTCATTGTAATTTTCATAAGTATTGTAATTGCCCCGTAAGCCAACATCGTACAAGAATGTGCCTTTTTGTATAAGCGCAAAATTGGCAGCGTTTAAGTTATTGATGTCCGTACTAGATTTTTGGCCAATACCCGTGTAGCCCATGCTATTATACCTGCCAAGGGTAGTCTGGTTTATGGTTCCCAATCCGTATAAAGAATATGGAGAGTTGGTTAAACCTTCAGACTGGGAAAAGGTGGAAAAATAGACTAAGAAAAGTACAAATGTTATTGGTATTCTAATCATTTTGGTAAATGGTATAATTAATGGTGATTTTTGCAGGGTTTTCTAATGCGTTGCTTCCGGTAAGGATGTTCCTATCTACCGTAGAATTATTGTTGGTTGGTAAAAACAACAGTCCATAATCTGTATAATCTGTGGTTGTATATAGCAAATCTGCAAACGTAGAAATGTCTGCTTCATAGTACGTGTTGTTAAATTCAGAATCAACTTTATTTAAAACAGCATATATGGCAGAAGAACTTGCACTAGTAAGCTGGTTTAGTATCACATTTTTTCGGTCCACCAAATACACGCTTAGGGAGTCGTTTAGCGGTAAATTATCTGTATAATCCTGTACGCTTGGGTAAAACTTTAGGTTGGCGCTTAAAAGTGCGCCGGCACCTTCAATATCGTCTAAAGATTTTATGGTAGGTAAACTAAATTTTGTAGCAAATCCTAAACCACTATGAATAAATGTTTTGTTTTCTGTATCGCTGTCTATTACCTCCTGTTCTTGGCTGGTAATAGCCGCTAGGGGTTCCAAGTTTTCAGTGGAAGTAATGGCGTTAAAGAAAGGAGTGGTAGTGCCATATGAGCTAAGATTAAAATCTAGGGTGTAGGTAACAGAGTTGTCTTCATCTTCTTGGGTATAATGCAATTGTACGGTAAGCGCCCCAGCATCTTTGGCATAGCCTAGTATGCAAGTATTATCTTGTTCAGGGGGAAGTAGTACTATTCCTTTAAAATAATCCCTGAAGCCAGCTTGATCGGTTATGGATTTTTCTTTAATTCTATTAAAAAGATTTAGCCCTAGACTATCGTTTAAGCGTGTACTAATGGAGTCTTTTTCTAAAGGTCTAGGGATAAAGGAAAGCGTGCCCAATATTTGGTTACTAGTATAAGCAATGCTGGAGGTGTTATAAAAGTAGTCTTCTGTTGGAACAACACTTTCCAGTAACTCCCTAATTTCTATTTTCTGGGTTAAGGTAGTATCGTTATAGTAATAACCATCTTGTTTTAGAGAGATGGTAATACTATCGTAAACGGCGTCATGGTCTAGAATATAAGATTCTGGCTCTAGTTCAAAATAACTGCTAGCCTTTACCGTACCAAAGATCGGATCTGTATAGGAACCAACTAAAATACGGCTAGCATCTCCGGTTACAAAACTATCTAGCTTAACGGTGCTGGTGTGTAAGCTAAGGGTATCAAACGTAATTACTTTTAAGTTAGAGTTGGTAAAACCTTCTCCTGCTACAAAGTCCGAGCTGTTATATGGGTCTGAAGAGCAGCTAATTAAAATTGCCGTTAGCAATACTATAAATGATATTATAAAACGCATTGGTGGTTTAATTTGAGACCAAACTAAACCTAGTCTTACCTAGTACGGTAACGTAATAGATCAAGTAAGTTTTTTACACTACCAAAACCTAGATTCATACTATAAATAAGAGGTGGGTAATTGGTAGGACAAAATGTATGTTTGGTGTATTAAAACCACCTGTTCGTATATTTTGTTACCACAAGTTATAAGTGGCGAGTAGTTTAGCCATCAAATAACAAAAAATTGTAAATAATACCTATGGCTAAATTATACCACCTTAGAATAGTTTTTATAATGGTACTAACCATGTCCTTACTAACCGCTTGTAATAATGATGACGACGATGACGAAATTGGCAACTGGGTAGACCGCTCCGTTTTTGACGGAAGTCCAAGAAGTTCAGCTGCTTATTTTACTTTGGATAATACAGGGTATATAGTTACGGGTTATGATGGAGATGATTATTTAAATTCCGTTTGGTCTTATGATATAGAAGGTAACTTTTGGTCTCAAAAAGCTGATTTTCCAGGGGTGGCTAGAAGTTCTGCAGTGGCTTTTACTGCTGCCAATAAGGGTTATGTGGGGTCTGGTTACGATGGCTTAGATGAGCTGGCAGATTTTTATGGTTATGATCCAAGTAGCAATTCTTGGAGCCAGATTGCCAATTTTCCAGAAAATCCCAGAAGAAGTGCTCTTGCATTTAGCGCTAACGATGTAGGTTATTTTGGAACCGGCTTTGACGGTGAAAACGATCGTAAGGATTTTTGGAAATATAATCCTGCAACAGATACCTGGACTGCTTTAGTTGGTTTTGGAGGTAATAAAAGAAGAGATGCAACAAGTTTTACTGTTAACGGTACGGTTTACATGGGTACGGGGGTGTCTAACGGGGTTTATCTAACAGATTTTTGGTCTTTTGACCCAGCTACTGAAAGTTGGACCCAATTAACAGATTTAGATGAAGAAGATGACTACGCCATTACCCGTAGTAATGCAGTTGGTTTTGGCTTAAACGATTATGGATATATTGCGTGTGGTACATCTTCTGGAAGCTTAAGTAGTGTTTGGGAGTACCACCCGAGTACGGATGATTGGGAGGTAAAAACAAATTTTGAAGGTACATCTAGGCAAGATGCCGTGGCATTTTCTAATGGGGTAAGGGCCTTTATTGGACTAGGTAGGTCTGGTAGTTTATACTTAGATGACCTAGATGAGTTCTTTGCCTTTGAAGAATATGACGATGAAGATTAATTAAAGTTTTTCATTTTTTAAATAGTTGAGTATTGAGTAATTTTTCTTGTGGGGTTGTAGCAATACAACCCCTTAAGTTTTAAAGTGTAGGGTTGTGGGTAAAAAAGGTTTTATGGTGCTAATAGTTCTTTTAACAGGAATTTTCATTTTTCTTATAACATATTCTGTTTCTTTATGGAAAGTAAATGATTTACAGGCTTTTGAGGTTAAAACCGTGCAATTGCAGCATGGTTTCGGTTATCATATTTATAAGGGAGAATCTTTATTGGTTAAGCAAGAGGTTATACCGGGAGTTGCAGGTAACCTGCCTTTTAAAAATGAAATAGAAGCACAAAAAATTGGCGATTTAGTCGTTTCCAAACTGGTAGCAGGTAATTTACCAACGGTAAATCATTCAGATTTAATAGGATTAAAGATTACGCTTAAATAGCATTTGTTAAATGGAAGGGAATAAATTCAATAGCAAGGAAGTTTGGATGCATTTTTTTATTTGGGTATCCATTTATGCATTGATTCTTTACCAATTTGCTAATGAGTTTAACCAGCTTCCATTTAAACTACTTATTAAATTGGGCATAGGCCTAGTTTTGTTTTATTGCAATTATTTTTTGTTAGTCCCTTTTTTACTACTTAAAAGAAAGTTGTTGGTCTATTTTATAGTATCCTTAGTGGCCCTAGTAGTTCTGGGCTTTATAAGCCACGAGTTTTTAATGCATGACCGCGTGCCACCTATAAACGGTCCGTTAAGGCCTAGACCTTTAGGACCTACTGTTGCACCAAAGCGTTTTCCGTTGTTTATGCCAGATACCGCCATTTTTGCGCTCCATTTTGTTGCTGGCGCCTTAACTCGTATTTATAAAGAATGGAATAGGAGCGAGGTGCTTAAAAAAGAAATAGAGAACCAACGGGTAAACTCACAACTTCAGTTCTTAAAAACACAACTTAATCCGCATTTTTTATTCAATTCTTTAAATGCTATTTATTCACTTTCCGAAAAAAAATCTAATGATACCGGAGAGGCAATTTTAAATCTATCTGAATTAATGCGGTACATGTTGTACGAAGCTAACGGGGATAAAGTTTCACTGGCTAGTGAAATTAACTATATAGAAAATTACGTACAACTGCAAAAACTTAGGTTGCCTCATACCGCAACCGTACAATTTAAGGTTACCGGTGACGAACGCAACAAAGAAATAACCCCACTCATTTTCATATCTTTTATAGAGAACGCGTTTAAATATGGTACGGATTATAAAGGAAATACACATGTGGTAATAAACCTTTTAATAAAAGATAGGTCTATAGAGTTTAAGGTAGAAAATACCATTGGCAGAAAAAAACGTGTGTTACAAAGTTCTGGAATAGGTTTAACCAATATTAAAGATCGTTTGTTGTTGCTTTATCCAGATAACCACGAACTATTGGTAAATAAAGGAGAAACTCTTTTTACCGTGCTTTTAAAATTAAATTTAGTTTAGATGAAGTGTATTATTATAGACGATGAGCCTTTGGCGGCAGAGTTGTTGGCAGACTATTGTCAGCATTTAGATTTCTTAGAAGTAGTAGGGGTTTTTACCAATCCATTAGAATCTATTCCTGTGATCAAAGCCAAAAAAATAGACCTCATTTTTTTAGATATTGAAATGCCTCAACTATCTGGACTTGAGTTTATAGAGTTGTTAGATAATCCGCCACTATTTGTTTTCACCACAGCCTATTCACAATACGCCGTAGAGGGGTTTGATCTAAATGCGGTAGACTACCTCTTAAAACCTATACGGAGAAGCAGGTTTATCAAAGCGGTAACTAGGGTTAAAGAAGTTCATTCACAACGCAACCCACTAATAGCCAACAACATTTTTTCTTCTGTTGGAGGAGAAAATAAAAAGGAAGATTTTATTTTCATTAAATCAGAATATGAAAACATTAAGGTTAAGATAGAAGATATTACCTATGTGCAAGGCTTAAAAGATTATTTAAAAGTACATCTGGTACAGTGTAACAAACCCATACTTACCTTAATGAGCTTTAAGCAATTGGCAGATCGTCTTAATAGCTCAAGTTTTGAAAGGGTACACAAATCTTTTCTTGTAAACATAAACCATATAGATGCCGTACAAAGAAATAGGATTGTGTTAAGCGATATGCGCATACCTATTGGAGAGAGCTATAAGCCTAATGTACTTTCCCGTTTGGGCATATCATAAAAATCCATTAATCTAAAGAACTGGGTAATTCGTCTACATAAAAAAGAGTACTACGGAAATTGCTCTTTATTTCCCTCCCCTTGATGGTATTTTTGAATCATCAAACAAAGCAAAACACTATTTGACTATAAAAAGAATACTGTCGTTTGGGGACAGTAAATGGGATTATCTATTTTAGGGTAGATATATTGGGAGCTGATTAAAACACCCTCTTTTGGAGGGTGTTTTTGCGTTTTAATACATTATTCAAAAAACTACAACGTTGTAGGGTATTTTTAGATTTAATAAATGAAAAACCCTTTCAAAAAAAGCTGATAAACTACTATTTTTAAACCTTACACTAGTAGATTATGGAAATTGTTGTAGGTATAGATATAGGTGGTACAAAAACCAAGATAGGCTTGGTTAACAAAGAAGGTACCTGCTTGGTTCAAACGTTTTTTAGAACAAGAGATTATCTGGATTTAGACGCCTATCAACTGCAAATAAAAAATACGGTTGATGCATTGTTGCAGGAGCTAGGAGGCACACCAATTGTTTTGGGTTGTGGAATAGGTGCACCAAACGCCTCTAGTAAAAATGGAACCATAGAAAACCCAGCAAACTTGGCTTGGAAAGGAAGCACACCATTTGTGGCCAAATTAAAGGAAAAGATGCCCATGCCCATGCGTATTATGAACGATGCAAGTGCGGCTGCTTTGGGTGAGCTGCTTTTTGGTAGGGGGAAGGAAATGACAGATTTTATTGCTATTACCTTAGGAACTGGTTTTGGTGCTGGTATAGTAGCTAATGGTAAATTAATAGATGGCTTTGATGGGTTTGCAGGAGAATTGGGCCATGTAGACATGAATTTGGGAGACGGTAGATTAACAGGATTGGGAATACCCGGTGGTTTGGAAGCATATGTGTCTGCAACCGGTTTAAAACGTACAATTGTGTACATGCAAGCACAATATTTGGACGAAAGTAGGTTTAGGAACGTAGCCTTTAATGATTTACACGGAGAAGATATAACCAAAGCAGCAGAGGAGGGTGATATATTAGCAATAAAAGCCTTTGATTATACAGCAAAGATAATGGCAAAGGCCTTAGCTAACTTTACGGCTTTTACGCAGCCAGAAGCATTTATTTTAATGGGAGGTTTGGTAAATAGTGGTAAATGGATTTTGGAACCACTTAATACGTACTTAGATCAGTATTTATTGGAAGTATATAGGGGTAAGGTAAAGATTTTAGAATCTGGTATGGAGGGCAAGACCGCCGCTATCTGTGGTGCCGCCGCATTAATTTGGGAAAACCACCAAACCAATTAAAACTTTTTTATCTTTGCAACGTTGTGTTGTGTCTTGATGTGATATCAAGACAGGTGAACATCTTAATACGATGTAATCCAATGAAAGGCTTTCCTCTTGTGGGAGGCTTTTTTTGTTTATACAGGTCGTTCATGCATAACAAAATGCACCAAAGAAGCAGCCAATTTTGCGGTTTGGTTATCTCTATCGTAATCGGGATTTAGTTCTGCAATGTCCATGCTTAAAAGCTTGCCACTATCTAAAATGCTCGTTAAAAGTTCAAGGACTAATTGGGGTTCAAAACCCATTGGGGAAGCGGCACTCACACCTGGCGCAAAAGCAGAAGAAAACCCGTCTAGGTCTATTGTCAAATAAATGCAATCTACCTTTTCTATAAATGCTTTCACCCAAGTTTTTAGTTCTTCAAGATAATTAAGGCGCATTACTTGGCGTTCTATAAATACAACGTCTAACTCCCTTGCGGTTTCAAATAATTGTTTGTCATTGGCGTCTTTCCTTACACCAATACACAAATAATTAAACTCTTTTTCTTCACTGGCAATTTGGAAGAACGGCGTGCCAGAAGTAGCGCCATTTTCCGGTTTCCTTAGGTCAAAATGCGCATCAAAATTAATAATCCCCAATTTTGATTTAGGCTTCTTATCATTTAAATAACCTTTAATGCCTTTATACTGGGCATAAGCTATATCATGGCCGCCACCCAATACTATTGGGAATATTTGATGGTCTAATAATGCTGTTATATTTTTTGCCAGTTGCTGCTGTGTGTGTTCCAAATCGGTCTCTACACAGGCTACATTACCTACATCTAGTAAGTTATAATCCTCTGGTAGGTGATTAGGCATTTTGCCCAACATTTTTTTTATGGTATCTGGCCCGTTAACTGTACCAGTTCTACCCTGGTTTCTTCTAACTCCTTCATCACAAGCGTAACCTAACAAAGCATATTGCACGGTTTTTAAGTTAGCTATTTCCGTTATTGGAACCAATTGTACTTTTTCATGTAGATATAACCGTTCTTCGGATTTTCTACCGTTCCAGTTTTTAGGGTTGGGTTTTGTGTATAAGACCATGCAACTAAAATAGTGAATCAATCAATGCATCATCTGCAATTTGTGGTAGGGTTACTTTTAATTGTGGCGTACGTTGCATTTCTCTTTCTATAGCTAACAAAGCAGCATCGTTTCTGGCCCAACTTCTTCTTGCTATTCCATTGTTAACATCATAGAACAACATGTTTTCTAGACGTTTTGCCGCATCTTTAGTTCCGTCGAGAATAAGTCCAAAACCACCATTGATTACTTCGCCCCAACCTACACCGCCACCGTTATGGATAGACACCCAGGTTGCCCCTCTAAAACTATCGCCTATAACATTATGGATGGCCATATCTGCGGTAAATTTACTGCCGTCATAAATATTACTGGTTTCCCGGTAAGGAGAATCAGTTCCGCTTACATCATGGTGGTCCCTGCCTAGAACAATAGGAGCGCTAATTTCCCCGTTGGCAATAGCGTTGTTAAAGGCTTGGGCAATTTTAATTCGGCCTTCGGCATCCGCATATAGAATACGGGCTTGTGAACCTACTACCAATTTATTTTTATTGGCGGCCTTAATCCATGCAATATTGTCTGCCAATTGTTGCTGAATTTCATCTGGAGCCTCTTCTTTTATCTTTTCCAAAACCTTTAATGCAATAGCGTCTGTTTGGTCAAGGTCTTTTGTTTTTCCCGAAGTACATACCCACCTAAATGGACCAAAACCATAATCAAAACACATTGGTCCTAAAATATCTTGTACGTAAGACGGATATCTAAAATCAGTCTTATTGGAAGTAAATACAGCTGCACCCGCTCGTGAGGCCTCTAATAGAAAGGCATTTCCGTAATCAAAAAAATAAGTTCCTTTGGCTACGTGGGCATTTATGGCTTTTACATGCCTAACCAATGATTTTTGAACATATTTTTTAAATAAACCTGGGTCTTTGACCATTAAGGTGTTGGCCTCCTCAAAAGTTAGGTCTGCGGGGTAGTAACCACCCGCCCAAGGGTTGTGCAGAGAAGTTTGGTCAGATCCTAAGTGGATATAAATATTTGCTTCTAAAAAGTGTTCCCAAACGGTAATCACATTTCCTATAAAAGCTAGGGAGACCACCTCTTCATTAGTAATGGCATTTTTAACACGATTTGTTAGTGAGTGTATGTCAGAGAACAACTCGTCTACCCAACCCTGTTCGTGTCTTTTTTTGGCTGCTTGTTCGTTCACTTCTGCGCAAACAGTAATACACTGGGCAATTGTGCCCGCTTTGGGTTGTGCGCCGCTCATACCGCCTAAGCCTGCGGTCAAAAATACTTTGCCACGTGGAGAAGTTCCCTTTTTCAATACTTTCCTAAAAGCGTTCATTACGGTAATGGTGGTGCCATGTACAATACCTTGCGGACCAATATACATATAGGAACCAGCCGTCATTTGTCCATATTGTGTAACACCTAAGGCATTATACTTTTCCCAGTGGTCTGGTTTGGAATAGTTGGGTATCATCATTCCGTTTGTAACTACAACCCTTGGTGCCATTTCTGAAGAAGGGAACAAACCCATTGGATGCCCAGAGTAGATATGCAAAGTCTGGTTTTTGGTCATTTGAGACAGGTACTGCATGGTTAACAGGTATTGCGCCCAGTTTTGAAAAACCGCCCCATTGCCACCATAGGTAATCAACTCATTAGGGTGTTGTGCTACGGCAGGATCCAAATTGTTTTGTATCATAAGCATAATTGCTGCAGCTTCTTTACATTTTGCAGGATATTCTTCTATTGGCCGTGCATGCATTTTATAACTCGGCTTAAACCGATGCATGTATATACGCCCTAGGGTGTTTAGTTCCTCTAAAAATTCTGAGGCCAATTCGGCATGCCATGTTTTTGGAAAATAACGTAAGGCATTTTTTAGCGCTAATTTTTTTTCATCTTCAGAAAGAATATCTTTCCGTTTGGGAGCAGGGTTGTTATTCTGCAGAATTGTTGGTTTTTGGGGTAGCGAGTTGGGAATGCCCTCTTGTATTGCTTGTTTAAATGTTGTTGTCATTTTAAAAGGATATTTTTTCACCATGTTTAATAATTCCGTGTGGTAACAATTGTCCCTGTTGGTAGGTAATTTCTCTGTAATCGTCTGTTGGGTAAAGGGCTAGATCTGCGTAATAACCTACGGCCAAACTACCATAGAATTTAAGATTTAAGGCTGCAGCAGCCCTATAGGTTAGTGCGGCCAAAATTTCAGCATTGCTCAATTTTTCAAATGTCCCCAAAATGGATGCTTGTACCATTAAATTACCCATAGGGGCAGAACCGGGATTGTAATCGCTGGCAATTGCCAAGATGGCACCCGCATCCAATAATTTACGGGCAGGCGTAAAATTGCACCCCAATCCCAAAGAAGCACCGGGTAAGGCTACCGCCACAGTATTACTTTTGGCAATGTGTTCAATTTCTTTTTGGGTACTTGCTTCTAAATGGTCTACGCTTATAGCGCCTAAGTCTACACCAACCTTACTGCCACCTGTGGTAAATTGATCGGCATGCACGGTTATATCAAAACCAAGCGCTTTGGCCTTTTTAAGATAAGGCGTTATTTCTTGGGGCGAAAAGGCACTTTCTTCTACAAATGCATCTATACGTTGGGCCAAATTTTCTACTTGTAGGGTGGGTAATAAATGCGTTACTATTTCATCCAAATAGGCATTACGGTTACCCTTATAGTCTTTTGGTAACATATGAGCTGCCAAACAAGTGGTAACCACATTTTGTTTAAGTGTTGAAGCCGCAGCTTTTATGGCCTTTAGCATCTTAAGTTCTTCTGATACGGATAGGCCGTATCCGCTTTTGATTTCTAAAGTAGTAATGCCTTGGAGCAACATTTTTTTACCGCGAGCTATAATTAGGTCTTCCAGGTTATTAATACTGGCGTTACGGGTTTTGGTTACGGTATCCCATATACCTCCTCCAGATTTGGCAATTTCTAAATAGGTTTTTCCAGAATTACGTAGCGCAAAATCTTGTGCTCTGCTACCGGCATAACAAATATGGGTATGTGCATCAATTAATCCGGGCATTGCCACTGTGGGCTGGTGTATCCGCTCTACGGCAATAGTACCATCGTTTAAATCCTTGAATTTGCCCACTCGCTCTATTCTAGCTTCGTTAACTATGATTCCACCTTCGGTAATTATTTTTAAAGCTTCGTCTTTAAGGCTTCCTTTTAATGGTAAGTTACTTAAGGGTAGTAGTTGACTAAACGGACCTATAAGTTTACGTTTCATATTAGAATAGATTAAATTCTTGGGTTAAATTAGAATCCCACTTTAGAGAGTGGGTTTGCATTTCTTTAGCTACGGTTTGTAAGATATTTTCACCTTGAATTAAACCAATAGCAATTTCTATGTCCTCTGCAAATACACGGTCTTCCTTGGCAAAGGTTACTTTACTGCGCACAAATTGATGAACGCTATTTAACAATGGCCCTGACTTTAAGGGTTTTCTAAAGTCAAATGCTTGTGCTGCGGTCAAAAGTTCAATGGCCAATATTTTCTCTACGTTATTTAAGATG
Organism: Croceivirga sp. ABH4_376; assembly: GCF_056160685.1. Lineage (NCBI taxonomy): Bacteria > Pseudomonadati > Bacteroidota > Flavobacteriia > Flavobacteriales > Flavobacteriaceae > Croceivirga > Croceivirga sp. ABH4_376. The sequence goes on along the minus strand of NZ_JBSWXQ010000003.1, from coordinate 313,851 downwards.
CTTAAGGCTTTTCTGCCGCTAATGCTGCCCATGCTTACGTGGTCTTCTTGCCCCAAGGAAGTAGGTATACTATCTGCACTTGCTGGGTAACACAAACTTTTGTTTTCGCTAGCCAAGGCCGCAGAGGTATACTGTAAAATCATGTACCCAGAATTGATACCCGTATTATTCATTAATAGTTGAGGTACGCCATGCCCGCCTTCCAATGCCAAATAGATACGCCTATCAGAAATGTTACCCAATTCTGATGCGGCCAAAGCGGCATAATCCAGTGCCATGGCAAGGGGTTGTCCGTGAAAGCTTCCACCGCTTATGGTCAACTCTTTATCTATGATTACCGGGTTATCGGTAACGGCATTTAGTTCAATTTGTATTAATTCTTTTAGATGTAGCCAAGTGTTTCTAGAAGCGCCATGAACTTGCGGAATGCAACGCAGGGAGTAAGGGTCTTGTACGCGGTCACAATCAATATGGTCTTCTAAAATTTCCGAGCCTTGTAATAAGGTGCGTATACGCCCGGCTACATGTAGGTTGCCTTTATAGGGGCGTAGCGCGTGTAGTTGACTATAGAAAGGTTTTATGGAGCCCTGTAGGCCTTCTAACATCATAGCGCCAATGATATCTGCTTGATCCAAGCAGCTTTTTAGTTTTTGGGTAACTAAAACAGCATGTGCCAAAATAAACTGTGTGCCATTAATTAAGGCAAGACCTTCTTTGGCGCTCAACTGTATCGGTTTTTTTTGGAAAGCATCAAAAGCAGTTTGGGTAGGTACTATCTTGTTATTAAAATGAACTTTTCCTAATCCTATTAAGGGTAAAAATAAATGGGACAAAGGCGCTAAATCGCCAGAGGCGCCAACAGAACCTTGCGAGGGCACAACGGGTATAACGTCGTTTTCTAAAAACCACATCATCATTTCTAAGGTGGGCAATTGTATGCCGGAGAATCCCTTAGCAAGTACGTGTATTTTCAAAATCAGCATTAAACGAGAGAGTAGTATGTCAATTGGTTCGCCCACACCAACACTATGACTTTGTAAGATATTGGACTGCAGTATTTGGGTTTCTTCTTTTGAAATTTTAGTGGTACATAAGGGGCCAAAACCGGTATTGATACCATAAACGGGAGCGCCTTTTTCTACTATTTGGGCTACTAACTTGCTACTCGCATTAATTTTTTCTTTGGTGGTGCTGGTAAGTATCGGTTTTAGCTGGGCCTTGGCTAATTGCAAGGCTATTAGACCCGTTAAAGTGGCTTCGCCAACAGCAAAAGTTTTTAAGCTCATGATTTGTTAATTGATGCCAATAAAAGTAAAACCGCTAATTGATAATTGGTAATACTTATTTTTGTAATAAATGATAACTATGAATTATCAAATTGAATTGCGCCATCTTAATTATTTCTTGGCCGTAGCAGAGAGTTTACACTTTAGAAAAGCTGCAGAACGCTTATTTATAAGTCAGCCTGGATTAAGCACACAAATAAAGCAGTTAGAACAAGCTTTGCATACCCAGTTGTTTGTACGAGATAAACGAAAAGTTGCACTGACCCCTGCTGGAGAATATTTTAAGACGGAGGTAGAGTATCTGCTCAACCATTTGGAATTAACCAAAAAACAAGTAAAGCATATTGGTAATGGAGAATTGGGCGAATTGCGTATAGGATTCTTGGGTTCGGCCATGCAACAAGTTATTCCACATTTATTGCTTCGGCTAAAAAAGCGGTTTCCAAAAATTAACACCACATTAGATGAGTTATCCAATACCGCACAGTTAAACGCTATTTTAAAAGACAAATTAGATTTGGGCTTTGTGCGTTTATCCCGAGTACCTAAAGGGGTGGCTTTGGCACCTGTTTTTGAGGATACGTTTTCTTTGGTTTTGCCTCAAAACCATTCAATTAACAAGGAAAATTTTAAGGGAATGCATCAATTTAAAAAAGAGGAATTTATCTTGTTCAGTGCTGCCTATAGTCCACTGTATTATGATACGGTCATGAGTATTTGCGAAGATGCAGGCTATGTACCAAAAGTCTCACATAAATCTGTACACGCACAAACTATTTTTAAGTTGGTAGAAAATGGTTTGGGTATCGCTATAATACCCACGCAATTACAAAATGGATTTGATATGGCGGTGAAATTTATTGAGCTAAATAAAATAAAGCAAAAAGCGATTTTAAGTGTAATCTGGAAGTTAGATAATAGAAATCCTGTCTTAAAACAGGGTGTTGATCTGTTGTTAAGAAACTAAAAGGGGCAATAGCATTTCTTATTTTTGAAAAAAAGTAACAGATGATATTCGATTTAATAGCAAATAGACGTTCGGTTTTTCCGCCGCAATTTATAGATAAACCTATAGCCAAAGAAACCTTAGAGAAAATTTTGGAGGCGGCTAATTGGGCGCCTACACATAAAAAAACAGAACCATGGCGGTTTAAAGTGTTTACTTCTGCTGAAAAGAAAACCGAACTAGGGAGATTTTTATCAGATAAATACCAAGAGGTAGACCCAAAACCAAAACAGGTTACCATTAAAAAACTACAGGATAACCCAGAACGTTCAGCGGCCGTTATTGCCATTTGTATGCAACGTGATCCAAAAGAGAGCTTACCAGAGTGGGAAGAAATAGCAGCTGTTGGTATGGCCGTACAAAATATGTGGCTGTGTTGCGCAGAATTGGGTATTGGAGCTTACTGGAGTTCGCCAGGCCTTATTAAGTTTATGGATGAATACTTTGATTTTAACGAAGGCGAAAAATGCCTAGGCTTTTTCTATATGGGGTATTTTGATGGAGATTTGCAAGAAGGTCAACGTAGCCCTATTGAAAATAAAGTAACCTGGTTGGATTAGGCGCTAAATGTAAATAATTCAGGACCATATTCTACTGCTTTCCAAATAAAGAGGCCTAGATAGACCAAGGTAACCAAGAATTTTAAAAATGTGCCCGTTAAAAAACCAATAAAGGAACCAAAGGCTGCTTTTAGGGCTCTTTTTTGGTCAGAATTGTGGATTAGTTCGCCCACTAAAGCACCAATAAAGGGCCAGATTATAATGCCAAACGGACCCAGTATAGGGAAGAATATGGCCACTAGCAAGCCCAATATACTACCCCAGATTCCATACTTGCTACCACCAAATTTTTTGGTGCCGGCAGCTGGGATAATATAATCTAGAATTGTAATGGTAAGCGCAATCACCAAAAGAATAATTAGCAACGTCCAATTTTCCGGAACTGCTTTGGTCAAATACAATAAAAGCAAACCTACCCAGCTAATAGGAGGTCCTGGTAAAACCGGTAAAAAACTGCCTAGTACACCAACAAGCATACACAAAAGGCCAATTATAAGTAATACTATGTCCATATTGGTTTATAAGACTAAATTTATGGCAAATTGTTACAATTATAGCGTAAATAAAACCCTAGGTTAAAAAATTCCGTAAGTAGATTAAAGCGTAAAAAAGCAATGCGAACAATGGCTAAATATAGAGGACGGTTAAAAGGGTTTGTAACCCTTCTGGCCTGCTTTTATCTATTGGCCTTAGTGCAGTTTCCGGTATTGGAGCTGGGCCATACGCTATCGCACTCTTTGGCTATTTCTAAAAGTAATACACACTCGCATTTATTTTTTAAAACACATGAAGCTTCAGAAGCGCAACGTTCTTTAGAAGCAATGGCCGGGCATGATCACAATATGTTAGAAACCTTAAAATTAGTGCTGGAATTGGAAGAGAATCCCGTGCCAACAGATAGTTTTAAGTCAGATTTAAAATTAGATAAACACTTTACGCAATACAGCTTTGAGCTCCCAAGATGGGAGCCTGTTTTAGTACCCAAAAATTATGGTTATGTTTTAATGATCTTATCGAAACCAATTTTGGGAATACCTACACCGCCTCCAGACGTTTGTTAGTTGCTTAGCGGTTCAATACTATGCGGTTACTTTATAAACCGGATTATTGGGCAACATTTAAATAGAAACATAACAAACAATCAATATATAATGAAATATTTTATTTGGATAGGTATGCTATTTTGTGTCCTATCTATAAATGCGCAACAATTAAAAGGTACCCTTAAGAATGTGGCGGGTGTACCCCTAGAAGACGCTGGAATTTTTAATAAAACCAATGGTAAGCACAATCATACAAATGCTTTGGGCGAATTTGTATTGGAAGGCACCCAAATAAACGATATGGTCTCGTTTTCTAGATTAGGCTATGCTACTAAAACCATTACAATCAGCCAAGCACACATGCAAAACGGGCTAAACTTAATTTTAGAAGAAAGTAGCATTAATCTGGACCAAATTGTACTTACATCAGATAAAAAGGTACTCACCCAATTGGTAGATGTAGACCTTAAGCAACAGCCCGTAAAATCATCTCAAGAAATTCTAAGAAAAGTACCAGGTTTAATCATAGGTCAGCATGCCGGTGGCGGTAAGGCAGAGCAAATTTTTCTACGTGGTTTTGATGTAGACCACGGAACAGATGTGGCCATAACCGTAGATGGCATGCCCGTGAATATGGTAAGCCATGCGCATGGACAAGGCTATGCAGATTTACATTTTGTAATACCAGAAACTATAGAAAACGTAGATTTTGGTAAAGGCCCGTTTTATGCCCAACAGGGAAATTTTAATACGGCAGGCTACGTAGATTTAGGACTTAAAAAACGTTTGAATACTAACCGAATTAGCTTAGAAGCAGGCCAGTTTGATACCCGTAGGTTATTGGGTATGTTTAATGTATTGGATGGGCAAAACCAATCGGCTTATTTAGCGTCAGAAGTATATTTAACTAACGGTTCGGTAGAATCGCCACAGAATTTTAATCGTATCAATATTTTAGGGCGATACAATGCGCAATTGGCCACAGATTCTGAAGTAACATTAACGGTATCGCATTTTCAAAGCAAATGGGATGCATCCGGTCAAATTCCACAACGTGCCGTAGACCAAGGATTAATATCTCGTTTTGGAGCGATAGACGATACCGAAGGAGGGGAAACATCGCGAAGCAATATCATGTTACGTCATAAAAAGTTTTTGGGCAATGGTAAGAGTTGGCAAACGGATGCCTACGTGTCTAAGTACGATTTTAAATTGTTTTCTAACTTCACCTTTTTCTTAGAAGACCCAGAGAATGGCGACCAGATAATGCAAGAAGAAGATAGAAGTTTACTAGGAGCAAGCACGGTTTTTAAAAACAGCATGGCAACCTTAGGGAATAGTACTTTTGAATACAAAGCAGGCCTTGGTTTTAGGTATGATAATGTAGATGATGTAGCCCTTTCTCGTACACTAAACAGAAAAGAAATTCTGGAACGTTTGGCCTATGGTGATGTAGACGAAACCAATGCAAATGCATTTATAGCTGCAACTTTTACTAGTGGTAAGTTTAGCTTTGAACCGGCCTTGCGCTTAGATTATTTTAAGTTTGACTATGTAAACAGACTTACCGAAACCTACGATAATAAAGGTCAAGAAAAGCTTGCTTTTAGCCCAAAATTCAATACCATTTTTAACGCAACGGAGAACACCCAGTTGTTTGTTAAAACCGGAATAGGGTTTCATAGCAACGATGCAAGGGTAGTGGTGGCCAATAGTGGAGAAGATATTTTGCCGGCAGCCTACGGTGTGGATCTTGGTGTAATTACCAAACCTGCCAAGAATTTAGTTTTGAACGCCACGTTATGGAGTTTGTTCCTAAACCAAGAGTTTGTATATGTGGGTGATGCTGGTATTGTAGAGCCCAGCGGCAAAACCAGAAGAATGGGTGTTGAGGTAGGCGCCCGTTACCAACCTACGGATTGGTTTTATGTGTATACCGATGCCAATTATACCCATGCCAGAAGCACAGAAGAAGCAGAGGGCCAAGATTACATTCCACTTGCACCAGACTTTACGGCAGTGGGTGGACTAAGTCTTGGTAGGGAACAAGGTTTCTCTGGAGGGTTAAACTACCGTTACATAGACGATAGAGCGGCCAATGAAGACAATAGTATTGTTGCAGAAGGCTATTTTGTTACCAATGCTACTTTAAACTACAGTACCCAACAATGGACTTTTGGTCTTATTGTAGAAAACTTATTTGATACCGAATGGAACGAAACGCAATTTGCAACGGAAAGCCGATTGTTTAATGAAACCAACCCGGTAGAAGAAATACATTTTACTCCAGGAACCCCATTTTATTTAAGAGGTAAAATTACCTATCAGTTCTAGAAAAAAAAGACAAAAACCTGCTAAAACGCTCATTAGCAGGTTTTTTTAAATCATTTTTTAACTAAAAAATTAGTTTAAACTAAATATTTAGTTATATTTGAATCGTGTTTAACTAAAAACTTAGTTAAAAAAGAAACAGAAAGTACTTAAGTACGGGTAAATCATTTAGGAGAAAACAATATATAAATAGCATGAAACAACTTACTAAAGCAGAAGAAGAAGTTATGCAAGTGCTTTGGCAACTACAAAAAGCCAACGTAGCGGCCATAATAGACGAATTTAGTGCGCCAAAACCTGCCTACAACACGGTTTCTACCATTGTGCGCATATTAGAAGACAAGGGTTTTGTGAACCATGAAAAAGTAGGTAAGGGGCATGTGTATTATCCACTTGTAAAAAAATCGGATTACAGCAACCAGAGCATCAACAAATTATTGAACGGTTACTTTCAAGGTTCGTTCAGTAGTATGGTGTCGTTTTTTATGAAGAAGAACGACATCAACCTAAAAGAATTAGAAGAAATTCTAGACCAAATTAAGGAAGAAGAATAGCCTTAGAAAAAATAGCAGACCACATTAAAAACACACCTTATGCTTACTTATATATTAGAATGCGTAGCGTTTCAACTTATTTGTCTTCTGGTTTATGATTTATTCCTGAAAAAGGAAACTTTTTTTCAATGGAATCGGGCCTTTTTACTATTAAGCTTTCTGCTATCGCTGGTGTTGCCGTGGGTTAAGATAGAGGCCTTAAAAACCACGGTAAGTAAAGAGGCGGTGTATTACCCTGCCAACTGGTTTGTACAAATGGAAGGCGTAGTAGTAGGAGAAAACACAACAGTCACCGGTTTTTGGGAGCATTTCTCGGCTTGGGAATGGACCTACATTTTTGGTGTTTTAGGCATGGCCGTGTGGTTGGTAGTAAAACTATACAAGATTAGAAAACTACATCTAAAAGGCTTCAAAAAGTACTACCCAGAGTATACGCGGGTTACGGTTCAAGAGAGTAATGTAGCCTTTTCATTCTTTAAATCGATTTTTATGGGCGATGCGTTGCCCAAAAACAAGGAGCAGCAAATATTGGGACACGAGCTGGTGCACATAAAGCAATGGCACTCTTTGGATTTGTTCTTTTTTGAGCTAATGCGTATTGCTTACTGGTTTAATCCGCTAGTGTACGTATATCAAAATAGGGTATCAGAATTACATGAGTTTATTGCAGATGCCAAGGTAGCCAAAGAACATAAAAAAGAACAGTACGCCATCTTGTTGTCCCAAGCTTTTAAGACGGAAAATATCAGTTTTATCAATCAATTTTTCACACAATCATTAATCAAAAAACGAATAGTCATGTTATCAAAACAAAAATCAAAGCGCATTTTTCAATTAAAGTACATCTTGTTGATTCCGCTAGTGCTAGGCATGTTGGTGTATACTTCTTGTGAGGAGGACGGCAAAGAAAATATAAAAGAAGAACAATTAGTAGGTAATAATGACGAAGACCAAGATTTAATCGATGAAATAAGGCGTGATATAATAAAAGCTAAAAAGGAAAGTGACGACTGGTTATTGACCATGATGAAAGAAGTTTCTAATGAAATTGAAGTTTCTGAAAATGGTAATTTACCTATGAATAAGAAAACATATTTTGCACAGTCTTTGCTAATGTATGAGTTAATGTCTACATCAAATGATGAAAATCATGAATATATTTTACCTAATACGGCCAAATACAATGATTATTTAAATAGGTGGGAAGTATTTCAACTTCTTGATGAGGATTTAAAAACTTCGCTAAGAAATACAAACTATAGTATTCGTTTAGTAAAAAAGAAGGATTCCAATTTAGGTCAAGGGGACTGGATTAACGTGGTAAATGTTAAAGACCTTTCTTCATCGGAAATCAATGAAATAAAAAGGGCATTAAAAATCAATGAGGGCACTAAAAGAAACGTTGTACTATTAGATGACAATTTTAGTTTTTTAATAGAAGAGAAAGACTTTAAATTATTAAATCCTGTGATTACTAACTTCATTTTTCATAATGAAAAAGTTCCTTTTAGTGTTATAGACCAAGTCCCGGTATTTCCTGGTTGTGAAAATGCAGCAGATAAAAGGGCTTGTTTTCAAGAAAATATTCAAAACCACATTCGCAAACACTTTAATTACCCCTTAGAGGCACAGGAGCAAAATATCCAGGGCAGGGTTTCTTTAATGTTTACCATACAAGAAGATGGTACCATAGGTAATATTGAAAAACGTGGCCCGCACGCGCTATTGGAAGAAGAAGCAGTACGGATTATAGAATGGTTACCAAAAATGGAGCCGGGCAAACACAAAGGCGAAGTAGTAAGCGTACCTTTTTCTATACCTATTACTTTTAGGTTACAAGAGGAGAATGGTATAGATAACGCAATTGCACAATTTTCTAAAAGAGATACCAATTGGGTGCCGTTTAGGGCAATAGAAAATCCACCAGTTTTTCCTGGATGCGAAGACGCTGCTGATACGAGAGCATGTTTTAGTGAAAAGATGATTAATCACGTTAAAAAGCATTTTAATTATCCGCAAGAAGCAAAAGAAAAGGGCATACAAGGTAGGGTGGCCATTATGTTTGTAATTAACACCAAAGGTGAGATTATAGATATACAAAAACGAGGACCAAGCCCAATTTTAGAGGCAGAGGCAGAGCGAATTATTAAACGTTTGCCTAAAATGCAACCAGCCAGCAATAACGGTGAATTGGCAGATGTAGCTCACTCTATACCCATTACTTTTAAGCTTTAAGATGAAGTCTTTTTTTTCGCTACTGCTGATATTGTTAATGGCAAAAGCCGGAGCTCAAGGTCCGGCCTTTGCCGTGGCAGATAGCCTCTATACAGTTGGTAATTATACTGCAGCCATAAATACCTATGCAGGTTTAGAAGGCGAAAAAGCCAAACTACAGATTGCAAGGGCATATGCTGCATTGGGCAATTCAGAAAAAGCGGTAATGGCATACCAGTCCATAATTACCCCAGATAGTACACAAACCATTGCCATGTTTGAGCTAGGTAAACTATTGGCTGCTAAAAATAAGGCTTCTAGCGACTTGCCGCTTTTTGTACGCCTAACCGCGAATGACCAATCTAACGCCGGATTTTTCTATCATTTGGGGAAAACCCAATTGGCCTTAGGTAACTATAACTCAGGAAAAATAGCGCTCCAAGAAGCCATAGACAAAGACAATACCCATTTAAAGGCTATTTATGTTTTGGCCAAACACCTATTTACCCATGGAGAACCTAGTAACGCCAAGAAAATTATAAACCTTGGATTGCAGACGGCTCCCAAAGATGTTGCACTTTTAAATTTAAAGGCCTTAGTGTATTTTGAAAATGGTAATTATAAAGAAGCAGCTGGTTTGTTTAATGAATTAATTGCCCTAGGAGAAAAGAAACCTTTTATTTTTAAAAAATTGGGATTTGCAGAGAATGCTCTTTGGGAAACACAAAAAGCGGTAGAGGCCTACAGGCAAATGGCCAAATTTCCAGACTACACGGGAGATGCCTATTTGGGTCTGGGAGCGGTGTATTTAAAAGCCAAACAATTTGACAGTGCCACTTACTACTATAAAGAAGGTATTAAAGAAAATACCGTTTCCTTTTCCAAGGAATACGCCAGTTTAGGCCATATTTACAAGTTAAAGGGAAACTTGAAAAAGGCGATGGAGTATTATACCCTGGCATGGAAAGAAGATACCACCAATTCGCATTTTTATTATCAAATCTGTACTTTGGCAGATGCGTATTACAAAGACCCCAAAACCAAGTTGGGCTATTATGAACGTTTGTTAGAACGCTATCCAGAACTGGTGCCCTATTTAAAAGAACGGGCAAAAATTAGAATTACAGAGCTAAAGGAGGAAATACACTTCGCTGCGAATTAATTTCTCTAAATTATCGTAATTTCAGCCCCATAACGGGGAATATGCAACGGATTCTTTTCTTGGTGGTTTTATTGGTATTTACATCCTGTGAGCTTTTTATCTCAAAAGAAAAGCAAATGGAGCGCCGTGTAAACCAAGAGTTAATGGCAATAGATTGGGACTCGGTGGATCAATATCCACTTTTTGACAACTGCGATGAAAACGTCTCAAAGGAAATACAAAAAGCTTGTTTTGAAACCACTATGTTAAATCATTTTGCAAAAGCGTTTAGCGGTTTGCAATTTGAGGTGGAACAAGATATGAACGATACCATAAAGGTAGATTTTTTAATAGACGAACATGGCTTTATTACCATAAGGGATATTGAAGAAAACGGCGAAATTATGTCCGTTCTGCCCAATATAAAACAAGAAATAACCACTCGCCTTAATGATTTGACCACCGTAGCACCGGCTATTAAACAAGGTGTTCCGGTTGGGGTTTCCATAAGGCTGCCCTTGATTTTAAAAACAACAGAATAATTGTCAAAAGAGAAAATAATTTTAGGGATTGATCCGGGTACCACCATCATGGGGTTTGGAATTATTAAGGTGGTTAACAAAAAGATGCATTTTGTTCAAATGAACGAGTTGCTCTTAAATAAATATAAAGATCCTTACATAAAGTTAAAGTTGATTTTTGAGCGTACCATAGAATTAATAGATACTTATAACCCAGATGAAATTGCTATTGAAGCTCCCTTTTACGGTAAAAACGTACAATCCATGCTAAAATTGGGCAGGGCACAAGGCGTAGCAATGGCTGCCGGTTTATCTAGGGAAATTCCTATTACGGAGTATTTTCCCAAGAAAATAAAAATGGCCATTACAGGTAATGGTAACGCAAGCAAGGAGCAGGTGGCTAAGATGCTCAAAGGGCTTTTGGGGTTAAAAACCTTACCAAAAAATTTGGATAGTACAGATGGTTTGGCGGCTGCTGTATGCCATTTTTATAATGAAGGAAGGGTAGAGTTGGGTACCCAATACTCGGGTTGGGAAGCCTTTGTAAAAGCCAATGCCAATAAGGTTAAAAAGTAAATACTTAATCATGAGCGGTATTTACATACACATCCCGTTTTGCAAACAGGCTTGCCATTATTGCGATTTCCATTTTTCTACTTCGCTTAAAAAAAAGGAAGCCGTACTCAATGCCTTAAAAAAAGAACTGGTTTTGCGTAAAGATGAATTAGGTGGTGCCACAATAGAAACTATTTATTTTGGTGGCGGTACGCCCTCCATATTATCAACGGATGAAATATTGGATTTGGTTGGCACTGTACAGGAAAACTACACAATAATAGCAGACCCGGAAATTACGCTAGAAGCCAACCCAGACGATTTATCAATAGAGCGTATAAAAACCTTGGCAGGGTCTCCGGTAAATCGCTTAAGCATAGGCGTGCAATCCTTCTTTGAGAAAGATTTAAAGTTAATGAATCGGGCCCACAATGCTCAAGAAGCCAAACAGGTGTTGGATTGGGCCACGCAGTATTTTAACAACATTAGTATAGATTTAATTTATGGTATTCCAGGACTTACCGATACAGAATGGCAAGAAAATATTAGCATTGCTTTAGCATCTGGAGTACCCCATATTTCTAGTTATGCCCTTACTGTAGAACCTAAAACGGCTTTGGCCAATTTTGTAGCCAAGGGCATTGTGCCAGAGGTAGATGATGAACAAGCACAACGCCAGTTTTTACAATTGGTTAAAGAGTTAGAAAGCAAAGATTTTATTAATTACGAGATTTCTAATTTTGGGAAAGCGGGTTATTTCTCCAAAAACAATACCGCTTATTGGTTGGGTAAATCCTACTTGGGTATTGGGCCTTCTGCACATTCTTTTAACGGTACCCATAGAGGCTGGAACGTCTGTAATAACACAACTTATGTAAAAGCTTTAGAAGCTGATGAGTTGCCAATAGAAATTGAAGAACTTTCCGTAAAGGATCGTTACAATGAATATGTAATGACGGGATTGCGTACCGTTTGGGGAATTTCTTTAACACATATAGCCAAAGAATTTGGACCCAATTACGCTGCGTATGCTAAGATGCAGGCGCAAAAATATGTGGCTGAACATTTACTGTTTTTAGAAGATGATATACTTAGGGCAACACGTAAGGGGAAATTTTTAGTAGACGGAATTGCATCTGATTTATTTATGGTTAAATTATAAGCATGATAGCAACGATAAAACTCAATTCAAAAAATTATAAAATTGATTTAAAAGCACCGTTGGATTTGTCCATACCCATGAAAGGAGATGAAACGGATGTAAATGCATGGTACTTACCGCCAGCTCAGATAAAACCTCATATTGAAGAGGGTTTTGTTGGGAGTGTTAAAGAAGGTGCTTCCATCAATTTTAATACCATAACCTTTAATCCACACGCGCATATTACACATACGGAAACGGTTGGTCATATTTCGGAACAATTGGTTTCTGTTCATGATAAGTTTAAAAAGTATTTTTTCTTGGCAGAGGTAATTACCATTGCTCCTGAAAAGAAAGGAGACGATTGGATTATATCTAAAAAGCAACTTAGTTATGCATTGGGCAAAAAGAAGAGAGAGGCGGTTGTTATTAGGACTTTGCCTAATACCAGAAAGAAAAAATCCAGACAATACGCTAATAGTAATCCTCCTTTTATGTCTGAGGCTGCCGCAAACTTTTTGAAAGAGAAAGGCATACAGCATTTACTGATAGATTTGCCCTCTGTAGACAAGGAAAAAGATGAAGGTGCCCTTGTAGCTCATAAAGCATTCTGGAACGTTACGGGCAAGGTACGAACAAAGGCAACCATCACAGAGTTTATTTATGTGCCCAATAAGGTTGTAGACGGCACTTATTTCTTAAACCTACAACTGGCGGCAATAGTAAACGATGCTTCGCCTAGTAGGCCAATCTTGTACAAGATAATAGATTAGAACACAGTATATTTGGGTATGGATAGTATTGTAGAAGCATTTTTAGGCCTAATTCTTGGTGCCATAATCATGTATTGGGTCTACTCACTTTTCAACAAAAAGAAAAGAAGAGAGCTGGTAGAGCATCAATCCACGGTTATATTAGAAAAAATAAAAAGTGTTTGTAAGCTTACCACCGTGGAAGGTGAATTTGCTGAAATTTACACCTATGAGAATACCAAAGAAGGTTTTATGAGTCTTCTTAGCAGTAAGAAAAAAGCATTGATTGTAATTAATGCCAAAGCCCAAGTAGGGTATGATTTAAAGAAGTTGGAACTGCAAGCGGATACGGAAAATAAAAAAGTATTGCTTTCTAAATTTCCAGAACCCGAAGTACTTTCCATAGAACCAGATTTACAATTTTACGATATTAAAAATGGGTTTTTTAATTCGTTTTCCCCAGATGATTTAACCAAGTTAAACGCAAATGCCAAAGAGCATATAAGGACCAAAATACCCGAAAGCGGTTTATTGGATTCTGCAAAAACAGAAGCGTTGCAAGCAGTACTTTTAATGGAAAAAATAGTAGAGACCATAGGATGGAAGTTAGACTATTCTGCCCTAGAAATATCTAATAGGGACAAACAATTTTTGGAACAATAACCTATAAAAAAAATGAAAAAAACACTTGTAGTATTAACCCTAATTTGTGTTAGCTTTATAGCTAAAGCACAAGACACTAATATGAAAGAATTTGACGGCAATTTTGCCCATGTGGTATATTTCTGGTTTAAAGAACCAAATAATGCAGAAGCAAAGGCCACTTTTGAAGCTTCTCTAAAAAAATTCATGGACAACTCTAAATATGCCAAAACACAATATATTGGTACACCGCCCAAGGCTATTAGAGATGTAGTAGATGATAGCTTTACCTATAATTTAATTGCAACATTTTCTTCTGCAGAAGAACAAGCCAAATATCAAGAAGAGCCTGCACACTTATTATTTATAGAAGAATGTAAAGATTTATGGGAAAAAGTAATTGTCTATGATTCTAATAGCATCGATTAAATGCATATAGAAGCCATTAGAGAATATTGTTTACAAAAAAAGGGGGCAACGGAAACCTTTCCCTTTGATGAAAGTACTTTGGTATTCAAAGTAATGGATAAAATGTTTGCCTTGGCACCCTTGGAGCGCCTGCCCGCCCAAATTAACTTAAAATGTGACCCGGAAAAAGCTGTTGAACTAAGAGAAACTTTTGACGGAGTAGTATTGCCTGGCTATCATATGAATAAAAAGCACTGGAATACGGTTGTCTTAAACAATTTAGAAGCTAGGGAATATAAAGAAATGATTGACCACTCCTATAATTTGGTCGTAGCTAAATTGACCAAAAAACAGAAAGAAGCGCTAGCATCTGCCGAATAATTTAAACAGGCACCTATCTGTAAGAATATTATTATTAACTTCATCGAAACTTTTAGGTTATTCATCGATAGTAAATAACTGTTGATGCTTTAACGCTCTCCCCCATAAGGTTAAAAAAGACAAATTTGTAGTTATCCAAACAAACAAGTAATGAAAGTATTATTCATTGAAGACGATATGATCGAGTGCATGAAAATGCAACGTGCCGTATCCAAGTTCACTACCAAACACCAAATTATAGAGGCCAAAAATGGCGAAGAGGCTTTGAATATTCTTAAGGGAGGTGACTTACCAGATATAATATTTCTAGACTTGAACATGCCAAGGATGAATGGAATAGAATTTCTAACTATTCTAAAAAATGATGAAAAACTTAGATACTTACCTACTATAATTCTTACAACTTCTGAAAACCGAACAGACTTATTGGAATGTTTTAAGATTGGTATTGCAGGATACATTATTAAGCCTTTGAAATACGAAGATTACGAAGATAAAATTAAGAGGGCTTTTCAGTACTGGGAAATTAATGAGCTAATCAAAGGTTAGTACCCAATATACTTCTTTGTTACCTGTATAATAAGTAGTCTATTTCTTACGTTTATCTACAAACTAACGCTGTCTTATTATGAAAGGAATTGTTTTTACCGAGTTTCTTGAAATGGTAGAAGAAACTTTTGGTCTAGAAACCGTTGATAATATCATTGAAAATGCAGATTTACCCTCAGGGGCTGCATATACCGCAGTTGGTACCTATGATTTTAATGAAATGGTACAATTGCTGACGAACTTGAGCCAAGAAACCGAAATTCCGGCGAACGACTTACTGTATACCTTTGGCACCTATTTGTTCAATAGCTTGGCAGGTGTGCATCCAGAGGTGGTAGCTGGCTATAAAGCACCGCTCAATCTTTTATATTCCATAGAAGATCATATTCATGTTCATGTAAAGAAATTATATCCAGATGCAGAACTGCCAACCTTTAAGGTGTTGGAAAAAACGGATAATACCATGGTTATAATCTACAGTTCTTCTAGAGGGCTATATGCATTGGCACATGGATTAATGACCAAAACTTTTGAGCATTTTAATAAGAAGGTAGATGTAGAAATGGAGCTGCTTAACGAGCAGGGAACGGAAGTAAAGTTTTCTATAGTCCAACATGGATAGCAACAAAGAAGTAGAATTACTTAAACGTGCCTTAAAAAGAGAGAAAACAGCGCGTAGGGCAGCAGAGGGTTTGTTAGAAGAAAAATCCAAGCAGCTTTATGACGCATCTATGCATTTACGCGAAGTAAACGGTCGGTTACAAGGTATGCTATCTACTAAAGATTCTCTTTGGGAAGATGCTTTTGTAAATATTATAGACCCCTACGTGGTAATGGATATTTCTGGCAATGTTTTGAGTATGAACCAAAGCGCCAAAGAATTCTTTGGTTTTGACCATGAAAAACAAAGTGTAAATCTTAGATCGCTTGTTCATAAAGACTACGTAGAATACACCAAAAACACTTTTGCCTCTTTAATGCATACGGGTATTATTAAAAATTATAATGCCAAATTAAATACCTTATCTAACGGGGAGCGTTTTGTAAATATGAATGCAAGCCTTATCTATGATGATAAGGGTACCCCTATTGCGGCCCAAGGGGTTATTAGAGATACCACTAGAGAAGTAGAAATTAAGGAGTTGCTAGAAGATCAAAAAAAGCAACAAGATATCATTGTAGAAAATTCTTCTTTGGGCATCTTACTTACGGTAAAGGATGTAATTGTAAAAGCCAATAAGACTTTTGTAGAACTATTGGGTTATTCGGCAACAGAATTGGCTAGTAAAACCTTGGATGACATTTCTTCTGTTGAAGATTTAGATGCGTTGGAACGCATTTTAGAGAGTGATGATACCTCGATAAGTGATAAATATTCTATAGTTAGAAAATTTAGAAAAAAAACAGGTGAGACACTTTATGGAAAAACCTCGGTAAATACCGTTCGCAATAAAGAAGGAGAAATTGTCTATCAAGTAGTAATGATAGAAGATATTACCCAAGATCGTATTGCAGAAGAAAAAATACGTGCTTCTGAGCAGCGAATGTCTACTTTGATCACAAACCTGCAAACAGGAATTCTTTTGGAAGATGCGAACAGGAAAATGGTATTGACCAACAAGAAGTTCTGTGAGCTCTTTAACATACCTATTGCACCAGAAAGCTTGGTTGGTGTAGATTGTAAGGCTTACCTGGAAAAAAGTAAAGATGTCTTTAAAAACCCAGATGCGGTTATCGAAAGATTAAATCACGTATTAGAAGCGCGAGAACTGGTAATGTCAGACGAGATAGAACTTGCAGATGGCCGTACGCTAGAGAGAGATTATATTCCCCTTTACATAGACAATGTTTATCAAGGGCATTTATGGTCTTATAATGATGTTACCATTAAAAAGAACTACCGTAAAAACTTAGAGGCAGAGCGCAGAAAGTATGGCAGCATTGTAGATAACATGAATCTTGGTCTGGTAGAAATAGATGGAGATGGTAATATTCTTATGACCAACGGTCGTTTCTTAGAAATGATTGGGTATTCCAAAGAAGCTATTGTGGGCCAGAATGTGGTGAATCTAATGCAACTAGATGAGGCCAATAGGAATAAAATACGGGAACAAATTAACAAGCGTAAGCATCATGTGTCTGATTCTTATGAGATAGAAATTACAGATTACAATGGTAATCTGCGCCATTGGCTAATAAGTGCCGGCCCCAATTTTGATGAGTCTGGAAACGTTATCGGGTCCATTGGAGTACATTTAGATATTACGGAGCAAAAAGAACTAGAAAAGCAATTAGCTGAAAGTAATAAGGGCTTACAAGAATATGCCCATATTGTTTCTCACGATTTAAAATCGCCCTTAAGAAGTGTTACCGCTTTAATAACATGGTTACAAGAAGACTATGCAGCGGTATTGGATGAAAATGGTAAGAACACCCTAAAAATGATAACGGATAAAATTGAGGGTATGGATAGGCTTATTGGTGGTATTTTAAAATACTCTACAGTAAATAATGATACCCTAGATAGTACCGCTGTTGATTTAAATAAGGTAGTAGAAGAGATTGCAGATATTATTTATATACCAGATAATGTTCAGGTAAAAATTAAGGGAGATTTGCCAACCATACAGGCAGACAAAGTAAAAATGCACCAATTGTTTCAAAATATAATTGGTAATGCCGTGGTAAATATTGATAAAGAGGTTGGATTAGTAGAAGTTTCTGGTAAAGAGACCGCCTCGCATTGGCAATTTAGTATTCAAGATAATGGTGTTGGTATCCCTAAGGAATATCATGAAAAAATCTTTAAAATATTTCAATCTATTGGTAATAATGAAAGAAGTACCGGTATAGGACTATCCATAGTAAAAAAGATTATAGATAGATATCAAGGTAAGGTTTGGTTAGATAGCGAAATTGGTGTAGGTACTACATTCCACTTCACCCTAAAAAAGAATTTGTAATGAAGTTTAATCAAGGTATAAAACAGAAAAATGGAGATTGGGTTTTTACAGAAAAAACACCCCTAGCCAATCCTTTAGTTCTAGTGTTCGGAGACCGGTTTTTACTAGAATCTGAAACGATTTTTGAAGAGATACGGGCAATGTATCCAGACGGGGAACTTGTTTTTGGTTCTACTTCAGGAGAAATATATGACACCAATGTTTTTGAAGAGTCTATAGCAATTACGGCTATTGAGTTTGAAAAAACCCAATTTAAAATAGTAACAGATAATGTAAAAAACTATAATTCCATTGCAGAATTGGGTAGGTCTTTGGCCGAAAAATTGCCACAAGAGAATTTGAATCACATTTTCGTGGTCTCAGATGGTAGTTTTGTAAATGGCAGCCAACTGATCAAGGGTATTGAAGAATTTAGTAGTAATAACGCTCCAATTACCGGTGGTCTTTGTGGAGATGGTGCACGTTTTGAAAGAACGTTAGCCGCTTACAATAGCAACCCAAAAGAAGGAGAGGTTGTTGTAATTGGTTTTTATGGAGAAGAATTGGAAGTAAGTTATGCAAACTACGGTGGTTGGTCCGTATTTGGACCAAACCGATCGGTTACCCGGTCTAAAGACAACGTGCTGTTTGAAATTGATGGGCAGCCAGCATTAGAATTGTATAAAAAATACCTAGGCGAAAAATCTAAAGATTTGCCACAAGCAGCACTACTTTATCCATTATCTGTAAAAGTTGGGGATGATAAACCATTGGTGCGTACCATTTTAAATATAGACGAAAAGACAAATTCTATGATATTGGCCGGAGATGTTCCAGAAGGGGCAATGGTACAATTAATGATGTCTACCATGAACGATATTGCCGAAGCAGCTTCTAAGGCAGCTAATTTGGCAATGGAAAAACGGAGTAAAACACCAGAGTTGGCACTGTTGGTAAGCTGTGTAGGTAGAAAATTGGTTCTAGCAGGCAGAACAGAAGAAGAAATTGAGGAGGTTAGAGAAGTAATTGGTGAAGCAGCTATTATAAGTGGCTTTTATTCTTATGGAGAAATGGCACCCTTTTCTGGTCAATCTAACTGTCTTTTACACAACCAGACTATGACATTAACCTTAATGAGTGAATAGGATGCATTCATTACTTAGAAGACAAATACGTAAATTTTTACCAGACAGTTGTAAAGACAACAAGGATTTAGAAACGTTTCTAGAAGCTGTTAATAGGTCTTATGTGGATTACGATGATAAATTAGATATGATACAACGTGCCACGGCATTAAGTTCAGAAGAATTGTATGAGGC
This sequence comes from Croceivirga sp. ABH4_376, assembly GCF_056160685.1. Classification (NCBI taxonomy): domain Bacteria; kingdom Pseudomonadati; phylum Bacteroidota; class Flavobacteriia; order Flavobacteriales; family Flavobacteriaceae; genus Croceivirga; species Croceivirga sp. ABH4_376. The sequence continues at coordinate 294,506 of NZ_JBSWXQ010000003.1, read as the reverse complement.
CAACCAACGATTGAACAAAGAAACCGATAGCCAACAAAAAATTCTGGATGCGTTAAGTACTGCAATAGCGGCAATGGAAAACAAAACGGTATCTGATAGTAATGAGATTAAAATAAAGACGTCTGAATTGGTAGAGAATATTGAAAAGCAAACGCAACGTATTATTTCTATAAACCAAGAAAAAGACGAGTTACTTACCAACTTAGAGCGAAAAAATGAAGCTTTAAACAATTATGCCCATATGGTTTCTCATGACCTAAAATCGCCCATAAGGAATATACATTCATTGGTTGGCTGGACCTACGAAGATGGCTCAGAAGATTTTAAGGCTACCTACAAGGAAAATTTTGATTTAATTTTTCAAAATTTAACCAAAATGGACAGCCTAATTAAGGGAATTTTAAAGCATGCTACCATAGATGCACTGGAAGAAGATACCATACCGGTAGATTTAAATGCATTAGTTGCAGAAATACAGCGTACCATCTTTATACCAGAACACGTAGAAATAAGTATCAACGGGGAGCTACCCGTATTAATGGCAGGTAAATATAGGCTGGAACAACTGTTTAAAAACTTGTTGACCAATGCAGTAAGTGCAGTTTCGGAAAAGCCGGAAGGTAAAATTGTTCTATCGGCAGAAAAAGATGGCGATAACTGGTTTTTTACGGTAAAAGATAACGGTAAAGGTATACCTAGGCATTTGCAAGATGGTATTTTTGATATGTTTAAAAAACTAGAAAACGATGCTACAGCTACTGGTATTGGTTTGGCCTTGGTCAAAAAAATAATCAATTATTATAACGGTAAAATCTGGTTAGACTCCCAAAAAGGTCTAGGGGCCATATTTTACTTTACATTGAATTTAAAGGAAGTGTAATGGAACATGTGGTAGACCTGGCTTATCTAAACGATATTTCTGGTGGAAATGATGTGGTAAGGAATAAATTTTTACAGGTAGTAAAAGTAGAGTTTCCACAAGAAAGAGAAGCGTATTTTGATTTAATTAAAACGAAGAAAAACAAAGAAGCTGCAGAGTTAGTTCATAAAATAAAAAATAAATTTGGTATTTTAGGTTTAAATAATGGATACCAAATTGCGGTAAACTACGAAGAAGGCCTAAAAGTAGAAGATTATTCCCTCAAAACTAACTTTGAAACCGTATTAGCTGTAGTTAGCAATTATATTCAGAAAATTTAAAAACACGTGAACTGTATTGTCATAGATGATGAAATGTTGTCCCAAGAAATTATGGGGCAGCTTATAACGGCACATTCCAAGCTAGAAATAGCAGAGAAATTTCCTAGTTGTATAGCAGCATTAAAATATTTGGGGGACCACAAGGTAGATTTAATTTTTCTTGATCTGCATATGAAAGATTTTTCTGGAGTAGATTTTTTGAAAACCATTAGTAATGATCAAAAGGTGGTTTTAACTACATCTGACCCATCATTTGCATCTGCTTCTTATGAATATGATAACATAGTAGATTATTTGGTTAAACCAATAACATCTGATCGCTTTGAAAAAACAGTTTCTAGGATTGAGGCTGCCTTTTCAGAGCAGAAAGCACCTAAAGCGGCCAACCAAGATAAAGAAGAAAGCGGTAGTGCAGGAGATGAGTTGTTCATCAATATAGATAGAAGGCTCATTAAACTAAAATTTAAGGATATCCTATTTATAGAGGCCAAGGGAGACTATATTCACGTAAAAACAATTAAAGAAGACTTTAGGGTACATAGCACTTTAAAAAAGATTAAGGACAAACTTCCAGAGTCTTTGTTCATGCAAATTCACAGGTCTTATGTTATCAATTTCACTAAAATTATTGATATACAGGATAATAGTGTGCTCATAGAGAAAAGTGTAATTCCAATAAGCAGGTCCCAGCGACCAAACCTAATGCAGCGATTAAATTTGCTACAATAACAGCTATTTTTAGCGCAATAAAAGTAAGAAAATACGTTATATATAAACAGTTTTGTTGCGTTTAGTATAACGATATGGCTTTAGAAATTGAAGAGAAAGATGGTGTTGTGGTGTTAAAGGGTATGGTTAATGCCCATAACATTGGTGCCATTTTAATATTTCTACAAGAACGGTTATTGGCAGAACAAAACTTAAAAGTAGACTTAAGTAAAGTACAGCAATTAGATATAAAAGCTGCCTTATTGTTAGAAGAGTTATATAAGGCTTCTAATCTTACAGTAAAAAGAACTCAATTTTATGGAAAGGATAATGCCTGTGTAATGGAAACCTTGAGGTTTACCAAAACCGCTTATATCCTATCAGAATCTAAATCTTGATTTTATGGTAACAGAACAACCTAGCACAACTTACATAGACGATGTAGCTGGCTCTGATGCAGATTTTAGAGCAAGTTTTATTAACATAGTAAAAATGGAATTTCCAGAAGAATACCAATACTATTTACAAATGTATAACGAGGGTAACTTAAAGGAAACCGCAAGTATTGTGCACAAATTAAAGCATAAACTTAATATTGTTGGCTTACAAGAAGGTTACAAGCTGGCCGTAACCTATGAAGAAGAGTTAAAGGAAGGGTCGGCGGCTTTGCATAGTACATTTTTGCCGGTTTTAGATAAAGCAAAAGAATTTATAACCACACTAGAATAAATTAGGTGGGTCTATTTACATAAAAAAAGGGTGCCATTGGCACCCTTTTTTTATGCATGAATTAGTTTTTTTATTTTTCTAGTAGGGCCATATCCTTACCAAAAAGCTGATTAAAGAATAAGGGCTTTTCTGTTATGTTCCATTTAAGTCTTAGCCCCATTTCCGTAAATTGAAATCCGGCCCCAATAGCAGATGCAATATTACTGTACTTTCCATAAGCAGTAAGGCTTAAACGTTTTGTAAAAGCATGTGTAAGCCCACCTTCTGCACGGTAAATCACCGTCATGTCATCCTGTTCTACTTGCTGCAAACCACCAGCAGCACTTACATACCCTTTTGTTTTCTTTGAAAAATCACCTCTTAAATCAAAAAACAACTCCATGTTTTTATAAATAGAAGGACTAAAGTATATGGTGGGTACTTGGTTCTTAAAAGATAGATATTGAAAATTCACCCCAAATTTAAAGGCTGGTTTTTTAAATAGATTATAATACAAAGAGGTAAATAATAATTGCCTAACATTTTCATCTGTCTGTGTGGTATATATGGCTTGGGTGTACCAACCCAAATTAAAATTAGTGCCTAAATTATAGGTAAGACCGTAATGGTTCATGATAATTTCTCTTTTAATCAATTCCGCATTAAAAGCTTGTACTTCTCTTTTATAATTTAGCTCTAGGCTATTTAATTTTAAAGGTTTGGTTTGTAGTTTAAAATCCAATAATGGCGTTACGTAGGTAGTATCTAAAAAACGGGCCGCATACACACCGCCGCTGGCAATTAAATTAATCCTTGGTGCCAATTTGTAGCTGGCCGTACCGGTGAAAGTGTGTGAGCTTGCTTTATTTACGGTAATCTCATTTTCACTATTTCTATATTGGTATAAAACTCCGGTTTTGAACTTAGGGGTTATGGGTACATCTACCGTGGTAGTAGCCGCGTAGGCCACATTGTTGCCATTATCAAAAGTGTATTGGAGCCATTCTTCCGCAATTGGGGTATTTTGTAAATTTAGTTTTTCTATAAAACCAATAGCATCTTTTTGGTTCTCATAAATCTTAAGCGTGTTAAACGCATTTTCATAGGCCGGCACCAAATTGTCATTAGCAAACATGGCGTTGGCTTTTCCCATATTACCGTCAAAAGAGGTACTGTCCCTTTCTAAAATAACATCATAATTTGTAATACTTGTTTTAAAATCTCCCGTATACATGCCTAAGGTTGAGCGTAGCAGAATAGGCCAATTACTCTTGGGATATAGTTTTTCTAAACTATCTATTTTTTTTCTGGCCACAACATATTTTTGGTTCCAGATAAGGGCTTGAATGTACCTATTATAAGTATCTTCTGTTTGTGGATGATTGGCTACCAGGTCTACCTTATTTTTTGCTTTCAACACCGTGTTAAGCGCTGTTTTGTCATCTTCTTTTAGATGATGTGCAAGAGCAATACCGTTTAGTGCAGTAATGCTGTCCGTATGTGTAGTTGCCATTCTTTTATAAGTAGCAATTTGTTTGTCATATTCTTTTGACATTAGGTATAGGTTAGCCAAATTTTGCAAACCTTGTTTGTCTTCAGGAAAGTCTATGAAAACTTTTTTTAACAAAGTTTCTGCTTGTTTGTACTGATCTTGCTTGGATAACAGATAGGCATGGCCTAAATAAATATACTTTCTAGAAACTTTTGCGCCTTCATTTTCGGGTTGCATAGCAATAGCCTTATTTACCCACACTAGGGCATCATCATATTCTTGTAAATTAGAAAGGGTATTGGCCAAACCTAACACGGCACCAAATTTATCCGGATAGTTTTTAACGAGTTTTCTATAATTTGGCTTGGCCTCTTTAAACTGTTTTGCCCATAGAAAAGCTTCGCACCAATTAGATTCTATCTCATAGTCATTTGGGTAATCTGCTTTCATAGCATCAAAATAGCTTATGGCTTCTTCCGGTTTACCACTTAAACCAAAAGCTCTGCCATAACAGATTCTTGCAGATTTATTTTGCGGGTCTTCTTTGAGATAAGCTTCAAAAAAAGTTGCTGCCTCTTTAAATTGTCCAGAATCCAACAATGCAAATCCTTTGGTAATGTCCATCTGTGCATTGGTCATCCAGCAAAAACAGAGAAATAAGATAGATATACTATTTAGCTTCATAAAAAGTAGGTTAAATACTACAATTAGGTAACGATGAAATTTGGATTTTATTGGTGAAAAGGGAGTATGTAAAGTTAAATGATGACCATACACATTCAATAGTAGGCATTTTAACGTTGGTCTACACTTGTTTGTATTTGGGCTAATCTTCTTATAAATGAATACTTAAAACCAAGACTTTTGAGGTATAGAAAAAGATTTACAGCCAGGATAGTATTTCAATTTATGTTAACGAAAACTTAAATCAACGAGTGGGTTTATCTCTTTATGGATAGGAAAATGGTCTAAAATTAACATAATATAAAGAAAAGTAGGATTAAGACTACAATAAATATAAGAATAAGCGTTATATGTATTATGAGCGATTTGCTCTCCCAAAAATATTAACCTACAAATTTGCTGTATGGCATTACATATTAAGGAATACAATAATGTAATTTACATAGATGGGTGTTTAGATACCACTAATCTTACGTGTTTAAGGAGTTACCTAGTACCACAATTAGAGGCTGGTAAACAGTTATTGGTAAATGTAGATGGTGTAACTAAGATTACCAACGAAATTGTAAAGGAGATGCATGCGCTTAAAAAGATAGCACATGAGGTTAACGGAAGTATTTCTTATTACTCCAATAACCATAAGGACATTTACAAATATCAAGTACAAAACTAACCAAATGCAAGCTTTAAAAACGATACATAAACGTTTATCGCCAGAGCAATTGTTCATGGTAAGTGTAATTGTGGTTAACGGTGGTAACTATTTATACAATTTACTGCTTGGTAGAATATTGGGTCCGGAAGCTTTTGCGGAGGCCGCTTTATTAATTACCCTTTTATTGGTATTGTCTTTTGTTGGGATGACTTTTCAATTGACCGCAGCAAAATTTGCAGTTGAATTTGCCGGAGCTACATGGAAGGCTTTTAAGAATAAAACCTTATTCATGGTACTGGTATTTGGAGCGGTTGTTGGGGTACTGTTAATTCTATTTTCTTCTAGTTTAAAAAGCCTTTTTCATACAGACAGTGCATGGATGTTTGTCATTTTTGCCATTGGTGTTCCGGTGTACTTCTTTATGAGTTTAAATAGGGGTATCTATCAAGGAAAGCAAGAATTTGTAAGCTTATCTACTACCTACCAAACCGAAATGTGGAGTAGGTTATTTTTAACCGTTGCCTTACTATTTATCTTGCCGCTACCACCGGGAATCGTGGTTGCTATAGGAATTCTAATTTCATTCTTCTTTGGGTTATACCCATCTAAAATTAAAAGTCTTAAAATCAATAAAACTTTTGTTTTAGAGCCAGAAGCCCGTAAACATGTTATGCGGTTTATGTTGCTAACGGCTAGTTATGAACTAACACAAATTATTATAAACAATAGCGATATTCTATTGGTTAAGCACTTTTTTGAAGCTAAACCAGCAGGTTTGTATGCCTCTTTGGCACTAATTGGCAGGGTAGTTTATTTTGCGGCTTGGATGTTTGTAATGCTTTTATTGCCCACGGTTGTAAATAACCGTAAAGAAGGTAAGCCAACAGCACCGGTACTAATTAAATACGTAACCTACATTGGTGGGTTGGCCCTACTCATTGTTGGTGTTTGTTTCTTAATACCAGAAACAGTAGTCAGCCTAATGTTCGGCAAGGCCTATTTAGAGATATCACACTTGTTGTGGAAATATGCACTATCAACTTCATTATTTGCTTTAAGTAACATATTTGCCTATTACTTTTTGTCCCTAGATCATTATGTTCCGGTTATCCTTTCAGGTATTTTGGGGATGTCCCAAATAGTGTTGATACTGTTTTTTCATGATAGCCTAAATACGGTAATTCTTATGCAAATCATTGCAATGGCCATTTTATTGGTTGTGCAATTACTCTATTTTTTAAATAAAGAAATATTTAATTCCCAAACTAATATAGATAATCCTTAACCTATGAAATTAGCAATAGTAACAGCTTATCCGCCCAGTAAAGTAACTCTTACGGAGTATGCATATTATCTGGTAAAGCATTTTAGAATGCAAAATCGTGTAGAAGAATTGATTTTGTTGTGTGATAAGACAGAGGGTGAAAAAGATTTAAATTTTAAGGAAGATGGTTGCAAGGTTACCGTAAAAGAATGCTGGCAATTTAACAGCTATAGCAATGTATTTAATATTAGCAAAGCCATAAGAAAAACAAAACCAGATGCAGTATTGTATAATCTGCAGTTTATGAAGTTTGGGGACAAAAAAGTACCTGCTGCCTTGGGGTTACTTTTACCTTTTATTACTAAGGTTAGCGGTGTGCCCACGGTGTCTCTCTTACATAATATAATGGAGACCGTAGATTTAAAAGATGCCGGCTTTACCAATAATAAAGTTTTGGCAGCTATTTATAATTTCATTGGTACTACATTAACCCGTTTCGTATTGGCGTCAGATGAAGTAGCCGTAACCATTAGCAAATATGTTAAAACGCTTAAGGCGAAGTATAAAAAAGACAATATAAAGTTAATACCACACGGCACCTTTGAACTACCGCCGCAACCAGATTATACCTTACCAAAAGGTCCAAAGCAAGTAATGGCATTTGGAAAATTTGGCACGTATAAAAAGGTAGAGGTTATGATCGAAGCCGTAGAACAAATTAGAAAAAGAACCCAAGAAGATATTGAAATTGTAATTGCTGGTACAGATAGCCCTAATACACCTGGTTACTTGGCGGCTGTTGCAAAAAAATACGAACACGTACCCCAATTAAGATTTACGGGGTATGTTCCAGAAGAAGATGTACAACGTATTTTTCAGGAAAGTGCAGTAGCTGTTTTTCCATATACTTCTACCACGGGTAGTTCTGGGGTACTGCACCAAGCAGGCAGCTATGGTAAAGCAGTGGTGCTACCAGATTTAGGTGATTTAGGAATATTGGTTAGAGAAGAAGGCTATACGGGTGAATTCTTTGAAGCAGATAGTTCAGATTCACTGGCTAATGCAATAGAAAAAATATTGGTTAATGATGCCTACAGGGTAGAATTAGGACAAACCAATTACCAGGCCGCTACCTCGTTGCCAATGTCTAAAATTACTGCTATGTACTTAGATTTATTTGAAGAGATAGCAAGACGCAGAGGAAAGGTACGCAAAGAAAACTTAGAGGATAAAACAGAAAAAATATTGGCATAACACCAGTATTTCAACATAAAACTTACAACAATGAAAATTTTAGCAATAGATGATCAGCAGTTAATCTTAATGTCTTTACAGAAAAGACTTCAAGAACTTGGTTATGAAGTAAGAATTGCCAGTAACGGTGTTAGTGCCAAAGCGGTTTTTGACGAATTTGAACCAGATTTGGTCATTGCGGATATTAATATGCCACAAATTAGTGGTTTGGAATTGGTGCAGTATTTTAGAAATACTAAGAATTCACATGTTCCTATTATGGTATTGTCTGGAAACACGGACGAGGAAACTATTCTAAAAGGCTACGACTTAGGTATTAGTGATTACATGAAAAAACCGGTTAGTCTTAATGAGGTGGCCGCTCGTGTTAAAAATTTAATTGGTGTGCCAGAGCAATCCAATAATACACAAAAACAAAACACGAACCAGATGTTACAAGAATATGTGGTTGGTGTAGTAATACCTTGTTATAATGAGGAAGAACGTTTGTTAAGCGATGAATTTCAGGCCTTTGTTAAGCAAAACTTAGGATATCACCTCTGTTTTGTAAATGATGGTAGTATAGACAACACCTTGGCTGTTCTAAACAAACTAAAAGAAGGTCATGAAGACCACATTAGTGTTTATGATTGTCCGCAAAACGGGGGTAAAGCAGAAGCGGTGCGTTTGGGTACGTTACACTTGGCACAAGATCCACAGTTAGATTATATTGGGTATCTAGATGCCGATTTATCTACGGATTTTAAGGATTTTGACGATTTGGTGCAGACTATAAGAAAATCGGACTATAAAATAGTCAGTGGTTCTAGAATGGCCAGAATGGGTGCAGATATAAATAAAGAATCTGCCAGGGCCATAATTAGCAAGACCATAAATTTTTTAATACGGTCTATTTTAAGAATGCCATTTAATGACACCCAATGTGGAGCAAAAATAATGGATAGGGAAATTGCTACTTTGGTATTTAGTAAACCTTTTTTAACCAGATGGTTGTTTGATGTTGAAATTTTTAAAAGAATTAGCAATACTTATGGTAGGCAACAAGCTATCGCTATAATTTGTGAACAACCTTTAAAACGTTGGATACATGCAGATGGTTCCAAACTATCCTTTAAAGACTCCGCTAAAATTGTATTTCAATTAGCACAAATTGCATTTCATTACAGGTTAAAAAAGAAAAAAGACCGTAATGCAAAAGCAGTAAACACACCAAAAACTGTTGTAAACAATACTTCAGTTTCTGCCACATCTTAATTAAAATCTATATACTAGTTTTAAAAGTAAACCGTTAACTTAATAGCTTACATTCTGAAATAAAACTACTTTAACGTATGAAAATATTGGTAACGGGCGCAAAGGGCCAATTAGGACAAACCATCGCAGGTTTGGCCCATAACTATCCTAGTTTTGATTTCGATTTTAAATCTTCATCAGAACTAGACATTACAAATGCCGAAGCGGTTAAAGCTTTATTTGCGTCTAAAAGCTATGACTACTGTATAAATTGTGCGGCATATACTAAAGTAGATTTGGCAGAACAAGAAATAGATTTGGCCAGAAAGGTAAATAGTATTGGACCTAAGAACCTTGCGGCGCAATGTAAGCTGTATAATGTAGTTTTATTGCATATTTCTACCGATTTTGTTTTTGATGGATTTTTGAACGAACCCTATCGTGAAAAAGATATAGCTAGGCCACTTGGTTTTTATGGCGATTCTAAATATAAAGGAGAACGCTACATTGCAGAAACCTTACCGGAACATTTTATTTTTAGAACATCTTGGTTGTATTCAGAATATGGTCATAATTTTTTAAAAACTATGGTTAAGCTGGGAGCTGAAAAGGAAGAGCTAAGTATTGTTTACGATCAGTTAGGAACCCCTACATATACAGAAGACCTAGTAGAGGTAATGTTGCATATAATTGAACTGGGTAGTACGGCCTACGGCGTATATCATTACAGTAACGAAGGTGTTGCCAGTTGGTATGATTTTGCTAAGGAGATATTTGATGTGTCTTCTACCAATGTTAGATTAAAACCAATATTATCCGCAGCATATCCTACACCAGCAAAGCGCCCAAAATATAGTGTTTTGGACAAGTCCAAGATTAAGGGCACTTTTGATATTGCCATACCACACTGGAGAGATAGCTTAAAAAAGGCGGTAGGTGCTTTAAAAAAGGAAAGCGTTTAAAGCCCTTTTGTCTGTACTTTATGAAAAGCATCTGCTTGTAGTTTTAACAGGGCTTGTGCTTTTTCCTTTTTATAATTATATAGCTCTTTTTCACTTTTTAAATCTTGGTAAATTTCCGTGTTTAACTCGGCATCGGTATCCATTAACAATTTTCGCTGTGTAACTTTTTGGTTTACCCATGTCGCAACCACGCTTTCCGCTTCTTCAATTTTAAAATCGTATTCACCTTTACTAGATAAAAGTTTTGTAATAATTGGGGCGGTTTCAATTGCAAGAAATAGTAGAAATATAAAAAAGGAGGGTAACCAAGGCAGTTTACCCAAGGCATCTATCCTAGCCATTAATCCATCAAAATTATTAATTACCGGTTGGTCTTGTATAACTTGTTCTTTATAAGCGGTATTTAATTGGCTAATTTCATCTTCTAGTAAATTTATTTTTTCCGTATTGGTTTGTTTTAAAGCGTTTAGTTCTGCTAGAGCGGCATCGTGTTTTTCACGCTTTTCTTTATATACGGGACCTTTACCTAAAAGTCCGGTACCAGCAGTGCCTTCGGCTTCGTTAATATAAATATCGTATAAGGCATTGGTCTTAGCTTCCTTTGTGCTAATTTCATTTTGGAGCCTTTTTATATTTTCTTCAAGTTTTAAAATTTTAGGTTGATATTGTAGCGCTATATCTTCTTGGTTCTCCAAGGACATTCTATTTTTTTCAGTAAGTAAAACTTGGTCAATTTCTTTCTGAAAAATTTTAAGTTCCAGCGGCTTCGAAATCACTACGGCTATAATTAAGGCCAATACAAGTCTAGGTATTGCTTGCAGTACTTCTTGATATTTCCGTTCTTTCTTTTTGAGCGTACTAACAATATAGCGGTCTAGATTAAAAATCAAAAGTCCCCAAACCAAACCAAATCCAATAGCGATATAATAATTGTCAAAAACTGTATAAAGGGCATAAGAGGCGGCAATAAATGCCATTAAAGCGGTAAAGAATACGGTAGCGCCTATACCTGCATATTTGTTCTGTTCTGCTTTGGAACAGGTATCCAAAACATCTGCATCTGCCCCAGAGCAGAGAATAAAAAATTTACCTAACATAATAGTGTTCGTTCTTTGATTAATGGTATTAGAACGCAAACCCTACCACTTTGTTACAGTAATTCTGCTAAAATAGAGCCAAATTGCTAGTTCAACGGCATTTATTGCCGACTAACTACAAGCATAAGAACCAAAGCTATAATACAATGTAATTAGCTGGTCTTACCTAAAATACCATTCGTCTACACTTTACTACGGCTAAGGAGTACTGCTAATTTTTAACGGGTTTGCCGTGGTACTTTTGAATCAAATAATAAAAACAAGTACAACAAACTATAAAATTTAGCTCCATGAAAAATTTAAGCAACAACAAGATGTATAGTGGCATGGTCATCTTTAACAATGCCCAAAAAGAATTTAGCATTTGCGATGTAGAACTTACAGATACCGAATTGGTAATTGCGGTGTACAAGCCAATTGCTTGTTAAACGAAATATTATTTAATGGTACTATTTTCCCCCAAGTCTAATCCCCCAAGTTTTTAAAGTACCATTAACAGAAAGAGGCCATTAGGTAAAGCAAGTTCTAGATGTTTTGGTGTAGTGTTATCTAGAACCGGATGATTGAACAACATCCTGCCATTACCAATGGCCTCTTACATTTTATTGCTGTGTAGCAAATTCTGTATAATACTTAAAAAAATAAGGTATGGTCTCAATACCTTTTAAATAGTTCCAAATGCCAAAATGCTCATTGGGTGAGTGTATGGCGTCACTATCCAATCCAAAGCCCATTAAAATTATCTTACTATCTAAAATTTGCTCAAACAATGCCACTATTGGTATACTTCCCCCACCACGTTCGGGTATTGCTGTTTTACCAAATGTAGTCTCATAAGCTTTTGCGGCTGCTTGGTAACCAATATTGTCAATTGGAGTAACATAAGGTAATCCGCCATGATGGGGTTTTACCTTAACTTTTACTCCTTTTGGGGCAATGGCCGTAAAATGATCCATGAACAATTGGGTGATTTCATCTGGATCTTGGTCTGGAACCAAACGCATGGATATTTTAGCAAAGGCCTTACTGGCAATTACGGTCTTGGCACCTTCGCCCGTGTAACCGCCCCATATACCATTAACATCTAAAGTTGGCCTTATGGAATATCGTTCTGGTGTAGTGTATCCTTTTTCGCCATAAACATCACCAATGTCCAACGCTTTTTTATAATCCTCTACGTTAAAAGGAGCCTCTGCCATTAAAGCCCTGTCTTCTGCAGAAAGTTCTTCTACTTTATCATAAAAACCGGGGATGGTAATGCGATTATTCTCATCATGTAAAGAGGCTATCATTTTAGATAGTATGTTAATGGGGTTAGGTACGGCACCACCATATATTCCAGAATGTAAATCTCTATTGGGTCCGGTTACCTCCACTTCTACATAACTTAATCCTCTTAATCCCGTGGTAATAGAAGGAACATCGTTTGCAATCATACCCGTATCGGAAATAAGGATCACATCGTTCTTTAACTTGTCACGGTTTTTATCTAAAAAGGCCTCTAAACTATCGCTTCCAACTTCTTCTTCGCCTTCTATCATGAATTTTACATTACACGGCAATACATTTTCTTTTATCATGTATTCTACTGCTTTTACGTGCATGTAAAACTGGCCTTTATCATCACAGGCCCCACGGGCAAAGATGGCCCCGTCTGGGTGCAAATCTGTTTTTTTGACTACGGGTTCAAATGGTGGAGAATCCCATAGATTCATTGGATCCGGGGGTTGTACATCGTAATGCCCGTATACAAGGACCGTTGGTAGTTTTGGGTCAACAATTTTTTCGCCAAAAACAACGGGGTAACCATCCGTTTCACAAATCTCCGTGGTGTCGCAACCAGCTTCTTTTAATGCCTTTTCTACGGCTCTAGCTGCGTCTATTACATCTTGAGAGAAAGCCGTGTCTGCACTTATAGATGGAATTTTTAATAAATCGATTAATTCATTTAAAAAGCGTTCTTTATTCGCTTCAATGTATTCTTTTACGTTTTTCATTTAATCAGTACTTCTTAGGATAAAAGTACTAAAAAGAACTTTTTCTTCTTTGATTGTTTTACAATTCAAAATTTGAAGTATATTTGCATCCCGATTTGAACTGCGGATGTGGTGGAATTGGTAGACACGCTAGACTTAGGATCTAGTGCCGCGAGGCGTGGGGGTTCGACTCCCTTCATCCGCACAACTTTAAAACCCTTCTTAAAAAGAAGGGTTTTTTTATGCTTTTTCTTTTGGTTTTATAGGTATGCAAATCTTTTCTTCAGAGTGTGCATCATTATTTTTATAGAGCTCCCCTAGCAGTTCAAAATGTGGTCTATTGTCTAGTACGTATTCAGAATTAGGCAGCCATTTGGTAAAAATGTATTGAAAAATGGATGGGTCATTGCTGGGCCCTTTGTACTTAAACACAGCATACAAGCCCTTTTTTAACGTAAAAGATGCTAGGCCTTCTGGAATGCTAGATAAATCAGAAACCGGCACTAACGCCCATTTTATAAAGCTTTTGTCTGGACTAAATTTTTTAAAATAATCGATAGGGTACTCTTGTAAGGATAGTTTATAGTTAGCTGTTTTGTTTTCTATGTCCTTAATTCTTGGTCCAAATTGGGACCATAATAAGCCCGTAGTGTTTTGGGTAATACTCATTTCTAAACTTAGGCCTATCAATTGTAGTTCGGAAAAGTGTTCTATTGTTGGTGTTGGAAACTCGTGGTCTTTCATTTTATCCTAAAATTTCAATTGGGGCTAAAGTATAAATTATATCTAGCAACTATTTACAATGAAAAAGGCGCTTAATATGAAGCGCCTAAGTTTTGTTTACTATACTTTTTTAAAGTTTAGTTAATTACATGTCCGCATATGCACCGGAGGAATAGGTAAGCTCATAGCTATGGGTGTAAATTTCAAAAACTACACCAAAAGGATCTTCTACATAACACATCTTATAGGGTTTGTTATCTGGATAATAGGCTCTAATGGGCATTCGTTGTTTCCCACCATGAGAAACAATTTTTTCTATTAACGTTTCAATATTTGGGTCTTGTACACAAAAGTGAAATAATCCTGGGTTAAAGGGATTAAAGTCTGGTTTGTCTTTTGGTGTTTCAGGGAAAGAAAATAATTCAATTCCTACGCCATCAGAAGTAGATAGGTGGGCAATTTCAAAGGTTTCCCAATTTTCACCAAAAACATCTATACACATTTGGCCAATAGCGGTCTCTTTTTCTTTTTTTACAAGACTAGGTGGCATAATTACGTACCATCCCATTACTTCTTCATAAAAGGATACAGCGGCAGCAATATCTGGCACGGTAATACCAATATGGGAAAATGTACGTGGGTATGTTTTTTGTTCTTTCATGTTATCTTAATTTTGAGGCAAAGTTGTTAATTAGTTGCTTGCTAAACAATAACTTGCTTTTTTATGCTTATAGTGTCTAAAAGAGTAAAAAGAACAAAATCAGTTATTTGCAGTTTTGAAAAATAATAAAATTTATTGCCCTCTTAACAAAACGATGGAACTCATTGGAACCAAATGGAAGCCACTTATCCTTTTTCATCTATTGGAAGGTCCGCAACGATCCGGCGTTTTACAAGCTAAAATACCGGCAATTTCCAATAAAATGTTTACCCAAAGTTTGCGAGAGTTAGAACGAGACCATCTTGTGTACCGAGAGGTTTTTCCAGAGGTGCCCCCAAGAGTAGAGTACGGCCTAACCAAGAAAGGGTTTACTTTAAAAGAAATTCTTATTTCTTTGGATACTTGGGGTAAGACCATACATGGAGGTTGATTTGTTAAGCAGTATAAAATAAAAAGCCTCCCAAGATGAGAGGCTTTTATAGTCTTCTGTTTTAATTTCAGTTTAAAAGTGAAGGCCTAAAGCATCAAATACCCCTAAAATGTCGCAAACAATGCAAACGGGTATCGCAATTAGTATTACCACCAGTACGGTTACCATAATACGTAAGAAGCCAGCTAAAAAACTAAAACCTGTAGTGTTCTCTGCCATAGGTTGATTATTTCCTATCAAGATAATGAAATTTAACCTGTTCAATCCTAAGAATCAGTATAATACTCGATTAACTGCTTGTTTGCCTATACGTATTGCAGAAGTTCAATTTTTGAAGAACATTATTTTTTGCCTAATCTTTTTGCTAATTCTTCTAAAGAAATACCTTTTGTTTCGGGCATCATGAATGCGGTAAAAAGTAATTGTAATACCATCATTCCCGCAAAAAATATAAAAATTGGCCATGGATTGTCTTTGAAAATGCCTATTTCGCTATCCAAAAAGGTTGGCGTTAACAATGTAATTAAAGCAGCAAACACCCAATGGGTTCCCGTTCCCCAAGACTGTCCGTAGGAGCGCACCTTGTTTGGAAAAATTTCAGATATAAATACCCAAATTACAGCGCCTTGACCTACTGCATGTGATGCAATGAACACCAAAATAAAGGTTAATAACAGTGCAGAACTCAAACCTTTGTAAAAACAAAGCCCAACCATGGCAAGACTTACTATGTAACCTATAGACCCTATGTACATTAGTTGCTTTCGGCCCAAACGGTCTATAAGTGCCAAACCAACAAACGTGAATAATAGATTTATTACACCTATACTAATAGAGCTAAATAAGGACTCCCCAGAGGCTAGACCTGCTCTTTCTAGAATTTCTGGTGCGTAGTATAGCACAAAATTTATACCGGAAAGCTGATTGAAAAACGCGATTAAAAAGGCTAATAGTAATGGTTTGTTATATTTACCAGAAAATAGCTTTTCTTTTTTGTCTTTTACATTTTCTGCCATGGAAACCTTTATTTCCGTAATGGTTACTTTGGCTTCATCTTCTTGTATGCCCAATAGGGTAAGAGATTTTATAACCAATGCATCAGCATGGTCTTTCATTAAAAGCCATCTTGGGCTATTTGGAATTTTAGCCACCATGAAGGTGTAAATTAATGCAGGGATACCTTCTACGCCTAGCATCCAGCGCCAAGCTTCATTTTCATTGAAGAAAGTACCAATAACGTAGTTGGATATAAAGGCTATTAAGATGCCAAACACAATATTGAACTGATACATTGCTGTAAGCCTGCCTCTATTAGATGAATTTGAAATCTCAGAAATATAAACAGGTGCGGCAACGGAAGAAGCACCAACACCAACACCGCCTATAAATCTAAAAAAAGAAAAACTGTAGGCTTCTGGTGCAAAAGCGGAACCAACGGCAGAAAGAAAATATAAAATACCAATCCATAATAAGGTCTTTTTTCTGCCCAGTTTATCAGTTGGTATACCACCAAATAGTGAACCCAAAACGGTACCCCATAGGGCCATGGACATGATAAAAATACCATGAAAGGTAAAAATAGAATCGCCTAAAAACCAATTGGTGTCCCAGAGTTCTTTAATGGGTTGGTTGGCACCACTGATAACAACGGTGTCAAATCCGAAAAGAAAGCCTGCCAAGGCTGCAGTCATTGATATTCTTAGTATTCTCTTATCCATTGGTTTGGTTTGTTAGTTAAGATAAAACTAAGCAATTTTAAAGATGTTTATTTATATAGGCCACAACTTGGTCCGTGGCACCCTTATTTTTGAAGATATAATCCATGTTGACCCTGCCAAGATGGGTGCGTTCGGTCGGGTTTTCTACTAATTTGGAAAGTGTAGTGTTAAAATCAAATCTGTCCTTTACAGAAATCACCCCTTTATTGTTTACTAATGCTTCGGCTTCTATAAACCTTTGGTATTTGGGTCCTATTATTACGGGAATGCCAAATACGGCTGGTTCTAAGGTATTGTGCAATCCGGTTTCAAAACCACCTCCAACGTAGGCTATATCTGCGTAAGAATATACTTTGGTTAAAATACCTATAGTGTCTAAAATTAAAACTTTTACCTCTCCAATTCGTCCTAGGTCTAATTCTGAATATTTCATTTTAGGAACTTTCAATGAATTGAAGATGGATTCCACGTGTTGTGCCTTTATATCGTGTGGGGCAATTACAAATTTATAATTAGACTTATCCTTATTTATATAATCTATCAAAAGTGTTTCCCCGGGTGCCCATGTACTGCCAGCAACCATGCAATTTTTCCCTTGAAGAAAGACTTCCATAAATTCCAAGGTGTTGTTCTGCTCAATTATCTGGGTAACTCTGTCATATCTAGAATCTCCGCTAATACTAGCATTAGTGTAACCAATACTACGTAATAGCGCTTTAGAGTTTTGGTCTTGTACAAAGAAATAATCAAAGTTTTTAAGTGCCTTTCTTAGAAAGCCGCCGTAAAACTTAAAATAGGCTTGTTTTTGGTTAAAAATACCAGAAACCAGTAGGGTAGGGCATTGTTGTTTTTTAAGTTGGGCTAGTAGATTTGGCCAAACTTCATATTTAATAAAAATGGTAATTCTGGGTTTAACCAAATCTACTATTCTGCGTGCATTCTCTTGCGTGTCTAAAGGCAGGTAGGTTTCAATGTCTGCGGGAGTTTTCCCCTTTTTTACCTCGTATCCCGAAGGAGAAAAGAAGGTTAAAAGAAATTTATGGTCAGGGTAATTAGTCTTTAACTTTTCTAAAATAGGTAGTCCTTGTTCATACTCTCCCAAAGAAGCGGCATGTATCCATATTACGTTGTCCGTAGGGTTAAGATTTTGCTCAAGTTGTTTAAAGGTATGCTTGCGACCCGCAACAAATAGCTTGATTTTTGGATTAAATAGCGCTACTATCCGCAACACGGCTGTAGCTAAATAAAGGCTTAGGTTGTAAAGAAAACTCACAGATTTTGCTTTGCGCTAAATTACATTTCTTTAAAAGAATAGCAGTGCCATGGTGCTTTATTTGCTAATTTTGAATTTACAAATTGGTAGTATGCGTAAAATACAAATGGTAGACCTTCAAGGTCAGTACAATGGCATAAAGGAAGCCGTGAACGGGGCTATTGAAGAAGTGTTAAATACTTCGGCTTACATAAATGGTCCTCAGGTCAAGGCTTTTCAATCTGAATTGGAAGCATATCTTGGTGTTAAACATGTTATTCCTTGTGCAAACGGAACAGATGCACTTCAAATATGCATGATGGGCTTGGGTCTTAAGCCCGGTGATGAAGTGATTACGGCAGATTTTACATTTGCCGCTACGGTTGAAGTAATTGCCCTTTTGGGTCTAACGCCGGTTTTGGTAGATGTTGAGCCAGATTCTTTCAATATAGACATTACAGCAGTTGAAAAGGCTATTACTCCAAAAACAAAAGCTATTGTTCCCGTTCATTTGTTTGGACAATGTGCCAATATGGAGGCATTAATGGATTTGGCAGAAAAGCATGGCTTGTATGTAATTGAAGATAATGCCCAAGCCATTGGGGCAAATTATATTTTTAAGGATGGATCCAAGAGAAAATCAGGAACCCTAGGGCATGTGGCATCCACTAGTTTTTTTCCTTCTAAAAATCTTGGTTGCTATGGAGATGGTGGCGCTATTTTTACTAATGACGACGAATTGGCCCATACCTTAAGAGGTGTGGTAAACCATGGTATGTATGAGCGTTATCACCATGATGTTGTTGGGGTTAATTCTAGGTTAGATAGCATACAAGCAGGTGTTCTGCGTGCTAAATTACCGCACTTGGATACCTATAATGCTAAAAGACAGACGGCAGCTGCAAAATATGATAAAGCTTTTGCCGGTCAAGAGCATATTGTGGTGCCAGTAAAAAAGACCAACTGCGATAAAACGTGTGCTACTTGTACCTGTCACGTATACCACCAATATACATTGCGAATTTTAAATGGAACTAGGGATGCCTTAGTGCAACATTTAAACGAGAATAGCGTTCCTTGTGGTGTGTATTATCCAATTCCCTTACATAGGCAAAAGGCGTATATAGATGATAGGTATGATGAAAAGGATTTTGCTGTAACCAATCAATTGGTAAAGGAGGTTATTTCCCTGCCAATGCATACGGAATTGGATGACGAACAAATTAAACATATAACAGACTTAGTCATCAATTTTGTAAATAAACACTAAAACATGAGTAAAAAAATATTGGTTACCGGAGGTTTGGGCTTTATAGGTTCGCATACCGTTGTAGAGTTACAAAACGAAGGTTTTGAAGTAGTTATTATAGATAATCTTTCCAATTCTTCTGAAGCTGTATTGGATGGTATTGTTGCCATAACTGGTAAAAAACCAATTTTTGAAAAATTCGATTTAAGAGAAAAGAAAAAGGTTCAAGATTTTTTTCAAAAACATACAGATATAACTGGGGTAATACATTTTGCGGCTTCTAAAGCCGTTGGTGAAAGTGTTGAGAATCCCCTGTTGTACTATGAAAATAACTTAGGGGTTCTTGTATACCTATTGCAGGAGTTAACCCAAAAAGGAGAAGCTAATTTTATATTCAGTTCGTCTTGTACGGTGTATGGTCAAGCAGATGAATTGCCAATAACGGAAGATGCTCCGGTAAAACCAGCAGAATCGCCTTACGGTAATACCAAACAGGTAGGAGAAGAGATAATTAAAGATACCTGTAAGGTAAATCCACAATTAAAAGCCATTGCATTACGGTATTTTAACCCCATTGGGGCCCATGCTTCTGTTGAGATTGGTGAATTACCTACGGGTGTGCCGCAAAATCTGGTTCCTTTTATTACCCAAACGGGTATTGGCCTAAGGGAGCAATTATCCGTATTTGGAGACGATTACCCAACAGCGGATGGAACCTGTATTCGTGATTATATTCATGTGGTAGATTTGGCAAAGGCACATGTTGCCGCTTTACAAAGACTTATTACAGAAAAGAACGATGCAAACTACGAGATTTTTAACTTGGGAACAGGAAAGGGTAGTTCTGTTTTAGAAGTAATAAATAGTTTTGAAAAAGTCTCTGGAGAAAAATTGAATTATAGAATTGCACCGAGAAGAGAGGGAGATGTGATACAAGCTTACGCAGATACCCGCCGGGCTAATGAGGTTTTGGGTTGGAAAGCTAAATCAAGTTTGGATGAAGCTATGAGTTCTGCCTGGCAATGGGAGAAAAAAGTAAGGTCTAAATAATTAGACAAAGAATATTTATAGAAAGAGGGCATTGCCCTCTTTTTTTGTACCTTTTTCCAACTAAATAACCGTTAAATTCAATAACTATGAAGAATTTTAAATTCGCAATCGTAACCATTGTGTTGCTTATATTAGGTCAACTTAATGCGCAACAAACCTATTTACATTGTGGTGCCGTTATGGATGTGCGAACAGGAAAGATGCAAAAGGAAAAGACTATTGTAGTAGATGGAGAAAAAATTATTGCAATAGAAAACGGTTATAAAAATGGAAGTGGAAATGTAGCAGTGATAGATCTAAAGTCCAAAACGGTCTTGCCTGGTTTTATAGATATGCATGTTCATATAGAAAGTGAATCTAGTCCTACCACCTATATAGATAGGTATACGTTAAATGATGTAGATGTAGCGTTTAAATCTACCATTTACGCAAAAAACACACTGATGGCAGGTTTTACAACTGTTAGGGATTTGGGGGGTAGTGGCGTAAATATTGCCCTTAGAAAAGCAATAGATAAAGGTTATGTGGTGGGGCCTAGAATTTTTACGGCAGGCAAGGCTATTGCTACAACTGGCGGTCATGCAGACCCTACTAATGGAAGAACTTGGGACGAAATGGGAGATCCAGGGCCAAAAGAAGGGGTGGTAAATTCTCCAGAAGATGGAAAAAAAGCTGTTAGGCAGCGCTATAAAGACGGTGCGGATGTTATCAAAATAACGGCAACAGGTGGTGTTTTAAGTGTTGCCAAGAGTGGTCAAAACCCACAATTTACCATAGAGGAAATTAAAGCAATTACAGAAACCGCAAAAGACTACGGTATGCTTACGGCTGCACATGCTCATGGAGACGAAGGTATGCAACGGGCTGTAAAAGGTGGTATAAAAACCATTGAGCACGGAACTTTAATGAGTGAGGCTACCATGGATTTAATGAAAGAATATGATGCTTATTTAGTGCCGACGATTACAGCTGGTAAAGAGGTTACGGAGAATGCAAAAAAACCAGGTTACTTTCCTCCTGTGGTTGCCAAGAAAGCAAGCGAAATTGGACCAAAAATTCAAGATATGTTCACTAAGGCCTACAAAAAAGGGGTGCCTATTGCTTTTGGTACGGATGCCGGTGTATTTAAGCATGGAGAAAACGCAAGAGAGTTTGTTTATATGGTAGAGGCAGGTATGCCCGTAGATAAGGCTATTTATTCTGCTACCATTACCAATGCCAACCTTTTAGGTATGCAAGGGAAATTGGGTGAACTAAAAACGGGTTTTATGGCAGATATTATAGCGGTAGAAGGTAATCCTTTGCAGGATGTGTCTTTGCTTAAAAATGTAACCTTTGTAATGAAAAATGGTACGGTGTATAAACAATAAAACGGATAGAAATAACTAATGGAATGGCCAAATGGTATAGGGGTATTAGAAAAAGCAATTGAAAAAAATTGGTACAAAGATGTAGTGGATCAATTGCAAAAAGATTTTATGCTGGCCAATATCGCCATTAAACTAGATGTTAAACTGTCGCCAGTAAAACTCAAAGCCATTTTACAAGAAAAGATTTATGTTCTTTTAATGGAGAAATATTCTAAATTCTTGAATCTAATGTATGTAATGGATATTCCAGAAAGTGAGCTTGTTAATACTAGATGGGAAGACGTTGTAGCAACTTCTGGGCAAACCACAAATTTGATTATAAATAGAATTTATAAGAAAATTGCCGTAAGAAAGAAGTTTGCAACATAATTAGGTGATTTTGGAATTTATGAAAAAATTAAAATAAGAACATTGTTGATTATATGCTAGGTAACTCAATTATTGTATTTTTGTCATAATTTTTACGAAAGAACTCGGGAAACCTCAAAATGGACAAATATTCCTTTTTAAATGCTGCGCACACAGCTTTTTTTGCGGAGCAGTACGATAGATACATTTCAAATCCAGATAGCGTAGAACCAAGTTGGAGAGCCTTTTTTCAAGGTTTTGATTTTGGTATGGAAAGTGCTTTGGACGATTTGGATGTACAAACGTCAAATGCTGGTGTTGCGGCCAACGTTAACGGTCAGTCCGTTCAAATGCCGCAATCGTTGCAGAAAGAATTTCAAGTAATACGTTTAATAGATGGCTACCGCTCTCGCGGGCATTTGTTTACCCAGACCAATCCGGTTAGGGAGCGTAGAAAATACGAACCAACGTTAGCGCTAGAAAATTTTGGCCTATCCAATGCAGACTTGGATACAGTTTTTGATGCAGGTAGCATTTTAGGCATTGGGGCTAGTTCCCTTAAAGATATTGTAGGGCATTTAGAACGTATTTATTGCGATGCTATTGGTGTGGAGTACATGTATATACGTACTCCGGAGCGTATACAGTGGATACAGGATTGGTTAAATGTAAATGATAATCATCCAAAATTTTCTGTAGACCAGAAAAAACAAATTTTAAGAAAATTAAACGAGGCTGTTTCTTTTGAGAGCTTCTTGCATACCAAATACGTTGGGCAAAAACGTTTCTCATTAGAGGGTGGTGAATCCTTAATTCCTGCTCTTGATGTAATTGTAGAAAAAGCTGCGGACGCGGGGGTTAAGCAATTTGTTATGGGTATGGCCCACCGTGGTAGGTTAAACGTACTAACCAATATTTTTGGAAAATCGCCAAAGGATATCTTTAGTGAATTTGATGGTAAGGATTATGAGGAGGCTATTTTTGACGGTGACGTTAAGTATCATTTAGGTTGGACCTCAAGAAGGGAAACCGATAGTGGTAAGATTGTTAATATGAATATTGCACCTAACCCATCTCACTTAGAAACCGTAAACGCGGTTGTAGAGGGTATAGCAAGGGCAAAACAAGATAAGGACCACGCGGATAATAATGCGGAAGTGCTACCGATTTTGGTGCACGGAGATGCTGCTTTTGCTGGTCAGGGAGTTGTATACGAGGTTATACAAATGGCTAAATTAGATGGTTACACTACTGCTGGTACCATACATATTGTAGTAAACAACCAAATAGGATTTACTACCAATTATTTAGATGCACGTTCCTCTACCTATTGTACAGATGTGGGTAAGGTTACATTGTCTCCTGTTTTACATGTTAATGCAGATGATGTTGAGGCAGTTGTTCATGCGGCAACTTTTGCGCTAGAATACCGTATGCGCTATAAGCGCGATATTTTCTTGGATTTGTTAGGATATAGAAAATATGGCCATAATGAAGGTGATGAGCCTAAATTTACGCAACCATTGTTATATAAGTCTATTTCCAAGCATGATAACCCAAGGGATATATATGCCGCCAAATTGATGGCAGAAGGTGTTATAGATAAAGACTATGTAAAAAATCTAGAGGAAGAATATAAAAAGAGTTTAGAGGAAGACTTGTTGGATTCCCGTAAAATTGAAAAAACGGTGATTACTCCGTTTATGCAAGATGAGTGGGAAGGTTTTGAACGGGTTACCGAAACTGAAATGTTGTCGGAGTTTGATACCTCTTATGATTTGGATAAGCTAACCCAATTGGCTAAAGTTATTACCGAATTACCTTCCGATAAAAAGTTTTTGCGCAAGATTGTCCGTTTAATAGATGCGCGCAAGAAAATGTATTTTGAGGACAATAAGTTAGATTGGGCTATGGGAGAACTCTTAGCCTATGCAACTTTATTGGAAGAAGGCTTTGATGTGCGTATGACGGGGCAAGATGTGGAAAGGGGTACTTTCTCGCACAGACATGCGGTAGTAAAGACCGAAATGCATGAAGAGGAAGTAGTTCTTTTAAATGAACTTGGAGCGCATCAAAATGGACGTTTGGATATTTATAATTCCTTGTTGTCAGAATATGCAGTCATGGGCTTTGATTATGGCTATGCCATGGCCAGTCCAAAAACGCTTACTATCTGGGAAGCACAATTCGGGGATTTTAGCAATGGTGCCCAAATTGTAATTGACCAATATTTGTCTTCAGCAGAGGACAAATGGAAAATGCAAAACGGTCTGGTGTTGTTATTGCCCCATGGTTATGAAGGTCAAGGTGCAGAGCACTCTTCTGCTAGAATGGAGCGTTATCTGCAGTTATGTGCCAAGGATAACATGTTCGTGGCAGATGTAACTACACCTGCCAACTTGTTCCATTTGTTTAGAAGGCAAATGAAGTTTGGGTTTAGAAAACCTTTGGTAGTTTTTACCCCAAAAAGTCTTTTAAGGCATCCAAAGGTGGTTTCCACAAAAGAAGAAATGGCCAATGGTAGTTTTCAAGAGGTAATAGATGATGTAAATGTTAATGGGGATAAAGTTAAATCTTTAGTGTTCTGTACCGGAAAATTCTATTATGATTTAGATGCCAAACGTGAAGAGCTGGGAAGAGAAGATGTTGCTTTAGTTCGTTTAGAACAGTTATTCCCACTTCCGGCAGAAGAAATAAGGGCTGTCATAAATAAATATGTAAATGCTCAAGAGATTGTTTGGGCTCAGGAAGAACCTAGAAATATGGGTGCTTGGGGCCACTTGCTAATGCATTTAGAAGAAGCAAAAACATTTAGGGTAGTGTCTAGAAGATTCTATGGGGCACCAGCTGCAGGTAGTGCGGTACGTTCTCAAAGAAGACATTCAGAAGTAATTGAATATGTCTTTGATAAAACTAAAGACAACTTTAAAAGATAATAAAAACAAAGAGTTAATAAACTAGCATAATATTATGATTCTAGAAATGAAAGTACCATCCCCTGGGGAATCCATAACCGAGGTGGAAATCGCAGAATGGTTAGTAGAGGATGGTGATTATGTGGAAAAAGACCAGGCAATTGCAGAAGTAGATTCTGATAAGGCAACGCTTGAACTTCCTGCTGAAGAAAGTGGAATAATAACCCTTAAAGCAGAGGTAGGCGATGCGGTAGCAGTAGGCGAAGTGGTTTGTCTTATAGATACAAGTGCAGAAAAACCTGAAGGCGATGCTGCACCTGCAAAAAAGGAAGAAAAAGAAGAGGCTCCAAAGGAAGCAGCTCCTAAGCCTGAGGCTCCCAAAAAAGAATCATACGCTACGGGTACAGCTTCTCCGGCGGCTAAAAAAATATTAAGTGAAAAAGGAATCCCGGCTGCAGACGTTCAAGGAACAGGTAGGGATGGAAGAGTAACTAAAGAAGATGCGTTGAACGCAAAACCATCTATGGGGTCTCCAGCAGGTGGAAGAAGGGGTGAGTCGCGTTCAAAATTATCTATGCTACGTAGAAAAGTTGCAGAGCGATTGGTTTCGGTTAAAAACGAAACGGCTATGCTTACAACTTTCAATGAGGTGGATATGACGCCTATTTTTGAATTACGTAAGCAGTACAAGGAAGAATTTAAAAGTAAGCACGGTGTAGGCCTAGGTTTCATGTCTTTCTTTACTTTGGCCTGTGTTAGGGCTTTAGAAATGTACCCTGCCGTGAACTCTATGATAGACGGTAAAGAAATGATTTCTTATGATTTCTGTGATATAAGTATTGCTGTTTCTGGTCCTAAAGGTTTAATGGTACCAGTAATTAGAAATGCAGAAAATTTATCTTTTAGAGGGGTAGAGGCAGAAGTAAAACGTTTAGCTATTAGAGCTAGGGAAGGAGAAATTACGGTTGATGAAATGACGGGAGGTACCTTTACCATTACTAATGGTGGTGTTTTTGGTTCTATGTTGTCTACGCCTATCATAAATCCACCGCAAAGTGCTATTCTAGGTATGCATAATATCGTAGAAAGGCCAATAGTACGGGACGGGGCCATAGCAATAGCGCCAATTATGTACGTGGCATTGTCCTATGATCATAGAATAATAGATGGTAAAGAATCTGTTGGTTTCTTGGTTGCCGTTAAGGAAGCTTTAGAAAACCCAGAAGAATTGCTAATGAATAACAACGTGAAAAAAGCGCTAGAGCTTTAAGGCTACTTTCGTTTTTTTAAGAATAGACATTTTTTGTCATAATCTATAATTGCCTTTCCCTTTTTTAGGATGTCTGCACCAATAATGCCATCCACGGGAAGGGCATTGTGGTTTATAAGGGCCGTGTTTACATGTGTAAGGTCAAAAACAACTATACTTAGTTTTTTATACGTCCAATCGCCAATAGCTATTTTGTTTTTTGTGCTTATAAGAGTGTCCATATTAATAGCTCCCGCTCCTGCCGCTTTAATCTCAGAAGCTTCAGATTTAAGGTCAAAATAGGTGAGTTTGTCCGTGCCTATGCAGGTGTTAGATGCTCCCGTGTCTAAAATAAATCTGCCACTTATCCCATTTATTTTGGCAGAAATTTCAAAATGATTGGTTGCGGTTAATCGCAAGGGGATGCGTGTATAGTCTTTCGACTTTAAGTATTTTTTCAAAGTCATCTTAAGCAAAAGCTGTAAAGATAAGGCTATTTTTGTCCTCATGATATTTACAGATACCCATACACATATTTACAGCGAGGCTTTTGAAGAAGATCAAGATGCTATGATGCAGCGAGCCTTTAACAATGGTTTGGCCCGCTTCTTTGTTCCGGCTATAGATGCAAGTTATACTGCTGGGATGAAAAAGGTAAAAAACGCATATCCAGATAAGGTGTTTTTAATGGCAGGTTTGCATCCTACGCACGTTAAGGAGAATTATAAGGCAGAATTAAATCATGTTGCCAAAGAATTGAATGTGGATAATTATGTGGCCGTAGGCGAAATTGGAATTGATTTGTATTGGGATAAGTCCACATTGGCTATGCAACAGGAGGCATTTAGGTATCAGATACAATTAGCCAAACAACATAAATTACCCATAGTTATTCACTGTAGGGATGCCTTTGATGAGGTGTTTGAAATTCTAGAAGAAGAAAAGGGAGGGGATTTATTTGGTATTTTTCATTGTTTTACGGGTAGTTATGAGCAAGCCTTAAAGGCAATAGATTATAATTTGAAACTGGGTATAGGTGGCGTGGTTACCTTTAAGAATGGGAAAATTGATAAGTTTCTTGATCAAATTGATTTAAAGCATATTGTTTTGGAGACAGATGCGCCTTATCTAGCGCCAACCCCTTACCGTGGTAAGCGCAATGAACCCTCGTACTTAATAAACGTGGCAGAAAAATTAGCGGAAATTTACGATTTGCCACTTTCAGAGATAGCATTGCAAACAACAGCTAATTCTAAGCAAGTGTTCGGTATTTAGTTATGGGTAAAAGAGCTAGAATATTATTGATTTACACTGGCGGTACCATTGGTATGGTCAAAGATTATGAAACCGGTGCGCTCAAGGCATTTAATTTTGACCAATTGTTGCAAAAAATACCGGAGATCAATCAAATAGAATGTGCTATTGATACGGTTTCTTTTGCTTCTCCAATTGATTCATCAAATATGAATCCTTCCTACTGGGTAGAGATTGCTTCGATTATTGAGGAGGGCTATCAAAATTTTGATGGTTTTGTGGTGTTGCATGGTAGTGATACCATGGCTTATACGGCTTCTGCTTTGAGTTTTATGTTAGAGAATTTAAGAAAACCGGTAATTCTAACTGGGTCACAATTGCCAATAGGTGATCTTAGGACGGATGCTAAGGAAAATTTGATTACCGCTATACAAATAGCGACCCTTACAGAAAAGGATGAGCCTCTGCTGCAAGAGGTTGCCCTATACTTTGAATACAAGTTGTACAGGGGTAATAGAACTATTAAGATTAACGCAGAGCATTTTGAAGCCTTTACCTCCCCCAATTATCCACCTTTAATAGAATCTGGTGTTCATTTAAAAGCACAGCATTCATTTTTGTACCGGGTAAAGAATAGCAAGAAGTTACAAGTGCATAAGGTTATGAATACCAATATTGCTGTTTTGAAGTTATTTCCGGGAATCAATAAAAACCTTTTAGAGGCGGTTGTTAATACCCCAGATTTACGTGTTCTAATTTTGGAAACCTATGGTGCGGGTAACGCTACAACAGACCAATGGTTCTTAAATACGTTAAAAAGTGCTAAAAGTAGGGGCTTGCACATTATAAACGTAACCCAATGTTCTGGCGGTGGGGTGGTAATGGGGCATTATGAGGCCAGTACTACTTTAAAGCAGCTACAACTTATTAGTGGTAAGGATATTACCACGGAGTCTGCAGTAACTAAAGCTATGTATTTATTAGGTCAAGAAGTGGATTCCACCTTGTTCAAGTCCATTTTTGAGACTTCTATACGTGGGGAGATGTCCCAAAATTAACTTCTCAAATTTTACTAGTTAATATTTTTTTTGTTTATTGCTCGCCCTTAATAAAAGGACAAAGAGAGGTGGCCGAGTGGTCGAAGGCGCACGCCTGGAAAGTGTGTATACACCAAAAGTGTATCGAGGGTTCGAATCCCTTCCTCTCTGCTAGGCTTTTAAATTTTTTAATTGCGAATTTTTTATATCTTTAACATTATTAACTAACTAAATTTAAGTTTGGACACAATGAAAAAAATATCCTTTACTCTGGCTACTGCTGGAATGTTTATTTTAGGTACTACAACAGCTTCAGCGGCGCTGTTGCAAGACGAGGCAGCTGCCGAAGCAAGCAAAAGTTTTACCCAAGTATTAAAAGAGCAGTTCATCCAAGGTGGGCCAACTTTTATGGGTATCGTATTGTTATGTTTAATTTTAGGTTTGGCTGTTGCTATTGAGCGTATTATTTACCTTAACCTAGCTACAACTAATTCTGCTAAATTGAAACAACAAGTAGAAGATGCTCTAGCTTCTGGTGGTGTAGAAGCTGCAAAAGAAGTTTGTCGTAACACAAAAGGGCCTGTTGCCTCTATCTATTACCAAGGTTTGGACAGAGTAGGAGAAGGTTTAGAGTCTGCAGAGAAATCGGTAGTTGCTTACGGTGGTGTACAAATGGGTCAATTAGAGAAAAATGTTTCTTGGTTGTCTTTATTTATCGCTATTGCTCCCATGCTTGGTTTCATGGGTACGGTAATTGGTATGATTCAAGCATTCCAGAAAATTGCAGCTGTAGGTAACTTAAGTGCATCTTTGATTGCTGGTGATATCCAGGTAGCACTTTTAACCACGGTATTCGGTTTGATTACTGCGATTATCCTTCAAATTTTCTATAACTACATCATTGCTAAAATCGATAGTATAGTAAATGATATGGAAGACTCTTCAATCGCATTGATTGATATGTTGGCTGCCCATAAAAAGTAATCATTAACTGTATAAAAAATCTATCGAGATATGCATAAAATAATTAAATATGTATTGATTGTTATAGGTATCATAGCGGCTGTTGCCAGTTTCTTTATGATGCCGGATCCAGAAGATCCAGAAGCAATCAATAGCGCAGGTATTAGCTTAATGTTCGCAATGACATGGGTTTTGTTAGCAGTTGCTGCTATTTTGGCCTTGTTCTGGGGACTTAAGAAAATGGTGACTACACCAGGAGGTCTTAAAAAAGCACTTTTTGCTTTAGGTGGCTTAGTTGTTGTCTTTATCGTTGGATACGCCCTTTCTAGTGGTGATGAAGCTCAAGCTGTTGTAGATACATTTAGTGGAAAAGATATTCAGCCAGAGGCTAGTACGGTTAAAACAATTGGAATGCTTTTAAATGTGTTCTTTTTTATGACTGGTATTGCCGTGTTGTTGATGATTATCCCAGGAGTTAAAAAATTATTCGGTAAATAAAACAGATTATGCCAAGAAGAAAAGGAGCACCTGAAGTAAATGCTGGTTCCATGGCGGATATCGCGTTCCTTCTGCTTATCTTTTTCTTAGTAACTACTACTATAGAAACAGATGCAGGTTTAGATCGTATGTTGCCGCCAATTGAACCGCCTGATACTGATGTTGTAATAAAGCAAAAGAATATTTTTACTGTCGTTATTAATAAAAACGGTCAGTTGCTGGTTGAGGACAATTTGATGGAACTTACGGATTTGCGTGAATCTGCAATTGCGTTTTTGGAAAACGGTGGCGATGGTTCTTGTACTTACTGTAAGGGAAAGAAAGATCCTAATTCATCGGATAATCCATCCAAAGCAATTATCTCTTTGAAGAACGATCGTGAAACTAATTATAGCACCTATATAACGGTTCAAAACGAATTGGTAGGTGCGTATAACGATTTGAGAAACCGTGAGGCGCAGGCCAGATACGGTAGAGACTTTACTGATATGGAATCAGAATATTTGAACCCTGAAACGCCTACTGCTGTCAGAGATGACTTAAAAGAAAAGGTGAAAAAGATTCAAGATTTGTTTCCACAGAAGTTGTCAGAAGCAGAAACATCCGGTAATAATTAATATTAGATCTTATGTCAAAGTTTGCTAAGAAAAAAGATGGAGATATTCCGGCGGTTTCAACAGCTTCCTTGCCAGATATCGTATTCATGTTATTGTTCTTTTTTATGACGGTAACAACTATGAAAGACAGTTCTTTATTAGTGGAGAATACGTTGCCAAACGCAAGTGAGGTTAAGAAGTTGGAAAAAAAGGATCGGGTAATATATATTTATGTTGGTAAGCCTACAAAGGAATACCAAGGTGTATATGGAACTGAGCCTAAAATTCAATTGAACGATAAATTTGCTAATGTAGACGAAGTAGGTTCTTATATTCTTGCAGAGAGAGCTAAGAAGCCACAGGAATTACAAAATGTATTAACTACGGCCTTAAAAGTAGATAAAGATGCTAATATGGGTCTTATATCTGATATTAAACAAGAGCTTAGAAAGGTTAATGCTTTAAAAGTAAATTATACAACTTATGAAGGTGATGCATTTAATAACCTTCAATAGTAGAATATTATAGATTTATAAAAAAAGCATCCCATTGGGATGCTTTTTTGTTTACTTTGAATTACTAATTAGAGAATTAATGCTGAAATTATTTATAGGTGTATTGGTATTACCATGGTTTATCTGCGCCCAAGTCAAAGACAGTATTCCTTTAGACGATAAATACCTAGAAGATCAGTTTTCTGCTGCTGTTTGGTATAATTTGTTGCAAGAAAAGCCGGCAAATGTAATTCAGCGTAATTTAAGTTATGGTTTAGGGCTTAACTTTATTAAGGATATTCCGCTTAACCAAAGGCGTAATTTTGGATTAGGCTTAGGGGTTGGGTTTTCTATAAATAGCTATTACTCTAATTTAATTGCTACGGATAATGGTGAAAATTTTATCAGTTACCGAATAGCTACGAGCGAAGATGCTATTAAACGAAGTAAAATAGGCACCTATGGCGTAAACTTGCCTTTTGAGATAAGATGGCGTAGTTCTAGAGCTGATACGTATAGATTTTGGAGGGTTTATGCAGGGGTAAAAACGGCCTATATATTTGCAAGCAATTCTAAACTTGTAACGGAAAGCATTAAAACTTCTTTCCACAATGCAAATGTAGAACAGTGGCAATATGGATTAAGCTTAAGTGTTGGTTATAACACTTGGAATTTACATTTGTACTACTCGCTTAGTAATTTATTGGATGAAAATGCCTTATTAAATAATGAGCCAATAAACATTAGACCATTAAGGGTGGGTTTAATCTTTTATATTTTATAACCAGTATTTGAAGGTAAAAAACTGGCTTATGCAACCCAATAAGAAACCAATAAGAAGTTCATTTGGAGAATGCGCTTTCATATACAGTCTAGAAGTTGCCACCATACCGCACATTAAGGTCAAAGCGGCAATTGCTATGGTTATATTTCTTTCAAAGTGTATGCTAAGTCCTATTAGGTAAAAAAGAAGGCTGCCTAGGCCCATTAAATGAATACTGGCTCTAATCTTTATAAACAGTATTAAAAGAGTGGCAAATGTTGCTATTAATAGTCCTACAAAAAAGAAATAAAGTTCATTAATATAATTTAGAGGTATTACCTTATATAAAATCATTAGGTAAATGATCATGCTTAAATACAAGGGGTATTTACGTTCCTTAATGGTTGGTGCAAAAACTGATTTTACTATGCCTAAATTTTTTAGAATCAAATAAAAGATAATCGGGATAATTACCGTAAGTATAAAGATGGGTAAAATGTTTCCGCTTTGTAAGGCTAGTGGATTAAATTTAGGTGTAACCAAAAAATAGGAAACCGTACCAGCTATTGGAACCAATAATGGGTGGAACACATAGGACAGTACTCGCCAAAAGTACCGCATTAAATTTCTTTTCTTAAGCGGGCTACGGGCAGCCCTAGTTGTTCTCTGTATTTTGCTACTGTTCTTCTAGCAATAGGATAGCCTTTTTCCTTTAATAACTTGGCAAGTTTATCATCAGTTAGCGGTTTGCGTTTATCTTCTTCGCCAATAACGGTTTCAAGTATTTTCTTTATTTCTCGTGTAGAAACATCTTCTCCTTGTTCATTTTTCATGGCCTCGCTAAAAAATTCTTTTATAAGCTTGGTGCCATAAGGAGTATCTACATATTTGCTGTTGGCAACTCTGGAAACGGTAGATACATCCATTCCAATTTCATCAGCAATATCCTTAAGAATCATTGGTCTTAGTCTACGTTCGTCACCAGTAAGGAAATATTCTTTTTGGTATTCCATTATAGCGTTCATGGTAACAAAAAGTGTCTGTTGCCTTTGTTTAATGGCGTCTATAAACCACTTGGCAGCATCTAGTTTTTGTTTTATAAAGAGAACGGTGTCTTTCTGGGACTTACTTTTTTCCTTGGCATCTTTATAGCCTTTTAGCATGTTGGTGTACTCCTTGGATACGTGAAGTTCCGGGGCGTTACGTCCGTTCAAAGTTAAATCTAGTTCACCATCTAAAATTCTAATACTAAAATCTGGAACTACATGCTCAACTATTCTGTTGTTGCTAGCATAGGAACCGCCTGGTTTTGGGTTTAAACGTTCAATTTCCTGAATAGCAGCCTTTAGTTGTTCTTCGGTAATATCATGCTTGCTGATTAATTTTTGGTAATGCTTTTTGGTGAATTGCTCAAAAGACTTTTCAATTAATACAGTTGCTAGACTAACAGAAGGTGTTTGCTCCCTTCTTTTGAGTTGCAAGACTAGACATTCGTCTAACGTGCGTGCGGCAACACCTGGAGGATCTAAAGTTTGTACCGTCTTTAAAACAGATATTACGGTGCTTTCTTCCGTATAAATGTTTTGGGTAAAGGCCAAATCGTCTACAATGTCAGAAATAGGTCTGCGTATGTATCCACTTTCATCTACAGAACCTACTAAGTATTCGGCAATAGCCCATTCTTGGTCGTCTAAGGAAATTGTACTTAGTTGATTAAGTAGATATTGATTAAATGAAATTCCAGCTGCATAGGGTACGCTTTTCTCATCATCATCTGCTGAGTAATTATTGGCATGTGTACGGTAGTCTGGAATTTCATCATCACTTAAATAATCGTCTATATTAATGTCCTCTGCTGCTATGGTTTCGCTATCTTGAGAATCATCGTAATTATCGCCGTAATCGTCTGTAAGTTCATTATTATCCACCTTACCACTTTCCAAAGCAGGGTTTTCTTCCAATTCTTGTTTTAACCTTTGTTCAAACGCCTGTGTTGGCAATTGAATAAGTTTCATTAATTGGATTTGCTGTGGAGATAGCTTCTGTGATAATTTAAACTGCAGACTTTGTTTAAGCATAGAATTTGTTCCGTTTACTTATAAAGTTAAAGAATTCTCTAAAATTCTGCGTTTTGTGGTGTTCGTGGAAATGGAATTACATCTCTAATGTTACCCATACCGGTCACAAATAATACCAAGCGCTCAAAACCTAAACCAAAACCACTATGAACTGCCGTTCCAAATTTTCTTAAATCTAGGTACCACCATAATTCTTCTTCGGGAATGTTAAGTGCAGCCATTTTTTCCTTAAGTACATCTAGGCGTTCTTCACGTTGTGATCCACCAAC
This sequence comes from Croceivirga sp. ABH4_376, assembly GCF_056160685.1. Classification (NCBI taxonomy): domain Bacteria; kingdom Pseudomonadati; phylum Bacteroidota; class Flavobacteriia; order Flavobacteriales; family Flavobacteriaceae; genus Croceivirga; species Croceivirga sp. ABH4_376. The sequence goes on along the minus strand of NZ_JBSWXQ010000003.1, from coordinate 260,356 downwards.
TATTTCTCCAATTCCTGGAAACAAGACATCCATGGCTCTAACGGTTTTTCCATCCTCGTTTAAGCGCATGTAAAATGCCTTTATTTTAGCAGGATAATCAAACAATATTACAGGGCACTTAAAATGTTTTTCTACAAGAAAGCGTTCATGTTCGCTTTGTAAATCTGCACCCCATTCATTTATAGGATATTCAAATTTCTTTTTCTTATTCGGCTTAGAATTTCTTAAAATGTCTATGGCTTCGGTGTAGCTTACGCGTTTAAAGTTGTTGTCTACAACAAACTTTAATTTTTCTATAAGCGCCATTTCGCTACGCTCTGCCTGTGGTTTGGTCTTTTCCTCGTCCAATAAACGCTTTTCTAAAAATGCTAAATCGTCTTGGCAGTTTTCCAAAACATAACCTATAACCCATTTAATAAAGTCTTCGGCTAAATCCATATTGGCATCTAGATCAAAGAAGGCCATTTCTGGCTCAATCATCCAAAATTCTGCAAGGTGTCTAGAGGTATTGGAGTTTTCTGCTCTAAACGTAGGGCCAAAAGTGTATACTTTTCCTAAGCCCATAGCGTAGGTTTCCGCTTCTAATTGACCAGATACCGTTAAATTGGTTTCCTTTCCAAAAAAGTCTTGTTTATAATCTATACCGCCATCCTCTTTTAAAGGCGGGTTCTTAGCGTCTAATGTACTAACCCTAAACATTTCTCCTGCACCTTCTGCATCGGAACCGGTGATTATAGGTGCATGCATATAATAAAAGCCATTTTGTTGAAAATAGCTATGAATGGCAAAACTCAATGCGGAACGCAAACGCATTACTGCAGAAAACGTACTGGTACGAACGCGCAAGTGAGCCTTTTCCCTTAAAAATTCTAACGAGTGTTTTTTAGGTTGAATAGGATATGTTTCTGGATCGGCCGCCCCATGAATGAATATATCGCTTACCTGTATTTCAACAGATTGCCCTTTACCTTGGCTTTCTACTAATTGACCGGTAACTTTTATGGCAGAACCTGTATTGATGGATTTGATAGTGGTTTCATCCAAATTCTCAAAATCTACCACGCATTGTATATTGTTTATCGTAGAACCATCGTTTAGCGCAATAAACCTGTTGCTTCTAAAAGTTCTTACCCATCCTTCTACTGTTACATCTTGTGATGTAGGTTCTGTTTTCAATAAATCACTTACCGATAATCGAGCCATAATCTAATTAAATTTAAGCTTCAAAGATAGCTTTTTGAGAAAACTAAACAGAGCTTAAATGCTAGAAAATTCTAAGGTTTATCGTTCTCTTCGTCTGGTAATGGCAATACGCGAATTTGCGGTTTTTTAAAGGTTTTTTTGTTGGCAATGTTACGCTCTAGTGAAAGCAACAAAGACGGCAATAATATAAGATTGCTCAGCATGGCAAAGAGTAGGGTGGCAGACACTAAACCGCCCATGGCTTGCGTACCTCCAAAACTTGAAATTATAAAGACCGAAAAGCCAAAAAATAATACTATTGAGGTATAGAACATGCTTACGCCGGTTTCCCTTAACGAGTTGTATACCGATTTTTTAATTTGCCACTTGTTTGCAGCTAATTCTTGACGATATTTCGCAAGGAAATGAATGGTGTCGTCCACGGAAATACCAAATGCAATGCTAAAAATTAAAATAGTACTCGGTTTTATAGGAATTCCAAGATAACCCATTAAACCAGCTGTTATAACCAAGGGTAAAATGTTTGGTACTAAGGATATCAATATCATTCTAAAAGAACGGAACAAATATGCCATAAAAATGGCAATTAACCCAATAGCCAATGCTAGCGAAAGAATCAGGTTTTTTATTAAATACTTGGTTCCCTTTAAAAATAAAATGGCTTTACCGGTTATATAAACGTTGTAACGCTCTTGTGGAAAAATCTTTTCAATGGACTTTAATAAATCGTTTTCAATTTCTTCCATTCTGGGTGTTTTAACATCCCGCATAAAAGTCGTCATACGCGCAACCTGTCCCGTACTGTCCACAAAACTCTCCAATAAATTAGCATTACCCTTAGACTTGCTGGCCATGTCTAGTATAAAAGTATTTTCTTGGGAAGTTGGCAGTTGATAATATTTTGGCATACCATTATAAAAGGCCTGCTTGGAGTACTTAGCTAAATTTACAACCGATACCGGGGTAGACAGTTCAGGAATATGTTCAATTTCTTTACTTATTCTATCCATTCTCCGTAGGGTGGCTAGCTTTAATACCCCATTTTTCCTTTTGGTGTCTACTACTAACTCTACTGGCATTACCCCATTAAACTCCTCTTCGAAAAACCGAATATCTTTAAAAAACTTAGCGTCTTTAGGTAAGTCTTCTATGCGGCTTCCCGTAATTTGAATTTGATATATTCCAATGATACTTAAAACTAAAACAGTGACAGCGGTAATGTAAACAGCGATTCTATGGTTACGCACTACATTCTCCATCCAACCTACAAAGCGGTCTACCCATTTTTTGTTTAAATGTTTTAAATGCTTCTCTTTGGGGATTGGCATAAAACTATAAACTATAGGTATAATTAAAAGAGAAAGTAAAAAGATAGAAATAATATTGATGGAGGCAACTATACCAAATTCTTTTAGCAAATCACTGTCTAGAATAATGAACGTTGCAAAGCCTAGGGCAGTGGTTATGTTTGTCATTAAAGTGGCGTTACCAATTTTAATGATTACCCGTTGTAGCGATTTTGCTTGGTTTCCGTGTTTTTTAACTTCTTGCTGGTATTTATTGATTAAAAAAATACAGTTGGGAATACCAATAACAATTATCAAAGGTGGAATTAGTGCTGTAAGAATGGTTATTTCATATTGAAACAAGCCTAAAACCCCAAACGCCCACATTACACCAACCACCACTACGGACATGGCTATTAAAGTAGCTCTAAAGCTTCTAAAAAAGAAGAAGAAGATTAGAGAGGTAACCACCAGCGCAGCTAGTATAAATTTACCTATCTCATCAATTATTATTTTAGAGTTCCAAGTTTTTATATAAGGCATGCCAGACACCCTAACATCTAAACCTGTTTCGTTCTCAAAATTATCTACCAGATTTTCTAAGTCGGTAAGTATAAACTCATTTCTTACATTGGTGTTCAGTAAATCTTTATCTATATAGATTACCGTTCTTACCGTTCCAGTTTTTTTGTTAAAAAGAAGATTCTCGTAAAACGGTAGCTGCTCAAACAATTTATCCTTTATGGCTGCTACTTCTTGGTAAGTCTTGGGAGTTTTGGTGTAGAGGGGTTGTAGCTTAAATGCATTGGCCTCTTGATCCTTTACCAACTCTTGCAAGTTTTCTGTAGAGATAACGGATGTTACCTCTGGTATGGCTTGGAATTGCTTGCTTAATTTATTCCAGCGGTTAAAATTGTTTGGGTTAAAGAGGGCCGAATCTCTAACGGCTAAAACAATGGCGTTGTCTTCTTGACCAAATTTTGAGACAAATTCTGCGTATTGCACCGTTTGAGGATGGTCATCTGGTAGTACGTTTGCTTCAGTATTGGAAAAGCGCATGTTTTTCCATTGTAAACCAAAAAACACCGTTGCGGCAACAAGTAGTAAAAGAATAAGGATTCTGTTACGGAGTATTAACCTAGCTACCGCAGACCAGAATCCTTCTGTAAGTTTTTTAACCATCCTTCTTTAAAATCAGTGGCAAAGGTAGAAAACCCTGTAAACGCCACCTAGTAATCTTGAAAATTTAAGAGTGATTAAACCTTCATTATCTCAGCTTCTTTAATAGCTAAGACGTCTTCAATTTTTTTAATGTATTTATCCGTTAATTCTTGAACGTCTACCTCTGCATTTGCTAATAAGTCTTCGGAAATATCTAACTTTTTTAGTTCCTTATTAGCGTCTTGTCTAGCGCTACGAACACCAACTTTTGCGTCTTCTGCTTCTGCTTTTGCTTGTTTAACTAGTTCTTTTCTACGTTCTTCGGTCAATGGAGGTACGTTGATAATTATGTTTTCTCCATTGTTCATAGGGTTAAAACCTAGGTTAGCGTTCATAATTGCTTTTTCAATTTCTCCTAGTAAAGATTTCTCCCATGGTTGTACGCTTATGGTTCTACCATCTGGTGTGTTAATGTTAGATACTTGAGATAATGGAGTTTGGGAGCCATAATATTCTACCATCACTGCAGATAACATTGCTGGGCTAGCCTTACCGGCGCGTATTTTTACAAACGATTTTTCTAAATGCCTCATGGCGGCATCCATTCCTTCTTTTGTTGCGTCTAGTACAAATGTAATTTCTTCGTCCATTTGGGTTTGTTTTAATCGATGCGCTACAAATTGTAGGCCAAATTAGTTATTTACTACAGTTCCAATATTTTCTCCGGAAACAATTTTCATCAAATTGCCTCTTGTATTCATGTCAAATACAACAATGGGTAATTCGTTTTCTTGACTTAAAGTAAAAGCGGTGGTATCCATAACCTTTAAGCCTTTGGATAGTACCTCTGTAAAAGATAGACTATCAAATTTGGTGGCATTTTTATCTTTTTCTGGATCTGCCGTATAAATACCATCTACTCGCGTACCTTTTAAAATAACGTCTGCCTTTATCTCAATTGCTCTTAAAACGGCTGCAGAATCAGTTGTAAAATAAGGGTTTCCGGTACCACCTCCAAAAATTACCACTCTACCTTTTTCCAAGTGTCTAATGGCTCTTCTACGAATAAATGGTTCTGCTACCTCATTTATTTTAACGGCAGATTGTAACCTGGTTTCAACGCCAGCTATTTCTAGGGCGCTTTGCAAGGCTAGGCCATTGATAACGGTAGCAAGCATACCCATGTGGTCTCCTTGAACCCTATCCATGCCTTCGCTAGCCCCTTTTAGGCCTCTAAATATATTGCCGCCCCCAATAACAATGGCAACTTCCACGCCCTTGTCTATTACTGCTTTTATGTCCTCTGCGTATTCCTTTAAGCGTTCGGCATCTATGCCATAATTCTGTTTTCCCATAAGGGCTTCACCGCTTAATTTTAGAAGAATTCTTTTGTATTGCATGGACAGGTTTTTAAAATCCGAACAAAAATAATCAAAATAATGGATGTGTAATACCAAACTGGAACGCATAAAAAAAGCCTTAGTAGAAATACTAAGGCTTTGGAATATATTTTTATTAGGAAAATTATCCTAATGCTACTCTTTTAAAAGCAGTTACAGTAAGATCGCTATCTACAGATTTAACGTAATCTGATACGCTTTGCTTACTGTCTTTAATAAACGCTTGGTTTACCAAAGTGTTATCTTTAAAGAAACGGTTAAGTTTACCTTTGGCGATGTTATCTAACATAGCTTCTGGCTTACCTTCTTGACGTAATTGGTCTTTGGCAATCTCTATTTCTTTGTCGATAATTGATTGATCAACGCCATCTTCATTTAAAGCTACAGGATTCATTGCCGCGGCTTGCATAGCAACGTCTTTGGCAGCTTCTTCTGCGCCATCAACACTTTTAGATAGGCCAACTAAAGTAGCAATCTTGTTACCGGCGTGGATATAAGAACCTACAAATGCAGCTTCTAATTTTTCAAAGCTACCAATCTCTATTTTCTCTCCAATAACACCTGTTTGCTCGGTTAATTTGTCTGCAACACTCACGCCATTGAAATCAGCGGCAAGAAAAGCGTCTTTAGAATCAAAACCTAAAGCCAATTCAGCCAATTGGTTAGCTAAGTCTACGAAACCATCGTTTTTAGCAACGAAATCTGTTTCACAGTTCAAAGAGATAACAACACCACTTGTTTTTGCATCGTTAACTTTAGCAATGGCAGCACCTTCAGAAGATTCTCTGTCGGCTCTTTTAGCAGCAACTTTTTGTCCTTTTTTTCTAAGGATTTCAATTGCTTTGTCAAAATCACCTTCTGCTTCTACTAATGCCTTTTTGCAGTCCATCATACCTGCACCAGTGGCTTTTCTTAATTTATTTACTTCAGCGGCTGTAATCTTTGCCATGTGTTTTGTTTTTGAATATTATGTATAAAGTAAAACACAAACTTTGTGTTTTGTTTTAGGACAATGTTAAATTACTCTTCCTCAGAAGATGCAACTTCTGCTGCTGCCTTTGGAGCTTCTGCTTTTGCTGCTTCTTTCTTGTTTTCTTTCTTAGGAGCTGCCTCGTCTTTAGCGCTTTGTTTCTCAGCTTTACGCTCAGCTAATCCTTCTCCAATAGACTTGGTAACTTCAGATAAGATAATTTCAATAGACTTTCCAGCATCGTCATTCGCAGGAATGATGTAGTCAATTGGTCTTGGGTCAGAGTTGGTATCTACCATTGCAAAGATTGGAATATTCAATTTCAATGCTTCTTTTACTGCAATGTGCTCACGCATGGTATCAACAATAAAAATTGCGCCTGGCAAACGAGTCATATCAGCTATAGAACCTAAGTTCTTATCTAATTTGGCTCTTAAACGATCTACTTGTAAACGCTCTTTTTTAGATAGCGTGTTAAAAGTACCATCTTTCTTCATTCTATCTATAGAAGCCATTTTCTTAACAGCCTTACGGATAGTTACAAAGTTGGTTAGCATACCACCTGGCCATCTTTCTGTGATGTATGGCATGTTAACTGCAGATACTTTGTCTGCTACAATGTCCTTAGCTTGTTTCTTGGTTGCTACGAAAAGAATTTTACGGCCAGAAGCAGCAATTTTCTTTAGTGCTTCTTGTGCTTCTTCTAATTTAGCAGCAGTCTTGTAAAGATTAATAACGTGAATACCGTTACGCTCCATGTAGATGTAAGGAGCCATGTTTGGATTCCACTTTCTTGTAAGGTGGCCAAAATGCACACCTGCCTCTAAAAGGTCTTTTACTTCAATGTTTGCCATTTTTGTTTTCTTAGTTTACGTTCCGTTGAGATAGCAATGCAAAGGTGGTCCGTATAATACTTCGCCCTTAGCATTTAGATGCTAAACTAATTTCCAAAAAGCTGTTTTCCTTTTTGGAACAACGACAACTTTTGTTTTTGATAAAATAATACCCGAAGGGCAAGCTTCGGGATTTTCAATGAACTGTATATAAAAAGCACGGTTTCCCGTGCTTGAAATATTAACGTTTAGAGAACTGGAATTTCTTACGAGCTTTCTTCTGACCAAATTTCTTACGCTCTACCATTCTTGGGTCACGAGTTAGTAAGCCTTCTGGTTTTAGAACTGTACGATTCTCTTCATTGATTTCGCACATTGCTCTAGATAATGCCAATCTAATAGCTTCTGCTTGTCCGGTAATACCACCACCGTAAACATTTACTTTTACATCGTAAGCACCTTCGGTTTCAGTTAAGGCAAAAGGTTGTTTAACCTTATATTGTAAAGTACCAGTAGAGAAATAGTCCTCTAATGCTTTTTTGTTAACAGTAATGTTTCCGCTACCTTCTGTTAAATAAACACGGGCAACAGCTGTTTTTCTTCTTCCTATTTTATGAACCACTTCCATTAGTTGAATTCATTTAAGTTTAATGTCTTAGGTTTTTGTGCCTCATGGTCATGCTCAGCACCGGCATAAACCTTAAGGTTACGGAACAACTCCGCACCTAATTTATTTTTAGGCAACATTCCCTTAACGGATTTCTCTATTAATCTTTCTGGGTGTTTCTCCAACAATTCAGTAGCTGTAGTAGAACGCTGCCCACCAGGATAACCAGTATAGCGCAAGTAGGTTTTTTCATTCCACTTGTTACCAGTCATCGTAATCTTGTCGGCATTGATAACAATAACGTTATCTCCACAGTCCACGTGAGGTGTAAAGTTGGTCTTATGTTTTCCTCTTAGGATTTTGGCAACTTTAGAAGCCAATCTTCCTAGGGTCTCTCCTTCGGCATCAACCAATAACCACTCCTTGTTTACTGTGGCCTTATTGGCAGATATAGTCTTGTAACTTAATGTATCCACTGCTCTGAAATCGTATTAGTTCTAATTCCTTTCCGATAAACGGGCTGCAAATGTACAATTATTAGATTGAATTACAAACGCTTGTGCCCAAATATTTTTCAAACCGCAAAAATAGGCATTATTAAAACCACTTTAAGGGATGTTTGTTAAATAAATCTTAAAAAGATTAAGGAACTGTAACATGCCTCGATTTATATGGTCTTTAGGCTACATCAATCAAAAAACGAACAACATGATAAAGACTTCCATAACCCTTGTTATGGTTGGATTTCTTTTCTCTTTTTCTTGGGCACAGCAACAAGAAGAACCGCCAACCAGCCTTACGGATAGTTTAAAGCAAACTATTGTGACCAAAAAAATTTATGTTACCAAACCCATAGAAAACCCTCCTAATATAGATGGGGTTTTAGATGATACCATATGGGGAGCTGTAGAGTGGGCTACGGACTATATCGAAAATCAACCAGATGAAAATACACCGCCAAGCCATCAAACAAAATTTAAAATTATATATGATGCCAAATACCTTTACATTGGTGTTCGTTGCTTAGATGATGAGCCCGACAAAATTGTAAAACGTTTATCTAGGCGAGATGGTTTTGATGGAGACTGGGTAGAATTTAATATAGATAGTTATCATGATAAACGTACCGCTTTTTCATTCACGGTAACTGCTGCTGGTGTAAAGGGGGACGAATTTATCTCTAATAATGGTAATAATTGGGATGCGAGTTGGAATCCTATTTGGTATACTAAAACCAACGTAGATAATGAGGGTTGGACGGCAGAAATAAAAATACCTTTGAGTCAGCTTAAATTTGGGGATGCACCAAATCAGGTGTGGGGCCTCCAATCTACAAGGCGTTATTTTAGGGGAGAAGAACGCTCTTTATGGCAAAGAAAACCAGTAGACCAGCCAGGTTGGGTAAGTGAGTTTGGTGAACTTCATGGATTAAAAAATCTAGAGCCTCAAAAACAGCTAGAAATACAGCCATACACCGTTGCTAAGGGTGAAACCTATGAGGCGGAAGAGGGAAATCCATTTAGAGATGGAGACGATACCAATATTACTGTTGGTCTTGATGCTAAAATTGGGGTTACTAATGATTTAACGTTGGATTTAACCGTAAATCCGGACTTTGGCCAAGTAGAGGCAGACCCGTCTGCCATTGCGCTAGACGGTTTTCAAATATTCTTTCAAGAACAACGTCCGTTTTTTGTAGAAAACAAAAACATCTTTGACTTTCGGGTTTCTAATTCTGAAGCGGGCAACACTTTTGGTTCGGATAACGTTTTCTACTCTAGGCGTATTGGTAGAACGCCACATGGTTTTCCCAATGTAGGGGATGGTGAATTTGCAGATGTACCAGATAAAACGCCAATTATTGGTGCGGCAAAATTCAGTGGAAAAACAAAAGATGGTTGGGCCATTGGTGTTTTAGAAAGTGTTACTGCCAAAAGGTTTGCTACCGTAGATGCAGGCGGTGATAGAAGAAAGGAAATAGTGGAACCGCTAACCAATTATTTTGTAGGGCGTTTACAAAAAGATTTTAACGAGCGCAATTCTTATGTGGGTGGTATTTTTACTGCTACCAACCGTGCAGATTTACCAGAAAGTTTAAACTTTTTGCACACTTCGGCTTATACGGGTGCACTAGATTTTAAACACCAATGGAATAATAGGGATTGGTACGTTGGTGGTAATGTTGTTTTTAGTCATGTAAAAGGAAGCGAGGAAGCCATACTCAATACACAACAAACTATTAGGCATTTGTTTCAGCGGGTAGGTGCAGACCATTTGGAGGTAGATGAAAATAGAACTTCTTTAACCGGAACCGCGGGGAATATTCAGTTAGGGAAAGTAGGTAATGGCCATTGGAAATTTGAAACAGGTGGCACGTGGCGTTCCCCGGAACTGGAATTAAATGATATTGGGTTTCAAAGAGAATCAGACGATATAAGGCATTACACCTGGGTTGGGTATCAAACTTTAAAACCTGATAGTACCTTTAGACGTGTTGGTATCAATTACAATCATTGGTCTGCATGGGATTTTGGGGGCAATCATAATTATTTACAATTCAATACCAATAGTTGGCAAAACTGGAAAGGCAATTGGTTTTCAAATTTAGGTTTTAACTACGCTCCCATACAATATTCTAATTTTGCCCTAAGAGGTGGTCCAAGGTTGAAACGTTCTCCATGGATGAGTTTCTGGAATGGCATAAATACGGACAATAGAAAAAAAATTCGTTTCAACGTATTTCATAATGGCCGTAAAGCGTTTGATAATTCTATCAATACCTACTACGTAGAAGCGGGCTTTACCTATCAACCTATAAATGCTTTACGGATTTCTGCGTATCCCTCTTACCAAATAAATAATGATAAATTACAGTTTGTAGATAATTTAGAAGTGGGGGGCGAAACAGTATATCTAAATGGGGCTATAGAACAACGAACTTTAAGCATGTCTTTTCGTTTAAATTATACCATTAACCCCAACTTAACCATACAATATTGGGGGCAACCTTTTATTTCTAGGGGTAGATATGCTAGTTTTAAAAATGTTACCAATCCTGTTGCCGATACTTTTGAAAATAGATTTGAAGCTTACACACCGCAGCAAATTAATTTGGTAGATGATACCTACCAAGTGGATACGGATTTAGACGGTACTACTGACTTTAGTTTTGGTAATCCTGATTTTTCTTTTGTTCAATTCAGGTCTAATCTAGTATTGCGTTGGGAGTATATTCCTGGTTCCGAGATTTTCTTGGTATGGTCTCAAGATGTATCCAGGTCTGGTGACCCAATGGCTGGTTTGTTAAATGACTTAGGTAACAATGTTTTTGGGCAAACACCACAAAATATCTTTCTTCTTAAGGCTACCTATCGTTTTGTTTTTTAAAAGCTTAAACTTTAGCTAAACACTTTTTTGATTTTTTTTTCGTTTTTAGAGCAGTCAAAAAATTGATTTAATATGAAAAAGAACATTTTTTTAAGCGTCTTTGCTGCCTTAGTGGTAATGGCTTGTTCTAACGATGAGGACGATTCTGGAATGGATAGCTTGGCGGTAAGCCCTATTGTGGGTACTTGGTTGTTGACAGATGTGCAAATAGAGGAAGAAAACTCCACGCAATTAAATTTGTTTGAAGAAATTGTGGATGAATTGAATGCGGAAAATTGTGCATTATTAATTTTTGAGTTTGATGCAGAAGGTACCGTTACGGCAACTGATAAACTGTCCTATATAGAAGTAAATTCAGGTCCAACAGGGTTGGATGTTCCATGCCCAACTGAAAGCGATATGGCAACTTCAATTTGGCGTTTAGAAGGTGACCAGCTTACTTTTATCAACGAAAATGCTGAAGAAGAAACCATCACGGTACAAATAGAAGGTGATACGATGGTTATTGCTGGTAATGAATTTGATGATGAAAATTTGACTGAAGGAACACTTATTTTTACCAAGCAATAAGAAGTTTATACAAAGCAAAAGAAAAACCCGAGCTAGTCTCGGGTTTTTATGTTTTTGAATGCCTTTATCAAAGCAAGGTTGGCTTCTTTATTGCCAATACTTATGCGTACCTTACCTGGTGCACCAAACTGTGTAACGGGCCTAACCATGATTCCTTCTTGCATCATTTTATCGGTAAATTCCATTTCTGGAAAGGGTGGCTCAATAATAAAAAAGTTAGCTTGGCTGGGCCAATATTTTATGTTGAGTTCATCAAATGCTTCGGAAATCATTTTTCTACCTTCTTTAACCGTTTTTACGGTTTCTAGAATGAAATCGTGGTCATTTAATGCACCAATTGCCGCTTCTATGGAAGTAATGGGTAATAAAAACGGTTTGTGGATTAATCGTAAGTAATTGGCAATGGTCGCTGTAGTATAGCCATAACCAATGCGTAACCCCGCTAATCCATACGTTTTAGAAAAACTATTTAGCCCAATTACACTGTAGCCTTGTTTTACATAGTGTAATGCGGTAACATAGTCGTCCGCATCTGCAAAGTGTCGGTATACTTCATCTAATACTACCAGAATGCTTTTTGGAACACGTTTAAAAAAATCATCCAAAACCGACTTAGGGATATAGGTTCCCGTGGGGTTGTTGGGTGTAGTTAAAAAGATAACCTTGGTTTTTGTTGTAATAGCATTTAAAATACCATCCACATCTAAATCGTAATTAGGTGTTTTTAAAGGGATGTCTATTTGCTTGCCGCCATACCATCTAGAAAAAACAGAATAGGGTAAAAAGCACGGATTGGAGAAAATTACTTCATCTCCTTCTCTTACAAAAGCTCGCAAAAGCATGTCTATAACTTCGGAGCCACTATTTCCAGTTATAAATTGGTCTGCTGAAATCTCATTATTAAAATCTGTTGTTAGTGCTTCCCGTAATCGTATATCCGTTTGATCTGGGTAAAGGTCTACTTTGTCTAGTATTGCTTTGGCGGCTCTAACGGCTTTTGGGGATGCCCCAAGCGGATTCTCATTTGAAGAGAGCTTGTATATTTTTTTGTTGCTAGGCGGTATGTTTTTGCCGCCTTTATAAACCTCCTTGGGTTGTAAAAACGGTTTAAAACTGCTGGTAATATCGTTGTTCATGTTACTCGTTTAGTGTTTCGGCATGCAGTAATAGTGCCATAGCTTTGATGGTGTCGCCGTCTTCTAGAATAGACTTTGCTAGTTGGTGAATTTCAATTTTGGTAGCTGGCAGGTCCATTTCTTTAACTATGGAATTTATCAAATCTGCAGTAGGTAGGGCTTCCATATTGCCCAATCGTCCTAAATTATTTCCTGTTAATACACTACTATTACGTATACCTTCTGGCAGTGTATCTACACCAATGCCAAGTGTCCGTATGGGTTTTGGTATCTCAAAAAGGGCCTCGCCATTGGCATGTACATAATGGCTGCCTCCCATACGCCCAACCAAATCTAATTTGGTAGTATCTAATTGCCCATCGGTAAGATAATCTTCGTTTAGGTGTACGTTTACTACTTTGGCAATGACCAAATTTCCTGCTCCTGGCGTTTGTGCTAGCTCTATAACTTCTTGTACGGTGCATTCCAAGGCAACGGGGGCTTCCGCAACTCGGGGTGGTCTTATTTTTTCTGAAGGAGATTGGGTAAAGCCAGCTTTTTCAAATTCGTTTACACCCTTAGCATACGCAGTGCTAGCAAGTGACATTTGCTCTACCATAGCGTGGTTAACAATATTGATGGTTACCTCTGGTACAGCAACTACATTCTCGTGTGTATGCTTAAGGCTGTTATCTCGCCCAGAGCGTGCCGGAGAAAATATAAGAATAGGCGGATTAGAACTAAAGACATTAAAAAAGCTAAATGGACTCAGATTTACATTGCCTTCTTTGTCTACTGTACTGGCAAAGCAAATGGGTCTAGGTGCCACTGCCGTTAAAAGAATACTGTGTAACTCTGGTTGTGATATGCTATTGGGGTCAATGGTTTTTATAGCCATGATATTTTATTTTGCAGGTAAAACTTTTGTGCTAACCTTTCCAAAACCAATACGTTTACCTTCCTTTTCTGCATAACCGCGCATGGTAACAGTATCCCCATCATTGATAAATTTACGTTCTGTACCGTCTTTTAATTGTATGGGTTTTGTGCCCATCCAAGCTAGCTCTAGCATAGAACCGTAGCTGTTTTCATCTTTGCCAGAAATGGTTCCAGAAGCCATCATGTCTCCAATATGTACGTTACAGCCATTTACCGTGTGGTGCGCTAATTGTTGCGCCATATTCCAATACATGTATTTAAAATTACTCTTGCAAATTGTAGTATCTTCTCCATTTTCTGGAGTTAGGGTAACCTCTAGGTTAATGTCATAATTTTTTGCCCCTTCGTATTCTAAATAGGGGAGTACGTTAGGTTCTTGTGTTGGCCCTTGAACCCTAAATTGGTCCAATGCTTCTAAGGTTACAATCCAAGGAGAAATGGAGGAGGCAAAATTCTTTGCTAAAAATGGCCCTAAAGGAACGTATTCCCATTTCTGAATATCACGAGCAGACCAGTCGTTGAATAGTACCAATCCAAAAATATAATCTTCTGCTTGGCTAGTAGTAATGGCATCTCCCATTTGGGTAGTCTTGCCAACAACGAATCCCATTTCCAATTCAAAATCCAAACGTTGTGTAGGTCCAAAGACTGGCTGCGTTGCATCTTTGGGTAAGGTTTGTCCTTTTGGTCTGTGTATGGGTTGCCCACTTACAATAATAGAACTCGCCCTGCCATGATACCCTACGGGAATATGTTTCCAGTTAGGTAAAAGTGCATTTTTTGGGTCACGAAACATTTTGCCAACATTAGTAGCATGTTCAATGCTTGAGTAGAAATCGGTATAATCCCCAACGCAAACCGGCATATGCATTTGCGCATCTTCTTGTAATACAAAAAGTTCTGGTTTATTGGCTAAAACAGAATTGTCGTCTTGCAACCATCCTTGAATATCGGTTCTAACTTTAGAGGTGATTTCTTTTCCAAGAGCGATGAAATCATTTAGGTCTGAACGTTCTAAAACAGCGGTGTTAAAATTGAAAACATCCAATTCTGCCACAGCAGCTAGGTCTAGAATATGATTGCCGATGGCAACCCCTGCTCTAGGGCTTCTATCTTTAGTAGAAAAAATGCCAAAAGGAATATTGTGAATGCTAAAATCTGAATTAGCGGGTATGTTTACTATCATAGCTTTCTTATCATTTCTGCTCGCGCAGAAAACGTTACTTTATTAAGGAGTGTTCGTTCTATTGTTGGATAATTTTATTTATTCTACCCATGACTTATAATAAGCCCCATCATCTATTTTTAGGGCGTTTTCTGTAACCATTAGCGGTTTAAATGTATCTATCATCACGGCTAGTTCTTCGGTACCTTTTTTACCAATACTAGCTTCGTACGTACCAGGGTGTGGCCCGTGGGGTATACCTGCTGGATGTAGTGAGATATAACCAGGCCCAATACCTGTTCTGCTCATAAAATCGCCATCAACGTAATACAAAACCTCATCAGAATCTATGTTTGAGTGATTGTAAGGTGCAGGAATTGCTTTAGGATGATAATCGTATAAACGTGGACAGAAAGAACAAACCACGAAGGCATTGGTTTCAAAAGTTTGGTGTACTGGTGGTGGTTGGTGTACACGGCCCGTTATGGGTTCAAAATTATGTATGCTAAATCCGTAAGGAAAATTGTAGCCATCCCAGCCCACAACATCAAATGGATGTGTAGCGTAGACTAAGCTATGCAACATACCTTGTTTTTTTATTTTTAGGGTAAAAGCGCCTTTCTCGTCAAAGCTTTGTAAATCTTGCGGCAATTTATAATCGCGCTCACAGAAAGGAGAATGCTCTAACAATTGCCCAAACCAATTACGATACCTTTTAGGCGTGTAAATAGGTGAAAAGGATTCTGCATACAGAATTCGGTTATCTTCTGTGTCAAAATCTATTTGGTATATCATTCCCCTGGGAATAATTATATAATCGCCATATTCAAAAGGAATATTTCCTAAAAAAGTACGTAACGTGCCAGAACCTTTGTGAATAAAAAGCATTTCGTCTGCATCGGCATTTTTATAGAAATACTCGGTTAAAGATTTTTTAGGAGCTGCCAACCCCACATGCACATCGCTATTTACTAATAAAGGTTCGCGAGCCTCTAGAAAATCGTCCTTAGGAGCAACATCAAACCCAATAAATTTGCGAGACGTGATGTTTTTAGCCACGGCTATTTTTGGCGATACATCTACGGCTTTACCAATTTCTTTTACCTGTGTAGGCCGGTGAATATGGTAGGATAGAGAGCTCATGCCATCAAACCCAATTGTGCCAAATAGTTGCTCATAGTACAAGCCGCCCTCTGGTTTGGTAAACTGGGTATGGCGCTTAGGAGGTATCTTTCCTAATTTATGATATATAGGCATATGTTTTTAGTTAAAAATTAAATTGAGCAATTGGTATTAAGTTACGGAAAACTACAATGCCAATTGCGCAATAGTAACCAATTAATGTAAGGTTCCCCTTAACTCTTGTTCGCGCTCAATTGCTTCAAACAAGGCTTTAAAATTACCCTTGCCAAAAGATTGTGCACCTTTACGTTGTATAATTTCAAAGAACATGGTGGGTCTTGGTTCTACTGGTTTGGTAAAGATTTGTAATAAATACCCCTCATCATCACGGTCTACTAGAATTCCTAATTCTTTTAGCGGAGCAATATCCTCATCAATCTCACCTACACGGTCGGTAACCACATCGTAATACGTATCTGGTACTCGTAAAAATTCTACCCCTCTTGAGCGTAAATCGCGTACCGTTTTAATAATATCGTCCGTAGCCACCGCTATGTGTTGCACGCCTTCACCCTCATAAAAATCTAAATATTCTTCAACTTGCGATTTTTTCTTGCCTTCTGCAGGTTCATTTATTGGGAATTTAATACGGCCGTTACCATTACTCATTACCTTGCTCATTAAGGCAGTATACTCGGTAGAAATGTCATTATCGTCAAAAGAAAGTATGTTTTTAAAGCCCATTACCTTCTCATAGAAATTTACCCAGTGGTTCATTTTGTTCCACCCTACATTACCAACCATATGGTCTACGTATTTTAAACCAGTTGGGGCTGGGTTGTAATTTGGTGTTTCCCATTTGGTAAAGCCCGGTAAAAAAGTACCGTTATAATCTTTGCGCTCTACAAACATGTGTACGGTTTCGCCATAGGTGTAGATTCCTGCTCGTACTACTTTACCGTTAGCATCTTCTTCGGTAATAGGTTCTTGGTAAGATTTTGCGCCTCTTTCCATAGCAGTATTGTAAGCTTGTGTAGCATCTTCTACCCAAAGTGCAACCACCTTAACACCATCACCGTGTTGGTCTATGTGTTTGCCAATTGTAGTACCGCTTTTAAGAGGAGATGTAAGGATTAATCTAATTTTATCTTGCACTACCACATAGCTCTCGCGGTCTTTTAAGCCGGTTGCTAGCCCAGCATGCGCTAAGGATTGAAATCCAAAAGCTGTCTTATAGTAGTGAGCCGCCTGTAGCGAATTGCCAACATAAAGTTCTACATAATCGGTGCCATTTATTGGCATAAAGTCTAATTCTGTATGTTGTTGCTCTAGTGTTTTTGCTTCCATATTGCAGTAGTTTTAGTTTAATGCTTTTGATTTATTGTTGTTGATGCAACAAAAATAAAAGAAAAATTGAATGGTGCTAGGAATTTGTAGAAATTTTAGGTTAAATTTTGCGGCAGTATGTTGAACAAGATTGATGAAATACACGGTATAGGTCTACATTTAGATTTAGTATTACGGAAAATACAAGATGCTTATCTACGAGCATTTGATAGTTTGGATGTGCAAATGACCATTGAGCAATGGGTAATTATGCATCAGGTATATAACATGGGAGAAGAGGCTTCCCAGCGTGAAATAACCCAGCTTAATTTTAGAAATAGAGCCACTATTTCTAGGGTTATTGGTGGTTTAGAACGAAAAGGTTGGATTAAAAAAACGCGTTTTGAAGGTGATTTAAAACGATTTAAATTAGAGCTGACTACCAATGGAGCAGAAGTTGTAGAAAAAGTGCTGCCAGAAGCTTTACGTTTGCGGCGGTTGGCGGTTAAAGATATGGAGCCTACTGAATTTGCAACTTTTTTACAAGTATTGGATACGCTAGGAGCTAATTATGAAGCTAGCTGATAACTTTCCTTATAATTCCAAATAAACCTGACAATCGTCATAGTTAACTTTTACCAATTACTAGAAATTTGAAACGGTATTTCCTTTAGATTATAGCTACATAACTAATGGTCTAATTGAGAATGCAAAAAATCTGGTAAGTACAGGATAATTTGTACTTCAATCCTTAATTTTAAAGAAATCAGAATAATTAATGACAAAGTCAATTTATATATCCGGTTTAGAAGCAAATAGTGGTAAATCGTTAGTGTCTGTAGGTATTGTAGATACTTTATTAAAACGTACGGGAACCGTAGGTTATTTTAAACCCATCATCCTAGACACCCAAGAAAAGGATGACAACATTACCTTGGTATTGGGCATGGTAAATTCTAAACAAACATATGATGAATCTTTCTCATTTCAAGCTAGTGAAATGAGTGATTTGCTGGAAGAAGGTAAGTTTGAGCGTATAATAGAAAGGATAATAGTTGATTATAAGAATCTAGAGAAGAAACACGATGTGGTTCTGATAGAAGGAACCGATTTTGTTGGGGAAAACAGTCATTTTGAATTTGAAATAAACGCACGTATTGCCCAAAATATTGGTGCGCCGGTTTTGCTTATAGGAAATGGTAAGGGTAAAAAACCTAAAGAATTGGCCCGTCAATTACATATTGCTTTAGACCAGTTTGAAGAGTTCAATTGTGAAGTTATAGGTACCATAGTAAACAAAGTTAAAGAAGCCGATACGGACGATTATCTTTCTATGCTTCGTGAAAAATTGGGAGGTACGGGCAAAAAGAAATTGTTCTCTGCCATTCCGCAGATTCCTACACTTTCTGCCCCCATGCTATCAGAAGTTGCAGAAACACTAGAAGCACAGGTTTTGTTTGGCGAAGAAGAGTTGAACCAAAAACAAATGCATAGAGTGTCTATTGCAGCCATGCAATTGAAAAATTATCTTGAATTTATGAGCGAAGGTTGTGTGGTAGTTACTCCAGCGGACCGTTTGGATATTATTTTAGGAACGTTGCAGGCCAATCAATCTAAAAACTACCCATCAATATCTGGTATCGTCTTAACAGGAATTCATGATGTAGATAACGTAGTAATTAATCTCCTAGAAGGGTTAAAGCGAACGGTGCCTATTCTAAAGGTGAAAACAAATACGTTTAATACGGCCTTAGCACTAGATAGTATTGTACCTAAGTTGAAATTGGAATATAAAACAAAGTTTAACGCAGCTATTAGAGAATTTAATTCGCATGTAGATGTAGATTATCTCATTAATAAGTTTACCAATTTTAAAACCGATGTTTTAACGCCTAAGATGTTCCGTTACCGAATTATGGAGATGGCAACGGCTAATAAAAAACATATTGTTTTGCCAGAAGGGGAAGATGACCGCATTTTAAAAGCTACCGAAATACTGAGTAGAGACGGAGTGGTAAAAGTAACATTGTTAGGAGACCCTAAGACAATTAAAGATAAAATTACAAATAGTGGGTTAGCCATAGATTTGGAAAAAGTAGCTATTATCAATCCATCAGAATATGTAAAGTTTGACCAGTATGTAGAAACGCTCTATGAAGCGCGCAAACATAAAAACGTTACCCGAAAAATAGCGGAAGATTTAATGAGGGATGTTTCTTATTTTGGTACAATGATGGTCTTTTCAGGAGACGCAGACGGTATGGTTTCTGGGGCTGTGCATACCACCCAGCATACCATAAGACCTGCATTACAGTTTGTAAAAACAAAACCCAATGTAAATGTAGTTTCTTCTGTATTCTTTATGTGTTTAGAACACAAAGTGTTGGTTTATGGTGACTGTGCCGTAAACCCAAATCCTACAGCAACACAACTGGCAGAAATTGCTATTTCTTCTGCGCAAACGGCTAAAAATTTCGGTTTGGAACCAAAGGTGGCAATGTTATCATATTCTTCAGGTGAATCTGGTAAAGGAGAAGAGGTAGAGAAAGTGCGTGAAGCTACTAAATTGGTTAAAGCAAGTAATCCTGATTTGTTAATTGAAGGTCCAATACAATACGACGCTGCAGTAGACTTACAGGTAGGGCAAAAAAAGATGCCAAATTCTTTGGTTGCCGGTAAGGCCAATGTGTTGATTTTTCCAGATTTAAATACGGGAAACAATACGTATAAGGCGGTGCAGCGAGAAACGGGAGCATTGGCAATAGGGCCGGTATTACAAGGACTAAATAAACCTATTAACGATTTAAGCAGGGGTTGTACGGTAGATGATATTGTAAATACAGTAATTATTACCGCAGTACAGGCACAAGAAGATTAAAATATTCAACTAAACCCATATAACATTGAAAATCCTAGTTTTAAATTCGGGTAGTTCTTCCTTAAAATTTCAATTAATTCAATTACCGGAGCAAATTGTTTTAGCAAAAGGAGCTATAGAAGAAATTGGAAAAGATAAAAGTATTGTCAATTTTACTTCGGAAGAAAAAGATGACGTTAGAGAATTAACTGCAGTCCCTAATTTTGAAGTTGGTCTTAATAAAGTAGCCCAATGGTTAATGCAAGGAGCCGTAAAGCTTATAGAAAAACCGTCAGATTTGTTTGCCATTGGTCATAGAGTGGTACATGGTGGGGAAGTTTTAAAGAAAAGTATGTTGGCTACACCAGAGGTGAAGGCAGAGATTAAAAAGCTTTTTGGTTTGGCTCCGCTACATAATCCTGCTAATTTAAAAGGTATTGAGGTTGCTGAACAAATCTTTAAAGACGTTAAGCAATATGCTGTATTTGATACTTCTTTTTATGCAGATCTACCAGCTAAAGCATATCGTTATCCCGTACCAAAGGAGTGGTATACAGATTACGGTGTGCGGGTTTATGGTTTTCACGGGACGTCTCATAAATACGTTGCAGCAAAAGGTGTATCTTTTTTAGGTTTGGAAGAAAAACATAAGATAATTTCTATCCATTTAGGAAATGGCTGTAGCATGGCAGCTATTAAAAATGGTACTTGTATAGATACAACCATGGGGTTAGGCCCTTTACCAGGTTTAATGATGGGTACCCGCAGTGGAGATTTAGATCCTTCTGTTTTATTTTATTTGCATGAAAAAGGTTTTTCGGTTTCCGATTTAAAGGATGCCGTTAACAAGAAAAGTGGCCTGTTAGGTATAGCAGGTGATAACGATTTGCGTACCGTTTTACAGAAAAGAAAGGATGGTGATAAAGATGCGGCTTTAGCTATGGCCATTTATACGTATCGTATTAAAAAATATATTGGAGCTTATATAGCGGCCTTGGGTGGAGTTGATGCTTTGATTTTTACAGCAGGGGTAGGAGAGAATAGTGATGAAGTGCGATGGGAATCTTGTGAAGGGTTGGATTGTTTTAATATAAATTTGGATGCTGATTTAAACAATAAACGACTTGCTAACACTCGAAATATTTCGAAAGAAAATTCAGTGCCGGTGCTTGTAGTGCCTACTAATGAAGAATTGGCAATAGCGTTAGAAGTAAATACTTTATAAAAAAAGGCTTCCAAATTTGGAAGCCTTTTTCTTTAAATTACTCGTCCATACATTCTTTGTAGGCTTTCATAAAAGCAATTAGGTCTTCGGAGTTATTTCTAAATTCCTTTTCTTTAACCTTTTTCCCTAAGTCTGTACAATTTTCTCCAAGCATTGCGCCTAATTGTTTTCTAAAACCTAAAGCCCATTTAGTAGATAAGGTAGATTCTCCTGCTTTGGAACCTTTCTGTATAATCACCAATTCGTTATTTCTAAATTGGTACAACTTAAAGTATTTAGAACTATATAAGCGTTTAACAAATTTGTGGCCTGTATTTGCTTTGTTCAAGGTTACCGCTTCTGCAGCTTCTTTAAAAGGTATGGTATAAAGTTTTTCTCCATTACCAAAAACTACCATATCCACTTCACTTGCTGCAATGGTTCTTGGTACAGTCTTACCCTCAAAATCCTTTACAAATACGGATAGCTTGTTGTACAAGCTAGTTAATTTGGTCATGTTTACATACCCTGCTAGGGTATCGCCACTTTGGATCATAACGTAAGATAAGAACTCATGGTTGCTAATTTAACCTAAAATTTAGATAAAAGTGTGGTAGCAGGGTAATTTAGCATAGTTATTGGAAAATTAATTTGATGTCCAAGCTATACTCTCTTCGGAATTTTGTACCCTAAAATAAAATGGAATTGTTATGAAACATACAAGATTCTATCCAACAGCATGGCAGCAAATTCCGTATGCATTTGGTAATGCTACTAGAACGGAAAATGAAGAAGAAGTAATTGAGGTGGTTTTAAAGAACGAAATGGTTCAAGAACTTGAAGTTTCTGAGATGGTGCTTAATTTATCAAAGATTACCGCTATTTCAGATAGCGGAGAAGAATATAAGGTGCTAGATTTTTTTGGTCAAAAAGGAGTGCAATTAAAGAGCATGTATAGTGGTCTATTTTTACAAACTAGACAAATGATGCAATTACCCCTTGGAACATATACTGGGTTACGTTTTTATTTAAATGGCAACGGTAACACCTTTTCTTATAGCGATGGTTTGGTAGAACAGGCCAATGAATTTGAGTATTTGGAGTTTAATTTGGAGAAACCACTAAAGGTTTCTTCTCATCAAGGATCGGTTAAATTGTGGTTTGATTTAAAACCTTACAAATTTGGAATCAAGTGGAATGCCTTTTTAGATGCATTTAAGGTAGGAAAAAAACAGCGACCAAGATTAGCAGGTAGTTTTGGAAACTAAATAGTAAATAATATTGATAAAAAAAAAGCACCCATTTGGGTGCTTTTTTTTAATGCGCTTCTAACCAGTTTTGACCAATGCCTACTTCCACATCCAAAGGAACGGATAGTTTGTAGGCGTTTTCCATTTCAGACTGTATCAATTGCTTCATTTCTTCCAACTCATCCTTATGGCAATCAAAAACCAATTCATCATGTACCTGTAGTAACATTTTCGTTTTGTAGTTACCTTCTTCTAATTTCTTATGGATATTGATCATCGCAATTTTTATGATATCCGCCGCACTACCTTGTATAGGCGCGTTAACGGCATTTCGTTCTGCGGCACCGCGTACTACCTGGTTTCCGGCATTAATGTCTTTTAAGTATCTGCGCCTGCCTAGAACGGTCTGTACATAGCCGTTGTCACGTGCAAAGTCCACCTGCTCACTAATATAATTTCTAAGTTTAGGATAGGTTTTGTAATAGGTGTCTATTAATTCTTTGGCTTCCGCTCGGCTTAAATCGGTTTGGTTGCTTAGACCAAAAGCAGATACACCATAGATTATTCCAAAGTTTACTGTTTTGGCATTGCTACGTTGTTCACGAGTAACTTCTTCTAGGGGTACGCCAAACACTTTTGACGCAGTAGAAGCGTGGATGTCCATTCCATTTTTAAAGGCCTCTATCATCGTATCTTCTTCACTTAAAGCGGCTATAATACGTAGCTCTATTTGAGAATAATCTGCGGCTAAAAGCACATAGTTTTCATCTCTGGGTACAAAAGCTTTACGTACTTGTCTGCCGCGTTCTGTTCTAATAGGTATGTTTTGTAGGTTGGGATTATTACTGCTTAAACGACCTGTTGCCGCAACGGTTTGCATATAATCCGTATGTACCCTACCGGTAGCTTCTTCTACTTGTTCTGGTAGCGCATCTACATAAGTACTTTTAAGCTTGGTAAGACCACGGTAGTCCAACACGTGTTTTATGATTTCGTGCTCTTTTGCTAGGTAAGACAACACATCTTCCGAAGTAGAAAATTGACCTGTTTTAGTCTTTTTTGGTTTGTCTACCAATTTAAGTTTGCCAAATAATATTTCGCCTAGCTGTTTGGGAGAACCTATATTGAATTCTTCTCCAGCAGCTTTATATACTTTTTGCTCTAAGCTCTTAATGTCGTTATCTAACTCTGTTGATAGGGAAATAAGAAAGTCTTTGTCTAAGTTAATGCCTTCAGATTCCATATCTGCCAAAACGCGTAACAGCGGAATTTCTATTTCTTCAAATAATTTAGTGGTTTTGGCTTCTTCTAACTCAGGTTTAAAATGCTGTGCCAATTGAAAGGTTACATCTGCATCTTCTACGGCATACTCCGTCTGCTTTTCTAGGGGTACCTGCCGCATACTTAATTGATTTTTACCTTTTTTACCAATAAGCTCGGTTATAGAAACAGGAGTATAATTTAAATAGGTTTCTGATAGTACGTCCATGTTATGGCGCATATCTGGATTAATAAGATAGTGGGCCAACATGGTGTCGAACAACTTTCCTTTCACATCTACTCCGTAACGATGCATTACTTTAACATCATATTTTAAGTTTTGTCCAATTTTTTCTATGGTATCGGATTCAAAGAAAGGCCTTATCATTTCAATTTTTTCCTTTGCTGCCACTTGGTCTTCTGGAAAGGGAAGATAGAAACCCTTACCGGCATTCCAACTAAAGGCAATACCAACCAATTCTGCTTCTAAAGGATTTAAAGAAGTGGTTTCCGTATCAAAGCAAACCGAAGTTTGTTGCAATAATTGCTGCAAAAACAATTCAGTTGCCATACCATCTTCTACTAGTTGATAATGGTGGCTAACATCTTTTATAGTTTTACGGCTATTGGTTTCTGCTATAGTGGCGGCCGCCTCTGCGGGGTCTCCACCAAATAAGGTAAATTGGCCACTGCCTGCTATTTTGGCCTCTTTTTTGGCGGTTGGTGTGCTGCTAACTTGGGTGCCAGCTTCTGCCTCACCAGCATACAATTTTAAAAATTGGTCTTTTAGGCGTCTAAATTCTAATTCTTCAAAAAGCTCTTGTACTTTTTCGGCATCCGGTGGACAGATTTCATAATCATCCGCATCAAATGTTACTTCACAGTCGGTCTTGATTTCGGCAAGTTGTCGGGATAGTCTACCTAACTCCGCATTGGCTTCAACCTTTTCTTTCATTTTTCCTTTTAACTGGTCCGTATTGGCCAGCAAGCCTTCCATGCTACCAAACTGCTCCAGAAACTTCTTTGCGGTTTTGTCTCCAACGCCAGGTAATCCAGGTATGTTATCGCTCGCATCGCCCATCATCCCTAAATAATCAATAACCTGTTCTGGGCGTTCTACCCCAAATCTTTTTTGCACCTCTGGAATACCCCAAATCTCTATACCATTCCCCATACGGGCAGGGCGGTACATAAAGATGTTTTCACTTACCAATTGTCCAAAATCCTTATCTGGGGTTACCATGAATATCTTGTAGCCTTCTTTTTCGGCCTGCTTGGATAACGTACCAATTAAATCATCTGCTTCATAACCCTCTAGCTCTACAACAGGTATTTTCATGGCTTTTAAAATAGCTTGTATATACGGCACGGCAATTTTAATTGCCTCTGGCGTTTCATCTCTGTTGGCTTTATATTCTTCAAACAATTCTGTACGTTCCACGCTACCTCCTTTGTCAAATGCAACGGCCAAATGGTCTGGCTGTTCTCTTCGCATAACATCAAAAAGGGAATTCATAAATCCCATAATGGCACTGGTATCCATGCCTTTACTATTAATACGGGGATTTTTAATTAAAGCGTAATAGCCACGAAAAATTAGGGCATAGGCGTCTAAAAGAAATAGTCTTTTTTGTTCGGACATCAGATTTGTGTTAGAAG
This sequence comes from Croceivirga sp. ABH4_376, assembly GCF_056160685.1. NCBI lineage: Bacteria > Pseudomonadati > Bacteroidota > Flavobacteriia > Flavobacteriales > Flavobacteriaceae > Croceivirga > Croceivirga sp. ABH4_376. The sequence continues at coordinate 235,042 of NZ_JBSWXQ010000003.1, read as the reverse complement.
CACGAATTTAAAGATTACCAACGAGATTTAAGAATTGAACCAGTGGATTGAATAGATGATAAAAAAATAATCGTTCTAATTAGAGCTTTTTGCCAAAATCAGAACGATTATTTTCTTTCAATATGTGTTTAAAAAGCTTAGTTAAGCTTTTTCATAGAAACTTTTGACTTGTACATTTTCATGTCCGTTAGGGGAGTACTCCCTGTATGTGAAACCTGGGTGCACGCAATAACCCCCAGTTTCTCCGTTTTTATTAATGGCTAAGAAACCAATTTGAAAATCTTTACGGTCCTTATTTTTTGCCATAATACGTTTTACCCCTTCTTCACATGCTTCTTGAGGACTTTTACCTTGCCTCATTAGTTCTACGATTAAAAAACTACCAACAGTACGTATTACTTCTTCGCCCACACCCGTTGCGGTAGCGCCGCCTACTTCATTATCAATAAAAAGGCCGGCACCTATAATTGGACTGTCACCAACACGGCCAGCCACTTTATACGCCATTCCGCTAGTAGTACAAGCCCCTGCAATATCGCCTTTTTCATCAATGGCAAGCATGCCAATGGTATCATGGTTTTCTATGTTGATTATTGTTTCGTATTTAGAAGTTTTCTTCCATTCTTCGTATTGTTTTCTGGTACTTTCCGTAAAAAGGTCTTCTTTTTTAAACCCTTGCTCATAGGCGAACTGTTCAGCTCCTTTACCAGCTAAAATGATATGTGGTGTTTCTTCCATTACCTTACGGGCAACTGAAACAGGATGTGCTATGTTTTGTAAATAAACAACAGAACCACAGTTTCCATCTTTATCCATTATACAGGCGTCTAAGGTTACGTTACCATCACGGTCCGGTCTGCCTCCTTTGCCAACGGTTTCATTTTTTTCGTCTGCTTCCTCTACGCGTACCCCTTCTTCTACAGCATCTAACGCAGTGCCACCTTGGCTTAAAACTTCCCAGGCTTTGGCCGTGGCATTTTTAAAATCCCAAGTGCAGACTGCTATTGGCTTTATAGGGGCTGAGACAGCGCTTGGTGTTTCTTTTTTCGTTTCTGCATTGTTGCAAGAAGCAATAATTGGTGCAGAAATTGCCGCTGCAGTGGTTAGGCTGGAATTTTTTAAGAATTTTCTCCGTTTCATCTATGGTTGTTTATTTTTAGCTTTTTAAATATAGGAATATGTTGGTAGAAGTTTGTGCCAATTCGCTTACCTCCGCCATACGGGCGATGAACGCTGGTGCTGACAGGATAGAGCTCTGTTCAGAGTTGGGTGTTGGTGGGGTTACCCCATCTGCGGGAATGTTGAAAACGGTTTTGCAAGCCGTTTCCATTCCGGTTCATGTGTTGGTTAGGCCTAGAAGTGCCCATTTTACCTACACAAAAGATGAATTTAAGGTGCTACAGGCAGATATTGATTTTTGTCTGTCTCTAGGTGTACAGGGTATTGTTTCTGGGATTTTAACCAGGGATAATAGGTTGGACATAGAAAAGAACAAAGAATTAGTGAAACAATGTCAAGGAACTTCCTTTACCTTTCATAGAGCGTTTGATTGGTTGTCAGAGCCTGAAAAGGATTTATTGGCTTTAGAGGATATTGGAGTGCAAACGATACTCACATCTGGTAAACATTTGAGTGCTAAGGATGCTATAGAAACACTAGCAAATTGGCAAACTAAAACTGGCATTACCATTATGGCAGGTGGCGGGGTTTCTATAGACAATGCCAAATTGTTTAAAAATGCGGGCTTAAGGGCTATTCATCTTTCTGCATCAGGATTTGAAAATTCAATTTCGGTGAACAGAAAAATACCTATGAACGCTAGCAAACATCTTGCGGAACATCATGTTGCTTATAGTCAGTTAGAAACTATTAAGCAGGTGGTAGATGCCGTTAAATAATGTGAAATACATAGACTTACCTTAGGTAAACCAATATATTTGTTAAAAAAGCTATGCTTCGCTGGATATTTTTTATTGTGGTTTACCTAATTATGGGTTTTTATGCTTTGCAAGGCATACGCACCGCAACAAGGCAACCTTGGGTTCACTACTGCTTTATATTTATATCGCTCCTAGTTATAGGGAATTTTATCTATCAGTTTTCTATTGCGGATTCTGGTAGAGTGCTAAGTAGACCTAAGAGTTACGCATTTGGTTTTCTTTTGGCTATGCTATCTTTTCAATTAATTACGATACTTTTTCTTTTTGGTGAAGATATTTTTAGGCTTTTGGTAGGTACTTATAATAAATGGTTCCATACAGATAAGGAGTTTACCATACCAACAAGGCGTAGATTTTTAAGTGTTTTGGGATTAGGGTTGGCAGCCTTGCCTTTTGGGGCATTGCTCTATGGTATGTACAAGGGCAAGTACAATTATAAGGTTTTAAGCTACGAATTGGAGTTTGATGATTTGCCAGAAGCGTTTCATAATTATCAAATTACCCAAATATCTGATATACATTCCGGTAGTTTTGATGATTACAAGAAAATAGAATATGGTGTAAATCTAATAAACCAACAAAATAGCGATGTTATATTGTTTACTGGCGACATGGTGAATAATATGGCTAGCGAAATGGAACCATGGAAAGCGCTTTTTGGGTCGTTAAAAGCAAAGGATGGTAAGTTCTCGGTTCTTGGCAATCATGATTATGGTGATTATGTAGAATGGGAAACTAGTGAGGCTAAGGCTAAAAACTTAGAAGAGTTAAAAGCCATGCAAAAAGAAATGGGCTTTAGATTGCTATTGAATGAAAACAGCTATTTGGAAAAAGATGGTGCTCGTATTGCTTTGATAGGAGTAGAAAATTGGGGAGCAGGCGGCTTTAAAAAAGCGGGTGATTTAAAAAGAGCGGTAGCAGGTATACAAAAAGATGATTTTAAAATAGTTATGAGTCATGACCCCTCTCACTGGGAGCAAGAAATTATACATGACGACCACCATTACCATTTAACGTTAAGTGGGCATACCCATGGAATGCAATTTGGTATTGAGATTCCAGGTTGGTTTAAGTGGAGTCCAGTTAAATGGCGCTACACCTATTGGGCCGGTATTTACGAAGAATTTGGCCAGTATATTAACGTAAATAGGGGTTTTGGTTTTTTGGGGTACCCTGGTAGGGTAGGTATTTGGCCAGAAGTAACCGTGATAAAATTAAAAAAGAAGGGTTTAACTTGATTTTAACTCGAATGCTGGTTTGTTAAGGTTTCTGTGAAATTAAGCTTTAACTATTTTTCTTACTTTTGATTTTATAAAAGCATATTCCATGTCGAAATTTGGAGAACTTATTGATTTGAACGTACCCGTTTTATTGGATTTCTATGCCGATTGGAACGAAACTTCTACCTCTATGCACCCGGTGTTAAGAGATGTAGCCGCAGCTTTAGGCGATAAGGGAAAAGTGATTAAGATTGATGTGGAAAAGAATAAAGAGTTGTCACAGGCACTTAGGATTAAGGGCTTACCAACGCTTATGATATACAAGAAAGGTGAGATGGTGTGGCGCCAAAGTGGAGAAGCCGATGCCAATACATTAATAGGTATTTTAAACGAGTATATCTAGGTAACTGCCCCTGGTTAATCTTTTTACCGTAATTTTTAGTAAGGACAATGTTTCCGTGGATTAATTTTCCACGGAAACATTGTCTTCTTGTATTAAGCTGGTGTCATCCGGTATAGTGTCTATCGGAATTTCTAATCGCTCAGATTCCGGTAAACTATTTACGGGAGGCATTTGGGTTTCAGAATCATCAATAAAATTGTTGAATAATCCAATATATTCTCTTAGAATTAGAGATTCTTTTTCTGCAAATTCACTGTCGTTATTATCGTCTAAAAGGAATACAATACTTTGGTATCTCTCTAAATTACTTAAGATTTCTTCAATGTTCTCATATTGTTCATCCCTTGGAATGTTTGCGTAGTATTCAAGTCTTTCTTGGTAAATTTTCTTGAGGCGTTCAAAAGTCTCACGTGCTTTTTGTTTTTCGCCAACCTTGTAATATCCATCTAAGAAAGGTTCTACAAACGCATAGAATCCAAAATATTCTATAGGCATGTTGTCCATGCTTATATCAATAATTTCTTTGGCCTTGTTTATTTTGTTTTCTGCTATTAATGTCTCGGTCAATCGTGCCAGATTACTTCTAAAGGACAGGCCTTGGGAGCGTGTTTGCGGGTCGTGATAAATATCTGAGCTTCCGGCGTTGCCCCATTCCCAATTCTTGACTATGTTGAACATTAAATCGGAATCTACCCTGCCCATTTCATAAGGGCTTTGGTTTTCGGTCTTAATAGGTACTAATTTGTAAACAAGACCATCTAGCTGTAGGTAATCTTTCATCCAAATATATTCTGCACTATCAAAACTACCACCAGAGAAATAAATGGGTCTTTTCCAATCATTATTGGCAATAATATCCAACATTAAAATCCTGTTTTTAGGCAATGCACTTTGGGGTAAATCTATATCTATGTAATCTACAATTAGCGCGCTATCTTTTGGTTTAACCAATCCGCTAGCCAATACGTTTTCCTTGTTAACAGGAATTCTAATCTTATGGGTAGGATAGTAAACAATATCCAGATTACTTTCAGAAAAACCACTTAAATCCCTTCCTTGCTTTTCTAATAGATATTTAAACTTGGTCTGCGGCTTATCACTGCCAATCCAGTTCATAAAATCTTTAATGCTCCATCTGTTTTCGGTTACTCCTTGGTAATAAACTGCATCTCTGGTACCATAACTATACTTGTCATGAGTTAATTGAGAAGGTATAGGGTCGCTTTCATATGCTTTCCGTTTCATTTGGTCAATGTACCAATCCGTAGCAAATAAACTAGTGTTTACTACCCTAACATCTGTACGGTAGCCCTCGATTTCTTGGGCATACCATAATGGGAAGGTATCATTATCCCCAATGGTAAATAAAATAGCTCCGGCATCTTTTTGGCAAGAGGCTAGATAGGCCTTTGCGCTAGAATTGGCTGTATATCTACCAGAACGGTCATGATCGTCCCAGTTTTGATAAGCCATAACAAAAGGCACACTCAATAAACACACCATGGTAATAATTGGTGCGGATAGTTTTGGATTCAAAAATTTTCTAAGCTCATCGAACAATCCGTACACACCAATGCCAATCCAAATACAAAAAATAAAGAAAGAACCAACTAAGGAATAATCTCTTTCTCTAGGTTGAAAGATGGTAGGGTTGGTGTAAAATTGAATAGCCAAACCAGTGAATAGGAAAAACACAAATAGAGCCCAAAAATGTTTTGGGTTACGGCTTATTTGAAATACCAGACCAATAATTCCCAACAAAAGCGGTAAAAAGAAATACGTATTTCTAGCCTTGTTATCTAAAACTTCTGAAGGCAAATTATCTTGACTGCCTAAACGTATACTGTCTATAAAGCCTATTCCGCTGAGCCATTGGCCGTTATTGTCATACCTGCCTTGTACGTCGTTTTGTTTGCCAACAAAGTTCCACATAAAATAACGCATATACATGTAACTCCATTGAAATTCTAGTAAATAGGATAAGTTCTGGCCTAAGCTAGGTGGTTGCACATCTATGTAATCTGAAAAGCTCCTAAGAAACTTAATGTATTGTTCGGTATCAATTTCACCTTCTGCGTCTAGTTGTTTAAATTGCTTTACGGCATCCCTAAGTTGTAAATCCGATATGTATTCTGGTTTAATCTTAAAATCTAGGCGGCCAAAATAGCGCATGTAGTTTTCTGCATGCTGCTCGCTCCAAAGTCTTGGTAAAAAGCCAATATGTTTTTTATTAGGACCCTGTAAGGCGTCTTTGTAATTGTTTACAATCACATATTTGCCTGCTTTTTCGTCCTTTTCATATTTTGGTTTTTCATCAATGTCATCTCCAGGGCCAGCAAACGAGTTAGAGTAATAAGCACCATAAAATGGACTTTCAGGGCTAGGGTATTGCTCTCTATTGTAATAGGCTAACAAAGAACGGGCATCTTCTGGGTTGTTCTCATTTACTACCGTTCTGGCATTTGCTCTTATAGGTAACATTAACCAAGAAGAAAAACCAAGTATTAAGAACATAAAACAAAGCACTATTAAATTGGCGTTGTAATATTTTTTGTCTCTAGTATATTTCAATCCAAAATAAAACACTGCTACAAAGAGCAATCCCATAATTATAGTTCCTGAATTAAAAGGTAGCCCTAATTGGTTGATGAAGAATACCTCGCTCCATCCAAACAATTTTAATACGTAGGTTAGGGAGAATTTGTAAACCAGCATTAAAATGGCAACAACTGCAATATTGGCTAGTAGAAAGTTTTTAATCGTTACCTCTTTGTATTTTTTAAAGTAATATAAGAGGCCAATGGTTGGTATGGCTAAAAAGCCCATAAATTGAATTCCAAAAACCAATCCAATTACAAAGCAAATAAGTAAAAGCCATTTGTTACCCCTAGGGTCATCCAAACGATCAGTCCATTTTAAACCTAGCCAAAGTAATAATGCCATGATTAAACTGGCCATGGCATACACTTCTGTTTCTACAGCATTAAACCAAAAACTATCAGAAAAGGTAAAGGCTAAGGCACCTACCATACCACTACCAAAAATGGCTAAAATGTTATGGTTGTTTAGACCTTTGTTCTTTTTAACCAGCTTTCGAGTTAGATTGGTAATTATCCAAAAGGTAAATAAAACGGCAAAAGCACTGGAAACAACAGAAACTAGGTTTACCATTAAAGCAATCTTACTTGCATCACCAAAAGCAAAAATTGAGAAAAAGGCACCAATCATTTGTAAAAGAGGGGCTCCTGGTGGGTGGCCAACTTGTAGTTTGGCGGAGGTGGTTATGTATTCTCCAGCATCCCAAAAACTACCGGTGGGTTCCACGGTTAAGCTATACGTTATTAGTGCAATTGCAAAAGCGATCCATCCAAAGATGGTGTTCCATTTGTCGTAATTTTTCTCGAACATGTGGTGTTAGGTTTACCTATGGGGGCGAATTTACCAAAATATTAAAAAAGGAAACCCGGTTTTTCTAAAAGGTTTAACAGGAAAAACGAACTTTTAGAAATTAATATTTCAAAAAAATGTTTGCGTTACAAAAAGTTTGTATTAAATTTGCACGCTCAAAATGGTACTGGCCTATGGTGTAATTGGTAACACAGCTGATTTTGGTTCAGTCGTTCAAGGTTCGAGTCCTTGTAGGCCAACAAGTAAAAATCCCCTCTCTGTGTGTGGGATTTTTTATTTTCTATCAGTTTTTGCAAACCAGTTAATTATCATATATTTGCAATGCTGAAAGCGAATATAAAAGTAATCAGAGGGGACTTAAGGTCCCCTCTTCTTTTGCTAACTAGTTTATGTTTAAAGATACCGTTAAGGCTTTGTTAGATGGCGCTTTGGAAAAAAGGCCAGACTTGTTTTTGATTTCATTCACCGTAGGTGCGGATAATCATATTAAAGTTGTTTTGGATGGCGATGCGGGTATTAGTCTTAAAGACTGTATGGACGTGAGCAGGGCAATTGAGCATAATTTGGATCGAGAGGAAATTGATTTTTCTTTAGAAGTTACTTCTGCAGGGGCAACAACACCGTTAGAAATGCCTAGGCAGTATAAAAAGAATATTGGGCGCAATCTAAAAGTTAGGACTCAAGAAGATACTATTGAGGCAAAATTAGAGGCGGCCTCGGAGCAGAACATTACCCTTGTTTGGAAGGTTAGAGAACCAAAACCAATTGGCAAGGGAAAGCATACCGTACAGAAAGAACAAGTAATTGATTTTTCTGATATTATTGAAGCTAAAGTTGTAATAAAATTTTAATTGTAGACCGCAATGGAAAACATGGCGCTTATTGAATCCTTTTCAGAGTTTAAGGATGATAAGTTTATAGACAGGGTAACGCTAATGGCTATTTTGGAAGAAGTATTCCGTAATGCCCTTAAAAAGAAATTCGGTTCGGACGATAACTTTGATATCATTATTAACCCGGATAAAGGGGATTTGGAGATATGGAGGAACCGTGTGGTTGTTGAAGACGGAGAGGTTGAAGAGCCAAATGAGGAAATTTCATTATCAGAAGCTAGAAAAATTGAGCCCGATTTTGAAGTTGGGGAAGATGTTTCTGAAGAAGTTAAGTTGATGGATTTAGGTAGAAGGGCAATTTTAGCGTTGCGTCAAAATTTAATCTCTAAAATCCATGAGCACGATAATACCACAATTTACAAGCAGTTCAAGGACTTAGAGGGTGAGATTTACACTGCTGAGGTGCATCATATCAGGCATAAAGCGGTTATCCTTTTAGATGATGAGGGTAATGAGATTATTTTGCCAAAAGACAAACAGATACCGTCTGACTTTTTTAGAAAAGGAGATAATGTTAGGGGTATTATAGAAAGTGTGGAGCTTAAGGGTAACAAGCCAGCTATTATAATGTCCAGAACGGCACCTAAATTTTTAGAGCAGTTGTTTTTCCAGGAAATACCAGAAGTTTTTGATGGATTAATTACCATAAAAAAAGCGGTTAGAATACCTGGGGAAAAAGCGAAAGTTGCTGTAGATTCCTATGATGATAGAATAGATCCGGTAGGTGCTTGTGTGGGTATGAAAGGTTCTAGGATTCACGGTATTGTTAGGGAGTTGGGTAATGAAAATATTGATGTTATCAATTACACTAACAATGCACAGTTAATGGTGACCAGGGCTTTAAGTCCGGCAAGGGTTACCAGTGTAAAACTAGACGATGAGAAAAAAACAGCGCAGGTTTATCTTAAACCAGAAGAGGTGTCCAAGGCAATTGGGCGCGGTGGTCATAACATCAGGTTGGCGGGCCAACTTACAGGTTATGAGATAGATGTGTTTAGAGAAGGTGTTGAGGAAGATGTTGAGCTTACCGAGTTTTCTGATGAAATAGATGCTTGGATTATAGAGGAATTCAAGAAAATTGGTCTGGACACTGCTAGGAGTGTGTTGGAGCAAGATGTTACAGATTTGGTTAAGCGTACAGACTTAGAAGAAGAGACAGTGAACGAAGTGGTACGTATTCTAAAGGCTGAATTTGAAGATTAAAGTATATATTAGCAGCAAATTTTAAGGGAGTATAGAATTTTTATGGCAGGAAACCCAACAATAAGATTAAATAAAGTTCTAAGGGAATTGAATATTTCATTGGATAGGGCGGTAGACTATTTGTCGTCTAAAGGTCATGATATTGACGCTAGGCCAACTACCAAAATATCTAGTGAAGTATATCAAGTGCTGTTGGATGAATTCCAGACCGATAAGAGCAAGAAAGTAGCCTCTAAAGAGGTTGCGGAAGAAAAGCAGAAAGAGAAGGAAGAGCTTCGTATGCAGATGGAGCGCGAGCAAGAGGAAAAACGTATTGCTAGAGAAAAGCGCCAGGCAGAAAGAGAAGTTATTAAAGGTAGGGTAGAGCTTTCTGGTCCTAAAACGGTCGGTAAAATAGATTTGGGTAAAAAACCTGGAGCGGTAAAAGAAGAACCTAAGCAAGAAGAGAAAAAACCTGAGCCTGTACAGGAAAAGGTGATAGAAAAGCCTGCTGAAAAGAAGCAGGAAGAGCAAAAGCCAAAACCTGTAGAGCCAGTTAAAAAGCCCGAGGTGGTGGCAGAGAAAGCTCAGCCTAAAAAGGAAGTGGAGCAGCCTAAGCCAGTAGCAAAAAAAGAAGAGGCAACTACAGATAAAGAAGAGCCTGCCCCAACGTTGGGTTCGGATACGCTTGAAACAAAGTATCAAAAATTATCTGGTCCAAAAATCACTGGTGCCAAAATTGACCTAAGCAAGTTTCAACGTCCAAAGAAGAAGAAGGAAGAAAAGAAAGACGACAAAAAAGGTCCGGCCGGTGATAAAAAGCGCAAGCGTAAACGTATTGTAAGTAATAAACCCGGAGGTCAGGGTAATAACAGAGGTAGAAACAATAACCGCAAAGGAGGTCAAAGAACTAATGTTCCAAAGGTAGAGCCTACTGAAGAAGAAATTCAAAAACAGGTTAGGGAAACCTTGGAAAAACTTCAAGGTAAATCCTCTAAAGGTAAGGGAGCCAAATATAGAAGGGAGAAAAGAGACCTTCACAGGCAACAGACCGAGAAAGATTTACAGCAGCAGGAAAAGGAAAGCAAGTTGCTAAAAGTTACGGAGTTTGTTACCGTAAACGAATTGGCCACTATGATGGACGTATCGTCTACCCAGATTATTTCTGCATGTATGTCTCTTGGAATGATGGTTACCATGAACCAAAGATTGGATGCTGAAACCTTAAGCATTGTTGCGGATGAATTTGGTTATGAAGTAGAGTTTGTAACCGCGGAAATAGAGGAGTCTATTGAAGAAATTGAAGATGCAGCAGAAGATTTAGTTGCCAGGGCGCCAATTGTAACGGTAATGGGTCACGTAGATCACGGTAAAACATCCTTGTTGGATTACATTAGGGAAGAAAATGTAATTGCCGGAGAAAGTGGGGGTATAACCCAGCACATTGGGGCGTATGGTGTTACTTTGGAAGATGGTCAAAAAATCGCATTCTTAGATACACCTGGTCACGAGGCGTTTACAGCTATGCGTGCTAGGGGAGCTCAAGTAACAGATATAGCAATTATTGTGGTTGCAGCAGATGATGATATCATGCCGCAAACCAAAGAAGCAATAAGCCATGCCCAAGCAGCGGGTGTGCCAATTGTTTTTGCGATAAATAAAGTTGATAAGCCAACGGCAAATCCTGATAAAATTAAAGAAGGTTTGGCGCAAATGAACCTTTTGGTAGAAGATTGGGGTGGTAAAATCCAATCTCATGATATTTCTGCTAAAACAGGTCAGGGTGTAAAAGAGTTGTTGGAAAAAGTATTATTAGAGGCAGAATTATTGGAGCTTAAGGCAAACCCAAATAGGGTGGCTATGGGTACTGTTGTAGAAGCCTTCTTGGATAAAGGTAGGGGTTATGTATCTACCGTGTTGGTGCAAAATGGAACCATGTCTATTGGTGATTATGTGTTGGCCGGTACTTGTAGTGGTAAAATAAAAGCCATGCATGATGAGCGTGGAAAAGATATCAAAAAAGCAGGGCCTGCTACGCCAGTATCTATTTTAGGATTGGATGGAGCACCGCAAGCTGGTGATAAGTTTAATGTAATGGAAGATGAGCGTGAGGCAAAACAAATTGCCGCTAAACGTTCTCAGTTGCAACGTGAGCAATCCGTACGTACGCAACGCCATATAACCTTAGATGAAATTGGTAGGCGTATTGCGTTGGGCGACTTTAAAGAGCTTAATATTATCCTTAAGGGTGATGTGGATGGTTCCGTGGAAGCTTTAACAGATTCTTTCCAGAAACTATCTACCGATGAAATTCAGGTAAACATCATTCACAAAGGTGTAGGTGCCATTACGGAGTCTGATGTGTTATTGGCAAGTGCATCTGATGCTATTATCATTGGGTTTAATGTAAGGCCAATGGGTAATGCTAGAATGGTTGCAGATAAGGAAGAAATTGATATTAGAACATACTCTATTATCTACGATGCTATAAATGACCTTAAAGATGCTATGGAGGGAATGTTGTCTCCAGAAATGAAAGAAGAGGTTACCGGTACCGCAGAAATTAGGGAAACGTTTAAAATCTCTAAAATCGGAACTATTGCTGGTTGTATGGTAACTAGTGGTAAGATTTATAGAAATTCCAAAATACGATTGATTCGTGATGGTGTAGTAATCTATACTGGAGAGCTAGCTTCGCTTAAGCGTTTCAAAGACGATGTAAAAGAAGTTTCTAAAGGGTATGATTGTGGTCTACAGGTTAAGAACTACAATGATATACAAATAGATGATGTTTTAGAAGCTTACCAAGAAGTTGCGGTTAAAAAGAAACTGTAAACCTTTTTTAAGAAGGTAAGGAAATAAAAAAAAGGATTAAGTGTTGAGCTTAATCCTTTTCTATTTTTAAGAGCATTGCTCTAGGGTATTTTTTACGTACTTCTAGGAACTTTCTGTCCGCTACTAATTTATCTCGGAACTTACCCAATCTAACCCGGTACGTGGGCTCTTGAAATTCAATTTTAGAATACCATGTAGGGAAATCATTATCTACTTCCTCTTTTAGACGAAAAGCGGTATTTCTATCGCCAAAACCAACCTGTATTTGGTAATAACCGCTATTGGCGTTTGCGTTTTTGTAAATGGCAACCATTTTCTCCAACTCTTGTGGTTGTTGAATGTTAACAGTGCCTTCATTTGATTCTATTTGGGCACAAGCTAATCCAAAATACATGGAAAACAGCGATGTATAAATAAACTTATGTTTCATCCTTTAATTCTTCTGTAAGCAAATGTACTTTATAAACCTTAAACATTACGGTTTAGCTTTATTTAGAATAATTATAAATTAACTATTATAAATACCTTAACATTTAAAAAAACCCTGCTGTGTCGTATTTTTGTCAGCAATTTGAAACGGTGTAAAAGCTAAATATCTAAGCTTCAAAAGAAAACATCGTGCCAAAAATAAGACAGCAATTACGTTAATATGAAAAAGGTGTTCAACCGCATTCAATTTTCAAAGATTATTGGTTTAGGTTTACTTCTGTTCTCGCAGATGATAACGGTATCCGTAGTGGCTCAAGATGCTGCTGAAGGTGCTTCTGTAGATGGGGACCCAGCTAAGGGTAAGCAATTGTTCAATCAAAACTGTGCTGCTTGTCATGCGTTAGATCGTAAGATGACGGGTCCTGCTTTGGCTAATGTGGAAACACGATTGGCAGAGGATGAAGGTTTGGATAAGGAATGGTTGTATAAGTGGATTAAGAATAGCCCTGGTATGATTGCTTCTGGCGATGCTTATGCCAATAAAATCTACAATGAATACAATAAGGCGGCTATGACCGCTTTTCCAACCTTATCTAATGAGGATATTGATAATATTTTAGCGTACACCGCTGCGCCTCCAAAGGCTGCTGCAGCGCCTGCGGCCGCTTCGGGTGAAGCTGTGACTGCTGCAAGTTCTTCGGGAATCTCCAATGAAGTTGTTCTCGGTGCCTTGGCTGTGGTTTTCGGTTTGTTGGTGGTTATGTTAATTTTGGTGAACAGAACCCTAAGAAGAATAGCTGAGGCTAATGGGGTGGTTCTTGAGAATGAGAAAGAAGGGCGTTTGCCAATTTGGAAAGCTTTTGCTCAGAATCAGTTTTTGGTGTTGTGTTCTGTGGTTGTTTTGTTGTTGGGTAGTGCATACTTTGCTTACTCTTGGATGTCACAGATAGGTGTGGATCAAGGTTATGCGCCCGTGCAGCCAATTCACTATTCGCATAAAATCCATGCTGGTGATAACAAGATAGAGTGTAAGTATTGTCACTCTTCTGCTAGGTCATCGAAGCACTCCGGTATTCCATCTTTGAATGTTTGTATGAACTGTCATAAATCTATTTATGAATACAAGGGGAATCCTGAAGGGCCTTCTGCTGAAGACTTGGCTAACGGGTATACCAATGAGTTCTATACCGGTGAGATAAAAAAACTGTATAAGGCTGTTGGTTGGGATGAAGAGAATCAGAAATATACTGGTGAAAGTCAGCCTGTGGAATGGGTGAGAATTCATAACCTTCCTGATTTTGCTTATTTCAATCACTCCCAACACGTAACTGTGGGTAAAATTGAGTGTCAGACTTGTCACGGTCCTGTGGAGGAAATGGAAATAATGTATCAATATTCGCCCTTGACTATGGGATGGTGTATTAACTGTCACAGGGAGACAGAGGTGCAATTGGCTGATAATGGATATTATAAAAAAATCCATGACGAGCTTTCTAAGAAGTATGGGGTGGAAAAGTTGACAGCTGCTCAAATGGGTGGTTTGGAATGTGGTAAATGCCACTATTAATTAATAAAGAAGTTATTTCGATATATAAATATGGCATCAAACAAGAAATATTGGAAAAGTGAAGCGGAATTAGATCCGAACAATTCCATTGTTGAGACGCTAAAGCAAAATGAGTTTGCGGAGCCCATACCTGTAGATGATTTTCTTGGGGATAAGGAAACGTTAGAGGAGTCAAATACTACAAGGAGGGATTTCTTAAAATATGTTGGGTTTAGCACTGCGGCCGCTACAATGGCTGCCTGTGAAGGTCCTGTTCATAAATCTGTCCCTTACGTAGTATTGCCAGAGAATATAGTTCCTGGTGTTCCTAGTTATTTTGCTACATCTATTGCGGATGGTTATGATTTTGCAAGTATTTTGGTTAGGACCCGGGAAGGTAGGCCAATCAGGATAGAGAATAATGATAGGGCTTCTGTAATGGGTAGTGCTAATGCAAGGGTTAATGCTTCTGTTCTTAATTTGTATGATAGTAAGCGCTTGCAGGGGCCATTGGCTGGTGGTGAGCCTGTTTCTTGGGATGTTTTAGATGCTACGGTAAAATCCAAATTAAATGCATTACAGGGTTCTGGTAAGCAAATTGCTTTATTAACCCAGACTTATGCTAGTCCTTCTACGGAAAAGCTGATTGCTGCTTTTGCTGATAAGTATGAAAATGTTAATCATGTTACCTACGATGCTATTTCTGAAGAAGCTGCGGTTATTGCTTTTGAAAAAATGTACGGGCAACGTGCTTTACCGGATTACGATTTTTCTAAGGCCGAATTGATTATATCTTTTGGTGCTGACTTCTTAGGTGATTGGCAAGGTGGTGGATTTGATGCGGCCTATGCTAAGAAGCGTGTGCCTAAAAATGGTAAAATGTCTCGCCATGTGCAGTTTGAGGCTAATATGTCTTTATCTGGTGCTAATGCGGATAAGCGTATTCCAATGAATACGGCAAACCAAAAGTTAGTTCTAGCAAAATTAAGTGGTAAGTTAAATGGTGTTTCGGTATCTGGAGGAGACTCTAATATAGATGCGTTAGTAAATACGCTTGTTGCTGAAATAGAAAAAGTAGGAAAAAGTAACGTGGTTGTGGTGACAGGTTTGAGTGATGTTAATGCTCAAACGGCTGCATTGGCTGCCAACCAAGTTTTAGGTAGCAAGGTTATTGATGTTGCTGCGCCAAGATTTATCAGGCAAGGTAATGCTGCTAAGGTAAATAAGCTTATTGCGGACATGAAGGCTGGGAAAGTTGGAATGTTATTTATAGATGGGGTTAACCCAGCGTATTCGCTGCCAAATTCAAAGGAATTTACGGAAGCTTTGGCTAATGTTGATGTTTCGGTTTCTTTCTCATATAACCAAGACGAGACGGCTAATGCTGTTACGCATGTGGCTGCTGTTTCTCACTATTTGGAGTCTTGGGGAGATGTTCAAGTTAAAAAAGGATTTTATAGTCTTACCCAGCCGGTAATTAAAGAATTATTCGATACCCGTCAGTTTCAATCTGCTCTTCTTAAGTGGATGGGAAGTGATGTTTCTTATTACGATTTCGTAAAAGAAAATTGGACCTCGAATATACTAGGAGAAGGCGGTAATTTCAATAAGGCTTTGCAAGATGGTGTTTATGAAATGCCAAAAGCTGATGTTGCTGTTGAAGTGGAAACAACGGAGGAAAACACTACGAGCGAAGAAACTGTTGGGGCGGCATCTACTTTAAGTGCTGCGCTAAGGGCTTTAGCTTCTGCTAAAGTGGATGGAATGGAGTTGGTTTTGTATCCTAAAACCGGAATGGGTGATGGAAAACTGGCAAACAACCCTTGGTTGCAAGAGTTTCCTGATCCAATTTCCAGAGTTAGTTGGGATAACTACATAACAGTGTCCAAAACAGATGCGGAAGCGCTTGGGTTGGAGAATTATAATGTGGCTAATGGTGGTCTGGATGGTAGCTATGCTAATGTTACCGTTGATGGTGTAACGTTGCAGAATGTGCCGGTATTAATCCAGCCAGGTCAAGCAAAAGGTACTGTAGGTCTTTCTTTTGGTTACGGAAGAAAAGATGGGTTGCAAGAAGAAATGCAAACAGGTGTTAATGCGTTTAAGGTTTACAAAGGTTTTAATGCTGTTCAGTCTGTTTCTATTAGTAAGGCGGCCGGTACACACGAATTTGCATGTATACAATTGCATAACACTTTAATGGGTAGAGGTGATATCATCAAGGAAACTACTCTTAAAGATTTCAATACAAAAGATGCGCATGAATGGAATCCGATTCCCCATGTTTCTTTAGATCATCAAGAGACATTGGTAACTTCTCCGGAAGTTGATTTGTGGGAGAGTTTTGATCGTTCAGTAGGGCATCATTTTAAATTATCTATCGATTTAAATGCTTGTACCGGATGTGGTGCTTGTGTTATAGCTTGTCACGCAGAGAACAATGTTCCTGTGGTGGGTAAAAAAGAAATGCGAGTTTCTAGAGATATGCACTGGTTGCGTATTGATAGGTACTATTCATCAGAAGAAACTTTTGAACAAGACAATGAGAAGAAAGATGGCTTCAGCGGTCTTTCTGGAGATAATGGTTCATTAGGTGGTTTTGGAGAATTAGAAGACCCTTCTGTTAATCCTCAGGTAGCCTTTCAGCCTGTAATGTGTCAACATTGTAACCACGCACCTTGTGAAACTGTTTGTCCAGTAGCGGCAACTTCTCATGGTCGTCAGGGTCAAAACCATATGGCTTATAACAGATGTGTGGGTACTAGATATTGTGCTAACAACTGTCCGTATAAAGTACGTAGATTCAACTGGTTCTTATATAACAATAACGACGAGTTTGATTTTCATATGAACAACGATTTGGGTAAAATGGTATTGAATCCTGATGTTGTTGTAAGGTCTAGAGGTGTTATGGAAAAATGTTCTTTCTGTATACAACAAACGCAATCCGTAATTTTAAATGCGAAGCGTGAAGGTAGACCTGTAGAAAAAGGTGAATTCAATAATGCAGTGGCGTGTTCTGCAGCTTGTAGTAGCGGTGCCTTGCATTTTGGTGATGTAAATGAAGAAGGTTCATTAATTGCAGAATTAGAGCATGATGAAAGGGCATATCACTTATTGGAGCATGTTGGTACAAAGCCAAATGTGTTCTATCACGTAAAAGTTAGAAATACTAACGAAGCATAACCAAAGAATAAAAAAACTAAGAAGTAGTCAATATGGCGTCGCATTACGAAGCACCTATTAGAAGACCCTTGGTACTTGGGGATAAAGATTACCACGATATTTCTGTGGATATCGCCAGACCGGTAGAGGGCAAAGCAAATAAGCAATGGTGGATTGTTTTTTCCATTGCATTGGTAGCTTTCCTTTGGGGATTAGGTTGTATTATTTATACGGTTTCTACCGGTATTGGAGTTTGGGGTCTTAACAAGACCGTAAACTGGGCTTGGGATATTACCAACTTTGTATGGTGGGTAGGTATTGGCCACGCAGGTACGCTAATTTCAGCGGTATTGTTATTGTTTAGGCAAAAATGGAGAATGGCTATTAACCGTTCTGCAGAAGCAATGACTATATTTTCTGTGGTACAAGCTGGTCTGTTTCCAATTATTCACATGGGTAGACCATGGTTGGCTTATTGGGTATTGCCTATTCCAAACCAATTTGGTTCATTATGGGTAAACTTTAACTCACCTTTGCTTTGGGACGTATTTGCGATTTCTACCTATTTATCCGTTTCGCTCGTGTTCTGGTGGACCGGTTTATTACCAGATTTTGCTATGTTGCGTGATCGTGCTATTAAACCATTTCAGAAAAAAATATATAGCTTGTTGAGTTTTGGTTGGACAGGTAGAGCTAAAGACTGGCAACGTTTTGAGGAAGTGTCATTGGTTTTAGCTGGTTTGGCAACTCCTTTGGTACTTTCCGTACATACCATCGTATCTTTTGACTTTGCTACTTCCGTTATACCGGGGTGGCACACTACAATTTTCCCTCCTTACTTTGTGGCTGGGGCTATTTTCTCAGGATTTGCCATGGTAAACACCTTACTTATCATTATGCGTAAGGTTTGTAATTTAGAAGCTTATATCACGGTACAACATATTGAGTTAATGAATATCGTAATTATGATTACGGGTTCTATTGTTGGTTGTGCATATATTACAGAGCTTTTTGTTGCTTGGTATTCTGGAGTGGAATATGAGCAGTACGCTTTCTTAAATAGAGCTACGGGTCCTTACGCTTGGGCATATTGGTCTATGATGACTTGTAATGTATTCTCTCCGCAATTTATGTGGTTTAAGAAACTTAGAACAAGCATTATGTTCTCTTTCTTTATATCTATTGTGGTGAACATAGGTATGTGGTTTGAGCGTTTTGTGATTATTGTTACGTCTTTACATAGAGATTACTTACCATCGTCTTGGACAATGTTCTCTCCAACATTTGTAGATATAGGAATATTTATTGGTACCATAGGGTTCTTCTTTGTACTATTTTTATTGTACTCAAGAACATTCCCTGTAATAGCGCAGGCAGAGGTTAAGTCAATTTTGAAATCTTCAGGTGAACGTTACAAACGTTTAAGAGAAGAAGGTAAGCCAATGTACGAGATGCCTGCAAGAGGAAAGGTTACAGAAGAACCAATAACACAAGATGTGTTAATGGGAGAGGTTGTGCCGGCTGTAGGTGATAAAGTTGGTGTTAATGAACTTTTGAGTTCTATAGGTACATTTGATCCTACTACGCAATCTGCAGACGATTTAAAAGAAATTAAAGGGGTTGGTCCAGAAATGGAACGTAACCTAAATGAAATAGGAATTTACACCTTTGCTCAGGTTGCTAGAATGACTGAAAGAGAGTACGAGCTTTTGGACACTATTACAGGTAAGTTTCCGGGTAGGGCTCTTCGAGATGACTGGGCAGGTCAAGCAAAATTGTTGAACGATAAAAAGCAATAATGGCGTCTAAAGTTATACATGCAATTTACAATGATGACGACATTCTTATGAATGCTGTGAAGAAAGTACGTGCAGAACGTCATCATATTGAAGAGGTTTACACTCCTTTTCCAGTTCACGGTCTAGATAAGGCTATGGGCTTATCTGACACAAGAATAGCTATTACGGCTTTTTTATATGGCTGTTTAGGTCTTACGGTAGCTATCACAATGATGAATTTTATCATGATAGAAGATTGGCCACAAGATATAGGGGGTAAACCAAGTTTTAGTTATTTAGAAAACTTACCGGCATTTGTTCCAATTATGTTTGAGCTTACGGTTTTTTTTGCTGCTCACCTTATGGTAATCACCTTTTACCTTAGAAGTAAAATGTGGCCGTTCAAAGAAGCCGAGAATCCAGACAAGAGAACTACTGATGACCATTTTTTGATGGAAATAGGAGTTCATGGTAATGAAGCTGAATTAAAAGAGCTATTGTTAGATACAGGAGCCGTTGAAGTAACTGTAAAAGAAAAGAACGCATAACAATGAAGCAATTCGTAAAGATAATTTTAGGCTTAGGGTTAATTATTTCAGCATCATCTTGTTCTGATAAGAACAGCCCTAACTATCAATACATGCCAAATATGTATGAGTCTGTTGGCTATGAAACATATGAGGGTGTAGATAATGGTTTATTTGTGGATGGTACTGAGGCCTTAACACCTCCTGCCAATACAGTAAATAGAGAATGGTTACCTTATGAATTTGATAATACACCAGAAGGTAAAGAACTAGCTCGTTTGCAGGCAAGTCCACTAGATAGTTTAAACTACGAAGAAAATATTGCAGAAGGTGCAGCGCTTTATGCTATTTACTGTGCTATTTGTCATGGTGTAAAAGGTGATGGTCAGGGTACTTTAGTTAAGCGTGAAAAGATATTAGGTGTACCTTCTTATGACGATGTTGCTAGAAATATAACCGTGGGCAGTACCTATCATACCGTTTATTATGGCCTAAACTCCATGGGCTCATATGCTTCTCAATTTAAAAGTGAGAAAGAGATGTGGCAGGTATCCGAGTATGTAATGAAATTAAAACAAGACCTTTCCAAATAAGAAAACTAGGATGAGATATACGTTTTCAAATAGATTAAAAATAGGTTCAATTATCTTAATGGTAGTTGGTGCAATATGTTTAGTAACTGGCTTTGTTACTGCACCTAGTTCCGTAGAAGAAGCTAAAGCTAAGATTGCAGCTGCACACGATGGCCATGGTGGCGGTCATGGTGAAGTTGCGGATCATGCTGTTGCAGATACGCATGGTAATTCCCATGCTGAAGAGGCGCATGATGGTGGACACGATGCTGCACATGATGAGCACGTATTTCATCAAATGCAAAATAGACCTTGGTCTGCCTTATATGTAGCGGCTTTTTTCTTCTTTATGATATCTTTAGGGGTGTTAGCGTTTTATGCAATTCAACGTGCCGCACAGGCAGGTTGGTCTCCAATTTTATTTAGAATCATGGAGGGTATAACTGCTTATTTGGCACCAGGAGGAATAATTGTTTTTGTTATCCTTGTACTATCTGTTTTACACATTAACCACTTATTTACTTGGGCTGATCCAGAAGTGGTTAAACACGATGCTTTAATCCAAGGAAAAGCGGGCTATTTAAATCCTACATTTTTTATAATCAGAGCGGCCATATTTCTTGCAGGATGGATTGCATACAGATTTTATTCTAGAAAATTATCCCTTGCGCAGGATCAATCTGATGACAATTCCAACTTTAAAAAGAACTTCAGAATTTCTGCAGCATTTTTAGTATTTTATTTGGTTACTGAGTCTATGATGTCTTGGGATTGGATAATGAGCTTTGATCCCCATTGGTTTAGTACATTATTTGGATGGTATGTATTTGCGAGTATGTTTGTGTCTGGTATTACAACTATTGCTTTGGTAACTATATATCTTAAATCAAAAGGGTTGTTGCCTGAAGTAAACAATAGCCATATTCATGATTTGGCAAAATTCATGTTCGGGGTTAGTATTTTTTGGACGTATTTATGGTTCAGTCAGTTTATGTTGATTTGGTATGCAAATATTCCCGAAGAGGCTGTTTACTATATTTCAAGAATTGAACATTATAAATTACCATTTTTTGGGATGTTGGTTTTAAACTTCATTTTCCCATTATTGGTGTTAATGAATAGCGATTACAAACGTGTTAACTGGTTTGTGGTGATGACAGGTATCATCATCCTATTTGGGCATTACATGGATGTTTTCAATATGGTAATGCCAGCTACAGTAGGAGAAAATTGGCATTTAGGTGTACCTGAAATTGGTGGTATTTTATTCTTTGCAGGCTTGTTCATATTTATTGTATTCAATGCATTAGCTAAAGAAGATTTAATGCCTAAGCGTAATCCGCTAATTGAAGAGAGTAGACAATTTCATTATTAATATCGAGATAGAAGTAGTTAAAAGATGACAACAGTATTGATATTGGCAGTTTTAGTTTTAGTTGGTATTGCAATTTGGCAAATGACTAAGATTTTTGAATTGTCACAACTTAGGGCAGATGCAATAAATGGTCTTGTAGCGAATGATGAGGATAACAAAAACAATGGTTATCTAATGTTCGCCTTCTTGATATTTATTTACGGAATTACCATCTTTAGTTTTGCAAAATATAGCAAGGTGCTATTGCCGTCGGCAGCGTCAGCTCATGGTGATAACTATGACACTTTAATGTGGGTTTCTTTTGCTATCATTTTCTTTGTTCAAACTATAACTCAAGCTTTATTACACTACTTTGCCTATAAATATAGAGGTGAAAAGGGAAGAAAAGCTTTGTTTTTTGCTGATAACGATAAACTGGAATTCATTTGGACTATAATTCCTGTTATTGTTTTAGCGGGTTTAATTATTTGGGGTCTTTATTCGTGGACAAACATCATGGATATTAATGAGGAAGACGACCCTATTGTAATTGAACTATATGCACAACAGTTTAACTGGACGGCCAGATATGCTGGGACAGATAATGTTCTAGGTGATGCTAGTGTACGCCTTATAGATATTGATAGAGCTAATGTTTTGGGAATTGATGAAGCGGATCCAAATGGACAGGATGATATTATTGTAAAGGAATTGCACTTACCAGTGGGTAGAAAGGTGAATTTTAATATGCGTTCTCAAGATGTGTTGCATTCAGCTTATATGCCTCATTTTAGAGCGCAAATGAATTGTGTTCCAGGTATGATTACCCAGTTTTCCTTCACACCAATTAAGACCACCGAAGAGATGAGACAAGATCCTGAGGTAGTTGAAAAGGTTAAAAGAACTAATAAGATTAGGGCTGAATGGGCAGCCGAGGGTAGGCCAAACAGTGAACCATGGGAGTTTGATTATGTTTTGTTATGTAATAAAATTTGTGGTAAATCTCACTACAACATGCAAATGAAAATTATTGTAGAGAGTGAAGAAGACTACAATAAATGGTTGGCAGAACAAAAGACTTTTGGTGAATCTATGTCACCAGCAGAATAATTTAGGCTAGAAAAGGAAATAAATAAAATTTAAGAATTATGTCAGCAGCACATGCAGTTGTAGATCATGGACATGATGATCATGGTCACCACCATAAAGAGACCTTTATCACAAAGTACATTTTTAGTCAAGATCATAAAATGATTGCCAAGCAATACCTTATAACTGGTCTTATTATGGGCTTTATTGGTATTGCAATGTCTATATTGTTTAGAATGCAATTGGCTTGGCCAGGAGAATCTTTTCCAATTTTTGAAGCAGTATTAGGAAAGTGGGCGCCAGATGGTGTAATGGATGCCGATATTTATTTGGCTTTAGTTACCATTCACGGTACCATTATGGTTTTCTTTGTATTAACGGCAGGCTTAAGTGGTACTTTTAGTAACCTGTTAATTCCGTTGCAAATTGGTGCTAGGGATATGGCATCTGGTTTCTTGAACATGGTATCCTATTGGTTGTTCTTTTTATCTTCTGTAATAATGGTATGTTCTCTATTTGTAGAGGCAGGCCCAGCAGCAGCGGGTTGGACAATCTACCCTCCTTTAAGTGCAATACCAATGGCGCAGCCAGGTTCCGGGGCAGGTATGACTCTTTGGTTGGTTTCAATGGCTATATTTATAGCATCTTCTTTATTGGGTTCTTTAAATTACGTTGTTACTGTAATTAACTTAAGAACCAAGGGGATGTCTATGACCAGATTACCACTTACGATATGGGCATTCTTTGTAACGGCAATTATCGGTATCATTTCTTTTCCAGTATTACTGTCGGCAGCGTTGTTGATGGTTATGGACAGAAGTTTTGGTACTTCTTTCTTTTTGTCAGATATTTTTATACAAGGTGAAGTCTTGCATTATCAGGGTGGTTCTCCAGTATTATATGAGCACTTATTCTGGTTTTTAGGTCACCCAGAGGTATATATCGTATTGCTTCCTGCTTTAGGTATAACATCTGAAGTTATGTCTACCAACGCTAGAAAACCAATCTTTGGTTACCGAGCAATGGTGGCATCTATTTTAGCAATTGCGTTTTTATCTACCATAGTATGGGGTCACCATATGTTTATATCTGGTATGAATCCATTTTTAGGATCTGTATTTACTTTCACTACTTTGTTAATTGCTATACCATCTGCTGTTAAGGCATTTAATTACATAACCACATTATGGAAGGGTAACCTACAAATGAATCCAGGAATGTTGTTTTCTATAGGTTTGGTATCCACTTTCATTACAGGTGGTTTAACTGGTATTATTTTAGGAGATAGTACTCTGGATATAAATGTACACGACACTTATTTTGTAGTAGCTCACTTTCACTTGGTAATGGGTATTTCTGCGCTTTATGGGTTATTTGCAGGTGTTTACCATTGGTTCCCAAAAATGTTCCATGGTAGGATGATGAACAAGAATTTAGGTTATGTGCATTTTTGGATAACAGCGGTTTGTGCTTATGGGGTCTTTTTCCCAATGCACTTTGTAGGTATGGCTGGAGTGCCAAGAAGGTATTATCAGAATACGGCTTTTCCAATGTTCGATGAATTAACCAATGTTCAAATTCTAATGACGGTATTTGCTATTATTGCGGCATTGGCTCAGCTTATCTTCATTTACAATTTTATCAGTAGTATTTTCTATGGTAAAAAAGGTGGTTTGAACCCTTGGCAATCAAACACTTTAGAATGGACAACACCTATGGAACACATTCATGGTAACTGGCCAGGCGAAATACCACATGTTCACCGTTGGGCATATGATTATAGTAAGACTTATGAAAATGGCGAGTACATAATTGCGGGGCAAGATTTTGTGCCACAAACAGTTCCTTTACAAGATAACGAGGAAGAAATGCATCATTAATTTTAGTTTATATACATAACAAAAGGCCCGTCTTATGATGGGCCTTTTGTTTTAGTAACTATGGCATATTGGTTTCGCTAATATTATTTTGTAATATGCAGTAGTATTAAGAACACTACTCCATGTTGTATTATAGAAAAATCATATCATTCGTGTTAGTTTTATTCACAATGATTGCCGTCGCTCATGCTCAAAAGAAACCAAAAATAAAAGGTAGCAGAACCGTGATTGAAGTAAGTGAAAGCTTACCGGAATTTACGTCAATAAAACTTAAAGACGATATAGAGGTTAGTTTAAAGAAATCTTTTGAAGCGGGTTATCTACTTACCGCTGATGACAATCTAACCGACATCATAAAATTGGAGGTGCAAGACGGAATGTTGGAGATATCTTCTTACTATCAAGTATCCTCAAAGAAAGAACTAAAGTTAGAAATAAGATATACTAGTTTAGACAAATTAATAGTAGAAGATGGGGAGTTAACAGCAATCGATGTTTTAAAAACGGATATGTTAGATATAAGCCAATATGGAAATTCCAATATGGAAATGGAAGCATCGGCAATAGCTATGCGGATAAACGTTGAAGGGGATGCCGCCTTAAAACTAAATTTAGATGCTGATTCGGTTTCTGTGATGTCTAGAGGCAAAGCTAAATTGGATTTAAATGCACGCGCAGAAAAGTTTTCCATTGAAATTTTAGATAGGTCAACCATAAATGTATTGGGTGCCGCACAGGAGATGGAAATAGCCATTTTCCAAGATGGTAAATTAGATGGTGAGCTGTTTCAAGTTAACCAAATACAATTAAATGCTAGGGAGCAAAGTTTTGCAAGGATTAATGGATTGGAGAAGGTAGATTTACAACTTACAGGCAAGTCAAAAACGTATTTGTTTGGTTCACCATCTATAAATCTGTCTGCATTTGAAGATTCAGCTCAACTTCTCAAGAAAACCAATTAAGGTATCTTTACAGCATGAACGAGAATTTAGATCCTAGTACCGATAATTTTTCTAGAGAAGAATTTGATATTGAAAAAGCATTAAGGCCTATTAGTTTTAATGATTTTACAGGTCAAGCGCAGGTATTAGAGAATTTAGAGATATTTGTTAAAGCTGCTAATTTAAGAGGAGAAGCTCTTGATCATACTTTGTTTCATGGCCCCCCTGGTCTAGGTAAGACTACTTTAGCACATATTTTGGCAAATGAACTGGGAGTAGGTATAAAAGTTACTTCTGGGCCTGTCTTGGATAAACCTGGAGATTTAGCTGGCTTACTTACCAATTTGGAAGAAAGAGATGTTCTTTTTATTGATGAGATACACAGGTTAAGTCCAATAGTTGAGGAATATTTATATTCTGCAATGGAAGATTTTAAAATTGATATTATGCTAGAAACAGGGCCAAATGCCCGTACGGTACAAATCAATTTGAATCCATTTACGTTGGTTGGGGCAACCACCCGATCTGGTTTATTGACAGCACCAATGCGTGCGCGTTTTGGTATTTCTAGCCGGTTGGAATATTATGATACGGAACTGCTATCCACCATTGTGGAACGGAGTGCACAAATATTGAACGTACCCATTACCAATGAGGCTGCTATAGAAATTGCCGGTCGCAGCAGGGGTACTCCTAGAATTTGTAATGCTTTGCTAAGAAGGGTTAGAGATTTTGCCCAAATCAAGGGTAATGGAAATATTGATATTGAAATTTCAAGGTTTGGCTTAAAAGCTTTAAACGTAGATACCCATGGTTTAGATGAAATGGATAATAAAATATTAGCCACCATTATCGATAAATTTAAAGGCGGACCAGTGGGTATTACAACATTGGCAACGGCCGTTTCTGAAAGTGCCGAAACTATAGAAGAAGTGTATGAGCCATTTTTAATACAACAAGGTTTTATTATGCGCACGCCAAGAGGTAGGGAGGTTACGGAGAAGGCTTATACACACTTGGGCAGAATACGTCAAGGAACACAAGGAGGCTTGTTTTAATTATGACTTTAAAAGCAACCCATTCAAAAATGATAAAAACCGAAGCGGAACGCCTCGGTTTTTTATCATGTGGTATTTCTAAAGCAGGGTTCTTGGAAGAGGAGGCTCCAAGACTAGAAAAGTGGTTGCAGGCTAATAGGCATGGGCAGATGGGCTATATGGCCAATCATTTTGATAAACGGTTAGATCCAACTAAACTGGTAGAAGGTTCTAAATCTGTAATAAGTTTATTGCTTAACTATTATCCAGAAGAAAAACAAAGAACCGATAGTTATAAGATTTCTAAATATGCATATGGCGAGGACTACCATTATGTAATCAAGAACAAGTTAAAACAGCTTATAATCTTCATTCAAGAAACAATAGGTGAGGTAGAAGGTAGGGCCTTTGTAGATTCTGCCCCTGTTTTAGATAAGGCCTGGGCCGCTAAAAGCGGATTAGGTTGGATTGGTAAAAACAGCAATCTAATTACGCAAAAGGTTGGTAGTTTTTATTTTATTGCAGAGTTAATTGTCGATTTGGATTTGGAATATGATTTACCAACAACAGACCATTGTGGCTCATGTACCGCCTGTTTAGATGCTTGCCCTACCCAAGCCATTATAGAGCCCTATGTAGTAGATGGTAGTAAGTGTATTTCTTATTTAACAATTGAATTGAAAGAGGCCATCCCTTCCACATTTTCTGAAAAAATGGATAATTGGATGTTTGGTTGTGATGTATGTCAAGATGTTTGTCCTTGGAATCGTTTTTCCAAGCCACATGATGAACCTGAATTTAAACCTAAAGAGGAACTCTTAAACTACTCTAAATCAGAGTGGGAAGAACTTACCCAAGAAGTATTCAAAGAAATATTTAAAAAATCTGCAGTTAAAAGAACCAAATATGAGGGTCTAATGCGAAACTTATCATTCCTCAAGCGGTAAGGTTGAGCCTCTTAAGATTAATTCAGTAGGTAAATGTATGGTCTCGTGCGTTACTTCGGTATTGTTTCTTTTGTTAGTCAATTCAGATAACAACATATTAAATGAGATTTTACCCATACTAAAACTTGGTTGGGCTACGGTTGTTAACGATGGAGTAATAACCGAAGATAAAAACCAATTTCCAAAACCAATTACAGAGATGTCCTCAGGAATTTTTAAGCCCCTATCCTTAATTTCTGCCATTGCGCCAACAGCTACCAAATCTGTATTTATAAATATCCCGTCTACATTCGAATTTTCATCTAACATTTTTTGGGCCTGAGCTCTTCCTACATCAAAAGACATCTCTTCGCACAAATAAACATTCTCTTCTTTAAAAGGTAAATCATGATCTAGTAAGGCATTTTTAAAACCTTCTAAACGATCAATCGCGTTTTGTGAGTGCAACGGACCTCTAAAGTGTACAATTTCCTTGCATCCAGAATTTATTAAGTGTTCAGTGGCTTCGTAGGCAGCCTTAACATCATCAATTAGAACCTTTGAGCACCCTACTGTAGTGGCAATTTTATCAAACATTACAATAGGTGTATCCAAATTTTGTGACTTCAAAAGATGTTCGTAATCTACCGTCTCGTCAGATAGTGCAATCAAAATTCCGTCAACTTGTTTGTTTATCAAAAATTCTACGGTTTCTTTTTCTCGTTTAAATTTTTGATTGGTTTGCATAACAATTACAACATAGCCGTTCTTTTCAGCTTCATCAGTTACCCCTTTTACTATGTTAGAGAAGAATTGATGTACTATTTCAGGAATAATTAAACCTATGGTTTTAGACTGTTGGGTTCTAAGGTTAACCGCAAAGGAATTAGGTTTGTAGTTTAATCTTTCTGCAGCTTCTTTAACCCGTTCAATAGTTTTTTTGCTAACATCAGGATATGAATTTAATGCTTTGGACACTGTAGTTACAGATATATCTAAACTTAAAGCTATTTGTTGCAAGGTGGTTCTGCTCATGATGGTTTTGTGTTAATAAAAACAAAATTAAATTTAAGCCTACTATTTAAATCTAAAAATCGAAAACGTTTTAGTGTTAAAATTTTTCTAAAATAAGAAAACTTAAAATACTTTAGCAATGCGTTGTTAAAGAAATGACACTAAATATGTTTGGTCGCATAGTCATTTTTTTGCAGTGGTTTAAGTATTTATGAGTCTGTTTTTAAAGAGTGGAAGTTTTGGTCAAGACTTTCACTCTTTGTTTTTAAAAACGTTAACAAAGAACTAAACGGCAAAATTAAAGGTTTTCATGGAGAATAAAGTGCAGTTGATCACTTATGTTGATCGTATAGGAGCAGCAAATATTGCAGATTTAAACAAATTAGTTGAAAACGAGTTAAAAGACCTATTTGGAGGCGTCCATATTTTACCATTTTTTGATCCTATAGACGGGGAAGATGCCGGTTTTGATCCAATTGATCACAAGTTGGTTGATCCTCGCATTGGTAATTGGGACGATGTATTAAAATTGAGTAAATCGGTGGATGTCATGGCAGATTTGATTGTTAATCATATGTCGTCAGACTCTATGGAATTCCAAGATTATTTGGAAAAAGGAGACAAATCAGAATACGCTAGTCTTTTCCTTACTTACGATAAGGTATTTCCAAGCGGAGCCACAGATGAACAGTTAATAAATATTTACCGTCCAAGACCTGGTTTTCCTTTTAATAAAATGAAATTCAAAGATGGGTCTGAAAAACTTATCTGGACCACTTTTACGCCTAAGCAAGTAGATATAGATGTAAACGCTGCAAAAGGTGTCTCCTATTTAGAGGATATTTTAAGTATCTATGAAGCTGCTGGTATAAATATGATACGGTTAGATGCGGCCGGTTATGCAATTAAAAAAGCAGGAACTTCTTGTTTTATGATTCCTGAGACATTTGATTTTATAGCAGACCTAACCCAGAAAGCACATGCTAAGGGTATTGCCGTATTAGTGGAAATACATTCTTTTTACAAAACACAAATTGAAATAGCAAAAAAAGTAGATTTGGTGTATGACTTTGCCTTGCCAGTTTTGGTGTTGGATACTTTGTACAACAAAAACGCTGACAATTTGGTTAACTGGTTAAAAGTTGCCCCCAAGAATGTAGTAACCGTTTTAGACACGCACGATGGTATTGGTATTGTAGATGTCGCTTCGGAAAACGGTGTTCCCGGTTTAATTCCAGACGATACCTTGGATGAAATTGTAAAAACCATGCACCGTAAAAGCGAAGGTAGAAGTTTAAAGGCAACCGGAGCTGCAGCTTCCAATTTAGACTTATATCAGGTTAATTGTACGTATTTTGAAGCTTTAGGAAAAGACGAAGATGCTTACTTGTTGGCAAGGGCCATACAGTTTTTTGTTCCTGGTATACCGCAAGTTTATTACGTAGGGCTTTTTGGAGATGATAATGACATGGAGCTGCTTGCCAAAACAAATGTAGGTAGAGATATCAATAGACACTATTATACTAAAGAAGAAGTGAAGGAAAAAACCGAGACTTCTCTTTTTAAAAGTCTGGCCGAATTGATGAAAATTAGAAACACTGCTAATGCTTTTAATGGTGAATTACAAATGGATAATGAATCAAGTTCGTTATCGCTAAGGTGGGAGAAAAACGAGGATTGGATTTCCTTAAAAGCTGATCTGGAATCTGCTAAGTTTCAGATTGAGGGTGTTAATAACGGTGACGCTATTTTATTTAAGAATTAAGAGCGTTATAATTGAAAAAAAGCTGCTTTTAAAATGCAATAATTGGCTATATTGGGTTTTAAACTAATTGAACTAAACTAATTTTATTATGCTTAAGATACCTAAACCTCAGTTGAGTTTTTGGCAAATTTTCAATATGAATGTCGGATTCTTAGGTATTCAATACAGCTTTGGTCTACAGCAAAGTGCAATAAACCCTATTTTTTTGTTTCTAGGGGCAAAAGAAGAAACTTTACCCTTATTAAATTTAGCGGGCCCCATAACAGGATTAATTGTACAACCAATTATTGGAGCTATTTCAGACAAAACATGGAGCTCAAAGTTTGGTCGTAGAAAACCTTTCTTTTTAATAGGTGCTATTTTAGGTAGCTTATGTTTATTTGCTTTTCCATTAAGTCCTGCACTTTGGTTTGCCGTTGGGTTACTATGGATTTTAGATGTAGGTAACAATATGGCCATGGAGCCTTACCGGGCTTTTGTAGGGGATAAATTGCCGGAAAAGCAATTTAACATTGGGTACCAAATGCAAAGTTTATTTGTTGGTGCAGGTATTCTGTTGGCCAATGCTTCAATATTCTTATTTCAAGATTGGTTTGGTGGTGGAGAAGAAATTTCAGGAGAAGTGCCAAAGTGGCTTTATTACTCTTTCTTTATTGGTGCTTTCTTGTCAATTGCAACTATTTTATGGTCTGTTTTGACCACACCGGAAATTCCGCCAACCGAAGAGGAAATGGCAGAAATTAACAAGCATAAAGCGTTGCCTTTTTCCAAACGTGTATTAAAGCCTTTTGAGGA
The DNA here is from genome assembly GCF_056160685.1 of Croceivirga sp. ABH4_376. Classification (NCBI taxonomy): domain Bacteria; kingdom Pseudomonadati; phylum Bacteroidota; class Flavobacteriia; order Flavobacteriales; family Flavobacteriaceae; genus Croceivirga; species Croceivirga sp. ABH4_376. The sequence goes on along the minus strand of NZ_JBSWXQ010000003.1, from coordinate 204,343 downwards.
AATTTGGTTGGCTATTAAGGATATGCCAAAGTTCTTATGGAAGCTATCCGCGGTCTATTTGTTCCAGTGGTATGCCCTTTTTATTTATTGGCAATTTATTACTCCATTGCTTAGGGTTACCATGCGTATGGATACATCAGAAGCTACAGCACAAGCGGCCAAGATGAGTACAACTTACAACGTTACTACAGCTATCGTAGCTTTAATATTGGTGCCAATTGCCATGAAATTTGGTAATAAAAAAGTATACGCTTTTAGTTTGCTGGGTACGGCCATTTGTCTATTTATAATTCCGCACATAAGTGATCCTACATATATTTTAGTTCCAATGGTATTATTTGGTATTGGTTGGGCAGCTATGATGGGTATTCCCTATAGTATGGTTTCTAAAATAGTTCCTCAAGACCGCAGGGGGGTGTATATGGGTATCCTAAATATGATGATTGTAATTCCAATGGGCATACAAACGGTGAGTTTTGGTCCAATATATACCAATTTTCTTGGCGGTAATTCTGTAAACGCTATCCTTTTTGCAGGGGTGTTTTTCTTTATTGCTTTTGTCTTGGCCTTGCGCTTGAACATGCCAAAACAAAAACAAGAACAGCATTTAGATTAAGCCGTACGGTAACATTTTTGCAATTCATTTTTAGATTGATTGAATTAGCATAGTTTACTTTTGCCAGAGTTCTTACCTTTATCCGCAAAATCCGAACAAGGTATGAGCAACGAAAAACAACGCAGAGAGGCTTTAGTATATCATGCTAAGCCACAGCCTGGAAAAATAAAAGTAGTTCCTACAAAACCCTACGCAACCCAAAGAGACTTGGCTTTGGCTTACTCTCCAGGGGTAGCAGAACCTTGTTTGGAGATTCACAAAAACAAAGAAGACGTTTATAAATATACCTCTAAAGGAAATACGGTTGCTGTTATTTCTAATGGTACGGCTGTACTAGGTCTAGGTAATATTGGACCAGAGGCGTCCAAGCCCGTAATGGAGGGTAAAAGTTTACTGTTTAAAATTTTTGCGGATATAGATGGTATAGATATAGAATTGGATACGGAAGACGTAGATAAATTTATAGAAACCGTAAAAATAATTGCGCCCACTTTTGGCGGTATCAACTTAGAGGATATTAAGGCACCTGAGGCTTTTGAAATTGAAAGAAGGTTAAAGGAAGAGTTGGACATACCCGTTATGCACGATGACCAACATGGAACTGCAATTATTTCTGCTGCCGCATTGCTTAATGCGTTAGAACTTGCGGAAAAGAAAATGGATGAAGTTAAAATTGTGGTTAGTGGTGCCGGGGCCGCCGCAATTTCTTGTACAAGACTTTATCGGGCATTTGGGGCCAAGCGGGAAAATATTGTAATGCTGGATAGTAAGGGGGTAATTCGTTCAGATAGGGATAACCTCAGTAGTCAAAAAGCGGAATTCTCTACGGATAGGAAAATAGATACGCTTGAAGAGGCTATGATAGATGCAGATGTTTTTATAGGTCTTTCTATGGCAGATGTTTTGTCGCCAGAAATGCTTAAGACCATGGCAAATGACCCTATAGTTTTTGCTATGGCCAATCCAAATCCTGAAATAGCATATGATTTGGCAATAAAGACGCGAGAAGACGTAATCATGGCCACGGGTAGGTCCGATCATCCTAACCAAGTAAACAATGTGCTTGGTTTTCCTTTTATTTTTAGGGGTGCTTTAGATGTTAGGGCAACCAAAATAAATGAGGATATGAAAATGGCAGCGGTAAGGGCCTTGGCAGATTTAACTAAGGAAGCTGTGCCAGAGCAAGTAAATATTACTTATGATACCACTAGGTTAACATTTGGAAGAGATTATATAATACCAAAACCATTTGATCCAAGACTTATTGCTAAAATTCCTCCAGCAGTTGCCAAAGCGGCTATGGATAGCGGGGTGGCGCGTTCGCCAATCAAGGATTGGGATAAGTATGAAGAAGAGCTACTGCAGCGTTCCGGTAATGATAACAAGGTGGTACGTATGCTACATAATAGGGCTAAAGTAAACCCTAAAAAGATTGTGTTTGCGGAGGCTGAGTTGCTAGATGTTTTAAAAGCAGCTCAAATTGTATATGAAGAGGGTATTGCTATTCCTATTCTGTTAGGAAATAAAGAAAAAATTGAGGAACTAAAAATAGAGTTGGAGTTTGATGCCGATGTGGAGATTATTGATCCAAGGGCAGAAGAATTTAAAGCATTGCGTAAAAAATATGCGCAACGCTTGTATGAGCTTAGGCAAAGAAAGGGAGAAACTCTTTATAGTGCTACCGTAAATATGGGTAAGCGCAATTATTTTGGTGCTATGATGGTTTTGGAAGGTGCTGCGGATGGTATGTTGTCTGGGTACTCAAGGGCCTATCCTAAAGTGTTAAAGCCTGTTTTTGAGGTAATAGGTAAGGCAAATGGGGTGCAAAAGGCTTCTACTGTTAACATAATGATTACAGAACGTGGTCCGCTTTTCTTGGCAGATACCTCTATTAATATAGACCCATCTGCAGAAGAACTGGCAGAAATTACACAAATGACCGCCCAAGTGGCTTCAACATTCGGGTTTAATCCTGTTATTGCCATGCTGTCTTATTCCAATTATGGTTCTAGTAATCACCCTAAAGCAAAAAAAGTAAATGATGCGGTACGAATCCTGCATGAAAAATATCCTGCTTTGGTAGTGGATGGAGAAGTGCAAACAGACTTTGCTTTAAGTAAAGAAATGAGCGATGTGAATTTTTCCTTCTCAAAAATATCCAATCAAAAGGTGAATACCCTTATCTTTCCCAACTTAGATTCCGCTAACATTACGTATAAATTGCTAAAGCAACTTAATGGTGCTAGCTCCATTGGGCCTATAATGGTTGGCCTAAGAAAAGCGGTTCATATTTTACAGTTAGGGGCAAGCGTAGATGAGATGGTGAATATGACTGCTGTTGCGGTAATAGATGCGCAGGAAAGAGAAAAGCGTAGAATGGCGAAAACAAAACAATAAGATATGTATGCTTACTTAAAAGGGAAATTAGTAGAAAAAAATCCTACCTATGCCATTGTAGATTGTAATGGAGTGGGGTATTTCCTAAACATATCTTTGCATACTTTCTCCCTTTTACCAAGTGAGGAAAATGTATTATTGTATACCCATTTACAGGTCAAGGAAGATGGGCATACCTTATTCGGTTTTGCCCAAAAGGCAGAAAGAGAAATTTTTCTACTATTAATCTCCGTAAATGGCATAGGTGCCAGTACGGCACGTACAATGTTATCTTCATTAGATCCTACCCAGGTAAGAGATGCAATAGCAAGTGAAGATGTGGCTACCATACAGGGTGTAAAAGGGATAGGGGCCAAAACTGCACAGCGCGTAATTTTAGACCTTAAGGATAAGATTTTAAAGGTTTACGATTTAGACGAAGTTTCCATTAAATCAAACAATACAAATAAAGAAGAAGCGTTATCTGCTTTAGAGGTTCTTGGTTACACAAGAAGACAGTCAGAAAAAGTGATTGATCGTGTGCTTTCCACAGATGCCTCCCTGAGCGTAGAGGACATTATTAAAAAGGCGCTTAAAAATTTGTAACTAGTTTGAAAAGAGGGGTGTTTCTTCTGTTTAAATCCGTTGGGTTTAAACCATTATTTGTATGTATAGTTTTTGTTTTCTTGACCTTGGGTGTCCAAGCTCAAGATAACGAACAGCCACAGGATTCTACCCAGACTGGTGTGGCATTAGGTAAAATACTTTTGGAAAATCCGAATAGTATTGTTGCCAAATACCAATATGACCCAACCATAGATCGCTACGTTTACACAGAAAGTGTTGGCGAATTCAACGTAAACCATCCAATATTTTTAACACCGGAACAGTACTATGATCTGGTAAGAAAGGAAGGTATAAAATCTTATTTTAAAGAAAAGATAGATGCCTTTACGGGTAAAAAAGAAGGGAGCGAAGAAGCCCGTAAGAACTTGTTGCCAAATTTTTATGTAAACAATAATTTCTTTGAATCTATTTTTGGTGGCAATACTATAGAGGTTATTCCGCAAGGGTCTGTGGCCATGGATTTAGGTGTTATTTGGCAAAAAAATGACAATCCGGCGCTTTCTCCCAGAAACAGGACCAATCTGGCTTTTGATTTTGATCAGCGCATTAGCTTGAGTTTATTAGGTAATGTTGGTGAACGATTACAGGTTACAGCTAACTATGATACCGAAGCTACTTTTGATTTTCAAAACCTGGTAAAATTAGATTACACCCCAACAGAAGACGATATACTTAGAAAAATAGAAATTGGTAATGTTAACATGCCACTTAATAGCTCGCTTATTACGGGCGCGCAAAGTTTATTTGGAGTAAAAACGCAATTACAGTTTGGTAAAACTACGGTTACCGCAGTGTTTTCAGAGCAACGCTCACAAAACAATACGGTGGTGGCACAAGGTGGTGGTACCATTAATGAGTTTGCCCTAACCGCTTTGGATTATGATGAGGATAAACACTTTTTCTTATCCCAATATTTTAGGGATAATTATGATTCGGCACTACAAAACTATCCGTTTATCCAAAGCCAAGTGCAAATTACCCGTTTGGAGGTTTGGATAACCAATAGAACCCAACTAGTAACAAATGTTAGAAACATTGTAGCTTTACAAGATCTTGGTGAGGGTAGAATTGGGCCCAACGGGGAGGAACGTACCAGAATAGGTAAAGAAGGCACGCCACCGGCAAGTTTTTTTAATGTAAACGGTAATGGTGCTTTGCCAAGAAACAGTAATAACGATTTTGATCCGGCACAATTGGGTCAGGGTGGTGCCTTAACAAATGCCATTAGGGATATAGCAACGGTAGAGCAAGGTTTTAATGCGGCTGCATTAGGAGGCTATCAAATGAATCAAGGGTTTGATTATGCCATTTTAGAAAATGCCAGAAAGTTAGAAGTAGGTAGGGACTATGATTTTAATACCCAATTAGGATATATTTCTTTAAACCAAAGATTGAGCAATGATGAGGTTTTGGGTGTTGCTTTCCAATATACCTATCAAGGTAACGTATATCAAGTTGGTGAGTTTGCCAATGGTGGGGTAGATGCTACTACTGTCTCTGGTGGTGCTAATCCAATCATAGAAAATAATACGTTGATACTTAAGTTGCTTAAAAGTAACATTACCAATGTAGAAGATCCTATCTGGGATTTAATGATGAAAAATATCTACTCGACTGGTGCTTATCAGTTAAGCGAGGAAGATTTCAAATTAAATATTTTATATACAGATCCTACACCAAGAAATTACATAACTCCGGTAAATTCAGCTACGGGTTGGCCAAGTGGTCTTGAGGATCGTATTCTTATTAATGTGTTTAATCTAGATCGGTTAAATATTTATAACGATGTACAACCAGGTGGTGATGGTTTCTTTGATTATGTACCCGGTATAACCGTAGATACGCAAAACGGAAGGGTTATCTTTACCAAAGTGGAGCCGTTTGGTGAGTATCTTTTTAACTTGTTGGATTCAGGTGTAGAAGATTATAATCAACCAACAACTTACAATGAAAACCAAGAAAAATATGTTTTTAGGAACATGTATGCCCAAACCAAGGCAGCTTCTTTGCAAGAAGCAGAGAAAAATAGGTTTCAGTTAAAAGGTAGGTATAAAAGTCAAGGCAATAATGGTATTCCAATTGGGGCTTTTAACGTACCTCAAGGTTCTGTTAGGGTAACCGCAGGAGGTAGGCAGTTGCAAGAGGGTATAGATTATACGGTGAACTATCAGGCTGGTACTGTTCAAATCTTGGATCCAAGTCTTGAAGCTTCCAATACGCCAATAAATATATCTGTAGAGAACAATGCTGTATTTGGTCAGCAAACACGAAGGTTTACCGGTATAAATGTAGAGCATCAATTTAACAAAAACTTTGTATTAGGTGGTACCTTGTTGAATTTGAACGAAAGGCCACTTACACAAAAATCTAATTACGGTGTAGAGCCTGTAAACAATACCATTTTTGGAATAAACACCAACTTTAGTACAGAAGTACCTTTTCTAACGCGCTTGGCCAATAAGCTGCCCAATATAGATACGGATGTTCCATCTAATATTTCGCTACGTGGTGAGGTAGCCTTTTTAAAACCAAATTCACCCAAGAATGCAGATTTTCAAGGGGAAACAACCACATATCTAGACGATTTTGAAGGTGCGCAGGCTTTAATAGATATCCGTTCTTCATTAGGTTGGGCTTTGGCGAGCCCACCCGTAGAATTCTCTCAAGGGGTTCAAAATTTAGAGACCGGTTTTAACAGAGCTAAAATGGCTTGGTACACCATAGACCCTATTTTTTATACCAACCAGCGTCCATCTGGAATTTCAGATAGCGACATTTCATCCAATGCAACCAGAAGGGTATTTATTAGCGAGGTTTTTCCAGAGACAGATATAGCCCAAGGGCAGACCACCGTTCAAGGTACTTTGGATTTGGCTTATTTTCCTTCGGCTAAAGGGCCTTACAATGCAAATCCAAGTTTCACAGGGGCTACTCAAGATAATTGGGCCGGTATAATGCGCTCATTAAGTAGTACTAATTTTGAGCAATCCAATGTAGAATTTGTTCAGTTTTGGGTACTAGACCCATATGTAGATGGGGAAACAAGCAATACAAACGCAGGAGAGTTGGTGCTTAATCTGGGTAACATTTCTGAAGATATATTAAAGGATGGCAGAAAGCAATATGAAAATGGATTGCCTACGCCAACCAATACGGAGACCCCAAGACAAACCGTTTGGGGAGAAGTACCTTCTACGCAGGCTTTAGTTTATGCCTTTGATGCAGACGAGAACAGTAGAACCTTACAAGATATTGGTTATGATGGCTTGGATGACGCCGAAGAAGCTTCTATTTATAATGGCCCTGCAAATGACCCGGCTTTAGATAACTACCAGTACTATTTAAATAGGGAAGGTGGTATTTTAGAGCGCTACTATGATTATAACAACCCACAAGGTAACTCACCTGTTCAAGTAACCAATACCAATAGGGGGGCTACCACTTTGCCAGATGTAGAAGATGTAGATAGGGATTTAACCATGAACACGGTAAATAGTTATTATGAATACCGTATTCCGATAAAACCTAATACTACTATAGATGATGAATATGTAACAGACATTAGGGAAGGTCAGGCAACAGGAACTAGGGTTCCAGATGGTACACCTAGAAATTACAGATGGATTCAATATAAAATTCCGCTAACCGATTTTACCGATGCTATTGGGGGTATTTCAGATTTTAGGTCCATTAGCTTTATGCGAATGTACATGACCGGTTTTCAGGACGATGTTGTTTTGCGTTTTGCAACCTTGGATTTGGTGCGTGGCGACTGGCGTTCCTACACCAAAACCTTACAGCCAGGGGTAGATGATATTCCCGGAGATGATGGTACGGTTGCGGAAGTTAACACGGTAAATATTCAAGAAAACGAAACCAGGGAGCCCATTCCATATAAATTACCTCCAGGGGTGGTGCGTGAGCAACTGAACAACAATAACACAATTATCAATCAAAACGAACAATCATTGGCATTTACTGTTAAGAACTTAGAGTCTGGTGATGCTAGAGGTGTTTTTAAAAATCTTAATGTAGACGTAAGGCAATATGAGCGTATTAAAATGTTTATGCATGCCGAAAAGTTATTTAACACGGATTATTCTGATGATGCTACACCTTTAGTAGGTTTCTTGAGAATTGGTACGGATTTTTCTGAAAACTTTTACCAGATAGAACGTGCTTTGCAATTTACGCCTTATGGTACCACGGATTCTGAAGGCATTTGGCCAGAAGTAAACGAAATTGATATTTCTTTAGACGATTTAAACAAAGTAAAATCGCTTCGGATAGCACAGCGTAATGATGGTGTGCCTTTGAACGAATTACGTTTCTATGAAGTTATAGATGGTGTAGTCACGGAGGTAGATGAATTTGCACCACGTACCCTTGGTAGAAACAGGATAGGGATAAGGGGTAACCCCTCTTTTGGTAGCATACGTAGTATGATGGTTGGGGTTAAGAACATAGATGATTTGCCAGCTAGGGGAGAAGTTTGGTTTAACGAACTACGTTTGGCCGGGCTAGATAATAATGGGGGTTGGGCGGCCATTGCCGCACTAGATGCAAATATGGCAGATTTTGCAAATGTAAGCGCAACAGCCAGTACCAGTACCTCTGGATTTGGTGCTATTGACCAAATGCCAAACGAAAGAGCTAGGGAAGATGCAATTTCTTATGATGTGGTTACTAATGTTAATGTTGGGCAATTATTTCCTAAGAAGTGGGGGTTGCAATTGCCATTCAACTTTGGAATATCAGAAACGTTAATTACGCCAGAGTTCGATCCCGTTTATGACGATTTAAAACTTGATGACCTTGTGGCGGCCGCACCTACAGCAGAACAAGCGGAGCAAACACAAGAGCAGGCAGAAGATTACACCAAACGCAGAAGCGTTAATTTTATTGGTGTGCGTAAAAACAGAAGCGAAGAAGCTGAAGAAAATTTCTATGATATTGAGAATTTCACCTTTAATTATTCTTACAACAAAACCAGTCACAGAGATTTTGAAATTGCAGATTTACAAGATGAAAACGTTACTACAGGTTTTGTCTATAACCATAATTTTAAACCAGCACCCGTAGCACCATTTGCAAAAAAAGATTCATTGCTTACGGGTAAATATTGGCAATGGCTAAAAGAACTCAATTTTAACTTGTTGCCTACAAGCGTTTCTTTAAATGCCAATTATAATAGGTCTTTTAATCAACAAAGGTTTAGAGATGTTTTGGAACCGGGTGTGGAGGCATTGGATTTGCCATTGCTACAACAACGTAATTATTTGTTTAATTGGCAGTATGCATTAAATTACAGTATTACCAAATCACTTCGTTTAAACCTAACCGCTTCTAACAATAATATAGTAAGAAACTACTTTAATGTTGATGGGGACCAAGAATCTGGTGTTAACGAGTTATTGGATTTATGGGATGGGTTTTTTGATATAGGGGAGCCCAATAGACATGCCCAGCAAATGCAGTTGAATTATGAATTGCCTTTTGATAAGGTTCCGTTCTTGAATTTTATAAAGGCCCAATATACCTATACCAGTAATTTTGATTGGCAACGTGGAGGGGATGCTTTGGCAGAGGTGGCAAGAGAAGCACTAGGAGACCCAGAAGCGCAAATTAATACGGTGCAGAATGCCAATACGCATAATCTGACCGCAAATTTGACCATGCAACGTTTTTATGATTTCTTAGGATTGAAAAAAAGAGATGGAAAATTGCCAGTGGCACGAGCAAGTGTGTTAAGAAGGGATAAAGCAGGCAATCCAAAGGATGGTGCAAAAGATGAAAAACCAAAAGGTAAAACCAGCAAGGGTTTAAATGCGCTAATAGACTTTGTTACCATGGTTAAGCGGGTAAATGTTAACTATAGCGAAAACAACGGTAAGGTTTTACCTGGTTATACACAATCTATTGGGTTTATAGGTACGGCAAGGCCGTCCGTAGGTTTTGTGTTCGGTAGCCAAAGAAATGTTCGTTTTGAAGCGGCTAGAAGAGGTTGGTTAACCAACTTTACAGAATTCAATTCGCAATACATGCAAAACAATGTAAAGAACCTGAATATTACGGCAACTGCAAACCCTATTCCAGATTTAACCATAGACTTAACCGCAGATAGGCAAACAACCAATAGTTTGCAAGAAAACTATGTGCCAGACCTATGGCGTCAGGGCCAAACAGGCTTGGTAAATAGCTTTGGTAATTTTAGCATATCAACGGTAATGATTGGTACGGTCTTTAATAAAAGCGATGAGTTTGACTCTGAAACGTTTCAACAGTTCAAGGATAACCGTATAACTATAGCAAATAGAATTGTAAATGATCGTGGCGTTGTGGTGGCAGATACTGATGAAGACGGGTTTCCTAGCGGATACGGTAAAACTAGTCAAGATGTATTATTGCCAGCATTTTTTGCTGCCTACACCGGTCAAGATGTAAATCGTGTAAACCTAGATGCTTTCAGGGAAATTCCAATTCCAAACTGGAATTTAAAGTACACAGGTTTAATGAAGAACAAATGGTTTAAAAAGAAATTTAAGCGTTTTTCCTTACAACATGGTTATAGAGCGGCCTATAGCGTAAACTCTTTTCAGACTAATTTAGAACGGCAACAATTGCTTAAGGAAAATCAAGCGCCCATTAATGGTGAGACGGGGAATGTGCTTCCAGAGAATTTAATTGGCAACGTGGTATTAACCGATGAGTTTAATCCATTAATGCGAATGGATTTTGAAATGAAAAACTCCTTGAGCGTTTTAGCAGAAGTTAGAACGGATAGAACCTTGTCCTTAAGTTTTGACAACAGCTTGCTTACCGAAATTAACGGAAAAGAATATACCCTAGGATTGGGTTATCGCTTTAAAGATGTAAAATTTGTTACCAATATTGGCGGTGAGCGTACGCGATTAAAAGGAGATTTAAATTTAAAGGCAGACCTTTCCGTAAGAGATAATGTAACCATTATCCGTAATTTGGATATAGATAATAACCAAATAACTTCGGGTCAAGATTTATGGAGTATTAAGTTCTCTGCAGATTATGCATTAAGCAAGAACTTAAATGCCTTGTTCTTCTATGATCATAGCTTCTCTCAGTTTAAAGTATCTACAGCTTTTCCACAGACAACCATAAATGCTGGTTTTACTATTCGTTACAATTTTGGAAATTAATCCTATAACAAAATAGAATTAGCACATTTTTACTTTGAATAGCTAAGGAAAGGTTTAAATTTGTGTCGACTCTAAAATGAACAAAATGAATATTCCTTCAGAATTAAAGTACACTAAAGACCATGAGTGGGTTAAAATAGACGGAGACGTTGCTACCGTGGGTATTACCGATTTTGCACAAGGTGAACTTGGAGATATTGTATATGTAGAAGTAGAAACCTTAGATGAGACTTTAGATAAAGACGAAGTCTTTGGTACGGTAGAAGCCGTTAAGACGGTATCTGATTTGTTTTTGCCATTATCTGGTGAGATCATTGAATTTAATGAATCTTTAGAGGATGAGCCAGAAAAGGTAAACAGTGATCCTTATGGTGAAGGTTGGATGATAAAAATTAAAATTGCCAATCAAGATGAAGTGGCAAGTTTGTTAAGTGATGCAGACTATAAGGAAGTTGTTGGCGCTTAAGAAAAATATATATCTAATAGGATTAATAAGCTGGTTGGTGCTCATAACATCACTCAGCTTATTTTCGTTTTCAGATGGTCCTACTATAGGTGTAGATATACCTCATTTGGATAAAGCAGTACATTTTACATTTTACTTTGTAGCAACTATACTTGGCGTTTTTGTGGTACAAAGCAATTGGAAAAGAATAAATAAGAGAGCAATAATCTTTGTTGTAAGTATGGCTATACTATATGGTGCAGTCATTGAGGTACTCCAAATGTACATGGCTTTGGGTAGAGAAGGAGATTTTTTAGACTTTTGGGCCAATACGGCTGGGGCAACTTTGGCCGGTTTACTCACTCAAAGGTACCGTTCCCTAATTTCTACCTTAATTTGAGGCGGCAAATTGTTCATTATTTAAATATTTAGTTAAATTAGCCCAGAACGAAAAAATCAAAACAGATATATGGAACCGAAAAAGAATCCAAAAGCAGATGTAGGTAGGCATAGTGGTCTCTACTTTGTTATAGGTCTTGCTTTAGTTATGTTTTTAGTTTGGCAAGGTCTAGAGTGGAAAAAGTATGATGAGGTAAATGATTATGATATTGCCTTGAACGTTGAGGATCAATTGGACGAAGAAGTGCCAATGACCGAGCAGATAAAAACACCACCGCCACCACCGCCACCAGCTGCACCAGAGGTAATTGAGGTTGTAGAAGATGAGGAAGAAGTGGAAGAAACCGTAATTGAATCTACAGAAACTAGCCAGGAAGAAGAAATCATGGAAGTAGAAGAAGTAGAGGTAGAAGAGGTAGAAGAAGATATATCTGTACCTTTTGCGGTTATTGAAGATGTACCTGTTTTTCCTGGTTGTGAAAATGCCGGTGATAAGAAGGCTTGTTTTCAAGAGCAAATGCAAAAGCATATCCGTAAAAATTTCCGTTATCCAGAAATTGCCCAAGAAATGGGTGTTCAAGGTAGGGTAGCTGTAATGTTTACAATTCAGAAAGATGGTAGCATCGGTAACATTAGAATGCGTGGACCAGACAAAAATTTAGAGGCAGAGGCGTTAAGAATTATCAACAAATTGCCTAAAATGACTCCTGGTAAACAAAGAGGGCGTCCAGTTAAGGTTCCTTTTAGTATTCCAATTACATTTAAATTACAGTAGGTTAAAGCTACTTTAGTATACAAAAGCCCTAGAGAAATCTGGGGCTTTTTTTATGCCTTTTAGTTGAAATTCAAATTAATACTTAAACTACATTGCAAAAATAGGGCTACAAGCGTATCTTTGCAGGCCAATTTAAAGAGGAAAATGAAGTCCGCCGTAGGCATAATGAAGCAAACCACTTTACCCTTAGTTATAGCAGATTTTAAGGAGATTACTAAGGTAAGACTTGCTGTTAGTGTCGTTTTTTCTTCCATTGCAGGCTTTCTCTTAGGGGCAGATACCATAAATGTTTTACATATAGTTTTATTGGGCTTAGGAGGCTATTGTATGGTAGGTGCGTCCAATGCCTATAATCAGGTTATAGAAAGAGACCTTGATAGTTTAATGAATAGAACCAAAAACAGACCCATTCCCGCGGGTAGAATGTCTGTAGCCATGGCAATGACTATTGCGGTTTGTATGACATTGATGGGGATTTTGGTTTTGTATCAAATTAATGCGAAAACAGCCTTGTTTGGGGCTATTTCTATTTTTTTATACACTAGTGTATATACGCCATTAAAAACGATAACTCCGCTAGCGGTTTTTGTTGGTGCTATTCCGGGGGCAATACCATTTATGTTAGGCTGGGTTGCTGCTACCAATGAATTTGGAATAGAACCAGGTACCTTATTTATGATTCAGTTTTTTTGGCAATTTCCACATTTTTGGGCATTGGGCTGGATGCTACATGACGATTATTCCCGGGGTGGATTTAAAATGTTACCTACGGGTAAAAAGGATGAAGGTACTGCACTGCAGATAATACTGTATACCATTTGGATGATTGTGATATCTATTATTCCAGTTTTTGGTTTTACGGGTAAACTAACACTATCCATACCAGCAGCAATTTTAGTTTTTGCAATGGGAATGGTTATGTTGGTCTTTGGGTTAAAGTTATATAGAAATAAGGATAACGTGTCTGCAAGACGACTAATGTTGGCTAGTGTAAGTTATATTACACTTATGCAGATAGTTTATGTAGTAGATAAATTTATTTGAGGTAAAACGTATGGATTTAACACAGGGTTCTGCTAAGTTAAAAAATGCTAGGGCAAAAAAAATGATGCTTTGGTTTGGTATTGTAAGTCTAATTATGGGCTTTGCAGGTTGGACAAGTGCCTACATTGTTAGTAGTAAACGTAAAGATTGGTTAGAAACAGTAGAGCTGCCACAATTATTCTGGTATAGTTCCATAGTTATTGTTTTAAGTAGTGTTACTTATATAGTTGCTAAAATGGCCATTAAAAAAGGCAACAATGGTTTAACCACAATTGGTCTGATAGGTACACTAATTTTAGGGATAACTTTTATTGTATTACAGTTTTTAGGTTTTAATGAAATGATTGCGGAACATGGTTATCGTTTTACAGGGCCAACAAGTAATATAAAAATGTCTTTTATTTACCTTATTGCCTTTGTACATATTATACATGTTGCTGCAGGTATAATGTCCTTATTAATTGTGATTGTGAATCATTTAAGGGGCAGATATAGTAAAGAGGATTATTTAGGATTGGATCTAGGGGCTACCTTCTGGCATTTTCTAGATTTTCTGTGGATTTACTTGGTACTCTTTATGTACTTTGTAAAATAAATTGCCTTTCTAAAAGTTTTCCATTAGGAGGCTTTTAGAAAAGGGTAAAAGATGTATTTTTGCTAAAGTTTTATTAAAACGAAATTTTTTTATGGAAACAACGGTAACAACCGGTACGGAAGATGGTGTATGGGGTGGTGGCAATAAGCCCCTTGGTGCTAGCTACGGTAAAATGATGATGTGGTTTTTTATAGTGTCAGATGCTTTAACGTTTTCTGGCTTCTTGGCCGCATACGGATTCTCTAGATTCAAGTTTATTGAAACATGGCCTATTGCCGATGAGGTATTTACGCACGTACCGTTTTTCCATGGTAACTATCCTATGATTTATGTTGCCTTTATGACCTTTATTTTAATTATGTCTTCCGTAACAATGGTATTGGCGGTAGATGCAGGTCATAAAATGAAACAAAACAAAGTAATCATCTACATGTTCCTTACCATTATTGGTGGTGCAATTTTCGTGGGCTCTCAGGCTTGGGAATGGGCAACATTTATTAGAGGTGATTATGGAGCTTTAGAAACCAAAGGAGGCAGAATTCTACAGTTTGTAGATGCTGCTAATGATAATAAGCGAATTGCTATAGGCGATTTTGCAAAGTCTATGCCAGAAACAAGAGAACAACATACTAAAGATGCTGGTATCTGGTATATGGGAGAAAGTTCTTTGCCTTCATATTCTTTAAACGAAGTGTTGGCAGGATTAAAAGATAATCCTAATATATTGGTGCGAACGGAGCAAATTAATGAAGAAGGGCATAAAACTATTTTAAATCGTTCAGAGACCTTGGCTAAGGTAAACCAAGCGGTAAGAGTAGTAGAAGGTGCTAACTTGGTAAGAAATGAGTATGGCAGCCGCTTGTTTGCAGATTTCTTCTTCTTTATTACAGGATTTCACGGTTTCCACGTATTCTCAGGTGTGGTAATTAATGTGATTATTTTCTTAAATGTTGTTTTAGGAACATATGAAAGAAGAGGTCACTATGAAATGGTAGAGAAAGTAGGTCTTTACTGGCACTTTGTAGATTTGGTATGGGTATTTGTATTTACCTTCTTCTACTTAGTTTAATCACCGTACAACGTATTTAAAAGTATTAAAATGGCACACGAACATAAATTAGAAATATTTAGAGGTTTAGTAAAGTTTAAGTCCAACATACAGAAAATTTGGGGTGTACTTATTTTTCTTTCTATCATAACTGCGGTAGAAGTAATTTTAGGTATCTACAAACCAGATTTCTTTATGAAGACCTATATACTGGACATGAAACTATTAAACTGGGTTTTCATTATCCTAACATTGGTTAAAGCCTATTACATTGCTTGGGATTTTATGCATTTAAGAGACGAAAAAAGTTCATTGAGAAGAGCAATTGTTTGGACTCCTATTTATTTGATCATCTATTTGGTATTTATATTGCTT
Source organism: Croceivirga sp. ABH4_376 (assembly GCF_056160685.1). Taxonomy (NCBI): domain Bacteria; kingdom Pseudomonadati; phylum Bacteroidota; class Flavobacteriia; order Flavobacteriales; family Flavobacteriaceae; genus Croceivirga; species Croceivirga sp. ABH4_376. The sequence continues at coordinate 188,868 of NZ_JBSWXQ010000003.1, read as the reverse complement.
TTTGAAGCAACTTATATCTATGATGTATTTAAAAATGGATATCTATCTTGGAACTTCTAATTATGATATTTAAGAGTTAAAAAGGCGGTTTTAAAACCGCCTTTTTTTATTTTTGTAGTTAACTATTTGTCTGTGTTTATTGTACAGTTAGAGATGGACTCTGGTTAACTTTTTGCTATGAAAAAGACTTTTGTTCTATTTGTATTGTTTGTCTTACCAGTGGTGGCTTATCTCTTTTTTGCTACCGGGGTAAACAACTTTGGAAAATTACCCGTGCTTCAAGAAAATGTTACCAATATCAGTACTATTGATTCTGGTAAAACATTTACAGATAAGATATCCATACTTGTTTTTTTAGGAGAAAATATTTCCGATAAAAAGGGTATGATTTTTAATCTGAATCAAAAAATATACAAACGCTTTGCAGAGTTTACAGATTTTCAGTTTATCGTATTGGTAACTCCAGGTCAAGATAAGGAAGTAGAAGATTTAAAATATGAAATTGGTAAACTTTCGGATACCGATAAATGGAATTTTGTAGGGGCATCGCCGATGCAAATACAAAACCTATTTTCTAGTTTGGGTACTAAAGAAACCTTAAGTAATGATTATGGTACTCCCTTGGTTTTTATTATTGATAAAGAGGGTAATCTTAGAGGAAGAACAGATGATGAGGACGAAGGTGTTAAATATGGTTTTGATGCTACATCGGTGGCAGAATTAACAAATAAAATGATAGATGATGTAAGAATCATCCTAGCAGAATATCGTTTAGCTTTAAAAAAGAACAATGCCACAAGGGTCAAATAGCAAAAAGAAATACACCTACGTTTGGGTATCTACCATAGTTTTGATTTTCGGAATCTTTGCTGTTTATGAGATTACCAAGCGGGTTAAAGAGGGTACTGTAGTTCAAAACGATAGAATGAACGGTACTAGAATGGAAGAAGAACTGGCTTTCATTGTTAATAATGGAAAAAAAAGAAAGGTGCCGGCGTTTCGCTTTTTAAATCAAGATAGCGTTTGGGTAACCAATAAAGATTATTTGGGTAAAGTTTATTTGGTCGATTTCTTTTTTACCACCTGCCCAACCATTTGCCCTGTAATGACCCAAAATTTGGTTCAAATTCAAAACGAATTTAAAGATGAAGCAAACTTTGGCGTTGCTTCTTTTACCATTAATCCCAGGTATGATACACCGAAAAGATTAAAAGAGTATGCCGCTAAATATGGTGCCACAGATAAAGATTGGAATTTTTTAACTGGTGATCAAGAAGCTATTCATAAGCTGGCAAAAGAGGGGTTCTATATTTTTGCCAACGAAGTTGAAGACGCTCCTGGTGGTTTTGAACATAGCGGTATGTTTGCTTTGGTAGATAAAAATGGATATTTACGGTCAAGGGTGGATCAGTTTGGAAATCCACTAATTTATTACCGCGGCACAATAACAGAAAAACAAGGTGTAAATGCAGAGGGCGAAACGCAACAAATCACCATTTTAAAGGAGGATATTAATAAATTATTGAAGGATTAGATGAGTACGGTACAGATGAATGAAAAGAAGATTAAGGTGTGGATAACTGTCTTGTCCATACTTATCCCAGTTGTAGTGGCGGTATTGTTTATGTTTAAGATTCCAAATGTGGAACCTTTGTCTTTTTTGCCTCCTATTTACGCAACAATTAATGGTTTAACTGCAATTTTTTTAATAATGGCTGTAGTTGCCATAAAAAAAGGCAACCAAAAATTACATCAAAATCTAATGACAACCTGTATTGTGTTTTCATTGTTGTTTTTGGTGATGTATGTAGCTTATCATATGACATCGGATTCTACCCCCTTTGGTGGTACAGGAGCTATTAAAGCAATCTATTTATTTATCTTGTTAACACATATTGTTTTGTCTATAGCCATAATCCCTTTGGTATTAATTACCTACAGTAAATCTTATTTGGGGGATTTTGTTGCGCACAGAAAATGGGCCAGATTTACCTTTCCTATCTGGTTGTATGTTGCTGTTACAGGTGTTGTGGTTTATTTGATGATATCTCCTTATTATGTATAATACTAGATACTTAATACTCTTAGTTTTAGCGGTTTTTTTGGTGCTAATTCCAGAAACAGCCAATGCACAATGTGCCATGTGTAGAGCTGCCTTAGAGAGCGAGGCAGACAATAGCAGGGCCGAAGGAATAAATAATGGTATAGTTTATCTTATGGCTATTCCATATATATTGGTTGGAGGGTTATTTTATTTTATCTATCGTAAAATGCGTTCTACTACGGCATAAAAATTCAATTTTACTGTAACATATTGCAAATTGGTTAGTCTTATTGGTATACCCTAGGGTATTCATCAATCAAAAAAACCAATCAAATGTTAGACATCGAAAGATGGCAAGAAATCTTTGATACCTTACGTAAGAACAAACTCCGTTCCTTTCTAACAGGTATTTCCGTAGCCTCTGGTATATTTATTCTTGTAATTCTTCTAGGCTTTGGCCAAGGAATGCGTAATGGTATAGAGCAAGAGTTTAAACAAGATGCCGCAACTAGTTTGTGGGTATGGCCAGGTGTAACTTCTAAAGAACATAAAGGTCTTAATCCGGGTAGGCGTATAACCTTAACCAATGAAAATTATAACAAAGCCACAGCACTATTTCAAGAGGAGATAGAGTATGGCTCCTCACGTGTTTTTGTCAATAACGTAGCGGTAAACTATAAAAAAGAATCTTTGGTTTATGGCGTACAGGGTGTTTCTGCCAATTTTCAGTTCATAGAAAACGCGAAGATGATAGATGGCAGGTTCATTAATTATCAAGACGAAGCAACAACAGCAAAAGTTGCGGTAATTGGTAAAAAAATACGAACAGATGTATTTAAAGATGTTGCAACACCAATTGGAGAATATATAAAGTTATCCGGTATACCGTTTAAAATTATTGGGGTGTTCACGGAGTATGAAGACCGGGAAGAAGAGCGTATTTACATTCCTATAACTTCAGCCCAAAAAGTATTTAATGGTGGTGACCGTGTAAACAACATGTCTTTTACATTGCCCGCCAAAGATAATTTTGATGATGCCGTGGTAGAGGCCACGCGCTTTAAAGCCAATTTAAAATCTTTTTTACAACAAAGCCATACCATTGCGCCAGATGATACCAGTGGGCTAGAGGTCTGGAGTGCCATGGAGGAAGCAAAAAGGTACTACGGCTTAACAAATAATATAAAAATCTTTTTCTGGTTTGTAGGCGTGTGCACCATAATAGCGGGCGTGGTAGGGGTTAGCAATATTATGTTGATCGTGGTAAAAGAGCGTACTAAGGAAATTGGTATAAGAAAGGCCCTGGGCGCAAAACCTTGGTCTATAATAGGGATGATTTTGCACGAAGCCATTTTTGTTACCGCTATCTCTGGGTTTGCAGGGCTCATTTTTAGCATGGCGTTATTAGAAATTGTTGGTCCGCATATAGAGATTGACTATGTTTTGAACCCGTCCGTAAATTTTAATGTGGCGTTTACAACGGTGATTGTATTGGTAGTGGCAGGTACTATCGCGGGATTTTTTCCCGCATGGAGAGCGGCTAAAGTGCATACCATAGAAGCTTTAAGAGACGAGTAGGTATGTTTAACAAGGATCGTTGGAAAGAAATATTAGAAGTGTTGACCAGTAACTGGTTTAGAACTTTGTTGACTGCTTTTGGGGTATTCTGGGGCATTTTTATTCTCATTGTTTTACTAGCGGCCGGTAAAGGTTTGGAAAATGGTATTAAACAAGACTTTGGAGATATTGCCACCAATACCATGTTTATGTGGACAAGGAGAACTACCAAGCCTTATGAAGGTTTGCCTAAAGACCGCAGGTTTAATTTTAAGGTTGGAGACGTTACTGCAATAAAAGACAATGTATCTCACTTGCGGTTTGTTTCGCCAAGAAACCAATTGGGTGGCTTTGGAGGAAACAACAATGTAGTAAGAGGTCTAAATACAGGAGCCTATAATGTTTATGGGGATTATCCTGAAATAATAAACCAAGATCCAATGACGGTAACTTCCGGAAGGTTTATTAATCATAATGATATCCGCGAAAAACGAAAGGTGGCCGTTATTGGTTTGGGTGTTAAAAACGAATTATATGCCAAAGGCGAGAAGGTGTTAGGAACCTATATAAAAATACAAGGTGTTAATTTTTTAGTTATAGGTACCTATAAAAAGAATTCCAGCAATGGTAATGAAGAAGGACAAAAAGAAATATTTGTACCCTTTACGGCTTTTTCGCAAGCATTTAACATGGGAGAAACTGTAGGCTGGATGGCTATTACCGCTCAAGACGGGTATTCCATTTCGGTTTTAAAAAATCAGATTATAGATTTAATGAAAGCCAACCATAAAGTGCATCCAGAAGATAGCAGGGCAGTGGGGCATTTTGATTTATATGAACAATATAGAAGGGTAGAAAGTCTCTTCTCTGGCATTAGATGGATAGCGATTATCGTAGGAACTTTTGTCTTGCTTTCTGGAATAATAGGTGTAAGTAACATTATGCTAATTGTGGTAAAAGAACGAACCAAAGAAATTGGGATTAGAAGAGCGTTGGGCGAGTCACCTTGGAGTATTAAAAAGCAGATTTTAATGGAATCTATATTTCTTACACTTATTTCTGGGATGACGGGTATCATCTTTGGGGCGTTAACCATTTACGGTATTAACGCATTATTAGATAGTGTTGGGCCAGTAGATATGTTTATGAATCCTAGTGTAAGCGTCAATGTGGTTGCAGGAGCACTTGCTGTATTAATGTTTGCAGGCCTGTTAGCGGGTTTTTTACCTGCCAATTCGGCCATCAAAGTTAGACCTATAGAGGCGTTAAGAACAGAGTAAAGAATAATCAATCAAAAATAAATAGTAACCAATGAAAAAATCGATAACCATATTAATTCTAGCAGCCATTGTTTTAGGTTTTGGGGGTGCTATGTACTATTTGTACCAAAAAAATGCAGAAGACCCAATAGTGTATAAAACTGAGGAGCCGAGTAAACAGACCATTGTTAAAAAAACAGTAGCTACAGGTAGTATTTTGCCTTTAGAAGAAGTGCTTATTAAACCTAATATTTCCGGAGTAATAGAAGAAGTCTTTGTAGAAGGTGGAGACTATGTAAAAAGTGGCGATTTGCTGGCTAAGATAAAAGTGGTGCCTAATTTAAGTGCGGTAAATGATGCTAGGGATGCTATTGATAGGGCAAAGATAGATTTAGATGATCAGCGCAGAAATTATGAACGCCAAAACAGCCTTTTTGAAAAAGGAGTGATTTCTAAAACTGATTTGGAGCGCGCGCAAGTAGCCTTTGATCAAGCTAAGCAAACCTATAATGCGGCAAATAAAAGGTACGACATTATTAAAACAGGAACGGCCAGCGGTTATGGAAACGAAGCAAACACTTTAATTCGTTCAACGGTCAATGGAATGGTTTTGGATGTTCCTGTAGAAAAAGGAAATCAAGTAATAGAAAGTAACAATTTTAATGAGGGTACAACTATTGCTGCTATTGCAGATGTTGAAAAAATGATTTTTGAAGGTAAGGTAGATGAATCTGAAGTAGGTAAAATCAAAGAAAATTTACCTTTAGAGATTACCGTAGGGGCCATAGAAGACCAAGTGTTTGATGCTGTATTGGATTACATAGCACCAAAAGGGGTAGAAGAAAATGGCGCCATACAGTTTGAAATAAAAGGAACTTTGACCAAAAGCGATACTACCTTTATTAGAGCTGGTCTTAGTGCCAACGCCTCAATAATCTTGGCCAAAGCAGATAGCGTACTAGCTTTAAAAGAAGCACTAGTCCAGTTTGATGATGCAACAAAAGAACCCTTTGTAGAAATTGCCGTAGGAGACCAAAAGTTTGAAAAAAGACCAGTAGAATTAGGTATTAGTGATGGTATTTACGTAGAAGTAAAAAACGGCATCCATGAAGGTGATCAAATTAAAATTTGGAACAACGTGGAAGAGGAAATAGGTGAGCGTTAATACTTTAACACAATTTTTAGATTCGCTTTGTAACAAATCAACTTTTCAATAGTCAAATAGCAAAAGCTAGCCAAATAGCAAATTAACCAATCATGATAGAAATTAAAGATCTTCATAAATCTTATAGAATGGGTAGTAATTCACTACACGTTTTAAAAGGAATCAATTTTAGTGTAGAAGATGGTGAATTAGTTGCCATAATGGGTTCTTCAGGATCAGGAAAGTCTACTTTATTAAACATTTTGGGAATGTTAGATGGGGCAGATAGTGGTGAATATAATTTAGATGGTGTTCCTATCAAAGACCTTAACGAAACAAAAGCTGCACAATATAGAAATAAGTTTTTAGGGTTCATCTTTCAATCTTTTAACCTAATTAATTATAAAACGGCTGCGGAAAATGTGGCATTGCCTTTATACTATCAGAAAGTGGGTAGAAAAGAGCGTCAAGATAAATCAGTAGCCTATTTAGAAAAGGTTGGTCTTAAAAATTGGGCGCATCATTTACCTAGTGAATTGTCTGGTGGTCAAAAGCAGAGGGTGGCAATTGCAAGGGCATTGGCCGCGGAACCTAAAGTACTTCTGGCAGATGAGCCTACAGGAGCTTTGGATAGTAAAACCTCCTATGAGGTAATGGATTTGATACAGAAAATCAATGACGAGGGCAATACTATTTTAGTAGTGACCCACGAACCAGATATTGCAGAAATGTGCAAGCGAATAGTTCACCTAAAGGATGGTGTAATCGTAGAGGATAAAAAGGTAGAACAAGTTAGAGCCGAACAGTATGTTTGATAGAGACGTTTGGCAAGAAATCTTTAATACCATAAAAAAGAACAAGCTTCGTACGTTCTTGACTGGTTTTTCTGTTGGATGGGCAATTTTTATATTGGTAATGTTACTTGCCTCAGTTAATGGTATGCAAAATGGGTTTTATACCCAATTTAATGACGATGCCAATAATTCAATTTTTGTTCGTTCTGGTGTAACCTCTAAAGCGTATGGCGGTTTTGAGGCCGATCGTAGAATTCAGTTCAAAGATGATGATATTGCATACATAAAGGCCAGTTTTCCAAAAGATATAGAATACATAAGTGGTAGGTATAGGGCAAGTACAACGGCAAGATATAAAAGCGAAACCGGTTCTTATTCCGTACAAGCGGTGGCTCCAGACCATCAAATGATTGAAAAGACATTGATGATGTCTGGCAGATATATTAATGAAGCCGATTATATAAACAAGGCCAAAGTGGCCGTAATTGGTAGAAAAGTGGCCGAAGACCTCTTTAAAAAGGAAGACCCAATTGGAAAGTTTGTAGAGTTTAATGGATTACCATTTAGGGTTATTGGTGTATTCACGGATGAAGGAGATGACAATGCAGAACGGGTTATCTATGCGCCAATGACTACTTACCAGAGAATTTATGGCAATACCAACCTCATAAACTCTATAGCGCTTACATATAATCCAAATTATGACTTAACGGAGGCGTTAGAATTTTCTGATCGTTTAGAGATATTGATGAAAAGGAGGCATGCCGTGCACCCAGACGATCAAGCGGCAATTGGGGTTTGGAACTATGCTCAAGCATTTGATGATATAAGTAAGTTCACGGCAGTATTAAGGTTTATAGGTATTGGTGTGGGGTTTTTAATCTTGATAGCAGGTATTGTGGGTATTGGTAACATCATGGTATTTACCATTAAAGAGCGTACTAAAGAGATAGGCATTCGTAAAGCGTTAGGGGCAAAACCTAGCCAAATAGTGAACTTGGTTATTCTAGAATCTGTATTTATAACCGCTATTTCTGGTTTCGTTGGGTTACTATTTGCTTGGATTATCCTTGCCATAATAGGACCTACCATACAATCTCCTGCATTTAGCAATCCTAACGTAAGTCTTGGGGTTGTAGTAACGGCAACCATTATTCTAATTGTTGCCGGTGTATTGGCAGGGTTGCTACCTGCTATGAAAGCAGCAAAAGTTAAACCAATTGTAGCATTAAGCGATAAATAGTTATGTGGTTATTTGATAGAGACATGTGGTCAGAAATATTTCATACGTTGGGGCAAAATATGTTCCGTACGTTCCTGACCATGCTAGGGGTGATTTTTGCTATGATTATTTTGGTTTTGCTATTGGGTTCTACCAATGGTATGAGCAATGGATTTGATAAGATTTTTGCCGGTACGGCTTCTAACAGTCTTTTTGTTTGGGCCCAGGCAACTTCAGAACCCTATAAAGGATTTGAGAGAGGTAGAAGAATTCAATTTAAAATAGAAGACGCAGAAATCCTTAAAAAGAACATTCCAGAAATTGAAGTGTTGGCCCCTCGGATAGAATTGGGTTCTCATAGGGGTGTGGTTTCAGTTTACAGAAAAGGCCGTACCAGTGGATCGGCAGTTTATGGAGATTTTCCGCAGATAGATGAAATCACTAAAAAGAAGCTGGTAGAGGGCCGGTTTTTAAACAAAAGTGATATTGATGAAGCTAAAAAAGTCTGTGTTATTGGGGAAGAAACGTATGAATTGCTTTTTGACAAAGGAGAGCAGGCTATAGGTACGGAATTAAGAATCAATGGAGTGTTTTTTACCATTGTGGGCATGTATAAGCCAAATGACAACATCAACATTGATGGAGAAAATGCGGTATTTATACCTTTTACCACGTTTCAAAAAGCGTTTGGTTCTGGTAATCGTATGGGGTGGATGGCCATTGCCGTAGATGCCAACACAAAAGTTTCTTTTGTAGAGTCGCAAATAAAAACCCTACTTAAGAATAAATACGATATAGCCCCAACAGATGAAAGAGCTATTGGTAGTTTTGATTTTTCTGAAATTTTCAGCAATATCTCTGCCTTTACCACTGTGCTTAAAGGTTTTTCGTTCTTTGTTGGCCTGTTTACCCTGTTAGCAGGGGTTATAGCCATTAGTAATATACTACTAATAACCGTTAAGGAACGTACTAAAGAAATTGGGGTACGTAGGGCCATGGGGGCAACACCTAAGATAGTAAAACGGCAGATCGTGTTAGAAGCAATTGTATTAACTGCCTTTGCAGGTTTAATCGGTTTCGCTATTTCAATAGGTATTCTTTCGGGTTTAAATGCGGCATTTGGCTCCGGAGAAGATTTTCCTTTCGTGAATCCAATGATAACCATACCTCAATTTACCATATCCTTTGTGTTAATGGTAGGGCTAAGTGTACTTATAGGATTAATACCAGCCAATAGAGCATTAAAAATTAGGCCAATAGAGGCACTAAGAGAAGAATAAAAATCAAAATAACTAATCAAATACAAAAAGTAATACAATGAACAAATTTGTAAAATACGGTTTAGTAGGGCTAGGGGTCGTTGTAATCCTTGGCGCAATCGTGGTTTTCTTAAAGCAGAACAGTAAACCAAAGCAACTGTTTAAAACAGAGACCGTAGAGAAAAAAGATATTACCAATAAGGTTATTGTTACCGGTAAAGTAATTCCAGAAGACGAAATTGAAATTAAACCACAAATCTCTGGAATCATAGAAAAAGTCTATTTAGAAGAAGGGGCTAAAGTTAAGGCCGGAGAATTAATTGCGGTGATTAAAGTAGTTCCTAACGAACAGTCTGTATACCAAGCAAGAGGTAGGGTTAACAATGCAAAAGTAGCATTGACCAATGCCGAGACCGATTATAAAAGGAACAAAACCCTATTTGATAAGGGCGTAGTGTCTGCGCAAGACTTTCAGAATATTCAATTAGCTTTTGATCAAGCCAAATTGGAATTGCAAAATGCACAAAACGATTACCAGATAATTCTTAAAGGATCTGCCGGTGGTTCTTCAAGTGCAAACACGAATATTAGAGCTACTGTTAACGGTACTATTTTAGAGATTCCGGTAGAGGAAGGCGATCAAGTAATACAAAGTAACAACTTTAATGATGGTACAACCATAGCAACGATAGCAGATATGGGTAAGATGATATTTGAAGGAGAAGTGGACGAAGCTGAGGTAGGGAAGCTACACGTGGGTATGCCCTTAGAAATTAGCTTAGGCGCTTTGGAAGAAAGTAAATTTGATGCCAAACTTAAATTTATTGCTCCTAAAGGTGTTGAAGAAGAAGGAGCGGTTCAATTTAAAATTGAAGGGGATTTGGTAGTGACCGATAGTATGAACATCCGCGCAGGATACTCTGCAAACGCTTCTATTGTTTTAGATGAAAAGAAAGATGTAATGTCTATAAAAGAAGCACTTTTACAGTTTGATAAGGATACGGAAAAACCTTATGTAGAGGTAGAAACCGGAGAAAACCAATACGAACGTAAGGATGTAGAATTGGGTATTAGCGATGGAATTGACGTAGAAATTGTTTCTGGTTTAAGTGAAGGTGACAAAATTAAAGTTTGGAACAAACTAGAAAAGAAATCTACGGATAATTAGGCCAGTTGATAACTGATTTAAGAAACCATAAAATCAAAAAACGAATGAAATTTAAAATAGCTATACTAACACTTGTAGGTGCCGTGAGCATGGCTTCGGCACAGGTTAAAAAATGGACCTTAGAAGAGTGCGTTACCTATGCCGTAGACCACAACATAACCGTTGCCCAATTGGAGTTGGATTTGGAAAACGTAAAACTTGAGAAATCAGACGCAGTTGGTAATTTGTTGCCAGATTTAAACGGCCAAGCCTCTTTATCTGGAAATACCGGTTTAATACTGGATCCAACTACTAATAATCTGGTATCCGGTACTATTTTGTCTTCTTCCATGAATATGACATCTAGTGTAACCCTGTTTAACGGATTGAGAAATTATAACAACCTGAAAAGAGCAAAGATGAATGCTCTAGCATCACAATATCGTTTAGATGATTTAAAAGATGATATTCGTTTGAACGTTGCCAATGCTTACTTGCAAGTGTTGTCCAATAAAGAAGCCTTAAAAGTATCAGAAGCGCAATTTGTAGTAACACAACAAGACTTAAATAGAACAAAAGAATTGGTAGAAGCTGGTGTTGTACCTAAGGGAGATTTGTTAGAGATTGAAGCAACCGCTGCCTCACAAGAACAACAAATAGTAAATAATGAGGCCTTAGTACTCATTTCTAGAATTAGTCTTGCCCAATTATTACAAATAACGGATTACGAAACGTTTGATATTGCTGATGAGACCTTTGAAGTGCCACCAAGTGATATCTTACAACAATCTGCCAAAACAATTTTTGACAAAGCCTTGACCTTTAGGAACGACATAAAGTTGTCTAAGGCAAATGTTGAACTAGCAGAGAAAGATGTAGAGATTGCTAAAGGAGCATACATGCCAACTTTAGGAGCTTTCTTTAACTACAATACCAGATATTCTGATCAGAACAGAAACCCATTTACTGGTGAAGATGTAAAGTTTGTAGACCAATTATGGTTAAACGATGGTATTTCTTACGGTGCACAGTTGAATGTACCAATATTTAATGGATGGAGTACCCGTAATAATGTAAAACGTTCTCAGATTAGCTTGGAGCGTATAAAATTGCAATACGAGCAAGATAAGCTAGATTTAGAGGCTACTGTACAGCAAGCTTATGCAGATGTAAAAACTTTTGGAAAATCTTATGAGGCCGCACAAAAAACTTTGGAGGCAAGAAGAACCGCTTTTCAATATGCAAAAGATCGTTTTGAGGTTGGGTTAATGAATAGTTTTGCTTTTAGCCAAGCACAATCTCGTGTAGATGATGCAGAAGCAAACGTAATTAGAACTAAGTACGATTATATTTTTAGAATTAAGATTCTAGAATTTTATTTTGGTTTACCAATACAATTGAACTAGGTATCTTTGTAGCTAGTATGGCTACAATCTTAAATTTAGAAACAGCAACAACCAATTGTTCTGTAAGTATTGGCGTAGATGGTAAAGCAGTTGCCTTAGTAGAAGAAAACACTGCTAATTATTCGCATTCAGAACAATTACATATTTTTATAAAAGAAGCCTTACAAAAGGCTTCTTTGTCTTTTTTAGACATAGACGCAATTGCGGTGAGTAAGGGACCTGGTTCTTATACAGGTCTGCGAATTGGGGTGTCTGCAGCTAAAGGTTTGTGTTTTTCTCTGGATAAGCCATTAATCGCTATTCCAACCTTAGAAAGTTTGGCGCAGCAAGTTAGTGTACAGCCCAATGAGTTTATTGTTCCCGTCTTGGATGCAAGACGTATGGAGGTTTATTCCTGTGTTTTTGATGCTGAATATAACGCGCTAAGAGCAACCGAAGCTGAAATTATTGATGCAAATTCATTTCAGCATTTTGCCAGTAAGGGAAAGGTACATTTGGTAGGTAACGGAGCTGAAAAATGTAAAGGGGAACTGGGAGAGGTAAAGTTTGTTTACCATCATGAAAAAGTGCCATCTGCAGCGCAAATGGCACAATTGTCTTTTATTAGATTTGAGCAACAACTGTTTGAGGATGTTGCCTATTTTGAACCCTATTATCTTAAGGATTTTGTGTTACAGACTAAGAAGAAAAAGGCTTAATCGTCTATTTCTTCTGAATGTATAACCCGTTGCGGAAAAGGTATTTCAATACCCGCCTCGTCAAACTTAAGTTTAGATTGTTCAATAAGATTAAACTTGGCGCCCCAGAAATTTTCATTTTTGGCCCACCAGCGTAAAGAAAGATTTACAGAGCTATCTGCTAATTCAGCTACATAAACTTCGGGTTTAGGTTCTTTGAGTATGCGTTCATCTTGCTCGCAAAGTGCCAGCAGAATATCCTTGGCTTTTTTAATGTTGGAACCATAGCCTATACCTACAATATAGTTGTCCCTGCGAATAGGTTCTGCGCTATAATTTACAATATTACCATTAGCCAATTGGCCGTTAGGTACAATGGCTAATTGGTTTCCAAAAGTATTCAGTTTCGTATTAAAAATTGAAATTTCCTTTACTGTGCCATCTATACCTTGGGCAGATATAAAATCGCCCACCCTAAATGGTTTGAACAAAAGAATTAATACGCCTCCGGCAAAATTGGATAAGGATCCTTGTAAGGCTAAACCTATGGCTAAACCAGCGGCACCAATCATCGCAATTAATGAAGAGGTTTGTACACCTAGTTGGGTTACCACCAACACAAACAACATCACTTTTAGACCAATACTGATGAAGCTTTGTAAAAAACTCTCTAAAGTTTCGTCATAGTCTTTTTTGGCAAAAAATTTACGAACTAACTTATTTATGATTTTAATAAACCATAAACCAGCAAAAAGTATAATAATGGCCAAAATTAAATTGGGTACCAAATCCCAAAACCACTCTATGGCTTTGTTTATGTGTTTTTCGTAATTCTGAAATTCTTCTAACATAGTTTTATTTTAGGCTGCCAACCTACGGCATAGATTTTAACATTTCAAATTAATGAAATTAAAACTGGGTTAAAATTAGCGTGAGAATTATAGTTGTTTTAACACCTCTTCCGGGGTGGCAACTGGTAATTTACAAGAACCTTCTATGCATACATAAATTAAGGTTTGGTCTGGAACGTGCCTATTTTGTAATAATTCTATTGAACTTTGGTCATCTTTTGTAGCAACTAGTATGCTGTTGGGAATATATTCCTTGCTCAACTCACGGGCTATCTTTTTATACGCATCACCAACTATGGCTATTTCGTAAAAATTATTCTGTTGGTATGAGATAAGGTGCATCCAATTAGAAAAACCTTGTGCGCTTTTTATAAAATTGTCTTGCACGTTGTTAAGCATGGCAGAAGCAATTTCTCCATACGGTTCTTTCATGTAGATTTTGTGTAGTTTATAAAGGTTGTTGGCCATTATGGAATTAGAAGCGGAGATAACATTGTCGTTTGTTTCTATACTTCGTCTAATCAATTTATCATCCAGATCAGAAGTATAGTAAAACATGTTACTTTCATCGTCTTTAAAATGTGTAATGGCATAGTCTGTAAGATTTTTTGCTAGCGTTAGCCAATGGTCGTCAAAAGTTACCTCGTAAAGGCCTATAAACGCCTCTATGAGCGTTGCGTAGTCATCTAGAAAACCATTGATACTGCTTTTGCCGTTCTTATGGTTTCTATACACCGAAAAATCCTCTTGTATTATTTCTTGTTCTAGAAAATTAGCGTTTTTTAATGCTAATTGTAGGTAATTGTCATTTTGTAAATAACGGTAAGCATCGGTTAATCCTTTTAGCATTAGTCCGTTCCAAGAGGTTAGGATTTTATCGTCTAATCTTGGCTTTTCCCTTTGGTCCCTAACTTTTTTTAGTTCTTTAAGATTTTTAGCTATTTGTTGTGTTAAGTTAGTTGTAGCTATTCCTAGGCTATCTGCAATTTCATTATCGCTTGCATCTCTGATAAGAACATATTTGTCTTCTTCCCAATGGCCGTAGCTATTAATGTTGTAGTAGGTTTTAAAAATGCTGGATTCACTACCTAAAATGCTATCCAAATCTTTTTCGGTCCAAACGTAATAGGCACCTTCTTCTAGTTCACCGTTACTGTTTTTGCTGTCTGCATCTAAGCTAGAATAAAATCCACCATTATTATCTAGTAATTCTAATTTGGCAAAACTTACAGATTTTTCTACGGTTTCTTTGTATAGCGGATTTTTGGTCACTGCATAGGCTTTACTGTATAGGCTTATTAGTTGCCCATTGTCGTACAGCATCTTTTCAAAATGCGGTACGTGCCACTTAACGTCAACGGCATACCTAGAAAAACCGCCATCAATTGGGTCAAAAATACCGCCATAAGCCATCCTAGTCAGGGTAGTGTTTACATATTCTAAAATGCTTTCGTTTTTATTGGCTGTGGCATAATGTAAAAGATATTCCAAGTTATTGGGCATCATGAATTTGGGTGCCCTTTTGTAGCCGCCAAGATAGGTGTCAAAACTAGTACTCCAATTTTGTACGGCTAAATCTAATTCGTCTTTAGTAAAATTTATTTTGGAGGTTTTGTTTTCTACTAGATTTATGGCCTGTATGCCCTGTTCTAGTTTTTCCGCATATTCCTGTACTTTTTCAGGATCGTTATGATAGAGGTCAATTAGGCTTTTGAGCGATTTAGTCCAATTGTCTTTTGGTAAATAAGTGGCGCCCCAAAATGGTCTACCATCTGGCAACGCAACTATATTTAAGGGCCAACCCCCATTACCGGTCATCATTTGTATGGCATCCATATAAATTTGGTCTACATCTGGACGCTCTTCGCGGTCAATTTTAATATTGATGAAATTTTCGTTCATCAAGCTTGCTACCTCTTCATTTTCAAAACATTCTTCTTCCATAACGTGGCACCAATGGCAAGCAGCATAACCTATACTTATCAGTATGGGTTTGTTTTCTTCTTTTGCCCTTTCTAAAACCTCTGGTTTCCATGCATTCCAATTTACGGGATTATGGGCGTGCTGTAATAAATATGGACTTGTTTCGTCTACTAAAGCATTGGTGTATTTATGTTCCATTTTCTTTTGGGTTTCTTGGCAGCCAACTAGAAAAAGTGTTCCTAGAAATAAACCAAATATGTATTGTTTCATAATTTAGAATTGGGTACAAAAAAAGCGCCTGATTAGGCGCTAAGTTATGCGGTATTTTCTATTTAATTTACCTCAAAAGTAATTTTTACGTTTACACGGTATTCATCTACTTTGCCGTCTTTTACCGTGGCACTTTGCTCGTTAACGTAAACGGAACGGATGTGCTTAACCGATTTTGCAGCTTGTTCTACCGCTTTGTTTGTGGCGTCTTCCCAGCTTTTACTAGAATTAGCCAATACTTCAATCACTTTTAAAATTGCCATAGTTAATGTTTTTAGAATTCTCTTAGAAGATAAGAAATTCTATTTAAAAACATTAGCCATTTATGGCAACAACTTCACTTACCTTTTCACCCAACATGTTCTTTAACATCGTTTCTATACCATTTTTTAGGGTAAACGTAGAAGAAGGGCAGCCACTGCAAGCACCTTGTAAAATAACGTTAACTTTTTTAGTCTCACTATCGTAAGACTCAAACATGATATTACCGCCGTCACTGGCTACTGCTGGTTTTACATATTCTTCTAGTATAGAGATAATGGCTTGTGAAGTTTCATCTTGTTGTACTTCAGGTTTTGCTTGTACTTTATTGGCCGCCTTTGTTTTAGAAAGTGCTTCAGCAGAAACAGCTTCCTTACCATCTGCAAAGTAGGCGCGGATAAACTCTCTAACCTCCATAGTTACCTCGTTCCATTCTGCAACATCATATTTTGTGATGGAAACATAATTTTGGTCTATAAAAACCTCTTTTACAAATGGAAAGTGAAACAATTGACTGGCCAATTCTGATCCTTTTGCCTCGTCTATATTTTTAAACTCAAAAATAGTAGGAACAATAACTTTGTTCATTACAAATTTCATAACTGCAGGATTAGGTGTAACCTCTGCATAGACAGAAATGGGTGTGTTGTTTTCAGTATCTTCTATAACAACAGGCTCTCCCGCATTTAAATATTCTACTAGATTTTGGGCAACTTCGTCTTTAACATCGTTCCATTCTACAATATCAAAACGCTCCATGGCTACAAAATTCCCAGAGATATAAATTGTTTTTATAAAAGGTAAATGAAACAGCTGTTGGGCCAAAGGCGATTTTTTAGCCTCATCTATATTTTTAAACTCGTAATTGTCCTTTACTAGAAAATGATTTGCCTCAAACTTCAAAATAGCAGGATTGTTGGTCTCTACTACGGTTATGTTATAATCTTTCATGGCTAAAATTTCTACAAAAGTACAAAGTAATCTTGGCGTTACATAGATATAATAATGTTACTTTATTACCGTTATACTTTTTGTTTTATTAATTAGAGAGATACACTTAGCCCCAACCAGATGAATAAACTTATACCAACCTTGGCAATGCTTCTTTTGTTTTTTGGTACAACAAAAGCACAAGAGGGAATTCCTGTTTATTTTGATTACTTAGCAGATAATTATTACTTGGTTTATCCTTCTATGGCAGGTATAGGAGAAGGCGGTAAAATTAGACTCACGGCCAGAAAGCAATGGTTTAATGTAGATGAAGCTCCTAGTTTACAAACGTTAAATGCGAATTTTAGGGTAGGTGGCAAAAGTGGTATTGGTTTTATTCTTTTTAATGATGCCAATGGTTATCATTCCCAAACCGGTTTTAAAGGTACGTACGCACATCATTTACAATTGGGGGGCGATTTTAGAACCTTGAATCAATTGTCTTTTGGATTAAGTGCTGGTGTAATTTTAAGTAGTTTGGACGAATCTGAATTTATATCTATTCGGCAAGATCCATTAATTAGTGGCGTTAAAAATACTACTAGTTATTTTAATACAGATTTAGGTGTTAGTTACAACTTTCTAGAATTCTATGCACATGCTGCTATTTTGAACCTGTTAGGTAGCGGCAGGGATTTGTATACCTTGGCAGAATTTGACAATTTAAGACGTTATTTACTTTCTGCGGGCTATGTGTTTGGTAAGGGCGATTTTAGAATTGAGCCTTCTACCTTGTTCCAGATGACAGACTTTACCAAGGAAAAGACAATTGACCTTAACCTAAAAGTGTATAAAGACCTAAACTCTACAACCACGGTGTGGGGAGGTTTATCTTACAGAAGAAGTTTTGATGGCGCGCAATTTCAACAAGATGGTACGTTTGGCGAACAGCGTTTGCAATTGTTCACACCTATTGTTGGTGTAAATATCAACCGTTTTTTGTTTTCATATAACTATTCTTATCAATCTGGAGATATTCGTTTTGATAATGGAGGTTTTCACCAAATAACCCTGGGTTATGATTTTGGCAAGCAAGAAGAAAAGAGGTACAATTGCTATTGCCCTGCAGCCAACTAAAAGCAAAAAAAAGGACAGTTGTAAACAACTGCCCTTATCTTTAAAAATTATTCTGTTATTTCCAGTTCAGTTCTTTTTTAGCGGCCTGCTTTTTAATGGCTTGTAGTAGGGCGCTTTCTAGTTCGCCCTTTGCATTTTCTTTTTGATGTTTTGCCAAATACGCTTCCCTTTTTGCATTGGTTTTTTGTATTTCGGCCTGGATTTTAGCGCGTTCAGATTTCTTCTGGGAAATATAGGCCTTAATCTCTTTTTCAGATTTGCCTTTTAACGGGGCCGGTAAAGCCTCTGGTGCAATTTCTTCAATAGCAACGGCATCTTCCTCTACGGCGTCTACTAAATCCCAGCTAGAATTTTTATATAGCTTAGAACTTTTACTAACGGCCCTGCTTACGGCTACTTCGGCCTCCATTTCATAAGCGTTATTGTCTTGCAAACGTTGTTTTTTTAATCGATTAGAACCTGTAGAGCCGTAGGCCACATATGTGCTATTAAGTTTAGAGTTTAGCTCTATTATAATCTTATCAAATGGGGTGGCTACATAAATTTGTTCTGCATTGTGGTCTATTGCCATATAATCCCCTCCGCTAAGTTGGGCGCCATCTTTCCATTTTGTACTTATTCCTTGGGTATAATTGCCACAGAAAATGGTGTTGATAACCACATCTTTCTCTTTTGCTTGTAAAACCGCATCTTTATAGTTGGTTCGGCCTTGGGTAAATGGTTCGTTACCTGCAATAAAAACCAATTTTAGGTCGTCTGGGTTCTTTCCCCAATCCAACTGTTTTAAAGAAGTGTTTATTACGGCACCACAATATTCTTCGCCGCCGTTGGTGGTTAAAGAAAATAGTTTCTCTGAAATATCGTCCAAATCACTACTAAATGGAAGTACTTGTCTAATATAACCTTCGCGTGCCGTTAAATCATCATTTCCATATTCGTAAAGCGCTATATGTAATTCTGGAGTACTACCATTTCCGCATTTGGCATAGGAGAATTCATTAACAATATCCCAAAGTTGTGATTTTGCCTGATTAATCAACCCGTCCATACTATTACTCGTATCTAATAGCAAAGCGATTTTCACATATTGTTTTTTAGGTTTTACAGGCTGTAGTTTGTCATCTAATTGTATTGCGGTTCTCAATTCAGCCGCTTCTTTGGTAGCCAATCGGGAGGCCTCTACGTAGCCAATACCTAAGGTTAATAAACTTAAACCGATTAAAATGTTTTTTTTCATGATGATTGTTTTTGTAATTAATATGCTTCTTTTCAATATTGTTTATCACAAACCTAAAGGAGCATTTTTAGGTAGAAAATTCATTATTAGGGAATAAGCCTTGTTGGTTAGTTTAATTTGTACTTCAGTGAGTTAACTTAACTTTTTCTAATTTTTATCTCCTATGTGTGGTTATTAGTCATTTTCTAGTGCCATCTAAATAGTCTAAGTTTACCTTTAATTATGAGGCAGTTTCTATTCTTTCTAACCTTGTCTATGGCTATGCTTTCCGTACAACCTTTTTACGGTCAGCAGAATCAATCAGGATTTATGTTAGAGGGGTTGGTGCGATCCCAAGATAATCAGATGCCTATCTCAGGTGTTTCGGTAAGCACGGATAAAGGAGAATATACTACTACCAATGGTTTAGGTGAGTTTAAAATCCGTGCCAATATTGGTGATGAAATTGTTTTTAGAAGTCCTGAATTTGAAACGGTATTTCATAGGATTACCTCTAAAGAAGAGATTATTGTAGAAGTGCAAGATTTTGAACCAAGTGCTAGGGGTGGTTCTAGGGCAACAACGGCTGTTGAACACCAGCGCTATTTAGATTCTGCAAACTTTTACAAGAAAACAGATATTGAAAAAAGTTTGGATTTTATTTCTAAATCCATATCCAATACAACACTAGAACCCAGCAAAACACAAGTAAATCATAGCTTAACCCTATTAGGAGAAGTATACTTATATCATAAACAATTTGATTTGGCTGTTGCTAATCTAGAAGACGCCCTAGATGCAAAAAAAACCGTACGCACTACCTTGCTCTTGGCCAAAGCCTATGTTTTAAGTAAAGAGTATGGTGCCGCTTTGGACCAATTAGAAAAATTAGATGCGGTAAAAAATATGCCGCCATACCAAAGAATAGAAAAAGAAGAACTTAAAGGAGATGCCCATAAAGGCATGGGTAAAAGTAAACTGGCACAGCAGTTTTATGAGTCTGGTTTAAAAATCGCAGAAAAAAATCAAGTAACCCCTAAGGTAATTGATTTAAGTACCAAAATAGCAGATAATTTTGCGGCTCAGAATAGGCAAATAGAGGCAGAGGATTACTACAACAATTCAATTAAATTAAGTAAGCAGCAAGCACCGGAGAGAGAAGTTCTGGAAAAAGAAAAGGTGGCCGATTTTTACAATCAAACTAACCGTTATGACGATGAAATTCAATTGCGAAAAGAAAATCTTAGTCAGTTAAAACGTTTGCCTAAAAAGAAGGTGCTTTTAAAGGATGAACCTGCGCAAAAAGACTCTATTACTACCCAACGCATCAACTATAAAATTGCCAATGCGTACATAGCGCAAGAAAAATTGGCAGAAGCCATTCCTTATTTGCAAAAAAGTATTGTAGAGGCAGACTCTGATAATGATTTAGTAGTTCAAAAAGATGCCACTCGTAAACTATCTGAGGTGTATGAGTATCGAGGGGATTTTGATAAGGCATATAAAACCTACCAAGAGTACGTTTCTTTGGTAGATACACTATACATTAGAAAGGAACAGGAGCTTTCTAGATTGGCCCGCTTAAATAGAGAGGTGGCCAACAAGCAAAATCGTATTTCGTCTTTGGAGCAGGAAAGAGAGTTGTCTCAAAGTAAGTATAGTTTGGCCATGACCGAACAGAAATTGTTCGAGACCCGTGCCAATTGGCAAAAGGTACTAATCTATTCTTTAGTTATGGGGATGGCGTTGTTTGCGTTAACTGCTTTCTTTTTTTATAGAAGCAATCAAAAACAAAAATTGGCCAATAATTTACTCGCTTTAAAATCATTACGCTCACAAATGAATCCGCATTTTATATTTAATGCGTTAAACTCCGTGAACAATTATATTGCCAAGAGCGATGAACGTAGTGCCAATAGGTACCTTAGCGATTTTTCCTTACTCATGCGTACGGTGCTAGAAAACTCAGAAGAAGACTTTATACCCTTCACCAAAGAGCTAGAGCTTATAAAACTGTACCTTAAGTTAGAGCATTCCCGTTTTCCGGATAAGTTTGATTACGATATCAAAATTGCAAACGAGGTGGATATTCATGCATTTCAAATTCCGCCTATGTTGGTGCAGCCTTATATTGAAAACGCCGTGTGGCATGGGCTTCGCTATAAAGAAGATAAGGGTGAGCTTATTGTATCGGTAACACAACCACAAGAAGATATGCTAGAAATTACGGTTACGGACAATGGTATAGGGCGAAAGCATTCTGCCAACCTTAAAACCGATAATCAGCGTAGGCAAAAATCAAAAGGCATGGGTAATATTAAAAAGCGTATTGCTATTTTAAACGATATGTACAAGAATAAGGTAGATGTAACCATAAACGATTTAAACGAGGATGAGACAGGAACCAAAGTAGTATTACGCCTAAAAAAAGACTAGATGAAACTTAAAGCTGTTTTAGTAGAAGATGAAGCCAATAGTCGTGAAATTTTACGTAATTATTTGGCTAAATACTGCCCGTCCGTAACACTTTTGGCAGAGGCAGATAGTATAAAGCAAGGGGTTGCCGCAATTACGGAGCACAAGCCAGATTTGGTGTTTTTAGATGTAGAAATGCCTTTTGGTAATGCGTTTGATTTGTTGGAGGAGTTTCCAGACCGCAATTTCGAGGTCATATTTGTAACGGCCTATAACAATTACGCCCTAGACGCCCTTAATAACCATGCGGCATATTATTTAATGAAGCCTATTAATATAGATGAGCTTATTAAAGCGGTAGAATATGTAGAGGCCATTAAAATAAAGGAAGGTGAAATAACCGGTAAAGTACTTAAAAGTAGTTTTGCCAAGACCGAAGGAAAAATTACCATACCGCAACAAGATGGTTTCCAGGTCCTAGACGTGTCGGAGATTTATTTTTGCAAGGCAGATGATAATTATACAGAAATTTACCTAAAAGAACGCAAGATAGTAGTAAGCAAAACACTAAAGTATTTTGAAGAAGCACTGGCAGATTTCCCATTTGTTCGCATTCATAAATCGTATCTGGTAAACTTAAACGAAATTGTAAAATATGTAAAGGGAAAGGGCGGTTCGGTTATATTGACCAATGATAAAGAACTTTCTGTCTCTGCTTCTAAAAAGGCAACCTTGTTATCTCATTTTAAATCGTAATGCTATGCTTATAAAAACGGTAAATGGTAAAACCCCAGTTTGGGGAACCGATTGTTTTATTGCGGAAAATGCCACAATTGTTGGGGAGGTTAATATGGGCAACCAATGCAGTGTTTGGTTCAACGCGGTTTTACGCGGCGATGTACATTATATAAAAATGGGAAATAAAGTTAATGTTCAGGATGGGGCGGTTATCCATTGTACCTATCAAAAAAGCCCTACAACCATAGGTAATAATGTTTCTATAGGACACAATGCCATTGTGCACGGTTGCACCATACAAGATAACGTTTTGTTGGGTATGGGTGCAATTGTTATGGACGATTGTGTTTTGGAATCCAATAGCATCATAGCGGCCGGTGCCGTGGTAACCAAAGGTACACGGGTACCGTCGGGAACCATATTTGCAGGTATGCCCGCGCGTAAAATTAAAGAAGTAAGCCCAGAATTAAGTAAGGGCGAAATAGACCGTATTGCCAATAACTATGTAAAATACAGTAGTTGGTTTAAAGAATAGGGCTAGTCCGCCGCTTTTCCTATTTTTGCGTAACACTAAACAGATAGAAAATGAATGCATATATTTTTCCCGGTCAAGGGGCGCAGTTTGTAGGTATGGGGTTAGACCTTTACGAGAAGTACCCTCTGGCACAAGAACTTTTTGAAAAAGCCAATGAAATTTTAGGTTTTTCCATAACGGACATTATGTTCCAAGGAACGCCAGAAGAGTTAAAACAGACCAAGGTTACCCAGCCGGCGATATACTTACATTCCGTAATTCTATCTAAAGTAATGGGAGATAGCTTTAAGCCAGACATGGTTGCAGGCCACTCTTTAGGCGAATTTTCTGCTTTGGTAGCAAACGGTGCATTAAATTTTGAGGATGGTCTAAAGTTGGTTTCCCAAAGGGCACAAGCTATGCAAAAAGCCTGTGAGCTACAACCAAGCACCATGGCGGCCGTACTAGGTTTGGAAGATGCCTTGGTAGAAAAATTATGCGAAGAAACAGAAGGTATTGTGGTACCTGCCAATTACAATTGCCCGGGGCAGTTGGTTATCTCTGGAGAGGTAGCGGCCATACAGGCAGCTTGTGAAAAAATGAAAGAAGCGGGTGCGCGTAGAGCCTTGGTTTTACCGGTAGGTGGGGCGTTCCACTCGCCATTGATGGAGCCGGCTAGAGAAGAATTAGCGGCGGCCATAGCGGCAACCCAATTTAAGGAACCTAGCTGTCCGGTGTATCAAAATGTGACCACAACCGCGGTTACGGGTTCTAAAGAAATAGAAGAAAACCTAATAGCTCAATTAACAGCTCCGGTTAAGTGGACGCAGAGTGTGCAACAAATGCTGGCAGATGGTGCCAAGACCTTTACGGAGATAGGTCCAGGAAAGGTGTTGCAAGGCTTGGTAAAGAAAATAGACCGCAGTGCGGAAACCCAAGGCGTAGAACTTACGTAGGTAGTTATAACGGGGCTTTTAGCCGTTTATCTTAAGAAACATAGATTTAATCCACCTTTTTGTTTAAATCTATGTTTTTTTTCTAATATTTGGTGTCCCCGAACACGAACAGAACACTATTTACTTTGTTGATACACAGTATGAAAATAATAACCCACCAGCTACCCAACCGCTTTGCGGCCACCCAGCTATTTTCTGCCTTTAAAAACTATTTTTTTATTGTTGCTTTCTTTTTTGTGTTTACGGGAATGAACGCGCAAAACTTTACTATAAACGATCCTACGCCAGTAAACGAAGGTGATGATGGGGATGTTACTACCTTAACATTCACTGTAACTTTAAATAATCAAGATTTATTAAGTAGTTCTTCTGTTCAATATGAAATAATAGGAGGTAATGAAAATGGTTCAATTAACACAATCACCCTGGGTAATTTATCTGGAAATGGATTGAATGAAAATATTTTGGTCACTTTAAATGGCAACTTCTTAATTGACGGGGATAAGCCTATTAGTATAATATTGTCAAATCCTACAAATGCAACCATTGCAGATGATACAGGCGAGTCCAGTTTTTTAGATGACGATGTTGCGGGTGGTAATGTGGACAAAACAAATTTGACCACTACTGAAGCTGGAGGTTCAGATGTTTTTAATGTTTCATTAACGGCACAACCAGACTCAGATGTGGTAATAATTGTAGATGCTTCGGCGGCTTCTGGAGAAGGCTCGGTAGACAAAACTAGTTTAACATTTTCTCCTGCAAATTGGAATGTTTCCCAACAGGTTACCGTAACGGGTGTAGATGATTTTGTAGATGACGCTGATCAAAGCTATCAAATAATTTTAAGCATAGATCAAGCTGCTACGGACGATAATTTTGATGGTTTGCCAAATACGGCAATAGAAGTTACTAATACTGATGATGACACTGCCGATTTAATAGTTTCTGCAATTAGCGGGCCGGTTAGCGAGGACGAAACAACAACAGCAACATTTACCGTGGTATTGGGTGCAGAGCCGCAAGGAGACATAGATGTACTTGTGGTTTCTCAAGATAATGGTGAAGTTATAGTTGATAGCGATAGGTTAACCTTTATCGCTGCCGACTGGGACACCCCACAAACCATTACGGTTACGGGTGTAGACGATTCAGAGGTAGATGGTGATGTTACCGTAAATATAAATGTAGCGATTGAAGAGCCAGCGGCCGATGCTGCTTTTGATGGTTTAGGAACAAAAACGGTTGCTGTTATAAACCAAGATGACGACCAATTTGAAGCAGAAATTAGTAACGCTAGTAATGCGGCAGAGTCTCCGTTAACCAATGGCGGTTTTACCATTGAGTTAGACCAAGACAATTTAACTGGTGGTGACCTATCAGTTAATTATAGTATTGGTGGTTCGGCAACAGCAGATACAGATTATACTGCTTTAAGCGGTGTGGCCACTATTATAGATGGTCAATCTACTGTTGTGGTAAACATAGCACCAATAGATGATACTATTGTGGAGCTTACAGAGAACATTATAATTACCTTAACTGCTGGTACGGGTTACACTATAGGTTCAGATAATACGGTAACAATAAACTTAGAAAGTGAAGATACGGCGAGCATTACAATAGAAGATGTTAGCGAAAATGAAGACGATGGCGCCATTACGGTAACTGCAACCTTAGACAGTGCGGTAACTACAGGTTTTACGGTAAACGGGATTTTGGCAGATGGTACTGCAACTTCGGCAGATAACGATTATAGTACAGGAGGTTCTAGGCAAATGAATTTTACCGGTTCCGCCGGCGAAACCAAAACTTTTCAGATAACACCAATCGCCGATGCCAAAATAGAAGACAACGAAACTATTTTGGTTAGTCTATCTACGGCAAGCATGTTTGGTGGTTTAATAGACACTTCGGATACGGCTACTGTTACCTTGTTAAATGATGATGGTTGTGCTGCTGGCAACACAGCACCAAATTTAAATACAAGTGCACCTACGGAATTTTGTGATGTTACCAGTACGGATCTTAATGTATATGTAACCAATGCAGCGCCAACAGGTGCTACTTTAAAATGGAGTAAGAGTAATGCTGATTTTACCGATGCCAGTACACATATTAGCAACAATACTGCAGATGAAAGCACCACGTACTACGGTTTTTTCTATGACAGTCTAAACCAATGTGCAAGTCCGGCAATTAGTGTAGCTATTGTATTTAACCAAACCCCTAGCACGGGCACTATAAATAATTTTCAAGTTTGTAATACTACTGCAGGTGGTAACAATGCTTCCGCAGACTTAGACGATAGAATAACAGGGGCAGATGCCGGTACATGGGCATTGACCACAGACCCTTCTGGTGGTCAGGTTGTAATTGGTTCAGGTAATGAGGTCAATTTTGCAGGAGCACCATTGGGTGATTATATTTTCACCTATACAACAAATACGGCCCAAGGTTCCTGCAGTGATGCTTCGGATACACTTTTGATTAGGGTAATTGATTGTGCTTTTGATTGTGATGCGGGTAACGAAGCACCTACAAGAGACGACTCTGCTAACAATAATTTTTGTGACGTAGTTGATGCAGATTTGAATGATTTTGTTACGGGCAATGCACCAAATGGAACTGAATTGCGTTGGAGCCCTAACCCAGATCCATTGGTAACCAGTGCACACCGTAGTAATTTGGTTACTACCCCTGGTACGTACTATGGTTTTTATTTTGATGAGGCCAATGAATGTGCTAGCCCAACTATAGCCATTACCTTGGTGCTGAACGAAACTCCTGAATTAACGGTAGCAAATGGAGATACTATATGTGATGGTGGTGTGGCAACAATTACGGCAGATGCCACAGTAGGAGCCAGTGTTAGATGGTATGCAACTGCAACAGACAATACTATTTTAAGTACTTCTAAAACCTTTACGCCAGAGGTAGCGGAAACCACAAGTTATTTTGTAGAGGCTTTTGCCAATGGCTGTGCTTCAGCTAGGCAAGAGGTTGTGGTTACGGTATTAGAAGGGCCAAGCACCGGTACCATAGTAGATACTTCAGCATGTACGGTTGCAGGTCCAGAAAACCCTACAACATTAGATTTAGATGAGGTGTTAGAAGGTGAGGACCCAGGTACGTGGGAATTTGTGAGCGGAGAAGAAACAGTAAGTATTGGCGCAGATAACATTGTTGATTTTGAGGGGCTTGCCCAAGGAAACTATACGTTTAGATTTACTACCACATCAGCAGAGGCACCTTGTACCAATAATTCCATAGAAGTAACCTTAACCGCGGTTAATTGTTTACTAGATGCCGATAATGATGGTTTAAATGATGACCAAGAAGAAATTATAGGTACAGATCCTAATAATCCAGATACAGATGGTGATGGTATTTTAGATGGCCAAGAAGTAAATGTAGACCAGACCGATCCTCTAGACGCTTGTGATTCCGTAGGGGGAACACCGCTTCCAGGTGATGATTGCGATTCTGACGGACTTACTAATAGTGAAGAGGTGGACTTAGGTACAGATCCTTTTCTTGCGGATACGGATATGGATGGGTTAACGGATGGCGAAGAAGTTTTGGTGGTAGATGACCCAACTACAGCCTTGGTTCCAGATGTAGCTTCTAATCCGTTAGATCCTTGTGATCCCTATATTGATAGTGAGGCATGTGGGGCAATCGCTTCAGATTTAGAGATAACAAAGATAGTAGATGTGGTTAAGCCGTTAACTGGGGAAGAAATTGTTTTCACCATTACAGTAGCCAATTTAACGGAAGATGGCGTAGCAAGGAATATTTTGGTGTCAGAGGTTTTGAGTGATGCTTCGGCCTTTATAATAACCAGCGTGGAAGTGGCGGAAGGCACTACTTTTGATGCCCAATTGCGAATTTGGTCTATTCCACAACTAGATGGTGGTGAAGAGGTAACGTTAAGGATAACCGGTACGGTTGCTGCGGCGGGTAATACAGATTTTACCAATACGGTAACTATAGACCAAGTAGTTCCGCAAGATATAGACCCTAGTAACAATATGGCTTCGGTAGTAGTAGAAGTACAGACAACGGAATGTGTAGATCCGGGTACCATATGCAATATCTTTTCCCCTAATGGAGATGGTATAAACGATAGGCTTACATTAGTTTCAGCAAGAGATTATCCTAACAATTACCTTCAGATTTTTGACCGGTACGGCAATGCTGTTTATGAAAAACGGAATTACCAGAGTGATTGGGATGGAACTGGAGAAAATGGTGCATTACCCAAAGGAACCTATTTCTATACCTTGGATTTAGGTGATGGTACCGATGTAATCAAAGGTTGGATTCAAATTATACGATAACACGAACACTATCCATGAATAACCCTTATAAACTTATAGTGCTTTTTTGTTTTCTTAGTGCCAATTTATTGGTCTTTGGGCAAAAAGAACCACAATACACTCAGTATATGTACAACGTAGGCAGCTTTAATCCTGCGTACGTAGGTTCTGTAGCAAATACGGATTTATCCCTGTTGTACAGAGCGCAATGGATAGATATAGAAGGTGCGCCAAGAACGCTTAGGTTTGGTATAAACCATCCTTTTAAAAATGATAAAATGGGAATGGGTTTTAACGTGGTTAGCGATGAAATAGGGCCCTTGCAACAAACCTATATAGACCTTGCCTATTCTTATCAAGTAAATTTGGATTCTGACACCTATTTGTCATTTGGGGTAGATGCAGGAGGATCTTTGTTAAACATAGATTATTCTAAGGGAACTTTTGAAAACCCAGGTGATCCTGGCGTAAACGGTCAAGATTCCAATAACTTCTATCCAACCGTTGGGGCAGGTTTATTCCTTTATTCAGATGACTGGTACATTGGGGCATCTATTCCTAATTTTTTAACCAACGGTATTTATAATGATGAGGTAGCTACAGTTGTTGAAGACAAAATACAGTATAATTTAATTGCGGGTTACGTATTTAATCTATCGGATAACACCAAATTTAAACCGGCTTTTTTACTAAACTATTTAAATGGCGCTCCTGTTAATGCCAACCTTTCGGCTAATTTCTTGTTTGCAGATGCGGTAACTGTTGGTGCGTCTTATAGGTTTGGTAATGCAGTTAGTGGTCTGGCGGGCTTTCAAATTTCTAATAGTATCTTTTTTGGGTATTCTTATGATTATAATACCAATGGGTTGGGAGAATACAACAGCGGCTCTCACGAGGCTATCTTAAAATTTTATTTTGGTAGAGGTGGCAATGGAGCCAATGGCGGTAGGGCCAAAAAAGAGAACTTAAAAGGAAAACCCAAACAAATAGATTCTCCTAGATTTTTCTAAAGTGTAGTATAACGATGAAAAAAAGTATATTCTTTATTCTGCTAATTGTAGTAAGCTTTGCGCAAGCTCAAAATCGTAAATCCAAAGGGGACGATTATTTCTTTTCTTATGCTTATGACAAGGCTATTGCGGCCTATGAGAAAGATATGGGCAAGGGATATGCCTTGGCTACGGAACAAAAATTGAATTTGGCAGATGCTTATTTTATGACCAAATCGTACAAAAAGGCAAACGAGTTGTATTTGCAATTGTTTGTTGATGATGTAAAATTGGGAGATAAGCGTATTAATCGTCTTTTTAGAAGCTTGGAGCAAACAGGAGATGTACAGCGTGTTAAGGAATTAATGGAGCATGATAGTATTGACCTTTCGCCACAACTAATAGAAAATATGGAATTTAATAATGACTTATTGTTCAATGATGTTGCAAAGGTTAATTTAGATTTCAACGTATTTGATATAGGTGCCAATACCGCTAAAGAAGATTTTTCACCCACGTTTTATAAAGACAAGCTTTTATTTACTTCAGCTCGCAAGCCATTAGGTAAAAAGATTGATGCGGCATCTGCTGGTTATCTAGATATTTTTGAGGGCGAAATAAAGGAAGATGGTACGCTTTCTAATATTTCAGGTTTTAAAGCCATAAAAAATTCAGAGTATCACGAAGCTACACCATTTTATTCCGAAAAGTTAAATGCTGTTTTTTACGTATTGTCCAACACTTTTGAAGGTGAGTTAGAATTTGATGAAAAAGGAAAAAATGCCCTGTCTATTGGTATGCAAAGAATAGATGGCGATTTTAGATACTTGTGGCGCGATTTAAGTACTTCTTTCTATTATCCCTATTATGATGAAAATACTGGAAGATTATACTTTGCAGCAGATTTTGGAGATGGTTATGGTGGTACGGATTTGTATTACGTAACCACCAATAATGGCCAGGTTATGAGTGCTCCGGTAAATTTAGGGCCTCGTGTAAATACTTTTGGTAACGAAATTGCACCCTACCTTTTTGAAGGTACCTTATATTTTGCTTCAGATATATTCTACGGTTTGGGCGGTATGGATATTTACAAAACGGAAGTAACGGACAACGACACCTATAGCATACCCGTAAATTTGGGAACCCAAATAAATTCAGAGAAAGATGATTTTGGATTTATCATACAAAACCATGGTGAAGGTTTACTTGGTTATTTCTCTTCTAATAGAGAAGGCGGTAAGGGTAGTGATGATATTTACGGTTTTCTTGTAGACGAAAAACCAGGTTTAAAAACATTTGTACTAAATGGTCAAATTAAAAATAACAACTCGGGTACTGGGGTGGCAGAGGCCTCAATTGCGTTATTAAATTTAGACGGAGAGGTATTAAAAGCGACTAAGGCAGATGCGGATGGAAATTATAGGATAGAGGTGCCATGGCAAGAAGGTATCACCGTTGAGGTTTTTAAAGAGAGATACTCCACCTATTTACAAAAATACTCTCAAGAAGAGATGGAAGGTCTGCAAGCAGCATCCTTTAATCCATCAATCGCCTTGTATGATGATTTAGTAACCGAAAAAGAGGGGCAAAAGGTAATTAAATTGCGCAAATTCTTTTTCCAAAGAGGTAGTAGTAAAATAACACCAGAAATTGCTGTGGAGTTGGATAAAGCTATTGAAGCCGTTAAATTTTTCCCCAACATGCAATTACGTATAGAAACCCATACGGATAGTAGGGGAGGTAGTGCAACCAATTTTAGAATAACACAAGCCCGTTCAGACGCTATTAAAAAGTACTTAATAGCCAATGGTATGCCAGCAAGTAATATATTATATTCCGTAGGTTATGGGGAAGATAAGATTCTTAACAATTGTACCAACGGTAAATTCTGTTTAGAAATGCTGCACCAACAGAACCAACGCTCCCTACTGGTAATACTTAATGATAATATCTTATTTGATTAGGATGGCTTAATAAGCCAAATTACATTCTGTACAACACTTAACTTGGCCGTAATAGGTTTCGCGGTATTTGTGTATCGTTTTGTAAGGTATACCGGCAATGTATTTTTTAATGTATGTTACTTTTGGGGAGAACATGCCCATTTTTTTAGAATAACGTCTTTCGTTTTTGGTCTCTCTCTTAATATAAATTAATCGCATAATTAAATTTGAACGTATAAAGGTTTAAGAAAATTCGCGCAAAGTCAAGTTTATTCTGTTAATCCTACTAAAAGAAGTGTTAAAACACCAAAATATAACAATAATAGAAGGAAAATGCGCTTAAAAATACAATCCCTAAATAGCTCAATCCTTTTAAGATGGCATTTGGTCGGTACTCTTTGGGAAAGTTGGATTGCGTTACCGTTTTTAGATTCATCCAACCTAAAATAGGAGCAAAAACAAAAGAAAAAAAGGTGGCTAGGGCTACTAAATTGCCCATATTGGCACTAAATTGGTAAATAACAAACCAATTAAGTAGGGCAAGCCCTATTGTCATATAGGCAAATCTATATTTTTGAACATTACGTTTTTGTGGTAAACTTAATTTTTCCACTATATCCAGGCTTACTCTTGCCAGTGCGTCGTGCGCCGTCATACAGGTACTAAACATAGTAGCTAAAGCCGATATAGCTATAAGACCGTAGGCCCAATTGCCCAAATATTGCGTGAACAAGGTAACAATTTGGTCGGCGAAAATAACTGCGCTCCCACTTAAGTCGGTGTTGGTGCCATACAAGGTTAAACAACCTATTGACAAGAAAAATAAGGCAAGTACACTAGTAATTACATATCCAATATTAAATTCCCTTAAGGCCTCTTTTATTGAGATTTTAGAACCTTTTAATCTTAATTTTTCTACACTCCACATACTTACCCAGCCAGATGCTTCTACAGCGGTAGGCATCCATCCCACCAAACCAATAAGAAACAAAATACCCATTTCATTAAAAACCGATGGTGCTGTAAAATCTTCTTTAGGAGTAACTTGTCCTTTGTTAAGTGCCATTAAGGTTACTACCAATAAGGCAATAAATAACATTGATACAATTAGTTTTAGCGATTGTTCCAATAATTTATAACGGCCGATAATTAAGAGAAAACTTATTGTAAAAAATAAAAGAAATGCCGCTAGATTTAAGCTAAGGTCGAGTTTTAAAAGATTTATAAGTAAACCAGCTGTAACCACATAAAGAGCTGCTAAAATGGTAAAGCAGCTTACTAATGTTATTATGCCATAACCATATAAAAAAGGCTTTCCTAGGTCCAAATAACCAGAAATAAGGGATTTTCTTGAAACATTGGTGTATCTAACCCCAAACTCAAAAAACGGGTATTTTAACAAGTTGGCTAAGACTATGGGTAAAATCATGACCCATCCGTATTGTGCGCCTGCTTTTGTGGATAATACCAAGTGGGAGGTGCCTATGGCCATACTAGCAAAAAGTATACCTGGGCCTAATTGTTTAAATAGGTGTTTAAGGTTGTTCATTCTAGCGAAAAATACAAACTAAAGTACTGTTTTTGACTAAGGTTTAGAAATACTATATTTATTTGTATTAAGGTAGTTGTTAAAGATGAAAACACTTAAGAAAATTATGATTTGGGTTTTGGCAATTGTTGGTGTGTTGGTATTAGGCTATGTAATGGGACCAAGGGTAAAAAGGCCCAACCTTAAACTGAAATCACCTAAAGTGACTAGGGATTTGCGTAAACTGGAAAAAACCATTAATGCTAGGGAAAAGCAGCTGAAAAATATAAAACCAGATAACCAAGCCCGTATTGTTTGGGCAGATAGCGTTCCTAAGAAAACGGCTTACAGTTTGGTGTATTTACACGGTTGGTCTGCCAGCCAAGCGGAAGGTGCTCCTTTACATATAGACACGGCAAAACGCTATGGTATGAACCTGTTTTTGCCTAGGTTGGCCGGTCACGGATTAGAGGAAGAAGACCCTATGGTGAATATGACCGCGGACCAACTTATTGTCTCTGCCAAAGAGGCAATTGCTATTGGCGAACAAATAGGGGAAAAGGTAATTGTAATGGGAACTTCAACAGGTGGTACTTTGGGGCTGTATCTTGCTAAAGAAAATAAGGCTATTCATAGTCTGTTGTTATATTCGCCCAATATTGAAATATTTGATGCTAGTGCTAAACTATTGGCCATGCCTTGGGGCTTGCAATTGGCTAAAATGGTAAAGGGTAGTGATTACCACGAATTTGATACCGAAATTGAGCTAAAGAATCAATATTGGACCACCAAATATCGTTTAGAAGCCCTTACCCATTTACAGGCCTTGGTAGATGATACCATGGAGCCAGAAACATTTGCTGCCGTTACCCAGCCTGTTTTTTTAGGATATTACTATAAAGACGAACTGCATCAAGATAGCGTTGTTTCCGTGCCAGCCATGTTAAACATGTTTGAGCAATTGGGTACTGCAGAAGAGAAAAAACAAAAATATGCTTTCCCCAATGCTGCTAATCATGTTATGACGTCTTACATAACATCTAAAGATTTAGAAGGCGTTAAGCAAAAAACGTATCGTTTTATAGAAACTATTTTAGGTATAGTGCCCAAGAAAGAATAGGTTAACAAAATCGATTGCATTAGATGTTTTTTATTTGGTATCTTGAATGTTCAAACAGATAAATTTAAACCAAAGACCAATGAAAAACACTGCTCGTACCATGCTATATGGTGCTCTAGTAACCTGCCTTTTTTTTTCTTGTAAACAAGAAGAAAAGACCACCATTCCGTGGCAACCACTATTTAACGGTGAAAACCTAGAAGGGTTTGCTAAAAAGGGAGGCAAAGCGGAATATACTGTAACGGATAATTCCATTGTGGGCACCACGCAGCACAACACCCCCAACACTTTTTTAACAACCAATAAATTGTACAGCGATTTTATCTTGGAACTAGAGGTAAAATTGGATTCCAGTATGAATTCTGGTATACAAATTAGAAGCAACAGTATTCCGGAATACATGAATGGTAGGGTTCATGGTTACCAAATAGAAATTGATCCATCTGACCGTGCTTGGAGTGGTGGTGTGTATGATGAAGCAAGAAGAGGCTGGCTGCATAACGTAGCAGATAACCCTGAGGGCCAAAAGGCATTTGATAAAACAGGATGGAACCATTACCGTATTGAAGCAATTGCCGATACCCTAAAAACTTGGGTTAATGGAATTCCCGTTGCACATTTGCTAGATGATAAAACGGCAGAAGGATTTATTGCCTTGCAGGTACACAGTATAGATAAATCACAAAAAGCAGGTACACAAGTACAATGGAGAAACCTGAATATACTAACCGAAAATCTATCTGAGTATAGTAAACCTTCGCCATTACCACTGAAGCATACTAAAAATCAATTGACGGATGCTGAAAAGCAAGCGGGTTGGCAGTTGCTTTGGGATGGGAAAACAACCAAGGGGTGGAAAGGTGCTAAGCTAGATGATTTTCCAGATAAAGGATGGGAAATAACTGATGGTACCCTTAAAGTTTTGGAAACCGGAGGAGGTGAGTCCACCGCTGGTGGGGATATTATTACCACAGATACTTATGCCAATTTTGAGTTTAAAGTAGACTTTAAAATTACAGAAGGCGCAAATAGTGGTATAAAATATTATGTGGATCCAGAATTGAATAAAGGTGAAGGTTCCGCGATTGGGCTGGAATTTCAAATTCTGGATGATGCCAGGCACCCGGATGCCAAATTGGGTAATCATGAGGGGAGCCGAACAATGGGATCCTTGTATGATTTAATCAAAGCAGACGAAAACAAATTGGTTAACCCTATTGGTGAGTGGAATACAGCTCATATAGTGGCTAGGGACAATAGCGTGACACACTACCTTAACCATCAAAAAATAGTGGAGTATGAACGAGGTTCAGCTGCTTATAAACAATTGGTTAATGAAAGTAAGTATGCCAAGTGGCCAAGTTTTGGCATGGTAGAGGCAGGCCCAATCTTACTACAAGACCATGGGCATGAAGTTTATTTCAAAAACATAAAAATCTTACCTGTTTCAACCAAATAACTATGAGTACAAGAAGAAATTTCATTAAAAAAAGCGGGGTAGGGGCTATAGGTTTAAGCGTAATACCTCAGATTAACACAGCCAACTGGTTATCTCCAAACGAACAAATAAATTGCGCTGTTATAGGGGTGCGTAGTAGGGCAAAGGCCCATGTAATCGCTATAAATGCAGATCTAAACGCAAAAATTATATACAATTGTGATGTAGATACAAAAATTTTAAAAGACCACTCCAAATGGTGTTTAGAAGAAATTGGCTATGTGCCTAAAGAAAGTACGGATTTTAGATTGGTTTTAGAAGATAAGGATGTAGATGCGGTCTTTATTGCAACTCCAGAGCACTGGCACGCGCCTATGGCCATTATGGCTTTACAGGCAGGTAAACATGTTTATGTAGAAAAACCTTGTAGCCATAACCCATGGGAAAATGATTTGCTCATGCAGGCCCAAAAGAAATATGGTAAAAAAGTTCAGATGGGAAACCAACAACGTTCTGCACAAACATCAATTAGCGCTATTAGAGATATTAAAAAGGGTATTATAGGTGAGGTATATAAAGGAGAGGCGTATTATTCTAATAACCGTGGAAGTATAGGAATAGGCCAAGAAGTACAAGTTCCGGAACATCTTAATTGGGATTTATGGCAAGGACCAGCTCCTAGAGAGAATTTTAGGGACAATGTGCATCCGTACAATTGGCATTGGTTCAAGACTTGGGGTACAGGAGAAATACATAACAATGGAACACACGAAATAGATATCTGTAGATGGGCGTTGGGGGTAAATGTACCTGCAACGGTAACATCTTTTGGTGGTAAATATACATATCAAGACG
Source organism: Croceivirga sp. ABH4_376 (assembly GCF_056160685.1). Taxonomy (NCBI): domain Bacteria; kingdom Pseudomonadati; phylum Bacteroidota; class Flavobacteriia; order Flavobacteriales; family Flavobacteriaceae; genus Croceivirga; species Croceivirga sp. ABH4_376. Next base: position 152,950 of record NZ_JBSWXQ010000003.1, on the reverse strand, counting down.
ATTGGCAATTTGTAGATAATCAACAAGTAACGTATACCTTTCCAGACAACAAATTTATTACCTGGACCGGACATAGTAGGGGTATAATGAAACCAGAAAGACCTGGCCGTGGAGCAATTATTTATGGGAGTAAGGGTACAATAGAGTTGGATCGTAATTTTTACAAATTGTATGATTTAGGTGGTAATTTGATTAAACTGGAAAATGAGCCCAATCAAAGCGCTACAACAAACACCCAAGGTATAGGTGGTTTGGATGTAAACCATGTAGGGAACTTTTTTAAAGCGATTAGAGAAGATGTATCGTTGCATTCAGATATTCAAGATGCGGCAATTTCTACCCAATTATGCCATTTAGGCAATATGGCACAAGAGGCTGGCGAAACCTTAAAAATTGATGCGGCCACCGGTAAAATCAGCAATAATAAAAAAATTATGGAGCACTGGAAGCGCGACTATGAAAAAGGCTGGGAACCCAAATTATAATACTATTTAGCTAGCAAAAAACTAAATTTCTTGGGTAAACTGTGATTATTGGTTTACCCAAGAAAAATGTTGCTGGTTAATGGTATCTTTCTGTTCATGAATGTACGTAACAAAAACCTGTGCTACTGGCGAAAGTTTTTTCTTTTTAAGATAAACTAAATTCCATTCTGTAATAATTGGTAATCCTTTATAGGGTATAATGGAAATCTGTTCCATTTCTACCGCGTTTTTTATACCTATCATAGGCATAAAAATATAGCCCAAACCGGCTATCACAGCTTGCTTTAAAGCTTCGTTAGAGGTAAGTTCAATTTTCTTTTTTACTAATAGATCCTGCTGTTTAATAAAGCTTTCCATTGCATTTCTAGTGGCAGAGCCATATTCTCTAAACAGCAGTGGTTCGTTTTCAAAAATATTCTAGGCAGTTTGTGCATTGGTTATGTAGCAAATGATGCTCAGGCAGAGGGCATTAAACCATTTACCACGGATATTTTTAAAGGCTTTTTAGCGGTATTCTTATTGGATATGGGAATTACTAGTGGTAAAAAAATTGGTGCTTTACTAAAAAAGGGTTGGTTGGTATTGGTCTTTTCTATTGTGATTCCAATTATAAATGGAGTGCTCATAGCAAAGTTGTCTGGTTTGTTCTTAACAAATGACGGAGACCGATTTTTATTGTCAATTTTAGCAGCTAGTGCTTCGTATATAGCAGTGCCTGCCGCTATGCGCATTGCGGCTCCAAAGGCAAATCCAAGTTTGTACTTGCCTATGGCGTTGGCCATTACATTTCCTTTTAATATTACCTTGGGAATGCCGCTCTATATGTTTATGATAACTATGAAATAGCTAAATATAAAACATAGAAACAGCTGCGATTTCTAGTAGTACGTAAATCCCTTGATTACTGTTGCGTTTTCAAGGGATTTTTCATTGGTATTAAGGTTAACTGAATTATAATCACTTATTTAGTGGTTAATTAAACGGTTATAAAAAATGAGCAAAACATCTGGTTTAAACTTATTCCACAACGAGATTTCTTGTTACAAAAAGTTAGATTTTGAATTTGTAGGTAATTTAAAAGCTCGGCCGTTTAGTACCGAAGCATTTTATACTGTTTTAGAGCCCGAATTGAAAGATATAGATGCTTTAAATCTCAATTTAATTTCTGATACCGAACTAGAGATTAGCTTTTCACAAACTGAAAATATTACTATAGAATTGGATAGTTATAGGTTGGAACCAATTGAAGGTGCTGTAATCATCCATGCAAAGACATTGACGGGTGGTCTATATAAAATTTTAGCATTGTTCTCGGTATTAGGGCATGAGGTTGTGATAGATTGGAAAGGGAAGCATCATTTTTATAATTCGGAAACAATTCGTAATTATAATTCTGGACATTATCACTACACAGTTAATTGCAAGGCAGATTCGGTTCTTGCCTATATAGAAAAGGTTGTAGATGATTTTGCATGTAGTAATGATTATTGGCAACTTAATTTGTTTTTAGATCATTTAGAAATAGAAATAAACAACCACTCTAGTATTTTAAATAAAGAGACCAATATTAAAGTTGACCCTTTACTTTCAATAACCATTAAGGAATCCCAATTGCCGTTAAGTACTGTGCAAAATGCGACATGTAAGCAAGACCAAAGTTATTATTTCTTGAACCTGCCCGTAAAGAAGACAATTGGTATACTTGATAGCTTAATAAAGGAGTTGTCCCGTTTTGGCATCACAAATTATTTGGTTGTTTTTGATCCTATAAATCATCCATATTATGATTTTAGCGCAACTATTAGTAATGTAGACCTGGATAAAGTATTAGCATATTTGAAGCAATCCAATGAGCGGTTAAACGGAAGCCAAATTATTTTTGGAATTGAACAACTAGATAATAATGGAGCCCTTTTAAAGCGAAGTTGTACTACCGAATCAATAGAAGATGCTATTGTTATTACCCAGGGCGATATTACCCAAGGTCATATTTACTTGGGAAGCAGCTATCACGAAAGATTATATGAAACTTTAACAAGGGTAATAGCCACAAATTTCTGTCCTTGTTACCTACAAACAGAAGATTATCCATTTTACGTATTGCATAAGGATAATGATGACTTGGAATTGATTGGGCGCTACCTGAAAACCTTTACAGGATATAGCATTTGGTTTAAGGGCTTTAAAAAGGTATAAAATAAAAAACCCTTCAAAATCTTAAAGATTAAGAAGGGTCTTTGTACTCGGAGCGGGACTTGAACCCGCACGACCGCAATGGTCATTGGATTTTAAGTCCAACGTGTCTACCAATTCCACCATCCGAGCCTTTCGTAGGGTACCTAAAAATTTAGGTTGATAAAGTAACCTACAAAGCTGTTTGAACTTCAAACAAAAAAGGCTGCCACTCGAGCAGCGCAAGAGCGAAAAACGGGATTCGAACCCGCGACCTCCACCTTGGCAAGGTGATGCTCTACCAACTGAGCTATTTTCGCATGTTTAAGAACGTCATCGATTTTCCCGATGCGGATGCAAATTTAATACAATTCTTTAAAATGCAAAGCAATTTTTTAAGAAGTTGCTTTTTTCTTTTTGCTGAGCAAGCGTTTTATCTCATTCAGTTTCATCAAAGCTTCAACTGGAGTAAGCGTATCTATGTCTAAATGAAGTATTTCCTCTTTTATTTCTTCCAAAAGTGGGTCATCTAAATTAAAAAAGCTCAATTGCATTTCGTCTTGTGCTTCATCAATTTTTGCGGAGTTTTCTTCAGTTGCATGTGTTTTTTCAAGTTTTTTAAGAATTTTATTGGCCTTTAAAATTACTTGTTGTGGCATACCGGCCATCTTTGCAACATGTATTCCAAAACTGTGTTCTGAACCTCCTGGTACCAATTTTCTAAGAAATAGTACATTGTCTTTTAGCTCCTTAACAGAAACATTATAGTTTTTGATTCTATTAAAGCGATTGGTCATATCATTTAATTCATGATAGTGGGTGGCAAATAAGGTTTTTGCCTTAGAAGGGTGCTCGTGTAAATATTCTGTAATGGCCCATGCAATAGAGATACCGTCATAGGTGCTGGTACCCCGTCCTATTTCATCCAATAGAATTAAACTGTTTTCAGAAAGATTATTTAAGATAGAGGCTGTTTCGTTCATTTCTACCATAAAGGTAGATTCGCCCATAGAGATATTATCGCTAGCCCCAACTCTTGTGAAAATTTTATCTACCAAGCCAATTTCTGCTTCTGCGGCAGGTACAAAACTTCCCATTTGGGCAAGTAAAACAATTAGTGCGGTTTGTCTTAATATGGCCGATTTACCACTCATGTTTGGACCGGTAATCATAATTATTTGTTGGTCTTCCCGGTTCAGGTAAACGTCATTCGTTATATAGCTTTCACCTAACGGCAATTGTTTTTCTATTACCGGGTGTCTACCTTCTTTGATAGATAGCGTACTGGTATTGCTAACCTTAGGCTTGTTATAATTGTTTTCTGTTGCTAGCTGGGCAAACCCGCCAAGACAATCTAATTGTGCAATTAGATGTGCATTGGCCTGTACGGGGCTTATGTATTCTTGCATCCAAACCAATAATTGGGAAAAGAGCTGTTGTTCTAAACTTAAAATACGCTCTTCAGCGCCTAATATTTTAGCTTCGTATTCTTTTAATTCTTCTGTAATATAGCGTTCTGCATTTACCAAAGTTTGTTTGCGTACCCATGAGGTGGGCACTTTACTTTTATGGGAATTGCGGACTTCTATATAGTAACCAAACACATTGTTAGAGGCTATTTTTAAAGAAGTAATACCAGTAGCTTCGCTTTCGCGTTGTAGCATTTGGTCTAAATAATCTTTGCTAGAAAAAGCTAATGCACGCAATTCGTCCAATTCTTGGGAATAGCCCTTGGCTATAGTTTCGCCTTTAGAAATTTGTATGGGAGCCTCGTCACTTAAAGTGCTGCTTATTTTTTCAAATAAGGCGGGCAATGGGTCAATTTGCTCACCAAAGTTTAAAAGGGCAGGGTCCGTACTTTCAACGCATAGTTTTTTTATAGGAACTAAAGCGGCCAATGAGTTTTTTAATTGAACTACTTCTTTCGGATTTATTTTACCAGTGGCCACCTTAGAAATTAGACGCTCCAAATCGCCCATTTCTTTTATATGTGCCCTTAACTGGGTTAACACCGTATTGTTTTTGGTCAAATAATCTACCACCTCTAAACGGCCATTAATCTTCTCCTTATTTTTAAGGGGTAAGGCCAACCAACGTTTTAAGTTTCTGCCGCCCATTGGAGAAATGGTTTTATCAATTACCTGTAGCAGCGTAACGGCATTTAGGTTGTTACTTCCGTACAACTCTAAATTACGAATGGTAAAACGGTCCATCCAAACAAATTCTTCTTCCGCAATACGTTGTAACTTGCTTATGTGTTGTAGTTGGTTGTGTTGTGTTTCGGATAAATAGTGTAAAATGGCACCAGAAGCAATTGTACCGCATTGTAGGTGATCTACCCCAAAGCCCTGCAAGGAATTTGTTTTAAAATGACCATTTAATTTTTCTTGTGTATAATCTTCTTGAAAAACCCAATCTTCCAACAAAAAGGTGTGTAGTTTAGTTCCAAAACTTTCACTGAATTCTTTTCTACATTTTTTTGAAATAAGTATTTCATTGGGGCCAAAATTCTGTAGTAATTTATCTATTTGTGCAATAGAACCCTCGGCGGTTAAAAATTCGCCTGTAGAAATATCTAAAAAAGCTATACCTAGTTTTTTTCTGCCAAAATGTACAGCAGCTAAAAAATTATTGCTTTTGGCGTTTAGAATGTCATCGTTAAGTGCAACTCCAGGTGTTACCAATTCCGTAACACCGCGTTTAACTATAGTCTTGGTTTGTTTTGGGTCTTCTAATTGGTCACAAATGGCAACACGTTCACCTGCCTTTACCAATTTAGGTAAATACGTATTTAAAGAGTGGTGTGGAAAACCGGCCAATTCCGTTTGGTCTCCTCCATTGTTTCTATGGGTTAAAACTATACCTAATATTTGAGCGGCTTTTATGGCGTCTTCTCCAAATGTTTCATAAAAATCTCCTACACGAAAAAGTAATAAAGCATCTGGATGCTTGGTCTTGATTGCATTGTATTGCTGCATCAAAGGCGTTACTTTTTTTGTCTTCTTACCGGCCACGCTTACTTCAATTTTAATTAGGTCTTTCGAAAATATGAAGTTGCCAAGGTTTCTTGTAGTTTTGTTGATATTTACACCTTAAAAGTGAATAATTAATGCGAAAGTTGGCTAATGAGGAGTTAGACCGTTTGGATGTGGCCGCATTTAAAGCCGCCGATAAACTACCGGTAATACTTGTTCTTGATAACATTAGAAGTTTAAATAATATCGGTTCTGTTTTTAGAACCGCAGATGCTTTTTTAATACAGAAAATCTATTTGTGTGGTATTACGGCTAAGCCACCGCATAAGGATATTAACAAAACAGCACTTGGAGCAACGGAAAGTGTAGCTTGGGAGTATGTAGAAGATACCTTGGCTTTGGTAAAGAGGCTGCAAGAAGATGGCGTAGTTGTGGCGGCTTTGGAACAGGCTGAAAATGCAACCTTATTGAATAATTTTAAATTAGATGCCAACCAAGAATATGCTTTTGTGTTTGGTAACGAAGTTAAAGGGGTGCAACAAAGTGTGGTGAGCCAAGCAGATGTGGTGTTGGAAATTCCCCAATTTGGTACCAAACATTCCTTAAATATTTCGGTTAGTACTGGAGTTGTAGTGTGGGATATCTGGAATAAACTTAAGGGGTAAAAACAAAAAACCCCGGTAAAAACCGGGGATAACATATAGTTTGAGTTAGTTAGTTTCTGACTTAACAGGCCGCTAATAAATGAAAACCTTTTGTTAAATCCAAATATTTTCTAAAAATTATCTTAAGAGTATTTAGATAGGATTTTGGTTTCTATTGCGTCTAGAATTATTTCATAATCCGCTCTATTTTCTACAAAGTCAAGGTCTTGCATATCTATAATAAGTGCGTTCTGCTCTGGATAACTCTTAAGGAAATCCATATAGCTTTTATTAATAGTGTTAAGGTAATCTGGCTTAATGTCTTGTTCATAAGCCCGGCCACGCTTTTGTATTTGCTCCAGAAGTCTTTCCGTATTTTGATAAAGGTAAACGTACACATCTGGTTTTCTTACCTCTTTATACATTACGTTAAACACCCTTCGGTACAAATCAAACTCATCTTGTTGTAAAGTTACTTTTGCAAATATTAAAGACTTAAAAATATCATAATCGCTAACCATAAACTGTTTGAATAAATCAAACTGGCTGGTGTCGTCCATAAATTGCTGGTAACGGTCGGCTAAAAAAGACATTTCTAATGCAAAAGCATACCTGTTTTGATCTTTATAGAATTTGGGTAAAAATGGGTTGTCCGCAAACCGTTCCAATACCAGTTTGGCATTGAATTCATCAGCAATCATTTGGCTCAATGTGGTTTTTCCGGCGCCAATATTTCCTTCTATGGAAATAAGTTGTAACCTAGAAAAAAAATGATTCCGGTCTTTATAGAGTTTAAGTTTCGTTTTTGTTAATGGGTTCTTATCTCGCAGTTCCATCAATAAATTACGGGTGTCTTTTTGCAATATGGGATGGTAAAACTGCGGTGCTATATCTGCCAATGGTTTAAGTACAAAGCTGCGCTCTTGCAATCTTGGGTGTGGCAGGGTCAAATCCTCGTTATTTACAATGTCTTCTCCATAATACAAGATGTCTAAATCTATTTGTCTAGAAACATAGCCTTGGCCTGCTAAACGCTCGCGGCCCATTTCTTTTTCCAATTGTAGCAATTGGGCAAGAACTTGATTAGGGCCAAATTTGGTGTTTAAGGAAAGGCAGGCATTGTAAAAAAGACCGCCTTCAAACCCTACCGCCTCGTTTTCATAAATGGCAGAAATCTCCAATACCGGCCCCAAGCGCTTGCCCATTTCAAAAATGGCTTTTTGTAAATGAACATAGCGGTTTCCTGTATTGCTGCCTATGGAGATGTAAACGGTTTTTTCTGTACTCATAATACCAATCAACAAAGTAAATAAAAGATGGGCACATTGGTTATCTTTGAGGCTTAAATAAATTCTAAATGAAATTCTTAAGAAATCTATTGGCCGCAATTATTGGCTGTTTAATTGCTTTTGGTATTCTCTTCGTCATGTTTATATTATTTACCGCCTTATTGGGTAGTGCTGGGGAAGAAGTAAGCGTAAAGGATAATACTGTTCTTGAACTAAGCTTTGAAGAACCTATATATGATTACCAAGGTGGCGACATGGAAGACCCTTTTTCCGCGCTTTTCGAACAAGGCCAGGGTTTAGATAAGATTTTACATGCTATAGCGGTAGCTAAAACAGACGATAGAATTAAAGGGATTAGTATAAATTCTGGATTTCTGTTGGCTGGTTTGGCACAAACCCAAGAAATTAGAAGGGCTTTAAACGATTTCAAAGGTTCGGGTAAGTTTGTCTACAGTTATTCGGATTTTTATGCCCAACAAGATTATTATTTAAGTAGTGTTGCAGACAAGGTGTATTTAAATCCGCAAGGGATTTTAGATTTTAGAGGTTTGGCTTCAGAGGTATTATATTTTAAAGATTTACAAGAAAAAACGGGTCTTAAAATGGAAGTAGTGCGCCATGGCAAATATAAAAGTGCAGTTGAACCTTTTCTGGAAAATGAAATGAGCGATAACAACCGTACCCAACTTAAAGAGCTATTGACTTCCATTTGGAACGTAATGTTGGAAGATGTAAGTAAAAGTAGGTCGCTAAGCGTTTCTCAATTAAACACTATTGCAGATACGCTTGGTGGTAGAACCGCTGTAATGGCAAAGAATGTTGGTTTGCTAGATGATTTGCTGTATGTAGACGAATATGAAGATAGAATTAAAGACGCCTTAGCGGTTTCCTCATCGGAAGAAATAAATTATGTTGCCTTGGATAAGTATATTAAATATGCTGATAAAAAGAATAAGCCAAAAGGTGATAACGCTATAGCCGTGATTTATGCACAAGGAGAAATTATCTATGGAGAAGGGGGTAAAAGTAGCATTGGGCAAGGTGTAATGGAAAAGGCATTAAGTAAAGCTCGTGAAGACGATAAGGTTAAAGCGGTAGTTTTACGTGTAGATTCTCCGGGGGGCAGCTCATTGGTGTCCGATATAATTTGGAGAGAGGTAGCCTTGACCAAGGCAAAGAAACCGGTGGTAGTTTCATTTGGAAACGTGGCCGCTTCTGGAGGTTATTACATCGCTGCTGGAGCCGATAAGATCTTTGCGGAACCAACATCCATTACAGGGTCTATAGGAGTATTTGGAACCATACCCAACGCGCACGAATTGGCCAATGATATTGGTATTAATGCGGAGCAGGTTGGCACCAATGCTAATTCTGTGGAATATTCCGTATTTGAACCAATGACGGATACGTTTAGAATGCATGTAAAGGAAAGTATAGAACAAACCTATGATACCTTTTTGCAACGTGTGGCAGATGGTAGGGGAATGACTAAAGAAGCTGTTAATGATATTGCTCAAGGTAGAGTGTGGAGTGGTGTGGATGCCAAAGCAAATGGCTTGGTAGATGAGTTGGGCGATATGCAAGATGCTATTGCCGAAGCAGCTGAAATGGCAGGGCTTAAAACCTATGGAGTTAAAAAGTTTCCAAAATACAAATCGGAATTTGAGCGTATGATGGAAGATTTAAGCTCTGCTAAAATTAAATTGGGAGAAGCAATTATAAAAGAAGAACTAGGTGAGGATACCTATGGCAGGCTAAAAGACTTAAAATCGTTTACGGAGCAAAAAGGAATACAGGCCAGAATGCCTTACACCTTAAAGATTAAATAGTTTAGAATGAAGCCTAAAGACCAAAAATTAGCTTTTAAGCTTTACTTATACATGGGGGCTTTGTTCATAACCTCATTGGTGGTCTCTAATTTAATTTTCCAGAAGTTTTTTTATTGGCAGCCGTTTGGTGATATAATGGTTTTTGGAGCCCCACTGTTTGAGATTTCTGTTGGTATTTTACCCTATCCGGTCACATTTTTAATTACCGACTTGATTTCGGAAATTTTTGGTCAAAAAAAGGCAAATCAAATAGTTACCGCGGGTATTTTTGCGTCTTTTTTCTCCATGCTCATTATTTTGGTGGCCAATTATGCCCCAGCCATACCTGCTAGCCCGGTGGGGGATGAAACTTTCACCAATGTGTTTGGTTTATCTCCTTTAGGGGTTTTGGCCTCTATGTTAGCGTACCTTTTTGCACAATACATAGATATTTCTATCTATCATTTTTGGAAACGGCTAACAAAGGGTAGATACCTATGGGTACGTAATAATTTTAGTACGTTTGCTTCGCAATTTGTAGATACGTTCACCGTAGTAGGCCTGTTGTGTATATTTGGAGTTTTGCCTTGGGATAAATTTTATGGCTTAATCATCAGTGGATTCCTTTTTAAGGTATTTATCGCCATTCTGGACACCCCTTTGCTGTATTTCTTCGTATATGTAATACGTAAAAGATTTAACTTAAAAATAGGAGAGGAAATTACCTTGGCTAATAGCTAACTCCTTATTTTGTTTAAAAGATTCTTCGGTTATGAAAAAAAGAGTTCTTAAAGTTATAGGCATACTATTTTTAGTGGTACTTGCATTGGTTATTGCGTTACCTTTTTTTCTAGAAGGTAAAATTGCCACTATAATTAAAAATAAGGTGAATCAAAACATCAATGCTACTTTAGATTTTGATGAAGCCAATTTAAGTCTGATAAAAAGTTTTCCAAATGCACATGTTGGATTAAAGGGTATTCGTTTAACCAACAAAGAACCTTTTGTGGGCGATACACTTTTTAAAGCTCAAGATTTAGCTTTGAGCATGAGTATTAAGGAGTTGTTCAAAGGGGCAGAAGAGCCAATAGGTATAGATAAATTTACCTTGGAAGGAGCCAGATTACATATAAAAGTAGATAGTTTAGGCAACGCCAATTACGACATTGCCAAAGAGACGACTTCTACTAATGCTTCAGAAACGGCTGCAGATAGCAGTTTTAGCTTTGATTTGAAAGGGTACTCCATTAAAGATTCAAAGGTTATCTACGACGATTTTTCAACAGGAATGCACTTAGAAGTGTTGGAAATGAATCATGAAGGTACCGGTGATTTATCTTTGGAAAAATCAGAATTAGATACACATACCGATGCTTTAGTCTCTTTTGAATTGGATAAAACCAAATACCTGAACAAGAACAAGGTGGCCTTGGATGCCTTATTAGAAATAGATTTAGCAACCAATACCTATTCATTCTTGGAAAATAAAGCCTTGGTAAATCAGTTGCCATTGGTGTTTGATGGTTCTATAAAAATTAACCCAGATAACCAAGAGGTAGATATTACGTTTAAAACACCATCTTCAGATTTTAAAAACTTTTTGGCGGTAATTCCAGAAATCTACTCCAAAAACATAGAAAACGTAAGTACAACGGGTAATTTTGAAATTAATGGTAGGTTTAACGGAATAGTTGATGAAACACACATCCCAAAATTCAACATAAACCTTAAATCGGATAACGCTTCTTTTAAATATCCAGACTTACCAAAATCGGTTCAAAATGTATTTATAGATACCAAAATCAATAATGAAACGGGTATTACGGAAGATACTTATGTAAATATAGACAAGCTTAGTTTTAAAATTGATCAAGACCAGTTCAATGTTAATGCTAAGATTAGGGATTTGCTGGGTAATACAAAGGTTAATGCACATATGGATGGTAAAATGAATTTAGCCAATATCTCTAGGGCCTATCCTGTGCCAGCAGATTTAAATTTATCTGGTATTTTAACAGCAGATGTTACCACGGCCTTTGACATGGCTTCAATAGAAAGGAAGGCCTATAGTAACACCAAGACTAACGGCACAGCAAGTCTAACAGGGTTTAATTACAATTCTGAGGAAATGAAAAATCCTGTAGCCATTAGCGAAGCCGGATTAACCTTTAACCCTACAACGGTAACCGTTACCAGCTTCAAAGGTAAAACAGGTAAAACGGATTTTAATGCTTCAGGTACGTTAACTAATCTGTTAGGTTATCTTTTTAACGATGAAAATATAGAGGGTAATTTTAAGCTAAATTCTAATACATTTTCGGTGAATGATTTTATGGTAGATGAAGCGGTAGCTACCACGGAAGAAGTTGCCAATAATAATCCAGAAGTGGCTTCGGAAACCACGGAGAGGATAAAAATCCCTTCGTTTTTAGATTGTACCGTAGCTGCTAACGCCAATACGGTATTATACGATAATCTTACTTTAAAAGATGTATCTGGTAGCTTGTTTATTAAAGATGAATCCGTTGTTTTGGAGAATTTAACCTCCTCTATATTCAACGGTAAATTAGGACTTAACGGGAAAGTTTCTACCAAAGGCCCAATAACTACTTTTGACGTTGCACTAGGAATGAATCAGATACAGATTGGTGAATCTTTTAAAGCTCTGGATTTGTTCAAGGTATTGGCTCCTGTGGCTAATGCATTGCAAGGAACATTTAATACGGACATTAAGTTGGCAGGTAATTTAAATGATGACATGACACCTATTTTAGGTTCTTTAACTGGAGATTTATTGGCTCAATTATTAGCTACTGAAATTAATGAAGAAAGTGCCCCTTTGCTTACGGCATTGGACCGTAAGTTAAATTTTGTAAACTTGGGGCAATTGGATTTAAAGGACTTGAAAACCAAATTGTCTTTTGAGGATGGTAAAGTTTCCGTTAAACCTTTTGATATAAAATATAAGGATATTACAATAAACGTAGCGGGGAGCCATTCTTTTGATAAAAATCTAGATTATAAAGCGGTACTTAACGTGCCTGCAAAATATTTGGGAGATGAGGTAAATAATTTAATTGCAAGAATAGACGATGCCAGTCTTGAAAATTTAACCATTCCTGTTACAGCAAATGTTGGTGGGGCCTATACTGCACCAAAAGTGGAAACGGATTTAACATCTGGGGTAAAACAGTTAACCACTAAGTTGGTAGAGATTGAAAAGCAAAAGCTAGTAAATAAAGGTAAGGATAAGGCTAAAGATTTACTGGGTAACCTACTTAATCAGAACAAAGATTCAATACAAAAAGATACTGCTGCTACAAACGCAAGTACGGTCAAGAATGTATTGGGTAGCTTGTTAGGAGGTGAAAAAAAATCCAAAGATTCTACGGTAATTAAGACAGATTCTACTGCCACTAAAAATGAGGCCGTAAAAGATGCAGCTAAAGATATTTTAGGTGGTCTTTTGGGTAATAAAAAGAAAAAGAAAGATACGGTTAAATAAAACTAACCTATCCAATTCTGGTTCCATTAGGAACTTTTCTCTCTGGCTGTAGTAAGGTTACTTCTTTGTTGTTGCCTACCGCTCCCATTACCAAACATTCGCTCATAATTGTGGCTATTTGTTTGGGAGGAAAATTAACCACGGCTATTACCTGTTTGCCAATTAACTCCTCTGGTCTATACAGTACGGTTATTTGTGCAGATGTTTTTTTGACCCCCAATTTTGGACCAAAGTCTACTTGCATTTTGTATGCTGGGTTTCTGGCCTCTTTAAATAGTTCTGCGCTCAGAATAGTGCCTACACGCATTTCTACCTGCATAAACTGGTTCCAGCTTAAGTTGTTATTACTTTCCATTTTATTTAGTTAATGTCTATTCCAACGTAGTATCCCTCATTAGAGCGCACGTTAAAAACAGTTTCGTCTTCAAATAGTAAATATTGCCCTTTAATTCCTTTAAGAACACCTGTGTATACTGGTGTTTTGTCTAGGTTTAGACTCTTTACTTTCAAGGGGTATTGTAATACAGGAAAATCTAATTGTGTTTCTGTATTAGATGCTATAAAATAATCTTGTGCTTCTTGGGGAATGTATTGTTTAAGTTTTTCTCTCCATGCTACCAAGTCTACATCTTCCAAATTGTTTTTAAGCATCTTTTGCCAACTGGTTTTATCGCTCACAAATTCTTTAAGTGCAACTTCTGTTATTCCGGCCAAGTAACGATTGGGTGTTTCAACTATTTCAATGGCCTCATGGGCACCTTGGTCTATCCAGCGAGTAGGAACTTGGGATTTTCTGGTTACCCCAACTTTTACATTGCTACTATTGGCCAAATACACAATATGGGGCTGTAGCTGCATTCTTTTTTCATAATCCAAATCCCGTTCTTCTTGGTCTAAATGGGCTTTGCTCAATTCGGGTTTCATAATCCAATCTGCTGCCTGTGGTACTTCAAAAAAACAAGTTCTACAAAATCCTTGTCGGTAAATGGGTTTGTCTAAACCACAATTAAGGCACTCATATTTTATAAAAGATATTTTAACGGTTTTGTCCAATACCTGGTTCATATGGATAAAATCTGAACCTAGCATTAAATAATACTGTATGGGCGACTTAAATTCGGTACGCATTTTCTTTAAAACACCTTCGTAAATCATGCAATAGTTTTATTTGAACAAATTTGAAATAAAAGTTATTTTAGCTAATGGCGCTAAAACTATTTAGGCCAAAAATACCGAAAATGCCAATACCATTATTCAACTCAATCGCCTCTTGGCTGCTTAAAAAACGTTTCCATCAAATAGAACTTTTTTTAAAGTATCCTATAGATGTACAAAAAGATGTGTTAAGGCACTTGATAACCTATGCAAAACATACCCAATTGGGCAAACAATATGATTTTGCTAGTATAAAAACCTATGAGGATTTTGTGGCTAGGGTGCCAATTGTACAGTATGAAGAGGTAGCACCATTAATTGAACGTACACGTAAAGGCGAACAAAATTTATTTTGGCCAACCAATATTAAGTGGTTTGCAAAAAGTAGTGGTACCACCAATGCTAAAAGTAAATTTATACCTGTAAGCGCTGAGGCGTTAGAAGATTGCCATTACAAATCAGGTAAAGATTTATTGTGTCTGTACCTGAATAATAATGAGAACTCTCAACTTTTTACGGGCAAGAGTTTGCGTTTAGGAGGTAGCAAGGAATTGTATGAGGATAATGGTAGTTTTTTTGGTGATTTATCTGCCATACTAATTGATAATATGCCATTATGGGCAGAATATAGCAGTACGCCCAGCAACAAGGTATCTTTAATGAGCGAATGGGAGCATAAGATGGCTGCTATCATAGAGGAAAGTATAAAAGAGAATGTTACCAGTTTGGCGGGCGTGCCTTCTTGGATGTTGGTGTTGTTAAATAACGTTTTGGAAAAAACAGGAAAAGACCATTTATTCCAGATATGGGAAAACTTAGAGGTTTATTTTCATGGCGGGGTTTCTTTTGCACCATACCGTGAGCAGTATAAGAAGCTACTACCCAGAAAACGTTTTAATTATTACGAAACCTACAATGCGTCTGAAGGATTTTTTGGAATTCAAGATCGTAATAATTCTGATGAACTTTTGTTAATGCTAGACTATGGCATTTTTTATGAGTTTATTCCAATGGAATTGGGTGCAGGTGGCAAAACTACGGCAGTTCCGCTTTGGGAGGTGAAAAAAGGTGTTAACTACGCCATGGTTATCACTACCAACGCGGGTTTGTGGCGCTATAAGATAGGAGATACGGTTAGATTTACGTCTATTGATCCATATAGAATAAAAATAACAGGTAGGACCAAACATCACATAAATGTTTTTGGCGAAGAGTTGATAATAGAAAATGCTGAGGAGGCACTTAAACAGGTTTGTTTAAAGACGGATGCGCAAATTAAAGATTACACGGTGGCCCCAATCTTTATGAAGGATAATGACAAAGGTGCCCATGAGTGGATAATTGAGTTTAGAAAAGCACCGGAAGATGTGGCCTATTTTGCAGAATTATTGGACAATGCACTAAAAGCGCTTAATTCTGATTACGAAGCCAAACGTTATAATAATATTACACTGAACATGCCGCAATTACATGTTGCTAGGGAAAACTTATTCTATGATTGGTTAAAATCTAAAGATAAGTTAGGAGGGCAACATAAGATTCCAAGGTTATCTAATAGTAGGGGGTATTTAGAGGAACTATTGCAACTAAATGGATAATACCATTTATGGCTAGGGATATTAAGATTAGACAGTGTTACGCAAACGTTTTCGTGAATAATGTGTTTTTTATCGAAATTATCATATACTTGCCCAATATTTTAGAAAGATTCTCGTTTTCTACTCACTTTTGAGAAACTAAACTAAAATCTTAAAACATTAACTATGGCAGAAAAACTGATTGTCCTATCAGATATGTGGGGCGTAAAGAAAGGGCTTTGGATAACTTCTTATTTTGGGTATTTGCAACAATATTATGATATTGAGTTCCACGATATTCAACAGTTGGCCAATTTAGAATTGCCGGTTAATTCAGGTGAAAATATACATAAAGCATTTGTAGAAGGCGGATTGGAAACAGCCGCTGCACATTTAAAAAGCAAGGTAAAAGAAGCGAAACATATTTTGGCATTCAGCGCTGGAGGCACTATCGCTTGGAAAGCAGCACTTTTGGGAATGCCATTAAAATCTTTAACGGCAATTTCTGCAACAAGATTAAGATTAGAAAAAGAACGCCCGTTGTGTAATGCCATTAATTTGGTTTATGGTGATTTGGATAAATATAAACCTACAGAGGCTTGGTTCAAGACCATGAAACTAGAACCTACTATAATCCAAAATTTTGGTCACGAACTCTACTCGGACGAAAAATACATAAGCGAAATTTGTATGGAGCTTTTAAATAAAGTGACCAAAAAGGCGGTATAATACACCAAATAAGCTAAACAAAAAAAAGGGACCATTTGGTCCCTTTTTTTTGTTTATGTGGTCAATTTAAGAAACTGCTTTTAGCTTCTTAATGGTTTCATAAGAAAGTTTTTCTTCAGCGTAATCTTTAGTTACCTTGAACTCGTTTTCATCACTACTAGGTAGTGTAAACATGGCATCCGTAAAAATTGCTTCGCATAAAGAGCGTAAACCCCTAGCTCCAAGTTTGTATTCAATTGCCTTCTCAACAATATAATCTAACGCATGTTCTGTAATGGTAAATTCAATTTCATCCATTGCAAAAAGCTTTTCATATTGCTTTATTATAGCATTTTTTGGTTCTGTAAGAATAGCTCTTAGCGTTTTTTTGTCCAGAGGGTTCATATGGGTTAGTACCGGTAATCTACCAATGATTTCTGGTATCAATCCAAATTCCTTAAGATCCTTTGGAATAATGTATTGCAATATATTCTCGCTATCTAAATTATCTTCAGCTTTAGAGGCACTATAGCCCACAGCTTGCATATTTAATCTTTTGGTGATAATGCGCTCAATGCCATCAAAAGCACCACCCGCTATAAACAAAATATTCTCTGTATTTACCTCAATGAACTTTTGGTCTGGATGTTTTCTACCTCCTTTTGGTGGTACATTTACCGTTGTTCCTTCTAATAACTTAAGCAAGCCTTGCTGTACGCCTTCACCTGATACGTCTCTGGTAATGGATGGATTATCGCTTTTACGGGCAATTTTGTCTATTTCATCAATAAAAACAATACCACGTTCTGCCTTGTCCAAATTATAATCTGCTGCTTGTAGCAATCTGGTTAGGATGCTTTCTACATCTTCCCCAACATAACCCGCTTCTGTTAGAACGGTTGCATCTACAATAGCTAAAGGTACGTTAAGCATTTTAGCAATGGTTTTGGCCATAAGGGTCTTACCTGTACCCGTTTGCCCAACCATAACGATATTACTTTTTTGAATTTCTATACCGTCTTCTGCGCTTTTTGGTTGTAATAGCCTTTTGTAATGGTTATAAACCGCAACACTCATAACCTTTTTTGTCCGTTCTTGGCCAATTATAAATGTGTCCAAGAAGTCTTTGATTTCTAACGGTTTTTTTAGAACCAGTTCTGAGGACAAATCGTTGTTTTTTGCTTGCTTAGATTCTTCTGAGACAATGCTGTAAGCTTGTTCTATACAGCGGTCACAAATATGCGCGTCCAAACCAGCAATCAATAAATTGGTTTCTGATTTTTTTCTGCCACAGAATGAACATTCTAAATTCTCCTTCGCCATTATGCTTTTGTACTTGAATTCTATTTAACGGTAATATTGTAATTAAATTTTCACCGTTTCGATGAACGACAGTTCGTACATCGAATTTATGCTTTGTCTCTAGTTAAAATCTCGTCTATCATACCATATTCCTTGGCTTGGTCTGCTTTCATCCAAAAATCACGGTCACTGTCTTCAAAAACCTTATCAAAGGTTTGGCCAGAATGTTTGGCTATGATGTCGTATAATTCGTCTTTTATTTTCAATACCTCTTTAGCTGCAATTTCAATATCGCTTGCCTGCCCTTGGGCCCCAGATAAAGGTTGGTGGATCATAATTCTAGAATGGGGTAGTGCACTACGTTTGCCATTTTCTCCGGCGCACAAAAGAACGGCGCCCATAGAGGCGGCAATACCCGTACAAATTGTGGCAACGTCTGGTTTTATAAACTGCATAGTGTCATAGATGCCTAACCCTGCGTAAACACCGCCACCAGGAGAGTTAATATATATAGAGATGTCTTTATTGGCATCTGTACTTTCTAAAAACAATAATTGTGCTTGCACAATGTTGGCTACTTGGTCATTGATACCTGTTCCTAAAAAGATAATTCTATCCATCATTAAACGAGAGAAAACATCAAATACCGCAATATTAAGTTGTCTTTCTTCTATAATGTTAGGGGTAAGGTTTACTGGGAACATACTGCTTACGATTTTATCGTAATACATGCTGTTAACTCCATGATGCTTAGTAGCGTATTTTTCAAATTCTTTTCCGTAATCCATAGGATTTTATCGCTTATTTTTAGACAAAAAAAAGGTTCTGAAATAGAAAATTTCAGAACCGTAAAGATACAATTATTTAAAACGCTATCCGTAAACCTCTTTTACAAAGTTCTCATAGCTTACCTCTTTAGCCTTAAGATTAGCTTTTTCTTTGTAAAGATCTAACAATTTTTGGCTCATTAACTGCTCAGAAAGACGCTTAACTTCATCTTGGTTGCCTAATACTCTAGCGGCAATACCTTCTAATTCTTCTTCCTTAGGGTCTAACTGTCCGTATTGTGCCATTTGAGTTTTAATAAATCCTTTGGCAAATTCTTTAAGCTCGTCAAATTGTACTTGAAGGTCATTTTCTTTAATGATTTTACCTTCAATTAATTGATAGCGTAATCCCTTTTCAGACTTTTCGTATTCTTCTTCCGCTTCCGCTTCCGTTAGCTCTTTTTCACCACTAAATTGAATCCATTTTTTTAAGAAACCGGCAGGTAGTTCAAAAGTAGTTTCGTCTATTAGCTTTTCAGTTACGTCATTTAGCAACTTCTGATCAGCTTGTTGTTCAAATTGCTTCTCGGAATCTTCTTTGATTTTGTCCTTCATTTCTTTTTCTGAAGTAACGTTGTCTTTTCCAAAAAGTTTATCGAACAATTCTTGATTTAATTCTGCGGGTTCTCTTTCATTGATTTCTTCAATAGTGAATTCCAAATCAATTTTTAAATCTTTAACCTCATCATTAGATAAACCGGTAGCAGAGGCCAACATGTAATCTTCTGTAAATAAACCCTTGGTGTTCAAAGTAACAGTATCACCTACTTTTTTGCCAACTAAAGCATCTTTAGCTTTTTTGCTCTTTAGCTTATCTACTTCAACGGTTGTAGTTTTAGTAATTTCCTTTTCGCTGTTGGTAAACGTTCCAGTTACTTCACTGTTTTTTTCTACAGCATCTTTAGAGATGATTTTACCGTACTGTTTTTGAATACGTTCTACCTGCTCATCTACCATTTTTTTGTCCGCAACTATTTTGTATTGGGTAATGGCTTTTTTGGTCTTTAACTTAACATCAAAATCCGGAGCTAGACCTAATTCAAACTCAAAGTCTAAAGTATCACTATCCCAATCAAAATTATCTTGCTGTTTTGGTAGTGGATTACCAAGAACATCTAATTTTTCTTCGGTTAGGTATTTGTTAAGATTATCTTGTAATAACTTATTTACTTCGTCTACCAATACGGCCTTACCATATTGTTTTTTTATCAGCCCCATAGGAACCTGTCCTTTTCTAAAGCCAGGAATATTGGCTTGTTTTCTGTAATTCTTGAGAATATCGTTTACCTTGTCTTCATAATCCGCCTTGGTAATCTCAACCTTTACAACTGCATTTAAATCGTCTATCTGCTCTTTGGAAATATTCATCTAAATATTCAATTTTATTGATGGCTGGCAAAAGTAGTACATTTTCTTTTGTTCAACAAGTTTTTAAGCAATTGCAAATCAGTTACTAAAGATTAATTTTTAGCGTCTTCTTTAAGTAGTGAAAACAAGATAGATTGTAAAAAGGATAGGAGTAAGCTAAATAATAAAGCCCACCAAATACTACTTACACTAAATCCGCTAATTACGCTGTCTGCTAATAGAATTATAAGGGCATTGATGATTAATAGGAAAAGCCCTAATGTTACTATAGTTATGGGTAGCGTTAAGATTACTAAAATGGGTTTAACCAAAAAATTGAGTAGACTTAGTACTACGGCTACAAGTATTGCTGTTAAGTAACTGTCTATGCCAACCCCCGGTAAAACATGTGCAAGTATAAAAACGGCTACGGCGCTAAGTAAGATTCTTAATATGAGTTTCATAGTTTAAAATTTAGGGTAAAAAAAAGCATCGTTTTAAAACGATGCTTTTAATTAACTGTTAAAGTTTGGATTAGTTAATGTACAATCCGGTGTACGCTAACGGATTTACGCTAGGCAATGTGGCATCGTATTTTGTTTCTATGGCATCTATAAACGCATTGGCCAATATGGCATAACCTCTAGGCGATGGGTGTACACCATCTAAAGAAAAACCGCCACCGGTACCAAAATCTGCAGTAACAGAGCTTCCATCCGCCAAAGTAATGCCATTCTCCCTAAGGTCTGTTAAGATTGCGTTGGCATCAACAAAAGCAATATCAAACTGTGTGGCAAGACCTTGTATTATGGTATTTATACTTTCCATAGCAGTATTGGCTTCCATTTGTTCTGCTGGAGTTAAAACCCATTTGTCTTCTAAAGGATATGTAACACCGTTAACAGCCAATTGGCCGGCGGTTGCTGCGGGTAAGCCTAAACCTTGTAAGGTGGCAAAAGCTTCTTCATTTAAGGTGGCTATAACATTGGAGCTTGGTAATACCAATAAATCTTCTTCGGTAGTTTGTCTAGCTTGCCCATAAAGGAAACCTAAAACCTGAGCTGTACCGGCGTCTGTACCAACAGCTATTAGTGTCTGGGTTATTTGAGCAGATAAGTCTACTAGACTTTCATCTTTTATAATAACCGAACTAGCCGCTGTAGTAGAAAAAGTGAACTTTCGTTCTGGAACTCCTAGGGCGTCAAATACTTGATTTAGCCCAGCAAATTGAGCATTTAATGCAGGGATTTGCGGAGCAAAGTCTGGATTAGCTGGACTTAAAGGAGCAAAAGGCACCGTGGTTAAATACGGAATAGTTGTTACATCAGGTAAGTTTGCTATTACCCCTTTTGCACCATTTGCTGTCATAGTTTGTAAAATGGTTTGGATTGCACCTGCAACCACCATTGGGTCAGAGATATCATTGGAACCATAAGTAGATGGGTCTAAATTACCCAATTGGTTTTCTCCATCACCACCTGCTGCAACATAACCCAACACATCGTTATTGCCTATCCATAATGTGAAAAAAGAAGCATTTTGTGCAGCCGCATCTCCCAAAATTGTAGCATTTGGCTCAGAAGCAAAACGAGCAAAGTAAGGGTTGGCCAATCCTAAGGCTACCCCTTGTACGTTACCGTAACCAGGAGCTAAAACATGATAACTTTTAGCGCCAGGTACACCCATATTGTTAAAAGGTCCTGATAAGGTATTTGATATTTCCGTAGAACCTTGGCCTTCTACATTAACAGGAGCCGGAGAGCCAGATGTAAAAGAAAGTATAAGACGATTGTCGGATATTGATTGTCCTCCAAGCGTCATGCCTCCTAAATTGTCATTCATAAAAGGAATGGAAAAATCCCCACCGCCAGCTTCGGCAAATGCACCAGCCAACATGTTAGGAAAAGATGCTTCTTGCCCAGCAATAAACAGGGCGTTATCAGAAAAACCTGCCGTTAAAGAGTTTCCAATAGCAACGTAATTAGAAAAGTCTGCAGATCCACTACTATAGTTTACTGGATCTGGTTCCGGTGTTACCGTACCGTCTGTAGTATCATCATCTTCACAAGAAATAAAGAGCAGCCCCATAATTGGTAAAAGGGCAAGGAACTTTTTCATACACCTAAATATTTGAGTTAGTTTAAGTTGAAATTATTGTTAATAACAGTTAAACCAAATCTAGATTATATTTATGATTCATGCAATTTTTAAGGATAAAAAATTATGCATGCATAATAAAAACTGTCAATTTTTATTGATTTAGGAATTCTAGTGATTTTGAAAAGAACATTTTTGGATTTTCGGCATGTAGCCAGTGCCCAGCATTATCTATGGTTTCTATTTTTGCATTAGGAAAGTGTTTCTGTATTTCGGAATAATCATTGGGTAAAATATATTCAGATTTACTTCCTCTTAAAAATAAAGTAGCTCCGTTAAAACTATCGGTAGCTTGTATATTTTCACCAATTTCTTCCATCCTATCTTTAAGTACCTCTAGATTAAACCTAAAGCCCAGCTTGCCTTTTTGTACCCAATACAGATTTTTAAGCAGAAATTGCCTTATGCCCCAATCTTTCAAGTGTTCTGATAAATGTTCGTCTGCTTCAGTTCTACTACTTATTGCATTAAAGTCTAATTGTTGAAGTGCATTTAATATGGCTTGATGGTGAGGTGGATAAAACTTTGGTCCAATGTCTGCAACAATTAATTTATCTACTTTTTCCGGAAAACTTACGGCAAATTGCATTACGGTTTTGCCACCCATGGAATGACCTAGTAAATAAGCACTAGAAATACCTTTTTGGTTCATATAATTTTTAAGGTCTTCTGCCAATACATCGTAATTAAAAAGCTCTGAATGAAAGCTTTTGCCGTGATTCCTTTGGTCAATTAAATGTACTTCAAAACCATTTTCGGCATATTTGGCGCCTAGCGTTTTCCAATTGTCGCTCATTCCCAAAAAACCGTGTAATATTAGTAGGGGTTTGCCTTCGCCCAATATTTTTGAATGTAAGACTTCCATTATTTTAAACGGTGTAAATACATGTTTATAACGTTTTCTAGGCCTAAGTAAATAGATTCGCAGATTAAGGCATGCCCTATAGATACCTCTAATAAATCCGGAATATTCTCTTTGAAAAATTTGATGTTTTCTAAATTTAAATCGTGGCCCGCATTTAGTCCCAAGCCTACTTCTTGAGCTTTTATGGCGGCCGCCACAAAAGGGTCTATTCCCTTGAGGTTGCCAGCTGCATAAGCTTCGGCGTAAGCTTCTGTGTATAACTCAATACGGTCTGTTCCTGTTGCTACGGCTCCTTCTACCATCTTAACATCTGGGTCTACAAAGATGGATGTTCTAATATTGTGTTCTTTAAACGTTGTAATTACATCTTTTAAGAATGCTTGGTTTTTAATGGTGTCCCAACCCGCGTTGGATGTAATGGCGTCTACAGCATCTGGTACAAGGGTTACTTGGGCAGGTTTTACTTCTAAAACCAAGTCTATAAATTTTGGAATGGGATTGCCTTCTATGTTAAACTCGGTGGTTATAATAGGCTTTAGGTCTCTGGTATCTTGGTATTTAATATGGCGTTCGTCTGGCCTAGGGTGTACGGTTATACCTTGCCCGCCAAAGCGTTCAATATCTAATGTAGATTGTGTTAAATTGGGTACGTTGCCTCCTCTACTATTTCTTAAGGTGGCCAACTTATTTATGTTTACGCTTAATTTTGTCATACTATAACTTAAATAAGTCCAAAAATACAAAACAGGCACGCCTTTTGCTCACTATTAATGTGTAGTTTTGTTAGTAAGTTAAAGGTTATGCATATTCAAGATAAATTAATAAACACCTTACCGGTTTTTCATATTAAGGATACTTTGGACAATGTAATTACATTTTTTGAAGAAACCATGTTCTCCCACGTTGCGGTAGTGGATAAAGGCGAGTACTTGGGTCTGCTATCAGAGAATGATCAAGATTGTTTTGAGCCAGGGAAAAGTATTGAAGATTTTAGGTATCAACTAGAGACTTTTTCGGTTACTACAGAAACACTTTGGCTAGATGTTTTAGAGGCTTTTGCCCGTAACGATGCTAATTTGGTTCCCGTATTGGACGCATCTCAACGTTTTTTAGGCTATTATGATTTAAATGATATTGTAACGCTTTTTATAGGTACGCCATTTTTTACGGAACCGGGAGGTATTTTAGTTGTTTCAAAGGGAGTAAAGGATTATTCTATGAGCGAAATTGCCCAAATTGTAGAGACCAATAACGGTAAATTGTTGGGGGCATTGATTACGGATAATGAGAACGACTTGGTGCAGGTGACCTTAAAAATAGCAAATGCCAATCTAAATGAGGTAATACAAACCTTTAGGCGTTACAGCTACAATATTCTTTTTGGAAACAATGACGACCAATTTTTGGAAGACTTAAAACAGCGTTCAGATTATTTAAATAAATACCTTAACGTTTAATATGAAGGTAGCCATTTACGGTAAGGTTATATTGGAAGAAGATATACCTTTTGTAATTCAACTAATAACCGAACTTCAAAAAATTAACGCGCAATTTGCCGTAGAAAAAAAGTTTGCAAAGAAAATTGCAACCGCTTTATTCGTATATAACTATACCACCTTTGATAAAACTTCTGGTTTAGATAAGGATTTTGATATGTTCGTGAGTTTTGGAGGGGACGGAACCATGCTCCGGGCGGTAACCTACATCAAAGATTTGGGTATTCCTATAGTGGGGGTTAACACCGGTAGGCTTGGTTTTTTATCTACCTTTAAAAAGGAAGATGTATCTAAAGTGGTAACGGAGTTTTTAAAGGGGCATTATAGTATAGAGGAAAGAAGTTTGGTGGCGTTGTCAGATGAAACGGAAATACATCACTTTGGGGATTTAAATTTTGCTTTTAATGAAATTACCGTAAGTAGAAAAGATACTACATCTATGATTACGGTAGAAACCTTTTTAGACAACGAATATTTAACGTCTTACTGGGCAGATGGCCTAATTTTATCTACCCCTACAGGCTCAACCGGATATTCTTTAAGTTGCGGCGGGCCGGTAATCGCACCCTCGGCCAAAGCTTTAGTGCTTACCCCCATAGCACCACATAACTTAAATGCACGCCCTTTTGTTATAGCGGATAATACCGAAATAAGAATAAAGGTTTCCGGCAGGGAAGAAAACCATTTACTCTCTCTAGACTCTAGAATAGCTACCATCCCAAATGGAACCGAAATAATTATAAAAAAGGCAGACTTCACCATTAAGATGATTGAATACAAAGCAGAGAGTTTTCTTAAAACTTTGAGAAACAAACTGCTTTGGGGAGAAGACAAACGCAATTAGAACAATAAATAAGCGCTAAAACTGTTTTACTTGAGGAACAGTTTATGGCAATGAAAACTATGGCAATTTTGGATTGTTATATTTGCATGCCTTTTTTATATCGCTGGAGAATCAGTGTAAAATTAGGAATAGGTAGATGAGAAAAATATTCTTTGTTATTATGCTTTGCTTTGGTGTCTGGGGCCAAGCACAGACCTATGAGGTAGGTTTGTTTGCTGGTGGTGCCAATACCATTACAGATGTAGGGAGCACTAATTATATATTGCCAACGGGAGTGGCTTTTGGCGGTTTGTTTAAATGGAACAAAGCCAAACGGTTTGCCTATCGTGGTAGTGTGTATCATGGTAAGGTTGTAATGGATGATGCCAAGAGTAATATGGCTTCTAGGGAGCAACGTGGATACAGGGTAGAGAATAAGATTACGGAGTACTCTGCAGGATTGGAATTTAATTTTGTGGAATACAATTTACATAAGCTAGGACCTGCATTTACACCCTATTTGTATACTGGGCTTACCTACTTTAGGTATGATTTTAACTACATTGATGCACAACAAGTTCAGGATATTAACCAAAAAGATGGTAGTTTCGCAATTCCAATGACAATTGGGGCAAAGTATCGGCTTAATCAATTTTTAATATTAGGTGTGGAAATTGGTGCGCGCTATACTTTTACCGATAACTTGGACGCCAGTAATCCGGAAGGTTCCAATTTTGATGAGTTTAAATTTGGAAATATTCTGAGTGACGACTGGTACGTATTTTCAGGATTTACGTTAACCTATACTTTTGGTAGAAAACCCTGCCAAGATTGTTTTGAATAAAAATGAGCAACCTAGACCAAATAGATAAGCATAGATTACCTAGACATATTGCTGTAATAATGGATGGCAATGGAAGGTGGGCAAAACAAAGGGGTAAATTACGTGTTTTTGGTCATGAAAATGGAGTAACTGCTGTTAGAAGAACGGTAGAGAGCTGTGCTAAGCTTAATATCGAATGCCTTACACTTTATGCTTTTTCTACGGAAAACTGGAAAAGGCCAAAGTTAGAGGTCCAAACTCTAATGAAGATTTTAATAGGGTCTCTTAGGAAAGAATTAAGGACTTTTGAGGATAATAACATAAGGCTAAACGCAATAGGTAATCTAGAAGCTTTGCCGCAAAAAGCAGCTAAAGAACTGCAAGATGTTATAAGTAAAACTGCCAAGAACACTGGGCTTGTGCTAACATTAGCCCTTAGCTATGGTTCAAGGGAAGAAATTAAAAACGCGGTAAAGTGCGTCGCATCCAAAGTTAAAAATAATATAATTTCAATAGAGGATATTGACGAGAACCTTATTAATACACATCTTTACACGCATAACCTGCCAGATGTAGACCTTGTAATCCGTACTAGCGGAGAACACAGAATCAGTAATTTTTTACTTTGGCAGATAGCATACGCCGAATTATATTTTATTGACGTATTTTGGCCCGATTTTAATGAAGAGCATCTGGTAGATGCAATAATAAATTACCAGAATAGAGAACGAAGATTTGGAAAAACTAGCGAACAACTTAACTAACCGCCTAAAAAATACCTCTTTAGGCTTATTTTTAATTCCTGTCCTTTTATTTGCACAAGTAGCAATAGCCCAACCAACCTCCTTGGAGTCTAGCAAAGAGTATATCTTAGGTGGTATAGAAGTAACTGGGCTACAAAGCTATAACGAACAAACCGTTAAGACTTATACTGGTCTTAGGGTAGGGCAACCCATCAGAGTTCCTGGAGAAGAGCTTAGCGGAATCATTAAAAAGCTATGGAACCTAGATTTGTTTAGTGATATTGCTTTTTATCACTATGTAGAAGGAGATAAGGTGTTTCTGCAACTACAGATTACAGAGCGTCCTACCTTATCAGACATTACCGTTTATGGGGTAAAACAAAAGAAAGTTCAAGGTATTTTAGATGATACCGACTTGAAAAAAGGTAAAAAGCTTACTAAGAGTTTAATTGCGAACTCAAAAGGTTACCTGGAAAATAAGTATAGAAAACAAGGGTATTTAAATACACAAGTATCCATTGCCACAGCTCCCGATACGGTTGGTACCAACTCTGAAAAGATGGTGATAAACGTTAAGAAAGGTGAAAAGGTAAAAATTAACGAAATTGAGTTTGTTGGTAATGAAAAGTTATCGGATAAGCGTTTAAAGAAGTCTTTAAAGAAAACCAAGCAGAAAAAGTTTTACCGCTTCTGGAAAAAGTCTAAATACATTGAAGATGATTATCAAGAAGATTTAGATAATTTGGTAGATACCTATGCAGAACGTGGCTATAGGGATGCCCGTGTAGTGTCAGATACTTTTGTTCAGGTAAACGAAAACAATATTAAGCTTAAGATAACGGTAGAAGAAGGGGATAAATACTATTTTGGCGACATTAATTTTGTTGGTAATACGGTATATACGGATAGAGAGCTAGCTCAAGTTTTGGGTGTTAAAAAAGGAGACACTTATAATGGTGTATTGCTTAAAAAACGTATTGCAGATAATAGTAAGCCAGATGCCATAGACTTAACAAACCTGTATCAAAATAATGGTTACTTGTTTTCGCAAATAAACCCAGTTGAAATTTCTGCGGTAAATGATACTATTGATTTTGAGATACGCATTATTGAGGGTAAAGAAACTTTCTTGGATCACGTAACAGTAAACGGTAACGATAAGACTAATGACCATGTTGTTTTTAGGGAGTTGCGTACAAGACCTGGTCAAAAGTATAGCAAGGAAAACATTGTAAGAAGTGTTAGGGAACTAGGTCAATTAGGATTTTTTGATGCAGAGCAGATTGTTCCAGATATTCAAAATCCAAATCCAGATGCCGGTACCGTTGATATTAATTATAATCTAGTAGAAGCAGGTTCTAGCCAAATAGAACTACAAGGAGGTTTTGGTGGAGGTGGTTTTATAGGAACTTTAGGATTGTCTTTTAATAACTTTTCCATACAAAACTTATTTAATAAAGAGGCCTATAAGCCTGTTCCTATGGGAGATGGGCAAACCTTTGCTTTAAGATTACAAGGTAGTAGAACCTTTAGGGTGTACAGTCTTAATTTTTCAGAACCATGGTTAAATGGTAAAAAACCCGTTCGTTTTAATTTAAGTTTTTCTAGAACCCAACAGTTCTTGGCCAATTTTTCTAACACCGGTAGAATTGAGGTGAATAAGGATCGTAGTTTCTCTATTACAGGCGTTTCCACTGGTTTGGCAAAGCGTGTGCAATGGCCAGATGACTTTTTTACAGTTAGCCATTCCTTAGGTTATCAGTATTATGATTTTAACGAATACAACTTGGGCTTGTTCAATTTTGGTAATGGTAGTGCCAACTCCATAACCTATACATTTGGATTGTCTAGAAGTTCTCAAGGGCCAAACCGTATTTTTCCTATGAGTGGTTCTAATTTTGAATTAACCGCAAAATTTACACCACCCTATTCTTTGTTTAGCAACAAGGATTATGGGGCTATTACGGATAGGGTAGATGAACTTACGGATACAGCTAGAGAGCGTACATTAACCACGCAAGAAGTTAATGAATTGGAAAATTTAGAAGAAGAGCGCTTTAAGTGGTTAGAGTTTTATAAGGTTAAATTCAAGGGAGATTGGTACACTAACTTAGTTGGTAAATTGGTTTTGCGTACCAATGCAGAGTTTGGGTTCTTAGGTAACTACAATAATAATATAGGAGATGTGCCATTTGAACGTTTCTTTGTAGGTGGAGATGGCCTTGGTAATTTTACCTTAGATGGCCGGGATGTTATACAGTTAAGGGGTTATGATAATAGTTCACTGGCCTTTACATCTTTTAACCCATCTACTAGAAGTACGGATAGGGAAGGTGGTACCATCTACAATAAATTCTCTTTAGAACTTAGGTATCCACTAACCTTAAAACCTTCAGCATCTATCTACGTACAATCTTTTTTAGAGGCGGGTAATGCATTCAACAATTTTCAGGAGTTTAATCCGTTTCAGTTAAAGAGATCAGCTGGGGTGGGATTACGAATTTTTATGCCTGCATTTGGTTTGTTAGGAATAGATTTTGGTTATGGTTTTGATGACGATAACATTAATCCTGGTGTAAAAAGCGGTTGGCAAACCCACTTCATTATTGGTCAACAATTTTAATAGATTAGAAATTATTGTCTAAAACCAAGTTGTTTAACATGCTCATTTTAAACTAAATAGTATTTTTGGCACGATATTTTCTATGTAAAATTCGGATTCAACAAATGAAGACAAAAACGTTCTTAGTATTAGGGTGCCTAATCATGGCCATGACCGCTACGGCACAACGTGTAGTGGGGGTAAGAATTGGTTATGTAGATATGGAATACATTTTAGAAAATGTAGAAGAGTACCGAGAAGCAACAGAACAATTAAATGCCAAAGCAGATAAGTGGAAGCAAGAGATTGAACTGAAATTGGCAGAGGTAGATCAAATGAAAAAAGATTTAGCTGCGGAGAAGGTGTTGCTCACGGATGAGTTAATTGCGGAAAGAGAAGAGGAAATTCAAATCTTACAAACCGAAGCATTGGCTTATCAACAAGACCGTTTTGGACCTCAAGGCGATTTGATTTTGCAGAAGCGATTATTAATTCAGCCTATACAAGACCAGGTGTTCACAGAGGTACAAAAAATAGGTCAGAATAAAAGATATGATTTTATTTTTGATAAATCTGCAGATGTTGTAATGTTGTATTCCGAAAAAAGGCACGATATCAGTGATATGGTCCTTAGGGAAATAGCAAGGACTAGAAAAGTAAGTGCCAGTAACAAAGCACAGAACGATAAGAATAGGCTACGCAAGTTTCAAGAAGAGCAAGCTGTAGAAGATGAGGAAATAAGTGATGCCCTTAGGGAAAGGCAAGAAAAAGCCCAGGCCTTAAAAGAAAGTAATGCAAAAGCCGCTGAACAAAAGCGTGCAGATCAACTAAAGCTAAGGGAGGAGCGTAAAAAGGCCTACGAAGAGCGTAGAAAGAAATTGTTAGAAGAAAGAGAAGCCAAAAGAAAGGCTAAGGAAGAGGAAAGAAAAAAATTAGAAGAAGAAAAGAAAAAAGAAAAGGATTCAACTAGTAATTAAAACTGAACACTAGAATTTATACTCAAATTAAAGCTATTTAAAATTATGAAAAATGTAAAAAAGATTGTTGTGGCGTTGGTGTTGATGGTAGCGACAACAGGTTTTGTAAATGCACAAAGTAAAGTTGCCCATATTGACGTAAACAAACTTTTGTCAGAAATGCCAGAAATGAAGGCTGCACAATCAGAGCTAAAAAAGCTTCAAGAAACATACAAGGCACAATTAGAAGGTTCTATGACAGAACTTAGAAATAAGTATACGCAATACTCTAACGAAGCGGCTTCTAAATCTAAAGAAGAGAATGACAAGAGAGCGGTAGAGTTACAAGGTTTTGAAAAGAATATTCAGGAAGCAGAAGCTGCGGCAATGCAAGAAATGCAACAAAAGCAAGCAGAATTATTTGCTCCAATTTCCGAAAAGGCCAAAAAAGCTATTGAAAAAGTAGCCGCGGCACAAGGATTCGATTACGTAATCGATGCCTCTCAGGGCGGTGGTTTAATCGTAGCAAAAGGAAAAGATTTATTGCCTTCTGTAAAGCAAGAATTGGGCTTCTAATAGAAGTTAGTTAAAAATTAATAGAAACCATTGGCGTTTGGAAATTACCAAATACCAATGGTTTTTTATTTTTAGTGCATGAAACAACCTATTGGTATATTTGATTCGGGTATTGGCGGTACATCTATCTGGAAAGAAATTGTAGCGCTGTTGCCTTATGAGTCTACCTTGTTTTTGGCAGATAGTGCCAATGCACCTTATGGAGAAAAAACCAAAGAGCAGATTCTTTCACTTAGTATTAAAAACACCGAATTTCTATTAACTAAAGGTGCTAAATTGATTGTAGTTGCTTGTAATACAGCTACCACAAATGCTATATCTACTTTACGGGCCACGTATAAAGTGCCATTTATTGGTATAGAGCCTGCTATTAAACCAGCCGCTCTTAAAACCCGGACTGGTGTGGTTGGAGTATTGGCTACAAAGGGCACCCTATCCAGTAGTTTATTTTACAATACCACAAAAATGCATGCTTCTGGGATTAGGGTTATAGAGCAGGTAGGTACTGGACTTGTAGAGTTAATAGAAGAAGGTAAACTGCAATCTAAAGAAATGAGGAATTTACTTGCCATTTACATAAATCCAATGCTTGCAAAAGGAATGGATTGTTTGGTTTTAGGTTGTACGCATTATCCTTATTTAATTCCTATTCTTAAAGAGCTATTGCCTCCAGAGGTAACCATTTTGGATTCAGGTTTAGCGGTTGCAAAACAAACTAGGGCAGTTTTGGAACAAAATAACCTTCTGGAGTCCAAAACAGCTACAGTAGACCATTTTCTTTACAGTAATAAGGATGCGGTTCTCTTAAAAGAGTTTGTGTCGCATACAAAGGCTAAGGTGTCGTATTTGGACTTTTAATTATTTTCTGGTGTAGGTTCGATAGGTGAATGCATATTCATGCCTTTCATCCTTATCATGAAACGTTTCTTGCTCCAATTGCCAAGTATCTTCATCCAGTTCTGGAAAAAAGGCGTCAGCTTCTACATCTGCATGTACCCGGGTTAATTCAATTTTGGTGGCAAAAGGCATGGCAAGCGCGTAAATTTCGCCTCCGCCAATGATAAAAGCATCTTCAGAAGGAGCAATAAGGCTTAATGCCTCTTCTATGGAATGTACTACTGTGCAAGGAAATTTAGGCTTATAGTTTTTATCCCTTGTTATGGCTATGTGTTCTCTATTGGGTAAAGGACTAGGAAAGCTTTCTAGGGTTTTTCTACCCATGATTATTTTGTGGCCTGTAGTCAAGGCTTTAAACCGCTTAAAATCATCCGGTAGGTGCCAAGGCAAATCGTTATCTTTTCCTAAGGCATTATTCTCAGCTGCTGCGGCAATTAGAATTAATTGGTTCATTCTTTTTTTTTATTGATTTGAGATAAGGGGAAATCGGTTTCAATTTCCTTTTGAATTTCAGCAATACGTTTTTTTTGCTTGGCCACTAACTTCTCGCGCTGCTTTCTTTCCCACTCCGTACCCATGAATTTTTGGGTTACAAAAACATTTACTAAATGTATCACAAATAAAAAGGCCCAAACGGTTATGGCCCAAATAAACCAGTTGTAGTTTTCTCCGTATTTTAAAATTTTATTGATCAGTACCAGAAAGACGCTTCCAATTAAAAAAATAACAAAATGTGTAAATAGGTTTTTCTTTTGCCTAACTCTTTTTTGGGCGTGTTCCAAGAGTTCGTGCTGTTCCAGTTCTATATCGTTTTTTGGCTTCTTTTTAGAAAACATCTTTGGTTATCTTTATAAACAAATATAACTGAAATACACCGCAATAATGCTAGATATAAAGCAAATAAGAAAGGAGTTTCCCGTGCTAAGGAACAAGGTATATGTTAATTGTGCGGCAGCTGGGCCATTTTATGAAGAGTTGTTAGAATGGAGACAGGAACGCGATTTGGATTTGTTCTTAAAGGCTAGTGACGATTTTGTTTCTGGTAGAAAGGTTATTGGAAATACTAGAATGCAATTGGCAGAATTTTTTAATTGCAAGCCACACCAAGTTGCGCTAATTCCTAGTTTTAGTTACGGTATGGGTATGGTTGTTCCTGGATTAAAAGAGAGGCAAAAAATTCTACTTATCAAAGAAGATTATCCAAGTTTACTTTGGCCGTTTGAACAAACCAATCATCAACTGCATTATATTGAATTAGCTACTAACCTTGAAGAAGGTATAAAAACAGCAATAAAGGAAGAAGGTATTACTGTTGTTGCTGTTAGTCTGGTGCAATGGTTAAATGGTTTTATGCTAAAGCCATCATTTTTTGCTGAATTAAAGGAGCTGTATCCAGAGGTTTTATTGTTGGTAGATGGTACGCAATACTGCGGAGCTTATCCTTTGGATTTTGAAGCCAGTAAAATTGATGTGCTTCTGGCTAGTGGTTACAAATGGATGTTGGGTGGCTATGGTAACGGATTTATAATTTTTTCTAATGAAGCGGAAAAATGGTTGAAAGCAACCAATTTTGGTTTTGGCTCTGTAGAAGGGGATTTTAACAAGAAAAGCGAAGTGTCTTTTAATAAGTATTTTGAGCCAGGTCATTTAGATTCACTTGCTTTTGGAACTTTAGGTTTTTCTACCAGTTGGTTAGATAGCTTAGGAAAGGATAACATAGCTAAACAAAACAAAGCGCTTTCTAGCTATGCCTTTGATCAGTTTAATACCCTAGGTCTGTTGGAGCGTCAGGTGTTAAATAGAACCGAACATAGCACCATATTTAGTATTTCTGGAGATGAAGCTTTATTTAAAGAACTATTGGCAAATGGTATAGTTTGTTCCATGCGTGGGGGTAGAATTCGATTTAGTTTTCACTTTTTCAATACTTTAGAAGATATTGTAGAAATTGTAAACTTGTTAAAGAAAGTGGTTTAATTCTATTTATGACAAAAAAATCTTACTTTTTTATAGAAAGTCTTCGTTAGATTAAGGGGAATTTATTAAAATGATAAATCGATGCTAACCTGTTGACAATTAATACTTTTATGAGTTGCTTTGTAGCTGAATTTTTAATGAAAATTAGTTGTCATGGCAATCAAAAAACAGTACCTAAAAAGCAAGCCAATTTGTAAGGTAACCTTTACGGTGCCTGCAAAAGAAGCAGAAAATGTAGTTGTAGTAGGCGATTTTAATAATTGGAATCCAAAAGGAAGTGCGCTTAAAAAACTTAAGAATGGAACCTTTAAGGGAACATTTGAATTACCTAAGGAAAATACCTATGAGTTTCGTTATATTGTAGACGAAAGCTACGTAAATGATGAGTCTGCAGACCGTTACCAATGGAATGATTATGCTGGCGCAGAAAACGCCGTGATAGAACTTTAAATATAAAAGCCCCGTTGTAAAGCGGGGCTTTTTTTATGCGATAGTAAATAAGTAGTTTTTAAACGTACTATTTGCATCTGTAAATTGGTTAACTATACGTAAACCGGCATCTTCTGCCATTTGGGATACCATAGCATCATCATACTTTTGAGAAATTTCGGTATGTATGGTTTCCCAAGCATCAAACCTAAAGCTTTGCTCTAAAGCGTCTATGGTAACTTCTTGCGCTATTTTGCTCACCAAATAACTTTTGGCAGTACCCGTTTCTGGGTTGTAACTTTCCCAATGAATAAATTTTTCCAAATTAAAATTGCCTCCCAATTCAGTATTAATTCGGGTTAAAACGTTTTTATTAAAAGCGGCGGTAATACCAGATGGGTCGCTATACGCGTTTAAGATTGCCCTGGGGTGTTTCTTTTGGTCCATCCCCATAAAAAACAAATCATCTTTATTAAGAATATGTGCAATATTCATTAAGAATTCTACCGCAAGTTTATGGTTTAAGTTGCCAATGTTAGAACCTAAAAATAAGATTACTTTTTTCTTTTCTTGGGTTTGCCCCATTTCTTTTAAACTATCAAAATAGGTGCCTTGTATGGGTTGCACAGGTACGCTAGGTAATTCATTGGCCAATGATGTACTCAACTGTGCTAAAGCGTTTGCGCTAATGTCTATGGGGCGGTATTCAAATTGATATTTTTGATCTAGAAGTTCCTTTAAAAGCAATTTGGTTTTAGTGCCATCA
The DNA here is from genome assembly GCF_056160685.1 of Croceivirga sp. ABH4_376. Classification (NCBI taxonomy): domain Bacteria; kingdom Pseudomonadati; phylum Bacteroidota; class Flavobacteriia; order Flavobacteriales; family Flavobacteriaceae; genus Croceivirga; species Croceivirga sp. ABH4_376. The sequence goes on along the minus strand of NZ_JBSWXQ010000003.1, from coordinate 118,046 downwards.
CCGGCACCAAGCTCGTATAAATTAAACGGTACTTGAGGGGAAGAGAAACTAGCAGTTATTTGTGTTTTATGTTGCTTAAAAATATCGTACTCCGCTCGTGTCAAATAATATTCGGGCAATGCCATAATTTGCTGAAAAAGCTTGTCTCCAATTTCATCATAAAAGTATTTAGAGGATAAATATTTAGGATTGTTGCTAAGCCCTTCTTTTACCTCCTTGGCAAAAACTGTGTTTGTTTTAGGTGTTGTTGTTCTTTCCATTTAGTGTTTTATTTTACCAGTCTAAGGCCAGTGTATTGCCACCTTAATTGGGGGTGAAAAAAGTTTCTATAGGTGTGGCGTGTGTGTTGTATTGGTGTGGCTATAGAACCACCGCGTAGTACTTTTTGGCTCACCATAAATTTTCCGTTGTACTCGCCTAAAGCACCATCTGCTTTTTTATAATTTGGATAGGGTAGGTAAGCACTTTCTGTCCATTCCCAACGGCTACCCCATTGTAACTGTTCATTGGCAATTTCCCATTCAAATTCCGTGGGCAGCCGTAAACCCTTCCATTGCGCAAAAGCAAAAGCTTCGTAAAACGAAATATGTGCTACAGGAGCATCAGGTTGAATAGCACGTAAGCCTTGTAAGGTATAATACTGCCACTCTTCTGCAACTAAATGCCAATAATTTGGCGCTTTAATGTTGTTTTTGGTTACCCAATCCCATCCTTCTGCATGCCATAAATCAAAACGCTTATAACCGCCATCGTTTATAAATTCTAAGAATTCGCTATTAGTGACTAAGGTGCTTCTAATACTAAAATTATGTAAGTAAACTTTATGTCTACCTAATTCATTATCATAACAAAAGGCATCGCCCTGATGACCTATTTCATAAACACCTTCATCGATGGAAATCCATTCCGTTTGTTTTATATCAGTAGGATATTCAACAATTCCATCGTCATAATTAGGCAACAATGGATTGTGACCAAGAATATATTTAATGTCCGTAAGTAATAGTTCTTGGTGTTGTTTTTCATGATGTATCCCAATTTCTAATAGTCCTAATACCTCTTTGGAAACGGGCGCATCAAATAGCGATGCAATAGCTTGGTTAACTTGTTCTCTATAACTATAAATTTGGGCAACAGTGGGTCTACTTAAATTGCCACGGTCTGCACGCACTACGCGTTTGCCAACAGTTTCATAATAGCTGTTAAAAACAAAAGAAAACTCCTCATGATAGGTTTTATAGTTTTTAACGTGTGGTTTAAGTATAAACTCTTCAAAAAACCAAGTAGTATGGCCCAAGTGCCATTTTGGAGGACTCACATCTGCTATGGGTTGTACAACATAATCTTCTGTAGAAAGAGGTGCACAAAGTAGTTCGGACTGTTTTCTTGTAGTTAAGAAAAATTCCAACATAGGATGCGATGAAGGCATGTATAGCGATTTTTTCTAAATATACGCATTAAATAAGGGGCTGCTACGCATTAGAAATGTTATAAATTGGTAAAGAAAAGCTAAAAACAGTTCCTTCATTGGGTTTGCTTAATACCTTGATGCTGGCATTATGCAGTTCTACAATTTTTCTAACAATGGCTAAACCAAGGCCAGCCCCCTCTTTTTCATGACTTTGTTTGGTTTGTCTGTAGCGTTCAAAAATTAAAGCCTGATTTTCTTCCGTAATTCCTGGGCCATCATCTTTTATTAAAATAGCAACTTCTTTATTATTGTTTATTAATTGAAGGGTAACCGTGCCGTTCTCTGGCGTAAATTTTAAGGCATTATCTATTAAGTTTTGGATAGCGCGTTCTACCAAAGAAATATCTGCAAATACCAAAGGCACATTTTCTGGAATGTCTAGTGAAAATTGAATATTCTTTTTCTGTGCCAGTACCTCATAGTTGTTGCAAATGTCATGCGCCAATTCACTCAATAAAAAAGGTTCTTTTTTTGGTGTTATTTGCTTTGCTTCTAATTTAGAGTACTCAAACAATTGGGCTATCATCTTGGATAAGCGTTCACCACTAGAACTTATAATATCCATATAGCGTTCTTTATCACTTTCGGATAATTGCCCTTCTTTCATTTTAAGCGTTTCTATATAACCTTGTATCACGGATAGAGGCGTACGCAGGTCGTGACTAATGTTAGCAATAAGTTCCCTGCGCATATTTTCTAAAGATTTAATATGGTCCATATCTTTCAATATGGTATCTGCCATCTCGTTATAGGTATTGGCAAGCCCCGTTAAATCGGTTTTGTTTTGGTCAGCAATTCGGTACTCCAAATCACCTTGTTGAAAACGCTTGGCGGCATAACTAATTTCCCGTAAGTTTTTGGTTAAATACCAGATAGATAGAATGCCTAAAAGACCAGCAAAAAATAAGGTAAGGATAGAGATGCCCAAGCCCATTTTCTGTGCATAACCCCCAAACAAAAGCTCCTTGGTGTTACTATAATCTTGTCCAGCTAAAATGATATAGATATAGCCTTCCTTACCGCCTTTAGAAAATTTGGCTGCAGAAAATATTTGTTCTTCTCCTGGGTTTCTAGGGTTGTCTCCTAAAATATAGCCATTTCCATTTTGCGCAATAAAAGTTTCAATGGGAGCTAAGGCTACTTGCTTTTCTTGTTTTTTTGGGTCGCTATGGTCTAGAACAACAGAATACTGTACTTTTCCTTCCATATCTAAAAGATAAACTTCTATAGCACGATTAATCCCCATCATATCGTGCATAATTTCACCAAATAGTGCTTTGTTTACATTTCCCAAGCTATCTATGGGGCTTTCAGAAACAAATTTTTCATCAATTAAATCTTGCGCCAAATTTGCGTGCAATCGTTGGGTGGTCTCGGATAAATAGTGGTTGGAAAAATAAAATGTGGCCATCGTAAAACCAATACCGGCTAAGAGTAGTACCGCTAAGAAAGAAAAAATCAGTTTGGTAATAAGTCGGTTAGAATAGAGGTTTTCTTTCATACTTCTTCGTTAAATTTATAGCCTACGCCCCAAGAGGTTAAAATATATCTTGGGTTGCCCATGTCTGGTTCTATTTTGGAACGTAATCTGTTTATGTGTGAGTTTACGGTATGCTCGTAACCCTGAAAATCATAACCCCAAATAAGGTTAAGCAGTTTGGTGCGGTCATAACTTTTACCGGGATTGCTAGAGAGCAATACCAGTAAGTCAAACTCCTTTGGGCTTAAATCTATTTTTTGATTGTTTAAGGTAACCTTTCTGTATTCTAGGTCTACGGCCAATTCGCCAAAGGTCATTTTTTTAGTATCCTTGGGGGTAGATTCTACTGGAGCGCTCATATTGCCACGTCTAAATATGGCTTTTACCCGTGCCAAAAATTCCCGTACACTAAAGGGTTTGGTCAAATAATCGTCCGCACCCATTTCTAATCCTAGTACTTTGTCTATTTCTTCAGATTTTGCCGTAAGCATTAAAATGGGGCTATGTAGTTGTGCGGCACGTAGTCTTCTGCAAATTTCTATGCCGTCTACTTCTGGTAACATTACATCTAGAACAATGAGGTCTGGTTGTAAGTTTAAAGCTTTTTCTAAGCCTTCCGTTCCTCTTGTGGCGGTTTCCACTTGGCAGTCTAAGTCTTTTAAATGGAGTTCCAATAAATGGATAATTTCTGGGTCGTCCTCAATAATCAATACCTGCTTCATATGGGCTAAATAAGACATAATGTTTCACGAAAAGTTCACAAGTACGCAAGGTATTGTGATGGTTTGTGATAAAATAGTCGCCCTTTTCTTAAAAGGCTAACAATACGGCAATAAAATATCGATTAAAGTATTGAAAATCAAGATGTAATAAATGTTTAGGTTTCTGTGAAGAGTTTGCAACCTGCGGTGGGTTCCTTTGTCAAAACTTAAAAAATATAACAATGAACCACTTTAAATCATTATGGCTGGTAGCAGTATTGGCCTTAGTCGTAGTTTCTTGTTCAGATGATGACGACAGCACTACAACTCCAGAAAATTTAGAAGCCGGCACACTGGCAGGCGGACCTTTTAACTTTACCGTAGACGGTGTGCCAGATATGGTAAGCGGAATAACGCTAGACAATTTTACAGGGCAAGGTGATGTACAATCTTTTGTAATCACGGACGATGCCAAAAACATTTTGGGCTTACCGCCAACTTTTGAAGCCTTGGAAAGTGTGGATTTTGACGGGGCAGGAGAAGGCGTATGCTATATTTACCACATTACCTACCAAACGGGTTTAATGGGTTTAGAAACCGAACAGAATTTGGACAATCTAGAAGGAGAATTTGATTTATCCAACTTTATTGTTGTGAATCGTGGCGGTCTAAACGCCGGAATGTTATCTGGCGGACCGTATGAGTTTGTGGTAGATGGCATGCCAGATATGGTATCTGAAATTGCATTGGATGCGGCTAATGTAACGGGAGATAACCAAACGTATGTTATCACAGATGATGCTAAGAATATCTTGGGTTTACCACCAACCTTAGAAGCTATAATGGGGGTAGATTTTGATGGAGCTGGCGTTGGTTCTTGTTACATTTATCACTTAACGTATTCGGCCGAGTTGGGCGGATTGGAACAAGGCGGTAACCTAGATAATCTTACAGGGCAATTTGCTGTGTCTAATTTTGTAACCGTAAATAGAAATGCCTTAAATGCAGGTACACTTTCTGGCGGACCTTTTATGTTTTCAGTGGATGGTAGTGCAGATATGGTAAGTGGTATTACTTTGGACGAAACTGAGCTAACAGGTAGCAATCAAGGTTATGTAATTACAGATGCAGACCTTAATATTTTGGGTTTGCCACCAACATTAGAAGCCGTAGAAGGGGTGGATTTTGATGGCGCAGGCATAGGCCTTTGCTTAATATGGCACATTACCTATGAAGATGGTATTGTGGGATTAGAAGCTGGAGCAAATGCAGCCGATTTGGATGGTTTCTTCGCGTTGTCTAATAGTGTAAGTGTTTATAGAAATCCAAATGCTGGGGTAATTTCTGGTGGTCCTTTTACTTTTCAGGTAGATGGTAATCCAGATATGGTGAGTGGTATTAGTTTGGATAGTAGTGCTGCTACAGGTAGTAATAGTACTTGGGTAATTACAGACGACCAAGGTAACATCTTAGGCTTGCCACCAACATTGGCTGCGGTAGAAGGTGTAGATTTTGATGGCGCGGGTACAGGAGTATGTTTAATCTGGTATATGCGTTATGAGGATGGCCTAACAGGTCTGGCAATGGGGAATAATGTAGATGATTTAGAAGGTTTGTACGGGCTATCTAATAGTATTACGGTAACACGAAACTAATTGCTATGGAAAAGAATGGTCTTTTCTAAGTGTTTTGTTTATTTAAAAAGCCCAAACCGAAAGGTTTGGGCTTTTTGTGTTTATACGGCTACGGCACCCTTAATATGTGGGTGTGGGTCGTAATTTTTTAGGGTGAAATCTTCAAATGTAAAGTCGAAAATGTCTTTTATATCCGAATTTAATTCCATTATAGGCAATGGTCTAGGTTCTCTGCTTAGTTGCAGTTCTACCTGTTCCATATGATTATTATAAATATGAGCATCTCCAAAGGTGTGGATAAATTCCCCAGCTTCATAGCCACAAACTTGAGCCATCATCATGGTAAACAAGGCATAGGATGCAATGTTAAAAGGTACCCCAAGAAAGATGTCTGCGCTACGTTGGTATAATTGACAACTTAACTTGCCGTTGGCTACATAAAATTGAAAAAAGGCGTGGCAAGGAGGTAAAGCCGCTTTGCCATTGGCTACATTTTCTGAAAATGATACAGAAGTATCTGGCATAACACTTGGGTTCCAAGCAGAAACCAACATTCTACGACTATTTGGGTTGTTTTTTAAGGTGTCAATTACCTCTTTTATTTGGTCAATTTCTTCACTATTCCAATTGCGCCATTGGTGCCCATAAACAGGTCCAAGATTGCCATTCTCATCTGCCCATTCATTCCAAATACGTACGCCGTTTTCTTGTAGGTAAGCAATGTTAGTGTCACCCTTTAAAAACCAAAGTAGCTCATGTATAATTGATTTTAGATGCAATTTTTTTGTGGTCACCATGGGGAAACCCTCTTGTAAATCAAATCGCATTTGGTAACCAAAAACACTTAAAGTTCCGGTGCCCGTTCTATCTCCTTTTTGATTGCCCTCTGCAAGGACGTGTTTTAATAAGTCGTGGTATTGTTTCATAAAAAGCGCTCTTCTGTCTCTTTTTAAGTGAGACTAAAACTGAAATCAAAAGTAGCAGATTATTCAACCTGAATCCATTTTTGTTTTTGAGGATTATACACTTTTTATTAACCGGAAATGGACTGGTTAAAATCTAGGAAGGTAGTATAGAATTGGATAATAAGTAAATACCTATTTTTTAAGTATTTGGTCTTTTTTTTAGGATGGATGAGAATTGATTATTACCTACACCTTGTGCTTAAAAAAAGATTTTTCAGTGATCGCAAGGCTATTCCAAGATAAATAACATAGAGGTTAAAACAACCTCGTTAACCTTACTTGAAAATTTTATTAAAAAAACCTGGAATTTACGATTAACCTAAAATCATTCCCGCAATAGTGGCAGAAAGTAGGGAAGCTAAGGAGCCACCCAGAACGGCTTTCATACCAAATTCAGATAAAGTTTTACGTTGTCCCGGTGCTAAAGAACCAATACCACCAATTTGTATGCCGATAGAAGCAAAATTGGCAAAACCGCAAAGCATGTAGGTAGCCATAATTACCGATTTGTTATAGGTAAAATGTGCGCTATTGGCCACATTTTTTAGCTCGGCCAATTGAATGTATCCTATAAACTCACTGGCTGCCAATTTTATGCCCAATAATTGCCCCATTAGCATAACATCTTCATTGTTAACACCAATAAGCCACATTAAAGGTGCAAAAACGGTTCCTAGAATAGCTTCCAAAGAAAATGAATCATAAGGAGTGTTTGCAGATATCCATGTGTTCAAAGTAGTATATTCTCCTGCCCCACCTAGCATGCCATTTATCGGAGTGTTTACAGATATCCATGTGTTCAAAGTAGTATATTCTCCAACGCCTCCTAGAATGCCATTTATCATCGCTATAAAAGCTACAAATACCAATAGCATTGCCCCAACATTTACGGCAAGTTTTAACCCTTCTGTTGTGCCATTGGCAATGGCATCTAAAAAATTGGCTCCAATGCGGTCTTGAGAAACCTGAACATCGGTATTAATCGTTTCAGTTTGTGGGTAAAGAATTTTAGAAATTACAATTGCACCGGGTGCTGCCATAACAGAAGCTGCTAGTAAATGTTTTGCGAAGATGAGGCGCAAATCCGGGTCGTCTCCACCTAAAAATCCAATATACGCGGCCAAAACAGCACCAGCTACAGTGGCCATTCCGCCCACCATAACCAATAAAATCTCAGACCTATTCATTTTTTCCAAATAGGCTTTTATAAGTAAGGGGGCTTCGGTTTGCCCTAGAAAAATATTACCGGCTATAGATAGGCTTTCCGCACCAGAAATACCTAAGGATTTTGTTAGTAGCCAGGCTAAGCCTTTAACTACTTTTTGTATAATACCTAGATAAAAAAGTACTGAAGTTAGCGCAGAAAAAAATATGATTGTAGGCAATACCTGAAAAGCAAAAATGTAGCCAAATGTATCCATATCCACTACAAGTCCTTCAAATAAAAATTGACTACCTGCCCGTGTAAAATCAAGTATACTTACAAATACGGAACCTATGGTTTCAAAAATTACCTGAACAAATGAAACTTTTAATACTCCTATGGCAATTAATAGTTGTATGCCAAGCCCAATGGCTGTTGTTTTCCAATTTATTGCTCTTCTGTTGGCACTGAACAAAAAGGCAATTAGTACTAAGGCTGCCATGCCTAAGATGCCTCTAAACAATGTTTTAACGGTAAAACCTTGATTAGGAACCAAATCTGCCGAGGTGCTGTTAAGACCAACATTAGGTAGATTATTAGCCAAACTGTCTATAACCATGGGTTCCTGTGCTGCTAGCGGTAAGGCACATAGGCCCAATAAAAACAGACACCAAATCTTGGTTGGTTTCATAAAGTAAAGGTTATTTTCTTTTGGATATTTCGTCTCGCAGTTTAGCCGCTTTTTCGTAATCTTCTTTAGCTACGGCCTTATCCAGTTCTTTGTGCAGTTCTTCTAGAGACATTTCTCTGTAAGCACCTGTTGGGTTAGAATCAATTTCTACGGTTTCTCCTTCTTGAAGTATTTCATCAACCAAAATGCTTTCATCGCTATCTTCCTCTTCCTTTTCTTGTGCGGAAAATTTCAGAAAGATACCAGCCTTGTCTAAAATGGTCTTATAGGTGAAAATAGGGGCATTAAACCGAAGTGCCAATGCAATGGCATCACTGGTTCTTGCGTCTATAATTTCTTCTTGTCCTTCCTTTTCGCTAATTATGCTTGAATAGAAAACCCCATCTACCAATTTGTGGATAATAACCTGCTTTACCTGGATGCTAAAGCGATCACAAAAGTTTTTAAACAAATCATGTGTTAATGGTCTGGGTGGCTTTATTTCCTTTTCCAGGGCAATAGCAATAGATTGTGCTTCAAAAGCACCTATTACAATGGGGAGTTTTCGGTCTCCGTCTACTTCATTTAAAATTAGGGCATAGGCGCCATTTTGGGTTTGGCTATAAGATATCCCCTTAATCTTTAATCGTACTAAACTCATATAAACTTTTGCCTAAAATAAAAGTGGCTGTTCAAAAATATGGCCTAAACCGAATCTGAACAGCCGCTTCCAAAAGGCAAATTAACAAAATTTAAGCGTTTTGAGCTTTAAATTCTTTTAATTTTTCTATGAGTTCCGGTACCACTTCAAAAGCATCGCCTACAATACCATAATCGGCAGCTTTAAAGAATGGCGCTTCTGGGTCATTGTTGATAACAACTTTAGTTTTTGAGGCACTTACACCCGCTAAATGCTGTATGGCACCAGAAATACCAATAGCTATGTAAAGATTGCTGGCAACTGGTTTGCCGGTTTGTCCTACGTGCTCGCTATGGGGTCTCCAGCCCAAATCAGATACCGGTTTTGAACATGCTGTTGCAGCTCCAAGAACTTCGGCAAGTTCTTCTACCATTCCCCAATTTTCTGGACCTTTAAGTCCTCTTCCTCCAGAAACAACAACATCTGCATCTGCAATAGTAGCCTTACCAACCACTTTATCTACTTCAACTGATTTTACGCCTAAATCTGCATCACTAATAGTTGGTGAAAAAGATTCCACGGCTGCGGTAGTTTGGTTTTCTATAACACCAAAGGCATTATTAGATACCCCAACAATTTTAATTTCTGTTGTTATTTCGGTGTGGGCAAAGCCCTTGTTACTAAAGGCGGTACGTTTTACTACAAATGGGCTGGCACTATCTGGTGCGCTAACCACGTTTGGAGCATAACCTGCATTTAGCTTTCCAGATAACAACCCGCCTAAAAACTTAGCATCTGCACTAGAACTGATAATTACCACCTTTGCAGCTTCTGCTCCTAACGCTTGTTGTATTGCACTAGCATAGGCATTGGCGTTAAAAGTGCTTAATTGATCGTTGCTAATATTTAATACTTTGCTAACGCCGTAAGTACCCAATTCTGTTGCATCTTCTACGTTAAAACAAACGGCTGTAACCGTTGTTCCCATTTTAGAGGCTACATCATAGGCGTAAGAAGCTACTTCAAAAGCATTCTTTTTTAATTTTCCTTTATCTGATTCTGTATATACTAAAACTGACATGTGTACTTTTTAAATTGATGAAATGGATTAAATTACTTTGGCTTCGTTGTGAAGTAAAGAAACCAACTCTGCAACATTGCTAGCATCTACTAATTTAACAGGGCCTTTTGCAGCTGGTTTTTCAAAGGTTTGATCCTTGGTGAGTGGGTTGCTATCAGTAGCAGGAACCACATTAAGGGCTTTTTTACGGGCCATCATAATACCACGCATGTTAGGTATTTTTAAATCGCTTTCCTCAACTAAACCTTTTTGACCTCCAATAATTAAAGGTAAAGTAGTACTTACTTTCTCTTTTCCGCCATCTATTTCCCTTACGGCAGTTGCGGTAGAACCGTCCACTTCTAGATTAATACATGTGTTAACGAAGTTCATGCCTAGCATTGCAGCCAAAATACCAGGAACCATACCACCGTTATAATCAATGGACTCCCTGCCAGCTATGACTAAGTCATATTCGCCCTTTTTAATTACGTCTGCCAACTGTGTGGCAACAAAGTAACCATCTGTAGGTGTGGCATTTATTCTAATACCTTCATCGGCACCTATGGCCAAAGCTTTTCTCATTGTAGGTTCTACGCTGGCATCACCTACGGTTGCAATATGTACGGTAGCACCCTGTTTTTCTTTAAACCACATGGCACGGGTTAATCCAAACTCGTCATTTGGGTTAATCACAAATTGAACACCATTTGTGTCAAACTTTGTATCGCCGTCCGTAAAGTTTATTTTAGATGTAGTATCAGGAACATTACTTATACAAACTAATATTTTCATAGTATTAGGTTAATTTATTACGCTCGTAAAGATAGCTAATTTTCCTAAATTTATTATGCATGCATAATAAATTTTTATGTTTTTTTACTTTTTTTGACTTAAGGGTTCCTGTTTAATTTGCTATTTTTGCTTGCATTTTTAATAAACCACTCCATTTATATATGAAGACACTACAATTTAGGGAAGCTATCGCGGAAGCCATGTCCGAAGAAATGAGACGTGACGACACCATTTATTTAATGGGAGAAGAGGTGGCAGAGTACAATGGTGCTTACAAAGCTTCTAAAGGAATGTTGGATGAATTTGGTCCAGAACGTGTTTTGGATACGCCAATTTCCGAACTTGGTTTTGCGGGTATCGGTGTCGGTTCTGCAATGAACGGTAACAGACCTATAATTGAGTTTATGACCTTCAATTTCTCTTTGGTAGGTATAGATCAAATTATTAACAACGCAGCCAAAATTAGGCAAATGTCCGGAGGGCAGTTTAATTGTCCTATTGTTTTTAGGGGGCCAACAGCTTCGGCTGGTCAGTTAGCGGCAACGCATTCCCAGGCTTTTGAAAGTTGGTACGCCAACTGTCCAGGTCTTAAAGTAGTGGTGCCTTCTAACCCTGCAGATGCAAAAGGCTTATTAAAAGCTGCTATAAGAGATGATGATCCCGTAATTTTTATGGAGTCTGAACAGATGTATGGTGATAAAGGAGAGGTGCCAGAAGGTGAATTTACTATCCCTTTAGGTGTTGCAGATATTAAGAGAGAGGGTACAGATGTTACCATTATTTCTTTTGGTAAAATTATCAAGGAAGCCTACAAGGCGGCAGATGAATTAGAGAAAGATGGTATATCTTGTGAGATCATAGATCTTAGAACGGTGCGCCCAATGGATATAGATGCTATTATTAAATCCGTTAAGAAAACCAATAGAATGGTAATCTTAGAAGAAGCATGGCCTTTTGGAAATGTAGCTACGGAGATTATTTATCATGTACAAGATAAAGCATTTGATTACTTAGATGCACCTATAGTAAAATTGAATACTGCAGATACACCTGCGCCTTATTCACCAGTTTTGTTGGCAGAATGGTTGCCAAACAAAGATGACGTTATTAAGGCTGTTAATAAAGTGTTATATAAAGACTAAAACCGTTTAAGTACGGTATATTAGCCCCTTCAATTTAGATTGATGGGGCTTTTCTTTTTTAAGGAATGGTTTTTGAACCTTGCGATTAAAAACTAGTTGACCTATTGTGGATTTGGGTGTTGCAACCCCAAGAAATGTGTACTACATGCAGAAATTCCTTTTATATCTTTTCTTATTATTTACCGTTTCTGGTCTGGCGCAAACGAAAATCAGTGGTATTGTGGTGGATCAAGACGGGGTAGGGGTACCCTTTGCAAATATCTTATTTAAAGCGGCGTCTGAAGGTACTATTACCAATGATGATGGGCGGTTTTATTTAGAATCAGATAACACTTATAATGCAATTTTAGTTTCTTATATAGGTTACGAGACCAAAGAAATAGCCTTGGAAAAACGGGTAACCTATGAGATGGTAATTGTTTTACAAGAATCTGCGGAGCAATTAGACGAGGTTGTGGTGTACACGGGTAAACAATCTAAAAAAAATAACCCCGCAATAGAAATACTCAAGAAAATTTGGGCTAAAAAAAGGCAAAACGGGGTCTATAAGTACAAAAGCTATCAATACGATAAATATGAAAAGATAGAGTTTGATTTGAACACCATAGACTCTGCTTTGATCAAGAGTAAGGCGTTTAAAGGATTAGAGTTTATGTTCGAGGATTTAGATACCTCTAGAATTACAGGAAAGACCTACCTACCCATGTTCTTAAACGAGGTTTTTTCCAAGGTTTACGGTAATAATCAAATTCAAGCAGAAAAAGAAGATGTTTTGGGTAATAAAAGTTCTGGTTTTGCGGGTAACCAAGCTATAACCGCTTTTATAGAAGACCTTTATTCAGACTACGATATTTACAATAATTACCTTAAGTTTTATGATAAGAGCTTTACCAGCCCACTGTCTAAAACTGGCGTGGATACCTACAATTATGTATTGGCAGATAGCAGTTATATAGATAATAAATGGTGTTATAATATAATCTACTACCCAAGACGTAAGAATGAATTAACCTTTAAGGGAGATTTTTGGGTGGCGGATACCAGTTTTGCCGTGAAAAAAATTAATCTAGCCGTAACCAAAAGTGCCAATATAAATTGGGTAAAGGATATTTATATAGAGCAAGACTTTGACGTGGTCAGTGATTCGGTGTTTCTTTTGAAGAGGGATTATATGTTAACCGACTTTGCTTTTAGTAAAAAAGAGGAGTCCAAGGGCGTTTATGGTAAACGCACCACGGTATACGATAATTATAGTTTTAATTTAGAAAGGCCAGTAGATTTCTATAAGGCAAAAGCAGACCCTTATGACCCAAGGGTTTTTGAACGCGATAGCCTTTTTTGGACAAATGCCCGTTTAGAGCAATTAAATGATGATGAAGAAGGCATTTTTAAATTGTTAGATACCCTTAAAACGGTACCTAAGTTTAAAACCTATTATAACATAGCCAGTGTGTTGGGCTCTGGTTACATTGAAATTGATAAGTGGAATGTAGATATAGGGGATTTATACAGCACTTTTGGTATAAACGATGCAGAGGGCATCAGGGTTAGGGGTGGTGCACGTACCTATTTTGGTCAAAATGATCCTTGGCGATTAGAAGCATACACTGCCTACGGGTTTGACGATAAAAAGTTTAAATACGGAATCTCTGGTAAAGTATTGTTAGATCGTAAAAATAGAATTATTCTTTCAGGAGGAAATAGAAGGGATATAGAACAATTGGGTTTAAGTTTAACCAGTACAACAGATGTTCTAGGTAGGAGTATTGCATCTTCCTCATTGGTCTCCGTAGGAAATAATGATAGGCTAACCAACATTAACCTTTCAGTTTTAAATTTAGAGGCAGAGCCGGTAAAGAACTTAAGGTTTAGTGTGGGAGCGTCTTTTAGAACGCTGAGTTCTGCATTGCCCAATAACTTTAGTTTGGATTATCTAGACGACAGTTCACCCACTGGGATCTCATCTGAAATTAAACAATTTGATATCAACACCACGTTAATCTATACGCCTGGCAGGCGGGTTATTGGTTACGGGGTAGAACGTTATGACGTAGATGATGATATAAGTACGTTGGTTTTAAATTATACCAAAGGCTCTAAAGGTTTTCTAGAAAGCGATTTTGATTATGAGCGCTTACAATTCTCTTATACCCAACCCTGGCAATTGGGAGGTTTTGGGCGATTGTTGAGTACCGTTGAGCTTGGAAAAACCTTTGGTGAGGTGCCTTTAGGGCTACTTAGTGTGGTTCCTGGTAACCAAACCATTTTCTCTTTGTATAATACCTTTCCAAACTTAGATTTCTATGAGTTTGTTACAGATACATATGCTACCGTACATTTAGAACATAATTTTAATGGTCGGTTGTTCTCAAGGGTTCCATGGTTGCGTAATTTAAACCTTAGGGAGATAGTTGGGGTAAGAGCAGCTTGGGGCAGTATTTCCGAAGCAAATGTTAGATTAAGCTCCCCAACGAATATTCCGTTATTGGCGCCAGAAAACAAACCGTATTATGAGTATTCTTTTGGTGTGGGTAACATTTTTAAAATCTTGCGAATCGATTTTAATTTTAGAGGAAATTATCTCGAGGCTCCAAATGCGCGTCCATTTGGCGTTACAGGAACGTTTGGTTTTAATTTTTAGACAATAATTGAACTACAATTAACATAGAAATCCATTGTTTACGTTACTTTTGCAACCTAAAATTTAAAATATGGCTAAGCAAGCAGGAGAAAATAAAGGAAAAAACACAGTCACATTTGATGTTCTTATCGAGATTCCAAAAGGAAGTAGAAACAAATATGAGTATGATTTCGCCTTGAATAAAATCCGTTTTGATAGAACATTATTTTCATCCATGATGTATCCTGGAGATTATGGTTTTGTACCAGAAACCTTGGCTTTAGATAAAGATCCATTGGATGTTTTGGTATTGGGTACGGAACCAACCTTTCCAATGGTAGTTATGGAGGTGCGTCCTATAGGTGTTTTTCATATGACGGATGAAAAAGGACCTGATGAAAAAATTATCTGTGTTCCGGTTAACGATCCCGTATGGAACAGAAAAAAAGATATTAGTGAAATAAACCCGCACAGAATGAAGGAAATAGAGCATTTCTTCGCGGTTTACAAAGATTTAGAAGAGAAAAAAGTAGATACTGGTGGTTGGGGAGATGCACAAGAAGCAATAAAAATTTTCCAAGAATGTGTAGAGCGTTATGAGAATAGCGAACACAAAGCCAATAGAACATTTATGATATAAGTTCTCGCTTCAATAAAATTATAAAGCCATCTTTTACTTGAAAAAGATGGCTTTTTTTATTCCTATACAATTGCTTACATTTAGAAGATGTTTAAAAAATTAACAGAATAATAATTAACTGACTAAACTGATTTAAAACTATGGAGCAACTTGTGAATTTTTTGCCAGCATTTGGTGTGTTGGCACTGTTGTATGTTTTTATTAGATCCGGATGGGTCTCTAAACAAGATGTGGGCGATGAAAAAATGGCCCGTATAGCCAAAAATATTGCCGACGGAGCCATGTCTTTCTTAAAAGCAGAGTATAAAATACTAAGCGTTTTTGTACTGGCCGTTGCAATTCTACTATTCTTTAAAGGGAGCAATGAGACAGGTTCTAATGGCATGGTTGCCGTTTCCTTTATTGTAGGTGCTATCTGTTCCGCACTGGCCGGTTTCATTGGAATGAAGGTGGCAACAAAAGCAAATGTACGTACAACGCAAGCGGCAAGAACTTCTTTGGGGAAAGCTTTAGAGGTAGCCTTTGCAGGAGGCGCAGTAATGGGGCTAGGTGTTGTTGGTCTTGGTGTTTTAGGATTAAGTGGCCTATTTATGGTATATAGCGGTCAAGGCTGGGCCTTGGGCGAAGTGTTAAATGTTTTATCTGGCTTTTCTTTAGGAGCCTCCTCTATTGCGCTTTTTGCGCGTGTTGGGGGTGGTATTTATACCAAAGCGGCAGATGTTGGGGCAGATTTGGTAGGAAAGGTAGAAGCGGGTATTCCTGAAGATCATCCGTTGAATCCTGCGACCATTGCAGATAACGTGGGAGATAATGTAGGGGATGTAGCCGGTATGGGTGCAGACCTTTTTGAATCCTATGTAGGTTCTATTATTGGTACTATGGTGTTGGGTGCTGCATTTACGCAAATACCGGCATTCCAGTCTTCGTTTGATGGGTTGGGAGCGGTTTATCTTCCTTTGGTACTTGCCGCCGTAGGTATTTTAATGTCCATTATAGGAACGTTTTTTGTAAAAGTTAAAGATGGGGGCAATCCGCAGACTGCCTTAAATATTGGTGAATTTGGTTCTGCCGGATTAATGTTGGTGGCCTGTTACTTTATTATAAATATGATGCTGCCAGAAAGTTGGTCTTTCAATGGTGTAGAATACGGTTCTTTAGGTGTTTTTATAGCCGTTTTGGCAGGTTTAATTGCTGGTTTAGCGGTTGGTAAGGTTACGGAGTATTATACGGGAACCGGAACCAAACCGGTAAATAGCATCGTGCGTCAGTCAGAGACCGGCGCCGCTACTAATATCATTGCTGGTTTGGGCGTGGGTATGATGTCTACTATGTTTCCAATTATTTTAATTGCTGCGGCCATTTTAGTCTCTCATCATTTTGCTGGCCTTTATGGTATTGCCATAGCGGCGGTTGGTATGTTGGCCAATACGGGAATACAATTGGCAGTAGATGCCTACGGACCCATTTCTGACAATGCCGGTGGTATTGCAGAAATGGCAGAATTACCGGGAGAAGTACGTGAGCGTACAGATAAGTTAGATGCAGTAGGTAATACTACGGCGGCCATAGGTAAGGGCTTTGCCATAGCCTCTGCAGCCTTAACCGCTCTAGCTTTATTTGCAGCGTTTATGCAAACTGCTGGTGTAACCGGTATAGATGTGTCTAAACCTACGGTTATGGCTGGTTTGTTAATTGGTGGCATGCTACCTTTTGTATTCTCTGCTCTTTCCATGAATGCAGTAGGTAGGGCGGCAATGGCCATGATAGAAGAGGTTAGAAGACAATTTAGAGACATACCGCAATTAAAAGCAGCCTTAGAAGTTATGCGAGCGGTAGATACGGATATGTCCAAAGCTACTCCAGAACAGCGTGCTATTTTTGATGCGGCAGACGGTGTAGCGGAATATGATAAATGTGTGGCCATCTCTACACAAGCTTCTATTAAGGAAATGGTATTACCGGGCTTACTGGCAATTGCAGTTCCTGTTGCTGTTGGTTTTATTGGTGGTGCAGAAATGCTAGGTGGGCTATTGGCAGGTGTTACAACCTGTGGGGTTTTAATGGCCATATTCCAATCTAATGCCGGGGGTGCTTGGGATAACGCTAAAAAAACCATAGAAAGTGATGGCCGCAAGGGAACGGATGCACATAAAGCAGCAGTTGTGGGGGATACCGTTGGTGATCCATTTAAAGATACATCTGGCCCTTCTTTAAATATTCTTTTAAAATTAATGAGTGTAGTTGCTTTGGTAATTGCCCCAAGTATAGCAGTAAGTGCGGATAGTACAGAAATGGCTGTAAATATTGAAAAGAGGGTATGGATTGATGAAGATGGAAAACGTCATGAATTAACTGCAGATAAAGAAATCCATTTTTCGGATGTGCAAACAAAACAGAAAGAAGTAAAAGTAGAAATGCTTAAGAACGAGGATGGTACGGTTACTGCTACTGTTACCTCTAGTGTAGATGGAGAGGCAACAGAAAAAGTATTCACGGGAACTGAGGAAGAGGTAAAAGCTAAACTTAAAAGTCTAGAACAGGTAGAACTAAAAATAGAATAGTATATTTATGTACTACAAATTAACTTCCCCGAGTTATTTAAGAAGCCACCTTTTAAAAGGTGGCTTCTTTTATTTACTGCAGTTTAAAAGTAATTGGTATTGAAAACGGAACTTTAACCGGTCTTCCGCCTTGTCTTCCAGGTTTAATGTTCGGTAATTTCGCCATAATTCGGCTTGCTTCTTGTTCTAAAATTTTATGAGGTCCACGCAGTTGTACATTGGTAATTACCCCACCTTTATCAATAGTAAATAAAACATGGACCTTACCTTGCAAATTCATAGCTATGGCTTGCTCAGGATATTTGAACGTGTTTTTTATATGTAGAAGCATCATTTCTTGAAAACAGGCCTTTTTGTCGATCGCATTTTCGCACCCGGGAAAAATTGGTGCTTCTTCAACTAGGTTAATAGGAATTATTTCGTCCTCTGGTTCCTCAATCACGGTAATTTGGTTTACGGCCAAAATGTTGTGGGTTGTTGCGCTGGGTATTTCAATTAGGTCTTCAATTGTTCCTGCATCGTCTTCCTCAATTTTAATGATTGTTGGAGCAGTATAGCTTTTTTTAGGTGGTTCTTGTAATGTATGATAGGTAATAGGGGGTGCCTCGTCTAGAC
Source organism: Croceivirga sp. ABH4_376 (assembly GCF_056160685.1). Lineage (NCBI taxonomy): Bacteria > Pseudomonadati > Bacteroidota > Flavobacteriia > Flavobacteriales > Flavobacteriaceae > Croceivirga > Croceivirga sp. ABH4_376. The sequence continues at coordinate 99,908 of NZ_JBSWXQ010000003.1, read as the reverse complement.
TAGTAAGTTGGGCGCTAATTTGTTTATAACGAGGTAAGGGCTTGTAGGTTTTCCACTCAAGAGCTAGGTAGCTTAAGCAAAGAATTAATGCTAAACCACTTACAAAAAACAAATTCCTAAGGGGTTCTAATTGAGTTTTTGGATGCTTTTTTACATTCATGACACTTAAATTTTAAAATTAGTGTCTTTAATGTAGTAAGCATTGGTTATGGGTAAAACCAACAATGAGTAAACCCTGCCAATTAATGAGTAAACTAATAATTGACAGGGTTTTATATTTAGTTAGTTTGGTTTCTTAAACTGCAGAGCGTAGCTTCTTTTTTGCAGGGTAAAGACTTTCTGCCCATTCAATAGCTTCGTGCAAATCCAAAAATGTTTGCATTTGGTTGCGAACAAACATTTTTTCTAAAAGGCTATTATACCATGCTTTCCCTTTTTTGGATGCTACTACTGCATATCCTTTTAAATTGTATTGGTACTTAAAAAAATGAACCCAATCTGTAGGTACAACAGAGTAGTTGTTTACCCGGTTAGAGATATAAACTAAGTCTTGGCCGTTATTTTCATATAAATCTGAAATTTCTGCCACTACTTTTTTGGCATGCTCCTTCCAATTAAAGATTATATCTTCCTTAATTTCTGCAATAATAAAATGCTCAAACAAATAATAATCGCCATGCGCATAATTAAGTTCTTGAAAAGCACGGTGATAATGGGGGGATTGTTTTATACTTAACATCTATTCCTTCTATCATTATTTTCTGTAACAAAATTAGGTCTAGAAGAAAACAATATAAGCGCAACTCGTTTAAATGCAACTATTTTAGTTGATTAAACTAAAAAATTCTTTTGACGATAAAAAGAGCAAAACATCGAAGACAGGCAATTTAAGAACAACTGAGAATTGGTACTGTTACTCGAACAGTCCGTGAATCTCTGCATCTATCCTGTTGATTATATTACCAAGGTCTTCTGGGTTAGATACGAAATCGATATCATCAACATCAATTATCAATAGCTTTCCTTTTTCATAGGTGTTGGCCCAGGCTTCGTAGCGTTCGTTCAATCGGCTTAGGTAGTCTATGCTTATACTGCTCTCATAGTCCCTGCCTCTTTTATGTATTTGTTTTACCAAATTTGGGATAGAACTTCTTAGATAAATCAATAAGTCTGGCGGTTGCACCAAACTTTCCATCAATTCAAATAAACTTTTGTAGTTGTCAAAATCCCTATTGGTCATTAGACCCATGGCATGCAGGTTTGGGGCAAATATGTGTGCATCTTCATAAATGGTACGATCCTGTATTACCTTTTTACCGGCTTCCCTAATATTTAAAATTTGTCTGTACCTACTATTTAAGAAATAGATTTGTAGGTTAAAACTCCAGCGTTCCATTTGAGTATAAAAATCGTCCAAATAAGGATTGTCCACAACATCCTCAAAATGTGCTTCCCAATTGTAATGTTTGGCTAACAAAGTAGTTAAAGTGGTTTTACCAGCTCCAATATTTCCTGCAATGGCAACGTGCATGTTCGTTTTTTTTAAACAGAGTTCTTAAATGAATAGGGGGCTGCAATATACAAGTAATCCTAGGTCCTAAAAAATCTTTTTAAGCAGGTAAAAAAGAAAAATAATATTCAAATTTTTTTAAGACAGATTAAACCTTTTTTGCGAGAAGAGGTCTAAAGTTCATAAAACAACCATATACATGAAATTGAACCACATTTTAACCGTTTGTACCATCTTTTATTTGGGATTTATTTGCGCTCAAGATTTTCAAGGCGTAGCAACGTATCAAAGCAAGACAACTTTAGATATTAATTTAGAGGGTAGACGCATACCAGAGGACAGAAAGGCCGAGATAATGGAACGGATGAAAAAAGGTATGGAGCGTACCTACGACTTAAATTTTAATAGAACTGCAAGCTTGTACACAGAACAGCAAGCTTTGGAAACACCCAATACCGATGGTAGGGGAGGCCGTTTTAGAATGATGATGGGTGGCTCTTCTGGAATTTACTACAAAGATGTACAGACCAAAACATTTAAAAGTCAAAAAGAACTATTTGGAAAAGTATTTTTGGTAGTAGACAGTTTGGAGCAATGGCAATGGAAATTAGGTGCAGAAACCAAGAAAATAGGGAACTATACGGCCTACAAAGCAACGGCAATTAAAACAATAGATACGTCCAAAGTTAATGCGTTTAGAGGCTTTGGCCCTCCACCTCCACCAGGAGAAGAGGAGAAAAAAACCATACAAAAGGATAGCACCACGGCAAAAGGAAGTAATTCGCTTTTAAGCCGAATTAACCAACCTACAGAGAAAGAAGTTGTAGCGTGGTATACTCCGGAAATTCCAGTAAGTACAGGGCCAGGAAATTATTGGGGCTTGCCAGGACTGATTTTGGAAATTCACGATGATAAAACCGTAATCCTTTGTTCTAAATTGGTGCTAAATCCAGCAGAGAAATCTAAAATTGAAGCGCCTAAAAAAGGTAAAGAGGTTACCCAAAACGAGTATGATGAGATTCTTGTGGAAAAGATGGAAGAAATGTCTGAAAGATTTAGAGGGGGAAACAGAGGTAGACAAGGCGGATTTAGACCAAGAGGCTAATGAAGGGTACATATAGAATTACGGTATGGGTAGGGAGTTTACTTTTTACCGTAGGAGCACTGGCACAAAACATTACCCTAAAAGGTATGGTTAAAGATAGTCTTCAAAATCCATTGGATATGGCCAATGTTATGGCGGTAAACCAAGAAGGGCAGGCGTTAGATGGCTTTGGAATTACCAGCCCAGAAGGTAAATTTCAATTTAGTATCAAGGCAAATTCTACCTACACGGTAAGAGTAAGTTTCTTAGGATTTACTACTAAAGAAATTCCGTTGGCCACAACGGCACAAGATGTTAATCTAGATATAGTTTTATTTGAGGCAGCAGAAAGTTTAGATGAGGTAGAGGTGGTCTATGAAATTCCAGTTTCTATAAAAGGCGATACCATTATTTATAATACCGACTCTTTTGTAACGGGAACAGAAAAGAAATTAGAAGATGTTTTAAGTCGTTTACCCGGGGTAGAAGTAAATGATGACGGAGAGATAGAAGTAGAAGGTAAAACGGTAACCAAGGTAATGGTAGAGGGGGAGGATTTTTTTGATGGCGATTCTAAGCTTGCTGTTAAAAATATTCCTGCCAACGCTTTAGATAAGATAGAAGTATTACGTAATTATAGTGAAGTCTCCCAATTAAAAGGTGTTACCAATAACCAAGATAATGTAGCTATCAATTTAAAACTTAAAGCGGGTAAAAAGAAGTTTTGGTTTGGAGAAATTACTGGTGGTGCTGGTCTGGATGGCAGGTATACTGCTAACCCTAAGCTGTTTTACTATAGCCCTGATTTTAGCTTAAACCTGCTTACAAATCTCAATAATGTGGGCGAAGTAGCTTTTTCTAGAAGGGATTATTGGAATTTTACAGGAGGTTTTCAAGGGGCTACCCGTAACAATGTGGGTACAAGCTTTTCTACCGGTTCTGGCGGATTAGGAATAAGTACGGCACAAAACGATAGGGCAAAAGAGATAGACACTAAATTTGGTGCTTTAAACTTTACCTTAAAGCCATCAGATGTTTGGAAATTAAATGGCTTTGGAATCTACTCCTATACCAATACCCTAATGGAAACGGATGCAAGCCGGGTTTTTATTGCAAGTAACGAAACAGAACAAACCAGCGCTAGTACAGACCAAGTTTCTAAACTGGGGCTTATAAAATTGGGGTCTAATTACAAGCCTAACGATAGTTTTCAATGGAATTATGATGTTTTGGTAAGGTTGTCGGATGAGGAAGAATTAACAAACACCTTGTCGCTAACAACTACTACAGATAATATTACTGAACAAAACAGCCAAAGACCAACAACAATTACCCAAAACAGTAATGTATATTACACGGCAAACGAAAGCAATATTTTTGCTTTGGAGGCTAGTTATGAGTATGCAGATGAAAACCCGTTTTATAATGCCATTAGGCAGCAGCAACCTTTTTTAGGGACTATTCCTTTTAATGAAGAGCAGTCTGTGTATAATGTAAATCAGGATCAGTACACCCAAACGCATCGATTAGATGCTAAACTGGATTATTTTTGGGTAACCTCTCCTAAAAGTCATTTAAACTTTACCTTGGGTACTACGGTAAGTGAGCAACGTTTTAATTCTAAAATATTTCAAATTTTAGATAACGGTACTACGCAAAATTTTAATGAGAGTGAGCTAAATAACGATGTTGACTTTTCTTTTTCTGATGCTTACTTGGGTATGCACTACAAGCTAGTTGCCGGTAAGTTTACGTTTAATCCTGGTTTTCATGTGCATGCTTATAAGGCTACTAACGCTCAGTTGGGAACTTCTGTAAGCGATGATTTAGTGAATATAGTGCCAGATATGTTTATGCAATATCAATTTAAAGATTCGGAGAGTTTGCGCCTAAACTATAACATTACGCGTAGTTTTTCAGATATCAATAGCTTTGCTTCTGGCTATATCTTTAACAATTACAATACGTTATATCAAGGTAATCGCGATTTAGAAAGTGCGTTGTATCACAATGTGAGCTTAAACTTTTTCAGCTTTAAAATGTTTAATCAGCAAAATATTTTTGCAAATGCCTCTTACAGCAAACGCATTGATGCCTTTAAGACCAATACCAGTATTACTGGCATAAATCAGGTAAATTCACCTATAAATTCCAATTTAGAAGATGAGACCCTTTCTGCAAACGGTAATTACCAAAGAACTTTTGGTAAGGTAAAAGTTAGTGCCCAAACCGGACTTTCTTATGGTAACACCAATAACATTGTGAACGGTGATGCTCAAAATTCGCAATCCTTCACCCAAAATTATACGGCTTCTGTGGGTAGTAGTTTTGTAAATGCACCTAATTTAGAGTTGGGTTACCGCTACACGGTAAATGACTATAATACGGGTGCTACTAATTCCACATTTTATACAGATAGACCTTTTGCTAAGTTTGATGCCGCTTTTTTAAACGGCTTTGTGTTTTTGGCAGACTACGATTACTATTTTTATAGAGATAAGGCAGAAACGGTAGAAAATAAATACGGTTTCTTAAATGCCAGTTTATCCTATCAAAAGCCTAAAAGCAAATGGGAATATAGCATAGAAGCAACCAATTTAACCAATAATGAGGTGCTTAATAGGGATACCTATAACGACAATTTTATCAGTACTTCTGCCTATTTTGTGCAACCAAGGTATCTGATATTTAAAATTAAGTACGAATTATAATTTTCAATTTTGTCAAAAGCATTTGGCTTCCTACTTTTGTCCTCCATTAATGAGGAAGGATTTGACTGATTGCAACCTCAGAAGTTGAAACTGGTTTTCGGCGGAAATAAAAAAATGCTAAAAAGTGGTGTTAACTTCTTTGGGGTGTTTCGTCAAATCTATCCATAAAATTGAAACGAATGCCCTATTTATTTACTTCGGAGTCCGTTAGTGAAGGACATCCAGATAAAATAGCAGACCAGATTAGCGATGCCTTATTAGATAATTTTTTGGCATTTGACCCAGAAAGCAAAGTAGCATGTGAGACTTTGGTAACTACAGGTCAGGTAGTATTGGCCGGTGAAGTAAAGAGCGATACTTATTTAGATGTGCAAACCATAGCTAGAGAGGTAATTAATAAAATAGGTTACACCAAAGGGGAATACCAGTTTAGCGGAGATTCTTGTGGTGTAATTTCTTTAATTCACGAGCAAAGTCAAGATATTAACCAAGGTGTAGACCGTGCAACCAAAGAAGAGCAGGGTGCAGGAGACCAAGGGATGATGTTTGGTTATGCCACTAAGGAAACCGAAAATTACATGCCATTGGCTCTGGATATCTCTCATAAAATTTTGCAGGTTTTAGCGGATTTAAGAAGAGAAGGTAAAGAAATATCTTATTTACGCCCAGACGCCAAAGCGCAGGTTACCATAGAATATTCTGATGAAAACGTGCCGCAGCGTATAGATACAATTGTGGTTTCTACCCAGCACGATGCTTTTGATACGGACGATGCCATGTTGGCAAAAATCAAAAAAGACATTATAGAAATCTTAATACCACGTGTTAAGGAGCAATTGCCAAGCTATGTACAAGCTTTGTTTACTAATGATATTATCTATCATATAAACCCTACAGGTAAATTCGTTATTGGGGGTCCCCACGGGGATGCTGGACTTACTGGTCGTAAGATTATTGTAGATACCTATGGGGGTAAAGGGGCTCACGGTGGAGGTGCCTTTAGTGGTAAAGACCCGAGCAAAGTGGACCGTAGTGCCGCATACGCGGCAAGGCATGCTGCTAAAAATTTAGTGGCTGCAGGGGTTGCAGATGAGATTTTGGTGCAGGTTAGTTATGCTATTGGTGTGGTAGAGCCAACCTCTATTTTTGTGGATACCTATGGTACGGCAAAAGTTAATTTGTCTGATGGTGCAATAGCTAAGAAAGTAGCAGAATTGTTTGATATGCGTCCGTTTGCTATTGAAGAACGTCTAAAACTACGTAACCCTATCTATTTAGAGACCGCCGCTTACGGGCATATGGGTAAAACCCCGCAAACCGTAACCAAGGTTTATGAGTCTCCTTATAACGGTAGAATAGAAAAAGAGGTAGAGTTGTTTACTTGGGAAAAATTAGACCAAGTAGATGCGGTTAAAGCTGCTTTTGAAATTTAGAAGAATAATCTAAAAAAGATTTAGAATAGAAGAAACCGCTAAGCAATTAGCGGTTTTTTAGTTTAAATAAAATTAAAAACTTCGTAGTTTTAAATGCTAACAAACAGACCATCTATGAAGTTTATCTTTAAGTACACCGTATTAGTTGTATTCCTAATTGCTGCCCAAGCATGTAAAAAGACCGGCAAAGCTGATACAAATGCAGAATTATCAGATAATTACGTTGCCGATAATTACACCAAACAAGAAGTAGACATACCCATGCGAGACGGGGTAAATTTGCATACCACCATATATACTCCAAAAGATACCTCCCAAGAATATCCAATAATTATGCAGCGAACACCCTATAGTTCCGCGCCTTATGGAGAAGGTGAGTTTAAAAGTAAAATAGCCCCAAACGTTAATATGATGCAAGAAGGCTACATTGTAGTTTACCAAGATGTAAGGGGTAGGTGGATGAGTGAGGGACATTATGAGAATATGCGCGCATACATCCCTAACAAAACAAGTAATGAACAAGTGGATGAAAGTACGGACACGTATGATACTATTGATTGGTTGGTAAAAAATGTAAAAAACAACAACGGTAGAGTTGGGGTATGGGGAATTTCATATCCTGGAATGTATGCTACCTACGCTACCATAGATGCGCATCCTGCCTTAAAAGCCGCTTCGCCACAGGCATGTATTGGCGATTTTTTCTTTGACGATTTTCATCACAACGGAGCTTATATGTTAAGTTATTTTAGGGCCACCTCTCTTTTTGGTACACCTAGGCCAAATGGGGACAGCCCAATAGATACGGCCTGGTATACCTTGCCAAACATAGGAACAGAAGACCAATATCAGTTTTTCTTGGACCAAGGACCGTTAGAGAATTTAGACCGATTTTTTGAATATGAAACAGCGGATACCCCTAAAATGCGACCAGAAGGTAAAACAGACGATTATTTCTGGAACGAGTTAAAAGAGCATCCAAATTATGATGAGTTGTGGCAGAGCCGTGGTTTAATTCAACATTTAGATAAAACCAAGAGCCATGTTGCAACAATGGTTGTAGGTGGCTGGTTTGATGCCGAAGATCTGTATGGTCCTTTAGAGACATACAAGAATATAGAAAAGCACAACAAAGGGGCATATAACACAATGGTATTTGGACCTTGGGACCATGGCAGATGGGCACGCAGAAGCGAAAGAAATTTAGTAGGTAATTATTATTTTGGTGATTCTATCTCCGTTTTTTATCAGGATCAAATAGAAACTAAATTTTTTCATCATTTCTTGAAAGGGGAAGGTGACGAGGATTCTGGACTACCAGAAGCCTATGTGTTTGACTCTGGTAAAAAAGATTGGTCTCAATTTGATGCATGGCCACCCAAAAACACTTCTAAAAAGACCTTTTACTTGAGTGCCGATGAAAAGTTAACGGTGAATCAAGAAGCTACCTCCGGTATTCAATTTGTTAGTAATGTAAAGAAACCAGTACCGTATTCTGAAGATATTAAATCTGTTTTTACACCTAGAAAATACATGACAGACGACCAACGTTTTGCGGCTCGTAGGTCAGATGTCTTGGTTTTTGAAACCGAGGTGTTAGACGAAGATTTAACCATGGCGGGTTCCATATTGGCCAATTTACAGGTGGCCACAACTGGTACTGCGGCAGACTGGGTAGTTAAGGTTATAGATGTACACCCCGAAGATGTAGAAACTAATGAAGAAATGCAAGATCACCTAAAAATGAGCAACTACCATTTAATGGTAAGAAGTGAGGTTTTAAGGGGAAGGTTTAGAAATAGTTTTTCAAAACCAGAACCTTTTACCCCCAATGAAAAGACTGCCGTTACCCTAAAACTGCAAGATGTTTTTCACACCTTTAAAAAAGGGCACAAACTGCAGATTCAGGTTCAAAGTACATGGTTTCCGCTAATTGATTTAAATCCGCAAACCTATGTGGATAATATTTTCAAGGCTAAAGCGTCTGATTTTAAAACACAGACACATACGGTGTTTACAGATTCCAATATTGAATTTACTGTGCTACAGTGAAATCAAACTCCATAAAATATAGTTTAAAAAAGCGTCCTTGGCCTACCAAGGACGCTATGGAGCAAATCTATGAACTAGGTTTTTGGGGTAAAGGGAGCAATCTATATTATTCGGGTCATGGTTCTCATCATCCAGAATTTGTTACGCCCTATATCTCTGTGGTATCCCAGTTTTTAGACCGATTTACAAAACCGATTACGGTTTGCGACTTAGGCTGTGGGGATTTCAATATAGGGAAGCAGCTGCTTCCTTACGCTTCGGAATATATTGGAGTAGATATCGTACCAGCACTTATTCAATTCAACCAAGAAAAGTATAGCTTGGATGGCGTGCGTTTTAAGTGTTTAAATTTGGCAGAAGATGAACTGCCAGAGGCAGATTGTGCTATTCTAAGGCAGGTACTACAACATTTATCCAATAAAGAGATTGAAGGCATATTGCCGAAGTTATATCAGTACAAGTATCTAATTGTAACCGAACACCTCCCAGAAGGGGAATATCAGCCTAATCTAGATATTATTTCCGGTAGAAACATACGTTTAAGAAAAAATAGCGGTGTTAATCTAGAATTGGCACCCTTTAACTTTAAACCAATAGCAAAAAAGCAATTGATAACTATTCCAGATACCACAAATGGAGGTGTAATTATCACTACTTTGTATCAATGTAAATAGAAAACCCATTTTTGAATCAGTATACTTTTTTAGAATTCGGTTTATGGCGATTATTGTTTAAGTTTAAAACAAATCTAAGACTCATGAAAACTTCATCTTTTGTGTATATGCTTTTTATACTGCTTGTTTCTTACCCAATGCAAGCGCAAGAAACTGTTTTTGTGTCCGATTTTGTAGAGCGATTAGAAAATTCGCAAAAGTATGTAGAGCAAGTAGCGGAGCTTATGCCAGAGGAAAATTATCACTATAAGGCATCAGAAGAATCCTTGAGTTTTGCCCAAAATCTATTGCATATTGGCTTTGCCTTAAACTGGCATTCTAAAACCTTACTAGGTGAAATAAAAACTCCAACTTGGCAAGAAGATACAGTGTACAAAACTAAGGGAAAGTCAAAAAAAGAAATGCTAGCAATTCTGAATACCACGTTTAAGGAGGCTATTGCAATATTAAAGCAATTAGATTCTAGTGAACTGGACAATCGATTAGATTATTTTGGTTTAGATAGGAACAAACGGCAAATCTGTATGCTTTTGGCAGACCATATTACGCATCACCGAGCTCAGATGATTGTTTATTTAAGATTGAATGGTATTACACCGCCCCGGTATGTGCTGTATCAATAATTGAATTAAAAATTGGTTGTTAGGTCTGCATCAAACCAAAGCGATAAGTAACTGTTATAAATTCAATAGAAAAGTCCAAATCCTTTAAAAAATGGTAAAACATTAGGAATTGTAATTTTTCTGCCTTTATATTTGTCCTGTAAAGTTCACACACGTATTGAATAGTTATCAAGAAAGGTGGAGGGAATAGACCCTTTGAAGCCTTAGCAACCCTTGAATGCTCCCAGCAACCGCAGGTGCTTTAAGAAGGTGCTACATTCTACCCATTAGGGAAGGATAACACACAGAGAATTTCTCATCTATCTTCTTATAACTTTTTTATACCTGTTTACGACAAGCACGTCGTTGGCTTTTAGTAATCAATTTTAATTAGTCGATAAAAACAGAACACATGAGTAATTCACAATTTGCAACCAACGTTTTACATGCAGGTCATGACACCACCCAAACAGGCGGTACAAGAGCTGTTCCTATTTACCAATCTACCTCTTACGTATTTAATAATACGGACCATGCGGCCAATTTATTTTCTTTGGCAGAACTTGGTTTTATCTATACACGCTTAAACAATCCTACCAATCAGATTTTGCAAGAGCGTTTGGCAGCTATTGAAGGTGGCGTAGGTGCTGTAGTTTTTGCATCTGGTACCGCTGCCATTTCTACTGGTTTACTAACTTTATTAAAAGCAGGAGACCATATTGTAGCTTCTAGCAGTTTGTATGGCGGCACCTATAATTTATTAAATGTAACCTTACCAAGGTTGGGTATTACCACTACGTTTGTAGATGCAGAAGACCCTGAGAATTTTGGCAAGGCAGTGCAAGAAAATACACGTGCCATTTTTGTAGAATCTTTGGGGAATCCAAAATTAGATGTGTTGGATTTAAAAGGGATTTCTAAACAGGCAAAAGCAGCACAGGTTCCTTTTATTGTAGATAATACGGTAGCTACACCGGGCTTACTAAATCCTATTGAGCATGGTGCCAATTTGGTAATACACTCGTTAACTAAGTACATAGGTGGGCAAGGAAATTCTTTAGGTGGTGCTATCATAGATGCTGGCACGTTTGACTGGAGCAACGGAAAATTCCCAGAATTTACAGAACCTTCTGCAGGTTATCATGGCTTAGTGTATCATGAGGCCTTAGGTGCGGCGGCATTTACTTTTAAGTTGATTTTAGAAGGGTTGCGAGATTTTGGCGGAGCACTAAGTCCGTTTAACGCCTTCCAAATTATTCAAGGATTAGAAACCTTGCCTGTACGAATAAAACAGCATAGTGAAAATGCATTGGCATTGGCAGAATGGTTAGAAGGTAGGGAAGAAGTAGCTTGGATAAATTACCCCGGTTTAAAAAGTAGTAAGTATAATAATCTTGCGCAAGAATATCTGCCTAAAGGACAAAGTGGTATTGTTACTTTTGGCGTCAAAGGTGGGTTTGAAGCGGCTAAGCAATTAACAGACGCAACCAAAGTTTTCTCTTTACTAGCCAATATTGGTGATACCAAATCTTTAATCATTCACCCAGCAAGTACCACACACCAGCAATTGAGTGTGGAGCAGCAAGAAAGCGCAGGGGTTACCCAAGACTTGATTCGCTTGTCTGTTGGTTTAGAAGATATAGCAGATTTAAAAGCTGATTTAGAACAGGCTTTTGCTGCGGTAAAATAATACAGTTAACTAGGGTTTGCCCTAAGTAATTTAAACGCATACATGTTACATCAATTTAAGATAGAAAATTTCAAGACCCTAAGCGGAGCTACGCAAGACATTCAATTGTCGTATCAACTATTTGGTAAAGAATTGCACACGGCCCCAATTGTGATGGTGAATCATGCGTTGACAGGTAACTCAAATGTTACGGGAGATGATGGCTGGTGGTCAGAAATTATTGGAGAAGGAAAATGCATAGATACCCAAATTTATACCGTGTTGGCATTTAACATTCCGGGTAATGGGTTTGATGGTTTTGTCATAGAAAACTATAAGGATTTTGTGGCAGGCGACATGGCGCGTATTTTTCTAAAAGGATTAGAATTGCTTAAGGTAAACCACTTACACGCTTTGGTAGGCGGTTCTTTGGGTGGCGGCATTGCCTGGGAAATGATTGCGTTGAATCCTGACATTGCCGATAATTTAATTCCTGTAGCATCGGATTGGAAATCTACGGATTGGCTTATTGCCAACTGTCAAATTCAAGAGCAGTTCTTGGTCAATTCTAAAAATCCAGTGCATGATGCCCGTATGCATGCTATGTTGTGTTACCGTACGCCGGAGTCTTTTAAAGAACGCTTTAAAAGAAGTACCAATGAGGAGCTCAATGTGTTTAACGTAGAAAGTTGGTTAATGCACCATGGTAAAAAGTTGCAGGAGCGTTTTCAACTATCAGCATATAAGTTGATGAACCAATTGCTTAAGACCATTGATATAACTCGCAATGGCGAAACCATTTTCACTAAGATTGAAGAAAGCAACATACGCATACACATTATTGGGGTGAATTCCGATTTGTTTTTTACGGCAGAAGAAAACAAGGAAACCTACAAAAGATTAGCCCAAAGTAGTAGCAATGTTACCTACGGTGAAGTACAATCGTTACATGGCCACGATGCGTTTTTAATCGAATTTAAACAATTAGAAAATTTAATTCGCCCTGTATTTGAGCAACAACGCGTACAATCTGGATTAAAGGTTTTAAAATTTGGTGGTCGTTCTTTGTCCAATGGTAAAGGATTAAATGCGGTTTTAGATATACTAACCCAAAGGGTTGCTGCGGGCGAACGTTTAGCGGTTGTACTTTCTGCTAGAGAAAAAGCTACGGACACCTTAGAGCGCTTGTTAGAAAAAGCAGCATCTGGGGGTGATTATAAATCGGATTTACAAAGTTTTGCCCTATACCAACAGGCAGGTTTGGCCCAGGTAGATATGAGCCAAGAACTTTCGGTACTAGAAAGTAAACTGAACGGTGTTGCTCTTTTGGGGGATTATAGTGCCAAAACCAAAGATGAAGTCTTGTCTTTTGGTGAGCTTATTTCTGGCCAATTGGTGAGCAGATTGTTAAAAGAAAAGGGTATTAATGCGGTATTTATAGATTCGCGCCAGCTCATAAAAACGGATAACGCTTTTGGTGAGGCAAAGGTAGATGAAGGTTTGTCCAAAATTAAGGTAGTAGAAAAATTTGCCCAGTTAGAACCAGATGCGGTGCCAATAATTACGGGTTTTATCGCCTCTAATGAAAAAGGAGAAACCACTACCTTGGGTAGAAATGGAAGTAACTACACGGCATCTCTTTTTGCCAATTTCTTAGATGCAGAAGAATTACTGAATTACACGCATGTAGATGGTATTTTTACCGCAAATCCAGATGTGGTAACCGATGCTAAAATTATTGATTCACTCTCATTTGCAGAGGCCAATGAGCTAGCTAATTTTGGGGCTTATATTCTCCATGCAAAAACCATAATTCCGCTTTTAGAAAAGAATATTCCATTACGAATTTTAAATACATTCAATCCAAACTCAAAAGGCACGCTAATTAGCGCGGATGGCGGTAAACAGGGGATTACTTCTTTGAGTGTTATGGAAAACATGGCCCTAATTAACCTAGAAGGTCGTGGTTTGCTCGGTAAAGCGGGTGTAGATGCGCGTATTTTTAATGCGTTGGGACGTAGAAATATAAGTGTGGGTATCATATCTCAAGGCTCCTCAGAAAGAGGTATTGGTTTGGTAGTAAATGCCAAGCGTGCTTTGGATGCGAAAAAAGCGCTTGAAGATGAATTTGCCAATGATTTTGGTTCTAAAGACGTTAACAGTATTTCAGTAAATAAAGAAGTGGTGGTAATTTCCGTAGTAGGGCAAGATTTGAGTTCCTTTCATGAACCCTTTAATGCATTGATTAAGAATAAGGTGGTGCCCATTTTATTCAATAATACAGTATCTGGAAAAAACATCAGTTTGGTGTTTCATAAACAAGATTTGCACAAAGCGGCAAATGTTATGCACGGCCAAATTTTCGGTATCGCAAAGCGAATTAACCTAGCCATTTTTGGTGTAGGTACCGTTGGTGGTACGCTTATAGACCAAATTTTAGCGTCTAAGGAAAGTATTGTAGATAGAAAGGGAATAGAGGTAAATATTTTCGCGATTGCCAATTCTAAGCAAGTGCTGTTAAATAGAAAAGGAATTGGTACACAATGGAAAGAGAACCTCCTAGCGCAGGGAGAAGCATATAATTTAGACACGCTTATAAAGTTTGCACAAGAAAATCACTTAGAAAATTTAATCGCTGTAGACAACACGGCGAATGCAGAATTTGTGCTAAACTATAGCAAACTTATTAAAGGCGGTTTCGACTTGGTATCGTCTAATAAAATAGCTAACACCCTTGATTATCAGTTTTATAAAGATGTTAGAAAGGAGTTGAATGCCAACCGTAAACAGTATTTGTACGAGACAAATGTGGGGGCAGGCTTACCTTTGATAGACACCATTAAATTGTTGCATTTGTCAGGTGAGAATATTACCCGCATAAAAGGGGTGTTTTCGGGTTCTTTAAGTTATATTTTTAATACGTTTTCCGTGAACGATGTGCCTTTTTCTAAAGTAGTTTTAGAAGCAAAAGAGAAGGGATACACGGAGCCGGACCCAAGAGAGGATTTATCTGGGAACGATGTGGGTAGAAAGTTGTTGATTCTGGCACGTGAGCTAGAATTGGAGAACGAGTTTACAGATATTGAAATTAAAAATTTGATTCCAGAGCAATTGAGAGCTGTAGAGCAAGATGTCTTTTTGGAACGCGTAACCGAGTTGGATGCCGAATTTAAAGCGGTAAAAGAAAATCAAGATGCAGACCATGTTCTACGATACGTGGGCGATTTGCATGGCGATTTGCAACAAGATAAAGGAGTGTTAGAAGTAAAATTGGTGTCAGTGCCCAAGTCAAGTGCTTTAGGGCAAATAACCGGTTCAGATTCCATTATTGAAATTTATACGGAATCATATGGTGAGAACCCAATTACCATACAAGGTGCCGGCGCGGGTGCTGCGGTAACTGCACGCGGTGTATTTGGAGATATTTTGCGCATAGCAGAGAAAGGCTAGTTTTTTTAAAAGAAAAGGAGAATGGAGAATAAGTTTGAAACCAATGCAATAAGAAATCAACTAGAACGGTCACAATACCTAGAGCATTCCGTACCTATGTACGTTACCTCTAGTTTTGTTTTTGATGACGCTGAAGATATGCGTGCTTCTTTTGCAGAAGAAAAAGATAGAAACATCTATTCGCGTTACAGCAATCCTAATAACAATGAATTTGTGGCAAAGATTTGCGAGATGGAAGGTGCGGAGGCTGGTTTTGCATTTGCCTCAGGTATGGCTGCAGTTTTTTCCACTTTTGCTGCTTTGTCAGAAAGCGGAGACCACATTGTTGCCTCTAAAAGTATCTTTGGCTCTACGCTTAATCTATTCAACTCGTTCTTACCCAAATGGAACATAGAAACCAGCTATTTTGGTGTTAATGAGGTAGATAAGATTGAAGGTCTTATCACGGAAAAAACCAAAATATTATATGCCGAATCACCTACAAATCCGGGTGTGGATATTGTAGATTTGGAGGTGCTGGGAGCAATAGCTAAAAAGCATAACCTCATATTGATAATAGACAACTGTTTTGCTTCGCCCTACTTACAGCAACCCATGAAATTTGGAGCCGATTTGGTTATTCATTCGGCAACTAAGTTAATAGATGGTCAGGGTAGGGTCTTGGGCGGTATTACTGTAGGTAAGGGAGATTTGGTAGATAAGGTATATCGTTTTTCAAGAATTACGGGGCCGGCACTTTCGCCTTTTAATGCGTGGGTGCTTTCCAAAAGTTTAGAAACTCTGGCGGTACGTGTAGATAGGCATTGCGAAAACGCCCTAAAGCTTGCCGAGTATTTAGAATCGCACCCCAAGATTAATTGGGTTAAGTACCCATTTTTAAAGTCGCACCCCAAATATGACGTTGCCATAAAGCAAATGAAAGCTGGTGGTTGTGTAGTAGCTTTTGAAGTTAAAGGTGGTTTAGAAGCAGGTAGAAAATTCTTTGATTCCATTAAGTTATTGTCGTTATCTGCCAATTTAGGTGATGCCCGTAGTATTGTTACGCATCCAGCATCTACAACGCATAGCAAATTAACGCCAGAACAGCGTTTAGAAGCAGGTATAACAGAAGGTGCTGTAAGGGTATCGGTAGGTTTGGAGCATATAGATGATATTATTGCAGATATAAGTCAGGCATTGGGATAGGCATTTTCACTATATTCGTACTATGCTGTCCAAAAAAACCAAGTACGGATTAAAGGCTTTGGCCTACCTAGCACAACAAGAGGGTAAAACCCCAGTGCAAATTGCAGAAATTGCCAAAGAAGAGAATATCTCCCAAAAATTTTTGGAAAGTATTCTGTTGTCTTTAAGGCGCAATGGTTTTTTGGGTTCTAAAAAAGGAAAAGGCGGTGGCTATTATTTAATTAAGGAGCCAAAAGACATCCCTATGACCACGGTAATGCGGGTTTTAGAAGGGCCTATTGCTATGGTGCCTTGTGTAAGCCTAAATTTTTATGAATCTTGTGATGATTGCCCGGACGAAGCTACTTGTTCCGTGCACAAATTAATGCTTCAAGTTAGGGATAGTGCGCTAGAAGTGTACAGAAATAACACCTTGGCAGACCTGCTATAAGATAGATTCCATCTTAAATTTTCTTAAAAAAATCACCTAATTTTTAATAATCTACTAAAACGGTAGGGTAAATGTGAAATTTAACCTTATTCTGCATTTTGGTATAAAAAATTGCCCTATGTTTGTAATCTCTAGTAAATAGATAGGATAATAAGATTATGATTGCAGATCAACTTGTTGTAGATTCCAAAAAAGAGAAAAGCACCTATGCAAAGGACAAAAATGCAGAAAGTCCTAAGCGTAGCATTGCTAAAAGTATAAGCTGGCGTATTGTAGGTACAATAGATACGGTAATAATTTCTTGGATAGTTACGGGTACGTTAACCTTGGCCTTTTCTATTGGTTTAATAGAGCTGGTAACTAAGATGGTGCTTTACTTTTTTCACGAACGTATTTGGAACAGCATTAGTTGGGGTAAAAAATAAAAAGCTATGTCAGAAGATCAATTACCAAAATGGAATGCACAACTAAAAGGTATTCCGCCACAAGAAATCATAGCATGGGCATTACAGCACGGTGATAACCCTGTATTAACCACCAATTTTAGACCATACGAGGTGGCCATATTACACGCTGTAACAGACGTGGCTCCTAATATTCCAGTAATTTGGTGCGATACGGGCTATAACACCCCTAATACCTACAAGCATGCAGAAGAATTAATAGCGCGTTTAAAGCTAAACGTAAAATTATATGTGCCAAAACAAACAGTAGCACATAGAGATGCAGTAATGGGTATTCCGCAAATAGATGACCCAAGACATAAGCTATTTACAGAGCAAGTAAAACTAGAGCCTTTTCAAAGAGCAATGGCAGAGCATAAGCCAGATGTATGGTTTACCAACTTAAGAAAGGGGCAGACAGCACTTAGGGATTCTTTAGATATTTTAAGTTTGAGCAAAGACGGAGTATTAAAGGTGAGTCCTTTTTACAACTAC
The DNA here is from genome assembly GCF_056160685.1 of Croceivirga sp. ABH4_376. Classification (NCBI taxonomy): domain Bacteria; kingdom Pseudomonadati; phylum Bacteroidota; class Flavobacteriia; order Flavobacteriales; family Flavobacteriaceae; genus Croceivirga; species Croceivirga sp. ABH4_376. Next base: position 82,170 of record NZ_JBSWXQ010000003.1, on the reverse strand, counting down.
AGCGATGCTCAATTAGATGCCTATTTAAAACAATACAATTTACCTAACGAACATAAGTATTTTGATCCTACAAAGGTTTTAGAAAACCGTGAATGTGGATTGCATACCTAATAGATGATTAGAAAGAACGCCAACTGCGTTGGCTAAATAAAAATATGACCTTGGACACAGTAACAAAAGAAATTTCGGCAACGGATTCGCAAGTATTGGGCGCAACAGGAGATGTGGCTAATGCACTGGAAAACGAAGCTATCTATATTATCAGAGAAGTGGCAGCTCAATTTGAGAAGCCCGTGTTGTTATTCTCTGGAGGTAAAGACTCTATAACCTTAGTGCGCTTGGCACAAAAGGCATTTTGGCCTGCAAAAATTCCGTTCCCGTTAATGCACATAGATACGGGACATAACTTTCCAGAAACTATTGAATTTAGAGATAGGTTGGTAGAAGAATTGGGCTTGGATTTGATAGTGCGTAATGTACAAGATTCCATAGACCAAGGAAAGGTAAAGGAAGAAACGGGTAAGTATGCTAGTAGAAATATGCTACAGACAACTACTTTATTAGACGCTATTGAAGAGTTTAAGTTTGATGCGTGTATAGGTGGTGCCCGCAGAGACGAAGAAAAGGCGCGTGCTAAAGAGCGTATTTTTTCCGTGCGTGATGATTTTGGGCAGTGGGATGAAAAGAACCAACGTCCAGAATTGTTCGATATGCTAAATGGCCAGATAGAATTGGGGCAAAACGTACGTGTTTTTCCAATAAGTAACTGGACAGAACTAGATGTGTGGAGCTACATAGAAAGAGAACAAATTGAAATACCTTCTATCTATTTTGCACACCAACGTAAAATTTTCTTGAGAGACGGCTTAATATGGTCCGCAGAAGATGATGTTGTTTTTAGAGCAGAAGATGAGGTGGTAGAAGAACGTACCGTTCGTTTTAGAACAGTAGGGGATATGTCTTGTACTGCAGCGGTAGAATCCAATGCGGATACCATAGCAAAAGTAGTGGCAGAAATTCGTGAATCGTCTATCTCTGAGCGTGGAGCACGTATAGATGATAAGCGTTCTGAGGCTGCCATGGAAAAACGTAAACAACAAGGATATTTTTAATCTAGTTGATGGCCGTTGGTTGTTCGTTGCTACATTTCTACGAATACCACCAACAACTATGAACTAACAACGATAAACGAAATTGAAAGTTTTAAAATTAGCAACAGCAGGGAGTGTAGACGATGGTAAAAGTACCTTAATTGGACGTTTGTTATACGATACAAAATCTTTGACTACAGATAAATTAGAAGCCATAGAAAAAACCAGTAAGCAACGTGGTTATGACTATTTGGATTTTTCCTTGGCAACAGACGGCTTGGTGGCAGAGCGTGAGCAGGGTATCACTATAGATGTTGCCCACATTTATTTTTCTACACCAACCAAGAGTTACATTATAGCAGATACTCCAGGGCACGTAGAATATACCCGTAACATGGTTACCGGTGCTTCTACTTCTCAAGCGGCGATTATTTTAATCGATGCGCGTAAGGGGGTTATTGAGCAAACCTACAGACACTTTTTTATCAATAACATGCTTCGCATTAAAGATGTCATTGTTGCTATCAATAAAATGGATTTGGTAGATTATGCAGAGGACACTTTTAATGCCATAAAAGTAGACTTTGAGGAATTAATGGCGAAACGCGATTATCAAGATCAGAACATCACGTTTATTCCAGTAAGTGCATTAAAAGGTGATAACGTAGTTCACAAATCTGATGCAATGCCTTGGTACCAAGGACAAACATTGCTACAGCATTTAGAAGAATTAGATTTAAAAGATATCTACAATACGGGAACACCTCGTTTTCCGGTGCAATATGTAATTCGTCCTAAAACAGACGATTATCATGATTTTCGTGGTTTTGCTGGGAAAGTGTACGGTGGCGAATTAAGTGTAGGGGATGAGGTGGTAGCCTTACCATCACAAACGCGTTCTAAAATCAAGGAAATTTATTTTCACGATAAAAAATTCCAAACGGCATCTAGAAGGTCTTCGGTAACCATTACGCTAGAAGATGAGATTAATGTGAGTAGGGGAGATATGTTGGTTAAGGCAGACGATTTGCCGCAGATAGAAAAGCAATTTACCGCAACGGTATCTTGGATGGATTCTGACCAACTTACTCCTGGTAAAAAATACGTGGTACAGCATGGGGTCAATAAGGTGTTGGCTAAAGTAGATGCTATTCATCATAAAATTAAACCAGACTATACGGGTATAGATGAAGCGGCAACAAGTTTGGGTATGAATGATATTGCAAAAGTGAGCTTTAAATTGAACAAGCCTATCTTTTACGATGCATTTAAAGACCATAGAACCAACGGTTCTTTTATATTGATAGATGCACGGTCTAACGCTACAGCTGGCGTTGGCTTTATAGAATAAAATGAAGTTCTGGAGCGTAAGGTTCCAGAATTTTTTAGACTTATAACCTATAAAATCTATAGGAATTATAAATTATTTAAAATACCACTTCCTCTAAGGAGTTTTCCGCTCTTTTGAGAGGTTTAAATAGGATAGTAAAAGTTTAATTAAATATTACCGTAAAGTGCTCCTTTCCATTAGAAAGGTCGGGTGTGGCAATGCAAAGTTTTAGAACCGAAATAGAAAATCCAGTAGTAGAAAAGGATATCATTGAATTGGAGAAGAAGATTCGCCAGTTTAAAGAAGGTAAGGTAGACGAGGAGCGCTTCCGCAGTCTTAGATTGGCCCGTGGGGTCTATGGTCAAAGACAGCCGGGCGTGCAGATGATTCGTATTAAACTACCTTACGGTAAGGTTACTGCAAATCAATTGTTACGTATCTGCGATGTCTCGGACGAGTTTTCTACCGGTCGTTTGCACATTACCACAAGGCAAGACATACAAATTCATTATGTGGATTTGGAACGTACTCCAGAATTGTGGGCGCAGCTAGAAAAAGACGATATTACCCTTAGGGAAGCCTGTGGTAATACCGTGCGTAACGTAACTGCTAGTGAGACTGCTGGGATAGATTTGGACGAACCTTTTGATGTTTCGCCATATGCACATGCTGTTTTTCAGTACTTTCTTAGAAACCCTATTGGGCAAGAAATGGGGCGTAAGTTCAAAGTTTCATTTTCTGCTTCGGATGCAGATACGGGCTTGTCTTACATGCACGATTTGGGTTTCATTGCTAAAATAGAGAATGGTGTAAAAGGTTTCAAGGTGATGTTGGCCGGCGGTTTGGGTTCCCAACCAAGGCATGCAGATGAATTGTATAGCTTTTTGCCATCAGACCAAATAATTCCTTTAATGGAGCAGGTTATTCGCGTTTTCGATAGATACGGGGAGCGTAAAAGTAGAGCCAAGGCAAGAATGAAGTTTCTGCTGAAAGACATTGGTCTAGATGCGTTTAAAGAATTACTAGAGCAAGAAAAAACAGCGGTACCTCACCAAACCTATCCTATTGATGCCGAGTCGTACCCAAAGGTGAACATCGCGCAGCAAAAAGTTCCGACAATAGAAATAAAAGAAACTTTAGCATACGAGTTGTGGAAAAGCACCAACGTAATTCCACAAAAGCAAGAAGGCTACGTAGCTATTGGTATTAAAGTTTTGTTGGGCGATTTTTATACGGACAAAGCAAGAAAATTAGCGAATCTTGTAAAAGAATATGCAGCTGGTGAGTTACGCTTATCGCTACGTCAAAATATCTTAATTCCTTATGTAAAAGAGGAGTTGGTTCCTTTCTTCTACCAAGAATTAGAAAAACTTGGTTTTGTAGAAGCTGGGTATAACAAAGCTTTGGATATTACGGCATGCCCAGGAACGGATACGTGTAATCTAGGTATAGCCAGTAGTACTGGTATTGCAGAAGAGTTAGAGCGTGTAATTAAGGCGGAATACCCATCGTACATCAACAATCCAGATGTGGTTATAAAAATCAGCGGATGTATGAATGCCTGTGGGCAACACAACATGGCGCACATAGGTTTTCAAGGGATGAGTGTACGTACCAAGGATAAATTGGTGGCGCCGGCATTACAGGTTTTACTAGGTGGTGGTAACCACGGTAATGGTAACGGAACGTTTGCAGATAAAGTGGTTAAAGTACCTTCTAAAAGAGGGCCGCAGGCATTGCGCTTAATCTTGGATGATTATGAAGCTAACGGGCAAGGTAAATCTTTTGATGCCTATTATGCAGAAAAGGGCCAATTATACTTCTACGATTTTCTTAAAGAGTTAACGGATGTAGATAATCTTACCGCAGAAGATTTTGTAGACTGGGGAAATACAGAAAAATACAAAAAAGAGATTGGTGTAGGAGAATGTGCAGGGGTGATTGTGGATTTGGTAGCTACGCTATTTTTTGAAAGCCAAGAGAAAATTGATAATGCTGCAGAAGCCCTAGAACAAGGTAAATGGGCAGCAAGTATTTACTATAGCTATCAGTCTATGGTAAATTCCGCAAAAGCCTTATTGACATCAGAAAAGACTAAGGTAAATACCCACAACAGCATCATCAAGGATTTTGATGCCTTGTTTGTTGAAACTAATAAAATAGATTTTAAAGATGGTTTTAGTGATTTGGTGCTACAACTAAATCAAAACCAACCTACCGAAGCATTTGCTAAAAGTTATTTAGAAGACGCCAAACAGGTATTGGCCAAACTAGAAGCATTTAGAAATCTAGAATTACAAGAAGCCTAAAAAATGAGTCATAGTAACAATCATACAGAAAACACTACTCCATTTTCAGGGCCATTTGGGACCGATGGTAAGCTTACTGTGGTAGGGGCCGGACCAGGAGACGCAGACCTTTTTACACTTAAAGGTATAAAAGCCTTAAAAAGTGCGGACGTGGTTCTGTTTGATGCCCTAGTGAACCCTGATTTATTGGAGTATGCCCCGCAAGCAGAACAAATTTTTGTGGGGAAACGCAAAGGTTGTTACAGTTACCAACAAGAACAAATAAACGAGCTAATTGTACAACGTGGCCTTGAAGGAAAACACGTAGTACGCCTTAAGGGTGGCGACCCATTTGTGTTTGGTCGTGGTGCAGAAGAGATGGAATATGCCGCTGGTTTTGGCTTAGAAGTAGCCATGGTGCCCGGTATTTCTTCCTCGGTGTCCGTTCCTGCCTATCAAAATATTCCAGTTACTAAAAGAGGCGCGGCAGAAAGTTTTTGGGTAATTACCGGTACAACAAAGGAACATAAATTGTCTAAAGACGTGGCGTTGGCCGCAAAATCTTCCGCAACGGTGGTGATTTTAATGGGCATGAGCAAATTAGCAGAAATCATGACCTTGTTTCAACAAGAAGGTAAATCAGAAACTCCGGTTGCCATTATACAAAATGGTACTAGAAAAGATGAAAAAATAGGTATTGGCACTGTTGCTTCCATAGAGTCCAAGGCAAAGGAGCAGCAGCTGTCCAATCCTGCAATCATTATTATAGGAGATGTGGTGGCGCATAGAGCGCGTATCTTAGCAGTACAACAAGAACAAAACGTACAAGCCTAATGGAACGCAATAATCTTTATCCCATTTTCCTAAAAACCTCGCAGTTAGAAGTGCTTATCATTGGCGGTGGATTTGTAGCCGAAGAAAAGTTGCATTTTTTAACCAAGTCTAGTCCAGATGCAAAAGTAACAATGGTATCTCCTATGTTTAGAGAAGCAACTGTTGAATTGGCCAATGCATTTAATGTGACTATGATAACCGATGTTTATCACCCTAAATATTTAGAAGGTAAACATATTGTAGTGGCTACTACAGATGTGCCAGAAGTGAATATACAAGTGTATAATGACTGTAGGGCCCAGAGTAAATTGGTGAATGTTGCAGATAACCCGCCTTTGTGCGATTTCTACATGGGGGGAATTGTTACTAAAGGGAATGTAAAAGTTGCTATTTCTACCAATGGGAAGTCGCCGACAACAGCAAAACGTTTACGTCAGTTTTTTGAAGAAGTAATTCCAGAAGACATAGACCAAATGGTAAAGAACCTTAATGAGTATAGAAAAACCATTAAGGGCAATTTTGAAGAGAAAGTAGACCAGATGAATCAGATTACAGAAAAGCTGGTCAATAAAAAATAACTGACCGTGAATAATCACGGTCAAAGAGAAAGCATTAGAAAAAGAAAATTAAAATAGATTGAAATTCCCGCGCTAGCGGAAATACAAAAGTAGATAACATGATAAAGACTGATATACTTATTATTGGTGCAGGACCAACAGGATTGTTCACTGTGTTTGAAGCAGGATTGTTAAAACTTAAATGCCACATTATAGATGCATTATCACAACCGGGTGGGCAGTGCTCAGAGATTTATCCTAAAAAACCAATTTATGATATTCCTGCTTATCCAGAAATTTTAGCGGGCGATTTGGTAGACCGTTTAATGGAGCAAATAAAGCCTTTTGAGCCAGGATTTACCTTGGGAGAGCGTGCAGAGACTTTAGATAAGCAAGAAGACGGTTCGTTCATTGTTACTACTAATTTGGGTACGCAACACCATGCGCCAGTGGTTGTTATTGCTGGTGGTTTGGGTTCTTTTGAGCCAAGAAAGCCGCAAATTCCAAATTTGGATATCTATGAGACCAAAGGTGTGGAATACATGATAAAAGACCCAGAAGTGTATCGGGATAAAAAAGTGGTAATTGCTGGTGGGGGAGATTCTGCCCTAGATTGGTCTATTTTCTTGGCAGATGTAGCTTCAGAGGTACATTTGGTACACCGTAGAAACGAATTCCGTGGTGCTTTAGACTCTGTGGAAAAAGCAAGAGAATTAGCGCAGGTGGGTAAAATTAAGTTACACACCAAAGCAGAAGTAAAAGAATTGCATGGCGCGGATTCTATAGAAGCGGTAGTTATAAAGTCTACAGAACAAGGTGTGGAACCCAAGTACGTAGAGACCGATTATTTTATTCCATTGTTTGGTCTATCTCCTAAATTAGGACCTATAGGTAGTTGGGGTCTAGAGATAGAAAAGAATGCTATTAAAGTAAATAATGCCAAAGATTACCAAACCAATATACCGGGAGTCTTTGCTATTGGTGATGTGAATACGTACGAAGGAAAGTTAAAACTAATCTTATCGGGCTTTCATGAAGCAGCGGTAATGTGTCAATATGCCTATCAAATTATAAATCCAGATAAACGATTTGTAATGAAGTATACCACGGTTGGCGGTGTAGAAGGATTCGACGGATCCAAGAAAGAAGCCAAAAAAGAGGTGGTGCAAAGTATCGTCTAAAATCTTAGATGAGTTTGAGTTAGCGAGCCTCCTTACCAAGGGAGGCTTTTTTGTGATAAAAGAAACGGTTTTTTTGTATTTAACCAGCAAGGGCCTTTTCTTTGCACGCAGTTCATTAAAAATAATGTAGGTTATCAAGAAAGGTGGAGGGAATAGACCCGTTGAAACCTTAGCAACCCTTGCTTTAAATATGCTAAGCAATGAAGGTGCTACATTCTACTTCATCCTGAAATCAATTCAGGGTTTGTTGCCTTATTAAAGCAGCGTTAATGAAGAAGGATAACAAAAACAACAGTCTTTTGTGTACCCTTGTAACTTTGCTAGCCTACTAAAATAATACGTCACCAATTTTGGTGACCTTTGTAGATATGAAGATTGAAGAAGTTTTAAAGGAGCGCATTTTAGTTTTGGATGGTGCCATGGGTACCATGCTACAACGCTATAAATTTACTGAGGAAGATTTTAGGGGAGAGCGTTTTAAAGACTGGCCAAGTCCTTTACAAGGCAATAACGATTTATTATCCATAACCCAGCCCGAAGCCATTGCCACCGTGCATGCCAAATATTTTGAAGCTGGAGCGGATATTGTAGAAACCAATACTTTTTCTGGGACTACCATTGCCATGGAAGATTATGGCATGCAAGATTTGGTGTACGAACTTAATTACGAGTCGGCCAAAATAGCCAAGCGCGTTGCGGAAGAATTTACTGCCAAAGAGCCACAAAAGCCAAGGTTTGTGGCTGGTAGTATTGGCCCAACCAACAAAACAGCTAGTATGAGTCCAGATGTAAACGACCCTGGATTTAGAGCCATTTCTTTTGATGAGTTACGAGTGGCGTACAAACAACAAGTAGAGGCATTGTTAGATGGTGGAGCTGATTTATTGTTGGTAGAAACCATATTCGATACCCTAAATGCCAAAGCCGCACTTTTTGCCATAGAAGAGGTAAAAGAAGAGCGCAATATAGAAGTGCCCATCATGGTTAGCGGTACTATTACGGATGCTTCTGGCAGAACCTTATCCGGACAAACCGCAGAAGCTTTCTTAATTTCAATTTCGCATTTACCCATACTAAGTGTAGGTTTTAATTGTGCTTTGGGTGCTAAACAATTGACACCCCATTTAGAGGTAATTTCTGCAAAGTCAGATTTTTTCACCTCTGCACACCCTAATGCTGGTCTACCAAATGCTTTTGGAGAGTATGATGAAACTCCAGAAGAAATGGCCGCACAGATAAAAGAATATTTAGATAAAAACTTAGTGAATATTGTGGGTGGATGCTGTGGAACTACGCCAGAACATATTAGTGCGATAGCAAAATTGGCTGCTGGCTATGCGCCTCGCCCGTTATCCGTTAAACGTTAATCGTAGGTCGAAAGGATGGATTACAAAGAATTGGATGTTTGGGTGCAAGCTAGAGAATTAGTAAAGAAAATATACTTGCTTTCAAAGGCTTTTCCTGATGATGAGCGTTATGGTCTTACTTCTCAAATTAGAAGATGTGCGGTATCGGTTTCCTCAAATATAGCCGAGGGCTGTGGAAGGCAGACTGCTAAAGACACGATTAATTTCTTGCATATCGCCAGAGGTTCTTTGTTTGAGTTGGAGACTCAAACAATTTTAGCGTCAGATTTAGAATATCTTCGGCACAATGAAAGTGAAATTTTAAATGAAATTGAGCGAGTTAAAAAACTGCTCAATGGATTCATTAATTACCATAGAAAGTTATGAGTCTGTCAAACGAACAACATAAAACGAATAACGGTCAACGGTTTTTGAGGTTGAGTGGTCTAGAACCCTTGGTCATAACCCCAGAAAGTAACTTTATAAATGTAGGGGAGCGCACCAATGTGGCTGGTTCTAAGCGTTTTTTGCGTTTAATAAAGGAAGAAAAGTTCGAAGAGGCTTTGGATGTTGCCAGACATCAGGTAGAAGGTGGCGCACAGATAATAGATATTAACATGGATGATGGCCTTATAGATGGTAAGGCGGCCATGGTAAAGTACCTAAATTTAATAATCGCCGAGCCAGATATTGCCCGTGTGCCTATCATGATAGATAGTTCTAAATGGGAAATTATAGAGGCTGGATTACAAGTGGTACAAGGTAAATGTGTCGTAAATTCTATTAGTTTAAAAGAAGGTGAGGCAGAGTTTATTCACCATGCCAAATTGATCAAGAGATATGGGGCGGCCGTTATTGTAATGGCATTTGATGAGGTTGGCCAGGCAGATAATTATGAAAGGCGAATAGAAATTGCGGAACGCTCGTACCGAATTCTGGTAGATAAAGTAAAATTTGCTCCAGAAGACATCATTTTCGATTTGAACATTTTCCCCGTAGCCACGGGAATGGAAGAACACCGAAAAAACGCAATTGATTTTATCGAGGCTACGCGTTGGGTGCGCCAGTACTTGCCGTATTGTAGTGTAAGTGGTGGGGTAAGTAATGTTTCGTTTTCGTTTAGGGGTAATAATCCCGTTAGGGAAGCCATGCACTCTGTATTTTTATACCATGCTATTAAGGCGGGCATGAATATAGGTATTGTAAACCCAACTATGTTAGAGGTTTATGATGATATCCCTAAAGACCTTTTAGAACACGTAGAGGATGTGATTTTAGATAGAAGGGATGATGCAACAGAGCGATTATTAGAGTTTGCAGAAACCTTTCAAGGAAAAACCAAGGAAAGTACGGTAGATTTATCTTGGCGAGAAGAGCCATTGCAAGACCGTATAACCAGAGCCTTAGTAAAAGGTATTGACCAATATATTATAGAAGATGTAGAAGAGGCTAGACAACAGGCAGCAAAACCATTGCACGTTATTGAAGGCAATTTAATGACGGGTATGAATGTGGTGGGCGACTTGTTCGGGAGCGGAAAAATGTTCTTGCCCCAGGTGGTAAAATCTGCTCGGGTTATGAAAAAAGCGGTTGCCTACCTAACACCTTATATAGAAGCATCTAAGGACAAATCTACGGGGGCTAACGGAAAGGTGCTAATGGCTACTGTAAAAGGCGATGTGCACGATATTGGTAAAAATATTGTATCGGTGGTATTGGCTTGTAACAATTATGAGATTGTAGATTTAGGGGTCATGGTACCGCCAGAGGTAATTATCAATCGTGCAATAGAAGAGCAGGTAGATGTAATTGGTCTTAGTGGATTAATAACACCTTCTTTAGATGAGATGGTTTTCTTGGCCAAAGAAATGGAACGCCAAAACTTTAATGTGCCCTTGTTAATAGGAGGGGCAACTACCAGTAAAGCACATACTGCAGTAAAAATAGACCCAGTATATAAACATGCAGTCGTACATGTAAATGATGCGTCTAGAGCGGTAACCGTGGTGGGCGATTTGCTTCAAAAAGAATCATCTGATACCTATAAAAAGTCGGTAAAGTTAGATTACGAAAGCTTTAGGGAAAAGTTTTTGAATCGTTCCAAGCATAAAGAATACTTGACTTTGGAACAGGCTAGAGCGAATAAATTAAAAATCGATTTTAAACCAGAAGATATTGTAAAACCAAAGGCTTTAGGAACTACGGTTTTAGAAGATTTTGATTTGAGAGTCTTAGTAGACTTTATAGACTGGACGCCGTTTTTTAGAAGCTGGGATTTACATGGAAAATATCCAGAAATTTTAGAAGATAAGGTGGTAGGTGCACAAGCAAAAGAACTGTTTTCAGATGCGCAGAAAATGCTTGTAGAAATTTTAGAGGAAGAATTGCTAAAAGGAAAAGCTACTTTTGGGTTGTTCCCTGCCAATCAGATAAATGATGATGACATTGAATTGGGTGTACCAGGTAGTGAAGCCACCGTTTTTAGAACACTAAGACAGCAAACTAAAAAACGAGATGGTGTGGCAAATATCGCGTTAGCAGATTTTATTGCACCTAAAGAAAGTGGGTTACAAGATTATATTGGCTGTTTCTGTGTTTCGGCAGGTTTTGGAACCAAAGAATTGGCAGAAAAATACGAAGCTGCCCATGACGATTATTCTAGTATAATGGTCAAAGCATTAGCAGACCGTTTGGCAGAGGCATTTGCAGAATATTTGCACAGAGAGGTGCGCACTAACTATTGGGGTTACGCCAATGCAGAGAATTTAGACAATACGGAACTTATCAAAGAAAGTTATCGGGGTATACGTCCTGCACCGGGTTATCCTGCCTGTCCAGACCATTTAGAGAAGCTAACCATTTGGGAATTAATGCAGGTAGAAGAAACCATTGGGGTGGAATTGACAGATAGTTTGGCCATGTGGCCCGCAGCCAGTGTAAGTGGGTATTATTTTGCGCATCCAGAAGCTAAATACTTTGGATTAGGAAAGATAAAAGAAGACCAAGTACAAGATTTTGCTAATCGTAAAGGCATAGAAAAGGAAGTTGCAGAAAGATGGTTGGCACCTAACATTGCAGAAGCTCCTTGACCGTTAAAAGGTAATATTGATTAAGAGCGATAAAAGTTTGAAAACTAACAAATAAAAATAGTCCCCGTAAAATTTCTTCTCTTTTGGAGAGGGCGGGTTAGAGGCTTATGAAAGTAACCGAACATATAGCAAACGCTAAGGGAGAAACGTTATTCAGTTTTGAAATTGTACCTCCGGTAAAGGGTAAAAACATACAAGATTTGTATGATAATATAGACCCCTTAATGGAGTTTAAACCACCATTTATTGACGTTACTACCTCTAGGGAGGAGTATGTGTACATAGAAAAAAATGGGCTTTTAGAAAAAAAGGTTACACGTATGCGTCCGGGTACTGTTGGTATCTGTGCGTCTTTGCAGTACAAATACAATGTAGATACCGTACCCCATGTACTTTGTGGTGGTTTTACCAAAGAGGAGACAGAATACATGTTGGTAGATTGCCAATACTTGGGTATAGACAATATCATGGCACTACGTGGAGACGCCATGAAGGGCGAGCAGTATTTTAGCCCTTGTGAAGGTGGGCATAGCTACGCTAAAGGCTTGGTAGAACAGGTTGCTGCATTAAACCAAGGTAAATATTTAATAGACGAACTTAAGATGGAACACACACCAAATTTCTGTATTGGTGTGGCGGGTTATCCTGAAAAGCATTTGGAGGCGCCAAGTCTTCAAAATGATTTAAAACGCCTAAAAGAAAAAGTAGACGCTGGGGCAGATTATGTAGTAACCCAGATGTTTTTTGACAATAAAAAATATTTTGAATTCGTAGATGCCGCAAGAGCAATTGGGATTACTATTCCTATAATTCCGGGGATTAAACCTTTAGCCGTACAAAAGCATTTACGTTTATTGCCCCAAGTGTTTTGGGTTAACTTACCCGAAGATTTAATAGATGCCGTAGAGGCCTGCCCAGATAATAAAGCGGTAAGGCAAGTTGGTATAGAATGGGCCATACAGCAATCTAAAGAATTAAAAGATGCTGGCGTTCCTGTTTTGCATTATTATTCCATGGGTAAGTCTAGCAATATTAAAGCTATTGCGGCAGCCCTGTTTTAATTAACATAACCCTTGCGCATATCTTTGGTAGATTGCCATTAGATTAAATACCTTTGGGGGCTTATGAAAAAAGCTTGGATACTTTTTTTCTTGGTTTTGTCTATCTGCGCTAGGGCACAACAAAAGCAAGATGCCCCACATTTTGTGTTAGAAGCCAATCAGTTTTATGGATCTGTATTATTGCACAACACGGATATTTCGCATTTAATTAAAAACCATCCTGGGGGTGTTATTTTAGGATTTAATAGAAAACGCTTTGGCAAACAAAAGTGGGAAGCAGATTTTGGTTATCCAGATACGGGTTTCACTTTTGTCTATCAAGACATGAACAACACCACCTTAGGGGAGCATTTTGGGCTATATGCGCATTATAATTTCTATTTTCTAAAACGAAATCTACAGTTTAGGGTAGCACAGGGAATTAGCTACAATACCAATCCGTATGATAAGGCCAATAACTTTAGAAACAATGCTTACGGTTCTCATTTATTGAGTTCCACAATGGTAATGCTTAATTACAATAAGGAGCGACTTATAGACCGTTTTGGTGTTAAGGCCGGTTTGTCTTTAATCCATTATTCTAATGCTAATTTTAAGGCACCCAATACCTCTACCAATACTTTTGCATTCAATGTAGGGGTTACGTACGATTTAAATGCAGAAGATAGACCAGATTTCATAACGTATGATAAGGAGCCAAAATATAAAGAGCCCATTAAGTTGAATTTGGTTTTGCGTGGTGGTGTTAATGAGAGCGATGTAGTTAATAGTGGCCAGTATGGGTTTGTAATTGCATCTGCGTATGCAGACAAACGCTTCGGTAGAAAAAGTGCTATTCAATTTGGGGCAGATGCTTTCTTCTCTAATTTTTTAAAGGAACTTATTGCTTTTCAAGCCACTTCTTTTCCAGAGATGGACGTACAGCTAGATGATGATTATAAACGTGTAGGCTTGTTTTTGGGGCACGAGTTGTTTGTTAACAAACTAAGTGTAGTTACCCAATTGGGATATTACGTGTATTACCCTTTTGATTTTGAAGGAAAAGTGTACAACAGGGTAGGTTTAAAACGCTATTTTGGTGATAAGGTTTTTGGAGCTATTACCTTAAAATCTCATGGTGCGGCAGCAGAGGCGCTAGAATTTGGTATTGGAGTGCGGTTATAAATTAGAACGATGCAGAAAAGAAAATTAATAGTGGTTTTGTATAGTGCGGTGGCGCTTATCTTCCTAGGTTGTAACTCAGAAAATGCTTCAGATTGTTTTCAAAATGCAGGCGATTTGCAACAGGTGGAAGTAGCTTTGCCCAACTTTACCAAGATTACGGTATTTGAGCAATTAAATTTAGTACTTAAAGAAGGTCCAGAGCAGAAAGTTAGTATAGAATCTGGTGAATATTTGTTAAATGAAATTTCTGCGGAAGTAGTAGAGGGGCGTTTAATTGTAAAAAATGAAAATGGCTGTAACCTGCTACGGGATTATGGGTTGTCTACAGTATATGTTACAGCGCCCAATTTAGAGGAAATACGAAGCAGTACCGGGCTTGCCATTTCTAGTGATGGGGTATTAAGTTATCCTACGCTTCGCTTAGTTTCGGAAAGTTTTAATAATCCAGAAACGGAAACTACAGATGGTTCTTTTGAACTCGATTTAAATACTACTACCGTATCTATAGTGGTAAACGGCATCGCTTACTTCAATCTAAAAGGTAATACTACCAATCTTGATATTACCGTAGCTGCAGGGGATACCCGTATTGAAGCGCAAGAACTTACCACTACCAATGTAAATCTAAACCATAGAGGTTCTAACGATATTTTGGTAAATCCGCAAGAACGCCTAATCGGGGTTATTAGGGGGTATGGAGATGTGGTGAGTTTTAACAGACCAGAAACGGTTAGGGTAACAGAAGAATTTAGAGGTAAACTAATTTTTAAGGATTAGTATGGCGTGGTGGAATACCCTTTTTGGCATTTTTAGCCGCAAGAAGCCAGTGTCGCTGGCTAATTTGGAAGGGAAAACCTATGTGAATTCCGCCTTAGGTAATTTGGTCCTAGAAAATAAAGTTCCAGGCATTTCTGTGACTATCCTTAAGAAAGGAGAAATTTATTTGCAAAAAGGCTATACCAATACCAGCCTACAACAAGAAGCTATAAAACCAGCAGAATCGGTATTTAGAATTGCTAGTATATCTAAATGCATTACGGGTTTGGCCTTTGGGAAAATGGTGGAACAAGGATTGGTTTCTTGGGACGATTCTTTTTACATGCACGTTCCAGATTATCCTAAAAAAAAATATGACTTTACGCTGAGACAATTGGCAAGTCATACCGCAGGAATACGTAGTTACAAGGGTAAGGAATATGCTTGGAACAAACCTTGGGAGATAGCAGAGAGTGTCACTTTTTTTAAAAACGACCCCTTAGTCTTTGAACCTGGGAAGGGGTATTTGTACAACAGTTTAGATTTTGTTTTACTCGCTATAGCGCTACAAAATGCTGCAAAAATGCCTTTTGAAGATTATGTAAGCAAAGAAATTCTAACTCCGTTAGGGATGCATCAAACTAAATCTCCAAGAAAAGCAGTTGATACTGTGCCGTTTTTTACCCGTTGTGGTATGGGTTTCAGGGCGGCCAGTGAGGTAGATAATTATTACAAATTGGCGGGTGGCGGTTATTTGTCTACTAGTGCAGATATTGCCAAATTAGGACAGGAGCTGCTACAACAAACCATATTGAAACCAGAAACCTATAAAGAGTTGCTGACCGCCCAAGAGGTAAATGGTAAAAGCACGTATTACGGATTAGGTTTCCAGGTAAGCCAAGATGTTTTGGGTAGAAAATACGTTGGCCATGTGGGCAATAGTGTAGGGGCCTATTCCAATTTATTTGTATATCCGGAGCAGCAATTGGTCGCGGTTTTATTAACCAATTGTACAGACCCCAAGGTGCAACCCTTTTGGGATGATATTTTAACCAAAATCACCTAATTTATTTATCCGCTTCTGCGGCAAACGCTTCACAAAGTTCTAGTGTCTCTTGCACATCTGCCATGGTGGTGCGCGGATTAATCAAACACATGCGCAATACAATTTGATTGTTTAATATGGTAGTTACCAACAATGCCTTTTGTGAACTCACTACCTTTTCTGATATGTATTGGTTAAGCTTATCTAACTTTTTGGCGGAATAATTTTTTCCAATAGGGTTGTACCTAAAGTTGATAATGGCTAAGGTTGCAGGGTGCACAATTTCCCAAAGACTACTTTTTCGCATTTGTTCTTCTAGTTGTTCCGCCAAGTCCATATTGTACGCAATGGCATCACGAAAAGATTGCAAACCGTAGGTTTTAATAGACATATAGAATTTTAAAGCACGGAAACGCCTAGTAAGCTGTATGCCTAAATCATAAAAATTAATTTCAGAAGTATTTCCTTCTACGTCCCTTAGATATTCTGGCTTTTCTGTAAAGGTGTGGCTTAAATGTTTGTGATTTCTTACCAGTAAACAACCCATTTCGTAAGGTTGGTATAACCATTTATGGGGGTCAATGGTAACAGAATCTGCCTTTTCTATTCCTTTTAGTGCTTTTTTTCCTTTGGGTGCTAAAATGGCTGCGCCGCCATAGGCACCATCAATATGAAACCATATGTCTTCTTTTTTACAGATAGCAGCCAATTCTGTTAAGGGGTCTACCGTACCTGTATTGGTAGTGCCCGCAGTACCAATTAGGCAAAACGGTTGTAAACCTGCTAAACGGTCTTTGGCAATGGCATTTTTTAATTTGTTGATAGGGAAGTTAAACTCGCTATCTGTGGGTATAATCCGTACTTGCTCTTCTCTAAAACCAATAACGCGAATGGCCTTTACATTAGAACTGTGTGCTTGGTCTGACAAATAAATTACGGCTTTAGAAAAATCTTTCCCGCACTTAATATTTCGTGCGGTGGTTAAAGCGGTTAAATTGGCCATAGAGCCACCAGAGGTAAAAATTCCGCCACCTTTCTTTTTAGGGAAGCCAAAAATCTTTAACAACCATTGTATGGTAATAATCTCTAGTTCCGCAGCTGCAGGGGATGCAGACCATCCTCCAGAAAAAACATTAAAACCAGTTGCCAAGGCATCTGCCATAACACTCACATAATTACTTGGGCCAGGTACAAAAGAATAGGCTTTAGGGTGTGATAACAAAGTGCTATTGACCATAACATTCTTTAAAACAAAATCTAGCACGTTTTGTGCGTCCATTCCTTTTTCTGGGGCTTCTTCCAAAAAAATAGAATCCATCTCTGCACGCGTGCCTACGGCCACAGGAAGCTTTTTGTCTTGGGTAAGATGATGGTCCACAATGGCATCTATAATTTCGTACCCTAAAGCTTTCATTTCTTCTTTAGATAGTTCTAAACGTGGATTAGACTTGCTCATGCAATGGAATTTATTTTTTTGCAAAGATACCCATCGCCTTAGGCTAATAAAACTTTAGGGCAGTATTCTTTTTTAAACACAAAAGAACATGCTAGCTGACATATGTCATATTTTACCTAAACGGACCCAGATACTTTTACACCATAATTAAAAATTATCAGGTATGACAACGTATAATGAATTTTTGGGAGAGTATAGAAAAAACGAAACGGGATATGCCAGCATATTTGTAATGATACAAAGTTGTATTGGCGCTGTTGCGGCTATGGCGGTCTTAATGCAAGGTATAGGTGTTTTTCAAATGATACAATTGTTTTTAGTGGTTATGGGGTGTATGTCTTTTAATGCGGCTGTATTAGCACAGCTGCCTTCTAAGATTACATTTAATATTTTTATTTTGAGCCTATTGGTAAGTAGCCTAGTTTTAGGGGCTAATTTAATTTAAGATGAAAACGGAAATAGCTTCTAGAGAAGATGTTGCTCTTCTAGTGCATCGGTTTTATGATAGGGTGCGTAAGGATAAAGAGATAGGTCATTTTTTTAATGAGACCATAACAGACTGGCCTGCTCATTTAGATAAGCTCACGGACTTTTGGGAGAGCAACCTCTTTTACCAACAAAAATACTTAGGAAATCCGTTGTTGGTGCATGCCGAGGTAGATGCAAGATTTAATGGTGCCGTAGATAATTACCATTTTGGTATATGGCTACGCCATTGGATTGCTACGCTAGATAATTATTTTGAGGGTGCAACAGCAGAAAAAGCCAAGCAGCGCGCTAGAAATATGAGCGTGCGTATGTTCTTTACTATCTATGAGCACCGTAAACTTAAGCAGAAGTGAGCTCGGTAAATAGACCTTCTAAATTTTTGTTTTTTCTACTTAATTGCAATGTTTTAAGTTGATTGTCATGCGCAAAATCAAATACCGCTGGGCGCATGTCTTTTTGGCTGTCAAAAGTAATTTCGTAGACAAAACCGCCAGTATTTTTTACATGCACCGCGTTAGGAAGCTTTTGAAGTAATACATCCTCCACACGGTAGTCAAATTCTACTTCTATAATTTGTTGTTCCGTTTGTCTTAAATCTTCTAGTGATTTATCTGCCACTAATTTTCCTTTGTTGATTATAATTACTCGGTCGCAAACGGCTTCTACCTCTTTCATAATATGCGTAGAAAGCATTACAGTTTTATTTTTACCAATTTCTTGTATCAGTTTTCTTATTTCTATAAGCTGATTAGGGTCTAAACCAGTGGTAGGTTCATCTAGAATTAGTACTTCCGGGTCATGCAGTAAAGCTGCTGCAAGGCCAACACGTTGGCGGTATCCTTTAGAAAGTTGCCCTATTTTTTTGTGGGCCTCTGGTGTTAGTCCCGTTTGTGTTATAACCTCTGCAATACGATTTTTCTTTACTTTATGTACTTGCGCATTAAAAGAAAGGTATTCCTTAACATACATATCTAGGTATAGCGGGTTGTGCTCTGGTAAAAAGCCAATACTAGCTTGTACGTCTTTAGCTTGGGTGTTAACATCAAAACCATTAACTATGGCGCTACCTGTATCTGCAGCGTGAAAGGTGGTTAATACACGCATCATAGTAGACTTGCCAGCGCCATTAGGACCTAGAAAACCAACAATTTCTCCTTTATCAATAGAAAAGGAGACTTGGTCTAAGGCTCTTTGTTCGCCGTAAGTTTTCACAATATCTTTTACAACTATGGACATATACAGGTATTTACCGCCAAAAGTACGTTTTACTTATTTTTTTTAGAAGTGAATTTGAGGATAATTAATAAAGCGAAGGTTTCCAGAGCACACTTTTGGGAAAGTGTTCGATGATGTACGATTTTAATAATAAATCGGCTTTTTTATGCGATAAAAATCAGCAATATGAGCGTTTTTGTTAAAAATTCTAAAAATTGAAAAATTAACTTTGTCATTCCTAAAGAAAGGGTAATCTTAGCCGAACATTTACAACAAGATGAGCAAATTATATTTCTGGAACCGTTTTTATTTTTACTTCTTTTACCAAAGAGGTACGGGACTGTTCTAGCTATATGTAACAAAATAAAACTATAAGGTCCCGATGTTAAATTCGGGACTTTTTTTTTGCAATGGATTTAAAAATAGCCATACAAGGAATAAAAGGAAGTAACCACCACAAGGTAGCCAAAGACTACTTTGGAGATGCCATTAGCTTGGTAGAGTGCCTGTCTTTTGATAAGTTGGTAGCCAGTGTTTTGGATGGTACTGCGGACAAGGCGGTCATGGCCATAGAAAACTCTATTGCGGGGAGCATAATTCCCAATTACAATTTAGTGTATCATAATAATTTGCACATTATAGGCGAGCAGTACTTAAACATCAACCATAACTTAATGGTGTTAAAAGGGCAAGATATTTCTAAAATAACAGAAGTGCGCTCCCATCCTATGGCATTGTTGCAGTGTATAAATTTTTTAAAGCAGTATGACCATATTAAGCTGGTAGAAGATGTGGATACAGCAGAAACTGCAAAACAAATCCAAGAAAAACAATTAACACATGTAGCCGCAATAGCCCCAGATGTAGCTGCAGAGCTATACGATTTGGAAATTATTGCGCCAGCTATACAAACCATAAAAAATAACGCTACGCGTTTTATAATCCTAAAAAAGGAGAATAAGGAATGGCCTAAAGAAGCAATTAACAAAGCATCTCTTAGGTTTATAACAGACCATAAAAGAGGTAGTTTGGCAACGGTGCTTAATGTAATGAGCGATTGCCACCTTAACCTTACTAAAATACAATCCTTACCCGTAATAGAAACCCCTTGGAAGTATGCTTTCTTTGTTGATGTGACTTTTGATGCATATCAAAATTTTACCAAAGCAAAAAGCTTACTAGATATAATGGCAGAAGATTTTAGGGTATTGGGAGAATATAAAAATGCATTGATAAAATGACAACGGCAGACAGATTAAACTCGGTACAAGAATACTATTTCTCTAGAAAATTAAGAGAGGTGCGTGGGCTTATGGCAGAAGGGAAGCCAATAATTAACATGGGTATAGGTAGTCCAGATTTGGCACCTTCGCCTAAGGTGTTAAAAACGCTAAGTGCAGCTATTTTAGATGCAGGCGCACATCAATACCAAAGTTATCAGGGCTTGCCAGAATTAAGGTTGGCCATTGCCAAATTTTATCAAGATAAATTTAATGTGGCTGTAGATGCCAATACAGAGGTACTGCCTTTAATGGGGTCTAAAGAAGGGATTATGCACATTAGCATGGCCTTTTTAAATGTAGGTGATGAGGTGCTGTTGCCTAATCCAGGATATCCTACTTATGGGTCGGTAACCAAATTGGTAGAAGCAGTACCAAAAACGTATGATTTAACTGCGGAGAATGGATGGTTTCCAGATTTGGAAGCGCTAGAGAAAGAAGATTTAAGCAAGGTTAAATTAATGTGGGTGAGTTATCCGCATATGCCAACAGGAGCAACCGCAACCACCGAGCAAATGCAAGAACTATTGGCATTTGCCAAGCGCAACTCTATTTTATTGGTGAATGACAATCCGTATAGTTTTGTTTTGGCCAATAACCCAAGCAGTATGTTATCCTTACCCGGAGCAAAAGAGGTGGCCCTAGAATTAAATTCGTTAAGCAAAACCTTTAATATGGCGGGTTGGCGTGTAGGGATGTTATTGGGTAATGCCCATCATATAAATGCGGTGCTTAAGGTTAAAAGTAATATGGACTCTGGTATGTTCTACGGCATTCAAAAAGGAGCCGTAGCTGCCTTAGAAAGCGGTAAAGAATGGTTTGAGGCTTTGGATGAAGTTTACCAAAAAAGAAGAGCACTAATTTATCAATTAGCTGATAAATTAGGGTGCACTTATGATACCAATGCCGTTGGCATGTTTGTTTGGTGTAAACTGCCAGCAGGTGCCAAAGACTCCGAAAGTTTTATTGATGAGGTGCTATACGATAAGGATATTTTTATTGCTCCAGGAACCATTTTTGGGTCCAACGGTGAAGGATACATCCGTTTTTCGCTCTGCGTAAAAGAAGAAAAAATACAAGAAGCCATAGAAAGATTCTAAGCATGAAGGTAGTTGTAGTTGGCATTGGTTTAATTGGTGGGTCTTTTGCAAAAGACATTCGGGAAACCCATCCAGAGGTACGCATAGAAGGTATAGACGCAAATGCATCGCACATAGAAGAAGCTATTGCTTTAGGCTTAATAGACGCGGGTACTACGTATAAAGGTTTGGCAAATGCAGATGTGGTAATTGTTGCCATTCCGGTTACGATTTTGGCCAAGGAGTTACCCATCATACTAAACCATGTAGGGGAAGAAACTGTAGTTATAGATGCGGGCTCTACCAAAGCACAGATTTGTAAGGCTGTGGCAGCGCATCCAAAACGAAGAAATTATTTGGCTTGCCACCCTATAGCGGGCACGGAGTTTTCTGGCCCATCTGCAGCAATAAGTGGATTGTACAATGGCAAAACCAATATTATCTGTGAGGTAGAGCAGACGGCATTTAAGTTACAAGAAAAGGCATTGGCCTTGTTTGAAAAACTGGGCATGAGAATACGGTATATGAATCCGGATAACCATGACAAACATATAGCTTATGTATCCCATCTATCACACATTAGCTCCTTTATGTTAGGAAAGACGGTTATTGAGAAAGAAAAAAATGAGCGTGATATTTTTGACATGGCTGGGAGTGGATTTGAAAGTACGGTGCGGTTAGCCAAAAGTTCCCCTGCGATGTGGGCGCCAATTTTTGAGCAGAACAAAGCGAATGTGTTAGAGTCACTAACAGAGTACATTAATAACTTAGAATCCTTTAAAAAAATGATGGAGGAGGATAATTTTGATGGACTTTATGAAGAAATGAACAATACCAATAGAATAAAACAAATATTAAACGGAATACCACTTACTAAAAAATAGAGATTAGGATTATGGAAAATTCAAAAGAGATGAGGAAATGGTTGGATGATATGGCGTTGCCACATCCATTAGTTGTTGCAGGTCCATGTAGCGCAGAAACCGAAGAGCAGGTGCTTAAAATTGCACACCAGCTTAAAGACACCGATGTAAATTATTACCGTGCCGGGATATGGAAACCAAGAACAAGACCAGGAAATTTTGAAGGAGTAGGCGCCATAGGATTAAAGTGGTTGCAAAAAGTTAAAGAAGAGACCGGTTTAAAAACGGCCACGGAGGTTGCTAATAAAGCACACGTAGATTTGGCTTTGGAGCACGATGTGGATTTGTTATGGATCGGCGCACGTTCTACGGTGAGCCCGTTTATAATGCAAGAATTGGCAGATGCCCTAAAAGGCACGGATAAAATTGTCTTGGTAAAGAATCCTGTGAACCCAGATTTAGCCTTGTGGTTAGGTGGTATAGAGCGTTTGCATACTGCAGGTATTAAAAAGCTAGGGGCAATACACAGAGGGTTTTCTACGTATGAGAAGACCAAGTATAGAAATATCCCAGAATGGCAAATGGCGATTGAATTTCAGAACAGATTTCCAGATTTACCTTTGATCAATGATCCATCTCATATCACAGGTAAGAGAGACATGATTTTTGATGTTTCGCAAACTGCTTTGGATTTAAATTTTGATGGATTGATGATTGAAACACACCATGATCCAGATAATGCATGGAGTGATGCCGCACAGCAGGTAACTCCTGAGAAATTGGTTCAAATCATGAGAGATCTAAAAATCAGAAAAGAAAGTGATCCAGAAGCAGAATACAATGCGCATTTAAGTAACCTAAGAGCACAGATTGATGTTATTGATAACCAATTGATTGAGACTTTAGGTAAAAGGATGAAAGTTTCTGATGGTATTGGTGAGTTGAAAAAACAAAAGAACGTTGCTGTTTTACAAACCAATAGATGGAATACTATCTTAGGTAAAATGATTTTAGAGGGTGAGCAGCATGGATTAAGTGAAGAATTCGTTTTAAAAATGTTTAAAGCAATTCACCAAGAATCTATTAACCACCAAGAGAAGATAATCAACTCTTAGTAGTTAAAATCTTAGTGTCAAGGCAAAAGGGTCATTTCTATATAGAAATGGCCTTTTTATTTTTACAAGTGTAACAAATCAAAAAAGGTGTCATCTTTAAGGCAAACAAAAAACAAACAGTCATGAAAAAAATAGTTGCCCTTTTAATATTGGCCATTTCATCTTCAGTTTTTTCTCAACGGATGATAGAAAATAACGTTGGTGATTTTCATAAAATCAAAGTTTTTGATTTGATAGAAGTCAATCTAATCCAATCAGACGAGGATAAAATCATTATTAAAGGCCTAAATGTAGACGATATTAAATGGACCAATAACGATGGCGTTTTAAAACTTAGAATGCAGTTGGACAAAAAGTTTACCGGAGAAGATACGTTTATAGAAGTGTACTATAAGGATATTGACGTTATAGATGGTAATGAAGGCGCAAAAATTGTCTGTAATGAACTTATAGAGCAGAATAGAATTGAATTAAGAACACAAGAAGGCGCTAGAATTATTGCCGGTTTAGATGTAGAGTATGCAGAAATGAGAGCCGTTACAGGTGGTATTTTAGAAGTGTCTGGTTTAGCAGAGAACCAAACGGTAACATTGAACACCGGAGGTATTTTTGAAGGCAGGGAATTAAGAACTATGGCATCTGAAGTAAAAATATCTGCAGGAGGAGAAGCGGAAGTCTATGCTTCTGAAAGTATAGATGTAAATGTTAAAGCTGGCGGAGATGTGGATATTTTTGGAAACCCAAAGAAGGTAAGGAAGAAAACCTTGGTAGGCGGTAGTATACGGGTAAGAAATTAAATTGATAGAAAAAATAAAAAGCCCCAGCTGTAGGCTGGGGCTTTTTATTTTTTGTAAAATCGTTTTACTTTTTAAAGATATAACGCGTAATAAATATACCTTGTCCGTCTCCTTTTCCGCCTTCGCTTTCCACGGCACTGATTACATGCTCTAATTGCCATCCTTGAGAAACCATGTCGTTTATCATAGAAGTAATCAAAGCATCATTAGCGGCTATATTTTGAAAACGAATACCACCAATGTTGTAAAAGTTCAATAACTTGGTTTCTTCAAAATTCTTAACACGTATTTCGTCTCGTTTAGATTTGTTTCTGGTATTATCCTCTTCGGTCTGTACAGAGGTAAACTCTCTATAATCTTTCTCTTCTTGGGCATTAATAATCCTTGATCTACCTAAACCATTTGGTACAATAGATTCAACACTGGTAATAACCTTGTATTGTTGCGCTTGTACATTTACGGTTGCTACCAATGCAAATAAGGCAAATACTACTAGTTTTTTCATGTTTTTGTTTTTAATGTTGATTTTAAATTTGATGTTATACACAACGGACGAATTAGGTATAAAATTGTTTCTTTGTTAAAAGAACTATTTTCAAAGAACAGTCTATGATAGGTACCGTTTATAAATCTACCGGCAGTTGGTATACCGTAAAGGCAGAGGACGGTAAGTTTTATGAATGTAGAATTAAGGGTAAATTCCGTATTAAGGGTATTAAAAGTACCAATCCAATAGCGGTAGGGGATAAAGTACATTTTAAGTTAGAAACAAAAGGAGATGAAACGGTTGGTGTAATCCATAAAATAGAAGAAAGACAAAACTATATCATCCGTAAATCGGTTAACCTGTCTAAACAAGTACATATTATCGCGGCCAATTTAGATCAAGTGTTTTTAATGATAACCTTAAATAATCCTACAACATTTACCAGTTTTATAGACCGATTTTTAGTTACCGCAGAGGCTTATGATATACCCGCAATACTGCTTTTTAACAAGGTAGATGCTTACGCCCTTGAAGAACGGGCAGAAGTAGCATATCTAATGGATTTGTATAAGAATATTGGTTACAAGGTTTTAGAAATTTCTGCCAAGGAAGGTAAAAATACGCACTTGGTTAAAGAACTGATGTTGAACAAGGTTAGTATGTTTTCTGGTCATTCAGGGGTTGGTAAATCTACTTTGGTAAATGCTTTAGAGCCAGGATTAAAACTAAAAACCGCAGAAATTTCTGAACAGCATGCACAAGGCCAACACACAACTACTTTTGCAGAGATGTACGATTTAAGCTTCAATGCCCAAATCATTGATACACCAGGAATTCGTGGATTTGGAATAGTAGAGATGGAAAAAGATGAAATAGGCGATTATTTTCCAGAGTTTTTTGAATTAAAATCAGAATGTAAATTTAATAATTGCCTGCACTTAGATGAGCCTAAATGTGCGGTAAAGGAGGCATTGGACAACGATGAGGTTTCATGGAGTCGCTACCGTAGTTATGTGCAAATGTTAACGGAAGATGTAGACTCAAGTTACAGACAAGATATTTACAAAGAAAAATAATGAAGGTTGTTGTACAGCGTGTTGCTTATGCTTCGGTTACGGTAGAAGGGGTTGTTTTAAGTAAAATAGGTAAAGGTGTACTGGTATTGGTTGGCATAGAAGATGCAGATACCAAAGAAGATATAGATTGGTTGTGTCGTAAGGTAGTAAACCTTCGCATTTTTAATGACGCTGACGGAGTAATGAACTTATCGTTAAAAGAAAGTGAAGGTGATGCAATAGTCGTGAGTCAATTTACCCTACACGCTAGTACCAAAAAAGGGAATAGACCATCATATTTAAAAGCTTCAAAACCCTCCGTGGCCATACCTTTATATGAAGCGTTTGTTCATCAGTTTCAAAAAGAACTAGGTAAAGAGATAGGAATAGGTAAATTTGGAGCGGATATGAAAGTAGAACTATTGAATGATGGTCCAGTAACAATTATAATCGATACCAAGAATAAGGAATAATAGTATAATGAACATACAAAACGCACAACAAGCCGTAGACGAGTGGATAAAAACGCACGGGGTTCGTTATTTTAACGAATTAACCAACATGGCACAACTTACTGAAGAAGTTGGTGAGGTGGCTCGTATAATTGCTCGCAGGTATGGAGAGCAGAGCGAAAAAGAATCTGATAAAAACAAAGATTTAGGAGAAGAACTGGCAGACGTAGTCTTTGTAGTATTGTGTTTAGCCAACCAAACAGGAGTGGATTTACAACAAGCTTTTGAAAAAAAGTTGGATTTGAAAACCAAGCGGGATCATGACCGCCATCACAACAACCAAAAACTTAAATAAGCCTATCTTTGTCGCTTACTAATCGGTATTAAATTTCTAATAAATTGAAATTAGCTTTAAGCGCTCCAGAAAATTTGTTACTGGATAAAGAAATTCAAATTACAGGGTCAAAGAGTGAGACCAATAGATTGTTATTATTGCAAGCACTTTTTCCTAATCTTAAAATAGATAACCTGTCCAATTCTGATGATGCGGAAGTAATGCAAAAAGGATTGGCAATAGCCAATGGCACGGTAGATATTCATCATGCTGGTACTGCCATGCGTTTTTTAACGTCTTATTTTGCCACGCAAGAAGGTAAGACAGTTGTTCTTACGGGTTCTAAACGTATGAAAGAACGCCCTATTAAAATATTGGTAGAGGCGCTCAGGTCTCTTGGTGCAGCAATAGAATATGTTGAAGAAGAGGGGTATCCTCCCTTAAAAATTACAGGAAAAAAGCTAAACCGAAACAAAGTTAGTTTACCGGCCAATATTAGTAGTCAATACATTTCGTCCCTAATTCTTGTAGCACCAAGTTTGCCAGACGGACTAGAAATTGAATTGGTAGGTAAAATTACCTCTGTGCCCTATATAAAAATGACCTTAGGGTTGTTAGATGAAATTGGTATCGTCGCTACTTTTAAAGATAACACTATTGAGGTAATGCCCAAAGAGGAGGTTACCTCTAAAACCATGACAGTAGAATCTGACTGGAGTGCGGCAAGCTATTTTTATAGTATTGTGGCACTTGCAGAAATAGGTAGTAAAATTAAGTTGTCTAGTTATAAAGAGCATTCCTTGCAGGGCGATAGCGTTCTGGCATCCATTTATCAGCAATTTGGAGTAAGTACAACGTATTCCGAGAATACCATAGTGTTAGAAAAAAATGGAGAGCAGCTGGCGGATAGCGTTGAATTGGATTTAGCCAATGCACCAGATATTGCACAAACCATTGCAGTAACGTGTTACGGGTTGGGTATGGTTTGTCATTTAACCGGCCTACACACCTTGCCAATCAAAGAAACAGATCGTCTAGCAGCTATGAAAACTGAATTGGAAAAATTTGGGGCCGTGGTTACTATAACAGAAGAAAGTCTAACATTGGAATGTAATAATTTAATTGGAAGCGATGTAGCCGTAGATACGTACAACGATCACAGAATGGCTATGGCTTTTGCTCCTTTGGCTATGAAAACCAATTTCTTTGTTAATGATGCGGGTGTTGTGTCCAAATCTTATCCGGATTTTTGGAAAGATATGGAGCTTGTTGGCTTTAATGTAGCAACAGTTTAAGGAATAATCGATAATTTACTTGACAACCCCTCGTTGTAGATTGTATATTTGCCATCCTAAAAATTCAAAACGCCCAGATGAAATTATCTAACTTCAATTTTGATCTTCCAAAAGAATTATTGGCCGAGTATCCTGCAGAAAACAGGGACGAATCCAAATTAATGGTTATCCATAAAGATACCGGTAAAATAGAACACCGAATGTTCAAAGACATGATTGAGTACTTTGACGAGGGGGATGTTATGGTATTGAACAATACCAAAGTTTTTCCGGCTAGATTATTTGGTAACAAAGAGAAGACAGGAGCTAGAATAGAGGTGTTTTTGTTAAGAGAGCTTAACGAGGAGCAGCGTCTTTGGGACGTATTGGTAGATCCTGCAAGAAAAATACGTATAGGTAACAAATTGTATTTTGGAGACGATGAAAGTTTGGTTGCAGAAGTTATAGATAATACAACTTCTAGAGGTAGAACCCTTCGTTTTTTATACGATGGCTCCTATACGGATTTTAGAAGAAAATTAAGGGAATTGGGAGAAACGCCACTTCCAAAATACATAAAAAGAGAGGTTACGGCAGAAGATGAAGACCGTTACCAAACTATTTATGCCAAGCACGAAGGTGCAGTTGCGGCACCAACTGCCGGTCTACATTTTAGCAAACACTTGTTAAAGCGTTTGGAAATTAAAGGTGTAGATTTTGCCGAGGTAACTTTGCACGTTGGTTTAGGTACGTTTAACCCAGTAGAAGTAGAAGACCTATCTAAGCACAAGATGGATAGCGAAGAATTGGTAATTGATGAAAAGGCTACTGAAATTGTAAATAATGCCAAGGCCAATAAAAAGAAAGTTTGTGCAGTTGGTACAACGGTTATGCGTGGTTTAGAGAGTGCTGTTTCTTCTGAAAGAACATTGAATACGTTTGAAGGTTGGACCAACAAATTCATTTTTCCACCATATGATTTTAGCATTGCGGATTGTATGATTACTAATTTCCACTTGCCAAAATCTACTTTATTAATGATGATATCTGCCTTTATGGGGCACGATTTAATGAAGAAATCTTACAAGCAGGCCATTTTAGAAAATTACCGTTTCTATTCTTATGGTGATGCTATGTTAATTATCTAAGTTAACAGGATTAAATTTAAAATATACAATTCCTGTCTGGATGCATGTCTGGGCAGGAATTTTACTTTCTTACCTTTGCACCGATGGCAGATAAAAAGGATATAAGGGCATTAACCAAAGAGCAATTGCGTAATTTTTTTGTAGCGCAAGGCGATAAAGCTTTTAGGGGCAATCAAGTTTATGAATGGCTCTGGAAAAAGTCTGCGCATTCTTTTGAGGCCATGACCAATATCTCTAAGGAAACTAGAGAAATGCTCGAAACTAATTTTACCATCAATAATATCCGTGTAGACCAGATGCAAAGGAGTACGGATGGTACTATTAAAAATGCAGTAAAATTGCATGATGATTTGGTGGTAGAATCCGTTTTAATCCCTACGGAAACCAGAACTACAGCTTGTGTTTCTAGTCAGGTTGGGTGCAGTTTGGATTGCCGTTTTTGTGCTACTGCCCGTCTAAAGCGCATGCGCAACTTAAATCCAGATGAAATATATGACCAAGTAGTGGCTATAGACAACCAAAGCAGGTTGTACCATGATAGGCCTTTAAGTAATATTGTTTTTATGGGTATGGGAGAGCCTTTAATGAACTATAATAATGTTCTTAAGGCTATTAATATGATTACTTCAGAAGAGGGTTTAGGGATGTCTCCAAAACGGATTACCGTTTCAACCTCCGGTGTGCCCAAGATGATTAAAAAAATGGCAGATGAAGAAGTCCGTTTCAAGCTAGCGGTTTCATTGCACTCTGCAATAGATGAGGTTAGAACCGCTATAATGCCTTTTAATAGCACTTTTCCACTAAAAGATTTACGAGAGGCATTAGAATATTGGTATGCCAAAACCAAAAACAGAATTACCTATGAGTATGTGGTCTGGCGTGGCATTAACGATACGCAGAAAGATGTAGATGCCTTGGTTAAGTTCTGCAAATTTGCCCCTTCTAAAGTAAACTTAATAGAATACAACCCTATAGATGATGGTGAGTTTCAACAGGCTTCTGATGAGGCTTTAAATAGATATATTACCACTTTAGAGAAAAATGGCATCACGGTTACGGTTAGGCGTTCTCGCGGAAAAGATATTGATGCCGCTTGTGGGCAATTGGCAAATAAGAGCTAAAATTTTACGCTTCATCCTACAATTATTGTTCCCCGTCTTAATTCTTGAAACAATAGTGCGGAGGTCTCCCATTTTCGTTACTTTTGAAGGCTCAAAGACAACTATATTTCAATTCATTGAAGGTAGCAGCACAAATACGTGAACCTATAGAGCAAGAAATGGAACTTTTTGAAAAAAAGTTCCATGAATCCATGTCTTCTAAAGTTGCATTGCTCAATAGAATTACCTACTACATTGTAAATAGGAAGGGGAAGCAAATGCGGCCTATGTTTGTGTTTTTAACGGCCAAAATGCTTAACAATGGTGAAGTTGTAGAGCGTACGTATACCGGGGCTTCTATAATTGAACTTATACACACGGCCAGTTTGGTGCATGACGATGTAGTAGATGATAGCAACAAACGCCGTGGCTTCTTTTCCATTAATGCCTTATGGAAAAATAAGATTGCCGTTTTAGTGGGCGATTATCTTTTTTCTAAAGGCTTATTGGTTTCTTTAGAGCGTGGTGATTATGATTTATTGCAGATAATTTCAGGTTCTGTACGTTCTATGAGTGAGGGTGAGTTGCTACAAATAGAAAAGGCCCGTAAACTAGATATTACAGAGGAGGTTTATTACGAGATTATTCGTCAAAAAACGGCAACATTAATTGCCGCCTGTTGCAGTATGGGTGCAGCTTCGGTACGGCCAGAATCTAAAGAAGTTGCTATATTTAAACGGTTTGGTGAGTTATGTGGAATGGCGTTTCAAATTAAAGACGATTTGTTTGATTACGGTGAGGAACGCATCGGTAAACCAACAGGTATCGATATAAAGGAGCAAAAAATGACCTTGCCTTTGATATATGCGCTCAACCAAAGTTCAAAAGAAAAAAAGCGCTGGTTAATCAATTCCATCAAAAATCATAATAAGAACAAGAAGCGTGTAAAAGAAGTCATTGCCTACGTAAAAGAAGCTGGCGGTCTGGAATATGCTATTACTAAGATGATGGAATTTAAAGACGAAGCGCTTGGCCTACTAAAAGACTACCCTGATTCTCCCTATAAAGAGGCACTAACCTTAATGGTTAATTACGTAGTAGAGCGAAAAAAATAAGTAATTACTTCGCTATTTTTCAGTGTTTTGTAAAAATAAGTAGCCTAAATATTATTTTTAGGCAACCCTTTTTATTGTTTCAGCGTCTATAGCTATAGAAGACAATCTAAACACATTGAAGATTATACCTTTTTACAATAACGAAAAGTTGCTCATAAAAAAGGCACAAAAAGGAAGTAGAGACGCCCAACAGGCTATCTATGAACAATTTGCGCCAAAGATGTTGAGTGTGTGCAGGCAATATGTTAAAGATGCTCATTTTGCAGAAGATGTTATGGTAACAGCGTTTGTAAAGGTTTTTAAAGGGTTGCAATCTTTTGAGTTTAAAGGAAGTTTTGAGGGCTGGGTTCGTAGAATTATGGTTAGGGAAAGCATTACCTATTTGCGTAAAAAACAGTTTGTAGTATATGACGATGAGGTGTTTGAAAAACAACAACCTTCTTACCATTCCAATACGGAATTAGACGTGGAATATGTACAGCAATTAATAGATGCTTTACCAGAAGGGTATAAAATGGTTTTTGTTTTGTATGCGGTAGAGGGGTACAAACATCAGGAAATTGCAGAATTATTGGATATTACCGTTGGTACTTCTAAATCCCAATTATCTAAAGCACGTAAACAATTGCAAGAGAATCTTAAGTTGCAGAAAGAATTTGATAACAGAACAATGCAGCGATAAAAGAAAGAGAGATGGAAAAGTTAGAAAAACATATTAAAAACACCTTGGAGCAGCGAAAAATAGAACCTGCAGCATCAAGTTGGGATAAAATTGCATCGCAATTAGATGTTCCTGCCAAGAAAAAACCAATAACTATTTGGTGGGCTGTAGCGGCAACTATTTTGGTAGTGTTGGGTCTTTTTGCATTTTTTAATACAACTAACGTGGCTGTTCCTGATCCAATACAACTTGTTGAAGTGGAAGACACTTCCAATGAAAATATAAAGCAGGAGGAGCAGTTTAAAACTTCAACAACTAAACAGGCAATTGAGGCTACTGCCGTTGCTCAAGAATCTAAAAAAGAAGTAAAAGGTGGAAATGAAATAGTGGTAAAGAAACAATTGCCCAAATTAGCACAAGTAATGCCGCCCAAAAAAGAAGAATTAGCGCAAGCTATACCGGTAAAAGACCAACAACTAGATAGTTTGGTTAACGGAAAGTTAGAGCAAGTATTGGCAGAGGTTACAGCCTTGGAGAAATCCAAAAACGCTAGTTTGTTAGATTCTGAGATAGACTCATTGCTGTTGAATGCCCAGAAGGAAATCTTACAAGAAAAAATAGTGCGTCCAAACGGTAATGTAGATGCCATGGCTTTATTGGCAGCGGTAGAAACCGAGCTAGACCAAAGTTTTAGGGACAAAGTTTTTGATAAATTAAAAGACGGCTTTTTTAAGGTGCGTACTGCCGTTGCCGAACGTAATCAGTAATTATTCATCAATCAATCATCTGTATTCGCTGCCCTCTCTTAATTGGGAGGGTGGGCAAATACGGGTTTAAATTAACAAAAATCATGAAAAACAAAGTTATTGTAAGTATGTTTTTAGTGCTATTAGGAACGTTTTGTACCTATGCACAAGCGGAACAAACACAAAAGGAAATTGAGAAATTAAAAGCATTAAAAACGGAAATAACCCAGCAAGAAAAGCAAGAACTTAAGGAAGAGGTAGAGGCTATAAACGAAAAGCTAGAAGCAAAACTCATTACCAAAAAAGAAGCAGAGGAACTTAAAGCCGAAGCAGCTAAAAAAAGAGCCTTAAATATTGAAAATAGAATTGCAATTCTAGAAAATAAGATAGCGTTAATTGAGCGTAATAAAGGTAAAGTTTTAGAAGTAGATACTCTTAATTACCTACGTGCCATAGAAATTGGTTTTGGTAATGAAGATGGGGATAATGGCAATTTATTTGGTATTAGAATCAATAATAATCCTCACAGGTCAGAAACAAAATATGACCGCCGTACCTATTCAGATTTTGTTATGGCCATTGGGTTTAACAATGCCATCATAGAAGGGGAATCCTTTTCGGATACACCATATAAACTAGCGGGCAGTCGCTTTTTTGAAATGGGTTGGCAATGGCGAACCAGGGTATTTAAGAATAGCAATTGGTTGCGGTTTAATTACGGGTTCTCTTTTCAATTTAATGGCTTAAAACCAGAAAACAATCAATATTTTGTGATGAATGGTAATCAGACCGAGTTACAAGAATTTGATGTTGAGCTAGATAAATCAAAATTAAGAATGGATAACTTGGTTTTTCCAATCCATTTTGAGATTGGACCGTCTAAAACATACAAGACCGAGGAAAAAATTAGATACAGCCTACAAGATCAGTTTAGATTAGGATTTGGGGGTTACGGAGGTTTTAATATAGGTACGCGCCAAAAGTTAAAATACCAAATGGACGGGGATAGGATAAAAGATAAGCTTAAGCGAGATTACAATACAAGCAATCTAATTTATGGTTTAAGTGCATACGCAGGGGTAGATGGTATGTTGTTGTATGTAAAGTACGATTTAAACCCTATTTTTAAAGATGCCGCTATAACGCAAAGAAATATATCCGTAGGCCTTCGGTTTGATTTGTAGTACTATCTTTCATTTATGATTTTAAGCATATCAGCAGAAAAGTCGTTTTTATAGTACACGCGATTACAATGGGAACATTCCGCATAGTGGTTTGTTCCTATTTTAGTAATGGGCAACCAAAATACATGTACTAAGGTTTCTTGGGAATAAAGCGTTACCGTTCCTTTTTGTCCACAATGCCCACAAACCACGCTAGGCATTTTGTTGCTATTTTCTTTTCCTTTTTTAGTGCCGAAGAATAGAATCATTGCCGATTAATTATCTTTGAATTCTACTACAAAGGTAGTAATCTAACGCGCTAAATTTTTTCATTTTAAATGATATCAAAATCTACCATAGACCAAGTATATGAAACCGCAAGGGTAGAAGAGGTAATAGGCGATTTTGTTCAGCTTAAAAAATCGGGAACAAACTACAAAGGGCTTAGCCCATTTACAGATGAGCGTACCCCTAGTTTTATGGTAAGCCCGGTTAAACAAATATGGAAAGATTTTAGTAGCGGCAAAGGTGGTAATGTAGTGGCTTTTATCATGGAGCACGAACATTTTAGTTATCCAGAGGCTATTAAGTACTTGGCCAAAAAGTACAACATAGATATAGAAGAAACAGAGCAGACCAATGAGCAAAAAGAACAGGCCAATGAACGGGAGAGCATGTTTTTGGTTTCAGAATATGCCCAAAAGTTCTACGAAAAAACCTTATGGAATACAGAGCCGGGTAAAGCTATTGGTTTAAGTTATTTTAAAGAGCGTGGTTTTACTGATCAAACCATTAAAAAGTTTGGTTTGGGTTACAATCCGGATCAGTGGGAAGCATTTACCAAAGCGGCCTTAGGAGAAGGTTACAAGCTAGACTATTTGGAGAAAACCGGTTTAACCATTGTTAAGGAGCAACAAGGTCAAGAACGCAAAACGTTTGATCGTTTTAAAGGTAGGGTAATGTTTCCAATTCATTCTATGAGTGGTAGGGTTTTGGGTTTTGGTGGGCGAATTTTAACCAATGATAAAAAGGCGGCCAAATACCTAAATTCTCCAGAGAGTGAAATTTATCATAAAAGCAAGGTCTTATATGGAATTTACCATGCCAAGCAAGCTATAGCAAAAGAAGACAATTGTTTTTTGGTTGAAGGGTATACAGATGTAATTCAGATGAACCAATCTGGAATAGCGAATGTAGTTGCATCTAGTGGTACGGCTCTAACCCCGGAACAAATACGTTTAATACACAGGTTAACTAAAAATATTACGGTTTTATTTGATGGTGATGCGGCTGGTTTGCGTGCCTCTTTACGTGGTGTAGACCTTATTCTAGAGCAAGGTATGAATGTTAAGATTTGTACGTTTCCAGAGGGCGAAGATCCAGATAGTTTTGCTAAGAACAATACAGAGGAAGAAATAGCTCATTACCTAAAAGAAAATGCTCAAGATTTTATTCAGTTTAAAACTTCGCTATTGGCTAAAGAGGCGGCCAACGATCCGTTAAAAAGAGCAGATACCGTAAGGGATATTGTAAATAGTATTTCTAAAATACCGGATCAAATTAAGCGTGAAATATATGTACAGGAATGCGCTAAATTGATGAATGTATCCGAGGCTGTTTTATACAACACCTTGGCGCAAATTAATAAAAAGTTGGTTACGGATGCTGCTAAAAAACAAAAGACAGATCAAAAAGCTTTTGATGTAGTACGGCCAGAACCCAAACCTGAAAAAGTTGATGTGCAATTTATACTTGAGCACAAAATAATTGAGCTGCTATTGATTTATGGTAGTAAGTTGGAAACTTTTGAGGATTTAGTGCTTAAGGAGAACGATAAGGGAGATTTGGTTTTACAGCCAGAAGCACTGGAAGCTAGAGTATATGAGAAGATTTTTTTGGATTTACAGGAAGATGAAGTGGAATTGTCTAACGAAAGCTTCAGGGCTATATATACCCAACTAATTGAGCATTTGAATGCAACTGCCGAATTTGATATCAAAAAATTTCTACCAACCTTGGGGCAAGAAGAGATGCAGCAAGTAAGCTCTATTTTAATGGATGAAGAAAAGTATGTATTGCATAATTGGGAACGAAAGGATATATATCCAAAAGACAAAGAGATAGGGGTAGCCCAATTGGTAAGTGAAACCATATTGTCTTTGCGTTGTAATTTGATTAAAAATAGAATAAACCAACTTCAAAAAGAGACCGAAAACTCTATGGAGGTTAATACCGAAGTGTTGGAAGAAATAATGAATTATATACAGCTTAGTAAATTATTGAATTCTAAACTAAACCGAGTATTGGGATAAAGAAAAACCCTAGAATAACTAGGGTTTTATATTTATAGTCATTTTATTTTATAGGCTAGTATAGTTCCAAAGCTTTTGCTTGCTGTAACAGGTCTACTAGGTTATCTACGTTTAATTTACGCATTAAACGGGCTTTGTAGGTACTAACTGTTTTTTCGTTTAGGTTAAGGCCTTCTGCAACTTCCTTGTTTCGCTTACCACTTGCCAATAATTTTAAAACCTCGATTTCTCTAGTAGATAATTTTCTAAAGAATCTTCTTGGTTTTTGGGTGCCCTCATCAAACGCTAATCGTTGCGCTAGTTCGTTGGTAATGAACATGTTTCCTTCTGCTACCTTTTTAACGGCAGAAATAATATAATTAACATCCGCAGTTTTAGATAGATAGCCAAACGCCCCTGCTCTAATGGTACTCAAAGCGTAAACATCTTCAGATTGGCCACTATACATTAGCACTTTTGTTTTTGGGAAATCTTGTTTTAGTTTTCTTAGGGTGGCAATACCGTTAATTTCAGGTATATCCATTTCTAGCATAACTACGTCAGGAGAAACGCTTTTAAGGGTTTCAAACAGTTCGCTTGTAGAAGCTACATCTGCAATAACTTCAAATCCAGTCTCGGAGTTTAAAACATCCTTTATACCTAAACGAACAATTGGGTGGCTGTCCGCTATAAGAACTTTGATCATTGTGGTAGTAAATCTTTAAAATTAAGGCCTGTTGGTAGTATTTAATAAATAAAAGATTACAAATACTGACAGGCAAGTTAACCAATAAACACGACAAATTTGCGTTTTTTCATAAAAAACACAGAATTTCTAGGGTTTTATTCGTTTTAAGTCGGTATAAAGTGGTTAATCTGCTGATTTTAACGCTTTAGGGATTTCGCAAACCGGTATTGGTACCATTTTATGTTTGTTTGCGGTATTAAAACGCTTGTAAATGGTAAACACCTCTTTTTTGCGCCCCTCAAAATCATTCGCGGTTTTACCGGCATCCGCCATTTCCATAGCCCATTCCAATTCTGGGTAGGATGCTCCAATTTGGTCTTCATCTGTTCTGTCGTCTCCCCAAAGACCATCTGTTGGTGCTGCTTCTAAAATATCTTGGTTTACGCCCAAGAAACTTCCTATTTGGTATACTTCGGTTTTTACTAAATCTGCAATTGGGCTTAAGTCTACACCGCCATCACCATATTTGGTATAAAATCCAACCCCAAAATCTTCTACCTTGTTTCCGGTACCGGCTACCAAATACCCGTGTAAAGCGGCAAAGTAGTATAAGGTGGTCATTCTAAGTCTTGCTCTTGTATTTGCTAAAGACATAAAACGTTCCTCTTCGTTTTTTACCTTAGGGAGTGCCGCTACCAAACTATCAAAAACGGGAGTTAGGTTTACTGGTTGTCTGCTTACATTAGGATAGTTTTTCATAAGCCAGTCAATATGGCGGTCTGCACGTGTTACCTGGCTTTCTGCTTGGTGTATTGGCATTTCTATACACATAAGGTCTAGCCCTGTTCTTGCGCATAGCGTAGAAGTGACGGCAGAGTCAATTCCGCCAGAAATACCTATTACAAATCCTTTTATATTGGCATTGTTAGCGTATGTTTTTAACCAATTAACAATGTGGTCTACTACCTTTTCTGTTTGCATACTATTGTTTTTACTATCAAAAAATTACCTTTGCACCTTGTAAATTTAAACGCTGTAGCTTTAAAAATGAAGTTGTATCCGTATTTCTTGTCATTCTTTTTGGTGATTTTACTCTTTTCCTGCAAAGAAGAGTCTAAAATAGAACAGGAAATAGCAAAAGTTCCCGTTGATATCACCGTTAAGCGTTTTGATGAATTGTTTGCAAATTCCACTGTAGAAGATATTCCTAGTTTAAAAGCAGAATTTCCTTATTTGTTTCCAAAAGTTGTTCCAGATAGTATTTGGGCACATAAGCTTAAAGACACCCTGCAACGGCAGCTAAAAGAAGAAGTAGACAAAACTTTTGGAGATTTTGAGACGCAACAAACAGGTTTA
The DNA here is from genome assembly GCF_056160685.1 of Croceivirga sp. ABH4_376. Taxonomy (NCBI): domain Bacteria; kingdom Pseudomonadati; phylum Bacteroidota; class Flavobacteriia; order Flavobacteriales; family Flavobacteriaceae; genus Croceivirga; species Croceivirga sp. ABH4_376. Next base: position 44,264 of record NZ_JBSWXQ010000003.1, on the reverse strand, counting down.
GAATCTTTTTTTAAACATATTACTTATTACTTTCCACGTTTTAAAGCACCAAAAATAGTTACTCTGATTTCAGAAGTACAATATGATACACGAGTGGTGCTTACGGATTCTCTTTTGCTAATTGGATTGGACAATTATTTAGGTGCTGATCACTTCTTCTATGAGGGTATGTCCAAGTATATTGCCAATGGTTTGGATAAACAATTTCTACTTTCAGATGTTGCCAGTGCTTTTGCTAAAAAGGTTAACGCACTACCCAGAAATAGAACTTTTTTGTCTCGCATGGTTTACCATGGAAAGGAGTTGTATTTAAAAGACCTTTTATTACCTAATAATACAGATGCGCAAAAAATAGGTTTCACTGCGGAAGAGATAGCATGGGCACAGAACAATGAGGAGCAAATTTGGCGCTATTTTATAGAAGAGCAATTGTTATATAGTACGGACAGTGCTTTAGACAGGCGTTTTTTAGACCCAGCCCCGTTTTCAAAATTTGGCCTTGAATTAGATCGTGAATCTCCCGGACGGTTAGGTAGGTACATTGGTTGGCAAATTGTAAAAAAATACATGGATAAAAACCCGGAGGTTTCTGTAATTGAATTATTGGATTTACCGGCAGATGATATATTTAAAAATTCAAATTATAAACCAAGAAAATAATGGCTGTAGTACATACTTCTGAGATAAAGTTGAAGGTGGGATTAGATGAAAATAGGGTTCCAGAAGAATTAAGCTGGTCTGCTCAAGATGGTGGAGTAGATAATGAAGAGGCAAAAGCAATGATGCTTTCCGTTTGGGATAGCGCTAAGCAAGAATCCTTAAAAATTGATTTGTGGACAAAGGATATGCCTGTAGACGAGATGAAAGTGTTTTTTCATCAAACCTTAGTTACTATGGCAGATACTTTTATGCGCGCCACTCAGGATGAAAAAATGACAGCCACCATGAAAGACTTTTGTGAGTATTTTGCGGACAAACTTGACCTAAAAAAATAGCTAGGTTGCTATAAATCTTGGTCAAAGGCTTCAAATTTGGCTTTGTCTTTGCCTCTTAGCGCAAGGTCTTCTATTACTTTATCTTTTGTAGGTCTTAACCAAAATAGATAAATCAATAAAGTTCCGGCTACAGTAATGTAGAGTGGGGTACCCGTGGTGCTAAACCAAATAATATTAAGTAAGGTTGCGCCTTCAATTATGGCGTATCTAACAATGTTAGCACTTAAAAACCCGTTCAACTTATTAAGTAAAGAAGGTTGTGTTTTAGCTTTGTCTAATAGATTTTTATACATAACAGAGCTGGCAAAAAAGGCAATGGCACCTATAACGGGTAAGATGTAAATCATAGGGTCTGTTAAGTTCAATTCATCAGTAAAATTCATTTGGGTATTATAGTAGAAATAGGCGCATATGGCCAAACAACCCATGGCTAGTGCTAGATGAATAATTTTTGCGGTTTTTAGAAAGTTTTTGGGCGTTCTTTGTGGTCCGTTTTGCTGTGTCATTTATGGTCTTTTATGAATTAAAAGATACGGATTAATTGAGAAATGTAGTTTGGAAACCGTTAGAAATATAGATGGTTCTTAATCTTAAAAAATTAGACCATTAAATCTTTAGGGTTTAGATTTTGATTGATCTCTGCTATATAATTAAGTAACTCCTCCTTACCCAAATGTTTGCTAGAAGAGGTGATGAAGTAAGGTGGTGTTTCTTCCCAAACCGAAGCTAATAACTCCGTTAAATAAGCTTTTACATTTTTTTCTATTGCTCCGGGCTTAAGTTTGTCTGCTTTGGTAAAAATAATAGCAAAGGGAATACCGTTACTGCCCAACCATTCCATAAACTCCATGTCTATTGGTTGTGGTTCATGGCGTATATCAACTAAAACAAAAGCACAGACTAGTTGTTTACGTTTTAAAAAATACTCGGTAATGTATTTTTGAAACGTCTTCTTGTCTTTTTTGGAAACACGGGCATAACCATACCCTGGTAAATCTACCAAAAACCAATTCTTATTAATTTTAAAGTGGTTGATTAGCTGCGTCTTACCCGGTCTGCCAGAAGTTTTTGCCAAACTCTTGCGGTCTACCAGCATATTTATCAGCGAGGATTTACCTACGTTAGAACGTCCAATAAAAGCATATTCCGGTAGTGGTTCTTTAGGGCATTTAGCAACGTCTGAGTTGCTCATCACAAACTCTGCAGCGGTAATTTTCATTTAGGTTCCTTTTGGAACTCAAAGATACGGTAAGTCAAAAGAACGCTTGTTTAAAACGCTCTTTTCTGTAGCCAGTTGTCTAAGATTTGGTTAAAATCTTCAGGATGTTCCATCATTGGTGCGTGCCCACATTTGTCTATCCAGAATAAATCTGAATCGGGTAATAATTGATGAAATTCTTCGGCCACATTTGGTGGTGTAACGTTGTCCTGTTTTCCCCAAATTATACAGGTTGGTGTATTCATATTGGGTAAATCCTTTGCCATATTGTGGCGTATGGCACTCTTGGCAATGGCTAATGTTTTTACCAATTTCATCCTGTCGTTTACGGTAGCAAAAACCTCGTCTACAATTTCTTTTGTAGCCACTTCTGGATCATAAAAAACATCTTGTGCTTTTTTCTTGATAAACTCGTAGTCTCCCCGTTTTGGGTATCCATCGCCCATGGCACTTTCGTATAACCCGGAACTTCCGGTTATGACCAAAGCTTTGACCATCTCAGGATATAATTTGGTGTGTAACAAGCCAATATGGCCGCCTAGGGAGTTGCCCAGTAGAATAACATCCTTTAAACCTTTATGCTCAATAAATTCCTTAAGAAATTTAGCAAAATTCTTTACTGTCGTCTTAATTACCGGCATATCATAAATGGGTAGCTCAGGAACTAGAACTTTATAGCCTTTTGTTGGAAAATACTCGGTTACGCCGTGGAAATTACTTAGGCCGCCCATTAATCCATGTAAGATAATGATAGGAGTGCCTTCTCCTAGCTCTATGTAACGGTACTTGCCGTCCTGTACAATTTTCTCCTCCATTTAAGTTGGTTACGAATGTGGGCAAATATAGGGATTTCAAAAGAATGCAATAACACACTTTTTTTTGGTTTTCCTAAAAATGTTAAAAGCTTTTTTAAAAAGCTTTTTGTAAACCGAGTGGTAAAAAGTGTCTCAAATTTTGGGCTAAAGTGTCAAAAAGTGGTTAGAATGTTCGCATTTTATTAACAATGTGGGGTTTTGTGGTAAAATGTGGTAATAAATTTTATATTTTTGAGTTGTAATAAGAAACACGCCGATTTTGGACATTTTTTTCTTTGGGGTATTTAACTGTAAGGCCGATGCCAAGGGTAGGGTAATGCTACCTGTTGCGTTGCGCAACCAGATGGCCCCTGTGTTAAAAGATGGGTTTTTTATTAAAAAGGCGTATTACAGTGATTGTTTGGAGTTGTATCCTGCTTATGAATGGAACAGGGTTATGTCTGAATTAAACCAGAAAAGCAGGTTTGACGAAGAAAACCTTGATTTTATAAGGATGTATACAGCTGGTTTGCGTCAAATAGAGGTAGATGCAAATGGTAGGTTGTTAATCCCTAAAGATGTTATTGGTATGGTAGGTATTACTAAGGAAATTGTAATAGCGCCAATTGGTAAGCATTTGGAAATTTGGGATAAAGACACCTATGAGAAGGCAATTACGGCTACCAAAGAAGAAAAGAAGGCTTTGGCAAAAAGGGTTATGAGTCCTAATAAAAGTGGAGACAATGTATCATGATCCTGTGTTGCTTAAAGAAACCGTGGATGGTTTGGCCATTAAAGAAAATGGTGTTTATGTAGATGTCACCTTTGGTGGTGGTGGCCACTCAAAAGAGATATTGTCAAGGCTTGGGCCTTCTGGAAGGTTGTTTGCTTTTGATCAAGATGAAGATGCGTTGGCTAATGCTTTGGATGATGAAAGGTTTGTGTTGATCAATGAGAATTTTAGGTTCTTAAAACAGTATTTGCGTTTTCATGGTGTAAAACAAGTTGATGGTGTTTTGGCGGATTTTGGTGTGTCATCGCATCAGTTTGATGAGGCCGATAGGGGATTTTCTATTCGCTTTGATGGTGATTTGGATATGCGAATGGACCGTAGAAAGTCTATTTCTGCTTTTGAGGTAGTAAACGAATATGATGTAAAGGAATTGACGCGGGTTCTAAAGGAGTATGGAGAGTTAAGGAATGCCTACGGAATTGCTGCTGCTATTGTAAATGCTAGGATAGAGGGCGAAATTAAAACAACAGAGCAGCTCAAAGGGGTTTTGGGTAAATTTTTGCCTAAGGCGAAAGAAAACAAAATTTTAGCGCAAATCTATCAGGCGGTTCGCATAGAGGTTAATGAGGAAATAGCTGTTTTAAAAGATTTTTTGATTCAAATTCCAGAGGTTTTAAAAACGGGCGGAAGGTTAAGTGTGATCAGCTATCATTCTTTGGAGGATCGGTTGGTGAAACGATTTATAAGAGATGGAAAATTTGTAGGTGAGGCGGAGAAGGATTTTTATGGGAATGTAGATGTGCCGCTTAAAAAGGTTGGTGGTTTAATTGTGCCAACGGCAGAAGAAATAGCAAGAAATAATAGAGCGCGTAGCGCCAAATTGAGAATAGCAGAACGGTTGTAATTAATGAAAAAGGGATTGTTAGACATATTAAAAGGTAAATTTTTGGTAAGTGGAGATGCTCCTAAGAATTGGCTTTTCTTGTTGTTTGCTTCCTTTTTGGCAGCAATTATGATTTCGAGTGGGCATCAGGCAGATAAAAAAGTGCACGAAATTTCTAGGTTAAATGAAGAGGTGCGTTCGTTGCGCTCAGAGTTTGTGGCTAACCGTAGAATGTTGCAAGAGTTGAAAATGGAATCCTTTTTAAAGGAAGAAGTGGCAAGTAGAGGGTTGAAACAGTCCTTAAATCCGCCTCAAAAAATTATAGTAAAATCCAATAAATAATGGCCGTAAAGGAGAAAACCATAATGCATAGACTGTATTTGGTGGCAGCAGGGATGTTCTTGTTTGCCGTGGCCGTTGTATGGAAACTGGTAGATATACAAATGGTAAATGGTGATACCTACAAGGAAATGGCGCAAGCCAAAACCGAAAAAATGTTCACCATACAGCCCAACAGAGGTAATATTTATGCAGATGATGGTAGTTTGTTGGCGGCTTCTGTGGCTAAGTACGAAATTAGATTTGATACCAACACGGTAACAGAGAACGATTGGCAAGAAAATATTGGTCCGCTGTGTGATTCTTTAGGTGTGCTGTTCAATAAGCCGTCCTCTCATTACCGTCAAATGTTGAGAAAAGCAAGGGCTAATAAGAATGGTTATAAGTTAATTGCACGTAATGTCGGGTATTTAGATTATCAACGTCTTAGGGGTTTTCCGCTATTTAAGTTGGGTCCGCATAGGGGTGGTTTTATAGAAAAACATAGGGTGGTTAGGGAATATCCACTAGGGAAAATGGGAGCACGCAGTATTGGTTATGAGCGTGTAGATGATAAAGGCTATTATACTAGAGTTGGGTTAGATGGTGCTTTTGGTGCTACTTATTTAAGAGGTAGGGAAGGTAAGCGTTTAAAGCAGAAAAGTGCTGGAAGTCATTGGAAACCCGTTGGTTTTAATAATACCATAGAGCCGCAAGACGGTATGGATGTGGTAACTACCATAAACTCCAATATACAAGATATTGCACATCATGCTTTGCTTGGCCAGTTAGAGAAATATAAAGCAGATCACGGTTGTGTTGTGGTTATGGAGGTAGAAACTGGCGAGATAAAAGCCATTTCCAATCTTGGTAGAACCGAAGAGGGAAACTATTATGAGCGTTTAAATTATGCTGTTGGTGAGTCTCATGAACCTGGCTCTACCTTTAAGCTAATGTCTTTAGTGGCTGCCATGGAAGATAACATGGTAGATACCAATACGGTTGTAGATACGGAAAAAGGGCGTTATAAAGTTTATGATCGCGTTGTTCGTGATTCCAAATGGGGTGGTTACGGTAAGGTGTCGGTTGCAGATGCTTTTGCTGTTTCATCCAATACGGCCTTTGCTAAAATTATACATGAGAATTATAAGGAGAACCCAGAGAAGTTCGTAAATCGTCTTATGAATATGGGGCTTCATAAAAGTTTAGGACTTCCCATAATTGGAGAAGGTAGTCCGGTAATTCGCTACCCGGGTGATAAAGGTTGGTCTGGTATTTCTTTGGCTTGGATGTCTCATGGTTATGAGGTTTCCATGACGCCTTTGCAAACCTTAGCGTTTTATAATGCTATTGCTAATAATGGTGAGTTGGTAAAGCCAAGATTCATAAAGGAAGCTAGGATAGGTAATAGGGTGGTAAAAGCATTTGAAAAAGAGGTTTTGAATCCGTCTATTTGTTCAGATGCTACCGTAAAAAAGGCTCAACGTATTCTAAAAGATGTAGTGGAAAAGAAAAAGGGAACGGGGCATGGTTTGTATAGCCCTACTTTTTCAATGGCAGGCAAAACAGGTACGTGCCAAAAAAACTATGTGGCCAAAGACCCAGATAAATTAGCATATATATCTTCTTTTGTAGGTTATTTTCCTGCGGATAATCCAAAATATAGCTGCATCGTGGTAATTCATGAGCCAGATAAGAGTGTGGGTTATTATGGAGCAGATGTTTCTGGGCCGGTCTTTAAATCTTTGGCACAAAAAATATACACCAATTCACCGGTTATTGATAAGGTTGATCCGGCAAGTCCAAAAGAAGCGATTTTAGAAGAATCGTATAAAAACTATTATGCTTTATCACAAAAGGTAAAAACAGCAATTCCAAATCTTTCAGGAATGAGTGGTATGGATGCTGTATCCCTATTGGAGAATATGGGGGTAAAAGTACAAGTGAGAGGTAATGGTAAGGTTAAAAAGCAATCGGTAAAGGCGGGTACGGCCGTAAAAGAAGTTGAATATATAATACTGGAGCTTTCATGAAGTTGTTGAAGGATATATTATATGGAGTGGGGCTTAATGCCGTGAGCGGAGATACCAATGTCTTGGTGAATCAAGTACATTTTGATTCTAGGCAAATTGGTATGGACGATGTATTTGTTGCTATTAAAGGGCTGCAGGTAGATGGGCATCAATTTATTGCAAAGGCTATCAATGCTGGTGTTAAGGCAGTAGTCTGTGAGGTAATGCCAGAGATGGTAATAAATGGTATTACTTACATTCAAGTTAAAGACTCCCAACAGGCTTTGGCGGTTATGGCCGCTAATTTTTATGATAACCCTTCTAAAAACCTAAAGTTAGTAGGGATAACGGGTACCAATGGTAAAACTACTATTTCTACCTTATTATATAATCTATTTAAAAGTGCGGGTTTTAAAGTTGGTTTGATCTCTACTATTAAGATAATGGTAGATAATAAAGAATTTGCTACCACCCATACTACGCCAGATTCCCTAACCATTAACAAGCATTTGGATTTAATGAGCCAGGCTGGGGTTGAGTTCTGTTTTATGGAAGTGAGTAGTCACGGTTTGCATCAAAAAAGAGCGGAAGGACTTCATTTTCAAGGGGCGGTATTTACCAACTTAAGTCACGATCACCTAGATTATCACAAGACTTTTGCAGAATATAGGGATACTAAAAAGCTATTATTTGATGGATTAACAAAATCCGCATTTGCCTTAACTAATCTAGACGATAAGAATGGAGCTATTATGCTGCAGAATACCAAAGCTAAAAAACTTAGTTATTCCTTAAAGAGTATGACGGATTATAGGGGGCAAATCCTAGAACGTCAATTAGATGGGCAATTGTTAAAAGTAGATGATAGTGAGCTGTGGACCAAGTTGATAGGAGACTTTAATGCTTATAATATTTTGGCCATTTATGCGGTTGCGATAGAATTAGGTTTAGAACGCTTAGAGGTGCTTCGTTTAATTAGTGAACTGCAAACCGTAGATGGAAGGTTTCAATATTTTGTTTCAAAAAGTAAAATAACTGCTATTGTTGATTATGCCCATACGCCGGATGCGTTAAAAAACGTGTTGAACACTATAAACACTTTAAGGACTGGAAATGAAAAAGTCATCACCGTAGTGGGGTGTGGTGGTGATAGAGATAAGTCTAAGCGTCCGGTTATGGGTCATATCGCATCAGAAATGAGTCAACAAGCCATATTTACATCAGACAATCCAAGAACAGAATTACCCGCAACTATAATTCAAGAAATGGAAGCGGGAGTAGAGCCCCAAAATACGCGAAAGGTACTAGCTATTGAGAACAGGAAGCAAGCCATACGTACGGCTTGTAAACTGGCGGTTGCCAATGATATTATTTTGGTGGCCGGCAAAGGACATGAGACCTATCAAGAAACTAATGGTGTACGCACGGAGTTCGATGATTTTAAAGAATTAAAAATCGCATTAAAAGAAATAGAAGGCTAATGTTGTATTATTTGTTTCAATTTTTAGAAGAACAATACCAGATTCCTGGAGCTTCCTTATTTCAATTCCTCTCTTTTAGAGCTGGTTTTGCGGTAATCCTATCCTTGCTAATCGCCATGGTGTATGGTAAGCGTATAATCCTTTTTCTTCAGAAGCAACAAATAGGGGAAACCGTCCGTGATTTAGGTTTGCAAGGTCAAAAACAAAAGGCAGGCACGCCTACAATGGGGGGTATCATCATTATCTTGTCTACTTTGATTCCGGTACTACTGGTGTGCGATTTAAAGAATATCTATATCATCTTGCTTATTGTTACCATGGTATGGATGGGTATTATTGGTTTTGTAGACGATTACATAAAGATTTTCAAGAAAAACAAAGAAGGCTTAAAAGGAAGGTTCAAAGTAATTGGCCAAGTAGGTCTAGGTCTAGTTGTCGGTGCCGTGCTTTACTTTCATCCGCAAGTAACCATAAAGGAGAAAGATGGCTCCAGAATTACGGAAGATTTTAAGGTAGAACGTGTTTATGGTGAGGAACTAAATACCGTACGCACCAATATTCCATTTTTTAAGAACAATGAACTTAACTATGCAGATTTTATTTCTTGGATGGGAGATGGTATGGAAGCGTATGCATGGCTCATCTTTATTCCGGTAGTTATTTTAATTGTTACTGCGGTATCCAATGGTGCTAATTTAACCGATGGTATAGATGGTCTGGCCGCTGGGTCTTCTGCTATAATCGTATTAACCTTGGGCATTTTTGCTTGGGTTTCTGGTAATATTCTTTTTTCAGATTACTTAGATATTTTTTACATACCAAGGGTTGGTGAAACTGTAGTTTTTATAGCGGCCTTTGTGGGTGGTTTAATAGGCTTTTTGTGGTACAACACCTTTCCTGCACAAGTATTTATGGGAGATACCGGTAGCTTAACCATTGGTGGTGTAATTGCGGTAATAGCTATAATCGTTAGAAAAGAATTGTTGATTCCACTTTTGTGCGGAATCTTTTTTGCCGAGTCACTTTCTGTGATGATTCAGGTAGGATACTTTAAACATACTAAGAAAAAATATGGAGAAGGAAAACGGATTTTTCTCATGGCTCCTTTACACCATCATTACCAAAAGAAATTGTATCACGAAAGTAAGATTGTAACCCGCTTTTGGATTATTGGAATTCTTTTGGCCATAGTAAGTATTGTGACCTTAAAAATTAGATAAAGGTGAAAAGATTGGTGGTGCTTGGTGGTGGAGAAAGTGGTGTGGGAACCGCCATTTTGGCAAAACAAAAAGGATATGCGGTTTTTGTTTCTGATTATGGAAGCATTAAGCCAAACTATAAAAACGTTCTTGAACAGTTTGAAATTGAATGGGAAGAGCAAAAGCATACGGAATCTAAGATTCTAAATGCGGACGTGGTAATGAAAAGTCCTGGAATTCCAGATAAGGTACCATTGGTAAAGCAATTGGTGGCAAATGGCATTCCAGTAATATCGGAAATTGAATTTGCGACCAATTATACGGATGCAGAATTAATCGGTATTACCGGTAGCAATGGTAAAACAACCACTACCATGTTGGCTTATCATCTAATAAAAAACGGTGGTGTGCACGTGGGGATGGCCGGTAATATAGGCGATAGCTATGCTAAAATGGTAGCAGAGCAGCATTTTGATTGCTATGTTCTGGAAATAAGCAGCTTTCAGCTTGACGGTATCGTTGATTTTAAGCCAAACATTGCCATAATAACCAATATAACACCAGACCATTTAGATCGATATGATTACAAATTTGAAAATTATATCGCATCTAAATTCAGGATTGCAATGAATCAGACGGCCGAAGATTATTTAATCTATGATGCGGACGATCCTGTGATTACTGATTGGCTAACGCAAAACCCAGTTCAATCAAAACTATTGCCTTTTTCTTTGGAGCGAGAACTAGAAGAAGGGGCATATATAGACAACAACCTAATTAAAATAAACGTAGACACTAATTATTTGGAGATGAGTACAGATTTTTTAACGCTAGAAGGAAAGCACAATACAAAAAACGCAATGGCAGCCAGTATGGCCGCTATGTTGGTGCGAGTGAGGAAAGAAGCTATTAGGGATAGCATACAATCGTTTCAGGGAGCTCCCCATAGATTGGAAAAAGTGTTGAAAATTAACCATGTAGAATATATTAACGACTCTAAGGCAACTAATGTAAACGCTACTTACTACGCATTAGATGGTATAAAAAAACCTATAGTTTGGATAGTAGGTGGTACAGATAAGGGTAATGATTATACAGACCTTATGCCTTTGGTAAGGGAAAAGGTTAAAGCCATTATTTGCTTGGGAATGGATAATAGTAAGTTGGTTGCCACTTTTGGTAAGGTTGTAGAACCACTAGTTGAGACCTATTCTATGGAAGAAGCCGTGAAGATTGCTTACAAGGTTGCAGAACGTGGTGATGCTGTTTTATTGTCGCCAGCGTGTGCAAGTTTTGATTTGTTCAAAAACTATGAAGATCGCGGGGACCAATTTAAAGATGCGGTAAGAAATTTATAAAAATAAGGTAAATGAAAGCATTAATGAAAAACTTACGGGGAGATCGTGCCATATGGGGCATTGTTGCCTTGTTGGCTATTTTTTCATTTTTGCCGGTGTACAGTGCCAGTACCAATTTGGTTTACGTTAAAGATTCGGGTACGGCATTAGGGCATTTGGTAAAACATGGGGTGCTATTGTTTTTAGGCTTCATGATTATCTTTGCCGTACATCGCATTCCTGCGCATTACTTTAAAGGCCTGTCCTTAATTGGATTGCCCATTATTTTATGTTTATTGGGGTATACGCTAACCGTAGAAACCAATATTGGAGGGGTAAGCGCCAATAGGTGGATTACCATTCCGGTTGTAGGTATCCCTTTTCAAACGTCTACCCTGGCTTCTGTAGTTTTAATGATATGGGTTGCTAGGTATTTAAGTAAAATAAGAGATCGGCAGGTTACTTTTCAAGAAAGTATTTTGCCCTTGTGGTTGCCAATAGCCTTGGTGGTGGGGTTAATTTTACCCGCCAACTTTTCTACGGCGGCAATTGTAGGTGCATTGGCTTTTTTACTTTGCTTTTTAGGGGGTTACCCATTAAAGTACTTAACCGTTATGGTAATTACTGGCGGTTTAATGGCTAGTATGTTCTTATTTGTCTTATTTAAAGCTCCAGAAGTGTTACCAGACAGGGCTGGCACATGGAAATCAAGGATAGAGACTTTTTTAAATCCGGACGAAGCCTCTGCGGATGCCAATAGGCAGGTAAATTATGCAAAAATGGCGGTAGCACAGGGCGGTATTGTAGGTAAAGGAGCTGGTAAAAGCGTAATGAAGAACATTTTATCCCAAAGTACATCAGATTTCATTTTCGCAATTATAATAGAAGAATATGGCTTAATAGGAGGTCTGGGGTTGTTGTTTTTTTACTTGCTGCTCTTGTTTAGAATTGTGGTTGTGGCCAATAGTGCCGAAACCATCTTTACCAAGTTGTTGGTTATTGGGGTAGGTGTGCCTATTGTTTTTCAGGCGTTGATAAATATGGCGGTTGTGGTTCAGTTGTTTCCAACAACAGGTCAACCACTACCCTTGATCAGTATGGGTGGTACGTCTATATGGATGACGTGTTTGGCCATAGGTATAGTGTTGAGTGCGAGTAATAAAAAGACGGAAGAACCAGCAGAGGAAGTGGATGATATGAACCCTTTAGAAGTATTGAGTGGGCAAATATAAATTCATATTATCCGGAGGCGGTACAGGCGGTCATATTTATCCGGCCATATCCATTGCTAATGAGCTAAAACAACGCTATCCAAATGCGGAGTTTTTGTTTGTAGGTGCAAAGGATAAAATGGAAATGGAAAAAGTGCCAAATGCCGGTTATAAAATAGAAGGTTTGTGGATTAGTGGGTTGCAGCGTAAGCTAACGTTTAAAAATTTGCTATTTCCTATTAAAGTGATTAGTAGTTTGTTAAAGTCTAGGAACATTGTAAAGCAATTTAAACCGGATGTGGCCATTGGTACGGGAGGTTTTGCTAGTGGACCTTTGCTTAAAATGGCAGAACGGGCAGGTATTCCCTGCGTGCTTCAAGAGCAAAATTCTTTTGCAGGAATTACCAATAAACTTTTGGCAGCCAAAGCAGAGAAAATTTGTGTGGCCTATTCTGGTATGGAAAAGTTTTTTCCAAAAGACAAAATCGTAATAACGGGTAACCCTGTTCGTAAAGATTTGGTGGCTATTAAGCATGACACTAATGCCGTAAAGGCTGCTTATGGATTACAGGAAACCAAGCCTGTTGTTTTGGTTTTGGGCGGTAGTTTAGGAGCAAGACGAATAAATCAATTGATAGAGGCCGAGCTTTCGTTTTTTAGAGCCAACAATGCTCAGGTTTTTTGGCAGTGCGGTAAACTATATGAACAAGAGTATAAAAAATACAATAGCCAGGATGTAAAAGTACAGGCTTTTATAAATGAAATGGATAAGGCTTATGCCATGGCGGATATTATTATATCTAGGGCAGGTGCCGGTTCGGTTTCAGAATTATGTTTGGTAGGTAAGCCGGTTTTGTTTGTGCCTTCTCCAAATGTGGCAGAAGATCATCAGACTAAAAATGCGGAAGCATTGGTAAATAAGAACGCAGCATTAATGTTGAAAGAAACGGAGCTAGAGAGCCAGTTTGAGACGGTGTTCAAGGGTTTGTTAGATTCAAAAGAGCAGCAAGAAATACTCTCTAGAAATATAAAACAATTAGGGATGCCGCGTGCAACCACCGCAATTGTAGATGAAATAGAAAAATTATTAAAATGAATATGACGGACATACATAACGTATATTTTATCGGTATTGGAGGTATCGGTATGTCCGCATTGGCCAGATATTTTCAATTTATTGGAAAGCAAGTTGGGGGTTATGATAAGACTAGCACGCCTTTAACTGAAGAATTGGCAGCAAGTGGAATGGCCATTCACTATACGGATGATTTGACTTTGGTGCCTGAGTGTTTTAAAACAAAGGAGAATACTTTAGTAGTTTATACACCCGCTATTCCAAAGCATCATTCAGAATTGAATTATTTTATCGCCAACGAATTTAAGGTTCAAAAAAGAGCCCAAGTACTAGGTCTTATTACAAAAGGTACCTATTGCTTTGCAGTTGCTGGTACCCACGGTAAAACTACTACTAGCAGTATTCTGGCCCATTTGTTAAACGAAGTTAATGCGCCGTTTTCAGCATTTTTAGGGGGTATTTCAGAAGATTTTAATTCCAATTATGTTTGTAAGGGTCAAGAATTTACAGTTGTAGAGGCAGACGAGTATGACCGTTCTTTCTTGCATTTGCATCCTAATATGGCTTGTGTAACATCTATGGATGCCGATCATTTGGATATTTATGGGGACTCGGATAACTTAAAACAAACATTTGCCCAATTTGCGGGAATAGTTGCCAAAAATGGAAGTTTGCTAAAACCACAAGGCGTAGATTTAAAAGGTATTTCGTACGGAATTGAAGATGCTTCGGATTATGAGATAAATAATTTGGAAATTAAAGATGGCGCCTATCAATTCAATATTAAAACCCCAAAGGAAATTATCAGTTCGGTTTCGTTTTCAAAACCGGGCAGGCATAATCTAAATAATGCGCTGGCAGCTTTGGCCATGGCGGTAGAGGCTGGTTTTAATGCTAAAGAATTAGCAAAAGGCCTGGCTACGTTTAAAGGGGTACAAAGAAGGTTTTCATATCAAATTAAAACAAAGGATTTCTTTTTTATAGATGACTATGCGCATCATCCTACAGAAATAGAAGCAGTACACCAGGCGGTTAGGGAAATGCACCCTAATTTATTGGTAACCGTGGTTTTTCAACCGCACTTGTTTTCTAGAACACAAGACTTTATGGAAGGGTTTGCTTCAAGCTTGTCAAAATTTGACAGGGTGTTGTTGCTAGATATTTATCCTGCAAGAGAAGAACCTATTTCGGGGGTAGATTCTGGCGTGTTGTTAGAAAAAATTACCCAAGAAAATAAAAGCTTAATAGATAAAACAGATTTAATACAAGAGCTGCAGAACTTGGACCAAGGGGTTTTGTTAACGCTAGGAGCGGGTGATATAGGATTAGAGGTTGTAAAAATTAAAAAAGCACTACAACATGCGTATTAGTATGGCCTATATAAAATTGGGGTTCCTATTGCTTTTGGTAATAGGGTTATATGGTTTTGCCGGTGTTAGAAATGCTAAAAGGCCTATGGGGAACATCGCCATTAAATTTGTAGGTGATGAAAACTTGTATTTAACAGAAGAGGCGGTTAATAAATTGTTAATACAAAAATTGGGGCCCTTGGAAAATAGGGCAAAAGATGCGGTAGTTTTGGATTCCATAGAGAAGATCGTGCAATCTAGTCCTATGGTAAAAACCGCCCAGGTTTACCGAACGGTAGACGGTAAACTTATTTCCAAGATAATACAGCGAAAACCAATAGGCAGGATTGAAGGAAATTCCAGATTTTATTTGGATACCGAGGGCAAGCGTATGCCCTTGTCCAGATATCATTCTGCAAGAGTGCCTATAATATCTGGAAAAATAACCGAGAAAACATTGGAAGATGCCTATGTTATTCTTGAGTATATAAGCCAAGATGATTTTTTAAGGAAAAATGTTATTGGCATACATATTAAAGACGAAGATGCATACTTACTTAAGTTAAG
Organism: Croceivirga sp. ABH4_376; assembly: GCF_056160685.1. NCBI lineage: Bacteria > Pseudomonadati > Bacteroidota > Flavobacteriia > Flavobacteriales > Flavobacteriaceae > Croceivirga > Croceivirga sp. ABH4_376. Next base: position 29,091 of record NZ_JBSWXQ010000003.1, on the reverse strand, counting down.
GGTAGAAGAGTTTGTAGTGAATTTAGGAAGCGTGGATAACCTTGACGAAAAGTTTAAAAAGTTTATGGCTTTTTATGTTAAAGCGGCCAAAGATAATAGCTTAGGCACGTATGCGGAAGTGAGTTTAAAATTTGATAATCAAGTGGTTTGCACCAAAATATAAGTTATGGGACAAGGTAAATATTCTGTTGGTTTGGACATTGGTACTACCAAAATCGTGGCAATGATTGGTAGGGAAAATGAATACGGCAAAATCGAGATTTTAGGTTCGGGTAAATCTAAAAGTCTGGGTGTGCACAGAGGCGTGGTAAATAACATTACCCAAACCATTGCCTCTATACAACAAGCAGTAGAACAGGCAGAGCTAAATTCTGGTCTAAAGATAGGGTCTGTGGTAGTTGGTATTGCAGGGCAACACATTAGAAGTTTACAGCATAGCGATTACATAACCCGTAATAATGCAGAAGAGGTTATAGATGAAGATGATTTGGATATGTTGTGTAACCAAGTCTACAAACTGGTTATGTTACCAGGAGAAGAAATAATCCACGTATTGCCACAAGAATATAAGGTAGATGGCCAGTCCGAAATTAAGGAGCCAATGGGTATGTACGGGGGTAGGCTAGAAGCAAACTTCCATGTGGTAGTAGGTCAGGTCTCTTCCATTAAAAACATAGGTAGATGTATTAAAAGCGCTGGTCTTGATTTAGGAAATATTACCCTAGAGCCACTAGCATCTGCAGAAGCCGTTTTAAGTCAAGAAGAAAAGGAGGCAGGTGTTGCCTTAATTGATATAGGTGGTGGTACTACGGATTTAGCCATTTTTAAAGATGGAATTATTCGTCATACGGCGGTTATACCATTTGGTGGTAATGTAATTACGGAAGATATTAAAGAAGGCTGTTCTATTATAGAAAAGCAGGCCGAATTGTTGAAAATAAAATTCGGTTCCGCTTGGCCAGGAGAAAATAAGGATAATGAAATTGTATCCATTCCAGGTTTAAGGGGTAGGGAACCAAAAGAAATTACCCTCAAAAACCTATCTAAAATCATACATGCCCGTGTGGTAGAAATTATAGAGCAGGTATATGTAGAGATTAGAAATTATGGTCATGAGGATCAGAAAAAGAAACTAATTGCAGGTATTGTGCTTACAGGTGGTGGTAGCCAACTTAAGCATTTAAAGCAGTTGGTAGAGTATATAACAGGTATGGATACCCGTATTGGTTATCCTAACGAACATCTTGCAGGTGATTCTGATGAAAGTGTTGCTAGCCCGTTGTATGCAACTGCGGTTGGGCTATTAATGAACGCCTTAAAAACAGATAATAAAAACTATATAGAAGAAGATGCTGTAACGCAAGAACAGCAAGAAGATATGGGTGTGCCAGAAAAAGTTTTGGTTAGTGATACTGGAGAAGAGCAAGTAGCTACCCAGCAGCATACAAGCACCCAAACTAGAGAACGCAAGTCCATTTTTGATAAATGGTCAGAGAAGTTGAAAGATTTTTTAGATAACGCAGAATAACACCCCCAAGAAAAATAAACAACATGAGTAATAGCAACGAGATGGATAATATTGCCTTTGATATGCCCAAGCATAAAAGCAACGTTATTAAGGTCATTGGAGTTGGTGGTGGCGGTAGCAACGCCATAAATCACATGTTCCAGGCTGGTATTAACGGAGTAGATTTTGTAATCTGTAACACAGATTCACAAGCTTTGGAAAATAGTGCTGTACCCAATAAAATACAATTAGGGGTCTCCTTAACAGAGGGTCTAGGTGCAGGTGCTAATCCAGAAATTGGGGAGCAAGCGGCCTTAGAGAGCATGGAAGAATTAAAAAGCATGTTGGAGAGTACAACCAAAATGGTTTTTATTACTGCTGGTATGGGTGGTGGTACGGGAACGGGAGCCGCTCCTGTAATTGCTAAAATTGCCAGAGAGTTAGATGTGCTTACCGTTGGTATTGTAACCATTCCTTTTCAATTTGAAGGGGCAATGCGAAACAAGCAAGCACAACTTGGAATAGAAAAATTGCGTGCCAACGTTGATTCCTTGATTGTTATAAACAACAATAAGCTAAGGGAGGTTTACGGTAATCTTGGGTTTAAGGCCGGCTTTTCAAAAGCAGATGAAGTATTAGCTACCGCGGCTAGGGGTATTGCAGAAGTTATTACCCACCACTATACACAGAATATTGACCTTAGGGATGCCAAGACCGTACTTTCTAATAGTGGTACGGCTATTATGGGTTCTGCTATGGCTTCTGGTTCTGGTAGGGCAAATGAGGCTATAATGAAAGCATTGGATTCTCCTTTGCTAAACGATAATAAGATTAGGGGAGCCAAAAACGTACTGTTGCTTATCGTTTCTGGTGCTCAAGAAATTACAATTGATGAAATTGGAGAAATCAATGACCACATTCAGATAGAGGCAGGCCATGGTGCCAATATAATTATGGGTGTTGGTGAAGACGAAAATCTAGGAGATGCTATTGCCGTAACTGTAATAGCAACAGGTTTTGCCGTTGATCAACAAGACGAAATTGTTAATACGGAAACAAAAAAAATTATCCACACTTTAGAGGATGAACAAAAAGCTGTTCAAAATTTGGGAGGTAGTGGACCCGTAAAGAGATTTACGTTAGAAGAACCTTTAGAGGAGCCAGTGAAGCCTAAACCGATTCAGGAAAAAAGGCAACAATTGGAGCAAGTGGTAAAGCATAATTTAGAAGAGCCAAAGGCACCAGCTCCAGAATCTGATTTAATACCAACTACAAATTTCATAAGAAACTTTAATATTTTTTATGAGGAGGTAGTTGCAGAGCCGGTAAAACAAACAGTTGCAAGCACTTCTGATGACGATTTTATAATCATAGAGGCTAAGGATGTATTGGCAGAGATAGATGTTATAGATGCTGAATTGGTTGCCTCTAATAAACAAGAAGAAGAGCAATTTACCCTTTCTTTTGATATGCCTTTAAACGACACCAAAAAGGAAGAGGAAGAAACAGCGAATACCATTGTTTTTGATTTGAATGACGAGATCAAAGACATGGAGGTGGAGGAGTATGTAGAGGTAAGTCCGGTTTTGGAATACAATAAAAAGGAAGAAACCAGGTATGACTTGCAAGAATACATGGAGTTGGAAACTAAATTAACCGGAGCCCAAAGCAAAGCAGAAACTCACGATCCAGTTATTGTAGAAGATGAGTTGGTATTTGAAAAGAAAACGGTTAAGCCTACGCCAGAACCTAATTCTGGTGGTGCAGAAGAACCAAAGGGAGAATTAGATCCAATGAACAGTTCTATTAGCGATATGTTAAAAGACCGTGCAGAAGAACGTAAAAGAAAATTAAAAAGCTTTAACCATAAATTTAAGAACAGCCGTTCTAGTTTGGATGAGTATGAGAAAGTACCTGCCTATAAAAGACAAGGTATAGAATTCGAAGAAGGTCCAAAAGAGCAGAAAGTTTCAAGAATGAGTTTGGGAGAAGATAGCAATGATGAAATTCAATTAAGAAGTAATAATTCTTTCTTGCACGATAATGTAGATTAACACCTATCACTTTACTAAGTATGAACCCGAAAATTCCATAATTTTCGGGTTTATTTTTTATCTTCGCAGGCCTAAAACTACCAAGATATGGGATTACAAGAAAACGTAATGACAGAGATGAAAGCAGCAATGAAAGCTAAAGACACGGTTGCTTTGGAAGCCTTGCGCGCTATAAAATCTGCTATATTATTGGCAAAAACGGATAAAGGAGCCGGTGCGGAATTATCTGAAGAAGAAGAGATTAAACTAGTTCAAAAGTTGGTAAAACAAAGAAAGGATAGTGCCGCTATTTTTTTAGAACAGGGAAGAGAAGATCTGGCAGAGCCAGAATTGGCCCAGGTAGCAGTGATTGAAAAGTTTTTACCAGAACAATTATCAGAAGAGGAGATAGAAAGCGTAGTGGTACAAACCATAGATGCTGTTGGTGCAACGGGTATGAAAGATATGGGAAAAGTAATGGGTATGGTATCCAAAGAGCTTGCAGGGCAAGCAGACGGAAAAACCATTTCTAGTATTGTAAAAGCAAAATTAAGCGAATAAAAAATCAAGGGGCCCAGTAGTTCAACTGGATAGAATATCAGATTTCGGCTCTGAGGGTTGGGGGTTCGAATCCTCCCTGGGTCACAACCAAATACTTCGAAAAGAAAAAACGCCAAGCTCGCTTGGCGTTTTTTTATTCCATCAATTTAAAGCATAATAAAAGGGATGCTAATCTGCAGTGTCGGTTAACGGTCTATAGATTTTTCTTTACCCATAAAGACTTGTAATTGTTTAAATGTAGGGTATCCTTCGCTATCACCCTTTACCAAAGTGGCCATGGCCCCAACACCGTTTGCAAAATCGCCAGCTTCTTGTATGGAATACCCTTTTAATCTAGAACTTAGAAAGCCGGCAGCAAAGCCGTCACCTGCGCCAACGGTATCTTCCGTGCGGTCTACAACGTATCCCGGTATAAATTCTTTGGTAGTGCCATTAGAAACCATACAACCTTCCTTACCCATTTTTAATGCAATTTCCTGGGCACCCAATTTATGAAAAGCGGTTATTATTTCTTCGGGTTTGTTTAAACCTAGTAACAATTCAGATTCATCAATACCGGGAAACAAGATATCTGCAAGACTACAGAACTCTAAAAGCGTCTCTTTTGCTTCTTCTAACGACCATAGTTTTAATCTAATATTTGGGTCAAAAGAGATTTTTACCCCAGCTTCCTTTGCAGCTTTTATTGCAGTTAAGGCCGTTTCTTTTGCAGATTCGCTAATGGCAGGTGTAATGCCGGTAATATGTAAAATTTTAGCGGTTTTAATATAATCTAAGTCTAGGTCTTCTGGCTTAAAATAACTTGCGGCACTATTTTTTCTGTAGTAGTAGACATTAGGATTTACATGGGCAAAAAGCTCTTTAAATAGTAATCCCGTATTGTGTTTGGAATCTTTAATAAGTCTAGAAACGTCTACCCCTTCTCCCCGAACTATAAATTCTAGATACCTACCAAATTCATCGTCTCCTACTTTACTGAACCAACCCACCTGGTGCCCTAGTCTACTAAGCGCTATGGCTACGTTAGATTCTGCCCCTGCAATGGCTTTTGTAAAAGTATGTATGTGTCTTAATGGACCTTTGGAGTCTGGGCTAAAAAGTACCATGGATTCTCCAAATGTTATCACATCTAATGGCGTGCTCATCTTTTGATTTTAGGTAGATAAAAATAAAAGATAAATTTTGTTTAATAGGCGGGTATACTTGTTTTATTGTGTTTTAAAAGCAAGTTATTTTGTTAGTTCCTAATTATGGATAAGGCAATTTAGTACGTGGGGATTGCTATCCGTGCTTTGTACTTTAAAGAAGAAATTAGTCCGCTTTTTTAAACTCAAGAATAGTTTCTCCTTTGGTGCTAAAAGTGAGTTTCAACGGAGCAACGGAAAATGAATCTATTTGCTTTAATCGATTTAAAAACTCTTTTTCTATGGATAATTCTTGATTACATGCCTTTTCCATGCTTATGAATTCTGAAAGGTAAATTTTCTGCCCCTCAAGCTTCACGTTACTATAATACTCATAACAGCCCGTTGTTCCCATTAATCGTTTCGTTTTAGTGTTTACCTCTAAAAAAGGCGCTTCTTTATTGATAAAAACGTCATTTGCGGCAACATTATTAATTCGCTCTAAGACCCAAATATCATGAATGCTAGCTGTTGTAGCGTCAGTTTTAATCGCTTTCTTTTTAGTGTCAATTTCCTTTTTTTGTGTTTTTTGGCTGGCTTTCTTGTCGGTTACATTGTCTCCTTTACAGGAAACCGCCGTGTAAACACAAAAAACTAGAAAAGCTTTTATGTAATTTTTCATGTTAATCTGTTTTATGAAATTTCATGAGTACTATATCATCCTTATATAACTCAAGTATAGCGTTTTCTGTTATGCTAAAAGCATTAACTTCTTTAATGGTTTTTAAAAATACCTGTTCGCCTTCTCCGCAGTAACGCATAGTAGTTGGGCCAGGTTGCCCAAAAGATATTTTTCCGTTTAATACTTCAATAGGCGCATTGTAACCATTACAACTATTAGAGCCCTTTACATGTTCTTTTTCTTTATCAAAATAGATTGATGGTTTTTTATCTGGGTAAAGCGCATTAAATGCAATTTTTGGACCTGTAATATATTCCAATTCCCATTTATGTTTATAGAGCATATCTTGGTTAATAGCTTTTGTGCTGGTACAGGACATACTAATAATCATTAAAATAAAAGATGCGAATTTTAAAATATTTATTTTACCCATTTAGCAAGTGGTTTATCCTAAAATAACTGAAAATGTTTATGAAATTGAAGTAATTAAGAAAACTATAGGACTATTCACCTTGAACCTATAAAGATTAAATTTTCGATGGAAGTACCCCAAACTGCTCCTTAAATAATTTTCTAAAGTACTTTGGGCTATTGAAACCAACCTCATATGCTGCTTGGGTAACCGTTAATCCGTCGTTTTTAATTAAAGATGCAGCTTTATTAATTCTTACAATTCTAACGTGTTCATTAATATTTCTTCCGGTAATTGCTTTTAGTTTTAAAAAAAGTGAGCTCCTACTCATGCCCATAGCCTTAGCAATTGAATCTACCTTAATGTTATTGACTTGAAGATGTTCTAATATAATGCTCTCTAAAGTTTTAATAAACTCCTTTTCGCGCTTCAAAACCGTTGAGTCACTAATATTTAAATTACTATTTGGACTCTCATTATCTATAAAATACTTTTTAAGTTTTTTTCTATTTTCTAATAGGTTCTTTATTCTACTTTTTAATATTTCACCCATAAAAGGCTTAGTTATGAAGTCATCTGCACCTTCTTGGTAGCTTGTGATAATGCTTTCCGTATTTTCTTTAGCGGTCAATAAAATTATTGGTACGTGTGTGGTTGCAAGATTTGTTTTTATTTCATTGCATAAATCTATACCATCTTTCTTGGGCATCATGATGTCGGAAATAATTAAATCTGGAATGTATTTAAAAGCTTTTTCCACACCCATTTTTCCATTATTTGCAAAAATCAAATCATATTCAACTTGTAGTAAACTTTTTAGATACTGTAAAATATCATTGTTATCATCTATTAAAAGCAGTAATTCCTTACTTTTTTCTAAATCTACAGTACTATGGATTTTTGTGATTGATTCTTCAATTTCTGTTGGTCCCCAGCTGGCAGATGCGGAGGTTTCTTTGATTACATTAATATTAGGAACTACGGTATTATCGAAGGTATTTCGGCTTTTATCAAATGGAATTTCAACTGTAAAACAAGCTCCTTTCCCATGTTCTGAAAACACGGTAATGTGACCATTATGTAATTCTACATAATTCTTACAAAGTGCTAGGCCAATTCCAGAACCTTTGGTCTTTTTCCCAGATCCAGATTGGTAGTACCACTCAAAAATATGGTGAACATCTTCTGCGGCAATGCCGGGGCCATTATCCTGTACGCTTATTTGAAAATTGTTTTGTTCTAGTCTTATTAAAACCTTTATTATGCCATTCTCTGGGCAAAATTTAAAAGCATTGGATAATAAATTATTTAATATGATTTGCATTTTTTCCAAATCAAACCAAACCATTATGTCTTTTTCCGAATTTTCAAATCTCAAGGATATATTTCTATGTTCGGCTAAAGGTCTATAGTTTTCTACAATTTGGTTTAGGAATTTAATAAGGTTATACCGGCCTATTGAAAATTCGTTTAAACCCACCTCAGATTTTCGGAACTCTAAAAGTTTATGGATAGTTCTGGATAAATATTTAGCATTTTTTTGAATTAACTTAAGAGTATCTAATTGTTTTTTGTTGTTCAAATTATTAATTAAATCTTGTAAGGGTGCTAAAATTAAGGTGAGCGGGGTTTTTAACTCATGAGAAAAATTAGTGAAGAATCGAATCCGTTCTTCATTAAGGTCATGCTCTAATTGGCGTTGCTTTTTTTCAAATAGCAATGAATTTTTAAGTTTAATTCTCTCCTCAAAATATTTAACAAAGGTAAATGCCAAAATCGCAATCAATAGGGTGTACAGGGTATAAGCGGGCCATGTTTTCCAAAAAGGAGGAGTTATAGTAATTTGTAAGGTTTTGGTTATGTCTTTTAGGCTGTCACTATTGGCTTTTAATCGTAATAAATATTCTCCTGGAGGTATGTTGCTAAGGTTGGCAATACCTGCGTTTTTTGCATCTATCCAATGGTTATGATAATTTTCTAATTTGTAGGAATACGATATATCTTTTGCTTCCGGGTATTTTAATAAGCTAAAGCCAATAGACAAGAAGTTTTGGTTGTGTTTTAGTCTTATCTTTTCTGTTAACCTTAAAGGCGAGCTTAATGTAGCTTTTGAATTGGCTATTTCAGGAACAACCGCTTCACCTAAAACCGATAGGTTTTCTAAAACAATTTTATAAGAAGTAGGGTTAGTGTTTAGCTCAATAGGATTTATAATGTTGAGTCCTTTATTTCCGCCAAAATAAAGTAGGTTAGATGTGTCAAAGACAGCCGCTCCGATATTAAACTCACCTTGTTGAATATTGTATTTATTTTTTAAACTGGATATGGAATGCTTTTCAATATTAAAATTGCTTATACCATTAAATGTGCCCAACCACGCTTTACCATCATTGGTCAATGTAATACTACTTATGGTGTTGTTGCTTAATCCGTCTTTTTCTGTGTATATATTTATTTTTTTACTCTCTGGTTCTAATTCTACTAAGCCACCATATCTAGTACCAATTAATAAATTACCATTAGGAAGACTTTCGATGCAAAAAATTACATCTGTGGGAAAGCCTTTCACAGTCTTAGAATTATAGTTTTCAAAGCTATTTTTACTATAGTTGTATTTTAAAATACCCTCTCCATAGGTTGCTAGCCATAGTTCATTGGGTTTAATTTGGGTTATATCTCGTATATCAATTTTTTCTAGCATATCTATATAGATAAATTGATCTTTCTTTTCATCGTATCTATATAGACCGCCCCTATTGGTGCCTACCCAAATTACTTTATTCTTGTCTTCAAAGATTACTCGTACATCGCTACCGTTCCTAACAGGACCTTGTAGGTAGCGTGTGAAATGAATTTCGCCTGGATTTTTCTTGTTAAGTCCACCTTGATAAGTGCCTGCCCACAATCTATGTTGGCTGTCTTCAAATAAGGATATAATGTAATCATTGCTTAAGCTTGTAGGATTGTTTGGTTCGTGTCGGTAATTTTTAATGGTATTATTGGATTTATTATAGAAATCCAAACCACCACCATCTGTTCCAACCCATAAATTGCCCGTATAGCTTTTAGCTAAAGAACCTATTCTGTTGTGGCTAAGGGTTTGTAGGTTAGCCTCGTTACGCTGTAGTAACTGTACGGGTTCTCCTCTTGGATCCACAAAATTAACACCAGTACTAGTGCCCAACCACATGTTGCCGTCTCTATCTCTTTTGATAGTAGATACCGTTCTGTTAAAAACGCTGGTCCCATCTGTTTTAGGAAGAAATTTAAGTACCAAAGGATTGGCTTGATTCAAATGTTTAAATGTATCGACAATATTTAAGCCTCCATTTCTTGTGCCAATCCACATTCTGCCCAACCCATCACTTTCAAAAGCCAGTACTTTTGCATCGCTTAATTTTGTGTTTACATTTCTATCCGCGGTCAAAGATATAGTGTCTGAGTTCTTGGTAATCGTACGTATACCATCATTGGTGCCAATCCATAAATTATTATTCTCGTCTATATATAGTGTATTTATAACCGAAGGTATCGCGCTAGTTTTGGTGTATGGAATACGATGTATGGTGTTGGTTTTGAGGTTTAATTTATTTAATCCTTTGTCCCGAGTGCCAATCCATAAAATACTATCACCTTGGATAGCCAAGCTAGAAACATTGTTGGAAGAAAGCGAATTTTGGTTATTAGGGTCATAAGAATAGCTAGAATGCGAATCATCCTTATTCACTCGGTATAAACCTTTTTGCGTCCTATTTAGGCCTATAAAGAGGTCATTATTTGGGCCAATGGCAATACAATTGATGGCACTACGGTTGAACTTATGATTAGCGGTAATTTCTGTAAGTTGATCAGTAGTGTTATTGAAAGAATTTAAACCTTCATCTGTAGCAATCAAAATATTATTATGGTTGTCCAATAATAGCTGTTGTACATGGTTGCTTAACAAACTATTGCCAACATTACTAAAATTTTTCTTGAAGCTTATAAAGCGCGAGCCATTGTATTTGTTAATTCCATCTGCCGTTGCTATCCAAATAAACCCGGTATTATCTTGTTCAATACTATTGATGTAATTATGGGAAAGCCCGTCTTCAACATCTAACAGATAAAAGGTAAGTAGTTCGCCGGGTTGTTTTTTTACAAAAGAATTCTGAGAATAAGATGCGGTTTTACCTACAATTAAGTAGAGTAATATCCAGAGATAATTTAATTTGGTGTTCATGGTTAACTTGCTCAGATTCCTAGTTAATTTAATGCAGTTCTAGCTAATTAAAAAACTTAATCTTGTTATACAAAAACGTATTGCTTATAAATCTTGGTCTAACAATTTATAAACAATTCATTAGCATTATGTTGCCAATTAAAATGGTTTATTAGAAAATTAAATATTTCACTAGAATTTATCAAATTCATAATTTTCAAGGAGTTGAATTTTCAATTTAAACAAATATTACCCCTTTTTTTACCGAATTTACCCTCTTAATTTTATAAGTGTATAAATAACATTGTAGTGATGTAGAAGCCGTTTGTTCCTGTACTTACATTCAATTAACCATAAATAAGTCAAACAAACGTCCGCTACTGAATAATAACTAACAAATTTAAAAAGTATGATTAATGCTATTAAGTATTCATTTTTGCAAATGAAGAAGTTGAGCTTTTTGAGCTTCTTTTTTATGCTGGGAGCAATAGCTTCGTTTGGACAAAGTAGCTCTGTATCCGGTAAGGTTACCGATGATTTGGGGCAACCCATACCTGGGGCCAATATTTTGGTAAAGGGGACCGCCAATGGTGTAGCAACGGATTTTGATGGTAATTATACCATTAAAGCGTCGGCAACAGATATTTTGGTTTTTTCGTACATCGGGTTTTCCGCACAAGAAGTTGCCGTGGGTGGCCAAACAACCATTAACATAAGTCTTAAGGAAGATGTATCGCAGTTAGACGAGGTGGTAATTGTAGGGTACGGTCAAAAGTCTAGGGCAACGTTGACTGGTGCCGTTTCAACCACCACTGGTGAAGAAATTGCTAGAAGCCCACAACCCAACGTATCAAACTCGTTGGCTGGTAGGTTGTCTGGTGTAATTGCTCTAAACCGGTCTGGTGAACCGGGAGCAGATGGTGCAGCAATCAGAATTAGAGGTATAAGTACTACCGGAGATAACAATCCATTAGTGGTAATAGATGGTATTGCTAATAGATTAGGAGGGTTAGAAAGATTAAACCCTAATGATATTGAAAGTATGACGGTACTTAAAGATGCGTCTGCGGCAATTTATGGGGCGCAGGCTGCCAATGGTGTAATTTTAATTACTACCAAACGTGGAAAAAAAGGAGCTCCAGTAGTAAGTTTAAGTTACAATCAAGGCTTTGTAACCCCAACTAAACTACCAGAATTGGCAGATGCACCCACTTATGCGCAAATACTTAATGAGATTAATTTTTATAATAACCCAGATGGAGGTTTAAATCAGATTTATTCTCAAGAAGAGATTGCTTTGTTTCAAAGTGGGGCCAACCCAGATTTATACCCTAATACAGACTGGATAAGTGAATCTATTAGTGATTTTTCTTTACAGGATAGTGAGAACATTAGTATAAGGGGGGGTGGCGATAATGTTTCTTACTTCACCTCATTGGGTAGAACCCACCAAGAAGGTATCTATAAAAACGGTATCAACAAGTACAACCAAATAAACCTTAGAAGTAATCTGGATATAGATATTTCAGAAAGATTAAGTTTGGGTGTGGATCTTAATGTGAGAAAAGAAAATAGGTATTACCCAACAACAGGGGCTGGTAATATTTTTAGGGCAATTTATAGAACATATCCAACAATTCCTGCTCGTTATTCTAACGGGTTGCCTTCTGCAGGAGTGGAAAATGGACAAAATCCCATTATTTTACCAACAGATACACCCGGTACAGATGATCAAGAAGCTACGGTTATAAATACTACGTTAAATTTTGAATACAAGCTTCCGTTTTTAGAAGGTCTATCTTTAAAAGGGTTTTATTCAGAAGATAGGAACTTGTATGCCATAAAACGTTTCAGCGTACCATTTACAGTTTATCAAATAAATGGAAATGACGATCCGCCAACGTATAATGAAGTAATTGGAGGTCCTAGTAGTCGTACACCAGAACTTTTTCAAAGACAAGACAAGACAACATTGCAAACTGGTAACATACGTTTAGAATATACTCAAAAATTTGGTGATCATAATGTGAGTGCATTTGTTGCTATGGAAAGGCAGCAACGCAGGTTTGATAGGTTCGAAGCTTTCCGCAACGGATTCCTTTCTGCAGAGATTCCTGAATTTAATCTTGGGGGCGGGGACCCAACAAATAGTACCAATGCAGGTTACAGTCAAGAATTCACAAGAGAAAATTATTTTGGTAGGTTTTCTTATGATTATGCCCAAAAATATCTTTTGGAACTGCAAGCTAGGTATGATGGTTCCTCTCGCTTTGCAAAAGGCAATAGGTTTGGGTTTTTTCCAAGTATTTCTACAGGTTGGAGGGTTTCTGAAGAAGATTGGTTTAAAAGTGATAAGATTACCAGTTTAAAGTTAAAAGCAACCTATGGTTTGTTGGGTAATGACCGTATAAATCCTTTTCAATATTTAAACACATTTAATTTAAGACCAACAGATTTTGTGGATAACACTTTAAGTCCCTTGCCAATTTTTATTATTGATCAATTGGCAAACCCGGACATTACTTGGGAAAAGGCCAAGAAATTAGATGTTGGTTTAGATATTGGTTTGTTCAACGAGTTGAATTTAGAATTGAATTATTTTAATGAGATTAGAGAAGATTTGTTAACTCCAAGGTCTGGTTCTTTACCATTGGTTTCTGGAATTGTTAATGAATTTGGATTGGATGCCATAATACCACAAGAAAATATAGGCGAAGTTAAAAACCAAGGTTTAGAGGCTGTTTTAGATTATAATCACACCTTCAATAATCTAAGATTTTTTGCAAATGCAAATTTTACTTATAATAAAAATGAAGTAGTTTTCTTAGATGATGCCGAAGGTTTACCAGATTATCAATTATCAAAAGGAAAGCCACTTGGTTCTGAATTGTTATATGATGCAATTGGTATTTTTAGGACTCAAGCAGATTTGGATAATAATGTTACCCTTCCAGGTCAGCAATTGGGCGATTTAATTTACAGAGATGTAGATGGCGATGGGGAAATTACAGCATTAGATAGGGTAAGGCAAGATGTGACCAACGTACCGCAAATAATCTATGGTTTCTCTCTAGGTGCGGAATTTAAGAACTTTGATGTGAACGTACTGTTCCAAGGTCAGGCTAAATCTAGAAGATATGTTGTTGCGGAGTCTGGTTCTGTAGGTAACTTCTTTAGTAGTTGGGCAGATAATAGGTGGAGCCCCAATAATCCAAACGGTACATATCCAAGAGTAGACACCAGAACTTCTGCAAGTATTAACGAAGGATTGTTCAGAAATGATTTCTGGCTAATAAATACCGCTTTTTTAAGATTAAAAAATGTAGAAGTTGGGTATAATTTCCCAACCAACGTAATTGAGTCTATAGGCCTTAGTTCTGCTAGATTGTATTTGAGCGGATTTAACTTGGCCACTTTTACTAAAGCAGAGGATATTGATCCAGAGGGTGATACTACTTCTGGTCAGTTCTATCCACAGCAAAAAATATATAATATAGGATTAAATGTTAACTTTTAATTGTTATGAAAACTAAATTATTTAGGTATTCACTGATAGCGGCCATGGTATTTACCGCGGTATCATGTGAGAAAGATTTTCTGGAAACAGAAAGTACCAATTTAACGGATCAGGCCGTATTTGCAGACCCAGCGCTGGCAGATGCTTTTATTAGAGGTCTATATACTAGTGTACGTATTGCTGATAAAGAACCAGGGCATAATGGAGGAGATACTCCTGCCGGTTTTGGTAGAGGTTTTCACTGGGCAATGTGGAATTCCGTATCGGATGAGACTATTTATAGTAATGACGATGCTACTTATTTGGTTCAGAGGGGGCAATTGTCTCCAAGTAATTATGGGTTTATGAGTACCACTTGGGGGAGAAGCTTTCGTAATATTAGAGAGGTTAATATTGCTCTACGTCAAATAGATACAGATGCTTCTCCGTTCGATGATGATGTTAAATCCAAATTAACGGCAGAATTACATTTCATAAGAGCCTTTAGGTATTTTGAATTGTTGCGAGGTTTTGGTAAAACTCCAATTATTGGTGATGAAGTTTATGAGCTAAATAGTGATTTTACTCCATTGTACGATCGTAAGGAAATACCAGAGGTGGTAGATTACATATTAGCAGAGTTGGATATGGCAATTGAAGGGCTGCCATTAGACAACGGTGCTAGGGCAACCTCTGGGGCCGCTATGGCTTTAAAGGCTAGAGTATTGTTATATGCTGCCAGCCCGTTGTATACGGGAGGTGCTAATGATGCGCAGAAATGGCAGACAGCAGCAAATGCTGCAAAAGACATCATGGATTTGAACAAATATAGTTTGGTAACCAATCTAGATTCTGATCCAGTGGAAAACTTTAGAAAGTACTTTGTAAACCAGAATATGACTAGCGAAGACATTTTTATGCGTTTTTATGTTTCTACCAGTAGTTCTGGTGGTAGGGCTATTCCTATTGAACGTATGAACGGGCCAAACGGCTCTGGGGGTTGGGGCGGTAATGGCCCAATGCAAAACTTTGTGGACGATTTTGAAATGTCTAACGGTATGGCAATAGATGAACCAGGCTCTGGTTATGATGCGCAAGATCCCTATACAGACCGCGACCCTCGTTTTTATGCAACTGTAGTTTACAATGGCCTAATGTTTAGAGACAGGCCTTATGAATCTTTTCTTCCTGGAGGTTTAGATAGTCCGGATGGTAACGAACCTTGGAATACTTCTAGAACCGGTTATTTGATGAGAAAGTTTATTAGGGAAGACATTACCTTGAACGATTGGAATGATATGGGGTCTTCTCCTTGGCGTTATTTTCGTTACGCAGAAGTTTTACTAAATTTTGCAGAAGCACAAAATGAAGCTACTGGACCAACAGATGAGGTTTATGCTGCGATAAATGCCGTTAGGGAAAGAGCGGGTATGCCAGAATTGTCTGGTTTATCACAAGAACAGCTAAGAGAAAAAATAAGGAACGAACGTAGGGTAGAGTTAGCCTTTGAAGAACACCGCTATTTTGATGTTCGTAGATGGTTAATTGCAGAAGAAGTAGAAAATGAGCCAGCAAGAGGTGTTTTAATCACAAAAGAAGAAGACGGTTCTTTTACCTATGACTTCTCTAAGATTGCTTTAGAGGGTAAATCCTTTGATCCAAAGCATTATTGGTTCCCAATTCCATTAGAAGACATAACGGCCTCTAATGGAGTTTTAGAGCAGAACCCAGGTTATTAAGATATTATAAGATAAGTTTGAGTTTTAAGTTTAGTTGGGTTTAAAATAAACATTTTATAGTGGATTAAACCAAAAATGGGAGGTGGTAAGTATCACCTCCTATTTTTTACTTCGTAATATTTCTTGTCCAAAGTTATGTGCAGATTTAAATTTTTAATGCTTGTTTGTTGCTGTATGCTTTTTTTTCATTGTAAAGAAACAACTAATAAAACAGAGAAGGCGCAACAAAGCGAATTGGAAAGATTATTTGTTATTCAAAAAGAAAAAGTAACGGGTATAAACTTTAAAAATACCATTAAGGAAACTTCCAACTTAAACGGTATTTTATATGAGTATTTGTATAACGGTGCAGGTGTTGCCTTGGCAGATTTTAACCTTGATGGATTATTGGATATTTACTTTGCTTCTTCTTTAGAGAATAATGCACTATATATTAACAAAGGAAACCTAAATTTTTTAGACATAACGGGTAAAAGCAGTTTAAGAGCAAACAGTGGGTTTACCACTGGTGTTTCTATAGTAGACATAAATTTGGATGGTAGACCAGATATTTATGTATGTAAATCTGGAAAATACAATAATCCTGACGATCGTAGAAACCAATTATTTATTAACGTTAAGAACGATGAAAAGGGAAATCCTGTCTTTAAGGAAGATGCTAAAAAATACGGATTGGACCTACCTCATTTTTCCACGCAAGCAGCTTTCTTTGATTATGATCGTGATGGCGATTTAGATTTATTTCTGATCAACCATGGAACTAGACCTTATGAAGATGAGATGCTTCCTGATCTAATGCGGAAAGAGGCACCGTTCCAAAGTTCTAGATTGTTTCAAAATCAAAATCAATCGTTTATAGATGTTTCCAGTGAAAGCGGTATCATAAACAACAGTATTAGTTTTGGGCTAGGTGTTGCTATTGGAGATTTAAATAACGATGGCTGGCCAGACGTTCTGGTTGGGCATGATTTTTCAGAGAAGGATCATCTTTATTTAAATCAACAAGATGGTACTTTTAAAGAGGTTATGGACCAAGCCGCTAATCACATCTCTTATTTTAGTATGGGTAATGATATAGCAGATATCAATAACGATGGTTGGTTGGATTTCTTGTCGTTAGATATGATGTCAGAAAATAACTATGACATTAAAACCTCTATGAGTGGTATGAATCCAGAGCGGTTTTACGCCTTAACAGAAAAAGGTTTACACCATCAATACATGTACAACGCTCTACAATTGAACAACGGTGTGGCACAAACTAAAAATAATATTCCCGTATTTTCAGATGCTGCCCAAATTGCCGGTGTTTCTAATACAGATTGGAGCTGGGGACCCTTGTTTTTTGATATGGATAATGATGGATACCAAGACCTTTTTGTTTCTAACGGAATTAAAAAAGATTTCAGGAACAACGATTTTTTAAAATACAAACAAAATAAGTTTGACCGTTTCTTTTCTCAATACGGCAGACAAACACCGGAAAACAAAAAACGCGCAAGGCAATTAACGCTACAACTGGTAAATGAAATGCCCAATAGGAGCAAGCCCAATTATTTTTTCCAAAATAACAAAGGTCACGGCTTTACAAAAACCAACAATCTTTGGGTTAAAGATGTTGAAACTAGTTCCAATGGAGCGGCTTATGGCGATTTGGATAACGATGGAGATTTGGATATAGTGGTAAACAATATGGATGATTTGGCCTTTGTGTATGAAAATAAAGCCAATGAATTAAATTCCAATAATTACCTAAAAATTAATTTGGAAGGTCCCTCTCAAAACCCTCAAGGCATTGGCGTACGCGTAAAAATAACCTTAAATCAGCAACAGCAGATAAAGGAAAAATACAATAGCAGAGGATTTCAATCTGCGGCAGCAGCCCCATTACATTTTGGTTTAGGTGGGCAACAAAATATTAAACTGCTTACCGTTATTTGGCCAGATGGCAAAACTCAAGAATTACGGGATATTAAAGCCAATCAAACACTTTTGTTATCTTATAAAAATGCCCAAAATAGTTTAAAAGAAAATAGGGAAAATCCCCGAATTTTTAAGGATGTTACCCAAAATTACGGATTGCAACATATACATAAAGAAAACAAGTATAATGATTTTGAAAGAGAAAGTCTTCTGCCACATCGAATGTCTCAAATGGGGCCAGCGTTAGCTGTTGATGATATCAATAAAGATGGTTTGGATGATTTTTATATTGGCGGGGCTCTTGGTTACTCAGGCGCCTTATATATTCAAAAGCAGAACGGTTCTTTTGTTCGTTCCAACCAACCTGCTTTTGCGGCGGATTTGCAATTTGAAGATGTTGCGGCCCTATTTTTAGATGCAGATGGAGACGGAAACAAAGACCTGTATGTGGTAAGTGGAGGGAATGAATACCAGCATGGAAACAAATTATTACAAGATAGGTTATATCTGAATATAGAAGGTAGTTTTACGGAAACGGCCGCCTTGCCGCAATGGGGTTTGAGCGGGGCTTGTGTAAAAGCATCAGATTATGATAATGATGGTGATTTGGATTTATTCATTGGTGGCCGCCAAAAACCGGGTCAGTACCCAGAAGCTGTAAGTAGCAAGATTTTACGAAATGATAGCCAATTAGGTAAACCTAAGTTTACAGATGTAACTACTGTTATTGCACCAGGTTTAGAAAACTTGGGTATGGTTACAGACGCGGTTTGGTTTAATTATGACTCTGATGGGAAAAAAGATTTGCTTTTGGTAGGGGAATGGATGGCTCCTCGAATATTTAAAAATACGAATGGAACCTTTGTAGATGTTTCAGAAAACACCCAAATAGCCAAAGAAAATGGTTGGTGGTTTAGTGTGGCCGCGGCTGACTTTGATGGAGATGGAGACGAAGATTTTATTGCTGGCAACTTAGGCCTTAATTACAAGTATAAAGCTACTACAGAAGCTCCTTTTGAAATTTTTCAAACAGATTTTGACAATAATGGCACAAGAGACATTGCACTAGGGTATTATGAAACTGGTGATTTATATCCACTACGCGGTAGGGAATGTTCTAGTAACCAGGTTCCTAGTATCAAAGAAAAGTTTAAAACATACGATGCTTTTGCGCAGGCTACTTTGGTAGATGTTTATGGAGAGAATAAACTAAAAAAAGCAACACATTATGCGGCAAGTACTTTTGCCAGTGCTTATTTTAGAAATAATGGAAACGGCACTTTTACAAAGATTCCATTAGGTTTTAACGCCCAATTATCTTCAATAAATAGTATAACTATCCATGATTTTGACCTAGATGGCCATTTAGATGCGTTATTAAGTGGTAATTGGTACGTGGCAGAAGTAGAAACCCCAAGAAACGATGCATCGTTTGGCGTTTATTTAAAAGGCAATGGGGAAGGATTTTTTACCATACTACCAGCTTTTAAAAGTGGTCTCTATGTTTCGGGAGACGTAAGAAATTCAGATTTGGTAAAAACTGCCAATGGTCTTTCTGTATTAGTGGCCAAAAATAACGGTCCACTTCAATACATATCAGTTATAGGTTCTAATAAATAAAAAAATGCCAACAATTAATACTCCTTACTTAAATTCTAAAGGCCAATTTTGGTTAATACTCTTTACTCTAACACTTCTTTATAGTTTATCTGCTTGCTCAGAAAAGGAAAAGTCTGAAGAAATTTCTGAAGAAAATGTTGTGCCTGGTCATACAAACCCTGGTATAATTTTAGAGGTTTCCACTTCAAATACCTACCAAACAATAGCTCATTTTGGAGCATCAGATGCATGGTCTTGCCAGTTTGTGGGTAACTGGCCTTTAGCCAAAAAAACAGCAATTGCAGATTTGTTATTTAGCAAGGAAATGGATGCTAATGATAACCCCAAGGGTATTGGCCTGTCTATGTGGCGCTTTAACATTGGTGCAGGTAGTGCGGCCCAAGGAATATCAAGTAATATTAGTGATGAGTGGCGCAGGGCAGAATCTTTTTTACAGGAAGATGGCACATACAATTGGAACAAGCAAGCTGGGCAAATGTGGTTTGCGCAACAAGCAAAAGCCGCAGCAGTAGAAAACCTACTGGTTTTTCCAAACAGTCCGCCAGTAACCATGACAAAAAATGGTAGAGCTAATACGGACAATGCCGTACCCAATTTAGAATCAGATAAATTTTCGGATTATGCCAAATATTTGGCTACGGTTATTCAAGGCATGGAACAGCAGGGTTTAAAAGTAGACTACATAAGCCCTGTCAACGAACCACAATGGGATTGGAACGATGGGCAAGAAGGAACTCCTTTTTTTAACTCTGATATCGCAGGTATTGTTAAAGAATTAAATTCAGCAATAGCTCAGAAAAGCCTTCAAACTAAAATTGATATTGCAGAAGCTGGCCAGCTTAATTTTTTATATGAAAATGGAGATAAAGGGCATAGGGGAAACCAAATAGAAGCTTTTTTTACTGTTGATTCTGAAAATTATATAGGCAATTTAAGTCATGTTAGTCCTACCATATCTGGTCATAGTTATTTTACCACTCATCCGTTTGACAATTTAAAGAGACACAGGAGTGCCGTTGCAGAAAAAACTGCTAGCATTCCCAATTTATCATTTTGGATGTCTGAATACTGTATTCTAGAGGATAATGATAAAATCAAAGGAGTTGGTAGAGACTTGGGCATGGCCCCGGCTATATATACGGCAAAGGTTATACATACAGATTTGGCAGTAGGTAATGCCAGTGCTTGGCATTGGTGGTTGGCTATATCGCCTTACAATTACAAAGATGGTCTCATCTATATAGATAAGAATAAACAAGACGGAGAGTACTACGAAAGTAAATTGCTCTGGGCACTAGGTAACTATAGTCGTTTTATTCGTCCAGGGTACCAAAGAACACACATTCGGGCAAACAATAATCCGGATAATACGGGAAGTTTAAATGAAAACTTACTGTTTTCTTCTTATCAAAGCAAAAATGGTAAAAATCATGTAATTGTTGTAATCAATTCCAATGCCGGGAGTATGCCGGTTGGTATTGCCTTAGATGATGAGGTTGTAACAGGGGCTGCAACTTATATAACGGATGCTAGCAAAGATTTAGAATTGACCAATATTGAATCTAACGGCATTTTTACACTCCCTGCAAAATCTATAGTAACCCTTATTGTAAATAAGACAAGTTAAGTACAAAATGATAATAACTAATTTTACCCGAGGTATTTGTTTTCTTTTGTTCAGTTTTTTGTGTACAGTTAATCTTGGTGCACAAGGATTTGGCAAATCAGAATACCTTAAAAAATGGTTTTTTAATTACGGAGACGTGCATCTTGGTGGCAGGCAAACTCTTGATCATAGTGGTTGGCAACAAGTAACCGTACCGCATGATTGGTCCGTAACCTTTCCGGCTAGCCCAGATTTATTTAGTTGCACAGGATATTTGCCAGGAGGCGTGGGTTGGTATAGAACAAACATAAACATTCCGGTAGGTGATAAAGAGAACAGATATTACTTGTATTTTGGAGGTGTTTACCGCAATAGTGAAGTTTTTATAAACGGAAAATGGTTGGGTAAAAGACCTAACGGATACGTTTCTTTTGCTTATGAGATAACCCCTTTTGTAAAACCAGGGCAAGAGAATGTAGTAGCCGTTCGTGTAGATCATAGTGAGCAAGCAGATAGCCGTTGGTATACCGGTTCTGGTATATATAGAGATGTGCAGCTAATAACGGCACCCAAAACACATTTTGATTTATGGGGCATACAATACACCACCACGGTAGATGCCAATAAAGCTATGCTAAAGGTTAACGCAACACTTAACGATGGACCGGCTAGCGCTGATTTTAGTATTTTACACGAGTTTTTAGATGCTAATGGAAAGGTTGTGGCTACCACCAATACCCAAGTGCCGCAAAATCAAAACAAGAATGAGCAGTTGCTTAACATAGAACAACCTATCCTTTGGCAATTAGACAATCCATATTTATACCAACTCAAATCTACCTTGCTTAAAAAGGGTAAGATAACAGATGTAACGTATACTACAGTAGGTATAAGAACCATAAATTTTGACGCGGACAACGGATTTTTTCTAAACGGACAAAATACAAACTTGAAAGGGGTCTGCTTGCATCATGATGCAGGAGTTCTTGGGGCTGCTGTACCCAAAGTAGTTTGGAGAGAACGCTTGGTTAAGTTAAAGGATATTGGCGTTAATGCAATTAGAATGAGCCATAATCCACAAAGCACAGATTTATATGAGCTATGCGATGAATTAGGGTTTTTGGTAATAGACGAGGCTTTTGACGAATGGGAATACCCTAAAAAGAAATGGCTAACAGGCTGGAATCATGGTGAGCCAGGATTTCAAGGTTATGCCTCTTACTTTAGAGAGTGGAATAAGATAGATTTGGCAAGTATGGTAAAGCGAGACCGAAACCATCCTTCTATTATAATGTGGAGTATAGGTAATGAAGTAGATTACCCTAACGACCCCTATAGCCATCCAGTTCTGGAAACTGGTGAAATTGGACAGAAATTTACTAGAGGTTATTTAACCAGTCAACCCCATGCAGACCGCTTGGGGGATATTGCAAAGGAGTTGGTCCCTGTGGTAAAAGCCTTGGATACTTCTAGACCAGTTACCGCGGCTTTGGCAGGCTCGGTAATGAGTAATGAAACAGAATTTCCAGAAACATTGGATGTGGTTGGGTACAATTACACAGAATATCAATATGATGAAGATCATAAAAAATACCCAAAGCGTATTTTTTATGGTAGCGAAAACAGGCACGATTTAAATGCGTGGAAAGCTGTTAGGGATAAGGATTTTATTTTTGCTCAATTTTTATGGACAGGTATAGATTATTTGGGAGAATCTGGGGTATGGCCATCTCGTGGTTTCAACTCTGGAATGGTAGATATGGCCAACTATATTAAGCCCAAAGGCTATTTTAGAAAATCATTATGGGCTAAAGAGCCTATGTTGTATATTGGGGCTTACCCAGCCAGAAAAAATGGCAAACTTTCTATGGATGCACCTGCCATTTGGAATTTTGAAAGGGGTGAAGATATGACCGTAGCTTGTTACACCAATACGGAAAAGGTAGACTTGTATTTAAATGGTGCCAAAGTGGGTAAAACCAAACAATACGATGATGAAACCGGAATAATTACTTGGCAGTTACCTTTTACGGAGGGTCAATTAAAAGCGGTTGGCTTTACCAACGGAAAGCCCGTAGCGGAAATGACCTTGATAACTTCCGGTAAACCAGATAAACTAAAGTTAAAACCTATACAAAATACCTTGTCAAAGGCATATGATGTTGCCATCTATGAAGTTACCGTTGTAGATGCCAAAGAAAACATTTGTCAATTGGCAGCCAACAAAATAAAAGTAACCATAAAAGGAGACGGTGAATTAATGGGTATTGAAAACGGTTCTAACTATGTTGCCGAAAACTATTTGGATAACGTGCATGAACTGAACAATGGTAAGGCTATTATCTATGTAAGGGCTACAAAAGATACCGGAAAAATAAGGTTAAAAATAGAAAGTGCTTATTTAAATGTGTTGACCAAGGAGATAGATTATTAGCCGTATACATTTATTAAAAGGAGCAAGCAGAACCATTCAATTTAGTGGCCATGAGCGATATGCAATACGATTGGCAGTATCCGGAGAAGTTTGAAGAAATAGTAAACGAAGGGGTTATCAAATACCTTAAAAATGAGTTTGATGGTAGTGTACCGGATAATTTAGCCTTGGTCATGATTCCGGGCGATTTGGTTTCTACGGGGTCTAATTACGACCATTGGACCCAGCATTTTTTTAAGCAATCTGCTAATTTGTTTTCACAGGTGCCCGTATATCCGGTATTGGGTAACCATGAGCAGAACTCGGTCTTCTATTTCAAATATTTTGAGTTACCAAAAAACGGAACCCCTGCCTAAGCAGAGCATTGGTGGTTTAAAGATTATGGCAACATTCGTATAATAGGTTTAAATTCCAATGAAGGCTATCGCGATTCTAAATACCAATTTGAATGGCTAGAGAAGGTATTGGAAGAAACGGCAAGCAATGCCAATATAGACTTTGTTTTTGCGCAGTTGCACCATCCACATAAATCAGAACTATGGATACCGGGAGAGGAAGCTTCTACCGGTAAGGTGGTAAAACTATTGGAGCAATTTTCCGATAAAACTGGGAAACCAACACTACATTTTTTTGGGCATACCCATGGTTATTCTAGGGGGCAAAGTAAGGAGCACGACCATCTATGGGTAAACGTGGCCTCTGCAGGAGGCGCGTTAGACAATTGGGGCGAATTTGAAGGAAGGGATTATGAGGAGTTTACCAAAACGGAAGACGAATACGGATTTGTCATGGTTACCATAGATCCTGATAAAAACGACCCTAAAATGACCCTGAAACGTATTTCCAGGGGCAATAACGCAGATGGCCTAAAAGATAACGAAGAAACAGACCGGGTAACGGTCTATCGTTTTAAAAAAGAACCTGATATCCCAGAGGTAATCGCTCCTAAAAATGCTACGGTAAACAAACTATTTGTTACCCTTAAAGCCGGTACTTTTTCTGGTGGTCGTAAAGGGGCTTTCCATGCGGCTAGCCAGTGGCAAATTGCAACGGATAGTACTTTTGATAAACCGGTTTTTGATAGTTGGAAACAATTTGAAAACTGGTATTACAAAGAAAATAGGCAAAAAGGAGACGATTTAACCGATGAGGTATCTACGCGTTTAAAACCCAATACCACTTACTATTGGCGGGTACGCTACAGAGACCAATTTTTAAATTGGAGTGGATGGTCTAAAATGGCTAATTTTGCCACCAAATAAAAAGAAAAAGCCCCTACAAAAGGGGCTTTGTAATTCAGTTTTTTAGCGTCTTATTTTACACGGGCTCTGATAGCTTTTAAATTATCGTCTATTAAAAGTTTTCCGTCCTTGAAAACTAGTTGTAATTCGCCCGTAGCTTCTTCTTCCCAAGAGACTTGGTCTATTAGGGAGTAGGTATTATCTACTTTTTCGATTTTTATAAGTCCTTTAGCTGATTTTTTAGTACCGTCGTCCGTTATAGGGTCTTTGTAGATTTCCCGGCCTTCGCCGTTTACTTCACCATAGGTGGCCTTCATGGCAAAGCCAAAGGTATCTCTAGTATTATATTGATAGGTAAAAGAACCTATCCCGAGCACAACGTTGGTTGAAGCAAAACCATTTTCTTCCAATCGTTTACAGATGTTTTCTGCTCGTTCCAAAGTAATACTATCGCCATAAATGGCTCCAATATGTGGGTCTAATTCTTTAAAGCCTTTCGCGTTGATGCTTCCCCCAAAAGTTTCCCAAAGTAACTGTACAACACCTTTTTGCGCTACACTACTATCAGCCTCTGGGTCGCCACAGATTATGGCTACCGGGTCCCCGCTATCTGGGCGAATTACCACTTTGCCCTCCCTAGCTAAAACTTCGTCTTTTAGATTAGGAAGGTATTCGGTCAATACTTTCCATAAATCCCAAGTGTCTGATACTATGGAAACAATACCTTTAGGATAAATTTCGGTAATTAATCGCTTAAAGGTTTCTTGCTCACCAGAATTGGTGCCCATACACATTACGGAGTGCTCCGTAGCGGCTACGGAGCCACCTATAAGTTCTTCATCGCTATTGGCATTGTAATACGTTTCCAAAAAATCTACCGCAGGTATGGTATCTGTACCGCTAAAACTAAGTAAATGCCCAGCCGCACTCAATAAAGCGGCCTCTAAACCAGCCATACCACGCATGGAAAAGTCGTGGCCTTGCCAATCTACAAATTCAGGAATACTTGAGGTTTTCGCCGCATAATCATCTAACAAGCTTCTGTATTGCTTGGCTATGGTGGCAGAATTACAAGGTAACCAAATGGTAGTAGACAATAAGGTTTCAAAATAATTGGTTAACCAAAAGAAATTGGGTAGGGTGTTGTACATGGTAAACATAGGAACGCGTATAGGTACGGAAACCCCTTCTGGAAGCGCCTTTATGGCCATGGGTATATAACCCAAATCATGCAAGGCCTCAATATGTTTTATACCAACGGAATTTGGTCCTAAATAATTATTTATTCTTCTAGAATACTTAGCACATACCTCTTCTTTTGGCTGGGTAAAAAAGTTGTTTTGAAAATCCTCTAAAATGTACTTTTTAATAAAATACTGTAGCCCAAAGAAAACTACTTTGTCCACATTGGGAATCCTACTTTTTCTAGGGGTCCAATTACTATAGACCAAGGTGGTGTTTTCTGGATATTGTCTTCTATGGTCTACTTTGTAGCCATCTGTATATAAAAGTGGGTTCATACTGTTGGGTTTTAGTTTAAATCTAGTAGGTTAATTTGTACTATATTGGGGTGTTGTACGTCTTTAACTGCATTGGTAACGAATATTTTGTCATAGTGTTTTAATAATGTATCAAAACCTTTACTAAAAATACCATGACTAACGGCCAAGTATAATTTACCTGCCTGTTTTTCTTTTAATTTTTCGGCTAGGCCAATAAAGGTGCCGCCACCATCACAAATATCATCTACCACAAGGCAAGATTTGTTTTCAAGCGTATCTGTATATACTTTAAACCCGGTAAGTTGTCCGGTTTTTACATCTCTAGATTTGGAACACTCTACCACAGGGTAATCTTGCAGATGCGCGGCCAATTTATATATCTTCTTTAGTGCGCCACCATCTGGGGAAATCAAAAAAGCATCTTTTTCTATTTCCTCACAAACCTTTTGGATAAACGCATGGTTGTTAACTGCAATACAATTGTTCAATAAAGCGGGGCCTACCTCAGAATGTGCGTCAAAAAGGGTTACGCTGCTGTATTGTTGTGCGTTAATCAGTTGGGTGTATACTTTTACGGTCAATGGTTCTCCGGGAATCATTAAACGGTCTTGTCTAGCACCTGGTAAGTAGGGCAAAAACAAAGCTATGTCTTTTACGCCCATTTGTCTTAGGGCATCAGTAGCTACCAAAAGCAATCCTAGATCGTTGAACGAATTGATCCTGTGGTAAATAACTACCTCTTGGTTCTTAGGAATATTACTTTTAATTTTTATGTGGGGCTCGCCGCCATTAAAAGTAAATGCCTCAAATGCAATTTGGTGCGCTTTAGGGCCAAAAGTTGGGTCGAGATTTAAATTCATATTGCGTTATTTTTACGCAAAGTACGATATTGAATTCGGTAAACAAAATTATTTTGTGTTTATTTTACGCAAACTTAATTTCAAAATGAAAACCCTTTTGTTCCAAGGACTTGTATTTTTTAGTGTTAAAGCGAAATAACTTAGCCGGTCTGCCACTTTCTGGTTTACTAATCTTATCGGTTTCTTCTAGTATTCCAAAACTCATCAGCTTTTTTCTAAAGTTTCTACGGTCTATGGGTTTGTTTAGAATGGTCTGGTATAAGTTTTCTATATCAGAAAAGGGGAATTCCGTATTCAACAATTCAAATCCTATGGGTTTGTAGCTTATTTTGTTTTGTAGTCGCTCTAGACCTTTGGCTACTATTTCTTGATGGTCAAATGCTAACTGGGGCAGGGCATCTATGGCAAACCAGCCTACTTCTAGCGCATCCGTACTGGCGGTGAGCTTAAATTTTTTAGGATTTATCAATCCCAAATAGGCAATACTTACTACTCGTTGCCTGTTGTCTCTTTTTACGGCACCAAAGGTGTACAATTGCTCTAGGTAAGCTACAGTTATACCGGTTTCTTCTTGTAGTTCCCTTGTTACTGCTGTATCTAAATCTTCATGGTCCAGGACAAAACCACCCGGCAAGGCCCATTTGTTTTTCTCGCTTCCGTATTTCTGTTTTATGAGCAGTAATTGCAATTGCCTTTCTACGTACCCAAATACCACAGCGTCTACGGCTACTTTTATGTTTTGCGAAATCATATTTTGCGTTTAAACAACACAAAATTACACTTTCTGTTAAGAATTCTATGCTTACAACTTGGCCGTTAAAATCTCCGGTTGGTGCAGTACCGGAAAATTACAGCTATTGGCTATAAAGCACATCTTTTGCGCTTCGGCATGTAGGCTTTTGGCCATCTGCTTGTTGGTCTTATGTTTTATGATAACCGTAGGTTTTAAAATAACCTCCGTAAAATGGCCGCTACCATCTTTTTCTTCTACCATTTTTCCCTGTGGTTCGTCTGTGTATTCTAGTACCACAATGTTGTTGCTGGCACATAAATGCAGGTACCAGAGCATATGGCAAGAGGCCAATGAGGCCACGAACAATTCTTCTGGGTTGTATTTGGTTTTGTCTCCTAAAAAAGCGGGATCAGAGCTGCCTTCTATTACTTGGTTGGTCACGGCAGTACTTATACGGTGGCTGCGTTCATAGCTGCGGTAATTTTTGGTGCCTTCACCTTTGTTACCGGTCCATTCTAGAAAAAGGGTGTAGTTGTGCATTTTCATATGCTAAAGCTACTATAAGTATGCGTATTAAAAGCGGTTAACTTAAACAAAGTTTTAGTAGTTTTATACAAAACAGATATGCGTTATAGGGCGGATATTGAATTGTTACCTGCAAGCTGAAAAAATGAAGTACTTAACTTTAATTTTGGTCTTAACATTATGCTCTTGTTCAAATGGACAAAAGAAAAGCGATATTGACGGACTGACAATAAACCCAAACATAAAAAGTGAAGTAGAAAAATATATAGTTGAACAACCTGAATTTGAAAGATTTGGCGACTTTATGCAAGTTTATGGGAATAGTCTATATGTGGATAGTTATGAAAATGACAGTCTTGTAGTTTCAAGTACGGACTTTTCAAAAAAACTTCCTTTCAAATCATTCTACTTGTGGGATAAAGATACACTCGGAATTAATGGCGCATATGGACTTTTTGGAGGAACAGGATTTTATATAAAAATAGCCGATAAAAAAGCGGAATTATTTCATATGTTGAGTTCGGATGATTTTCCAACTTATGCCTATAAAGAAAATGACAGCTTGATAATGAGATTGGAAGTTCCTTGTTCTGATACAAAAATTGTGCTATCCGAAATTCCTGATTCGACAAAAAACCAGATTATTTATGGACTTGTGGAATTTAAGAGTAATGATTTCTATTCAGCATCAGGAGCTTTTCTTGAAGGAGAAGAACCAAAAAGAAAAAAGACAAGAAATAATATGAAAATCTACTTTAAAAGTGGATTATTAAAAATGAATAAATAAAAAAGCCAGCAGGTAACAAAGAACTGAGTTAAAAAACAAGTTCTTTTAGTTCAATTTCGACACATATTTCTCATCATAAGGAATTCCGGATTTTGCAATGGCAAA
>NZ_JBSWXQ010000002.1:0-966013 GCF_056160685.1 Croceivirga sp. ABH4_376 | reverse complement strand
TATCGATGGTCGGTAGGGTATTGTCCAAAGTAATCGGGTCGTTATCGGTGGCCGGGTTGCCGGCTACGTCGGTAACATCGGCGGTCACGGTAACGGTACCGTTGTCCAAACCTGAGATATCGGCGTCCGTGGCCGTCCAAGTGTTACCAGAAACGGTAGCTGTCGTGGTAACGGTGTTGGTACCATCGGAGAAGGTAACGGTCACGATTTGTCCGTCCTCCACATCGGTAGTGGTACCGGAGATGGTCACGTCGCCATCCTCACTTGCGTTCACGATGTTGTCGCCTTCGATAGGCGTTGTGATATCGATAACAGCTAAAACGTCATGCTCAATATCTCTTGTTGCTTGTGTAGCTGTATTACCAGCCAAATCCGTAACATCCGCAGTAATTGTTTCCAAAGCATCCAAGGCCTGTGCATCTGCTGCAGGGATATCTAAACTCCATGTACCGCTAGTTACCGTTGCCGTATAACTATTACCATTTACTACTACTGTGACAATTTGGCCATCTTCTGCATCTGTTGTACCTGAAATGGTTACCGGGGCATCATCTTCAACAGCGTTTATAATATCATCACCTGCTACCACGTCTATGGTGATTACTGGCGCTGTAACATCTACGGTTAACGTTGCGGTTGCAGAAGTAAGTGGGGAGCATCCAAAAGATACATCTGTAATTATTACACGATAAACATACCCATTTTCACTTGCTGTTATACCGGTTAATGTTAAAATAGCCGTTGTGCTACCGGTATATATATCCGTTGCATTAGCGTCGTCAATAGCAACAAAGCCACCGCCTAATTGATTGTCTACTTCCCATTGATAGGTTAAATTGGAACCATTTGCAGTTACGGCAAATGTTTCGGGACTACTACCATTGGTTAGCACATCTTGGGGTTGATTGGCTGCATTTGCGATGCTCGGAGACGTTCCAGGCTGTTGAAAATCATAGTTAGGATCTGTTGCACTATCCACATTGGCAGGTTCTGTATAACCATCACTAACATTGGTTCCTGTAACTACACCATTTGCATCTACAACCAAGGGTGAATCTCCTAGTACACCATCTCCGTCGCCATCTGTAAAGCCAGCCTCAGTTACATCATTACAACCATCATTATCCGCATCTAATTCTAAATAATCTGGTGTACCGTCTGCCGTACTTTCTGAATCTGATAAGGTATAATTGACAGTACCGCTATTTTGTTGACCAGCTGCTTGCACCGTATTTGGAATACCATCTGTACCCACGGCTCCATCTACCAAGCCATTGGTATAGGCTTGGTCATGACCAGCTTCCACAGCGTCATAGATTCCATCATTATCTGCATCTAAATCAAAATGGTTTGGTACACCATCTAAATCCGTATCAAAAGCATCTACAATACCATCAGAATTGGTGTCTGGTCCTAAATCAGTATCTCTGTAATTTTCGATACCATCTGCATCATCATCCGCACTTGGGTCTGTTCCCGTAGTGCTTTCTACGGTATCTAGAATACCATCATTATCATCATCCAAATCAATAGAATCTGCTATACCATCATTGTCATTATCATCAATAGCAGCTTCTCTGTAATCTACTTCAGAAGTGGTTATTACATCGTTATTTGGTAAATCTATGGCACCGTTGTTTTGATCATCATTAGAATCAAAAACTCCACCAGTAGTATCCACATCATCATAGCCATTTAAGAGCCCGTCCCCATCTGCATCTAAATTGTTAGGGGCTGTTGTGAATCCTGCTTCTTCAGTATCTGTTTTTCCGTCGTTGTCCGAATCGGTATCCAAATAATCCAATATGCCATCTGCATCTGTATCTATGGCGGACAAACCTTGGTCTCCAGTGCCTTCATAGGCATCTAAAAGCCCATCAAAATCGCTGTCTGAAGCACCAGGAGCCGTATAGGCCGAAGTAAGTTGGGCCTCAACGTTGTCTGGGATACCATCGTTATCAGAATCGATATCCAAATCGTCTGAAATTCCATCGTTATCCGAATCAATACCATCATTTACCACAAATACAGGAGCGGTTCCAGGACCGGATGTAACTCCGGTAGGTGTGCCAGCTGTGTTGTTGCTAGAAGTTGTATTAGAAGGGTCAAATAATCCGTTTATATCACAAGTTTGGAATAATACAGAACCTAAATAACTGTTGTCTACGGCACCCGCTAAAAGTTCACCGGTAAAGGTTATTCTAAATTCATAGGTTTCATAGTAATTGAAATACATTGCTAAACGCGGACCGAAATCTACCCCAGCCCAAGACTGGTTAGGACCATTAAAGGATACAGTACCTGTAGCTAAATTTTCAGAGGTATTGATTAAGGTATTGGAATCTAGCGCATACAGCCCTGGTCTTTCTAAGGTAATCGTCTCATTAACATCTGCACCATCTATGTCATAAATAGCCCCACCAAACCTTGAAAGGTTCACTTGGAAATTTGTTCCTGCCGCTACTAGTGTTATAGAGAAAGTAACACTTCCCGTATCACCAGCTATACCATTGATGTCAAAGCTTGGCTGCCAAGCGTCATCACTACCAATGGCGTTAGAATCTATAGTGTTAAATGTTACGTTGGCATCCATTTCTGAAATGGTAACAATAGCATCTAATACCCCTAAGGAAGAATTAACCACATTAGAAAAACGATACTGCGCATTAACGGTACCGGCACCTAACCCTGTACCACCAATGTACGTACCATTGGTAAAGGAACCTGGAGGAATACCACAGTCATCTCCTTTAGTATTGGTAGGTTCAAAACCTAAGGACTCTACATAGTCTAAGATACCATCATTGTCATCATCAATATCAACATCATCATTATACCCGTCTCCATCCGTATCTATAGGTGTAAGGTGTACATTCTCATCTCTAAAATCTACCTCTGCCGTAAATGGATCTTGATCGTTTGGAAAATCTGTTGCAACCTGCCCATTGTTGGTAGCACCATTGCTATCCTCAATACCATTTGGGGCAGAAATAGAGTTGTCAAACGCGTCGTCTAGACCATCATTGTCCGTATCTACGTTCAATGGCGAAGTATCAGCGGTATTGTCCGCATTTGTATCGTACGCTTCTATGTAATCTGAAAGACCATCGTTGTCCGAATCCGAATCCCTAAAATCTGGATTATCTTGACCATCTGAGTTAACCGGTTGGTTAATGGATTGGCCAGAACCTGCGGCTGTTTCATAATTATCTGCTAAACCATTACCATCGCTATCGGTACTTGGAGGTAGATAGCTAGAAGTTGATTGCCACTCAATATTATCTACAATTCCATCATCATCACTATCTAAATCCAAGTAATCTGGATGCGTATCTGAATCCGAGTTTATTGGAGCAGTGATAAAACTTCCACCTTCGTCCGTATCAAAAGCATCATCAATACCATCTGAATCTAAATCTGTTCCGCTAGGTTGTGTTAAACTACCATCTGCCTGTGCTTCAACGGTATCCAATATACCATCGTTATCAGAATCAATATCTAAGTAATTTGGACTGCCAGAGCCATCTGAATCTACTGGTACGTTAGAAACACCATTACCATCTGTGCCACCATCTTCTGCACTATCTGGAATACCATTGGAGCCGGCCGGACTCTCTGCATCATCTATTTTTCCATTACCATTGCTATCTAAACTTGCGTTACCCGTTTCAACAATATCTGGAATACCATCATTATCACTATCCAAATCTAAACTGTTGGGCATTCCATCATTATCAAAATCTGCAGTAGTTTCTACAACATCTGGTATACCATCGTTGTCATCATCTTCATCAAAGTTGTTACAAAGCCCATCGCCATCTGTATCTTCGCCGTCGTTGGCCGTATCAAAATTTGGACCAGGTGTAAAATCATTACTAGCGGTAGCAGAACAATCGTCACAACCATCACCGTCTAAATCTTGACAGCTGGAAGGGTCTAAAGGAGCGTTGTCCGTACCATCTGGTACACCATCATTATCATCATCTGTATCTGTACTATCTGGTATCCCATCTCCATCATTATCTAAATCATATGTTTTGCTAGCAATAGCGGTATTTGAGTTTCCGTTTACATCTGTTGTGGTGATGCTACCATCTATGGTCACATCTGGATCTGCGGCCAATTCCGTACCTGGAACGGTTATGCTAAATAACCCGCCTGGGGTTACCGTTCCTGTATAATTGGTTCCATTGATTGAAATGGTTACGGTATCTCCCGTGTTGAAATCTCCCGTTACAGTTCCAGTAATAGCGATATTTCCATCTCTTTCGTCTGCACTCAATAGATTATCTGCTGTAACGTCATCTATTGTTAAAACTGGATTGGGAGGTGTATTGTCTAAAGTAATAATGTTTGCATCACTTGCAGGGTTGCCGGCTACATCCGTAACGTCTGCGGTCACGGTAATAGTACCGTTGTCCAATCCGGAGATATCGGCATCGGTAGCCGTCCAAGTGTTACCGGTCACGGTAGCCGTGGTAGTCACGGTGTTGGTACCATCTGAGAAGGTAACGGTTACGATTCGTCCGTCCTCCACATCGGTAGTGGTACCGGAAATAGTTACGTCGTTATCCTCGCTGGCATTGACGATATTGTCGCCCTCTATTGGTGTTGTGATATCTATAGTCGGTAATGTATTGTCCAAGGTAACCGGGTCGTTATCGGTTGCGGGGTTGCCGGCTACGTCTGTAACATCGGCGGTCACGGTAATAGTACCGTTGTCCAATCCGGAGATATCTGCGTCCGCGGCCGTCCAAGTATTACCAGAAACGGTAGCCGTAGTGGTCACGGTGTTGGTACCATCGGAGAAGGTAACGGTCACGGTCTGTCCGTCCTCCACATCGGTAGTGGTACCGGAGATGGTCACGTCACCATCCTCACTGGCATTTACGATGTTGTCGCCTTCGATAGGTAAATCGATATCGATAGTCGGGAGGGTATTGTCCAAGGTTACCGGGTCGTTATCGGTGGCCGGATTTCCTACCACATCCGTAACATCGGCTGTCACGGTTATGTTACCGTTGTCCAATCCAGAGATATCGGCGTCTGCCGCCGTCCAAGTATTACCGGAAACGGTAGCCGTAGTGGTAACGGTGTTGGTACCATCGGAGAAAGTAACGGTCACGGTCTGTCCGTCCTCCACATCGGTAGTGGTACCGGAGATGGTCACGTCACCATCCTCACTGGCGTTTACGATGTTGTCCCCTTCTATAGGTAAATCGATATCGATGGTCGGTAGGGTATTGTCCAAGGTAATCGGGTCGTTATCGGTGGCCGGGTTGCCGGCTACGTCGGTCACGTCCGCGGTCACGGTAACGGTACCGTTGTCCAATCCGGAGATATCGGCATCCGTGGCCGTCCAAGTATTACCAGAAACGGTAGCCGTAGTGGTAACGGTGTTGGTACCATCGGAGAAGGTAACGGTCACGATTTGTCCGTCCTCCACATCGGTAGTGGTACCGGAGATGGTCACGTCACCGTCTTCTATTGAATTAACAATATTATCACCTTCAATAGGTGTTAAAATAGTAATTGTAGGAGCAGGGGTAACGGTAAGTATTGCTTGAGCCTCTATTGGACATATGTTATCTGAATGAGATACGACAACTCTATATACATTTCCGTTCATTCCTAAAGTAACGTTGGTCAGGTTTAATGTACTTGCCGTTTCACCGCTGAGAATATTGAAGTTGCTACCCCCATCAGTACTAACAAACCATTGAAAATTTAAGCCTCCATTTACATTTGTGTCATAATTGGGTGTACCGTTTGAAAAACTAGAAGCACTCAAAGCAGATGCAACAACCTCGAAAGTGGCATTAGCACCATCTACTGTTGCTTGGTTAGCTGGGGCAGTATCTATAGTTTTCTGTACAGCCAATGTAGTACCAGTAGTGTTACCAGAATAGGCGGTAGATGCCCCAGTCACTTGTCCGTTACTGTCATACCCAGATCCGTCAACTTCACCATCTAAATCATTATCTGTGTGGCCAGCTTCCACAGCATCAAGACAACCGTCATTATCACTATCTATATCTAAGTAATCTGGTGTACCGTCTAAATCAGTGTCAACTGCTACACAATAACTAAATTCATAAAATTGCATAGTAACATTTCCTGCTCTTCCATCATTCTTACCTGCAACAATAATAATGGTGTCAACTGCGCCTTTAGAGGAAACTGAGATTGAATTGTTGGGTGCGTTGGCTCCCCCAGAAAGACTTACCACAGATTGATTTGAAATGGTAATATTAGCTGGGTTTATGTTAATATTGGAGATTTCTAGTGGTACATTGTTACCATTTAAAGAAGCAGAAAAGTCAGCTCTATCCGCATTGTCTAATCCGCCCCATTTAAACTCAGAAATTTGAATTGGAGTATCAAATGTGAAAGTATATACGGCGGCGTCTATATTATTTGCGTCTTTAGGATAAATGTATTGAGGTAAAAAACTGGTGTTAGTAGGTTGTACATTAACGTAATTACCATCAATACCTGCCGTAGGACCAGCGTTGCTTACACCGCTACTCCAAATAGCATTATTAAGCAGTTCATAAGAAAATGTACCGGTTACCCCATTATAATTATAGGTATTGACAACAGATCCATTTGTGTTTACATTATCTGAAAAAGTAGTTCCCAAATCTATATATCCAGCTGGGCAATCAAATTCGTTAGTATCTAAAATACCGTCGTTATCCTCATCTAAATCTAGATTATCCACAGTGCCATCACCATCCGTATCTTCATTTGTACCGTTTAAAGTAATTATTAGATTAGCCGTGTCCGAATTTGAACCATCGCTTAATCTGTAAAGAAAGGTTTCGGTAAGCGTATCACCAACCAATAAACCGGCTACCGCTGGGTTTGTTGTATCTGGAGTATAGGTATAGCTACCGTCTGAATTTACAACAATAGTGCCGTAAGTTCCTACGTAAGTAGTATTTACATTTGCCGCACTTGCATCTATTTCTGAGATGACAATATTGGGATTGTCTCCTTGCCAATAAATATCTGAAATACCCGCAATTTGGTAGCCTTGGTCCGCGTCAGTAGCATCTGGACCATAATTATAACTTAATACTAATTGGTCTATAGGTTCTTCAAAGAAAACATTGACATTACCTGTTGCGTCACTGGCAATTGCATTTCCTGTTCCATAATAAGTATCGTTGCCAGCCACAACCACACCTGCCGTTGTTGTAAACGTATAATTGGATGGATTGCCAGCAAGGCTACCATTAATCTGCATTTGATCTTGCCAGGAAGTACCTTGGGAAAAATCGATATCGGTAACCAGAAAGCCTAAGTTAAAAACCGGCTCACTAAAATCTATGATTAATTGGGTAGCGTTAGAAGGATTGGTTGCAGCATCTATTGCAAATAATAAATATCCAGTATGCCCACCATTGGTTCCTGTTTGAACTACTGTTTGATTTTGGTCTGGAACACCTATATTTGAGATATCCGTAGTGGTAAAATTCAAATTTACACCTGAAATAGTCCTAGTTTGTCCGTTCACTGGAGCAGAGAATCCATTAAATACTCCTCCAGGTGCACTAAATTCATTTTCCCAAATTAATTGAGAAAGCCCCCTGTCTACAAAATCCGCTCCATCAACTCCAATATCGGTAATTATGTTACCAGAAACATTTGCTTCGGTTACTACGTTAATTTGATTGGTGTTATCCAAAGCTACGGGTGCATCGTCTACCCCGTTAATTGTAATAGTTAAAATTCCATAATCAATAATTCCCGCGGCATCTTCTATGGTATATGAAACAATGTCTTGAATACTTTCCCCATTTTTTAATCCTGTAACAGCGGGGTTTGCATTATCTACATCATAAGTATAGGTACCGTTGGCATTGATTACAAAGGTACCGTATAAGGTCTGGTAGGCATTACCTACTTGTGCAGGATAAACATCTACCTCAGAAACAAAAATACCGGTACCTGTATCTGCCCCGTCTGTTAAAACATTACCGCTTACGGTACCTGAGTTGTTGGCCAAGGTGGAATTAGTATCATCTGTAGCCGAGGGCAGCTCAGAATAAACACGCATGGTTGTAACAGCAGAACTGGTATTTAAACTTACATCTGTTACGTTTACCGTAATTGTTCTAGGTGCTACCGTTGGGGTATTGGTTAGGTTGCCATAGGCAAAGTCTCCAAGAAAACTTAAAAAGTCTGCATTTGGAATAGGATTACCAAATGCCTCTGTAATGGTAAATGAAGTTAAATTATGCGAAACCCTTATGGTAGAACCAGCATAGGTATAATCCCTAGGCGCGTTTGTTGCCCCAAGACTATAGATAAATCCATCAGTAGTATGATACATTATTTCCGTAGCATCCGTATTATTGGCCACATCTATGGTGGCACTTAAAATGGTACCCGTATCTGAGGTTAATGTGGGAGAGAAAGATATAAAGGCCACCGAGGAGGTTGAAGCTTGGTAGTTTACCTCATGGTTTACACCAGTAGTAAAACCATTTAAATCTATTACGGGTGGCGCATAGAATACGGATGTTAAATCAAAAGGATCCTTATCCGTATTAAAATTGTTCTTTTCCGTTGCTTTTACGGGTAGTAAAAACAAAAATACGGTAACTAAAAACCAAAAGGCTTTTTTGCTGCGGGGAGTGTTTTTTCTCATATTGTTTTCCTAATATACCTGACACATCATAATATAATGTTAAACAAACATAAAATGTAGGTTATATACTACAGATAATTTGTTGTAAGTTATCAAAAATTCGAGGTGAATGAATGAATTTTGTATAGTGATTATGTTGAATTTTCCTAAAAAAATCGATGAAAAGAGCCATAAATTGCAGAATTGGTGTTGTAGGAATGAATTTATTGACAATATTTACCCCATAGTCCTTTAAATAATTGGTTTGCAATAAAGTGTAGGTGAATGGAAAAAAAGAAGGGATGAACTAGGAAGGGTAAATGCCTATTTCATAAACAAAAAAAGCTTTCATAAAATGAAAGCTTTTTTAATTCTGGAGGACTAGAACTATTATTTAATAATGAATTCTGATCTTCGGTTTTGTTGATGGGCTTCTTCTGAACAAGTACTGTTGTTATTGCAATTATTTACCAATCTTGTTTCGCCATAGCCCTTTGCCGTAAGCCTATTGGATGCTATGCCTTTACCTATTATGTATTCTAAAGTACGTTTTGCACGTCTATTGGATAACCAAAGATTATAGGCATCTTCTTCCCTGCTGTCTGTATGGGAGCCAATTTCTAAAACTACTTCTGGATGTTCTTGTAAGTAGGTAACTACCTTGTCTAAATTGGGATACGCATCATACCTTAGGTAAGAACTATTTAAATCAAAATAAATAGGATCTAGCTGCAACAATTTTACTAAATCCGTTCCCGTAGCACCATCATTTCCAATGGTAATGGTAACAGGCTCTATTATATTTTGCTCATCAAAATTAACCACTTCAAACGTTCCTTGTCTGTAGCCATTCTTACCAGCAATTATGGTTAACTCTTCTTGACAGGGTAGGGTAGCCGTAAAACCACCATCTGCCATTGTTGTAACAGTTAGTAGTTCTTTACCGCCATCACCAATAAACAAGATGTTTGCTTCTGAAATTGTTTTATTAGTACCTTCTTCTTTTACCCATCCCGTAATGGTTTTTTCACAATTAGCATTGGCTAATTTTAAGGCATAAATATCATCTTGTCCGGCTCCACCTGACCGGTTTGATGCTAAATACCCGTACGTAGCATTGGCATTGGTAATAAAAGAAAAATCATCTGCTTGGCTATTAACAGGAGCACCTAGATTCACAACTTTTTTAAGTTTCTCATCATATTTAAAGATGTCCATTCCTCCCAAACCAGGATGGCCATCAGAAGCAAAATGCAATACTCCATCCATTGTAATAAATGGAAAACTTTCTTTGGCTTCGGTATTAATAGTAGGGCCTAAATTTTCAGGTGAACCAAAACTTCCGTTTTTATTGATTTTTACCTTGTATAGGTCAGAAGCACCAAATGTACCGGGCATGTCTGAGGAGAAGTATAAATAGCTTTCTGTACTATCTAGCGCAGGATGCGCCGTAGAATACGTATCGCTATTGAAAGGTAGGTCTTCTGCCGGACCCCATTTACCACCCTTTAAACGCGAACGATAAATTTTTAATCTACTTATACCTTCTTTGTCCCTAATAAATTTACCTTTTCTCATGTTGTTACGGGTAAAATACATCGTTTTTCCATCTTTGGTAAATACTGCAGAACTTTCATTAGCCTCAGTATTTAAGATAATGGAAAATTGTACTGAGGTACCCTGTGGTATACCATTGGTTAATTTGGTTTTGTATAGGTTTAGGTAAGGAAGTTTTAGTTTCTTTTCGGTATCTTTTGTCTTAGCCGTAGCAAAAACTAATTCGTCCTTAAAAAGAGTAGGTGTAAAATCTGATTGTGCGGTGTTTATATTTTTTAGGTTAATTAGCTCCGTACCGTCTGAAGCTTGGTTTATTTGTTTTAGATAATCCCTATTTGCTACAAAATTCTTAGCTCTTAAGTCTGTGGGATTCAACAATACGAATTTTTCCATCCAACGGTTAGATGCTTCGTATTCTCCTATACTTTTTAAACACAAAGCCAGCCTAAAAAGGTATTGGGGGTCATAATTTTTTTCTGCCGTAAATTCCATCAGTTTATGATACCAATAAGAAGCTACATCATACTTTCCTTGCAAATAATTGGCATTGCCCAAGGTCTTGTAAATTTCTAAAGCAGGCATACCCTTATCCAATAAATTTTTGTAGGGCGCTGTATCTACCATGTAACCATAGTGGTCATAGTTTTTGGCGGTATTTTCTTTTTTTTGTCCTATTAGGGGCAAAAAAGCTATACATAATATGAGGGTAGCTAAATGCTTCATGAATTATAACTAAAAGAATCGAGGGGTTAAATCTATTTTCTCTTTCTTAATAAACTCATATCTTAAGAAAACTTCAAATGAACCGTTGTTGAAAGTTTCACCACCTAAACTGGCTGTTTCTTTATCATAGGCCAATCCCATAAGCAGCTTTTCGTTCAATTGAAAA
Organism: Croceivirga sp. ABH4_376; assembly: GCF_056160685.1. Classification (NCBI taxonomy): domain Bacteria; kingdom Pseudomonadati; phylum Bacteroidota; class Flavobacteriia; order Flavobacteriales; family Flavobacteriaceae; genus Croceivirga; species Croceivirga sp. ABH4_376. The sequence goes on along the minus strand of NZ_JBSWXQ010000002.1, from coordinate 954,929 downwards.
CCTAATAGGCCACTCAGTGCATTGTTTATTCTATAGGCACCCCCTAAAATAAATTTCTGATTGAACATGAAATTAGCAGATACATCTACGGCAAGAGGTGCACCATTGGTCAATTTAACCAAGGTAGCGGGTTTAAATTTGGTTTTATCGCCCAAGTCAAATACATAGCCGGTTATTCCGTACCACGTAATATTTTCTAAATAAATGCTACTGTCATTCGTGTCGTCCGTATCAAAATGTTCTGTTTTTAAAAAACTTGGGGTAGACAAGCCCACGTAGAATTTTTCGTTGTGAAAATAGACACCTGCACCTACGGTTGGGGAGAATTTTTTGTAAACATCTCCACTTCCTACCGGTGCGGTAGAAGCATCATAATTGGTAAGATTGGCAAAATTCACATTTAAAAAACTAGCTCCTGCAGATAGCCCAAAAGACAAAGTTGCTGGTCCTGCCGGTATGTGATAGGCAAATACGCCCTGAAAAAAGGAATCTTGTATGGTTCCGTTACCAATTTCGTCATTAACAAAAGAGAAACCTAAGCCAACGCGCTCGCTTACCGGAGAACTTAAACTTAGTGTTTGGCTCGTTGGTGCGCCATCCAAACCAACCCATTGTGAGCGATGAAGCCCGGTAATTCCAAGATTTTCCCTAGAACCAGTATATGCTGAATTTACAACTTGTGTATTGTACATATATTGGGTGAACTGAGCATCTTGTTGCGCCGTAACTGTTAGGGTACCAAGAATAAACAATAAGTGTAATACGTATTTTGTCATAGCTTATTTGTTAATGAACAGGTATCCTTTTTTTATTTTATAATTATCGTTAACACGATATCTGATGGTGTAATAGTAAATTCCACTAGGTAACTGCTTACTGTCATTACCTATTCCATAGAAATAATTATTCTCGTTATGATAGTGTTGCGTGTTCCAAACTAAGGATCCGTATCTGTTCAATAATTCTACGGTATTGTCAGGATAATATTCAATGTTAAAAATTCTGAACCCTCCATTGGTTAGACTAGGTGTAACCACATCGTTCTTTATATAAATATCACAAGTTGCGCCAGACAGAGGCGTACCACCAACAGAATCGCAGGGGTTTAGTGGGTCTGTACCGTCAGTTATTTCTTGTCCGTCATTTACGCCATCGTTGTCCGTGTCCGGGTTATTTAGGTCTGTTCCTAAATCTGATTCTTCCTCATCGGTTAATCCGTCACCATCTGTATCTGGATTGGATTCCATAACAAAGTTTACGGTTCCCTGCCCACGGTTGCCCACCGCATCGATAGCCGTAATTTCTAAGCTGCTTTCATAGGTTACACTTTCATATAAGCCAGAAATAGGCGTGCTATTTACATCTAAGGACCAATTACCATTAATATCCGTAGTGGTTTCATAAACCACATCTATCAATCCATCACTATCTGTATCAATTTCTATAACTAATTGTTCATTTACGTCGCCCTGTCCCGATAGAATAGGGGTTAAAGTTGGGGCAGTAAAACTATCAACAATCGGTGCATTAATATCTACATTGTAGGTGTGATACAATGTAGCGGAACCGGTATTTCCAGACACGTCTTGCGTAATAATTTGCCCTAAAATGGTCCAATCATCGTCAAGAACTAATTCTTGACCACTTATTGAAATAGTAAATGCACCAACTGCATCCACAGCAACTGTATATGTATTGTTATTAAGTTGAAGGGTTACTAAATCCCCGTTGTTAAAATCGCCGCCCACAGTACCAGTAATGTCAAGCATTGTTTCTGATTCTTCAATGTTGATAATATTATCGCTGGTAACATTGTCTAGTAGTATGGTTGGAATCAATATTACAGGAGGAGTTTCTGCGCAATCTGGAATCGAATTCCCATTTAAATCTGTTGCATCCTCTGTCACTTCTATTGCTGCGGTAGCATCTACCGTACAAGGCGAAGTAGCCGCAACGGTATAGGTATAGGTGCCGGCCCCTGCCAAAGCGGGAGACCAAGTACCTCCCAAATCCGGGGAGCCACCAAGTTGTGCAAAAAGTTGCGAAGCGGTTACCGTATCGCCCTCACAGATAATCAAAGTTCCGTTAGTACCCGCATCAGGTGCCGCTTGTTCGGTTACCACGATTTGAGCCGTAGCATCGGTGCCACAAGGTGCCATAGCCGCAACGGTGTAGGTATAGGTGCCAGCGCCTGCCAAAGCGGGAGACCATGTACCTCCAGTATCTGGGGTGCCACCAAGTTGTGCAAAAAGTTGTGAAGCGTTTACAGTATCTCCCTCACAGATAGTCAAAGTACCATTACTACCTGCATCCGGTGCCGCTTGTTCGGTTACCACAATTTGAGCCGTAGCATCGGTGCCACAAGGTGCTGTAGCCGCAACGGTGTAGGTATAGGTGCCAGCGCCTGCCAAAGCGGGAGACCATGTACCTCCGGTATCTGGGGTGCCACCAAGTTGTGCAAAAAGTTGTAAAGCGTTTACAGTATCTCCTTCACAAATGATGAGGCTACCGTTAGTACCTGCATCAGGTGCCGCTTGTTCGGTTACCACGATTTGTGCCGTTGCATCTGTGGTACAGGGTGATGTAGCCGCAACGGTATAGGTATAGGTACCAGCCCCTGCCAAAGCGGGAGACCAAGTACCTCCAGTATCCGGGGTACCACCAAGTTGTGCAAAAAGTTGCGAAGCGGTTACCGTATCGCCCTCACAGATAATCAAAGTTCCGTTAGTACCTGCATCAGGTGCCGCTTGTTCGGTTACCACGATTTGTGCCGTTGCATCTGTGGTACAGGGTGATGTAGCCGCGACGGTATAGGTATAGGTGCCGGCCCCTGAAAGTGCAGGAGACCAAGTGCCAGAAGCATCAGGTGTGCCACCAAGTTGTGCAAAGAGTTGTGAAGCGGTTACCGTATCGCCTTCACAGATAACTAAAGAACCATTAGTACCTGCATCAGGTGCCGCTTGTTCGGTTACCACGATTTGTGCCGTTGCATCGGTGCCACAAGGTGAGGTAGCCGCAACGGTATAGGTATAGGTGCCAGCCCCTGCCAAAGCGGGAGACCAAGTACCTCCGGTATCCGGGGTGCCACCAAGTTCTGCAAAAAGTTGTAAAGCATTTACGGTATCGCCCTCACAAATTATAAGGCTACCGTTAGTACCTGCATCAGGTTCCATAGTGTAGGAAACAAAAACAGTTGCAGAAGCATCTTGTGTACAAGGTAAGCTTGCTGAAACGGTGTATGTGAAAGTAGAATCCCCATTATCTACCCAAGTGCCCCCCGTATCTGGAGTTCCTCCTAGCGCATTAAATAGGTCGGCGTTTGTTGGAACGCTGTTTTCGCATAAGTTAAGAACGCCATTATTACCAGCTTCTGGACAACTATTTATTGTAATGGTTACCGTGGCGTATGAAATGTGCCCAAGTGCATCTTGTATACCATACACAAAAGTATCCGTACCACTATAATTTTCATCCGGACTGTAAGTGAAAAAATCGTCCACAGGGTTATTTGGAGTGCCATTTATATTTAATACAGCATCACCATTAGAACCTTGAGTTACAAGAAATATATCCCCTAAACCAGGTCCGTTACCACTAAAATCGTCATTGGACATAACTGGAATAGCTTTAGAAGTATCTTCATCTAAACTATCGGAATCATCACGCGCAATGGGAAAATAACTTTCTGTAGGGTCGTTTTCTGTATTTCCGTCTAAATCATTACCATCATCAGAAGTATCGGTGATATCTGCGGGTCCATACGGACTATCTGCAGTAACTGTTACTTGATTTATAAATCCCCCATGGTCTAAATCGGTAGCATTTAAAGTATAACTAGCAATATAGGTAGCCGTTTCACCAGCTTGTAGGGTTCCCATAGCAGACCCCATGGAATTATTTGTAAATGTTGGGCCTACTAGTGTTAATGTATTAGAATTGGCATCTGTAAAATTATCGCTCAATGTTACATTGGTTAATTCTACGTTGCCTGTATTAGCTACCTCTATAGTATATTGAACCATATCTACGCTTGTAACAGGTATGCTGTAGGCTTCGGTAACCGTTTTAGTTACTTCAATTTCTGGTTCTGCTATGATTAAGTTGGAAAGTAAAAATTCTACTTCATCCGGATAACCAAGAATTCCATTAATAAGATTAGCTGATAAACTTACTGAATTAGTAGTTTCATTAATTTGAAGTGATCCTGCCGCGGTTCCTGTATCTATTCCATTACCACATTCACCAAAATTATCGCCTATTAAAGAAGGAACATCTAAATTGAATGTATTGCTTGTGCTTTGAAAAATAGGTCCGTTGGTGCTTAATTCTGACCAGGTAACATTAGAGCCTGTAAATTGTGCTGTAGAACTATTTGTGCCTAATAATGGCAAAACAAGAAGCGAAAAGGTTCCTACTCTATCTACATTTAAGATAGGATTATTTATGTATATTTCTTCTGTAGGATTGCTCGCATCATAAAATTTAAAAGAGATACTTGAACTAACAAGTGGGCTATTTACAGTTAAGGCAAGTGATGGGTCACCAAACAAATTTGTGTCAAAGAATGCCGAGGGATTACATCCTAAGGTGTCTTCTCCAGTAATAGTCGTGGCTAATGCATCCACCTCGCAAACCACACGAACTTTACCGTCACTAGAAATGCTTTCCCATTCCGTAAGACTATTTTGTGTCCACGTGGTGGTTTGCTGTGCGGATATAGATTGGGTACCTCCTAAACAAATAAATAAGAGGATTGCAGTTGCCTTTATAAAAAAGGTTGTTTGTTTGGTCGGTTTTTTATCCATAAATAGATACTATAGATAAACAGATTTTAAGTGGGGGATATGCCTGTTTATACTAAGCTCCAAAAATAGATTTGAACTAAAAGGTGTAAAATATTATGTTGTAAACTGATACCTAAGGAACGTGAAAAACCTATAATATGTGGGGATTACACTTTAAAATGCTGAATTTAGGTATCTTTTTGTAGCCCCAATTCCTTTCCTTTTTTTAGCATATAGGTAAAAGCAGCTTCTCTTTCGTTGGGTATTTCGCCCTCTAAAATTGCTTCTTTAATTGCTTCTTTTATGATACCGATTTCTTTGGAAGGTTTTAGGTTAAAGGTCTGCATTATTTCTTCCCCACTAACTGGCGGTTGAAAATTTCTGATACGGTCCCGTTCTTCTACTTCCTTTATTTTTTGCCGTACCAGTTTAAAGTTATTGAGGTAACGGCGTTGCTTTTTAGGGTTTTTGGTGGTAATATCTGCCTCGCATAAAGTGAGTAAATCCTCTACATGTTCTCCAGCATCAAATACCAATCTCCTTACCGCAGAATCCGTAACATGGTCTTCGGATAAAATTATAGGCCTGGAGCTCATCAACACCATTTTCTGTACAAATTTCATCTTATCGTTCAATGGCATGTGTAGCCGTTTAAACAATTTGTAGACCATTTTACTACCCACAAATTCATGTGCATGAAAAGTCCACCCAATTTTTTTATGGAATTTTTTGGTTGGTGCCTTACCAATATCGTGCAATAATGCCGCCCAACGTAACCAAAGGTTATCTGTGGTTTTAGCAATGTTGTCTACAACTTCTAAAGTGTGCCAGAAATTATCTTTATGTCGTTGTCCCTCAATCTCTTCTATACCTTGTAGGGCTTTAAGTTCTGGTAAAATATAAGGTAAAAGGCCTGTTTTATGCATTAATGCAAAACCAATAGAAGGTTGCTTGCTATTCAGTATTTTGTGCAGCTCATCTACAATACGCTCATTAGAAATAATTTCAATACGTTCTTTATGTTCACTAATAGCTTGCAAAGAACTTAATTCAATTTCAAAATTTAATTGAGTAGCAAAGCGTATAGCGCGCATCATTCGCAACGGGTCGTCAGAATAGGTAATGCCAGGCTCTAAAGGTGTGCGTAGAATACCTTTTTGTAAATCTGCTAAACCCTTAAAAGGGTCCAATACTATTCCAAAATTATTTTTATTTAGGCCTAAAGCCAATGCATTAATAGTAAAATCTCTGCGGTCTTGGTCTTCTTGTAAGGTGCCGTCTTCTACTATAGGTTTTCTACTATCCCTATTGTAACTCTCTTTACGGGCGCCAACAAATTCAATTTCCATGCCCTTATAATTGAGCATAGCCGTACCAAAATTTTTAAAAACTTTTACGTCAGAACTACCCTCAAGCACCTTAGCTACAGCTTTTGCCAAAGCTATACCGCTACCAACGGCCACCACATCTATATCTTTTGCAGTACCTCGTTTTAAAAAAAAGTCACGCACATAACCACCAATAACATAGGCTTCTAGGCCAAGTTCATCCGCGGCAGCGCCAATAGATTTAAAAACAGGATGGGTTAATGCTTCTAGATATTTTTCCGACTTCATGTATGCTATTCCCTAATTACCTTTACCGTACCATCATTCCCTAATTTTATAATGGAAGAAGGGGATGGGTTTGTTTTTTCGCGATGCAAATTTACCACATAATCTACGCCTTCAAAAATACGTTGGTCTATTTCTGAGAATTGGGATGGTGTAGGTTCTCCAGAAATATTTGCAGAGGTAGATACAATAGGTTTTTTAAACCGCTGAATTAGGTTTCTGCAAAAATCATCCGAAGCTATGCGTATGGCCAAAGAGTTATCTGCTGCTACTAGATTTTTGGCCACTCCCTTGGGACTGTCATAGATTATTGTAGTTGGTTTTGTTGCCAAATCAATGATATCCCAAGCTACTTCTGGAACTTGTTCTACCGTGCGCTCTAACATGGCATCATTGGCTACAAGGCAGATTAATGCTTTAGAGTCTTCCCTGTTTTTAAGTGCGTATACTTTTTTAACTGCATCTGCATTTGTAGCATCGCAACCTATGCCCCAAACCGTATCTGTAGGATATAAAATTAGACCACCATTTTGCAAAGTTTCCAAACATTGTGCTAGGTCTTCCTTCATGGTAAATAACTTTATTTCTTATACTTTAATTTATCTCTTTGAACTTGTTCAATGGCAAGGATATCTTTTTCCTTGTAGGTAAGAGCTTCATAAGTTGCTCGTAAATCTCTTGTTAATTTACGTAGACCCATCGGCTCTAAAGAGGCGGCGTGGTCTGTTCCTTTCCAAGTACGGTCTAACGTATAATGCCTTTCTATAACATGTGCACCAAGGGTGTAGGCAGCAACATCTACTGCAATGCCTAAATGATGCCCAGAAAAACCAATACTTTTAACCTTATCGCCATACTTTTCTTTTAGGGTTAAAATATCGAGCAAGCAAATATCTTTAAAAGGAACCGGATAGCCAGAAGTACAATTGTACAGAACTAAGTCTTGATTTCTTCCTTTTTGGGTAAAGAATTGTATCAGTTCTTCAATTTCATCTTTTGTGGTCATTCCAGTTGAAATATGAATCTCTCCCTGATAATTCTCGCACAGGTAAGTAAGCATTTCATAATGGTTATTACACGCAGATGGAATTTTTATGAACTCAGGTTCTAGGCTACATATTTCCTTGGCCGAGGTGGTATCCCAAACCGAGGTAGCATAGGTAATACCCAACTCTTCACAATACGCTTTTAATTCTTGGTGTTGCGCTACCGTGAATTCCAAAAACTCTCTGTGGGCACCATAGGTATCTCCATAAGAGTTGGCAGGATTAGGGTGTGGCGCATTATATTGTTCCTCTGTAAGTAATTCTTTGTTGTTTCTTTTTTGAAACTTTACCGCATTGGCATTACCAAAGATTTTTGCCATATTTATTAATTCTTTGGCAATCTGCATTTCTCCTTTATGATTACAGCCAATCTCGGCAATTACATAGGGTTCTTTAAATTTATTCAAATCGTTGATTATAATTAATTATAAATTCTGATACTTCTCTTATGGCGCCATTTGCAGAATTATGGTTTAAAACTACATCTGCATGGTATTTTATTTCTTTGGTAGCATTTTTAGGGCAAAAAGACCATGCTACTCGTAACATATTGCTCAAATCATTAACATCATCTCCAACGTAAGCTGTTGCGTTCACATTAATTTTGTTTTCTGCTTGTAGTTGTTCTATCAATGAGTATTTATCTTTAACGCCCAAGTAAACATCTTTGATTTTTAGTTTTTCCATTCGTTTTTGAACCACTTTGGAGTTCTCTGAGGTCATCACAATAACTTGAACATTGTGTTGTCTTAGAATTTCGAGTCCCATACCGTCTCGCATGTCAAAGGTTTTAGAAAGTTCACCTTCTACACCAAATGTTACCCTACCATCTGTGAATACGCCGTCTACATCCAAAACCAAATAATTTAATCTCCCCGTATTTTTGTTGGTTTTGCTTGTATTGATGATTAATTGCTCAATAATTTTCCAATCGGAAATGGAGTCTATTTCTGTTAAGGTTTCCTCCGGCATTTCAATAGTTGCAATGTTACCACTTATTCTATTGCTGCTATTTTTTAAAGCTTCTTTTGTAGTGGTATATACGGCTCCATTTTCTATGTTAAGGCCTTCAAAATCTTGTCTTCTAGGTCTTTTGTAGATGTCGTAATTAAGACTTTTACCATTACCGTCCCAAATAAATCGATGTGTTTTAACTATGGACAAAGCGCTGTCATAACCTTGTTGGGTTACACAATCTAAAGCTTCGTTTATATGTTCTCTTTTAGTTAAGGGCGATGTAGCTTGTAAAAGACAGAAATAATCAAAATCCCAGTTTATTTTTGAAGCAAATTCTAACATGGCAGCTTCGGTAGATGCAGTGTCCGAAGCGTTTTCGTCCGATCTTTTTATGGCTTTGACTTTATTGGTCCAATTAAAATTAATTTCTAGGTATGAAATAATTTCATCATCGTCTGTAAATACGTAAATGGTATCTAGACTTGAGAATATGGCTTCAGTCAAAACCCATGTAAATAAGGGTCTACCCAACAATTTCTTTTTATTTTTATGAGGAATTCCTTTTGAATTTTTTCTCAATGGAATGAACCCAATACGTTTGATTGCCATGTTTTTTTACGATTGATTCGTGTGCAGAATTAATTTTTTAATTGCTTTGGACGCAAAATAGTCTAAATAATCAATTCCGGTATAGTGTCTTTCTTTTATTCTTTTTAAGTTCTCTAAAGCTGTTGAAAATAAAGTGTATCCTTTTTCAAATTCAAAATTATCTTTTAATTCTAACAACTCTATAGGGAATAATTTTGGTAAGACAACAACATTGGTAAGGTGAAGACTATAATCTGTTCTTTCTCTAGGATGTGTCTTAACTATAATTTGATACCCCTCTGGTATTTTAGCAATTATATCTTGGTATATTTTAATCTTTGTCGCTTCACTGGTTACAATATTATCTTCAGAAATAGGTTGGGTTAGTACCAATGCCTTTTTTTGTTTTTGGGATATATTTAATTGCGTATCACAGAGAAATAAATTGAATATTAGATTTTTGTGTTGCTCTTTTAAAAAAGGTAATTCTTTATTAATGTTTAGCTCTACCGCTTTTTGTTTTAGTTCTGCGGGTAGCTTATCCGGGTACTGAGCTAAAACCGAGGTAATTTCTTTATTGTAGCCACCTGCCAGTGGTGTATTGATAAAAAAGGTTTTGTATAGGTATTCTATTTTAGAATGATTTTTAACATAGGTTCTTGCCCCATCTTCTATCATACTCATACCTTTATTGGCACATAAATAATAAAAATAGCTTTTAGAAGAGTCTGTCTCACACAGGTACACATCAGAAGCCAGAATAAAAGCTTTTTCTTTTGCAAGGCATGGATGTTTCTTTTCTAAGTAAGGAACTAACGTACTTTTTCTCCTAAGACCGTAATTGAACTTACCAAGTTCTTTTTTATGTGTCTTTTTTTTAGACAAAATATGCACTTCTTTAAAAAAACTCTGTCTTAAGGCGGGTATCAATGCTTCTATTCCAGGGGTGGTCTCAATTAAAAAAAGCAGGTTTTCACCGTAAGATTCTGTATAATTAGCGTCTTTTATAAGATGTAATATAGACAGGTAAAGGTGATAAATAGTAGTAGCTACGTATGTTTTTTTCTTAACATTCAAAATAAGCAGGCAAATGCATGTAATGCGGTAAAAATAGGTAATAATTAAGGATTACCCTGTTTTGTTGTATTTTCTACGAAAGAATTAACCGCTTTAAATCATATTCGGTTTCTAAGGCATTCCATTGTTTGGTATTCAAATCTTGGCCTAAATTCACTTTTTTTAAAGAAACTTTTTGGGTGTTGGCAATTGGAATGGGTTCTTTGGGTTTTATAGTAGTTTCTAAGGATAAGGTTCCTTTTTTTAATGCCATTGCCTTAAACCATAAATCATCTGCTTTAGGGGTTAATTCTAAAAATTTAGCTGCGTTTAAAACATCTGCATGTAAACTATTTGGAGGGTATAGTACGCCCCATGCGCCAACCGGTACCTTAGCTTTACTGTTAATCGCGTTATTTTGTCTCCAAGTTTTATAGGGCAGAACGTTTCCTTTATCGTCATAATTTAAATTAACACAATGGTTTCCTAATATTACATCAGGGTTTTTCAAGTGGCACTGGTAAATTAATTCTAAGAAATTAGACCTATACATAAAATCATCATCTACGGTAACAATTATCTGTTCAGGATATTTCTCTAGCGTATGTATTAATTTTCTATGGGAGCAATTTAAATCTGAAAATGCAATTTTAAAATACTCGTTTTCCAGTTTTTTGAGTGATTTTGGGATGTTGTTTTTTAAGTCCTTATTGAGCCAGAGTATAATTTTAGCAGGCATTTTAGACTGGTCAAGAATACTTTTAATAACCAAATGTAAACTACCCAACCTAGAAGGTATAGATGTTAATGAAACAATAACAGGTACCTGCTCTTTTTTATTTAATGCCTTTCTAGGAAACGACTTTAATGTTAAATATGCGGTTTTTGCAACTGATATGGGTAGCTCTTTTACTAGTTTCATTTAAATAGGATGCCGTAATCTTTAATTTACCAACAGGTTTTGACCACAAACTTTTTTATAAGTGTTAAGTCTATTTAATATTCTTATGTTTTAAGAAAACCAAAGATATACCTTTGCGGTTTATTATTTTTGAACATATGGAGAAGAGTATTCCGGTAAATCCAAAAATTTCTATAATAGTAAGCACTTACAATTCTGAAGCATGGTTGCAAAAAGTGCTTTGGGGTTTTAATTGCCAAATATATAAAGATTTTGAAGTAGTTATTGCAGACGATGGATCTAGACCTAAGACCAAAGCTCTTTTGGATGAAATGAAAAAAGACGTTTTTTACCCAATAGTTCATGTTTGGCAAGAAGACAAAGGTTTTCAAAAATCGAGAATATTAAACAAAGCTGTGGTAGCCTGTAATACCGATTATATAATAATGACAGATGGTGATTGCATTCCTAGAGAGGATTTTGTACACGTGCACTATCTTAATAAAAAACCGGGTTATTTTATATCTGGAGGTTATTATATGTTGCCAATGAATATTTCTAAGTTGATTTCTGAGGACGACATAAAACAACAAAACTGTTTTAATATTAATTGGCTAAAAGAAAAAGGAATTCCTAAGACGTTTAAAAATAATAAACTTACGGCTAAAGGTTTGGTTTCTAGATTTCTAAATGCATTTACTCCCACCAATGCCAGTTGGAACGGGCACAACAGTTCTGGTTGGAAAAAAGATATATTGAATGTAAATGGTTTTGACGAGCGTATGCAATATGGCGGTCAGGATAGGGAATTGGGAGAACGTTTGTTCAATTTTGGAATAAAATCCAAACAATTAAGATATAGTGCTGTATGTGTGCATTTAGACCATAAGCGGGGCTATAAAACACCAGAATCTTTAGCTAAAAATGCAGCAATAAGAAAAGCTACACGTACCGAAAAAAAGGTTTGGACACCTTACGGAATCCAAAAGGATTAAGGCATTACCAATAAGTAAGCTATCTCGTTCTTTTTTCTAAGCTTTTTTAATTCGCGATATCGCTCCCATACACTTAATGCGTTTAAATAGCTAATGGTAATTCCTTTTTTACCATCTAAAATTCCTAAACGTATAAAGTAATGGTGTACAAACTTCCAAAACGGTTTAAATACTAAAAGGCAATAGTTAAACTGCTTTTCTTTGTAGAATGCTTCCTTTGCTTTTAACCTTCCGTATTTGAGCATTTTATCTTTGTAATCCGCATAACTTTTATAACAGTAATGGGTAAGTTTTTCTTTTAATATTCCAGATGTACCATCTACCTCAAGGGTTTCATGAACTAGTTTTGCATCTGTAAAACTGCATTTGCTTTTTTGGAATAACCTTATATTTTTATCGGTTTGCCAACCACTAAAACGTAATCGTTCTGTTTTGAACATAAATGTTCTATAAAACCAGTAGGCGGCGTGGGAATTGGTTTTGCCAACCGTTTCTTTAATTTCATTGGCCAACTTATCTGTAACCACTTCGTCTGCATCTATAAACAATATCCAATTGTTACTTGCTTTTTCTAATGCAAAGGACTTTTGTGCTGTAAAATTGCTAAAAGGATGCTGAATTACTTTAACGTTCTTTTGTTCCAAAAGGTATTCATAAGTACCATCTGTACTAAAAGAATCTACTACAATAATCTCATCTGCAAACCGTATGGAATCTAAACACATTTTAATGTGTTCAATTTCATTGTAGGTAATTATTAGCGCTGTAATTTTTTGGTCAGAATTGTTCAATTGCTAACGAAATTTATGGTTATGCCCGTTTGGTACTCGCAAAATTATAACTTAAAAACAACAATTAAATTGTATAACTGTTACTTTTTCTTACAAATTAATGAGTCCGTTAATAGACTCCTAAATTGTTAAAAGGTTGCGTAAGATGTTGTGAAATATATAAAACAGACTTCTATTTAAGAATCAAAAAGCTTTTTGGTTTTAGCCAGTGCACTACCAATTACTTGGTGCATGTCATAATATTTATATTCGGCCAATCTACCACCAAATAGTACATTTTTTTCATTCTTGGCTAATTCCTTGTATTTATTGTAGCGTTTGTTGTTTGGTACATCATTAACAGGATAATAGGGTTCATTTTTAATGCCAGCCTCTAGCGGATATTCTTTGGTTATGACCGTTTTTGGTTGTTTTCCAAATTCAAAATGTTTGTGCTCTAGTATCCGGGTATAAGGTATTTTGGCTTCGGTATAGTTAACCACTGCGTTACCTTGGTAGTTTGGAAGGTCTAAAATTTCATGTTCAAATCGTAGACTTCTATATTCTAACGCTCCAAATTTATAATCAAAATAAGAATCAATCTTACCCGTAAAAACAGTGTTATGTGCTAACTTTTGTAATTCTTGCTTATGTTCAAAAAAGTCAACATTGGTTTTACAGGTTATATTACTTAATAGACCATTAATTAGCTTATTGTAACCCCCAATAGGTATACCTTGATAGGTATCATTAAAATAGTTGTTATCAAATGTAAATCTTAGTGGCAAACGTTTAATAATAAATGCTGGTAACTCGGTTGCCTTGCGTCCCCATTGCTTTTCTGTATACCCTTTTATCAGTTTGGAATAAATATCATCACCAACTAAAGCTAAAGCTTGTTCTTCCAAATTGGTTGGTTGTTCATGTTTGTATTTAGCGGTCTGTTTTTCTATGATGGTAAGGGCCTCTTGTGGTGTCTTTACCTGCCAGAGCTGATAAAATGTATTCATGTTGAATGGCAAATTGTAAAGTTTCCCTTTGTAATTTGCCAAAGGCGAATTGGTATATCTATTAAATGGAACAAAAGAATTTACGTAGTCCCAGATGTTTTTATCGTTAGTATGAAAAATGTGTGCACCATATTTATGAACGTTAATACCTTCTACATTTTCACAATAAATATTACCACCTAAATGTTCCCTTTTGTCTATGACCAAACAGGTTTTTCCATTTTTTTTGGCTTCATGTGCAAATACCGCTCCATATAAACCAGCACCAACAATAAGATAATCGTACATTAAATACAGTTGTGTAATAAATTCACATCAAAGATAACCGCAAGTTTACTTTTAGATGGGCATTAGCTGCTTTAAATTGATATGTATAGTAATATCTTTGAAGAATATTTTAAAATTTAGTTGTGACTAAAAACGTTTATTATATCTCTAGGAACTATAAGTTCGCCAAAAATGCAGCATCCAAACCAAAAATGGATTGCGAAACGATTTTGGATAAAATGGGTATTGTTAATTTAGGGTTTAAGCAATCTAATTATAAAAGTTCCGCGTTAGGTGCCATAATAAGTTTTTTTGGTATAACTAAAGGGCTGTTAACATTACCAAAAAGGTCTACTTTGGTTATGCAATATCCGCTTAGCAAATTTTATGGGTACAAAACCAAATGGGCCAAAATAAAGGGCTGTAAAATAATCCTTATTGTTCACGATGTAAAAACACTCATGGGTAAGAATAAGGAAGTTGCTAAAGAAATGAAACTGTTTAATAGGGCAGACGTTTTAGTAGTGCACAACACAGCCATGTTATCTTGGTTTAAAGCCAACGGTTTTATGGGCAAGCTAGTTTCTAATTATCTATTTGATTACTTGTTAAAGGCAGGTCAGGCCCTACCGCTATTACCTTCTTCTAAAGGTACGGAAATTGTATTTGCCGGCGGTTTGGGAATGGAAAAGAGTGCGTTTTTGTACAAATTGAATGCTTTAGAAGAACCTAATTTTAAATTGGAGCTTTATGGCGGGGGTTTTCAAAAGGAAAAGGTAGGGGAAAATTCTATTTTGAATTACCATGGAAGTTTTGCTCCAGATGAGGTTTTAAACCATTTAAAAGGAAATTTTGGCTTGGTATGGAACGGTAATGCGGTTAACCGCTGCGATGGTGCTTTTGGCAACTATGTTCAATTTAATAATCCACATAAAACTTCGTTGTATTTATTGGCCGGGCTACCATTAATTATTTGGAAAAAGGCTGCGGTTGCCAAATTGGTAGAAGAAGAAGGTATTGGTTTTACTATAGATTCCTTAGAGGAATTATCCCAAAAAGTTGCAACAATTTCAGAAAATGATTACCAAACAATGGTAAGAAAGGTAGCGGTAACTAGAAAAAAAATTGCCCAAGGACATTTTTTGGAAACGGCCATGGGCAAAGCATTACAGTTAGTCTAAGGTTTAAACCGCTACATCATGTTCACGAAGGGCATCGTTTAAACTAGTTTTCTTATCGGTACTTTCCTTTCGTTTACCAATGATTAAAGCACAAGGCACTTGGTACTCACCCGCTGCAAATTTTTTAGTGTAACTGCCAGGGATTACCACAGAACGTGCAGGTACTCTCCCTTTCATTTCTAAAGGTTCATCACCTGTTACATCAATTATTTTTGTAGATGCGGTTAAAACAACGTTAGCTCCTAATACAGCCTCTTTTTCTACGCGTACCCCTTCTACAACAATACATCTAGAACCAATAAAAGCATTGTCTTCTATAATCACGGGAGCAGCTTGTAATGGCTCTAATACACCACCAATACCAACACCACCACTTAAGTGAACGTTTTTGCCTATTTGTGCACAGCTACCTACGGTGGCCCACGTATCTACCATAGTACCTTCATCTACGTAAGCACCTATGTTTACATAGCTAGGCATTAAAATAGTGCCTTTAGAAATGTAGGCCCCGTGTCTAGCAACAGCATGTGGTACTACACGAATACCTTTTTCTTTGTAACCTTTTTTCAATGGAATTTTATCGTGATATTCAAAAATACCGGCCTCCAATACTTCCATTTGTTGAATGGGAAAATAAAGCACCACGCCTTTTTTAACCCATTCGTTTATTTGCCAACCATCTGCCGTTGGTTCAGCACAACGTAAAGTACCTTCATCTATTAAATCTATTACTTTTCTTATAGCGTTTTGGGTTGCTTCTTCTTTTAATAAATCACGATTATCCCAAGCTTTTTCTATAAGTGCTTTAAGTTCTGTCATTACTTCAATTTTGACGTAAAGATAGTTTTAGAAAGACAATAAATCCCCCTAATTTTAAATGCATAACATTTTTAGGGCTATTTTTGCCAAAATTTAGATTTTGTGGCAAGGTTAATGGCATTGGATTATGGTAAGGTAAGAACAGGTATTGCCGTAACAGACGAAATACAATTGATTGCATCTGGTTTAACAACGGTACCAACCAAAGAACTAATACCTTTTCTTAAAAATTATTTTGCTCAAGAAAATGTAGAGAAGGTTATAGTAGGGGAACCTAAACAGATGGATGGTTCTGCCTCTGAATCTGAAAACCTAATTAAAGCTTTTCTGTCTAAATTTCAACAAAATTTTCCCAATTTGCCCGTAGAACGGCAAGACGAAAGGTTTACCTCTAAATTGGCAGTGCGTACCATGATAGATGGTGGATTAAAAAAGAAAAAAAGACAAGATAAGGCTTTGGTAGACCAGATAAGCGCTACCTTGATTTTACAATCTTATTTAGAGAGAAAATAGCATATGATTTTACCAATTACGGCTTACGGAGACCCAGTTTTAAGAAAAAAAGCTACTGAGATAACAAAAGAATATCCCAATTTGGATTCACTTTTGCAAAATATGTGGGAGACCATGTATAATGCTAGTGGTGTGGGTTTGGCAGCGCCACAAGTTGGATTACCAATTCGAATTTTTTTGGTAGATACTACCCCTTTTTCCAATGACGAAGATTTGTCTGAAGAAGAAAGTAAACAATTGGATGGTTTTAAAAAGGTTTTTATCAATGCAAATATTGAAGAAGAGACCGGAGAAGAATGGGGATTTAACGAAGGTTGTTTAAGTATACCGGATGTTAGGGAAGATGTGTATAGAAAACCAAAGATTAAAATAACCTACCAAGACGAAGCTTTTAACACCCATACAGAAGAGTATGATGGTTTGTTGGCGCGGGTAATACAGCACGAGTATGACCATATAGAAGGTGTGCTGTTCACGGATAAATTGTCTTCTTTAAAAAAGCGTTTGTTAAAGAGTAGATTAGACAAGATTTCAAAAGGAAAGATTAGGGTTGAGTATAAAATGCGTTTTCCTTTATTGAAAAAAGGACGTTAATACTTGGGCAGTTTTTATAAAAGCATAAATTTGCGCGCATAAATTTAGATAAACATGGCGTTGGAGAAAATATTATCTATTGGTGGAAAACCAGGATTGTACAAATTATTAACACAAACCCGTACCGGTTTTGTTGGAGAATCTTTAATTGATGGTAAAAGAATTACTGTTGGTTTTAGAAATAACGTAAGCGTACTGTCTGAAATAGCCATTTATACCTTGGAGGAAGAAGTTCCATTAAGAGAGGTTTTTCAGAAAATAAAGGATAAAGAAAATGGGGGCAAAACTGCTGTTCATCACAAAGAGGAAAAAATAAAGTTAGAAGAATACTTTTTTGAAGTATTGCCTAACTATGATGAAGATAGGGTGTATGCCAGTGATATTAAGAAAATTATACAGTGGTATAATCTACTACATGATAATGGTATTACTGAGTTTGCGCCGGTTACCGAAGAAGATACTTCAGAAGAAGAGTAAAATTCTTTTTTGTTAGAGGGAAATTCTTAAAACACCTTCTTCTTCTGCTAAAGAACTGATTAGGTTTCCATTGGTATCCCAAAAGGCACTAAGGCCACCGCCTACAAAACCCTCACAAGGCCCAACACAATTTACAATACCAATTGTGGTAGCAGTATTTTTGGCTAGTTCCTGTAAATAGTCATAACTACTTACCATAGCTTTTTTTGTTTTAGCCACAGATGCCACAACTACATCTGGATTTTCTTTTTTAATGAATTCAATAGCTTTATTTGTGAAGCTTTCATAGCAAATAAAAAATATAATCTTTTTACCCGCTATGTAAAAGGCATTAAAGTTTGGCCCGTTATCAAAAAAAGGTTGCTCATCTAAATGTAAAAGATGCTTTGTGTAGCATTCGGTTTTTTGTTGTGGATTGGTTATAACAGCAGCTATTTTTGGGTTTTTATCAGTTTCTAGCGGGCAACCTACAACTATAGTTGTATTGTATTGATTACTTAGTTTTGAAAAGATATCCCAAGTTGGATCCTCCCCAGTAAACGCTAGATTGTTAGCTTGTTTGGATGTATATCCCGTTAAGGATAATTCAGGAAAAACTATTAAATCAGTAGCTTGGATACAAGCTTTGGTTACCCATTCCTTATGTCTTTTTAGATTTTGTTGAATGGCGCCAAGCTCTGACTTTATTTGTAATAATGCTAGTTGCATATTACAAGTTTACACATACCATAGGAATATTAGTATTCTTTATTCCTCTTTTTCCGTAACCTCTTTTGGTTTTTTGATCTTTTTATATAACGGAATAAAATAGGAGATAGAATAGTTGTATCCAACACCCCATTTAGCATCTTCCGTAACTTTGTTAAAGCCCGGAATCCACAGGTTATTAAAATTATCTGCTTCCTTATTAGATAGCAAGTGCGCCATTCTAACACTCATTCCCAAATACACATTATTAAAAACCTCGTGTTTTAAGCCAAGAACAAATTCTAACCAAGTGGCACTTAATCCATCGTATTCCGTAGGGGTATTGCTCCCTAAAACAAAATCTCCTTCTGGAGCATATGTTCGGTTTTCGTTATAAAAGCTAAAATTGTTTACTGTATTGGAAAAGGAACTGTGTGCAACACGGCCACCAACGGTAATTAAATTACTCATCCCGTACCAATTGCCATAGGTGTTGTAATCTGCACCTAACTTTATATAATTCCCAGAAACGGTATAGTCGTATAAGACCGAATTACCTATGTTTTCGTCCTTTGTTTTTTCTTCATTACCTACTTCTGCTGCTAAATACCATTTATCGTTTAGCCTATAATCGGCAACTATTTCTAGTCCATTATAATTATCGTCTAAAAAACCTAATACTTGTCTACTAAGGTCTACCCCTATGCGCAGACCATAAGCATATTTTCTAGTAATGGTATCTTTTTCTTGAAGGTCAATGGTCTTGGTTTGTGCAAAGCCATTACTGCTAAACAAAACCAAGCAAAGTATTAACTTAATGAAATATCTTAACA
Organism: Croceivirga sp. ABH4_376; assembly: GCF_056160685.1. Taxonomy (NCBI): domain Bacteria; kingdom Pseudomonadati; phylum Bacteroidota; class Flavobacteriia; order Flavobacteriales; family Flavobacteriaceae; genus Croceivirga; species Croceivirga sp. ABH4_376. Next base: position 935,838 of record NZ_JBSWXQ010000002.1, on the reverse strand, counting down.
TGGGTTAACGTGTCTCTTTTAACTAATGTAACCGCTACGGCTATACTATCTATCCAATTACTGGCATCTGGTTCAACCGCTGCGGTAAGCTCGTTATAATTTGCAATGTACCCACATGCCGTAGATAAAAATTCTTCTTCTACGGTATAGGTAAACGTAACCGTGTCCGGATTTCCATTAACCGTACCATCTTCCGCAACACTATAATTATTGTTTAAGACAAAAGTAGTACTAGAGGCATCTGTACGAAGCGGTAAGCTATCAGTAGTTTTATTGCCAAGGGTATTTACCACCAAATTGGATAAAGTTTCCGTAGATCTAAGATTAGGTACAGATTTTTCTGTTTCTGGATCTTCATAGTCATAAAAGCCCAAAATCAATTCAGGTGTGTCTCCAGCCACACAGATATCATCTTTTTCACAAGACGAAAATTGAATTAGAAGTACTAAAATAAAAACAGATAGCAATCGCCTCATGTATGTATTATCTTTTTTGTAAAAGTACCACATTTTCTACATGGTGTGTCTGCGGAAACATGTCTACAGGCTGTACTTTAACTACCTTGTATTGATGATTCATCAGCGCCAAATCCCTAGCTTGTGTAGCACTGTTGCAACTTACGTAAACAATTTTTTCTGGAGCAACGTTTAACAATTGTTCAACAACTTTTTTGTGCATTCCGTCTCTAGGTGGGTCGGTGATAATTACATCTGGAACACCATTTTTGTTTATAAAATCGCCATCAAATACGTTTTTCATATCGCCCACAAAAAACGATGCGTTATTTATGTTATTTGCCTCAGCATTGGCCTTAGCGTCTATAATTGCCTCTGGTACGGATTCTATACCAATAACTTTTTTAGCTTTTTTAGCAACAAACTGTGCAATGGTACCTGTTCCCGTATACAAATCATAAACCAATTCGTTTCCAGTTAAGTCGGCAAAATCACGGGTTACTTTATACAATTCGTATGCTTGCTCTGGGTTGGTTTGATAAAATGATTTAGCGTTAATCTTAAATCGCAGACCTTCCATTTCTTCAAAAATATGATCTCTTCCTTTGTAGCAAATAATATCTTGATCGTAAATAGTGTCGTTTTGTTTACTGTTTACCACATATTGTAAGCTGGTTATTTCTGGAAAATTTGCTTCTAAATGGTCTAAAACCATTGCAATTTGTTCTTTTTCGTCCTTAAAAAATTGAATTACCACCATAACTTCACCAATAGTACTGGTTCTTATCATTAAGGTGCGTAATAACCCGGTTTGGTTTCTAGGATTAAAGAATTCTAAATTATGGTCTTGAGCAAATTGTTTGGTTTCTAAACGTATGGCATTACTTGGGTCTGGTTGCAGATGACATTTATTAATGTCTAGTATCTTATCCCACATACCAGGTATATGAAAACCAAGTGCGTTTCTGTTTTCTATCTCTTTATCAGATTGGATTTCATCTAAAGAAAGCCATCTGGAATCAGAGAAAGAAAATTCCATTTTATTACGGTAAAAATAGTGCTTTTTAGAACCGAGTATAGGTGAGATTTCTGGCAACTCTAGTTGCCCAATACGCATTAAATTCTGTTCAACCTCTTTTTGCTTATAATACAGTTGATGCTCATAACCCATATGTTGCCATTTACAGCCGCCACAGGTGCCAAAATGTTCGCATTCAGGAGTGGTGCGTTTGTCTGATAGTTCATGAAAACGAACTGCAGTTCCTTCAAAGAAGTTTTTACGTTTTTTAAAAGTTTGTATATCTACTACATCTCCGGGTACGGCATTGGATAAAAAGATTACGCGGCCATCTGGCGATTTGGCAACAGATTTACCTTTTGCCCCAGCGTCTACAACGGCGACCTTTTCAAACAGCTTTTTACGACTTTTTCTTCTCATGCCGCAAAAATACATCTTTAACGGGCTTATTAGGGTAGGCGATTTAAGTTTTATTAACTTTGGCAAAATAGGGGTGATTTCTCTCCCACGCTGCTTTTCTGGAGCATTTCAGAAAAATAAAGGTACAGAAGGAATGGTTGTTTTAACAATAATAAAAACTTTTTAAAATGGCTGTTTTACAAGATTTAACTTCACAGCAAGCAATTGATTTAGAAAACAAGTATGGTGCACACAACTACCATCCGCTACCAGTGGTTTTAACCAAAGGAGATGGTGTTTTTGTGTGGGATGTAGAGGGCAAGAAATATTTTGATTTTCTTTCTGCCTATTCTGCCGTAAACCAAGGGCATTGTCATCCTAAAATTATTAAGGCACTTACCGATCAGGCACAAAATCTTACTTTAACGTCTAGGGCATTTTATAATGACCAATTGGGTAAATTTGAAAAATTCGCTACATCGTATTTTGGGTACGATAAATTGTTACCCATGAACACAGGTGCCGAAGCTGTGGAGACGGCTTTGAAATTAGCGCGTAAATGGGGGTATGAGAAAAAAGGAATACCGGCAAATCAAGCTAAAATAATAGTCTGTGAAAATAATTTTCATGGGCGTACCATTACCATAATATCTGCTTCTAACGATCCTGTTGCTACTGAAAATTTTGGACCATTTACTCCAGGAATTGTTTCTATACCGTACAATGACATAGCGGCTTTGTCCGAAGCATTACAGGATGAACATGTAGCGGCATTTATTGCCGAACCAATACAAGGAGAGGCAGGGGTATTTGTTCCAGATGAAGGCTATATTAAAGCAGCTAGGGAATTATGTAGGGAAAAGAACGTACTCTTTATTGCAGATGAGGTGCAAACCGGCATAGCTAGAACGGGAAAACTACTCGCTACTTGCGGAAACTGTAATTGTGCGGATCGTAATTGTTCTGGAGAACCAGAAGTAAAACCAGACGTATTAATTTTAGGTAAGGCCATTTCTGGAGGTGTTTTTCCAGTATCTGCTGTTTTGGCAAATGATGAGATAATGGAGGTAATACGCCCTGGCAACCATGGATCAACATTTGGCGGTAATCCGCTGGCCTGCGCCGTGGCAACCGCTGCATTAGAAGTGGTAAGGGATGAACGTTTAGCAGAAAATGCAGCTGAGCTGGGAGAGCTATTCCGCTCTGAAATGGAAAGGATTATTGCAGAAACGGATTTAGTAGTTAAGGTTAGGGGCAAAGGTTTGCTAAATGCTATTGTTATTAACGATACCGAAGACAGTAGCACTGCTTGGGATATATGTATGGCATTAAAAGAGAATGGACTTTTAGCAAAACCAACACATGGCAACATCATACGTTTTGCACCGCCTTTGGTCATGACCAAAGAACAGCTTATGGATTGTGTTTCTATTATAGAAAAAACACTTAAAGCTTTTAAAAAGTAATCTTACAAAACCGTATTCTCTTGTAGTACAAGAGATTTTTTTTCGGCATTAAAAGAAGCATTAATTCCTGTAGGTATGGTTAGATTTTGAGAAATATGTCCAAAACTAAAACCATAAGCTACAGGGATTTTTAATGTACTTAACCTGTCTACCAAAACTTCTTTAAGCATAAAATTGGTCTTTTCTTTAGTACGGTCACAACCTTTAAAAATTCCTAATATAATTCCGGTAGCATTAGTAAAAGTGCTACTGCTCAATAGTTGTGTTAGCATACGATCTATACGGTATGGTGCTTCTTCTATCTCTTCAATAAAGACCAGTTTATTAGTAAAATCAATTTCATAAGGTGTCCCTAGAAGTGCTGTGATTAAAGTAAGACTCCCCCCAACTAGAATTCCATTTGCTTTTCCAGGATGTATACAATGTTGTTCAAATTCCGGATTTACAATCTCTTCCTGCAATTTAGGAGTAGCATTTTTTAGTTTAAGGCTATTCTTCTTTTTCATAACCAATTGCTTAAGCCATTTTTGGCTAAAAGTGTTGGATAAGGTGGTACCCACTGGGCCATGAAAACCCACCAGACCTGTTTGCTGATAAATAGGATTTAACAAAGCAGTTACATCACTAAAACCAATAAAAACTTTTGGGTTCTTTCTTATAGTATTAAAATCTATATAGTCTAATATTCGGGTGCATCCATAACCGCCTCTTGCACAAAGTATACCGTCAACATTTGGGTTGGTAAACATTTCGTTGAGGTCTGCGGCTCGTTCTTTATCCGTATTACTAAAATAGCCGTAATTGTTGTTAAGTCTATGGGTGTAGTACGGAACAAACCCCATACTTCTTACAGTTTTAAAAACATCATCTAATGCATCTTTTGACAATCTATAGCCCGGGGCAATTATACCTATAGTGTCTCCTTTTTTTAGTCGTTTTGCTTTCAGGGTTTTAATTTCCGTATTCTGTGAAAACCCCGTATGTGGTAGAACTGCAGCTGCCGCTGCTATTGCGGTTTGTTTTAAAAAGCCCCTTCTATTTTTCATTTAGTTTAAGCGCCTTTACGTTCTTCACGTTTTAATTGTCTTTGTATTTTTTTAATGGCGTTCTCAATAGATTTTTCTGGCTCAATAATGTTATATGCGCCCCAAAAATCCGGGTCTGAAAAACCATCGGCCTCATCTGCAAGTATTATAGAGCTTTTTAATTTTTCTCTATTCTTTAGGTTGGCTCCATCGGTATTGTTTTCCCAATCTGTTATGGCCATTTCTGCGGCCATACTGTAAACAGAGTTAAATAGTTTGCCTTTCCAATCTACCTTAAATTCCATTAGAATATTACTATAACCAAAATACCATTTACCATTTTGTTCCCTGTAATCTACACGGTAGGCTACCTCTGTTGGCCAAACATCTACATTGGCAGGTTTTCTGCGTACAAATAATTTTGCTGCTAAATTTCTATCGGTAATGTTTAATTGATAAATAGCACTGGTTAAGGTTTTATTGGTAGCATCTATATACAATTTACCTTTATATAAAGGAGATGTAATAGTTGCCAATTGATTAAAATCTACAATATAAATAAGCCTATTATCTATATAGGTAGTGCCGTTGAACTTAAAATCATACTCGTTCATGGCATTTTCGGAAAACACATATTGCGGATAACGTACTAAATCTACGTACAGTGTATTAAATGGACCACCTTGCAATTTTAGCGCAACGGTATCTAATTTACTATAATCTGTGCTTTTTCGAGCTTTGTAAATTTTCATAGCATCTTTACGATCCGCCTCATAAGGACTTTTATAGATGGTGACCACAGCTTCTGAAAGTGAAACATTCTTACGTCTTTTTTTTATGGTTTCCCGATAAAATGCCGTCATTATGGTAGGCTTATCAAAATACTTTTCACCTTTTTTGCTAAAAACCTCCCATACCAATCTTTCCACGTTTTTAGGCGCGTTTATATCTACTGGAGCTAATTGGGTTATGGCAACGGTTAAATAAATTTTGTTCTCCTTATTTTTTAGATTGGTTAAAGGCACTGTCTTTGTCTCGTACCCTAAAAAAGAGATTACAACTTGCGCATTTTTTGTAGTAAGCGGAACTTTAAGGCTAAACTCCCCATCCGTATTGGTAATGGTACTGGTATTGGTGTTTTCTATGCTTAAAGTAGCAAGAGCTAGTGGTTTGTTAGAGCCTTCTTCTAAAACAACCCCTCCATATTCCCTGTACGATTCTTTTTGTGCCAATATTGTAGTGCTGGTAAGTACCAAAGCAGCGATTGTGAACAAAATTTTAAACCTTTTCATGCCTAGACTTTTACTTTAAATTTACGAATAAATTTTCTTAGGCTGCCAACTGTTTAATTTGGTCTTATTCCTGGTTATTCTTCGTAAAGTTCTAAAGGTAAATAATCGGGGTCCTCAAAAAAAGTAAATCGCTTTTGCGTTATTTCGTCTACTCTTATTGGTTCTGTACTAACGTTAAATCGTTTTAATCTTAAAATACTCTCTTCCAAATTAGAAACTCTAAAAGCTAGGTGTCTTAACCCTTGTGCCTCTGGTCTAGAAGGTCTTTTAGGTGGGTTAGGAAACGAGAATAATTCTATACAATAATTGCCGTTTAAGGCTAGGTCTAATTTATAGGAATCGCGTTCTTCTCTATAGGTTTCTTTAATTATAGTAAACCCCAACACGTTTGTATAGAAGTGTTTCGATTTTTTGTAATCTGAACAAATTATTGCTATATGATGAATACCTTCTAGCATTAATCTATCATAAACAAAGCATTGGCAAAAAACAATTTTCCATTTTCCCAAAAACCTCTAAATAACGGATTGTCTACTAAGTAAATTACTTGACCACGACCCATTTTTTCTGCTCCAAATACAAGCGTATTACTTAATTTTTTTTGAGCAGAACTACCTGCAAAACCAGAAACAGGTGTGGTATTATTTTCAAGGTATACGGCGTTACCCGTTTTTAGATAATCAAAAGCTTTGGCACCTAGTTTTAGGGTAAAGTAAGTGTCTGTATAGCCAAAAGCCAATGGATGACTGTTATCTACCTTGGTTTTAAAAATGGCACCAGTAATGGCTTCTTTCATGGATTCGCGTTGTAAATCTTTATGGGCTAAAGGCTTTTCTTTCTCTTCAGATTCAATTTTTTTCTTTTTTATACCAAAACCACCTTTACTGGCTAATTGGTCAATAGCACCACTCATGGCAATAAGGTTACCGCCAGACCGCACCCATTCTTTTAAATCTTTAAGGGTGTCTTCGTCCAAGAAACGACCATAATTACCGTCTGGTAATATTAAAACATCATAGGCGGCTAAATCTACTCTTTTGGCGTATGAACTTTCTAAAATGGTAATTGGGTAGTGTAGTTGCTGTTCAAAAAAATGCCATATTTCACCAAATTGCAACGTTCTTGTTGGTTCTCCGCTCAGTACAGCAATTTTTGGGGCTTTTATCATGTCTACATAACTAGAACCAAAGTCTTTACCCTTGTCCACAAATCCAGTACTTACAGCGTGTAAAATTTTGTCGGTTTCTTTGGCCGTTTCTAGTAGTATTTGTTCAAAATCTTTTACATTTTCATTGTCAGAATGGGTTATGATTAGACTACCGCGTTCAAAAGACTGGTTGTTAATTGTAAATGGGGTAGTAGCTTTTCTAACCTTAATCTTATTTTGTAACAAGTTTGCTAAAAACCGAGCGTCTTTTAAACTGTTCCAGTTGGTAACGTAAGCATATGAATTAGGTTTAAACGGTATTGATTCTTTATTAGTAATACTATTCTGCGTATTAACCAAACTAGTAGTTGCAATGGCCTCTAAACCGTACGCATAAGGTAGCGACCATGCGGTAATGTCATAGGTTAAGGAATCACTTAACTTTGCATTTGGCTCAAAAAGAACTTTAACCATTGTACCCTTAGGTTGATCGGTAGAAACCACCAATGCATTTTGCTCCGTACTCATACTTCCAAAATTTCCATTGGTATAATTATAGCCTTTAACCGTACTGTTTTTGGTAAAACCATAGGTTATCTCATGATGGTCTAATAGTTTGGTAAGTGCATCTAGTTTATCTGTGTCTCCCTTAAGAACATAGCTTTTATACTTGTAATTTTTGTTTTGATAGAATTTTTTGAATTCTTCGTTTAGTTTTATTGAATTCTTTGAAGCGACTTCAACAGTAGACAATCCAGTGGTAAAATGATGGTCTATTCTATCTTTTAAGGTTAAGGTATCTCCATTATTGGTTATAACACCTAATCCTGCCCTACCACTGCCTCCTTGCTCGTAGGTCATACCAATAGCACCATTATACATAGGGTAGGTGTCGCCATAACTAGGATACAATAGGTCAAAAACTTCTTTTGTAAAATAGAACCAACCGTTGGCATCAAAATATTTAGCATGGTTTTTTCCAATGGTCTCTTGGAACTGACGTTGAAAATCAGTTATCACCTCATGGTATGGTTCTGCAGCTGGCGCAAAATAATATGGGTTGTTAACCCCTTGTTCATGAAAATCCACATGCACGTGCGGCATCCATTTATTGTATTGTTTTAACCGTTGTTGACTTTCAATTTGGGTTAACCAAGCCCAATCCCTATTTAAATCAAACATGTAATGATTGCTTCTGCCAGAAAGCCAGCCTTCATGGTGTTCTACACTATTGGGATCTATTTGGTTAGGTGTGTTTTTGTTTTGGTTGTACCAATTTACATAGCGATCTCTACCGTCTGGGTTAATACAAGGGTCAATTATAACTACGGTGTTTTCTAGATAAGCTTGTTTTTCTGTCAATAAAGCGTAAATGGTTTTCATAGATGCTTCGGTACTCACACTTTCATTGCCATGCACATTATAACTTAACCACACAATAGCCTTATCATTAGCACCATTATTGTTTATACTTTTTAGGTGTTCTGCTTGTATGGCGTCTAAATTGCTTATGTTTTCCTTAGATGAGACGTAAGCCAAAATTAACGGTCTTCTTTCGTTGGTTTTACCATACCTAATTAACTTAACCCTGTCTGGAGCCGTTTCTGCTAAATATTCGTAGTAATCTACCACCTCATGATGTCTACTAAATTGGGTGCCCAATTCGTACCCTAAAAATTCTGAAGGAGTTTTTATGTTTTGAGCTTTTAAAATACTCAGGAATAAAGAAAAACAAAGTAGTAAAAATAGCCTCATAGGGTTGTATGGTTTTTTGGTGTGTCTCAAATCTAGAACAAATTTTTAGTTTCGGCAATTAACGAAATTTTTAGGACGCCTAATTTTTAAGAAACTTATCTTTAACCCAATTTTTTGCGCTTTTTCATGGATGTAGATTGTATTCCTTATAAAGAAACCGGATATTTTTCTAGGTTAATTCTAGATTATTTAGAACAGAATCAAAAGTTAAAACCATTTTATGGTCGTTTTCCGGGATTAGCTAATCTAAAGGAACAAATACAAGAAAAGGCCACATCTTTTCCGGTTGAAAATAGGGCCATATTGGTAAAGGCGTTAGAAAATCAATATCAGGGTTTTTCTACTTCAGAACTTACCAAACAGCATATAGCAAGTTTAAAAGAGACTAACACGTTTACCATTGTAACTGGGCATCAACTTAATCTATTTACGGGGCCTTTGTATTTTCTCTATAAAATAATAGCAACCATTAATCTGGCAGAAACTTTAAAGAAGGAAAATCCAGAATATAATTTTGTGCCAATCTATTGGATGGCGACAGAAGATCATGATTTTGACGAAATAAATTTTTTCAACTTTAAAGGAAAAAAAATACAATGGAACAGACAAGCCTCAGGAGCTGTAGGTAGATTAAAAACCAATGGGTTATCTGATGTATACGAAGTAATAGATGCCCAAATGGGTTCCTTGGAGCGTGCACAACAATTAAAAGATTTATTTAGAACGGCCTATTTGGAGCAGGATACTCTAACAAAGGCCACCCGATATTTGGTAAACACGCTTTTTAAGCAGTACGGCTTAGTAATAGTGGATGGGGATGATATTGATTTAAAAAAACTCTTGGTGCCTTTTATGAAGGCCGATATTATTGATCAAAAACCACACGCTATAGTGTCTGAGACCATAAACGGGTTAAATGAAGCTTGTGAAGACTATAAAATTCAAGTAAATCCAAGAGAAATTAATTATTTCTACCTCAAGGACAATCTACGAGAAAGGATTGTACAGAGAGGAACTAACTATTACGTGAACGATACCGAAATAGAATTTACCAAAGAAACACTATTGCAAGAAATGGAGGTACATCCAGAACGTTTCTCACCCAACGTAATTGCCAGGCCATTGTACCAAGAAGTGATTTTGCCAAACCTTTGCTATATTGGAGGAGGAGGGGAGTTGGCTTACTGGCTTCAGTTAAAACAATATTTTAAGGCGTTGCAGGTTCCATTTCCTATTTTGTTGTTGCGTAATTCAGTTTTGATAATTACCCGAAAAGAAGAAGCGAAATTAAAGCAAATGGACCTTAGTGTTGAAGATTTGTTCTTAAAACAGAACAGACTCATCAATAAAAAAATTCGTAAAATCTCGAATATCGATATTGACTTTGCACCGCAAAAGAAAGCATTAGAAGCACAGTTTAAAGCACTTTACGAGTTAGCGAAACAGACCGATGCTTCTTTTCTAGGAGCTGTAAAGGCGCAAGAAGTGAAACAAAAAAAGGGATTGGATAATTTAGAAAAACGCTTATTGAAGGCCCAAAAACGAAAACTAAAGGATCAAGTAACTCGCTTAACAGAGCTGCAAAATCAGCTTTTTCCAAACTATTCCTTACAAGAAAGACAACTCAATTTTTCTGAAATGTATCTAGAATATGGTGCGGAGTTAATTCCAATTTTAAAGGAAAAACTGAACCCCCTTCATTTAGAATTTATGGTTTTACGGGACTAAGAACTGTTCTTCCCACCAGTCTAGTTTTGTGAATAGAATCCTTTGATGTTGTGGCTTTTCCAGTTTTAGGTATTCTATACATTCTGTTTCAATTTCAATTTGACAGAAAAAATTACGGTTTGTTAAATACTCTATTGTTTCGTTTGGCTCTTTGCTGCTACCAGGTGCTTTTTGGGTTGTGTAATCCTTTTTTGCGTTATCGGATAAAGAGGTCCAAACATTATGTAATGCTTTTGTGTCTGTTGTAATTTTTGCATTACCGGTAAATATCAATTGTAATTTTTTATCAGGATGATAAAATAGTGCAGATATAGCGGAGTTATTTCTTAATTGTTCCACTTTAGCAGAGCGTTTGTCTGTATAGAAAATTAGTTTGTAAGTATCCTTAAAGTCCCTTAAAACCACTGTCCTTTGTTTAGGCATTGAACCGTCAATACTGCTGCATACAAAATACTTAAATGGGTGTTCATGGGTATTTAAGGCGCTTTTAAGCTCTTTTTTTATTTCAGCTAAATAGATATTATTCATTCTTTCAATTAAAATTTATACACCCAATAGCAAAGGGTAACTGGCTATTACGAATACTTAAATTTAAATATAAACTATGAATCTTAATCACTTCTGTGTAGAGATTGAAACTATTTTGAATAATTTGAAAATAAACATTGATGGAAGCGATTTTAATTATATGGTGTAGTCTATTATAACTTTACCTAAGTAGGTTGCAAAGGCCAAAATTTATCAGATATAAAAATTTTCTTAGGTTTTTAGGTAGGGTATAATCTGTTTTAGTTGTTATACTATAAAAATTGCTAGGAAAAAGTTTTAAAACATAATTATATGAATTTATAATTCATGTATTTAGGTTGGTTTTGATTTTAAATTAAAAAGCCCCGGAGTGGTTCCCGGGGCTTTTGCTTTTTTAAAAACTATTTTTTAGAACAAATCTTTAAAATGTGATTTCACTTCAAAAAGAGTGGCTTCTTTCATGCTGTTAAAACAAACATTAGCATGGCCAACCCTATCTTTTGGTCCAATACCAACACTATAAAAACCACCTGCTTTAGCGGCATCTACACCACTTTCTGCATCTTCGTAAACAATACACTCTTCTGGCTTTAGGTCTAGTTTTTCTGCTCCAAAGAGAAAAATATCTGGTGCAGGTTTGCTCTTGCTAACACTATTGCCGTCTCCAATTACATCAAAGTATTTGGTGGCATCTAATTGCTGTAGCACTTTTGCAGAGTTTTTACTGGCACTGCCAAGTGCAACTTTAAACCCTTCTTGTCTTAAGTGGGTTAAAAGTTCTCTTGCACCCGGTAAATAATCCTCAGTGGTTATTTGGTCCAAGCTCGCAACATAAATATCATTTTTTTTGGTTGCTAATGCTGCTACTTCATCTGCAGGTAAACGTACTGCATTATGTTCCATTATAATTCCTATGGAATCCATTCTAGAAACACCTCTAAGTTTTTCGTTCAAATCACGGTCAAACTGCCAACCCATGTCGTCTGCCAATGCTTTCCATGCAAGGAAATGTAATTCGGCGGTGTCTGTAATAACACCATCCAAATCAAAAATAAATCCTTTAATCATTTTGATATTTGGTTTGAGACGCAAAGAAAACTCTAAAATTGTTAAGAAAAAAACTACATAAGGTTAATTAGCATGTAAAAATAAGACCGCGTTTGGTGGCATCATGGTAAAATTGCTTTAGTTTGCACAAGATAACTTATTGTAAATAAGTGTTTTTTAAAAGATGTAATAAATATCCTTAAAAGGTACTTTTGGTACTCTATCAATTTGCTATTTTTGCCCATGCATAATCAAGTTTTAATCCTAGACTTTGGTTCCCAGTATACTCAGTTAATCGCAAGACGCGTTAGGGAACTTAATATTTACTCAGAAATTAAACCGTATAACAATCCTCCAGAAGATTTATCTGTTTATCAGGCAGTTATTTTATCTGGTTCGCCGCATTCCGTAAGGTCAGAACAAGCGCCGCATCCAGATTTATCTGCCATAAAAGGAAAAAAACCGCTGTTAGGTATTTGTTATGGCGCGCAATATTTGGCACATTTTAATGGTGGTAATGTAGCTCCTTCCGCTACGCGAGAATATGGTAGGGCACATTTAAGCAACTTTAAGGAAAATGAGCCATTTTTAGATGGTCTAGTACCCGGTTCCCAGGTATGGATGAGCCATAGTGATACGATTAAGGAATTGCCAGAAGGCGCTGCGTTATTAGCTAGCACGGAAGATGTAGAAAATGCTGCTTTTAAACTGAAGGACGAAAAAACATATGCTATTCAATTTCATCCAGAAGTATATCATACAACAGAAGGTAGTAAATTGTTGAAAAACTTTTTAGTAAATATTGCGGGTTTAAAACAAGATTGGACACCTGCTGCCTTTGTAGAGGAAACGGTAGATGAACTAAAAGAAAAAATAGGTGATGATCAGGTTATTCTTGGTCTCTCAGGTGGGGTAGATTCTAGTGTTGCGGCTATGTTGTTGCATAAAGCTATAGGCAATCAGTTGTATTGTATTTTTGTGAATAACGGTTTATTGCGTAAAAATGAATACGAACAGGTACTAGAGCAATATAAAGGAATGGGGCTTAATGTTAAGGGTGTAGATGCTTCGGCACGTTTTTTGGACGCCCTTAAAGGAGAATCGGATCCAGAAGGAAAAAGAAAAATTATTGGCAAGGTTTTTATAGACGTTTTTGACGATGAGTCGCAACAGGTAGAAAATGCTACTTGGCTGGCACAGGGTACCATTTATCCAGATAGGATAGAGTCTGTTTCTGCAAGTGGAGGGCCTTCGGTTACCATTAAAAGTCATCATAATGTAGGCGGTTTGCCAGACTATATGAAGTTAAAAATAGTAGAGCCATTGCATCTACTTTTTAAAGATGAGGTTAGGCGAGTGGGAAAAAGTCTTGGAATGCCAGAGAACATTTTGGGTAGGCATCCTTTTCCGGGCCCAGGTCTTGGAATTCGTATTTTAGGAGATATAACCCCAGAAAAGGTGCGCATGTTACAAGAGGTAGACGCCATTTTTATTGAAGGTCTAAAAAAATATGGCCTGTATGACAAGGTATGGCAGGCCGGCGCAATGCTTTTACCCGTAAATAGTGTGGGAGTAATGGGAGACGAGCGTACTTATGAGAAATGTGTAGCTTTAAGGGCGGTAGAAAGTACGGATGGTATGACGGCAGATTGGGTTAATCTACCTTATGAGTTTTTACAGAAAATTTCTAACGAGATTATAAATAAAGTAAAAGGTGTAAATAGAGTAGTTTATGATATAAGCTCTAAACCGCCAGCAACAATAGAATGGGAATAATGGTTAAAAAAGTAATTTTTTCAATTTTATCTTTTGGTTTCTTCTTTTTGGGCATGATAGCCCTTCAGGCACAGCAAAAGTATACCACACATGCTGTAGAAAAAGGAGAGACTTTATATAGTATTGCCAAAAAATATAAGGTAACACCTGCATCTATACTTAAGCAAAATCCAGAGATAAAAAACAAAGAAGAAATAAAACCCAATACCATTTTGGTAATTTCTTTAAGTGGTGTAACCAACGTCTCGGATAGTAATAATTTGCCAGAAAATGAGGTTGTGCAAGAAGTAAAACCAATTGGTTACACTAGGCATAAAGTACGTAGAAAGGAAACGCTGTTTGGAATTACCCAAGAATATAAGATTACAGAAGATCAGCTTAAGCGTTACAATAAAAGATTGTACGCAGAACCCTTACAAAAGGGAATGGTGCTGCAAATACCAAAGTATCCAGAGGTAGAAGAAGAGGAAGAAACCGATATAGCGTTTTTAACGTACACCGTGCAGCCCAAGGAAACTAGATGGAGTATTGCCAATAAATATGGAATTACTATAGATAGCCTTTTAAGTTTGAATCCTGAATTACCTAAGAATACGGCTTATCTTTCTGTTGGCCAAACCTTGAAGTTACCAAGACCAAAGGGAGATAGTTTAAAAGAACAACAAGTTGGCTTGTTTGAGTCGTATACCGTACCTAAATCTATAGGTATTTTTAGGATTAGCCAGAATTATGGTATTTCTGTGGATTCTGTAATTACCTTAAATCCGGAGATAAAAGAGTTAGGCGGTTTAAAAGAAGGTATGGTACTTAGGTTGCCCAAAAAGCAGCCAACCAAGGGCACGGTTAATACGGATAATTATATTTTTTATCAGGTAAAACCAAAGCAAACGGTTTTTAACTTAACTCAAAATCTCAAGATCAGTAGGGATTCTTTGTTCACTTTAAACCCAGAATTAGAAAACGGTTTAAAAGCAGGTATGGTTCTAAAATTACCAAGATTAAAAGAGAATCAGCTACAGGTTAAAAATGCACTTGTAATAGATCAGATTAATTTGCTGGATAGTATTAAAGTAGAGAACAAGCCCAATTTAATGTTCTTGTTACCTTTTAGAATAGACCGCATCGATTTTAATAATACTTCGCAAACAAAGAATCAATTAACCAAGCGTAAAGATATGTCTATTGCTATGGGCATGTATACGGGTGCCATGGTAGCCATAGATTCTATGAAACGAAGAGGTATTTCTGTAAATGTAAAGGTTTTTGATACCGAAATGAGCCAAGAGAAGGTAAAGGCTATTATGGAAACACAATCGCTTTACGGCGTAGACGCTATTGTAGGGCCAATAGCTCCTAAATTAATTAGTACGGTGGCTACAACGGCATCTCAGTCCAATGTGCCTGTTATTGTACCTTTTGCTTCAGATAATGATTTAAATTTTAATAATGTCTTCTACACCGTACCCCACGATTCTATTTTGAGAAATCGCATATTAGAAAAGGTGGCAGATCTTCGCAAAGACGAACAAATAATTGTAATTGCAGATGCCAAGCACAATACGGCAAAAGAAGCCATAATCAAAAAGTTTCCAAAAGCAAGGGTGGCTAAAATGAGCAAAGATGGTTCCCTGCACCTGGTAGACTTCAAGGCAATGCTTTCTAAATATGTGCCTAATTGGGTTTTTGTAGAAACAGAAGACGATAATCTAGCAGCAAGTTTGGTGTCAATTGTAAACTCTTCTAACCTTAACGATGCCATTGGTCCTAAAATTAAGGTGAAAATGTTTACTACCAATTACAATAATGCATTTGAAGGGGAGGACATTTCTAGGCCTCACCTAGGAAATTTAGAATTTACTTTTCCGTCTCCCTACAAGATTAATGGTGATAGCACATTTTCAAGAGCATATGAAAAAATGTATGGAATTGAACCAGACCGCTATGCGGTTAGGGGGTACGATATTACTATGGATTTGCTCTTGAAGTTGGCTTATAAGAAAAACTTATTTGAAACGGCTAAGTTTATTGGTCAAACAGAATATTCTGGAAATAAGTTTGATTATTATAACAAGTTTACAGCAGGTTACTTTAACAAAGCTACTTACCTTTTGGAGTACAATGAGAACTTGTATATAAATGAATTAAAATAATATGGTAACATCTAAAGTAACGTATACGGGCAAACTAAGAACCACTTGTGAGCATATTAGAAGTGGTGCCACCTTTGTAACAGATGCACCAGTAGACAATAATGGTTTGGGCGAAGCTTTCTCACCTACAGATACGGTTGCTACCGGTTTGGCAAGTTGTATGTTAACCATGATGGGTATAAAATCCAAAACATTAGATGCTTCTATAGAGGGTGCTTATGCAGAAGTTACCAAGCATATGGCAGCTAATCCAAGAAGGATAAGTCAAATAGACGTGGAGCTTTACTTGCCAGAGCAGATAACAAAAAAAGAGCGTAGTATTTTAGAGCATACCGCAAATACTTGTCCTGTGTTGTATAGTTTGCATCCAGATATTACTAAATCCATTACGTTTAAATGGGTCTTGGAATAAAAATAGTTGGTATTCTATTTTTACTCAGTTCATTCTGGCTGAGAGGTCAAGAGTATGAAAACGCTCTGGTTTGGCAGCAAGAAAGAAAGTTGACATGGCAAGATTTTAAAGGAGATGTTCCAAAAGATGCCGATCCCGCTGCTACCACTGCTAGTGGCATTAGTTATGAATATACGGCCAATATGTGGTACCATGAGGTAAAGGTAAATATAACCATTACCGCGTATTTTTACCCTACAGAATCTTGGTACAGACCAGAATTGGCCAATAACCATGTTCTGCAGCACGAACAAATACATTTTGATATTACGGAACTACATGCCCGTAAAATGAAATTTGAAGTATCTAGAACTACCTTTACAGAAAACGTAAAAGAAGAAATAAATAAAATTTATCGTAAAACCTTAAAAGAACTTAAGGAAATGCAAGAGCGTTATGACTGGGAAACCAGTTTCTCTAGAAATGCCAAGGCACAAGAAAAATGGCAACAAAGAATTTCTGAAGCTCTGGAGCGGTTAGATGCACAGCCATAACGTTCTGCAATAAAAATAAATTTTTTAATACTCCGTAACTGATCCCCAGTTTTCTCCGCTTTTAATACGGTAAAGTTGCATTTCAGAAATTCCAAATTGCTTGGCAATCATTTTCATTCTGGTTCTGCGGTTAGGGTCGTTGATTTTTCTCTTAATCAACTTTACCTTGGCTTCCGTTAGCTTAGAGTATGTTCTTTTACGTGGCTTGTTAAGGTACTCCGGATTGGTAAATTGGTGCTTCTCCTTTTCTTCTTTAGTAGCCCACTTTAAATTTTCTACCCGGTTGTCTTTCTTGTCATAATTCAAATGAATTACATACTGATCACCTTCTTTTTTCTCTAAGAAATGTTCTGCTACCAATTTGTGTACATACCTACTGGTAGACTTTCCGTTTTTCTCTTGTTTTAGAGGTAGGTTTTGGTATCCATTGATAAAAGATTCCGTAACTAAAAATTCTTTTTCTCCTTTACAGTTGATTACTCTTCCGTAATTTGAAATCTTGAATTTAGCGTCTTTGGAAATTTTTTCATCGAATTGGACATCCTTCCACTCCTCATTCCAATAATTCCTAATCATTAGCTATCGTGTATTAGTATTTTGTGTATCACTGTGTAAATCCCCCACAAAAACTAGGGGAAAAGTACAAAAAAAATGGGGTTTTTGGGAGATAGTCGGATAAAATGTCGACTTAATTCGTTGAAAATTAAATAAATAATCCCAAATAAGTAAGTTTTAGCTTACTTTTTTGGGATTTATACTACAAAAATAGGCTTGACTATTAGTCTTTTAGGTATATTTTGCTCTTACAAATATTTAATTCCACGGAATTTTAGCAGAAGGGTAGTAGTTTACCTTTTCTCTTTCTAGAAAACTTTGATGGCCTACCAACCTTTTTATGTAATCCTCCCAATTTCTATTTTTTTGAACACTCCAACCTAATTCTGAATAACCAATAACCCTAGGAAAAGCTAAATATTCTAGCTCTTCGGAGTTGCTTATGGTTTCGGACCATAAGGGAGCTTCTATGCCCAAAATATCTTCTTTGTCCAGTTCTTTTATATAGGTTTCCGGATTCCATTGGTAAGAAGTATCCACGGGAATTAGGCCTGCCCATGTTAGTCCAAGTTTGGTATCGTTATCATACTTCATGTCTAGATACATTTTCTTACCTGGACTTAAAATTATTTTAGAACCATTTTTAACGGCTTCTAGTGAGTGATGTACTTCTTTCCATAATTGATGTACCGAATTTGGTGCTATTTTTGCTTGAGAAATTTCATTCCAACCTATAACATTTTTCCCGTGCTTTTCAACTATTCCTTCTACACGCTCTACAAAATATAGATAATCCTTTTTAGTGGTAGCAAAAGTTTCGTCACCACCTATATGAAAATATTTACTAGGAGAAATGGCTGCAATCTCACCAATCACATCGTCCAAGAAACTATAAACGGTATCTTTTCTAACGTCAAAAGAGCTATAACCTACTAGCATATCTGTGCGTACCCTAGGTGTTTTTGCCCTACCGTTGGCATCATGTAAAAAAGGATAACTTAAAGAAGCGGCATTGGTGTGTCCCGGTAAGTCTACTTCTGGTATAATTTCAATATGCCTTTCTGCTGCATAAGCAACAAGCTCCATAAAATCTTCTTGTGTATAATAGCCACCTTTACCACCGCCAACTTCAGATGCTCCGCCAATCTCCGTAAGCTTTGGCCAGCTTTTAATTTCTATACGCCAACCTTGATCATCTGTTAGGTGCATATGAAACTTGTTAAACTTGTAGTACGCCAAAAGGTCAATATATTTTTTAACTTCCTCTACCGTAAAAAAGTGTCTGGCAACATCTAGCATGGCACCACGATAACTAAAGTTTGGCTCATCTAAAATTTTACCAGAAGGTATAACCCACATAGGTTTACTAGAAAGGGTATCATTACTTTTTTCTGGAATTAGTTGTCTTAATGTTTGAATACCCCTAAAAGCACCAGCTGCATTTTTGGCGTTTAAAATAATAGAGTCGTTTTTAATATACAGTTCATATGCTTCTGGGGAAGCTAGTGGTAGGCTATCTGTTTGATTTATAAATATCATTCTAGATACACTTTCTTCCGCAGAAGCGTTCACCGGTACATCTAAATTTATCTGATGCTTAATCTTTTCCGCAAGGTATTTGCCTACATTTTCAAATCCTTTTGTAGTTTGGTTGGTATAGATAACCGTACCGCTATCCAGACCAAAGCCGGAGTTGGTTGGTATTACTTTTAGTGGTTTAGGAATTATATTGTTTATTGCTAAATCTGTCTGTGGATAGTTTATTATCTCTTTTTTTTCTTCGCATGCCGCAAGAGCAATAATCGCTAAGAATAGTGCTGTAGTTTTTAAAAAATTAGTTTTCATTGTTGGTGGTTATTTAATCCATGGTTTAAGTTGGTAATACCAGATATCGTATCCCATTTTATTCATATGTAGGCCGTCTGCTATAAATAAATCGGTACGTAATTTTTTTCCATCTAACATGGCATACCAAACATCTGCATAATTTATGAGTTGTTCTTTTTGTGCCAGTTTTTCTAATTTTCTGTTTAGTCTCTTATATTTACCCCTTAATTTCCAGCGGCTTATGCTTGGTTTGGCAGAGATTAATACTATATTGGTTGCCGGATTGTCTTTTTTAATCTTTTGTATTATTTCCTGTAGCGTACCCAAGATTTCCTTGGGTCTTTTTTTTGCGGAGATATCATTATCACCTTCGTAAATAAATACGGTTTTAGGCTTATAGTCTAATACAAGGTCGTCTAAAAAATAGAGTAGGTCAGATGCTTGAGAACCACCAAAGCCTGTGTTTAACACTTGTTGGTTTGGAAATCTCTCTTGTAAATCTTTCCACATCCGTATGCTAGAGCTCCCGGTAAACACAATGGTAGATTCTTCTTGATTCCATATGGAATCGTTATGAGCAGTTATTGCTTTTACTTCATTTTCAAATCCAGCTTGTGCCGCTACCATTTGGCCAAATAAAAAAAGAAGTATGGATATCCTATATAGCATATTTAAAAATTATAACCCGTTAAATTACGAAGAATTTAGGCTGTTGGTTGTTAGGTGTAACATCTTAAACAAACTTTAACAGAGATACCTACAGCAAGCTAAAAGAATAAAATTAATTGGTTACTAATTTTTCGCTCAACGCCCATTCATAGAAGCGCAAAATCCAATTATCAGAGGGTAAACCTTGTTTTCGCATTCCAAAACCGTGCCCGCCTTTAGCATACATATGCAAGGCCACATTTTTTTTAGCCTCCAAATAGGTGTTGTAAAGTTGAATAGTGCCGGCGGCCAATTGCAACGGATCGTCCGTGGCACAGATTAATAACATTGGTGGGGCATCTTGTTTGGGCGGCTTAGCGGGCATAACGGTAGACCAGTAATATACTGGGACTAGAAAGTTGGGTTTGGTGGCTTCCGTATAGTTTTGGCTTACACCTACGGTTACCGCTCCTCCGGCAGAAAACCCCATGAAACCTATTTTATCCGGATTTACGTCATAATCATCTGCATGTTCACGCACATGTGCAATTGCATTTAAACCATCTTCAATAGAAAACGGAATTACCTTCGCTACTTCCTCCCCAATTTTTTGTGGATTGGTTTGGGATAGTGTCGTAATTTCTTGTATTCCATCTTTGCCTGTTGGTACCAATCTATATTGTAAAACAAAAGCGGTTATGCCTTTTTCTGCCAACCAGTTGGCAACCATGTTGCCCTCACTTTCTATACTTAAACCGTACAACCCACCTCCAGGTGCAATAATAATGGCAGTTCCCGTATTTATAGTACTGTCTGTTGGCTTAAAAACTTCCATGATTGGTTTAGAAACATTGGTGATTACCTCTGTTTGCCAGATAGAAGAATAATAGGCTTTTGAATTTCCTTGACAAGTAACCGGTGGATTTTCTGTTGTTGGTAATTCAATAATTTCTTGGGCTTTTAAATGAAATAACGCCAATGTGAATAGGATAAATAGTTTGGTTTTCATAACAATTCAGTTTTTTAAATATAAAAAATATAATGACTGCTTACCTAATAGATTTAAACCTAGAATTAGACAATAATCCGTTCCACAAATCGTAGCTTTGAAAGCTGAATATTTTTAGGATGAATACAAGAGAACAACAACTGCAGGCATTTGACCGGCTTTTGACCATTATGGATGAGTTGCGAGAGCAATGCCCATGGGATAAAAAGCAAACCTTACAGACGCTTAGGCATTTAACCATTGAGGAAACTTATGAGTTGGGCGATGCTATTTTGGACAATGACTTGGAAGAAGTAAAAAAAGAGCTTGGGGATTTGTTGTTACATATTGTTTTTTATTCAAAAATAGGCTCAGAAACAAAGGACTTTGATATTGCCGATGTAGCAAATGGTATTTGCGAAAAACTTATAAATAGACACCCTCACATCTACGGAGATGTTAAGGTAGAAACTGAGGAAGATGTAAAACGTAATTGGGAAAACCTGAAACTAAAAGAAGGTAAAAAAAGTGTTTTACAAGGCGTTCCCAATAGTTTGCCGGCGTTGGTAAAAGCCAATAGAATCCAAGAGAAGGTTGCGGGCGTGGGTTTTGACTGGGAACAACCGGAACAGGTTTTTCAAAAAGTTGAAGAAGAACTGGCAGAATTACAAGAAGAATTAACCAATAACAACCGTGACAAAATAGAAGCCGAGTTTGGAGATGTTTTGTTTTCTATGGTTAATTACGCTCGTTTCTTAAATATTAATCCTGAAAACGCCCTGGAACGTACCAATAAAAAGTTTATTGGAAGGTTTCAATATTTAGAAGAGAAGGCAAAAGAAAAAGGCAAAACATTACAGGACATGACGCTTAAAGAAATGGATGTGTTTTGGGAAGAGGCTAAAAAAATTGGGTTTTCTAAGTAATCCCTAAATAGTAAATGGAAAAGTTTACAAAAGAGTTTGTATATAATCTTAAACTGGCGGCACCGGTTGTATTAGGGATGTTGGGCCACACTTTTGTGGCATTTGCGGATAACGTAATGGTTGGGCAATTAGGAACCGCTGAGCTTGCCGCCGTGTCTTTGGGCAATAGTTTAGTTCTTATTTTTATGTACGTGGGTATTGGTTTTTCTACCGCAATTACCCCGCTAGTGGCAGAGGCAGATGGGGCTAAAGATGATAATAGGGCCAAACAGCTATTTAAACATGGATTAATAATTTGTGTGGCAATTGGTTTAGTCATGTTTTCATTAATTATGCTCACTAAGAATGTATTATATCATATGGAACAACCTCCAGAGGTGGTTGAGTTGGCCATGCCTTACATTAACTTGGTGGCTGCATCTATGGTGCCTATGATTATTTTTCAGGCATTTAAACAGTTTGCAGATGGCTTTTCGCAAACAAAATATCCTATGGTTGCAACTATATTAAGCAATGTTGTAAACGTAGTGTTGAATTATCTTTTCATTTTTGGAACTTTTGGTTTCCCAAAAATGGGAATATTAGGTGCGGCAATAGGTACCTTAGTTTCTAGATTTTTTATGGTTTTCTTTTTGTGGTATATGTTATACTCCAAACCCAAGTTTAAACCTTTTATGCAAAACTTAAAATTCAGGATAATAGAGTCTAAGATTATCAAAAAAATTATTGACTTGGGTTTTCCTTCGGCTTTGCAGGTTTTCTTTGAAGTAGGAATATTCACTTCTGCCGTCTGGTTAAGTGGTGTATTGGGTAAAAATGCACAAGCAGCAAACCAAATTGCATTAAACCTTAGTAGTATGACGTATATGGTGGGTATAGGCCTTAGTTTGGCTGCAATGGTAAGGGTAGGTAATCAAAAAGGGCTTAATAACTTTAAAGAACTACAAAGAATTGCTACCTCTGTATTTCTTCTTACCTTGATTATAGAGATTGTTTTTGCAGTATTTTTCTTAGTGTTTAATAATTGGTTGCCAACCATTTATTTAGATGTAGATGATGTTGTAAACAGAACAGATAACCTAGCAGTAATTACCTTGGCCGCAAAATTACTAATAGTTGCTTCATTTTTTCAGATTTCAGATGGTATACAAGTTGTGGTGCTTGGCGCCTTAAGAGGATTGCAAGATGTTAAAATACCTACGGCAATTACGTTTGTGGCGTATTGGCTGGTGGGGTTTCCTATTTCATATTTTTTGGGTTTGTATACAGAATATAAAAGTGTTGGAATCTGGATAGGGCTACTTTCCGGTCTTACCGTTTCTGCGGTATTGTTGTATATTCGATTTAAATTTTTGACTAATAAACTTATAGCAAACCAAGCACATGTTTAGTGCTTTTTTTAATAAAAATAACAGTATAAATTATGGAACTACCTAAATTTCTTTTGGGCGATAATACGGATTTTCCGGATGCTATTTACATAGTTCATACAGAGTATCCACGATTCATCATAAATCTAGAGAATGATGAAGTAGAATGGTTAGAGGAGTTTTCTAGGGAGGATGAAGAAGAGCTGGCTACTGAAGCCGAACAGTTGATAGAAGAGGCTACGGCATTTTACGATAGGGAAGTAAGTAGGTACGAAGATTAGTTGCGTGAACGAATTGGTAACTTTAGACAAAGAGGTTTTCCTGTTCTTGAACAATTTAGGTTCAGAAACATGGGATGGCTTTTGGATGTTCATTACCAACAAATGGGGTTCAATTCCATTGTACTTTTTATTATTAGTGCTTTCTTTTCGCCAATTAGGTTTAAAAAAAACTGGAGTTTTGTTGGTATGCATAGCTTTGCTAATAACCGCTACGGATCAACTGGCAAACGCGTTTAAATACGGTTTTGAACGCCTGCGTCCTTGCCATGATTTATCGGTAAACAATAGTATGAGGTTAGTAAAGTCTTATTGTGGTGGTAAGTTTGGTTATTTCTCTGCTCATGCCTCTAATGCTATGGCGGTTGCAGTATTTTTTGCTTTGCTCTTTAAAAGAAAAATACCGTTTTTGCCTTTATTTTTGCTTGTTTGGGCCATAGCGGTTGGTTACAGTAGAATATATATAGGAGTTCATTTTCCAGGCGATGTCTTGACTGGTTTTTTTATCGGAGCTGTCCTAGGGCGTATTTTCTATGCGTTATTTAAAGCAGTACTCCAAAAATTAAGATTATGATTTCTAACAGGAGATATTGGTTTTTAATTGCACTTATCTGCTTAGTCTATATAGCGGGTACTTTTGTTACCTTGTTTGAGAACGATTCTGCCCAATTTGCGGTTATGGCAATGCGCATGGTTCAAGAGAACGATTTTTTAAGTTTGTTCAAAGGGCCTAATGAATATTTAGATAAGCCACACATGCATTATTGGTTGGCGGCCTTCTCTTTTAAGCTTTTTGGTATTAATCAATGGGCTTATCGCGTTCCTGGAATTTTAGCAACTTTATTGGCTGCTTATAGTGCTTACGGTCTTGGAACTTTATTATACCATAAAAACGTAGGTAAGTTTGCGGCATTAATTTTCATGACTTGCCAAACCATAGTTCTAGGGGCAATAGATGTTAGAACCGATGCTGTTTTAACAGGCTTTACTATTTTTTCCATTTGGCAATTAGCAGCTTATATAGAGAAAGAACAACTACGTAATTTATTACTTGGTGCTTTTGGAGCCGGTCTAGCTTTCTCTACCAAAGGGCAAATAGCGTTGGTGGTTATAGGGCTTTGTGTTTTATGCCATTTGGCATATACTAGAAAGTGGAATCTTTTGGCCAACTACAAGGTAATCTTTGCGCTTTTGGTGTTTGCCGTTACTATTGCTCCAATGTTATATGCTTATTACCATCAATTTGATTTACACCCAGAAAAGGTAATAAGGGGTAGAAACAACAGAAGCGGAATCTTTTTTATTTTTTGGGAACAAAGTTTTGAAAGGATGAGTGGCGAAGGGATAGGAAAGAATAGTAGTGATTTTTTCTTCTTTTTCCATACTTTTTTATGGGTGTTTTTACCTTGGTCCGTTCTGGCCTTAGTAGCGTATTTTTGGCGCGCCCAGTCTTTTATAAAAATGCGGTTTGTATACCATAAAGGTTTTGAGTTTTTAACTTTTGGCGGAATTTCCTTTATTTTTCTTTTAATAAGTTTTGCCCAATTTAAACTACCGCATTACATGAATATCATGATGCCTTTGTATGCAATTCTAACAGCATCTTATGTCTATAGTTTGGACAAATACACGAAAGTTAAAGTTATAAAAACACTTCTTGGAATACAGTATTTTATCCTGAGTGTTGTTTTCATAGTGGTATGCCTAATCTGTTTTCACGTTTTCAAGTTCAATAATTGGTACAACTACGTAGTGCTTTTGTCCGGTCTTGGATTAACTGTGTATTTCTGTTTAAAACAAGAGCCTTATTATGTAAGACTGGTAACTATATCTGTTTACGCTTCTTTATTGATAAATGGGGTGCTCAACCTACATTTTTACCCAGAGCTTTTAAAATACCAAGCGGGTTCTACCATGGCCCAAAAAATTGAGGATGAAAATATAGATGTAAATAACATTTATAAGTTTAATGAAGACTATACTTGGGGTTTAGATTTTTACAATAAAAAACCTGTGAAAATTACTACGTTAACGGGTTTGGCCGCATTGAAAAATCCTTGGGTTTATGCTACGGACAAAGATTTAGAAATTTTAGAACAAGCCGGGTTTAGATGGGACCAACAATTTACGGTAGATCAATTTAGAATTACTAGGTTACAAGGTAAATTTCTAAATCCTAATACAAGGGATAAGGTTATTAACAAAAGGCACTTAATACACTTAAATTAAAGTTGGATTACGCTCCAGTTTCGGTTTTTTAAAATGATAATAGAGACCGGTTAGGGAGACCAAAGCGGAAACCAAGAAAAACAAAAAGCTAATACCTATAGAAATATTTGGTTCTAAATTTAACCATTTAGCTCCATATAAAAAGGTCACCTCTCTACTGCCAATACCACCTACAGTTAAGGGGATAACTGAAATAATTGATGAAGCCATAAATACAAAAAGGTATTCGGTTATAGAACTGGTAATGCCCAAGGACAACATCAATAGGAATACGCATAACAATTGCAGAGCCTGCAATAAGGCAGAATACCCAAATGAACCCCAAAATGCAGCAAGGGTGTAACTAAAAAATCGTTTTACTATCCAATAAAATAGTGCAACACCGATAGGGATAGCTAGTAAAAAAAAATATTTAAAAGGTGAAAAAAGCGCACTGTCTATTAAAAAGGCTAAGAACAGGGCGTAAATGAGTATAAGCAACATACCGCTTAACCTATCTAATAAAAGAACGGCCACTACACGTTTGGTGCTAACGTTAAAATTTTTCTTTATTACATAACCTTTATAGGCATCTCCACCAATACCACCGGGTAAAAACAAATTATAAAACATGCCTAGCAAGTATAACTTAAAATTACTCCTATGGCTTAAGGGTACTTCAATAGCATGTAAATATAGATTAAGACGCAGCGCATTAAAATATTTAGATACTATAAACAAGCCCAATGCTAAAGAGATATATCCTAGATGGGCCTTTTTTACTGTAGCTATAACGGTATTATAATCTATTTTGGTGAATATAAAATAGAGTAGGGCTATACTAATGACAATTTTTAGCGCCGTAGTTGCAATTTTACGATACTTTTTGGTCACCTATAGATATTTTCTTGATGCGATATGGTCTTTTGGATTGCGACTCGTAATAGGTTCTAATTAGCAATTCCATAACAATACCAATGGTAAATAATTGAATTCCCCCTAGAATAAACATCATGCCAAACATAAGTAAGGGTCTTGTGCCAATATCTTGGCCAAATCCAAACTTAACAATTAATAGATAGGATTCTATAAAAATTCCCAAGATGATGAGTAGAACACCAAAAATTCCAAATAGGTGTATAGGACGTTGAAAGTATTTTCGGATAAAAAGTAGCAACATCATATCTGCCACAACCTTAAATACGCGTTCTAGCCCATATTTTGAAACACCTGCATGTCTAGCGTGGTGTTTTACCGGAACTTGTTTAATTTGTGCCCCTTCTAAATGGGCTAACAGTGTTATAAAACGGTGCATTTCACCATATAAATTTAGGCCCTTAGCAATTTCTTTAGTAAACACTTTTAATGCACAGCCATTATCTTTAATATCTAGCTTGGTTACACGCCTTACTAGAAAATTAGCTATTTTAGAAGGTATTTTTTTTACCAGGGAATCTTTTCTCTTTTGTCTTATTCCGGTAATTAAATCATACTCCTCGGTAATAGCAAAAGTTAACATATTAGGTATATCACTAGGGTCGTTTTGCAAATCACCATCCATGGTAATTATGTAATCACCGTTAGCATAATCTATACCTGCCGCTAATGCTAAACTCTGGCCGTAATTCTTTTTTAATTCAATTAAAGCAACTTTTTGGTCATTTAAGTCTTTTACAACCTGCTTGGTTTTATCCGTAGAAAAGTCGTCTACATATACAATTTCATAGTTGTAGCCTACTAATGCTTCATGAATTTTTTGAGTTAGTAGTGCTACATTATCTTCTTCGTTATAAAGTGGAACAACTATAGAAAGAAAAGAATTGGTTACCGGTTGCATGGGTATAATTTAAATCGCCGCAAATTTAGGCTTTTTAATTAAGCTGTGTAGTTTATCTGCTTTACCAATGCTAAAGCGGCATTATAAGGAGCAATTTTGTTATTATCAATTTGTTTTAAATACTTAGCTATTCTTTTTTGGTTATCCATTTTTAGAAGAATACTGTCTAGGATATTGTTTTTTACCGTACTTAAAAACCATTCCTTATTTTGGTTTATTCTTTTAGCATAGAATGTATTGTTCTCTTTGGTGAAAAGAACATAGTCAAATATTAATTTAGCAATCTCCTGTATTCCCGTTTGCTCAAGAGCGGAACAACAAAGCACTTTTGGAGACCATCCATTTATTTTGGGCGGGTATAAGTGCAATGCACGTTTAAAAGAATTCATGGCCGTGGTTACCATATTAAGATTAGCACCATCTGCTTTGGTTATTACCAAACCATCTGCCATTTCCATGATTCCACGTTTTATACCTTGTAGCTCATCCCCGGCACCGGCCAATTTAAGTAGTAGAAAAAAATCTACCATACCGTGCACGGCGGTTTCAGATTGGCCAACCCCAACTGTTTCCACTAAAATAATATCGTAACCGGCAGTTTCGCACAATAAAATACTTTCCTTTGTTTTTTTGGTAACACCACCAAGTGAGTCGTTTGCCGGAGAAGGGCGAATAAAGGCGTTGTTTGCCTTGGCAAGTTGTTCCATACGTGTTTTGTCACCTAAAATACTTCCTTTAGTTACGGAACTAGTAGGGTCTACGGCTAAAACCGCAACTTTATGGCCTTTCTGTATAAGATGCATACCAAACGTTTCTATAAACGTACTTTTACCCACACCGGGTACGCCGGTAATACCAATACGGATACTATTGTGTTCTGTGGCAATACATTTTTGTATTAACGCTTGTGCCTGCTCTTGTTGGTTGTGATTGTTACTTTCTATAAGTGTTATAGCTCTAGCCAAATCTACGGTGTCTCCTGCTTTTAAACCATTAAACAACTCTTCTACCGTAAAAGAGCGGGCACCGGTAAAATTCTTACTTCGTTTAAAGTTAGGATTTATATAATCTTTCTTTTTAGACACCTAGGTTTGTATTAATGGGTATATAGGGGTAAAGTTACACATAGCAGAGTAATTCTACTGCTAGTGTTTTGTTTACAGTTTTCACAAATATTTAATATTGCGAATTATGAGATGCTATTAGCAAGCCTTACCTTAAAACTTTAAATAAAAAATACATATGAAAACAATATTTAAAACCTTTGCTACGAACGAAGGTGGTAGAGCCGGTCATGTAGTTAGTGATAATGGAGCCATAGATTTGGATATAAGAATGCCAAACGCAAAAGGTGAACAAGAAGCGGGTACTACAAATCCCGAACAATTATTTGCTGCGGCATATGCTTCTTGCTATGCTGGTGCAGTGCAAGCTGTTGCCGGGCAGCAGGGGCATAAAGATTTAGGCGATTTTAGTGTAAAGAGCACAGTAAGCTTAAATAAAGACGAAGATGGTTTTTTTATAGAAGTTATTCTAGACACGTATTTGCCCACTTTAAGCAAGGAACAAGGAGAAGAAGTAGTAAACTTAGCGCATGAAATGTGTCCGTATAGTAAAGCAACAAGAGATAATATTACGGTACATTTAAATTTATTGATGGACGAGTAATAGGCTTTAAATCATTATATTATAATCCTGCTAATGTATTTTGGCAGGATTTTTTTTTGATAAATACGTCCTTCTTGCCACATTCCTGTTTTTTAATCGTCCTTAATACAAACAAACAACAGACCAACCATTTTGCAATTAGAGTTAATAGAAAAATGTAAAAACAATAATAGAAGCGCACAATTGCAGCTGTACAAGAAGTATTGTGACGGTATGTTCTGTGTGGCCATGCGTTTTCTAAAAAATGCGGACGATGCAGAAGATGTATTGCAAGAGGCATTTATTAAGGCTTTTCAACGTATAGAACAATACAAGGGTGATGTTACGTTTGGAGCTTGGCTTAAAAAGATAGTGGTTAACAGGAGTATTGATTTTTTAAAGGCAAAACGTAAAGATACCGTAGCATTAGATGAAAGCTATATGCATGTTGCAGATGTGGATGATTGGAAGGTAGCTTCCAATGTAACAACCCATCAGGTTAAAGAAACCATGGAAGAGTTACCGGAGAATTATCAATACGTAGTGAAGTTGTTTTTGTTGGAAGGCTATGACCATTCAGAAATTGCAGAGATATTGGAAATCTCAGAAACGGCTTCTAGAACTAGGTTGTTAAGAGGAAAAAATAAATTAAAAGAATTGCTTAAAGCGAAATATTATGGCACAGGATCTTAGGGAGATGTTCCAAAAAGAACGAGAAATTCAAGAATTTAAGCTTAAAGAAGGGCACCAACAACGCTTTCTAGATAGACTGGATAACCAATTGCCAACTAACAGCAAAAAGAAGACGCCAACCACGTATTGGATTGGAATTGCTGCAACCTTGGTAATAGCATTAACGGCAGGTTTGTTTTTCTTTAAAAAAGAAAAACCTATAACCCCAACAGAAACTGTAGTTAGCGCCAAAACCAATATGGAAAACGGCAAGGGGATTTCTCTAGGCGATTTATCTCCAGATTTGCAAAAAATTGAAACTTATTATGTGGGGAACATAAATTATGAACTTTCCAAACTAGAAGTTTCTAATGAAAATAAAGAGGTTGTAGATGGCTATATGGAGCAGTTGGCCCAATTGGATCAAGAGTACAAAGAATTAAATGAGGAATTGAACAACTACGGACCCAATGACGATACTATTTCGGCTTTAATACAAAACCTACAATTGCGTTTGCAATTATTGCAAAAGCTTAAATCAAAATTAAATCAATTAAAATCATCAGAAAATGAACAGTCAACTATTATTTAATACGTGCACGGCCCTACTATTTTGTTGGAGCCTGCAGGCACAAGAATCCAAAACCTATACCGAAACCTTTGCGATTGGTGAGCAAACTGAATTGGAACTTAATACGGCTTATACAGATATTGAGTTTGAATCTTGGAACAAGGATAAAGTGGAAATTACCGCGACTGTTACCTTGGAAGGGGCAACAGAAGAAGAAGCGGAAGATTATTTTAAAAGAGAACCATTTACTATAATGGGCAATAGTAAAAGAATTGAAATTAACAGTAAGTCTGGAAATTCTTGGAATTTTGTGAGTAGGCATACGGATGATGATTTTCATATAGACGTAGAGCCCTTGTTCTTAGATTTGGAGATACCAGATTTACCTGAAGTAGCGGCTATTGTGGCCACTGTTCCGGAAATGCCAATACCACCAGCACCGCCGATGCCTCCTATGCCTGATAAAGCTTTTGATTACAGTAAATTTAAAGAGGAAGGAGAGAAGTATTTGAAAGAATGGTCTAAAGAATTCCAGAAAGGCTTTGATAAAGAGTACGAAAAAAAGATGGAAGATTGGGGCAAAAAAGTAGAGGAGCAAGCAAAAAAATGGGAAGAAAAACATGCGATTGTTATAGAAAAACGAGCAGAAGCTATGGAAAAACGTGCCGAAGCCATGGAGGAGCGTCAAGAAGAAATAGAAAAACGGGTAGCGCAACGTGCTAAAATGATAGAAAAACAACAAGAGCGTAGACAGGAGGCTATGGAAAAAAGAATTGAAATTAGAAACCAACGTTTTGGTAACGGTGAGGATACCAATATCTTTTTCTACTCAAATGATGGTAATACCAAAAAATACAAGGTTAAAAAGACACTTAAAATAAAATTGCCAAAATCCGTGAAACTAAAAATGAACGTAAAACATGGCGAGGTGAAGTTGGCAGACCTAACCAAAAATTTACAAGCAAACTTGCGCTACGCAAGTTTGCTTGCCAATACTATAGAAGGGAGTAAGACGTTTATAGACGCTTCTTACACTCCTGTTTCGGTCACCAATTGGAACTTAGGTAAATTGCAAACAAACTATTCGGACAAAGTGCAATTGGCTACGGTTAAAGAATTGGGCTTGAGTCTAAATTCTTCTAAAGTAACCATTGGTAGTTTAGATAGTAAGGCGCATGTAACCAATAATTTGGGTGATTTAAATATTGCCCAACTAGGCACTGGGTTTAAAACATTAGATATTACCGTTCAAAATGGAGAACTGCTGTGCAAGCTGCCTAAAGATGCGGTATCTGTATACATAAATGGTACCCAATCAGATATTGAGTATCCTAAAACATTGACAATGGAGCGTACCAAAAATTTTAATACTACCGTTTGCAAAGGTTATAAGAACACTGATTCTAGTGGAAAATCTATCAACATTAATGCAAAATACAGCACTATTGTTTTAGACTAATACTTTTAATGTTCCAAATCTTCTTTTAAATAGTCTTTAAAGTTAGCCTTGAACCTATTTAGTCTAGGAATAGAAACTGCCTTTATGTAAGAATGGTTTGGATTTCTCTTTTCAAAATCCTGGTGGTAATCTTCTGCCGGCCAAAATTTTTCAAAAGGTTCTACTTGTGTTACAATTTCATCGTCCCCATACACATCTTCAGAAACTAAAAGCGTTATATAATCCTGAATGGTCTTCTTTTGTTTTTCGTCCTTGTAAAAAGCAATAGACCGGTATTGGGCTCCTTTGTCTGGCCCTTGGCGATTTAGAGTAGTTGGGTCATGAGAACCAAAGAAAACTTGTACTAAAGCAAAATAGGATATAACTTCTGGGTCATAATAGACTTCAACTGCTTCTGCGTGTCTTGTTCTTCCGTAAGATACATCCTCATAGCTAGGGTTCTTCTCGCTACCGCCACTATAACCGGAAACAACTTCTTTAACGCCCTTAACACTTTCAAAAATAGCTTCTACGCACCAAAAGCAACCACTTGCAAAATAGGCCGTTTCATATGCACTTAAATCCTGTGAAGGTTCGTTTTTAGTATCCTTGGTATTTTGTATATCGTTGCCTGCTTTTACTTGTTGGCTTTTTGTATTTCCGTTGCAAGAAACCATAGCGATGAAGGCTACTAATATTAGGTAGTTTTTCATAGTTTTCTTTTTTAGTTGTAAATGCTGATTAAAGCTTACAATTTTAGATTAAAATACTTTCTCCTATTTCAGGTAACAGTAGTTTTTTTCCTGAATCATTAAAATGATGTTGTGCTGTATCTAGGTCAATCTTAATAGGAGGAAAGGTGTTGTAATGACAGCCCAAAACCGTATTGCACTGAACAAAATCTGCGGCAATAGATGCATCTTCGAAACCCATGGTAAAATTATCCCCAATAGGTAAAATGGCAAGGTCAAGTGGAGGGCAGGTCTCTGGTATAAGCTTCATATCCATGGTCAAAGCAGTATCTCCTGCAATATAAATTGTTTTGTCTAAGGCAGTAAGCACAAAGCCGCCAGGGTTACCACCATAAGCACCATCTGGCAAAATACTGGAGTGTATGGCGGTTACATATTTAAGTGTACCAAAGTCAAAGGTATATTTGCCACCATGGTTCATAGGGTGCCCATTTAATCCTTTTTCTCCATACCACTGAATTATCTCATAATTAGAAATTAGCTTTGCTTCCGGATTGTTTTTGGTAATGGTTTCTACATCTAATACATGGTCTTGGTGACCATGGGTTATTAAAATGTAATCGGCTTTTAATTTATTTACATCTATATGGGAAGCAAGTTCATTAGCAGATATAAAAGGGTCTATTAATAAAACGGTGTTATCTATTTCTATTTGAAAAGAGGCGTGTCCTAAAAATGTTATTCTCATGTCTTTTGTTTGTAGTGTCTATAGGGAAAGGTAGCAAAAACTAATAATTTTGCCGAAAGTTGACTTTACATTAGCTATTATTTATGAATTCTTTTGCAAACTTAGTTAAGGGGTTACCTCCTGTACAGTTATTTCAAGACCCTATACATCAGCGCAATTATGTGCCACTGGATTTATCTGTAACCAATCCGGATTTAAAGCAATTTACTATTTCCAATGCAGATGATTGCCAGCGGTACGTAGACCTAATAGCTAATTATGGTAGCAATATACCTTATGGTGGTTATTTGGAAAAACGAAATTTATACGGTAGTTCGGGTAGGTTTAATACTACGGAAATCAGAAATATACATTTGGGTATCGATTTTTGGCTACCAGAACAAACTGCAGTCTTAGCACCTTTAAAGGGTAAGGTGCACAGCTTTGCAAATAATGCCGATTTTGGTAATTATGGACCCACCATTATTTTAGAACATAACTTAAATGGTTTGTGCTTTTATACGTTATACGGGCATTTAAGTTTAGCAAGTATTGATGCATTAAGAGTTGGTCAAGAATTTAATGAAGGTACGTTATTGGCAAGACTAGGTGCTCCAGAAATAAATGTAGGCTACGCACCACATTTACACTTTCAAGTAATATTAGATATACAGACTTATACTGGAGATTATCCTGGGGTGTGTTCAAATACGAATCTTGAATTTTACAAAGACAATTGCCCAGACCCGAATTTACTATTGAAATTATAATTTCTTATCGATTAAATGCATGCAGCTTCGGTAACTGGAACAGTCATTAATTTACTGTTATCGATACTTTTTTACCGTTAATCCGTTTAGGTGCATTTAAACGATTAATCCAGTGTCAATGGCGATTTAACTTAGGTGTCTTTTAATCTGATGCTAGTTTTACAGTGTAAAATAATCAAAGACATGAAAGCAATAGTAACCTTTATCTTCATCATCTTAATTGGAAATATAGCCATGGCACAATCTGATAAAAAGGTAGAAGTTAAGCCTCAAGGTGTTCAGTTGAACATTAAGGTTAACAAGACAGAGGTTAAGACAAAAGAAGTTGCTAGATTGTACATGTTTAAAAATTCTAGGATTAAAAAAGAGTTGTCTTTTAAGACTAAGAAAAGTAACGCCAAATTAGCTTAATATGAATTTAATATGGACGGTGATTTTGGTGGTATTTAGTTTAGTTTTCTTAATGGGTGCTTGTTCCTTAGTTTGCAAAGAATGCAGATTAAGAAAAAAATTAAGGCCTATAAAAATAAAAAGCCGCCAGTAGCGGTATTCCCAAGCAAAAAAACTCCCCAAGTATATTTTGCTGCTCATAGACGCTAAAGGCCGATGAATTACAAGGTTCATCGGTAAAATACATAGGTCTATTTTTCTTGTTTTTAGGGTTAATATATACACCTAGTTATAACTACCATTCGTCTACACTTAATTCTGATTTATCGATAAACGGTAAATTAACTTCTTATGTGGTGGTAATTTTACATCAAGAAACAAAAACAAAACACCATGAAAGCAGTTGCCACATTAATTTTAGTTCTTTTTACAGCCGTAGCCTTTGGTCAAGAAGAAAAGAAATTAGAAACAACCATTGCACCTATAAAAGTTACAGAGATTACTTTTAAAAAAACTATTAAAACAGAAAACCAAGTAACAATTATCTATAAAGACAAAAATTACTTGGTTAAGAAAGCGTTGAAATTTGAACTTAAAAAGGTTGAGACCAAAATGGTTTAATCCATTCCCGGCTGTTTAATGGTATAATCAAGTTTTTGTTTCTCCTTATCTACCATTTCTTTTACAGACTTTAATAGTGCCTTAGCATCATAGACAATTCCATCTTTAATAGTATACTTAATACCACCAGCTCGTATAATTTCATTATCCTCGGTCAATTTTATGGCTCCTGTTCCATAAAGCACTTTCAAATTTTCTAAGGGATTTTCAGCAACAATAACAAAATCAGCAAGTTTGCCTACGGCTACCGTACCAATCTTATCTTCCATACCCAATGCCTCTGCTCCGTTTAGTGTTGCACTGCGTATTACTTCTAAAGGATGAAAACCTGCTTCTCGCAACAACTCTAATTCTCTTACGTAAGCAAATCCATACAATTGGTAAATAAACCCACTATCGGATCCGGTAGTTACCCTACCGCCCCTATTTTTATACTCATTAATAAAGGTCATCCATAATTTATAATTCTTTTTCCAAGCAACCTCTTGTTCCGTACCCCAATTATGCCAATAAGAACCATGACTTATTTTACTTGGTTTGTAAAACTCCCATAAAGAAGGCAGTGTATACGCCTCGTGCCATTCTGCTCTTCTTGCCCTTTGTAGGTCTCTGCTCGCTTCATAGATATTAAATGTTGGATCTAATGTAAAATCTAGAGCAATCAATTCGTCCATAACCGCATTCCAATGCTTACTATATGGTTTTGCAGCTTGCTCCCATAATTTACCGGCATTTTCAAATCGGTGTTGTTCGTTTTGGTAATTATAATCTAAAGGGTAGTCTTGTACGGTTCTATCTTCAAATAGGGCTTCTGGTAGTCCGTACCAATGCTCCATGCTGGTTAAACCAGCACGCGCAGAATGCAGCACGTTCCATCTTGCAACGTCCATTTGGGCATGATGGCAAGCAGATTTTAAACCTAATTTTTTGTTTTCGTCTAACGCGGCCGCCATTATTTCTGGCGGGGCGCCAAAAAATTTAATGCCATCTGCCCCTTTTTTAGCGTTAGAACGTACCCATTCTCTAGCTTCTTCTGGGGTGCTAATGGGTTTAGCACTTCCTTGCCCAAAACCTGTATAGGCAAATACTCTTGGTGCGATGATGGAATTTTTTTCACTTTTGGCTTTTAGGTCCAATGTCCATTGAAGCCCTCTTCCACTAGGTTCTCTAACAGTGGTTACTCCATGGGCCATCCATAACTTAAAAACATAATCATAGTCGGCACCCTGTGCTTCACCACCTATATGGCCATGCATATCTATAAATCCCGGCAGCAAATACTTGCCGTTACAATCCAATTCTTTTCCTCCTGGTTTAAGTTTAGGTCTTTTGTCAGGGTCAATTGTTACTCCTGGAAAGCCAACAACTTGTACTTGGGTAATAATATTATTCTCTACAACAATATCAATAGGCCCTCTAGGAGGTGCTCCATTACCATTTATTAGAGTTACTCCTCTAATAATTAATTGGTTAAAAGGGCCTTCTTGCAAACTTTCTTGACCGAAAATAAATTGTGATATAAAAAGGCAAAAACTTAGTATGTAAATAAAAAACCTACTCATTATTCTGGGATATTAACTTGGTTTCCTAAAAATAAAGCATTTAAAAACAGTCTGTTAGTGCCATACCAAGAACCTCTAAAGTTTGGATTGTCTGCAAACACGATAACCTTACCACCCCCAATTTTACTAGTTATTATTGAAGCCGAGGGTTTAAGAAAATGGTTTAGGTTTTCTTTGGTAATAAAACCATCTACATGTGGCTCTTTGGTATACTTGGCAACCGTAGCGTAGGCATTTTTACTAGGTTTTAACCAAACCGAATTGTTTTTATATACAGGTATTTGTTCATTGGTGTATCCAAAGGCTATAGGGTGGGTTATATCTAAATCTACTTTAAAAATGGCTCCACCAACACTGTTTTTTCCTAGATTTTCCCTTGCATCTACATAGGGTTTTCTTTTGGTTACATCTGAAGTATCCTTTTCTTTTTTAGTGAGTTCTTCTTTAACCCACTTTTGGTCTATAATCCATTTAGAAGCATTTGCAATAGTGATTAAGGTATTGCCTTGTGCTACCCAATTTTTAATTTTTTCGGTAGTTTTCTGATTCATTTGGTAACGCCCGGAAACCATGACAAGCACGTTATATTTAGAAAAATCTATTCTGGCTAAATTGCGCATGGGTAATTTAGAAATTGGCATATGAACACGGGTGTCCAATAAATGCCAAACTTCGCCAGCTTCATAAGAACTAACGCCATCACCAATTAATAAGGCAGCTTTGGGTTTTTTTACAGGTGATATATATCTACTACCCAAATCTACTCCTTTAAGGCTAAATCCAGAATTTACTGCATACATAGGTACATTATACTTTTCTTGGGCTTGCTGTAAGGCTTCATATATATAATTGGAATTTTTTTTCTGCGCCGCTACGGGAATAACCAAACTACCAAAATTGAACGCTTTGTTGCCATTAGCAGTTTTAATTGTAAAAGGCTTAAATGCCGAAGAAACGGTAATTTCTTTCTGTTGTAAAAAGTTTAATACCGCTACCGCATTGTAATCATCATAATCTATAACATATGCATAATTAGATTGGCTTATAGGTGTTACTGGAAATATGTTCTTCAAATCTGATACAGGTTTACCAGGTTTGTACGTATTATTAGCTTTGTAATCAATATTAAAAAAATTGGCAACAGACCAGGCAGAGGCATCATAATAAACACTGTCTCTATATTTGTCATAGGTTTCGAACATGGTTTGTACCATTCTGTATTGCGCTTGTTTTGTTGGCACAACAAAACCATCTTCCGTCTGTTCTACCTTTATTCTGTGTATAAGCAGTTTGTCTAGAAAGGCTTTGATTCTGTTTTTATCCGTACCCGTTTTAAAAGAATAAGCTTTGATTTTACTTTTTTCGGCTTTAGCAATGCCTGATTTAAAAAACTCTAACTGGTAATCGTACATCAACTCTTTATTTTCTACCGCAGCTTTTACCGTGGTAATACTGCTTGTATATTGATTGCGTATGGTAAATGGGAAGGTAATTTCACCAAACGCAGTAGTCTGCTTATGTCCCCTAGAGCTGGCTTGTTCAAATAACAAACCTAAACCACCTTGTAAGTCTGGATAAGAAGATCCGTAACCAGGATAGGTGCCATCAAAAACTTCTTTGGTAAAGTAAAGCGAACCAATGCTATCCAAAGATTTCGCATAATAACCGGCAAATAGGTTGTTTAGGTCTTCATAATTTTTTTTGGGCATTATTGGGTCTAAAGACCCGTTATCTTTCATTGGCTCAAAAAAGTAGCTACTTTGACTACCCATTTCATGAAAGTCTGTTACCACGTTTGGATACCATTCATGGTACCAATTTAATTTACCTCTACTTTCTGGATTTATGGCTAAAAGCCAGTCTCTATTTAGATCAAACCAATAGTGATTGGTTCTGCCCCTAGGCCAATATTCGTTATGCTCTGCATCTTGTGGGTCTGCCACAAGTGGGTTTCCTTGGTAAGCATTTGCATATTGGGTGTGGCGATCTCTACCGTCTGGATTAATAGTTGGGTCTATAAACAGCACCGCATTTTTAAGGTAGTTGGTTATTTCCGGATTGTTAGAAGCAACAAAAGTATAGGCAGTTAATAAGGCTGCTTCTGAACTAGAAGGTTCATTACCGTGTACATTATAGGCAAGGTTGATAAAAATAGGTAGGTCAGGGGTGGCCTTGCTATTGGATTCTGGTTTGGTAAATTCCAGATGTTTTTCTTTTAATACATCAAGATTTTGAAGGTTTTCAGGGGTGGAAACGGTTAGCATTACCAATTTTCTGCCTTCATGGGTTTTTCCATATTCTGCAAGCGTAGCACGATCAGAGACTTCTGCAAGTTTTTGTAAATAGGCAACAATTAAATCATGTCTGGTGTGATGTTCGCCAATACCATATCCTAAAAAAGCTTCGGGTGAAGGGATTTCAGGATTAAAAGGATGAAATTTTTTATAGAAATAATCTTGTGCGGATAGGGTAGATGTACAAAGCAGTACAACTACAAATAGTTTTTTAAGCATTCTATTAGTCTAATTGGTTATCCTCTAAAGATAAAGGATGCAAACCAATTAATCCAAAGTATTGATGCCGTCTATGATTTCTTCGAAAGTAATTTGATAATAGGTGCCTTTTTTTTCCATATCCCTAAAAATGGTACCTCTTAATTGTCTAGATAAATTATGGATTAGTTTTAATCCAAGTGATTTTGATGTTTTAGGACTCACTTCTTCTGGGTATCCTATACCGTTATCCCCCAAATACATTTCATAAGTATTAACACCTTTTTTGGAGAGGTTTATTTCAATTTCGCCTTCTGATTCTCCCGGAATACCATATTTTAGGGCGTTGGTGATTGTCTCATTGATTATTAAACCAAGCGGAATAACCGTGTCAATACTTAACTTATAGTCCCCAATATTGAGTTTTGTGGCAATGTTATGATTATTGCCCTTAACAGACCTTATCAAATATTCGCAAAGTTCTTCTACATAAGGTTTAAATTCAATCTTGGAGGTGTAGTCATCTCTTTTGTAGAGCATCTCGTGTACCATGGACATGGATACCACCCTGTGCTGGCTACTTCTGATAATCCCTTTAATTTTTTTATCTGCAATGGATCTAGATTGTAGACTAAGTAAACTAGAAACTGTTTGGAGGTTGTTCTTTACCCTATGATGTACTTCTTTGAGCAAGAATTCTTTTTCGTGTAATTTTTTATGCAGTTCGTTTACTTGAGGCCCTTCTTTTTCTTTTTGAATGGCCACCCAAAAATTTAAGATAAAAAACAGGGCAAGCACAAATAAAGCTAGCGGAACCAAGAGTGCCCCACCTACCAAATAGTAGATACCCAAGCCAATGGCTACCAAAAAGCCCACACCATTCACAGCTTTTAACGGTAAAAGCTTGGTAGTCAAGGGAGGGTTTTCATCAACGCTTTGTTGCATAGGTAATAGTTTGGCTAGTTTTTTATGAATAGCCTAAAAATAGTGGTTATTTCAATGTAAATCTAATTATGTTTTGCAACATAATCAAAAAAGGCAACCATAATTTGGTTGCCTT
Source organism: Croceivirga sp. ABH4_376 (assembly GCF_056160685.1). Taxonomy (NCBI): domain Bacteria; kingdom Pseudomonadati; phylum Bacteroidota; class Flavobacteriia; order Flavobacteriales; family Flavobacteriaceae; genus Croceivirga; species Croceivirga sp. ABH4_376. Next base: position 895,828 of record NZ_JBSWXQ010000002.1, on the reverse strand, counting down.
TCTTTAACAATATTTTCTGATATTTAGATTAATTGTTTACCAAAACCCACTCTCCTTTGTTGATAAGGGGTTCTGCCTGCTTGTATTTCAGGGTTTTATTTTCACCAGACATAACATTTTTAATGGTTACGCGGTCGTTTCTACCAATTTTTGGGGCTTCTCTTGTAATTGTTTCTGTTTTTTGAGGTCTTTGTGCCTGTGTTTGTCCAGCAGCTCTATTCTGCGCAGCTAGTTCATCACTATTAGGAATTTCCTCCTTGGTAGTCTGCAGCTTTTCCTTTGGTCTAGAAACTGTCTTGGCCTCTTTAATTTGATTGGTATTCTCGCTTGGTAACTCGCCTTTGAATAAGAATGAGATTACTTCTTTATTCACCTTATCCATCATTGTCTTAAACAACTCAAAAGCTTCAAACTTGTAAATCAATAAAGGATCTTTCTGTTCATGCACGGCCAATTGCACAGATTGTTTTAACTCATCCATTTTTCTAAGATGCGTTTTCCAAGAATCATCTATAATGGCCAAAGTGATGTTCTTTTCAAAATCTAATACCAATTGCTTTCCGTTGCTTTCATAAGCATCTTTAAGATTGGTTACCACGTTTAGTGTTTTAATACCATCTGTAAAGGGAACAACAATACGTTCAAAACGATCCGCTTGGTTTTCGTAAACATTTTTTATGACCGGGAAAGCTTGTTCTGCACTACGAGCAACTTTTTCTTGGTAATGTTTGTACGCTTGGTCATAAACCTTAAGCGCAACATCTTGTACGCTCATTTTACCAAACTCCGCTTCGGTCATAGGAGCGGTAATGGAGAAATACTTTATTAGTTCAAACTCGAAATTCTTAAAGTCATCCGCCATTTTATTGGTTTCCGAAATTACCTCACTCGTATCATAGATCATGTTGGCAATGTCTACTTTAAGACGGTCTCCCTGCAAGGCATGTTTACGTCTTTTGTAAATTACTTCTCGCTGGGCGTTCATAACATCATCATATTCTAATAAACGCTTACGAATACCAAAGTTGTTTTCTTCTACCTTTTTCTGCGCACGTTCTATAGACTTGGTCATCATACTATGTTGTATAACTTCCCCATCTTCCAATCCCATGCGGTCCATCATTTTGGCCACACGTTCTGATCCAAACAAACGCATTAAGTTATCTTCTAAGGATACATAAAATTGTGAGCTACCTGGATCACCTTGACGGCCAGATCTACCTCTTAACTGCCTATCTACACGTCTAGAATCATGACGTTCCGTACCTATTATTGCTAAACCACCGGCATCTTTTACGTCTGTGGTTAATTTAATATCTGTACCACGCCCTGCCATGTTTGTGGCAATGGTTACTACGCCAGGCTTACCTGCTTCTGCAACAATGTCTGCTTCTTTCTTGTGTAATTTTGCATTAAGTACATTATGCTGCACTTTACGTACACTTAACAATTTAGAAAGGAGCTCAGAGATTTCTACAGATGTGGTACCAATTAGTACCGGTCTGCCAGATTGTGCTAATTTGGTAACCTCGTCTATAATAGCGTTGTACTTTTCTCTTTTGGTCTTATAAATTAAATCATGCCTATCGTCTCTTGCAATAGGTCTATTTGTTGGAATTTCAACTACGTCTAACTTATAAATTTCCCAGAACTCACCAGCTTCTGTAACAGCAGTACCCGTCATCCCAGAAAGTTTATTGTACATTCTAAAGTAGTTCTGAAGGGTAATTGTTGCAAAAGTTTGTGTTAACGCTTCTATTTTTACGTTTTCTTTTGCTTCTATGGCTTGGTGTAGACCATCTGAATACCTACGGCCATCCATTATACGACCCGTTTGTTCGTCTACAATAAGTACTTTATTGTCCATAACCACATATTCCACATCTTTTTCAAAAAGTGTGTAGGCCTTTAATAATTGGCTCATGGTATGGATACGCTCACTTTTAACAGCAAACTCCTTAAACAATTCGTCTTTAAGCTCTGCCTCTTTTTCTATTTCTAGGTTCTGATTTTCTATCTGAGCAATTTCTGCCCCAATATCTGGCATTACAAAGAAATCTTTATCCTGCCCACCAGAAAGGTACTCAACACCTTTATCTGTAAGTTCAATTTGATTGTTTTTTTCATCAATCGTAAATAAAAGTTCTTCGTCTACTTTTACCATTTCACGATTGTTGTCTTGCATGTAAAAATTCTCGGTCTTTTGAAGTAGTTGTTTTACCCCTTCCTCACTCAAAAATTTTATTAATGCCTTATTTTTAGGTAGACCACGGTGTACCCTAAGTAGGAAAAAACCTCCTTCTTTGGTATCTCCAGATTTTATAAGACTTTTAGCCTCTGCCAGCACACCGGTTAGATATTGGCGTTGTTTTTGAACAATATCCGCAACTTTTGGCTTCAGCTCTGTAAACTCATGGCGGTCTCCTTCTGGCACAGGGCCAGAAATAATAAGAGGTGTACGTGCATCATCTATCAATACGGAATCTACCTCATCTACAATGGCGTAATGGTGAGGTCTTTGTACTAGGTCTTTTGGCGTATGGGCCATGTTGTCCCTTAAGTAGTCAAAACCAAATTCGTTATTTGTACCGTAGGTAATGTCTGCATTATAGGCGGCTCTTCTGCTGTCTGAGTTCGGTTGGTGATTGTCAATACAATCTACAGATAGCCCATGGAACTCAAATAGTGGTGCCATCCAAGCACTATCCCTACGAGCAAGATAATCATTAACGGTAACCAAATGGGCACCTTTTCCGGAAAGCGCGTTTAAATACAGCGGTAGTGTAGCTACCAAGGTTTTACCTTCTCCTGTTTGCATTTCTGCAATTTTACCTTGGTGTAATGCAATACCGCCAATTAGCTGTACATCGTAATGTACCATATCCCAAGTAACTTCCTTACCGGCTGCATCCCAAGAATTTTTCCAAACCGCTTCTTCACCATGTAAGTTTACGTAGTCTGCTCGTCCAGAAATACTACGATCAAATTCCGTAGCTTTTACCGTTAGGGTGGTATTATTGGCAAAGCGCTTTGCCGTTTCTTTAACTACGGCGAAGGCTTCAGGTAATATATCGTTAAGTACTTCTTCTGAAATTTTATAAACCTCCTCGTTTAACTTATCTATTTCAGAATAGATTTCTTCGTTACGGTCTATGTCTGTAGAATTTTCTACCTCCTCTTGCAATTGGGTTATTTGTGCGTTTACAGCTGCACATTTTTCTGCAATTAGGGCTTTAAATTCTTGTGTTTTTTGTCTTAGTTGGTCATGGCTTAGACGACTAATTTCTTCCTCAAAAGATTTAATTTTTTTTACAAGCGGTTGTATGGCCTTAACGTCTTTCTCAGATTTGTCTCCAACAAATATTTTTAATACTGAGTTTAATATGCTCATGAATGTGAATTTGTTATTGTTTAGCAAAAGCTGTTCCAATGTCCAAGTAGAACTTTTTTGGACGGCTAGGCTGCCAAAATTACATAAAAAAAGCCTCTAGCAATAGAGACTTTTTATAATTGTTGTGTACAAGAACAATCTAATATTCGTCCTCGTTCCATAAATAATCTTCTTCGGTAGGATAGTCTGGCCAAATCTCTTCTATAGATTCGTAGATTTCTCCGCCTTCTTCTTCCATAGATTGTAAATTTTCTACAACCTCTAATGGCGCTCCTGTCCTAATGGCATAATCTATAAGCTCGTCCTTAGATGCTGGCCAAGGCGCATCACTTAAATAAGAAGCCAATTCTAAAGTCCAATACATAGCAATGGTCTGATTTTAAAATTTTTGCAAAAATAATTTTTAAACCCAATCTTCCAAGGATTTTCCCTATTATTTAAAAATTATTTTTAACATTCCAAAATTATAGGGATAAAAAACTAGAATTCTTAGTCTAATTTCTCAGGAATCCATTTGACTTCTTGAGCCTGTAATTCTGATGACAATTTCCGTGCCAGTACAAAAAGATAATCACTTAGGCGGTTTATATAGGCCAAAACGGTATCGGCTACCGGTTCGGTTTGGTGCAAATAAGAAATTTGGCGTTCCGCTCTTCTACAAACCGTTCTTGCAATATGACAGTATGACACGGTTGTGTGTCCGCCAGGTAAGATAAAATGCGTCATTTCTGGTAATTGTGCATTTAAGCGGTCCATTTCCTTTTCTAAAAAAGTGATTTCTTCTAGACTTATTCTTGGAATCTTTAGTTTAGCATCCTTTTTAGGTTCTGTTGCCAAAATTGCACCGATAGTAAATAATAAATGCTGTATTTTAATCAGGTTTTGTTGGTGTACCTCAGCTATGGCCTGATCTCTAATTAACCCCAAATAAGCATTTAACTCATCTAAAGTACCATAACTTTCTATGCGGGAGTGGTGTTTGGGAACCCGAGTACCTGTAAAAAGTGCAGTTTTACCTTTATCTCCGGTCCTAGTATATATTTTCATGGCAGTAGCAACTGTTTCTTTGTAGCAAAGCTATCAAAAATCAATTTTAATTACTGCAGTTGTACTAGACATTTATGCGGTAAGCGGTGCTTTTTTTGAAAATGCGAGACCGCCTCTTTCTTATTTTACTAGTTCTTGTAAAGAGCCAAGAAAATGAGGCTAATAATACTACGGCGATTATGGTTATTAAAAGGTTAACAGGTAGTTCCATTTTTTTTTGGTTTTACCTAAAAATACAATTTAAGATACTCATAAACAAATGATTGCGTTTATTCTTCGTGCTTTTGTTTACCTTCCATAAAGCGTCTAGATTTTCTTTTGCGCTGGCTTTTTCTGTTGCTAAATAAGACCACAAAATATACCAATGCCAATACACCTAGAATAATAAAAACCGTATAATCCATCCTAAATTTTTTTAAAAATACATTATTAAGCTCTTAAGATAAAATGCTCTTTTACCTGTTCTTTACGAATACTTACAATGCCACAATAAAAAGTATCTATGCTTACCGAAACACTACTATCTTGGATAACTAATTGCCACTGTTTTTCCATTTCTTTTGATTCGTGTATGCCTTCTAGAAAAAGCATTGTATCGTTTTTTATTCTATCACGGATTAAAAGATTGCTAATGTCTGTATAATTCCAAGTTTTAAAATAAATTAAATCTCCTATTGTGTTATTTACTTGAAGTTTGGGATACTGTTCTCTTATTGCTAACTCCAAAGGCCTATCATTACCTACAATGCCTATGGTTTTAGTTTTAAAGTAAGGAATGCTCTTTAGAAAAATGGAATAGTTTTTATTAGAATGTAATTTAGGTTTTTTGTAAAGGCAATTGGTTAGGTATTGATAAACAAAAGGAGAATGCACTCCATGTTGGTTGGTAGAATACCACAGGAATTTGAAATATGCAATAAATTTAAACATCTACTTAATTTTCCAAAATAGCGGATAGCTCAAACCATCGCTCTGTTTTTGTATCAATCTGGTTTTCCAAATCTCCTAATTCAATAGAGAGTTGATTAATATCTTCTCCAGACAGTCCATCTTGCGTAAATTTTTGTTGTAGTTCTATTTTTTTACGTTCTAATTTCTGAATTTCTTTTTCGAGGTTTTTGTATTCTTTTTGTTCTAGATAAGTTAGGGTTCTACTATCGTCCTTTTCTTTCCAGGTTTGCTTTTCTGCTTTGCCCCCGCTGTTTTGTTTTTCTGCCCTCTCTTCTAGTACCCTGCTATTTTCATAAGCACGATAATCTGAATAATTACCTGGAAAATCCTCGATAACCCCCTCTCCTTTAAAAACAAATAAATGATCAACTATTTTATCCATAAAATAACGATCATGGGATACAACAATTAAGCAGCCAGGAAAATCTAATAAGAAGCTTTCCAAAACGTTTAGTGTAACAATATCTAAATCGTTTGTAGGTTCATCAAGAATTAAGAAGTTAGGGTTTTGTATTAAAACCGTACACAAATACAGTCTTTTACGTTCGCCTCCACTTAATTTTTCAACAAAGTCATATTGTTTTTTACGGTCAAACAGAAATCGTTCTAATAATTGCTGAGCAGAAATTTGTCTGCCTTTTTTTAAGGGAATGTAGTCACCAAACTCGCGTATTACATCTATTACCTTTTGCCCTTCTTTTATGGAAATGCCTTTTTGGGTATAGTACCCAAATTTAACCGTTTCACCTACAACTATTTTACCGCCATCTAAAGATTCTTGACCTGTAAGAATATTTAAAAAAGTAGATTTTCCAGTCCCGTTCTTGCCAATAATCCCTACACGTTCGCCTTTGGTAAAACTGTAATCAAATTTATGGAGCATGGTTTGTTCTCCAAATTTTTTAGTGAGGTTGTGTAACTCCACAATTTTACTGCCCAAACGCTCCATGTTTAATTCCAACTGTACCTGGTGTTCTTTTCTTCTTTGGTGGGCCAGCGATTTTATCTGATGAAAATCATCTATTCTAGATTTAGATTTAGTGGTTCTTGCTTTTGGTTGCCTACGCATCCAATCTAGTTCTTTTTTATAAAGTGTTTGGTTTTTATGTTGTTCTACCGCTTCACGTTCTATACGGGCCTCTCGTTTCTCTAAATAATAACTGTAATTACCTTTGTAACCATAGAGCTGGTTGTTGTCTAATTCTAAAATCTCGTTACATACACGTTCTAGAAAATAACGATCGTGCGTAACCATGAAAAGGGTAATATTTTCTTTTCTAAAGAATTCTTCTAGCCATTCTATCATTTCTAAATCTAAATGGTTAGTTGGTTCGTCTAGAATAAGTAGGTCTGGCTTGTTTATTAAGGCATTTGCTAAAGCCAAACGTTTTTTTTGTCCGCCACTAAGTACGTTTACTTTTAAATCTAGCTGCGTTAGGTTTAGCTTAAAGAGTATTTGTTTGTATTGGGTTTCAAAATCCCATGCATGGTGTCTTTCCATGGCCTCAAAGGCCTTTTGGTAAGCATCTTGGTCTTCTGGATTGGTAAGTGCTTCCTCGTATTTTGCAATAACACTAAGTATTTCATTACCAGAGGCAAAAATAGTTTGCTCAATGGTTAAATTTTGGTCTAGGTTTGGTTCTTGTTCCAAAAACGAAACTTTGATGCCTTTCCTTTGTGTTATTTGGCCTGTTTCTGAAACATCTTGCCCAGATAGGATTTTTAAAATTGAGGTTTTTCCACTACCATTTTTTGCTATTAAAGCTATTTTTTGGTCTTTGTTAATTCCAAAGGAGATATCGGAGAATAAAACAGTTTCTCCATAGCTCTTAGAAATATTTTCAACGGTCATTAAATTCATGCGGCGGTAATTTTTCTAAATTGAGATAAGTAGGTATATCTAATAGCCAAGGTTAAAATGGGTAATATACTTATGGGAGAAAGAACTTGTATTCCAAACAGCCATAATATCAAAGCTAAGATAAGTAGTGCCAGGGCTATATAACAATAATTAGTAATCCACGTGGGTAATTTCTTGTCTTTTAAAAGATAGAAAAACACGTATAGGTTAAAGGGTAAAAGCCATAAGAAATTTAAATTGTACTTGGTAACCTCATGGTCCGTAGCTAACCATAGTAAGATTAAAAATAAGCCGCAAAGGCCGCTAAAAAGAAATAGAAAGGCATCTATAAGCTTACTTCTGGTCTTATGTTTAAAATCTAAATAGGTAATACAGCTTACCAAAATTAAAAGAATTGAAAACCAAAAAAAGGGTGTGGTTATAAACGTGCCATGCCAATCTTGTTCTGGGTAATTTAATATGGTGCGTTCCCTTAAAACAAGGGGTTTACTGTCTTTGGTAGTGTGTTTTAGTTGCTCCATGGCATAATATGGCAAGAACATTTGTTCCCTTGCATTAGCATTTTGATCGGTAATACCACCAAAGGCTAAGTCAATTCCAAAAGCGCCCCAAGAATTTATGGGTATAAATTCCCTAACCAGCTGTCTAAATGTTTCTTGTTGTTCAATATGCGCATCACTAAAAATAATTCTAGATCCAAATTGTTTTTTTAGGATATCTCCTGTTATACTGGAGCAATTATTAAATAGTGGGTCGTATAAATAATCTCGATTTTCTGGTTTGTAATTGTCTTCAAAAAACGTGAATAGCTGATTTACCTCTTGTGGATTTAAATTTAGTATTTGCTCCTTTACCCATCTTTTCTCTAAATCATACTCATAAAGAAAGGCGTCAAAACTTCTTCTGGAAAGCGAATAGACCAACTTTCCTTTTACAAAATTTAGGTAGAAGTTGGGTTTATTAAAATCAAACGTACCATAATTGTAAACTACATCTATTTTTTGTAATGGGTCTTTTACACGGAAAGCCGTGTGCCCAAATGCATAGTATAATTGGTTGCCAGCAGCACAGGTCATTACACTAATTGCTGCCTTGTCTGATAATTGTATAGGCTGAGCAATTAAAGTCTTAATAGACAATACTAAACCCAATAGTAAGATAGATATGAATCTTTTCATAGCGAAAAAAGCAAAGATGCATATAATTAATAAACGTTAAAAAATAGATTGCCAGTAAAGCATAATTTTTAGCTTATTTTTACCAAAATAGCCTTACATAATGAAAAAACACATACCTAATTTAATTACACTTTTAAACCTGTTTTGTGGATGCATAGCCGTAGTTTTTGCGGTAATGAACCAATTAGAGTTGGCTGCTATTTTTGTTTTTCTAGGTATACTATTTGATTTTTTTGATGGGTTAGCAGCGCGTCTATTAAATGTACAAAGTGAAATTGGCGTTCAATTAGATTCTTTGGCAGATATGGTTACCAGTGGGGTAGTGCCAGGTATCGTTATGTTTCAACTATTGAATATGGCTCAAAAGGGGGGATGGAACCTAGATTTTTTTGGAATGCATACGGACGTTTCGCTACTTCCGCTATTTGGTTTTTTAATAACCTTGGCTTCTGCTTACCGGTTGGCTAACTTTAATGTAGACGAAAATCAAGTGAGTTCTTTTATAGGGTTGCCTACACCTGCCAATACCTTAATGATTTTGTCTCTACCATTGATTTTAATGTATCAGAATAATGAAGCTTTAAATGGTTTAATATTAAATCAGTGGTTTTTGTTAGGACTAACGGTTTTAAGTGCTTATTTGTTAAACGCACCAATTGCATTGTTCGCACTTAAATTTAAAAGTTGGGGTTTTAAAGAAAACGGATTTAAATATCTTTTTTTAATTGGTAGTCTGGTTTTACTGGCAACTTTAAAGTTCTTGGCCATACCAATGGTTATTTTACTCTATGTGGTAACCTCTTTGATAAAAGAAAGGATGGCGAATTAAAGATTCCCTTGGGTGGTTGTTAAAACTCCAACTTCTTTTTACGAAGCTCAAAGTTTTGACCTAGATATACCTTTCTTACCATTTCATCTTGTGCCAGATCTTCAGGGATACCGGCTTTTAATATTCCACCCTCAAACATTAGGTAGGACCGTTCTGTGATTGCAAGGGTCTCTTGTACGTTGTGGTCTGTGATAAGTATGCCTATGTTTTTATTCTTTAACTGCGCAACAATACGCTGTATATCCTCTACCGCCACTGGGTCTACCCCAGCAAAAGGTTCGTCTAGTAAAATAAACTTAGGGTCGGTAGCTAAGGCTCTGGCAATTTCGGTACGTCTACGTTCCCCACCAGATAATAGGTCACCACGATTTTTTCTAATATGACCTAAACTAAATTCATCTATTAGCGACTCCATTTTCATGTGTTGCTCTTTTTTAGACAAATTGGTAGTTTGTAGCACGCTTAAAATGTTGTCTTCTATACTAAGTTTTCTAAATACCGATGCCTCCTGGGCTAAATAACCAATTCCGTTTTGTGCACGCTTATACATAGGAAACTCGGTTATTTCCATATCGTTTAAAAATATCTTTCCACCATTGGGTTTTATAAGCCCTACGATCATATAAAAAGAGGTGGTTTTGCCGGCACCATTAGGACCTAAAAGGCCAATGATTTCACCTTGTTTTACTTCTAATGAAATGCCTTTTACAACTTTTCTGCCTCTATAGGACTTCATGATATTTTCTGCACGTAGAATCATAGTATTCAAAACTAAGTAAAGCCAAGTATTCTAGGCTTCTGTTTTGGAAAAAATTAAGCTTCGGTTTCTAATTCTTCCCAATATTCATAAGCTCTTCTAAGGTGTGGTATTACAATAGTGCCACCAATTAATGTTGCAATTCCTAAAGTTTCCATTACTTCTTCTTTAGATGCGCCATGTTCTTTGGAGCTTTCTAAATGGTACTTTACACAATCATCGCAACGCAAAACCGCAGACGCCACCAAACCTAGAAGCTCTTTGGTTTTTACATCTAAAGCACCAGCCATAAATGCGTTGGTGTCTAGATTAAAAATCCGTTTTATTATCTTGTTGTTATCTGCCAAAATTTTCTCGTTCATTTTGGCTCTGTACGCATTAAACTCTTCTACTTTATTTGCCATTTTTAGCAGCTTTTTCTTTTTTTTCTTGTCTTTTGATAACTACTTTGCTTATGTGAATACTTACTTGGTATAAAATTAGAACCGGTATAGCCACCACAATTTGGCTAGCAACATCTGGCGGGGTAATAACGGCAGATAGTATTAGTACAACCACCAAAGCAATTTTTCTATATTTCTTTAATATTTCCGGTGTTACCAAACCAATTTTTGTTAGGAAAAATATGATTATAGGTAATTCGAACATTATACCACAAGCTATTACAGAAGCCCTTACCGTGGCAATGAAGGAACTAATATCTATTTCATTGGTAACCTCTTGGCTTACTTGGTAGGTGCCTAAAAAATTTATGGACAAAGGAGCTACTACATAATAACCAAATAGTACGCCCATAAAAAACAACATGGACGCGGCAAATATGAAGCCTTTGGAATATTTACGTTCGTTTTCATAAAGTCCAGGACTTATAAAACGCCATAATTCCCATAATAGATAAGGGAAACCTACAATAAAACCAGCCCAGATAGAGGTCCAAATATGTGCAGAAAACTGTCCTGCCATAGTACGGTTCTGAATGGTAAACGGAAGGGATTCTCCACAAAATTCAGAATCAATACCAAAAAAAGTAGCAATCTTACAGAAGAACCTGTATGTAGGAAAGTCCATTTTTTTAGGACCAAATATAATGGTGTCAAATATGAAGTCTTTCATAACAAATGCCACGCAACCAACAATGACCACAGCCAAGGTAGAGCGTATTAAATGCCATCTAAGTTCTTCTAAATGGTCTAGGAAAGACATTTCGTTTGGGTCGTTTGCAACTTTTGCCATTATGCAATTCCTTCGTTTATAAGATTATGAATGTGTACCACACCAAGGTATTGCTTTTTGTCTTGGACCAGTAGTTGGGAAATACCGTTGGCTCGCAAGGTTTCCATAGCTTTAACGGCTAATACATTTGGTTCTATGGTTTTTGGCTTTTTGGTCATAATATCTTTTGCCTGTAAACCGCTAATATCATCATATTTGCTCAACATTCTTCTAATGTCGCCATCTGTTACCACACCAACTAGTTGGTTTTTATCTAGTACAGCGGTTACGCCTAGCATTTTTTTAGATATTTCTATGATAACCTCTTTTACGCTGGCGTTGACGGAAACGGCTGGTTTTTGGTTGTTGCTTAATAAATCGGAAACTCTTAAATATAATTTCTTTCCTAACGAGCCACCCGGGTGGTATTTTGCAAAATCTTCTTTACCAAAACCTCTTAGTTGTAGTAGTGATATGGCCAAGGCATCTCCCATGACCAATTGAGCGGTAGTACTGGTTGTTGGGGCCAAGTCGTTGGGGCAAGCTTCTTTTTCTACAAAAGTATTTAGAATATAGTCAGCTTGTTTGGCTAGGGTAGACTGTAAATTTCCCGTTAACCCAACCAACAGATTTTCCCCTCTTTTGATTAGCGGAATCAACATTTTAATTTCTTCCGTGTTCCCACTTTTAGATAAGCAAATAACTATGTCGTTTTTTTGGATGGTGCCCAAATCACCATGAATAGCATCGGCCGCATGCATAAAAATTGCTGGTGTTCCGGTAGAGTTAAGCGTAGCTACTATTTTATTTGCTATAAGGGCACTTTTTCCAACTCCGGTAACTACAACTCGGCCTTCGGTTTGTAAAATAGCCTTTACCGTGGCCTCAAAATTTGAATCTAATAAGGGTAATAAATCCAGAATTGCCTCTCCTTCGTTTTTGATTACCGTTCTTGCAATTTCTAAAATAGCTTGTTTAGCGCTCAATGTTGTCTGTAATATCGGTGTTAATCTAAAAGAATGTGTTATCTTTAAGTTTACAAAATTAAACAAACAAATCTGTATATAGGATATAAAAGGGCGCTGGAAATAAACACTGACCAATCTTTCCATTTTAATCTAAATTTGACGTACCTTTTAAAAGTAATTATAGAGAATGAGTGCTAGTGCAATGGAATTACAGGAGGCATTAAAGAAATACTTTGGTTTCTCGCAATTTAAAGGACTTCAAGAACAAGTTATAAGCAACATTTTAGGTAATAACGACACTTTTGTTATTATGCCTACGGGTGGTGGTAAATCTTTATGTTACCAATTACCTGCATTAATGAAAGAGGGAACAGCTATAGTTGTTTCTCCCTTAATCGCTTTGATGAAAAATCAAGTGGACGCCATAAGGGGAGTTTCTTCAGAAGAAGGTGTTGCCCATGTTCTGAACTCTTCTTTGAACAAGACCGAGATTAAAAAGGTAAAGAGTGATATTACCAACGGAGTTACCAAACTACTTTACGTGGCTCCAGAATCGCTTACCAAGGAAGAAAATATTGAGTTTTTTAACGGGGTTGATATTTCATTTGTTGCGGTAGATGAGGCGCACTGTATCTCTGAATGGGGTCATGATTTTAGACCAGAATACCGAAATCTTAGAAAAATTATAAGCCGTTTAGGAGATAATATTCCAATTATTGGCCTTACTGCTACGGCAACACCAAAAGTGCAAGAAGACATCATAAAAAATCTTGGGATGGTAGATGCCAAGGTTTTTAAAGCTTCTTTTAACAGGCCTAATTTGTTTTACGAGGTACGTCCTAAAACAAAAAATGTAGACGCGGATATTATTCGCTTTGTAAAGCAGAATAGTGGCAAATCTGGTATAGTATATTGTTTAAGTAGAAAAAAAGTAGAAGAGCTGGCACAAGTGCTTCAAGTAAACGGTATAAGTGCAGTTCCTTATCATGCGGGTTTTGATGCCAAAACAAGGGCAAAGTACCAAGACATGTTTTTGATGGAAGACGTAGATGTGGTTGTGGCTACCATAGCTTTTGGTATGGGTATAGATAAACCAGATGTTCGTTTTGTAATTCATCATGATATACCTAAAAGTATAGAAAGCTACTATCAAGAAACTGGCAGGGCAGGTAGAGACGGCGGTGAAGGACATTGTTTGGCTTATTACGCATATAAAGACGTGGAAAAATTAGAGAAATTCATGTCTGGTAAGCCAGTGGCAGAACAAGAGATTGGGCAAGCATTACTACAAGAAATTGTAGCCTATGCAGAGACTTCCATGTCTAGGCGTAAATTTATACTTCATTATTTTGGAGAGGAGTTTGATGCAGTGAATGGTGAAGGCGCTGATATGGATGACAACGCTAGAAATCCAAAGCCAAAAGAGGAAGCAAAAGACAATGTGGTTAAGTTGCTAAGAACAGTTAAAGAAACTAACGAAAAATTTAAAACCAAAGAAATTGTAAACACGCTTATTGGTAAAACCAACGCGCTAATAACCAGTCATAAAACAGATGAGCGTGAAGTATTTGGTATAGGTAAGGAGAAAGACGCATTCTATTGGAAGGCACTGTCCAGGCAAACAATTGTTGCAGGATTAATGAAAAAAGAAATTGAGAGATACGGTGTCTTAAGTCTTACCAAAGAGGGAGAGGATTTTTTGGCGCAACCAACTTCTTTTTTAATGACATTGGATCACGAATATTCTGAAGCCAGTGATGATACTATAATAACTGCAGGAAAAGGTAGTGCTAATGTGGCAGATGAAGCCTTGCTTAAATTATTAAAAGACCTGCGTAAAAAAGAGGCAAAGAAAAACGATGTGCCACCTTTTGTGGTATTTCAAGACCCTTCTCTAGAAGATATGGCTTTAAAGTATCCTATTTCTATGGAAGAACTATTGAATATTCATGGTGTAGGAGAGGGGAAAGCTAAAAAATATGGAAAACCCTTTATTGCTTTAATAAATAACTACGTAGAAGAGAATGACATTGTTAGACCAGATGATTTGGTGGTAAAAAGTACCGGTGCCAATTCTGGACTTAAACTTTATATTATTCAAAATGTAGATAGAAAACTACCGCTAGATGATATTGCCTCTGCAAAAGGATTAGAATTGCCAGAGTTGATAAAAGAGATGGAGCAGATTGTATTTAGTGGTACCAAATTGAATTTGAACTACTGGATAGATGAAATATTGGATGAGGACCAGCAAGAAGAAATACACGAGTATTTTCTAGAAGCCGAAACCGACACCATTTCTGCGGCCATGGAGGAGTTTGATGGCGACTATGAAGACGAAGAATTGCGTTTGTACCGCCTTAAATTTATGAGCGAAGTGGCCAATTAACGCACACTTAGATTCCTAAAATTTAAAAAGCCCTGAAAGTATTTTCAGGGCTTTTTCTATTATAAGGTTTTTACTAACCAAATTAATAGGTGCCAAAATCATCTTGATTTACAATAAAAGCGATTATGGCTCCAAAATAGATTATAGTTATCAATATGCCTATTATAGACAATATTAAGCCTATCCAAGATAGCACCTTTCCTGTTTTAACATTACTATAATCCGTATAGCTATTGGGATTTTCTAGATATAATCTTTCTGCACTTTTGGCCTTTACTAAACCAATAATACTGAAAACTGCAGCAAAAGGGCCGCAACATAAAAAGAAAGAGACTATAGAAATTATACCCATGGTTAGTGCAGTACTTGCACCAGGTAACGGTTCATTCTGCATTTAATAGGATTAAGGTTGTTCAATTCCCCATTGTTCTAGAAGCTCTCTAGACTGCTCCATGCTTTGCTCAAAGTCTCCGGTTGCAATAACGTAGATTAATCTTGCTACCATTAAAACGTTTAGTATTAGCGCAATTAAAGCAAGAATCTTATAGGTTTTTGCTTGGCTACCGTTAGCATAAAGTTCAGGGTTGGCTTTGTAAAGACTTTCTGTCTTGTTGGCCATATAAAACGCTATTGCGGCAGGTATAATACCAAGACCGGAAAGACAGCAGCATAAATAGCCGAAAATACTTAGGACGATTATGGCCGTGCCATTAGGTAATTTTTGTTGTTCCATAAATTTTGAGGTTTAATTGATTAATTTAATAGTATAGTTGATTAGAATTAAAGCCACACTCGTAATGCCTAATCCTAAGATTAAGGTGCTACTTATATTTGCTTTAAATAATTTTTCGGCTACCACCAATATTAAAAGCGGTATAAGGGTGTAAATAGCAGGGTACATGTAAAACGCCTCTAAAAATTCACCTTTAAATAGAAATGCAATAGAACGCTGTAACCCGCAACCTGGGCAATCAAAACCCAAAATTTTTTTGGTCATACAAGGAAGCATGTATTTTTCTAAAGATGCATGTAGGGCTAACATAGAAATTAGATTTCCGTTTTACTGCGGTTCAAATTACTACTATTTTTGAACTCGGAAAATGAATTCTTGTTTTTTATGACGTTTCAATTTACAATAGGAGATACCGTAGAAGTTTTGGACGAACCCATAAAAGGTGTTGTAGTGGGGATGGTTGGGAATACAATTACGATAGAAACTACGGACGGCTTCCCCTTGAATTTTGAAGCAAATCAATTAGTGAAGTTGGGAGCGGAAATCAAGGTTAGTAATTTGGAAGCGTTTAGGGTACAAAAAGAGAAAGATAAACCGCTCAAAAAGCGGAAGAGCGTGCCCAAGCCTAAAGAACGTAATGCACCAAAGATGGAGGTGGACCTGCACATACATCAACTAACTAACCAAACAAGAGACCTTTCTAATTTTGACATTCTCAACATCCAGTTAGATACGGCAAAACGCCAGTTAGAATTTGCAATGAACAAAAAAATCCAAAAGGTTGTGTTTATACACGGGGTAGGAGCTGGAGTTTTAAAAGAAGAACTTAAATACCTTTTTGGACGGTATGATAATGTAACCTTTTATGATGCGGACTACAAGAAGTATGGTTTGGGAGCAACAGAAGTATATATTAAACAAGCTTAGTTACTACTGGTTTGTACGGTGCCAAAATCTGTAATAGTTAAGTCCGTAATACGTTCTCCTTGTTCATTTATCAAAGTGATGTCTTGTAATTGTATGGTATGCTCAAAAGTTACAGAATCTATGGCCACCGTATTAATTAATACACTACCGCCGGTTGCTTCAATTTCTTCCGTAACTACAGGTTCAACAGGCGGAATTTCGTCACAGAAATAACCACTGGAAACTGCGTCCGAAAAAATTCTATAGGTAAGCGTAGAGGTGCCAATGTTGCTGGATATGGTTTCTGTGCTGGCCTCATTTTTTAACAATCCACTAGCAAGGTTCAGAATTAAGGCCTCATCGTCATTTATTTTAAAAAAAACACGCGTACTAGTGGTAAGGGTACCACAATTCTGTGCGGTAACGCTATCAAAATCTATGGTTTCTATCTGTAAATCACCATCGCTACAATTATACAAGAATACCGCAATACCTATTAAAGACAAGAATTTTTTCATGGTGTCAAAAGTAAAGGAAAACCGTGGTACAATTGAAAAAGGTAGATTCATTTTTAAAAGAAATTAACGTAAATATGGCTACTTTTGCAGCTTTGGATAGCTAAAATATAAGAAGATGCAGCAGGTTTATTTAGATAATGCAGCTACTACACAGGTTAGAAAAGAAGTGGTGGAAAAAATGCAAGAGGCATTGGCCAACACCTACGGTAACCCCAGCTCTACACATAGTTTTGGCCGCTCTGCCAAAACGGTGGTAGAAAAGGCGCGTAAGACCATTGCTAAATATATTAATGCGCATCCTTCAGAAATCATTTTCACTTCTGGTGGTACAGAGGCAGATAATATGATTTTAAGATGTGCGGTAAGGGATTTAGGTGTTAAAACTATTATTACTTCTAAGATAGAACACCATGCCGTTCTGCATACGGTAGAAGAGCTTGCTAAAGAACATGCTATAAATCTAGTGTTTGTAAAATTAGATACCTATGGTAACCCGGATTACCAACACCTAGAATCGCTATTAAAAGCAGACGATTCCAAAAAGTTGGTAAGCTTAATGCACGTAAACAATGAGATTGGAAATATCTTGGACTTGGATAGGGTTGGTGATTTATGTGAAGTTAATGGAGCTTATTTTCATTCAGATACGGTACAGTCCTTAGGGCATTATAGTTGGGATTTTGCTTCTAGTAAAGTGCATTTTTTAACAGCTGCGGCGCATAAATTTCATGGTCCCAAAGGAATTGGTTTTGCCGTGATTAAAAGAAATTCGGGTTTAAAGCCTTTAATAGTAGGTGGTTCACAAGAACGTGGGTTTAGGGCTGGTACGGAGTCTTTTCATAACATAGTAGGTCTAGAAACCGCTTTTGTGGCTTCTTACGATAAATTAGAGGAAGAAATGAACTACGTAAAAGGTCTAAAGCAGCATTTTATTACTGAGATGGAAAAGGCTTTACCAGATGTGGTTTTTAATGGTTATTCTGGTGATTTGAGTAAAAGCACTTACACTCTTGTAAATGCAAGATTACCTTTTGATGCGCAAAAATCTCTGATGTTGTTATTTCATTTAGATTTAAAAGGGATAGCATGCTCTAAAGGGAGTGCCTGCCAAAGTGGCTCTGATTTAGGGTCGCATGTACTTACCGAAATATTACCAGAAGAAGAATTAAAGAAGCCATCTATTAGGTTCTCTTTCTCTAAATACAATACCAAGGAAGAATTAGATTATACAATTGCAGTTTTAAAAGAATTTGCAGCTAACTAATTAGTTACCCTTTTTACGCTTTTTTTCGCGATCGTAAGGAAATTTTCTAGAAGCGGCTTTCATCATTTTATCAATAAGTTCAGTGGTGTTCTTGCCTGTTTTTTTATCTATGGTTTTTTCATATTTCCATAGTAGTTTGCCAGTTTCGCCATCGCTAATTTTTAAACCGATTCTGCCGTAATTGGCATCGCTACGGAAGTAATCAAAAAAACTAAAATCGGTTGAAACCCCTTTGGATAATAAAACATTAAGGTCTAAACTTCCACTAATAACCCCATCAACACCTAAAATTTCTGAAAGTTCCTTTGTGGTGTATACATCTAAGTTGTTATAATCAATGCCTTTTTTGGCCAAGATGCTATTGGTCTCTTTGGTGTTCTGGAAGTCTACATTGAACTTCTTTTTCTTTTTCCTAATTGAAAAATACGTTTCTAAAGCGTTTTGAACAGCATAAGCTTCTCTTTGTGTAAGCGATTTTAAATCTTCTTCTCCGTTGGTCTGTTCAAGTTCTAGTTTGGTAATAAAGGGTAAAATGGCTAGCTCTTGGTGGTTGTTGCTCAACTCATCAAACTTATTGCTTTCGTATATGTTTTTTTGACCAAAGCCCATTATGCTTGTAAGCATTAGAAGGAACAAGCACTTAGTAAGTTTAGAAATTTTAAAACCTTGCATTTAGTTTAATATTGAAAATTCTAGAAGTTAAATAATTGGGAACTGCATATTGGTTTTGGTTGGTAGCATCTCTAACCCAAGTATTAGTTATGGAATTCTGATTGTTGAATAGGTTAAAGATTTCAAAACCAACAGCTAACTCCTTAAATACGGATTGCCACTTTTTTTTCTTCCAGTTGGTATTAACGTCGGCAAAAATATAGGAAATTCCCAAATCTGCCCGTTTATAATCTCTTAATCTATTCTGAAAGTTATATGGGTTTTCATAATTTGGAGAACCGCCAGGTACACCAGTGTTATATACCAAATTTATGTATAACCTTAGTTGTGGTAAATTGGGCATATAATCTTGAAATAGCATTGCCATTTTTAAACGTTGATCGGTTGGCCTTGCTATATAGCCTTGATTGTTCCAATTTTCTTCGGTTTTAAGGTATCCTAGACTTACCCAAGACTCAGCACCGGGAACAAAGGTTCCACTTAGCCTAAAATCTAGGCCATACGCATAGGCTTCTGCAATATTATCTGCCAAGTAACGAATACGTACATCTTCTACAGTGTATGGGTTTACGTTACTCATTTTTTTATAATAAGCTTCACTTGTGAGGAAAAATGGCCTATCCAAGAAACGAAAACTATATTCATTTCCTATAACAAAATGAGTAGATCTTTGCGCTTTTACATTTGGGTTAACCTGGCCATCAAATCCCCGTAACTCTCTGTAAAATGGAGGCTGTTGGTAACTTCCAATGGCTAATCTAAATAGCATATCGGTATTCCAATTGGGTTTAATGGCAATCTGTGCTCTTGGGC
This sequence comes from Croceivirga sp. ABH4_376, assembly GCF_056160685.1. NCBI lineage: Bacteria > Pseudomonadati > Bacteroidota > Flavobacteriia > Flavobacteriales > Flavobacteriaceae > Croceivirga > Croceivirga sp. ABH4_376. The sequence goes on along the minus strand of NZ_JBSWXQ010000002.1, from coordinate 876,339 downwards.
TCCATATTATTTGTGATTTGGAAGAAGAGTTGGTGGGGTTTACCTTCCACCAATGGGCTCTTAAACCACCATTAATATATAAAGTATGATCTTTCCATTCTGTTTGTGTAGACCATTGTGTATAAGCGGTAGCACGTTCGGTCTTTACTTGGTTGTAAGCAGCTATCCGCTCAAAAGGTAAGATAGGGGCATCAAAAGGCTCAAATGGTTGGTTGTTGGTAAAACCGCTATTGGGAGGTCTTACAACAACACCGGCAGAGTCTAAAAACTCGGTTTCATTTAATTGATCTCTAAAATCTTCTATAGTATATTCTAACCCCCAATCTACTTGTTGGTTGTTTATTTTTAATTTTCCTTTTTGGGCTAAACTGTAAATTAAAGCGTCTAATTCATTTCTTGCCCTATTTATTTGTCCCCCAATATTGGTTGCATTTATGATTTCTCCAAAATTGGAACTATTGGTATTTGTTTCTACTGGTCCAAGTTCATAAGCAGCAATAACATCAGAAAATTCTTGTTCTAACGTATGGTAAATAGAAGAGCTAAAGTCTAGTTTTAGATTGTTATTGACCAGTATAGCCGTATTAAAAGCTAAGAACTCAGTCTGAAATTTTGTTTGTTCTTGTCCTTGGTAATAGACAGCTAGTGCTCTGGGTTCTTGTATGGTGCCGAAATTAGTTTGCCTTGCCAATGGTTCATTTTGATAATCGTTAACAGAAAAATTTCCTAGAAGGCTAAATTGAAGTTTAGTTGTTGGTTTAAAGGTCAAAAAACTCTGCGCATCAAAAAATTTTGGTTTTACGTTGGTTTCGGTTTGTTGACTGTTAATGAAAAGTGAATTGTCTCTATAACGCACACCGCTAATAGCGCTCCATTTTTTGTTATTGCTAACTGTTTCTATGGTGGCAGATGCATCTATTAAACTTGCAGCGGTTTTTAGACTAAATTTTGTGGGTTGTTTGTATTTAATATCCAAAACAGAAGATAGTTTATCGCCATATTTAGCTTGAAAACCTCCTGCAGAAAATTCTACACTTTGTACCATATCTGGATTTACAAAACTAAAACCCTCTTGCTGTGCAGACCTAATTAAAAAGGGTTTATATACTTGGATGCCATTTACATACACAAGATTTTCGTCAAAGTTACCACCTCTTACATTATATTGTGTGCTTAATTCATTATTAAAAGATACGCCTGGTAGCAATTTTAAAATATTCTCCACACCAGCATTGGCTCCTGGAATATTCCTGATTATTTCTGGCGAAACCGTGGTTACGCCTTTTAATTTTTTGGAGCCATTTGGCGTAATGGTAACCCCGGCAACCTGCACCGCTTCCTTGCTCATTACAGGGTTAAACTCAAAAGTTTCATTAGTGCTTAAGATGAGGTCTTTGAGAACTATTTTTTCAAAACCTAAGTGGCTAAAGGATATGGTTACCGCTTTATCTGCAACTATGCTAAATAGATAACTGCCGTCCTTAGCGGTTGTTGTGCCCGTATTTCTATAAGTTACGGCAACATCTGGTATGGGATTCTGGTCTTGATCCAAAACAATACCAGTAATTATGGCATCCTGCGCATTTGTATTTATAAAGCAGAATAGGACAACTAGCTTCAATAAAAATTGAAGCCCGTAAAGCATGCTTTTACTTTCTGTAGAATGTTTGCTCAAGAATAGTTGTATTGCCTACATTATCTGTAACGGTTACTTTTAATTCACATTTTGTTGAAGTTAAAATTTTATCATCAAAATTGTAGGTAATTGTTCTAGTTTTTGGCTCATATTCCATTAAAATCCATTCTCCGTTAAGCGTTGCCGAATAAGTGTTAATTCCACTTAAATCGTCTGCAATGGTTAGGCTTAAATAATTGTAATTGTTAAGCCATTTCTCTGCCTTAAAGTTATTGGGCGTAATTACGGGCGGCGTGGTATCTTTGGATAAGGTATACCTTCCAAATGTTTTTGTTCTTGTCGTAAAGGTATTACCTCGCTTATAGGTTTTGCTATAGCTAGGCATATTGTCATTTTCTCGTAAACGAGCAATAAACATTTTTTTACGGGCTTCTAAGTTGTATTTGGAAACATCAAAAGTTATGGTGAAATTTCTATGGGCCGCAACGGTATTGTCATGAATTTTTACCGTATCCGTTCCTTTCTCTAAATCAATATAAAAGTTCTCATAGAAAACGTTTTCTGGAAAATAAACCTTTGCACCTCCTAAATCAAAACTATTCGGTTTGTTGGCTAGTATTAAATGGTCTGTTTTATTAATGTCTTTTTTTGATTTTATTGGTACGTTACTCCCTTTAATAGGTATTACTAGTTTGGTTTGGTTGTGCTCAAAATCTTCTAGCAGAATTTCTACGGTATAATCCATGCCATCTTGTACGTTAATTTTACCGTCTTGATATAACTTGCTATAAATTCCTAGTTTATTTGCAGGTTCTTTAAATAGCTTTTGAACGCGCTGCCTGTATTTTCCAAAATGCTCATAATCTATAAGCGTATTTATGTAGCGACTTTCAGCAAAAGAAAAGGTTTCAAAGTCATACGCAGAGTAGATTTTACCATTTACTTTTTGTACCACGTTATAGATACCGTTTTTGTTTGCAGCCATATCTTGCCGGTCAAAACCATTTACCCCAAAGCCTATTGTACCAGAGGCTCTTATTTCGTCTGCAAGGAAGGTTCCGTCTGCTTGTTTTGAAAAATTTAGCTGTAATTTATTTTCGCTACCGTTTATTTGGGCATCATCAGATAACGGATATCCAAACAGTCCCAATAGGGTAGGGTTTGTTGCGTCTCTAACCTCATAACCATAAAGTAGCGGATTGGTAGGCTTTTCCGTTACGCTACTTCTAATTTCAAAATGCAAATGTGGTCCAGAAGACCCACCGGTATTGCCACTATAGGCAATAACATCTCCTTTTTTTATTTTTAGTTCACCATACTCAGGAAAAACCTCAATTTCATAAGACTTTTTCTTGTATTGTAATTTCTTTATATACGCTTCTATTTCTGGTCCAAACTTCTTCAAATGTGCATATACAGAGGTATACCCGTTTGGATGGGCTACATAAAGAGCTTTGCCATAACCCCAGTGCGATATTTTTATTCTAGTAACCGTACCATCTGCAATGCCATAGATTGGCAAACCTTGTCTTAACTGTGTTTTAATATCTAGACCAGCATGAAAATGGTTAGATCGCAATTCGCCAAAAGTACCTGCAAGTACAATTGGTATATCCATAGGGGATCTAAAAAAATCTTGTGGATATTCTTTTTGGGCAATAATAAGCTGTGTAACAGTTAAAAACAAGAAAAGAATGCGTGCTTGCATATAGTTTGTACAATTTTGAGCACTAAAGTAACCAATAGGGGTTAAACAAAAAATTGAAGTTGCAAAGGATAACGTTAAAAAGAATAATGCTAAAACTATTGCTTGATTTGTACAGGTATGTTATTTTTGTTTAAATACGCATTGTACTCTGCTTATGGCCGAACTTGTTGATTTAGTTGATTCTTTGGAAAACAAAATAAGCAAGCTATTACATAAGTTAGAACTGCTTAAGCAAACCAATGAAGAATTGGAGCGCAATTTAGAGGTTCTAAAAAGTCAACGACAAGTAGATAAGGAGGTTTTGCTAGAATGGGAACAAAAATATAAGTCCCTAAAGCTGGCAAGTACAATGGTGGGTGGTAATACAAACAAAACAGAGGCAAAGCTCAAGATAAACGCACTAATTAGGGAAATTGATAGCTGTATAGCACAATTGGCAGAATAAGTGTACTATTAATTATATGGGAGAGAAGCTAAAAATTAAGCTTTCGATTGCGGATAGGGTTTACCCCTTAACCATAGATCCAAAACAAGAAGAAGGTCTGCGAAGAGCGGCTAAAAACATTGATATGTTGGCCAAAAAGTTTGAGCAGAACTATGCTGTAAGAGATAAGCAAGATGTACTTGCTATGTGTGCTTTACAGTTTGCTTCTAAAATTGAGCAAGGAGACATACAGGAGTCAGAGAGTGTTAAAGAAGCTAGGGAAAGGTTACGGGCCTTAGACCAGCTGGTACGCTCTAAACTAACTGTAGAATAAGTTCTTTAAAATAAAATTACAGTTACTACCCACATTGGTACTTATTTTTTGACAAACTCAACACTAATACAATTAAAAAGGGTGAGTTTAGGTTGTAAAAGCAGGCCTTCTAGAAAGGATCCTTGATCAATCTGTTAACCCTAAACCTGTTTAAAGGAGTTTGTACAAAACTTCCGTCCAATGTGGGTTTTTTTTTAAATCAAACTAAATTGAAATGGATATAACACTAATAGGAATAATAGCTGCAGTGGTTGGCTTAGCCATAGGTTTTGGTATTGCCAAAATGTTGGAAAAAGGCAAGGCAACCCAAATTTTAGGTAATGCTAAAAAAGAAGCAAGCAAAATTATAGAAGACGCCAAGAAAGAAGGCGAAAACATAAAGAAGGACAAGATTTTTCAGGCCAAAGAGAAGTTTTTAGAGTTAAAGGCAGAGCATGAAAAGGTTATTATTAACAAAGACAAAAAAATTGCCGAAGCGGAAAAACGCACTAGGGACAAAGAATCCCAGGTAGGTAGTGAGTTAGCCAAGAATAAACGCCTAAAAGAACAATTAGAGGCAGAGCTTAAGGAGGTTGAATATAAAAGCGACATCTTAGAGAAAAAGCGTGCCGAAGTAGAAAAGCTACACCGTAGCCAGGTGCAACAGCTAGAAGTTATTTCTGGGCTATCTGCCGATGAGGCAAAAGGCCAGTTGTTAGAATCTTTGAAAGAAACGGCCAAAACAGATGCAATGGCATTTGTACAGAGCACCTTAGAAGAAGCTAAACTTACAGCACAGCAAGAAGCAAGGAAAATAGTTATTAATACTATTCAACGAATAGGTACCGAAGAAGCTGTAGAAAACTGTGTTTCTGTATTTAACCTAGAATCTGACGATGTTAAAGGAAGGATTATAGGTAGGGAAGGTAGAAACATACGCGCAATTGAAGCAGCTACAGGGGTAGAAATTATAGTTGATGATACTCCAGAAGCAATAATTTTATCTTGCTTTGATTCTGTTAGAAGGGAAATTGCTAGATTATCATTACATAAATTGGTTACAGATGGTCGTATACATCCAGCCAGAATTGAAGAGGTTGTTAAAAAGACCGAAAAGCAAATTAACGAGGAAATAGCAGAAATTGGTAAGCGTACGGTTATCGATTTGGGAATTCATGGTTTGCATCCAGAATTGATAAAAGCCGTTGGTAGAATGAAATATAGGTCTTCTTACGGACAAAACTTACTGCAACACTCTAGGGAGGTAGCTAAATTATGTGGTGTAATGGCAGCAGAGTTGGGTGTTAATCCTAAATTGGCCAAACGTGCAGGGTTATTACATGATATAGGAAAAGTTCCTAATACGGAGGTGGAAATTGAAACGCCTCACGCTATTTTAGGAATGCAGTGGGCAGAAAAATATGGCGAGAAAAAAGAGGTGTGTAACGCAATTGGAGCCCACCATGATGAAATAGAAATGACAAGTTTAATTTCGCCTATTGTTCAGGTTTGTGATGCCATTAGTGGCGCTAGACCTGGCGCAAGAAGACAAGTATTGGATTCTTATATTCAACGTCTTAAAGATTTAGAAGATATTGCTTTTGGATTTACCGGTGTACAAAAAGCATACGCGATACAAGCAGGTAGGGAACTTCGTGTAATTGTAGAGAGTGAAAAGGTAAATGATGATCAAGCGGCTGAATTATCTTTTAATATATCTCAAAAAATACAAACGGATATGACCTATCCCGGTCAGGTTAAAATTACGGTTATACGAGAAACACGTTCTGTAAACGTAGCCAAATAATAAAAAAGCCCCGATTATCGGGGCTTTTTCTTTACAACCTATCTTGTATAAGTTTACTCCACTTCTGGGCAAACTCATACTCTCCACTAGGCTGTATCTTCTTTGTTATAGAATAGCACTCTATTTTTATGTTAGTGCCGCTTTTGGCAATTAATTCCAAACCACAGTTTACTAAGATTTCCATGCGGTTCTTACCATTTCCTTTACGCTGTCTATCTTCATAATAGTTGCAACTGATATAATTAGATAACTTAAAGGTTTTTATGTTATTATCTTTCTTTATGTAGAAGTAATTATTATGGGCATCTATGGCAAACGCCAAATTGTTTACATGTCCAAATTCTACAATAGTGCCATAACTTTTTTTGGCTACTGCTTCAATTTCCTGTTTAATTTTCTTTGATTTTTTAGCACCACTTGCAGTCAATATTACAAATGGGGAAAAGGATACTACAAGAAGTAGTAACCCTATTAGAGAGTTATATAAATCCATCTTTCTATTTATTAGTAATAAGTTGTACTACAACCTATAAGTTTAATTACGGCTTTCTTAAGATTAAATAAATAGTTTATGGTCAGGAAAACGTGTGGAAAGGAAATATGATTACCCGCGTAGTTAGGTTAGGTGTTACTTTTTGTCCGCTTGTTATTTTTAAATGTATAAGCTTACCATGCCAAACTAACCTTTGTAGTATTGCAGTTGTTGTAGCAAACGGAATTATATTTATAAGCTTTAAAGCCGTTGGACCATTAGAGTAGGAAGAGGATTCACTTGGATAGACAATTTCATTTTGCCCCCCTTTTTTAAACTCAGATTTCTTTTGTTGAGAAAACTCTTGATTAATTAACAAACTAGAAGAAGTACCCAAAATTTGTGGTACAACAATCCCAGCTACATACAACAGTAGTAGTATAAAGCTTTTGAATATTTTTCTTCTAGAAATCATAGTTCAAAGGTACTGCAACTACCTATAATGTAAACTATTTTAAGCAGTTCTTAACGTTGTGTAAATCTTCTTTGCTTTCTGCTAGAATAACTAACGTATCCCTTGCATGTAGAACCGTAGCGCCTTTAGGTGTTATAAAAGAATTGTCCCTTTTTATCATGGCTATTATAGCGTTAACGGGAAAGTGTAGATCAACTATTTTTTTATTAATCGCTTTACTATTTTCAGAAATAGTAACTTCTGTAAGGGTGTTTTTAGGAAGTTCAGCAATAAACTGTTCTGTTTCGTTAATTATTTTTTCACCATCTGGTTGTATAACTTTAAGCCATTTGGCAACAACAGATAAGGTAGTGCCTTGTACAAGTACAGAAGTTACAGAGATAAAGAAAACAATATTGAAAATAATATTCGCCTTTTCTATACCTGCCAATAAGGGATATGTAGCAAATACAATAGGTACAGCACCTCTAAGGCCAACCCAAGAGATATAAAACCGTCTTGCCAATTGCATTTTAAATGGGGCCAAACTTATAAAAACACCAATAGGTCTGGCTACAAAGATTAGGAATAGAGCGATTAACAAACCTATTCCAATATAGGGAACTACTTGGCTGGGAAATACCAAAAGACCAAGGGTAAGGAAAAGTACAATTTGCATGAGCCAAGCTAAACCATCGTACATTTTTAAAATGGTCTTTTTATGTATAATATCATGGTTTCCTAAATAAACCGCACAAATGTAAATAGCCAAGAAACCATTGCCGCCTAGGGTATCCGTAGCTGAAAAAGTTATAAACATTAAGGTAATTACAAGAACAGGATATAGGCCTTCAAAACCTAATTCAATCTTATTTATGATCCATTTGCTTACGCGTCCAAAACCGTAACCCAATGCGGCACCTAATATCATTTGAAGAAAAAAGGATGGTAGTACACTTAAAATAGGTTGGTTCTGGTTTACGACTAAAGATAAAAAGGTAATGGTTAGTACGTAGGCCATAGGGTCGTTACTACCGCTTTCTAATTCTAATGTTGGTCTTAAGTTGGTTTTTAAGGCGATATTTTTAGAACGAAGTATGGAAAAAACTGCTGCAGCATCTGTTGATGAAACGATAGCCCCCACGAGCATACTTTCCATTAGGGTAAAATCACTAACAAAAAATACAAAAGCGCCTAAACTGGTAGCCGTTAACAATACACCAACCGTAGAGAGTGCGGCTCCTTCTTTCCAAATAGGTTTAACCGCGTTCCAATTGGTGTCCAGGCCACCAGAAAACAAAATAAAGTTTAAGGATACAATACCAATGAATTGTGCTTGTTCTGGGTTGTTAAAAGCAATACCACCAATGCCATCAGATCCGGCTAACATTCCAATAGCTAAGAAAAGTAGTAAAGTTGGTACTCCAAATTTATAGGAAGTTTTGCCTGCAACTATGCTTATAAAAAGCAGTAAGGACCCAACTAATAAAATATTTTCTATGGTAAGCTCCATATCTACTTTATTTTGGGGTAAAAATAAAGCCTGTTTATCAAGTGGGTTGTTAAACTTCCACTAAATAAACAGGCCAATAGGTATTATCAGAAATTTTATTCTTCTTCTGAGCTATTGTTATCTTCAGCAGCTTGTTCTTCCTCTTCTCTAGCTAGTTGGTTTTCCATGATATTAAGGTTCTTTAACTTGGTTTTCCAAGTATTTAAAGCCTCCTTATGTCTATTAATATTATTGATAACATCTTTTACCAACGGATTGTCCTCAGAAGCATTCGAGAAGAACTGTAGGTTGTTTTCTAACTGTCTAATTTCGCTCTTGCTTTCATCAATTTTACGCTTAATAAAAACACGTTCGTTACCAATGGCACGTTCGTTATCATCTGCATTGGCCAATTGCTTAATTTTATCCCCGTATTTAAGCAATTCTGATTCTTGCTTGGAAATATCTAACTTTTTAAATAAGGCATCTATTATCTTGTTGAATTTGCTATTGATGTGCCTTTTGTTATACGGTACATGGCCAATTTTCTTCCAATCGGCAATAAACGTCTTTATTTTTGGTAAATCTTTTTCTCTATCTCCGCTAAGTTGAAAAGCTTTTAGCTTTTCCATCAATTCAGACTTGGCCTCAAAATTTGCAAATTCCTCTTTATTATCTTCTTTCTTTTGAGCGTGTAACCTATCAAAATAATGGTTGCAAGCAGCTTTAAACTCATTCCAAATTTTATCTGAATACTTTCTTGGCACATGGCCAATCTTTTTCCATTCGTTTTGAATGCGTTTCATTTCTGGAGTAGCCTTCTCCATATCCTCACTGTCTTTTAAAGACTCCGCAATTTCTAGTAAGGCTCTTTTTTTATCTAGATTGTCTTGCTGTTCTTTTTTAAGCTCCTTGTAAAAACCGTTTTTCTTTTTGTTGAACTTTCTAACGGCCTCTTTAAAGCGCGCCCAAGTTTCTTCATTTACACGTTGTGGTACTTTACCGGCCTTAAAGAATTCTTCTCTTAGCGCTTCAATCTCTTTAATCTGATTTTGAATACCCTTATGGCTATTGGCCACATTTTCAGAAACGGACTTTATTTTGGCAATAATTTCGTTTTTGGTAACCAAATTCCCTTCATAAACTTCTTCTAGAGAAGCAAAGTATTCTTGTCTTCTGGCGTGCATGGCTTTGGTAGCCGTACTAAACTTTTCCCATACTTCTTCCCTAATTTCTTTGGCAACCGGGCCTATCTCTTCTTTCCAAACCTTGTGCAAGGTTTGTAGCTCTCTAAAAGCTTTGTTTAAATCTGGTTCTGAAACTAAAGCTTCTGCCCTGGCAATAAGTTTTTGCTTTTCTTCTAGATTGTGTTTAAAATCTAAATCGCGCAACTCTCTATTCAAGTGTAGAAAATCATAAAAGATTTCCATGTGGTGGTGATAGGTCCGCCAAACATCGTTATAAGAGTTTCTTGGTACAGGACCGGCATTACGCCACTTTTCCTGTAGTTCTTTAAAATTCTTATAAGTTGTATTTATATCTTCTTCTACATTGACCAAACTTTTTAACTCTTCTATAATGGCCAATCTATTTTCTAAATTGCTTTGTAAAGATTTTTCTAGATTACGGTAGTATGTATCACGTTTTTCACGATACTCCTTGTAAACTTCGTTAAACTGTCTTTTGGTTACGGAGTTATATCTAAAATCAATTTCGTTACCGCCACCATCTATAAACTCTTCCTTTTTCTCTTCTAAAAAGTCACGGAACTTTTGGTCAAACTCTTGTTTTATGGTATTAACATGCTTGTTAATAGCTTGTACTTTTTCGTTTTTGACCAGTTTTTGTAACTCTCCAACAAGATTTTCCATGCTCATGGAATGGTAGTCCAAGAAAGGAATTTCGTGCCTTTTTTCGTTCTCCGTATCCTCGGCATCTTCGGCATTTTCCTTATCTATCTCATCTTGTACCTCATCTTCTTGCTTGGTTTCCTGATCGGATGCATCCGTATTTTCAGGTGCTCCTAAGTTTTCAGCCTCAGAGTTAACCTCAATTTCTTGTTCAGAAAGATTCTCGGTATTTTTTTCTAAATTTTCATTCCCCCCAGCAGTTTCCTGTGGTTTATTTGCTTCGTTCTCCATCACAGTTGTTCGGTTTTAAGTTAGATTGATGGCTCATTCTATTGCGGTAAGTTATAAATAATACCTACCATAGACAAAAGTAATGATTCTTAATAAGCCTTTTAATTCTTTATTGCAAAAGCGAAGGAATAATTAGAATGGAATGTTAGCTGTTCCAGATTTCCCAGGATTTTTCGGCTTGGCCTTTTAACATGGCTAGACCGTTTTGTACGGCGGCTCCTCTTTTTTTGCCTTCAGATAGAAAAGCGGTTTCTGAAGGGTTATAGATTAAATCGAATAAAATATGTTGATTCGTTATATACTGGTAGGGTAGGTCTGGTTTTTTATCCACTTCTGGGAAGGTACCTACAGGACTACAATTAATAATTAAAGTATATTCTTTAAGAACTTTTTCATCGATCTGGTGGTAACCCATCTGATTTTGCTTTGGGTTTCTAGAAACATAAGTGTAGGCAATGCCCAATTCTTTCAATACAAATGCTATGGCCTTGCTGGCACCACCGGTACCTAAAATCAACGCTTTTTTATGATGTGGTTTAATAAAAGGTGTAATTGAAATTTTAAATCCATAGGCATCTGTATTGTACCCTATGTAACTACCATTTTTTATTTTAATGGTGTTAACTGCGCCTATTTGTAGTGCTTGCGGGTCTAATTCGTCTAAAAAAGGTATTATTTCCTGTTTGTACGGAATAGTAACATTAAAACCAACAATATCTGTGCAGTCTTTTAATTTTTTAAAATCTGAAATGCTTTCTAGGTCAAAATTTTCATAAGAATATTCGTTTAAATTAAGTGTTGTAAACTTATCTTTAAAATACCCCCTGCTAAACGAATAAGATATATTCTTACCTATTAACCCTAGTCTTTTGGTTTTCATTTCTGTTTTTTCCATACCAATCTAAACTTAATAAAACAAAAATGCCAAAGATGATAAAAAAGATGGCACCCCATGTTTCCATATTTCCCAAATTGGGTAAATAACGTTGGTAATTTAAAATTATAGTATCCCCGTTGCTGTCTAATAAAAAATTACCATCTATATCTGTTTTATAAATGGTTTTTTTCCAAGGCCACAAAACCCCTAAAGAACCGGTTATAAAACCAATAATTACAGCTGTGGTTATTTTTTTGTGATGTTTTAATAAATAGCCTAAAAAATGGGATAAGGTAACTAGACCTGTGGCGGATCCAAAGGTGAAAACAGCCAATATTTTTAGTGTTTTTAAACGGGAAGGGTTGTTCACAAAACTAAAATCGCCCTGGATTAATTCTGAAATAGTAAAGTAAAGGCTGTTTACGGAATCTACCAATAATAGCACATAATTACCAATTAGAATTAGAATAAAGGAGCCGGAAAGGCCTGGTAACGTCATGCCCGAAACACTTATTACCCCACAGAAGAAAATAAATAATAGGTTGTCGTTCTCTTTTGCCGGATTTAAAAAACTAATGGAGATACCAATTAACAAACCAATGATTCCGGCGGGGATGGTTTTTTTATTCCAGTCTTTAAAATCTTTGGAGATGTAGTAAATAGAACCGATGATCATACCAAAAAAAGCGGCCCATACGTATAATTCTTTTCGCTCTAGAAAGTAGTCTAATAGCCTAGAGACACTAAAATAACTAATAAGCATTCCGGTTATTAGAAGCCCTAAAAAAGTGCCGTTTATATATCTAACAAAACTGCGGAACCTTCCATTAAACAGTAATTTAAAAGCCTTTAGGTTTACTTTTTGGAGGGAATAAATAAACTCCTCATAAAACCCGCCTACAAAAGCAACAATTCCGCCAGAAACACCAGGTACCTTATTGGCAGCACCCATGAAAAGTCCCTTGATCACCAAGAACAACTTATCGCCTATTGTTCGGGTTTTTTGTTGTTGCATTTGGTATTCCTATTTTTTCGCAGCTAACCTTTCAAGAATAAAAATAACCGAAAAGCCCAGTAGGGCTAGAACCAAAGCTAGAATTAATTTAGGATCACCTTCGTAATTAAAGGGTGATATATTCATTTCAGCAACAGGAATAACCTTGTCATCAAAAACCTTAGTTTCTAACACAACTTTCCAAGGCCATATTTTGTTCAGAGACCCCAAAATAAAACCGGTTAATAGCGCCAATGTGGTATTTCTGTAGTTTTTGAACATCCATTTAAGTAAACGTGCAAAACTTAATAAACCGAAAATGGCTCCAGCGCCAACAGTTGCTATAATGGCAAAATCACGTTGGTGAACCGCTTCTAGAATAGTTTTGTACGAACCAAGAAGAACTAAAATAAAAGCGCCGGATATTCCCGGTAAAATCATAGCGCAAATGGCAAGCGCACCAGATAAGAATAAAAATGGATAGGAATCTACATTTTCATTAGGTGGAAGTTTAGTTATGTAAAATGCGATGGCCGCTCCTGCTATTAAAATAATTACGGTAACGGCACTCCACTTTTTTATTTCTTTACCCACCAAGAAAATACTGGCAACTACTAATCCAAAGAAAAAGGACCATAATAGAATAGGCTCATTATCTAGAAGCCAAGTTAATAGTTTGGCCAACGACAAAACACTAATAAAAATGCCAGTAAAAAGCGCCAAAAGGAAATTGCCGTTTATTTTATTCCAAGCGGCTTTAATACCATTTTCTTTGATTTCTTTAAGCAAAGAAAAACTAATGGCGTTTATTGAATTTATTAACTCTTCATATATTCCAGAAATAAAGGCGATGGTACCTCCAGATACCCCTGGTACAACGTCTGCAGCTCCCATGGCCATACCCTTTAGGGTAACCCACAGATAATCTATTAGTTTTCTTGGCATAAGCTACTATCTATATTGCTGCAAAGATACCCATTTAGGTAGAAGCCCTTTGATTTCTTTTAAGGGAATCTTGAATCCATTTGATTTGACCGTATTCTGGATATAACTCTAAGAAGATTGAAGATTTTTTTGGACTTATTTGCAACGCTACACCAAAGTTTTCTTTAGCTTCTTCAAAATTGTTACAACGTAAATAGAGCCCAGTTAATTGGTACAATATTTCTGCATTGTTGGGGTAAAATTCCAAACCTTGTAGCAAAACTTGAATGGCAGCTTCAGAGTCATTAAGTTGTTTTAAAACCTTGGCCCAATTGGTCCAAGTATCTAACTCATAATTACCCAATTCTACAGCTTGTTTAAAGGCAAAATCGGCCTCGTCTATGTTATTTAAAGCAAAAAAGGTTTCTGCATTTCTTTTCCAGTACAAGGCATTGTCACCATCTATGTTTATAGCCTTATTTATATAGTGCAAGGCTTTTTCATAATCTTTTTTTCTAAGATAAAATTCGGTAATGGCCAACCATCCTTTATCTAACAGTGGATCTTCATGTACCGTATTGTAGTAATAGTATTTTGCCAAATCATCATTGCCTAGTTTTTCATGACATTTTGCAATTCTTAAATAGGCGTGAGAGGTAGGGTCTTCTATTTCAATAGTGGTTTCATAGCAAGCTATGGCTTCATTAAGTTTTCCTAGTTTTTCTAAAACCTTGCCCTTTTCAAAATAGGCACCTAAAAAGGTATCGTCACTAATTATGGCGAAGTCAAATGCGCCTAGTGCAGATTCCCACATGTTTTTTTCAATATACATTTTACCCAACTGATGCCATGCTACTTCACAGTAAGGATTCTTTTCTAAAAACTTGTTTAAAAAGCTGATAGCCCCTTCAAAATCTTCTAAAAATTCAAAACAATAAATTACATTGTATAGGGAAGAGTAATCAGAATCATCATAAGTTAGGCACTGTATAAAGCACTTTTTAGCTTCTAAATAGTTATCCATAAATAAATGCTCCATGCCCATTAGTGAATAGACATCAAAGCTATCCTCGTCTTGCACAATAGTTAAGGCTTTCTTTAACATATCAATAGCTCCAGCGTGATTATCTTTTTTAGAAAGAATGTTTGCGCGCTGGATAAAAATTTCTTCGTTATGTGCATCTAAGGATTGTAAATGGTCTAGGAGCGATTCTGCTTTGGTAAATTGATCTTCAAAAACCAAAACTTCTACTTGAAGCAATTTTATTTCAATGCAATTCGGATGTTGTTCCAAACCTAATTGAATTGCCTTTTTTCCTAGGGATACTTTACCAAGATTTAAGTAATGATGAATTATCTCTTCAAAGTCTTCCGCGTCAAAGAAATAGACATCGTCTGTCTTTAACATAGACTCGAACTTGTGTACCGTGGGATTATTATTTTCGTTAGTATGTAACGCCATAGGTCTAGTTTGGATTAACTATGGACTTAAAATTAGCAGGATATTGCTCCTATTTTAAGTCTTAATTTGTGTTCTTATTAACAAATTAGTTAACAGTTTCCCCGTTTAGGGTATCCAATATTTTTAAAATTTTAGTGCATCCTTCCTTAATTTCTTGTTCAGAGACAGTTAACGGAGGTGTAATTCTAACCGCTTTACTTTCGAACAATAACCAAAAAAGTATAAGCCCTTCTTCTTTGGCTCTTAGGACCAATTCATTGGCTATTTGGTCATTTTTCATGATTAATGCCAACATTAATCCTTTGCCTCTAATCTCTTTAATCAAAGGATGTACCAAAAGTGATTTAAAGAATATTTCTTTTTCTAGGCACTGACCCATAAGTTGACTTTCCTTTATTTCTTTTAGTGTTGCCAAAGCTGCTGCCGCAATGACAGGATTACCGCCAAAAGTGGTAATATGCCCCATTTTTGGGTTCTTAAGCGAAGCCATGATTTCTTGAGAAGCAGTAAACGCGCCAACCGGAAGGCCAGAGGCCATGCCTTTACCCATTACCAAAATATCTGGGATGCAGTTGTAATGTTCAAAAGCAAATAATTTGCCGGTACGTCCAAATCCGGGCTGTATTTCGTCTAAAATTAATAGTGCACCAACAGCTGTACACTTTTTTCTAACTTTTTCTAAATACTTGTTCTTGGGTTCAATAAATCCCGCACCACCTTGTATGGTTTCTAATATTACTGCCGCAGTTTTTGTTGTGATGTATTTTAAATCTTCCTCGCAATTAAATTGAATATACCCCACATCAGGAATCAATGGTCTAAAGGATGCTTTGCGTTCTTCTAAGCCCATTAGACTTAAACTACCCATTGTATTTCCGTGATAGGCATTTTTTGCGGCTAGTATTTCTGACCGTCCTGTAAAGCGTCTCGCCAACTTTAGTGCCCCTTCAATAGCTTCTGTTCCAGAATTTACTAAATAGGTAACTTCTAACGTTTTTGGTAATAATGATGCAAGGTATTTGGCGTATTCCACGGCTGGTGCCTGGATGTATTCACCGTAAACCATTACATGCATATATTGTTCTGCTTGTTGGGTTATGGCCTTAACCACTTTTGGGTGGCAATGGCCTAGGCTACAAGCAGAAACCCCGGCCACAAAATCCAAATGGGCTTGGCCATTTGTATCATAAATATAGCTGCCCAAAGCACGGGATACTTGCATACCCAATGGGTAGGGCGAAGTTTGTGCTTGGTATTTGTAATAATCCTTCTCCATAAATCAGCGTCTCATTTTTTGTATTATACACCGCCAACTTTTTTAAGTTTAGGGCGTTTGGTGCTGATAGCCTTATTATTCTTTGGCGCATTTTTAGGAACTAGAGGTAAACCACCACGTTCTTGCTCTTCGGTATCAATATCCACGGGTTGGTCTATGCCTCTAATTTTTACCAATATGATATTGTTATCATCGGCATCAAAAATTTCCGATTTAGAGGTTATGCGTTCATCTCCGCGCCAAATAAAACCTTTTAATTTTCTATTTTCCTCTGGTAAATCTGTTTCAGGATATATTTTGCCTTCAGGATTTACAAAAAAGGTAATGTCTTCTATATCACTATTGGCCAATTCTAACCTAATTTTACTACAAATGGTCTTGTCTATGCCAACTAGCTCGTTTTCATCATTATACATATAATAGATAACCTCTGTGTTCTTAACTAAGTCTACAATTTTTAATTCATTTTCTATAAACTTTCCAAAGAGGTCTTTTCCTTTTGCTTGGTTGTAACCCTTTTTTCCAATGGTATCAAATGCCGTAATAAAAGCGTTATTTATAACCCGTAAGGAATCCATTTTTTCGGTTTCTAAATCCGAAATTAGATGAATACTGTCCCCTGTCATTTGGTTGTCTAAATTCCACAATACCGGATTCGTAATTAATTGTGTTATGCCGGTGGCCTCTGCGGAATGAATAGAATCGCATTTGCCGCTCATATCGGTTTTGTAAAACTTGGCATTTCTAAATGCTCTTAAAACCCTTGCATCGGGCTTACCGGTAACCATTAAGGTGTCTCCGTGAATGTAAAGGGAATCTTGTTGAACCAAGCTTATTGCCACTGCACGTTTAGTGGCGAATACCGAGTCTTTTTCCTTAAAAACTTCCGCGTAATGTGCTTTAATAACCCCATTGTTTACGGTGTCTGTAACCTTAATATTATTTGTGGCAGATGCAAAAGACGTAGCCTTATCAAAGAAAACGCTATCGCCCTCTATGATACGGTTGTTGTAATTTATTTTAGTGTTTTTTACACCATATCCTTGTTCAATTTTAGTATCGTAGAAACCACGTTCACAGTAAATGGTGTACTCTTCGCCTATAATGGTAGAAGGCCCGTACATATAGGCATTTTTAGTAAGTCGGTAATAGTTCAATTGTTCAGAATCAATGGTATATTCTGGATTGTCTATGTGGACATTTTTTTGAAACTGAACTTTCTTTAATTCCATAAAATAGGTGCCAATAGTACTGGTTAGTACATTGGCAGAGTCTATTACCTTACCACCGGTTTTGTAAAAAGATTCTTGTTTTTCCCTATCAAAAAACAACGTATCGGTAGTTAGGGTCATTTGACCGTCCGTTAAATCTACGGCTTCATAGGCTCTTGCTATTTTGCTATTTCCATCATAGTCTAATTTGCCACTATTCATTTCAATACTATCGCCTTGTTGTAATCTTACGTTACCAACTGCTTTAAGTGTATTGGCTTCGGAATAGAAAATAGCTACATCACACCACAGGTCTGCCCCTTGATGTTCAAACTGTAATTGTCTGGTATCGTCTTTGCTAAATATGGTTGCTCCAGGAAATTGTTCCTCGTCTTTTATAAGGTTGGCCCCGTAAACAATATTTATTTTCTTGCTTTCTGTCTGCTGTGCGGCTGTTTTTGCACTAGCTATAAATACAAAAGCACAAAAAAGTATACATCTTTTCAATTGCTTGAAATTTTGCCCAAAAGTAAGGTTTTTACACAAAGAAAGGATTTTAGTTTAGATAGATTTAATACCCAAACTAAGATTACATAAAGTTGATTCTGTAAAAGGATAAGGGGTTATTAATTACTATTCATACTCATATAGGGTAAATCTTTGTAATGAAACGTTACCCAAGAATGCCCTTATGTGCCTGCCTTGATGTGTTTGGTCTCCATTAAGATGGCGATAAACTTTCCAAGCATTGTTTTCAAAGTGTCCTGATTCCGCTTTTAAAATACCGACAGTTTTGTTGTTTTTAAGATTTTTGAAGGTGAACGAAGTACCAAAACCTAAATAATAGAATTCGTTTTTAGCGGTTTGAACGATTAAAGCTGCTGCCTGCTCCCAATGATCATCTTTTGATCGTGCATCCCAACCTAAATTATGGGTGTGGCTGGCGGTAAATTCATAATCTCCCAAGACAAACGTACTGGTATTATTTTCTTTATCTAAAAGAACCCCTTTTATTTTATTTTCTCCCCATTGGGAAAATAAAAATGGTGCTAGTTCGCCCAGGGTTTTATAAGTTTCCGCTAAAAGTTTTTCTTTAGGGTTTAGCGCTTCATTTGGATTTTGCTCTATGGCAAAAGGGGAAAACCCCAAAGCTTGGTACTTGCCAATGGCAAAAATAGCTTTGGCAGCTACAGTGTTGTCAAAACTATGTTCCGGAACAAAAAGAGGGTTGTCTTGTCTGGTGTATAAATTGTTCCACTGTTCAAAATCGGGATTATAAAAATCTGGTGAATAGAAATCGATGGCGGGTGAGGCGGCTTTCCAAACATCCAATAAATGAGGCAAGGGACCAGCACTAGGGTAAGAGCCTGGTGCTTTGCCTGGGGCATTTAAAGCAGCATTTACAAATGCAGGAATTGGATAAATTTCTTTACCTGCTAGGGTAATGCTATTGGTATATTTTGCAAAATAATAGGCCATGAATAATTCTTCGGTGGCTATACCTTTTCCAAACACTTCTTCCCAATTTCCTGAATTTTTATATCCATTTTTGGCCCAAATGGACTTAAACTCTGGATTTAGTTTTTTCTTATTAGCTAATAAATACGCCATTAATTGTTCTGGAACGGGTTCGGCATACTTTTCATTGGCCAGTTTGCTATGGTCTCTGGCAACAGGTAACATACCTATTTCATTTTCTGGCTGCATCATAATAACGGTATTTTCCTTACCATCCACTTCTTTAATATGCTGCATTAATGCGGTGTAGGCATTTAAATCTGCCTTTAAGTTAGCTTCGTAGAACGGACTTAATATCTCTTGTGCATTACCTTTATCATCCCTGGCTCTAGGATACTTTTTATAATTGGTTTTTACCCATGCCGGTACATGGCTAGACATACTATTTTTCCAAGATCCAAACCATAGAATAACTAGTTTTAGGTTATGGGCTCTTGCATCATGTATTAGTTCGTCTACCAAATCAAAATTAAATTGGTTGGGTTTTGGTTCTAAAAGCTCCCAATAAATTGGTATTAGAACAGTGTTTAAATTGAGCTCTTTTAATCTTGGCCATACAGTAGACATAGACGCTTTTGAAGTTGCCGTAGAATTGCCCAATTCCCCACCTAGTACTAAGTAGGGCTCATTATTTACCAATAATACATCTTTGTTTCCTATTTTGCCTAATCTTGGTAAAGATTGTCCTAACATTAAATAGGACCAGAATAAGGTAAAAAATAGTATGAGTATACTTTGAATTTTAAGTTTAGTTTGCATGCTTAGTAATTAGTAGAAGAAAATTACTTAAGTGCCTTACATTAAAGCTTGGAAAGTGAAAAAGCTTACTAAACTTTTACGAAAACCTAATTGGTTTTTATCTGTTGTATTGGGATGATTTTTTGAG
The DNA here is from genome assembly GCF_056160685.1 of Croceivirga sp. ABH4_376. Classification (NCBI taxonomy): domain Bacteria; kingdom Pseudomonadati; phylum Bacteroidota; class Flavobacteriia; order Flavobacteriales; family Flavobacteriaceae; genus Croceivirga; species Croceivirga sp. ABH4_376. The sequence goes on along the minus strand of NZ_JBSWXQ010000002.1, from coordinate 856,744 downwards.
GTTCAAAATCCAGCATTGCATTTATTAGTTGAAACCCTTCAAATTTTTTTAAGTTTTGTATGGTAATATCCTGGGTTTCTACAAGCTTATGCTGTAAAAGTCGTTGTCTACACGTACCATTTAGTAAAAATGTTTTTGGGGTATACCATTTGGCATTCTTTTTAAACAGGATGTTGGCAAAATAGGTGTCGGTTATAAAACCGTTTTTACAAATAAGAACATCATCACAGTTGCCTCTTCTTTGCCAAAGCTGGGTTAAAGGGTCTCTTTGGGTGAATTTTAGATTATAGTCTATTTGGTTATCGTGAACTACTTGTAGGGTATTAATGGGTTTTGGTGAATAATAAGTAAACTTTGGTACTGTTCCTTGCTGATTGTAATCGATTCTTAACTTAACTGTTCCTTTAGTAAATGTATTAGGAACTTCAATAGTATCAAGTAAATTATAATTAGGTAAGTATCCAAAAAACTTGTAGAACGCTTTATTAAATCGAGCTTCATGAAAAGAACGGTTTTTAATAACACCGTCTTGTACGCATAGGGTTTCAAAGAGTGGGTACATACACTTTTTTCAGTAGTTCTTGGTATTCCTCTTTTGCTATACTTTGATGCGTAATGCCACCGCCGCTTTTAAAGACATAGCCATTTTCTGTTTTCTCAATAAAACGAATTGCCACACCAGAATCTATTTTTTCTCCATCAAAGATTCCAAAAATTCCCGTGTAAAAACCCCTATCATATTGTTCTGCCTCTTTAATTATTTTCACGGTTTGTTTTTTAGGTGCCCCACTTATAGAGCCAGCAGGTAACATCTTAAACAATAGGCTTGCAAAATTCTTTTTCCAATTAGCTGGTAATTTTCCTCTTATTTCTGAACTGGTTTGGTAAAGCCCGCCATCCTTAGTATTTATTTTTTCTAAATACCTATACTTGGTAACGGTTACTTCTTTAGCAACAAGGGACAAATCGTTTCTTATTAAATCTACAATTGTATTGTGCTCCTGAATTTCTTTAGCATTTTCTAGGAGCATTTTTTTTGCATTGGCCATGTTGGCGGTTGCGGTACCCTTCATAGGATACGAGTAGATAAAATCGTCCTTTATCCTTACAAAACACTCTGGCGAAAAGCAAACAAAATTGTCTTTGTAATATAATTTATAAGGTGCTTGCGCTGTATAAAAGGTATTTTCTAAATCTAAATTATTTAAAATAGGAGTAGGGTAGGTAAGGTTTAACAAAAAGCTATTACCCTTTAAAATTTCTTGCTTAACCAAACTGAACCCATTTTCATATTTTGAGAATGGCAATGGTTCGGTTATGAATTCTGGGATAGGAGTTAGTACCTCTTGCTTGGTTACGTTACTATTACCTTTAATATCAAAATAAATGCCTTGCTCTTTAGCTTCTTCAAAATCAAAGGCAATTAATTGTGTTTGGTCAAAATTGATTAGAAAAAAGAAAGGCTTTCCTTTTTCCAAAAAAACCGTTGTCTTTTCTTCAAAAGAAAGCCTATCCATAAAGGTACTTATCTAATTAGTTTACTATCGTAAGATAGTCTGTAGTCTGTCTGGACCTACGGAAACAATCTTGATAGGAACGTTTAGTTCTTGTTCTAAATATGCAATATAATCATTTAAAGCAGCTGGTAATTCTTCTGCTTTGGTCATTTTAGTTAAATCTGCAGACCAACCTTTAAGTTCTTTATAAATTGGTGTAACGTTTTCTGCTTCAATATTATAAGGTAGGTGTTCAATTTCTTCACCCTTATAATGATAGGCCGTACATACCTTAATCGTTTCAAAACCACTTAAAACGTCGGCTTTCATCATCATTAACTCGGTTACTCCATTAATTTGAACAGCGTACTTTAACGCGACCAAGTCTAGCCATCCGCAACGTCTTGGTCTACCGGTTGTGGCTCCAAACTCGTTGCCTACACGGCCCATGGTTTCCCCATCTTGGTCAAATAATTCCGTAGGAAACGGTCCGCTACCTACTCTTGTAGTATATGCCTTAAAAATACCTAGAACATCTCCTATTTTACCTGGAGCAACACCCAAACCTGTACAGGCGCCTGCCGCGGTTGTATTAGATGAAGTTACAAACGGATACGTTCCAAAATCAATATCTAAAAGCGAACCTTGAGCGCCCTCCGCCAAAATCTTTTTACCAGCGGCCATCGCATCAAAAATATATTGCTCACTGTCTATAAAGGTCAATTTTTTAAGGGTTTCCACACCTTCAAAAAATTCGGTTTCTAGCTCAGGTAAGTTGTATTGTATGTCTACGTTGTAATAAGCAATCATTGCTTCGTGCTTATCTGCTAGAGCTCTATATTTTTCTTTCCAATCTACAAATTCTAAGTCACCTACGCGCATACCATTTCTTCCGGTCTTGTCCATGTAAGTGGGTCCAATTCCTTTTAAGGTAGAACCAATCTTAGCTTTACCTTTTGCCGTTTCAGAAGCGGCATCTAGTAAACGGTGGGTAGGTAGAATTAAGTGTGCTTTTCTAGAAATCAATAGTTTAGAAATGTAATCTATACTAAACTGGTTTAAATTATCTAATTCTTTTTTAAAGATTACAGGGTCTATAACCACCCCGTTGCCTACAACGTTAATGGCATTTTTATGAAAAATTCCGGAAGGTATGGTATGTAAAACATGTTTAATACCATCAAATTCAAGTGTGTGTCCTGCATTTGGACCACCCTGAAAACGGGCAATTATATCATAATCCTTGGTAAGAACATCTACAATTTTACCCTTACCTTCGTCTCCCCATTGGAGTCCTAATAATAAATCTACCATTAAGTGTTTGCTTAGTCGGTTACGTTTTCTTGTTTATTTCTTGTGCCGTAAAAGTATAGGGAATGGTTATTGATTTTGATATCGAAAACCTCTTCTATGGTCTTTTTGATAGACTGTATACGAGGGTCACAAAATTCTACAACTTCTCCGGTGTCTGTTAAGATTACATGATCGTGCTGACGGTCAAAATAAGATTTTTCGTATTGTGCTTGGCTACCTCCAAACTGATGCTTGCGTACCAATTTACAGTCCAGAAGTAATTCTATGGTATTATACAGGGTAGCCCTACTAACACGGTAATTCTTGGTTTTCATTTTTATGTAAAGCGATTCTACGTCAAAATGATCATCGCTCTCATATATTTCCTGTAAAATAGCGTAACGTTCCGGTGTTTTTCTATGGCCGTTTTCTTCTAAAAACTTGGTAAAAACACTTTTTACGATTTCTTGGTTCTTATTGTTCCCCATAATAGTGCTACAATCAACTTAGCAAAGGTAACATCTTTATTTAAATTCGCACTACCTTGTCAATACCGTTGATGGCTTTCAGATTGTCAATAAGTTTTTTCAGAATGCTCTTGTTTTTTACCACAACGGTTATCTTTCCGGTGAAAGTACCGCCCTCTGCACTAAAATTTAGGTTACGCATATTTACATGCATATTGTCCGAAATTATGTTGGTAATTTCATTCATTAACCCAAGATTATCTATACCCGTAAGTTTAATATCCGCGCTAAATTCTTCTTGTGTAGAATCTATCCATTTAGCAGACATGATTCTATATGCATAGTTACTTTGTAATTGTATGGCGTTAGGGCAGGTTTTTTTATGCACTTTTATACCATCGTTTACGCTAACAAAGCCAAAAACAGGATCACCGGGTATAGGATTACAACATTTTGATAGCTTATAGTTTAATTTTTCTTCCTCACTACCAAATACGAGCATATCGTATTTCTGTGTAATTTCTTCTTTATCTAAATCTTCTGAAACAGGTGTTTTCCTAATTTTATTTTTAAAGAAGTTGATAAATGCATTGTTGTAAGAAGAGGCAAAATCTTTAATTTTTTGATTGTCTATTGCCCCATTGCCAACTCTGAAAAAGAGGTCTAAACTGGTTTTTAGTTTAAAGAAATTAACCATTTTGTTCACTACATCTTCGTTGAGGTTTATTTTTTGTGAACGTAGTTTTCTTCTAAGGGTTTCCTTACCTTCTTCTGCAATTTCTTTTTTCTCCTCTCTAAGGGATGATTTTATTTTCGCCCTGGCTCTTGCAGTATGGGCATAATCTAACCAGTTTTGATTTGGTTTTGCAATAGCCGAAGTTATAATTTCTACTTGATCACCACTTTTAAGCCTTGTATTTAGCGGTACCAATTTACCATTGACTTTTGCACCGCGGGTTCGCATGCCCACCTCTGTATGTATATGGAATGCAAAATCTAAAGGAGAGGCTCCTTTTGGCAATGATTTTAGTTCTCCTTTTGGCGTAAAGACAAATATTTCTTTGCTGTACAGGTTAAGCTTAAATTCCTCTACAAAGTCAACGGCATTGCCATTGTCTCCTTCCAGTGCTTCTTGCAAACGGTTTAGCCATTCTTCAATACCTTGTTCGTTTTGGTTACCGTGCTTGTACTTAAAGTGGGCGGCATACCCTTTTTCTGCAATTTCATGCATTCTTTCGCTACGTATCTGTACTTCTACCCATTTGCCTTGTGGCCCCATTACCGTTATGTGTAAGGCCTCGTAGCCAGTAGATTTAGGGGAGGTAATCCAATCCCTTAAACGCACTGGGTTAGGGGTAAAATGGTCTGTAACAATGGAATATATTTTCCATGCCAAGAATTTTTCGTTTTTACGATCAGACCTATAAATTATCCTAATGGCAAATTTGTCATAAACTTCATCAAAGCCAATATTTTGTGCCATCATTTTACGGCGGATGGAAAAGATACTTTTCATCCTACCTTTTATATGATAGTTAAGCCCCTCTTCATCTAGGGCATCTTCTATAACTTTTGTAAACGCATTTATGTATTCTTGCTGTTCTTCTTCGGTATCTTCAATTTTGTTGAAAATATCGTTATATACATCTGGTTCCGTATATTTTAAGCTGAGGTCTTCTAGGTGCGTTTTTATATTGTATAACCCAATTCTATGTGCTAGGGGAGCATAGATATAAAGGGTTTCTGAAGCTATTTTAACCTGTTTATGCTCTGGCATACTATCCATGGTGAGCATATTGTGGTAACGGTCTGCTATTTTAATAATGATTACACGCACATCATCATGCAGGGTGAGTAACATTTTTCTAAAGTTCTCTGCCTGCTGGCTAATGTTCATGTCTTTTTTAAGATGGGCAATTTTGGTAAGGCCATCTACTATCCGCGCTACGGTTTCGCCAAATAAGCGTTCTATGTCTGCCAACGTATATTCTGTATCCTCTACCACATCATGTAAAAGGGCAGAAGCAATAGAAACAGCATCTAAACCAATTTCGGAGGCTACGATTTTGGCTACCGCAATAGGGTGAAAGATATAGGCTTCGCCAGATTTTCTTCTTTGGTTTTTATGCGCATCTACAGCTACATCAAAAGCAGAACGTATTAGTTTTTTATCCTCGTCTGTTAAGGTTTGGTAACTAATTCGCAACAACTCTTTATACTGTTGTGCAATTTCTTTGTTTTCTTGTTCTATCGCAGCTTCCGTCATAGTAAAATAAATTTACGCCAATCTTTATTTGGAAGCAACAAAAATTATGCCTTAAGATTTCTTATACGCTCTAGTAGCGGCGGATGCGAATAATGCATAAAAACATAGGCGGGGTGTGGGGTTAAATTGGTCAAATTATTTTTGGACAATTTTTTTAAGGAACTGATCAACGGATGTGCGGCATAGGTTTCTTTGGCAAAATCATCTGCTTGAAATTCAAACTTTCTAGATATATAATTCATGACCAAGCCGGTAAGCGTGGATATTGGGCTATACAGTAAAACAAAACCGAGTAGGGCCGCATGATAACTTGGTGTTTTTACACCAATAGCCAAAGAGAGCTCCGGACTGTTAACAAATAACGAAAGTACGAACAAGGTAAAACCAGTTGATAAAATTGAAGTAAATAGGTTAAACAGGATGTGTTTTTTCTTATAATGACCAACTTCATGTGCCAATACAGCTACTATTTCTTCCTGGTTCAAATCGTTTATAAGGGTGTCAAAAAGTGTAACTCTTTTTTGTTTTCCAAAACCAGAAAAATAGGCATTAGCTTTTGTGGAACGTTTAGAGCCATCTATAACAAAGATGTTTTGGAGATTAAACCCAACATTTAGTGCATACTTTTCAATAGCAATTTTTAAAGGGCCATGTTCCAAGGGCTTTTGTTTGTTGAAAAGGGGAACAATAAGTTTGCTATAAAATAAATTGGCAAAAACCATGACTATTACAAACGTTGCCCATACGTATAACCAAAAATTAGGACCGGCCCATTGCAAAAACCAAATTACCAAGGCCAGCAACCCACCTCCAAATAAGAAAGCCAAAAGCCATCCTTTTAAAATGTCCAATAAAAAGGTTTTTTTGTTTGTTTTGTTAAAACCAAATGCGGTCTCTATTACAAAGGTTTGGTAATAATTAAATGGTATGGCCAACAAACTGCTTCCAAAAAATAAGAGTCCAAAATAAAGCACGGCCATTAATGTTGGGTTTTCTGTGTAATTCCTTACCCAAGTGTCTATCCAATTAAATCCACCAAAAAGTAAAAAAGTAAGGGTAAGTACTAAAGAAAATAAATTCTGAAAATTACCAAATCTATAGTTTGCTTGTTGGTAGGCCTTTGCCTTTGCATATGCTTCTTGATCATAAACATCTGCTAGTTCATCTGGTAGTTGTTTTAAGAATGATTTGTTGTTTAAGAACTCTAGATAGCGTTCTATTAAATATTGAACAACTACAATTGTTATAATGCAATAGAAAAGAAGGCTACTCTGCATAACGATTAAAATCCGCGCTGGCGTTTGGCTTCAAAGATAAGTATTGCTGCGGATACAGATACGTTCATACTATCAATTTCGCCCTGCATGGGTATAATTACATTTTGAAAAGAATTGTTTAGCCACTCTGCCGTAAGCCCAGTAGCTTCTGTGCCTACTACAATAGCAGCACTACCGGTAAAATCTGCTTCTATATAATTTTTGGATGCAGATAATGCTGCACAGAAAATTTTAATTTTTTCCCCGTTTAAAAAATTGATAAGCTCTTCAGTACTACCGGTAGCAATCTTATTGGTAAAAATACAGCCAACGCTAGAACGAATAATATTAGGGTTATACAGGTCCGTTTTAGGATTTGCTATTAAAACAGCATCTAAATTAGCAGCATCTGCAGTACGTAGTATGGCGCCTAAATTACCTGGCTTTTCTGGTGCTTCTGCTACCAAAATCAAAGGGTTTTCTTTTAGTTTAAATGAGGATTGTAAAGTATGGTCTTTACTTTCTACTACGGCTAATATACCTTCGGTTGTATCTCTATGCGCTACTTTTTTAAATACTTCTTTAGAGATATGGATTGTCTTTTTTTTCAAATCTGCTTGTGCAAATTCTATTTTTGTGATTTCCGGACAAACACAAAGCGTTTCAATAGCATATCCACCTTTCAAGGCTAAATCTAACTCTCTTTGCCCTTCTATAACAAACAAGCCAGTTTTTTTTCGTTCTCGGGATTTTTCTTTGAGCAAAATCATTTTCTTCACTAAGGCATTTTGCACGCTGGTTATTTCTTTTATGGTAGACATAGCCGCAAAATTAGTTATTCCTGTAAACAAATAGTTTTAAAAGCGACTTAGATAGAAAACATAATTGAACCCAACCATGAAAACTACTGTAGTTGCCATTATTTTTGGAATAATTTTAACCTCTTGTAATACTAAGTCTGAAAACCAGTTAAAAAAATCGGAACAAGAAATAGAAGATATTGTTACACAAAAAAATAACCAGCCAGAAAATTTAAAAAGGGTTTTAGACGCTCACGGTGGGCTAGAACGTTATAAAACCCAAAACACACTTTCTTTTACCTTACCAAAACCAGATAATCCTGAACTTCATGTTATAGATTTAAAACATAGAAAAGATAGAATTGAAACGCCAAAATATGATTTGGGTTTTAATGGGGAAGAAGTTTGGACTTTAACCAAAGAAGAAGAGTATACCGGTAACCCGGAATTTTATCACAACTTAATGTTTTACTTTTTTAATATGCCATTTGTATTGGCGGATAAAGGTATTATTTACTCACAGACTAAAGATTTAATGGTAGATGGAAAAGTTTATCCAGGAATAGCCATACAATTTAAAGAAGGTGTTGGGGCTTCTTCTAAAGATCAATATTACCTGCATTACAATCCCGACACGTATAAAATGGAATGGTTGGGTTATACCGTTACGTATAGAACTGGCGACGTATCAGATAAAGTAAGTTGGATTCATTATAAGGAATGGGTTAATGTAAGTGGTTTTCTATTACCAAAAACAATTTCTTGGCACAAGACTGAGGGTAACCAAATTCAAGAAGAACGTAATACGGTAGTGTTTGAATCCATTACTATAAGTGAAGATAAAAAGCCAAATAGCTTTTATGAAAAGCCAGAAGGCGGTATCTTTTGGATAAAACCAGAATAATTAATACCGTACTAAAATAGGCAAATGATCAGAAGGGAAGTGTAAATTTTTCCTTCGGTCATCTATACACCTATAGCTTTTTACGTTGAGGTTGCGATTAAAAATATAATCTATTCTTTTATCTAACGGATGGTTGGTATCAAAAGCATTATAGGTGCCAATAGGTCCGTATGGGGTTATGTTGGGGGTCGTGAAACTATCTTGTAAAACAGTTCCTAAAACTACAATGGGTTCTTCCTCTGGTGTAGCATTTAAATCTCCCATAACAATTACTTTTTCATCAGTAGAGCAATAGAGGTCTATAAGTTTTAAAATTAGATTAGAAGAGTTTTTACGGGCCAACTTTCCTTTATGGTCATAATGGGCATTGAAAACAAAAAACGTTTCGTTAGTGGTAATATCCTTAAACTTAGCCATGGTTACAATTCTATTTAGGGCGGCATCCCAACCTAAACTAACCTTATCCGGAGTATCTGATAACCAAAAAGTATGTTGCATAACCAAGGTTACTTTTTCCGTATTATAAAATATAGGTGCCAATTCTCCCTTACGGGAACCATCTTCTCTTCCCACGCCTATAAAATCATACTTTTCTAGTTCTTTATCTAAATAAAGGGTTTGGTCTAGTAAAGCCTCTTGTAAACCTAAAATATCTGGGTTATAGAAATCGATTAAATCTTTAACTTCGGTTTTACGATTTTCCCACCAATTTTCTTTATCGTTTGGATTGTTGTAACGTATGTTATACGTCATGGCAGAGCTTTGTGCCTCTAGATTAATTGTGGTAAAAAACACAATTAGAATAAGTATTGATTTGGACATGTTTTAGTGGTTGAGTTCAGCTAATAAATTATCTAAGTCTAATGGTTTTGTGTACATATCTAATTCCCCATCCACCGTCTTAGGCCATACATTCATGGGTTTGTCCCAATACAATTCCACCCCATTTTTATCCGGGTCGTCTAGATAAATAGCTTCAGAAACACCGTGGTCAGCGGCACCCGTGAGTGGATATTTTAAATCTATAAGTCTTTTCAGAATCTTGGCAAGATCCTTTCTGGTAGGGTAAAGAAAAGCAGTGTGGTATAGGCCTGGTGCTTTAACAGGAGCAGGGTTGCTACCTTGACTGTGCCATGTATTTAAACCAATTTGATGATGATAGTCTCCCGCTGCTAAAAAAGCTGCTTGTTCTCCGTATAACATAGTAGTTTTAAAGCCAAGAATACCTCCATAGAAGGCCATGGCTTCTTTAAGGTTAGAAACTTTTAAATGAATATGGCCAACTTTTGTTTTATCTGGTACAATATAGGTTTCTATCATCTTAATGGTTCTTATTACAAAAAAACCGATATACTTTCAATTGAAAATATATCGGCATGTTAAAATTAGATTATTAATGGTTACTTACCTTGCGCTTCGTATTTGCCCATATAACGTTTCCATAATTTGGTTTGATGGGTTTCTAAAGAGATATCCCTACCATCTATAAAAGCTTTGGTTAAGCTATTACCTTGCATATCTAAAGCATCACCTTCTGAAATAAAAAGTGTGGCACTTTTACCAACTTCCAAGGTGCCGTAATTCTTATCTATACCTAATATTTTGGCATTGTTACCGGTTATAAGTTGCAATGCTACTTCTTTACCCATTCCTTGGCCAACTAATTGACCGGCATAAAAGGGAAGGTTTCTAGTTTGAAAGTTGCTAGCATCTTCATTTTGCATACCTACGGTTAAACCAGCATCTACCAATAATTTTGGCAATTTGTACGGATAATCATAATCATCGTCTTCCGTGAGTGGTAAATTATGTGTATGTCTTACCAGTACCGGAATGTTATGTTTTTTCAATAAGCTAGCCACCTTTGGGGCATAATAACCACCAACTAAAATTACTTCTGCAACCCCACTATTTTTAAGGCTATTAATGGCATCTGCTATTTCTTTTTCCCCATGGGCATACACATATACTTTTTTATTGCCATCAAAAACACCATTCATGGCTGCAAAAGCGGGGTTTTCTTCCGCATTGGAGGCCTTTCCGTATGCTTTGGAATTGGCTAAAAATTCTTTGATAGTGGTAACATTACTGTCATACTCTTTATCTGGAGCATACCCTCTTGGCTCGCCTAACCACCAGCGACCCCTGCGGTAGGTGCTTGGCCAATGCAGGTGAATACCATCATCTGTTTTAATAGCGGCGTCTTCCCAATTCCAAGCATCAAATTGAACAATAGAAGAGGTCCCTGAAATGGTACCACCTTGTGGCGCTATTTGACCTACCAAGACCCCATTAGGTCTCATGGATTCTACTACTTGAGATTCCGCATTGTAGGCAATGATGCTTCTTACATGTGGAATCATCTCACCAATTTCGTCCATATCCCTTGTGGGCCTTACTGCGTCTATTTCTACCAAACCTAATGATTTAGCTGGTGCTATGATACCTGGGTAAACATGCTTGCCCTCTGCCTTAATAACGGTGCCTGCTCTGGCTATTTTGGCATTGGCGCTACCTACGTAAGTAAGTTTGCCATCTTGGAACATTATTAAAGCATTTTCTATTACCTCTCCATTACCCAAATGTGCCGTTGCACCTTCAATACTAATGGGTGAAGTTTGTGCTGCCGCGGGTGTCTGTTGGGCCCAACTTGTAATCCCAACCAATAAACTAAGTGTAACTATTATATTTTTCATGGTATAGCGATTATAAGGTTTCACATTCAAACAATGGTTTTTTGCGCTGAACAGGAGCTTGCGTTTTACCGCCAGTTGCTTTATCCTGCAACATCATATTAATAAGCTTTGCTCTTTCGGCAGTTATGGCATCTCGCTTTTTAAGGTCTTCTTCTAAATCAAAATAAACGGCACCTTCTATAATGGTCTTTTCTGCTTTTGCATAAACAGACATTGGGTAATCGCTCCATAAAACCAAATCTGCATCTTTACCTACTTCTATACTTCCCACCTTATCGTCTATGTACAATAATTTAGCTGGATTTAAGGTAACGGTTTTCCAAGCTTCAATTTCTGACATACCACCGTATTTCATGGTCTTGCCTGCTTCTTGGTTTAATCTTCTAGACATTTCCGCATCATCACTATTTATAGCAACGGTAACTCCTTGGCTTGCCATGATAGCGGCATTGTAGGGTATGGCGTCTTTTACTTCGTACTTATAAGCCCACCAATCGCTAAAGGTAGAACCTCCTACACCATGCTCTGCCATTTTATCGGCAACTTTATAACCTTCTAAAATGTGGGTAAAGGTGTTAACCCTAAATCCAAATTTTTCGGCAACTTTCATAAGCATGTTTATTTCGCTTTGTACATATGAATGGCAGCTAATGAAACGTTCTCCGTTCAGGATTTCTGCCAACACTTCCATTTCTTCGTCTACACGGTAAGGCGCGCCACTTTTCTTAATTTCGTCATACTCTTTAGCGCGTTGAAAGTAATTCATAAACACTTGTTCCACACCCATTCTTGTCTGCGGAAATCTAGAGAAACTTTGCCAATTACTTTGTTTTACGTTTTCTCCCAAGGCAAACTTTATAAACTTTGGCATGTCTGGAAACAACAAATTATCTGCGCTTTCTCCCCATTTTAAACGCAAGATTGCCGACCTGCCACCAATTGGGTTGGCAGACCCATGCAATAATTGTATGGTGGTTACACCACCGGCTAAATTTCTGTAAATATTTACGTCTTTTGGGTCTACCACATCTGCCATTTTAACTTCGGCACTAGAATTATGACCCGCTTCATTGATGGAAAGTCCGGCAATGTGGGAATGTTCATCTACAACACCTGCGGTAAGGTGTTTTCCGGTTGCATCAATAGTTTTGGCGCCAGACGCATTTAAATTGGTTCCAACTTTGGCAATCTTTCCATTTTTAACCAATACATCCGTATTTTCTAATTTCTCCATCCCAGTCCATACCGTAGCATTTTTAAACAGGAGGGTTTCTTGTTTGGGTAAACTTGTATTTCCTAATCCAATATTTGGGTAGGTTACAGCTACCAATTCTGGTTTTTCGGTAGTTTTTTTCTCGTCTTCCTTTTCTTGGAACGTTTTGGTTTGGCTAGCGGTGTATTGCACCTCTTTTCCCATTGGTAAAATAGCGTTACCTGTTAAAGTAGTAGTATTTGGTGAAACCAAACCAGTAAAACGAAGCACGTTATCATCTTCCGTAAACGAGAAGCTAATCCAGTCTGCGCTGTAATCTAGTTTGGATTTTAACGTAGTAGAGTCTTTTTTAACTTCTAATTTAGGCTTACTAAGCGCTCCCGTAATTGCCATTTTATAGGTTTTGCCACCTACTACTAAATCATAGTCTCCACGGATATCTTTTTGGTCCATGGTATTGATAACGTTTTTCTTACCCTGTACCCAATTTTCGAATAACGTAGTATTGCTTTCAAAAATATCGCCAGAGGTAATCAAAAAGTTAGCTTGCTTTCCTTTTTCTAAAGTTCCAATTGAGTTAGATTGCCCAAGAACCATTGCAGGAACCGTGGTAAGGGCTTTTAATGCAGTTGTTTTGTCCAATCCGTAATTTATGGCTTTTATAATGTTACCCATAAATTTTTTAGACGATTTTAAATCGTGCATGGTAAAGGTAAAATCAACCCCGTTTTTAGCCAATACACTTGGATTGCTTGGTGCAAGGTTCCAATGGCGCATATCTGACAGGTTTACGTATTTTGCCGCGAACGGATTAGAAACATCATAGGCATCTGGAAAGTTTACCGGAATGATAAGTTTGGCGTTCGTCTGTTTTACTTGATCAATGAATTGATATTCATCTCCACCACCTAAAATACTGTATTGAATACCAAATTGATCTCCAACTTTATCTGCTCGCATAATGTTGCCATTATCCCCGGCAGCAAAAATTTGCGGCATGTTTTTATTGGCCAATAAAGCTTCTATAGAACGGTCTTTAGTTGGTACATTGCCTTTGGCATACCAATCAGCATCATGGTACAATTGCCTCATTAAAGCTGTTGCACCCATTAGACTGGTAGGGTAGGATTGTCTTGAAGTAACACTTTTTTGAAAAGAAAAAAATTGGGCCGATTCATCTTCCAATATCCGGTCCGCATCATTACCGTCAGAATTTAGAGCCACCAAAACACCTGTTCCCCTTGCTATACCATCGTTAACATGGGAATTTATAACCCCAAAACCAATTTCTCTTAACTCTTTGGCCTTTTTATCATCAAATTTGAACTTGGCAATAGCATCGGTTTCTGGCATAATATGGTCGTTCCAATAAAAACCTTCTCTTGAAGGGCCATATTGGGAAGCTCTTCCGCTGCCAGATGCTCTTTTGGGTTTTTCGATACCAAAGTCTGAAAAAACATCGATAAAAGACGGATAGATACTTTTTCCATCTAAATCTTCTACAATGGTGTTTTGTGGTAAGCTTACATTTTTACCTACAGAAACTACTTTTCCATTTTGAATAAGCAATGTTCCATTAGTAATAATTTGGTCTGGTGTAACATAAATTTTTGCGTTGGTAAACGCTCTGTAGTTGTTGTTCTTTGATTTTACCCCATCATTACTAGGAAAGTAATCTTGAGCAAATAAAGAAGCACTGCACCAGCACAAGGCTAATGCTACGAGTCTCATTTTCATTAGTGGAAATTATTTTTGAATTAGTCCCTTTAAAGGTAATTGACTGGGATAAATTCTGCAACAAGTGGGTTAAATTCCATGAACTTTCTGATAATTTATCAATAAGCCTACCACTTTATTGTAACTATAGATGCCATCTGCCTGTTTATTTGCTTTTAAAAAACTGTTGAATATAGCTTTAAAAACAGGCTCGGTAACATTTTCATAAGAATTCCAAAAATCTGTTAGCTCTTGGTAATTGGCTTTTATTCCCGGATTTAATTGATTCCACACCTCTTCAAAGGCCTGTTGGTCTTTTTGTTTTAAATCAGACAAACAATAGGCAAGTGCATGGGTATTGGCAGCATATTTAAAATAAGGATCGTTATGTTTTAGGCTAACCAAAAAGCCTATAAAATTAGTGGCAGATTCTGAAGAATAACCTAGTTGATGTCCTATTTCATGGGCACTTACCGTGGGTAAGCGTAATGCTGGTAATTTGGCATTTACTTGGGCTTCATTGGTAAATGGATTTAAATAACCACCATAACCCATATAGGTTAATCCTAAGCTGTATAACGAAGTTTTTAAGGAAGGGTTATTGTAATAGAAAAATGGATTGGTCTTGGTTAATTGCTTGTATCCTTTAATGGTTTTTGCAAAAACTTCTTTTGTGGAATAAGGTATGTGTACGGGTTGTAGGCTATCTTTTACCAAGCTTAATTGTAAAGTGTTGGAGCGCTCTATTAATAAGGTATTGATATAGACAAGGTCATCTAAATTGTATTCCTTTTCAATACCTAATTTTTCATGGATGGGTAAGCGATAGTAATTAAGGCCCCACAATACGTGAAAAAGAAAATAAACTAGGGAAAGTGAGATACCTAAATCTGTAAAGAATACTTTAGGTTTACGCCATATATTTTTCCCTTTTAAATACAGGTATCTTAGCACTGCAAACCCGATGAGGGTGTAAAAAACATCTCCCGCGGAAAAGGGCAACCATCCAAAAAGAATACGTTGAAAATTACTGATGTATGGATAAATACCATCTGAATAGTATTTTTCTACCCAATCAGGGTTTGTGGCCATTACCCTTACCAAAATTATTTGGGGTATTATAGAAACAGCTAATGCTAAACGTACCGTTTTATTCACGGCCCTAAAATAAAAAACTCCGATGAGCGATCACCGGAGTTTAAGGTATTGTTTTGATATTTTATTGTGGTAATCCAGTAATTTCTAGATCAAACACCAAGGTGGACCCACCTGGTATTGGTCCGTAATTATTTTCTCCATACCCAAGATGTGGTGGAATAAAGAAACGATATTTATCACCTACATTCATCATTTGTAAACCTTCTTTAAAGCCAGCTATCAACTGTGCTTCTGGTCCGTAGGTCATAGGAATTGGAGCGTAACCGCCTTGGTCTCTACGGCCTGCGTTTACCATATTGTATTTTGCGGCTACGTCTAAAATATTACTATCAAATAAAGTACCATCTGATAAATAACCAGCATAGTTTACCAATACCTTAGTACTGGTTACAGGTTTTACACCATCTCCTTTGTTAACCACTAGGTATTTTAGTCCGCTACTGGTTTCTTCCGCTTTTTCTAGTTGTTCTGCAATTTCAAAAGCAAAATCTTCCTTCATTTTTTGCATGGCGGCAATGGCTTCTTCTTCCTCTTTAAAGTAATCTGCCATTATTTGATTGGCATCAAATTTTTTAGCCTCTTTGCCATTACGTATAATTTCTACTTTATTCATAACAACAGGCACTTCTGGTTTGTCCCCAGGTCCTGTTTTTACCGTTGCAATAGAATCTACAACCTCTAAACCAACTACAACTTCGCCAAACACGGTGTGTTTACCGTTAAGCCAAGGGGTGGCCTTGTGGGTAATGAAAAACTGACTCCCGTTGGTCTTAGGACCAGAATTTGCCATAGACAGCAATCCTTTTTTGTCATGTTGTAAGGTGTCTACAATTTCATCCTTGAATTTATAGCCTGGGTTGCCCGATCCAGTGCCAGTAGGATCACCACCCTGTATCATAAAATCTTTTATAATTCTATGAAAGCCCAATCCATCGTAATATTTCTTATCCTTAAATTCTTCAGATACAAATGGATTATTGCCTTCTGCTAAGGAAACAAAATTTGCTACTGTTACGGGTGTAGCGTCTTTGTGTAACTTAACAACTATATCTCCTTTGGTTGTTTGTATATCGGCGTAGATACCATCTCCAAGGTCTGCATATTTTCCAGATTTACAACCAGTAAAGGCAAATAAGAGAGCAGCCGCTCCAATTATTAATTTTTTCATTTAAGTCTATTTAAATTAGTGGTGTCTTTTTTTATTTCTACTAAGGTTAAACTTGTTTTAATTGGCATTCTAGGTAAAATTTTATCATTATCTCCTTTATAGCCATAGGCTAGGCTAGAAGGAAAAATAAATGTTGCCTGTTCACCTTCCTTTAAAAGTTTTACCGCATTTCTTAAACCAGGAAAAAGTTGTGATTTATCTACAGCATGTTGCACCAGGCCTATATCTTTCCTTTTATAAATAGTATCGCCCGTTAAATTCATAACGTTGTACGTTAACATTACAACATCGTTAGTTTTTGGACTATACGCAGAAGTGTCTTTTTGGTCTTCATAAAAGTACCAAAAACCGGTATTACTATTTTGGTAATTGTTCAATGTATCTTTCTGAATTACGGCTTGTATTGCCGCAATCTCTGCATCTAGCAATTTTTTGCTACGCGCAACGCTTTCATCAATAAAGCTACTTGTTTTTTGCTGTACCGGTTTTCTAGGTTCTGGCTGTTTACAAGCAAATAGTAAAAATGTTAGGCAAATTAAAAAGAGGTAACGCATCATGCTAGCAAATCGGTTTTATACTCTGGTAGTAAAGTTTTGAATTTTTCTACAGTTTGTTCTAAGGAAAGCTCACTCCTGCCTCCAGCGGCATTATCGTGTCCGCCACCATTAAAATGGTTTCTGGCGAATTTATTTACCGAAAAATCTCCTACGGATCTAAACGATATTTTTATGATGCCCTCTTCCTTGTTTTCAATAAAAATTACTGCAAAAATAATACCTTCTAGAGTAAGACCGTAATTTACAAAGCCCTCAGTATCTCCTTTGGTGTAGTTGTGGGTATCTAATTCTGCCTGACTCATGGTAATAAAGGCCGTGCGGTATTCTGGTATTATTACAAGGTTATTTAGGGCAATACCTAATAACTTTAGGCGACTAGGAGAGTTGTTATCATATATTTGCTGGCTTATTAAGGTGCCTTGGGCGCCTTGGTCTATTAATTGGGCAATGGCCCTATGGGTTTTGCTCGTTGTAGAACGGTACTTAAAAGACCCAGTATCTGTTAAAATACCCGTGTAAAGACAGGTGGCCATTTCTGGGGTTATTTTTTTTGCTAACCCAAAGGTTTCGACCAATGCATACACCATTTCACAAGTACTGCTCATACTCGTATCAGAATACGTAATCTCAGCATAACCGGAAGGTTGCTGGTGGTGGTCTATCATTACAAATTTAGCCTTGGAATTTTCTAGGTCTTTACAAACCTCTCCCGTTCTTGAAAAATCGTTAAAATCCAAGGTGAATATTACGTCGGCAGCTGCTATTAAATTTTTGCAGTAATCCGTTTGGTACTCATAGATAAGAATATCCTTTGCACCGGGCATCCATTTTAAAAACTTTGGAAAGTCATTAGGTACAATTACCTTGGATTCCTTACCAATTAGACTTAAAAAATAGTGTAAGCCCAAAGTTGAACCAATAGCGTCTCCGTCTGGGTTTTTATGCGGTATTATTACAATTTTATCTGCAGTACCAAGCAGTTTTTTTAATCGGTCTACATCCGGTTGTTTCATGCCGCCAAATATACATAATATTACAAGGAGGTTATTGGTTTAATACTGTGCAAGGTAGCAACATAAGAATTTATTAAAATAGGAAAAATTGCGACTTTAAGGAAAAGGCGTACTTTTGCGCAAAATTTCTAATTAAGATGACAGGAAATAGAACATTTACCATGATTAAGCCAGATGCTGTAGAAAACGGTCATATTGGTGCTATTTTAGACAAAATTAGTGCTGCAGGCTTTAAGATTGTGGCAATGAAATTTACACATTTGAGCAAGAGAGATGCCGAAGCTTTTTACGCAGTACATAACGAGAGACCATTTTTTGGAGAACTTGTATCGTTTATGACAAGAGGACCTATTGTTGCTGCTGTTTTGGAAAAAGACAATGCAGTAGAAGATTTTAGGGCTTTAATTGGTGCTACCAACCCTGCGGATGCGGCCGAAGGTACTATAAGAAAATTGTATGCAACTAGCCTTGGCGAGAATGCAGTTCACGGTTCGGATAGCGATGAAAATGCAGCAATTGAAAGTGCGTTTCACTTTTCTGGAAGAGAGATATTCTAATTAGCTATGCGCTTAAAATATATAAGGCTGCCATTTGGCAGCCTTTTTACTTTAAGATAATTTTTTTGATGAGCTCTTGCCCTAATTCTTCATTTAACATTTTTACAATTTTCGACTTTCCCATACTTAATTCTTCTCGTAAAACAGAAGATGATAAGGAAACGTAAAGTACCTGGTTACGCAATTCTACGTTTTGGGTATAATTGTTTACTCCATTACCCATTAACTTAATCCAAGCCTCTTTTGCATCTACCTTATTAATGCCTTTTTCTAGCCTATTTTCTTGTATAAATGCTTTTAGAACATCACTTATCTTTTGTTCTTCGTTGTATCTTTTTGCCATTACGGATTTACGTTAATTGGTTCAAACCGTTGGTAAACATATATTTTGCCATCTTCATTTTTAACGGAAAAACTATCTGTTTCCAGTGTTTTTAGTTCTTCCTCCCATTGGTTTTGGTCTTTTTTGTAGCTTAAAAGAAATGTATCGTCTTTAGGTATAATTTCAAAAATTTCCGTGTCACCATTATTTCTAAAATTACCACTAAGGTCTGGCGCAACTTTAGTGCGCGTACCTTTCATGTCTTTTATCACAATATAATCTACCAAAGTATTTACGGAGTAGGTTTTGCTCTCGCCATTGGCAAAAACCACCTCGCTAATTTCCCAGTAACCGTTTAAGTTCTTTAGCTTTTCAGCTTCAATACTTTGTGAGCATCCGTTAGCCAATACTATAATCGTGAGAAAAAAGATTTTTTTGAACATATTACAAGTTAAAGATTTTGTAGCTCTGGTGTATGTTTTTAACTACGTTTTCCGTTCTATCTGCATGCGTGTCACTAATAAACAATTGCCCAAACTGATCCTGATTTACCAAGGACACAATTTGAGAAACCCTACTTTCATCCAGTTTATCAAAAATATCGTCTAAAAGTAAGATAGGTGTTGTGCCACTTTGTTCTTTTAATAACTTAAACTGGGCTAGCTTAAGAGCTATTAAAAAGGATTTTTGTTGTCCTTGGCTGCCAAATTTTTTAATGGGGTGCCCATCTATACTAAAATCAAGGTCGTCTTTATGCACGCCTACAGAGGTATACTGTAATGCCCTGTCTTTTTCTAGGGATTGTTCTAGTAATGCTTTTAAATCTAATTCGTTTAACTTACTACTATAGGTTAGGGTAATACCTTCTTTTTTTTGGGCCACGTTTTTGTATTGTTCTTCAAAAACAGGAATAAATTTTTCTAAGAATGCCTTACGTTCTTCATAAATAGATGTGCCGTATGTAGCAAGTTGGTCGTTATAAATGTCTAAGGTGGTGGTGTCAAACGTATGGTTGGCGGCAAAGTACTTTAGCAATGAGTTTCTTTGGCTAAGTACTTTATTATATTGTATAAGATTTTGAAGATAGACTTTATTGGATTGCGAAATAACACCATCAATAAATTTTCTGCGGGTATCACTACCTTCAATAATTAAGTCACGGTCTGCCGGTGAAATTATTACCAACGGAAGAAATCCAATATGGTCAGAGAAACGGTCGTAAACTTTACCATTTCTTTTAATAAGTTTCTTACTGCCTTTTTTATAACTACAAATAACTTTTTCTTCGCGCTCGTCCTTCTCAAATAGTCCTTCTACCAAGAAAAAGTCGCTACCATGTTTTATATTCTGTGTCGTTACCGGATTAAAATAACTTTTACCAAAAGATAGATGATAAATTGCATCCAAAACATTGGTTTTGCCCACACCGTTTTTTCCAACAAAACAGTTAATGGTAGGGTCAAATTCAAAATCTCCGCTTTCAAAACTTTTGTAATTTACTAGTGATAAGTGTTTTAAATGCATAAAATGGATGGCAATTGCGGTTTTGCGCTAGTTTGTTTTATTTTTAGTGACTTCAAAAATAACGATTAATTTGCCTTTCGTTTTTCGATAAAAACTTTATTTTTGCCCGATTAAAAAAAGCAAGATGGCTACATATAAGAAGCGCGGATACAAACCTAAGAATAAGGAAGAAGAAATTATAATAGAGGAACAAGATAGCACAACAGCAGAAGTATTTAATACTTTAGATGAAGGTGCTTCTAAGACCGAAGCTTGGGTTTCTAAAAATCAAAACTACATTTTAGGAGCAATAGTTGCTATTGCCGTGGTAGTTTTGGGGTATTTAGCTTATCAAAAATTTGTTATAGAACCAAAAGACACCAACGCGGCAAACGAATTCTCTTACCCAATGCAGAATTTTAATGCAGCTCTAACCAATACTGCACAGAAAGATTCATTATTTAATCTAGCGTTAAACGGATCAGAAGGTAAGTTTGGTTTTATAGATATTATAGAAGAATACAGTGGTACACCAACTGCAAATATGGCAAAGTATTCAGCTGGTATGGCTTACCTGAACTTACAGAGGTATGAAGATGCAATAGCCTATCTAGAGGATTTCTCTTCTGATGACAATATTTATCAGGCTTTAGCTTATGGTGGTATAGGAGATGCTTTTTCTCAGTTAGAGCAGCAAGCAGATGCGCTTGATTATTACAAGAAAGCAATTTCTGCAGCTGGGGATAACGAATTTACCGCACCTAAATTTTTATACAAAGCAGGAGTTGCAGCTTTACAATTAGAAAAGAAAGATGCTGCATTGGATTTTTTCAATACCATAAAAGAAGACTTTCCTACCAGTAAAGAAGCAAATAACATTGATGCATTAATCGGTTTTTCTGAATAAGAATTAATGGCAACAGAGAATAAGAATTTATCTGTATATGATAAAGAATCCATTGGAGATGTTACAGGCCTAAAAATTGGTTTAGTAGTTTCTGAATGGAACAACAATATAACTGAGCCCCTTTTTCAAGGGGCTTTTGACGCTTTAATAGACTGTGGTATTGCTACATCCGATATTATTAGATGGAATGTTCCCGGTAGTTTTGAGCTTACTTTTGGGGCAAAAAAAATGCTAGAGACCAAAGCCGTAGACGCGGTGGTAGCCATTGGAAGTGTAATACGAGGTGAAACCAGCCATTTTGACTATGTGTGTAGTGCCACGGCGCAGGGTATAAAAGACTTAAACGTACAATTTAATGTTCCGGTTATCTTTTGCGTTTTAACAGACGATAATTTGCAACAATCTATAGACCGTAGCGGTGGTAAGCATGGTAATAAAGGTACGGAAGCCGCAATTGCTGCCTTAAAAATGGCGTTATTGGGTAAATAAGGGTTATAGTTACAAATGATGACTATCACTTGTTAACAAAAATTATGAGCTAGCGCCAAGCGCTTCCTGCTATTTTAAGTAACTTTGGAGCTATTAGCAAAGGAGGATGCGCAACTTTTTAAAGTTAAAACGAAATAGAACGTTCGAGTACAAACCCCGTTTCTACAAAGGGGAAGGTAATCCTTATAAAATTGAGCATAAATTAGACCAATACAGGACTACCGCCCATACAACGCGTGGTTTAAAAAACAAAGTTCTAAATGCAGTAGATGATCTTAAAACCGAGGGCGATAGGGAAATGCGAATTCGTTTTTGGGTCATTGTGGTTGTTTTGGTCCTCATTTTTCTTTTTATTATCGATTTTGATTTATCTATATTTCTAGGTTCCTAATGGCAGATGTTATAAAATTATTACCAGACCATGTTGCCAATCAAATTGCTGCAGGGGAGGTGGTGCAACGCCCAGCGTCCGTAGTAAAGGAATTATTGGAAAACGCCATTGATGCTGGGGCAGATGCCATTAAACTGATCATAAAAGACGGAGGTAAAACCCTAATACAAGTGGTAGATAACGGGAATGGCATGAGCGAAACCGATGCCAGACTGGCATTTGAAAGGCATGCAACTTCCAAAATAAATAAAGCTGAAGACCTATTTAATCTCAATACCAAGGGGTTTAGAGGAGAGGCGCTTGCTTCTATAGCCGCTATTGCCCACGTAGATTTACAAACCAAAAAAGACGATGCAGAGGTTGGTACTGCCATAAGGATAGAGGGAAGTGTTATTAAAGAACAAGAGGTGGTGGTAACTCCAAAGGGAACATCTTTGGCCGTTAAAAACCTATTCTTTAATATACCCGCTAGACGTAACTTTTTAAAATCGGACCAAGTTGAGCTTCGTCATATAACAGACGAATTTCATAGGGTGGCCTTGGTACATCCTAATATTAGCTTCCAGTTCTACAATAATGGTGCTGAATATTTTAATTTACCCATAGAGAGTCATAGACAACGTATTGTACACGTTTTTGGGAATAAAATGAATGAGCGTCTGGTACCGGTATCGGAAGATACGGATGTGGTTAAGATTCATGGCTTTATCTGTAAACCAGAATTTGCAAGAAAAAGTAGGGGAGAGCAATTCTTTTTTGCCAATAATAGATACATTAAAAGCCCTTATTTGAACCATGCGGTTGCGGCTGCTTTTGAGGGGTTGTTAAAATCAGATACGCATCCAGGGTACTTTTTGTTTTTAGAAGTTAACCCTGCAACTATAGATATAAACATACACCCAACAAAGACCGAAGTTAAATTTGACGATGAGCATACCCTGTATGCTATTTTACGATCGGCCATAAAGCATAGTTTGGGTCAGTTTAACGTAGCTCCTGTTTTAGATTTTGAAAGTAATCTGGATTTAGATATGCCTTATACCTATAAGGATAAATCTACACAGATACCAACGGTTAGTATTGATGCGGCGTTTAACCCTTTTCAAGAGAAAAAAAGCGGTTCAAATGCTGGTGTAAGGGTAAATCTTCCTAAGAAAGAAAGTACTAAAGGTTGGGAAAACCTATATGAGTTTGAGGGTGGAGAGCCAACCAATTTTAGCAGCATACAGGTAGAGTCCTCATTTGAGACAACAAGTCTATTTACAGAACAAACAGATAATGATACGGGGCAAAACCTTTTTCAATTGCAACGTAAGTATGTAGTTAGTACGGTCAAGAGTGGTTTATTACTTATTAATCAGAACAGGGCACACCAACGAGTACTTTTTGAACGGTTTTTAAAGGATATAACGGTTAACAAAGCGGTTTCTCAGCAATTATTGTTCCCAGTGCATTTAGAATATGCGCAAAAAGATCTTTCTATCTTAAAAAGTTTAAATGAGGTCTTAGAAAATTTAGGTTTTGATATACACTATGGGGATAATGGGGCGGTTCAGGTAAATGGAGTGCCAACTTTGTTGGCAGAGAACAATGTATGTACCGTTTTGGATACGGTTTTGGCAACCTATGACAATGAACAGGCAACTGACAGTTTTTCACAAGCCGAAATAATGGCGAGATTATTGAGTACCTCATTAGCAATACGTACCGGTCAAGAATTAACTATTGAAGCACAACAGAATTTGGTTAACGATTTGTTTGCTTGTAAAGAACCAAAATTAAGTCCGCACAATAAAAAAGTGTACACTATTCTTGAACTTAACGAAATAGAGAACAAATTTTAGTATGGGTAGAATAACAGAAGGCATAAAGCACTTAATCATTATTAATGTAATATTCTTTGTAGCCGGTATTTCTGGTTTTGCAGACACCCTATATGAATATCTCGCGCTTTGGTTTCCGTTACATCCAAATTTTGGTGTTTGGCAGCTATTTACACACATGTTTCTACACAGTTTTACAGACGTTATGCATATTCTGTTTAATATGTTGGGATTGTGGATGTTTGGTTCTCCCCTAGAGCGTATGTGGGGCAGAAATAAGTTTTTATTTTTTTATTTTTCTGCAGGAATAGGAGCAGGTTTATTGCATATAGCCACGAATTATTACTTTTTTGACCAAGGTTTGGAGGCTGTATTAACAAGCGGGATTACGAAACAAGAAGTCATAGATGTTTTGGCCAGTGGTAAATATAGTCCAGATTGGTATAAATTGGCATCACAAGCTACGATAGATAAATTTATGGGGGCGTTTAATTCTCCAGCAGTTGGTGCCTCTGGAGCCGTGTATGGAATTTTGGTTGCGTTTGCCTTTTCGTTCCCCAATGCGGAACTCATGATGCTTTTCTTACCTATTCCTATAAAAGCAAAATACTTTGTTCCCCTTCTAATTGCGGGCGACTTAGTTTTTGGTCTAAGTAATGCAAATACAGGAATAGCGCACTTTGCACATATAGGAGGAGCTTTAATAGGTTTTATAATGATGTGGTACTGGAAAAAAAATCAGTTTAACAATAACCGCTGGGATCG
Source organism: Croceivirga sp. ABH4_376 (assembly GCF_056160685.1). Lineage (NCBI taxonomy): Bacteria > Pseudomonadati > Bacteroidota > Flavobacteriia > Flavobacteriales > Flavobacteriaceae > Croceivirga > Croceivirga sp. ABH4_376. Next base: position 831,984 of record NZ_JBSWXQ010000002.1, on the reverse strand, counting down.
CTAATGGCTAATGGAGGGTTAAAATATCAGTTTGCAAGATTAAGCATAGCAGAAAAGCTTATAGCTATTAACGTGGCTATTTTTATTGTTTCTGGGTTAGCAATGGCCTTGTTTGGTGCTAGTGAGGCAGCTGTAATGGGTTGGTTTCAATTACCCAAGGAATTTGGAGATTTTATAGTCCAACCTTGGTCTATACTTACCTATTCCTTCTTTCATGTTGGGTTTGGACATATTTTTTGGAATATGATAATGCTTTGGTTTGCCAGTAGAATTTTCTTGAATTTGTTTGGGGATAAGCGGTATTTAACGGTATACTTTCTTGGTGTAATTACTGGTGGCTTGTTTTTCTTGTTAAGTTATAATGTATTTCCAGCTTTATTAAACTCCAATACGGCTTTGGTTGGTGCATCTGCGGGGGTAACCGCCGTGCTGCTCTTTGTTTGTTCTTATATTCCAAACCAAGACGTAAGAGTTATTTTTTTCAATGTTAAGTTATGGCATGTTGGTGCCTTTTTTGTTTTGGTAGACTTAATTCAAATACCCTATGGTGGAAACATTGGCGGTAGATTGGCTCACTTGGGAGGTGCCTTATTGGGTTATGTTTATGCCAGACAACTTTTAAAAGGCAATGATATTGGTGCGGTATTTACCAATTTTGGAGAGCAAATGGTTAGTTGGGTTAAACCAAGTAAAAAAGCCCCTATGAAAACGGTTTACAAGGCTAAATCCAAGGCTGGCAACCCTACGGCCAACTATAAAAAAGAGGCGAAACAACGCCAAATAGATGCTATTTTGGATAAGATTAGCAAATCTGGCTATGAGAGCTTATCAAAGGCAGAAAAAGACTTTTTGTTTAAAGCTGGTAAGGAATAATTGAATGCCTAAATTTTTAGCGTTACTTGTAAAATTAGCTAATCTGGTTTTTATACTTATTGGGTTGTTGTTGGTAGTAACCATTTTGATTAAGACCAATGTAATAACAGAACTGTCATTCTTAGGATTGTTCGCGGTTCCATTTTTAACTTTTTATCTATTTTTCAGTTTTTTGGTTCTGGCGGTCTCAAGAAGGATGTTTGTCTGCAACATAGCCATTTTACTCACTGTTTTTTTAGTAGCAGGACCATTTTATAAGTTTACCACAAAACCTGACAAAGAAGCCTACGATAGTGAATTATCCGTGATTACCTTTAATGCACGGGGATTTAATAGTTTTAAAGCACTTTCAGAAAATTCTACTGCCGATTCTATCTATAATTTTCTAATCAAGGAAAATGTAGATATTATTGCAATGCAAGAAGCCGCTTACTATTTAAAGCGTAAAACGGTTCTAGATTCTATTTATCCATACAAATACGTGGATTTTGTTTATGGAGAACAGCACAAAAGGGTATTACAGGCCATATTTTCTAAATATCCCATTAAGCAAAGTAAATTACTTTCATTTCCTAATAGCTCTAATTTGTCTCATAGGTTTGAGGTTGAGTTTAACGGGAGTTTAATTTCTATTTACAACGTCCATTTACAATCCTTTAAGGTGGTTCCAAGTCTAAAAACGGTAAAAACCGAAGATTCTAAATCTTTGATTTCAAATATTAACAGAAAGGTATTAATGCAAAGTAGTCAGGTAGATATTTTGTTAGATGATTTGGCTTCTCATGAAAATCCTACCTTAATAATGGGTGATTTCAACAATACCCAATACTCCAATATTTATAGGTCTTTATCAAAAGGTTTTAAAGATACCTTTATTGAAGCTGGTTCGGGATTTGGCAGAACGTACAGTTTAAAAGGTTTGCCTATGCGCATTGATTATATATTAGCAAACCAAAAATTTGAGGTATTGTCCCATACCAATTATGATGTTGAATATTCTGACCATTATCCTGTTAAAGCAACCTTAGTTTTAAAAGATTAAAGAATGAAGGTACAATCTACCGTATCGGCTAATATATGTATCAATAAAGCTAAACCTATTAATCTAGTTTTAGGAATAATAAAAAGTATAGCATATACGGCTATGGCCCAATAGGTATGTAGTGGGTGAAAACCAATACTACATCTGTTAGGGTCAAAAATAGGGGTGCTTAAAAAGTGGTCTAAATCTATACCAATGCCTAAAAGCATAATAATAGAAGCTCTCCAATATTGTTTTCTATAGAATAGAAATGCAATTAGAAAGGGTAAGCCAAAATGAATCCCGTAATGCAAAGAATGCCTAAGCATTTAACGTAGGCTTTTGACTTTTTAAATAGGCTAAGCTATTTGGACCTTCATTAAAAAGTAAATCTAGACAAGATAGGTTGGGAATAAAATCATGCCTGTCTTGAAAAACCTGCATGTAAGGTTCAAAACCCGTCATTTTTTCATTTTTGGCAATGACTAAGTTGCGTTGGTCCAAGCCCAAATCAATATCCTTTTCGTAATTAATTGTTCTGTGGGTAGTATCTATTTTAATTCCAAGTTGATTTTCAAAAAAACGAATGGTAGCCCAATTAAAATCAATAAGTTTTTCATACTTATTATGAAATAAAGGGGATAATTCATCCTCATAAAATTCAAAAAAGGGCGAGGTACGATAAGCAGTTTGTATAGTTTTCCATTGTTGGCTTTGCCAAGGGTAGCTATTATCTATATGCACATTAGCATATTTTTGCCTACCATCGCCTTTACCAGTGTGTTTAATTGGAATGGATAAAAGGTGCTTACCTTGGTCCGTAGCAATATAATAGCGGTTGCGATAGGTTTGTTTTTGAAAATTATCGCAAACTTCCCAGGTTACACTATTTTGAATCATGGTAGCTAGGTTGGCTACATTTGGAAAGCAAACGGGGTGTAAAAGTACAGTAGACACGTATAGTTTATTTTAGGCTTCCGTATTTTTCTTTCTTTTTTTTCTAAAAAAGTCAAAAACAAAATAACCAGCCAGCGCTATCAGAAAATACTTGAAATAAGACACAGGTTCTCCAGACCCGCCTACGGTAGTAAACATCCGGTCCCATCTTAAGCGCTCGTTAAATCGAATTCCATCTTGAAAATTGTCCATACTTAACCATATAAATATAGGTTTGCCAACTATATGGTTTTCTGGAACAAAACCCCAGGTTCTACTATCTTCAGAATGGTCTCTGTTATCTCCCATCATCCAATAATAATCCATTTTAAAGGTGTACGAATCTGTTTGTTTGCCGTTTATGGTGATGGTATTTCCATTAACGGCTAAGGAGTTGCCTTCGTAATCTTTTATTATTTTTTTGTAAATGGGTAGATTTTGAACAGTAAGCTTTATGGTCTTACCTTCTTCTGGAATGTAGATTGGTCCCATATTATCATTATTCCAAGGATATAAAGGACTTTGCGCGAAAATATTATTTCCAGCTTCTCCTTTTGGTTCCACAGCTCGTACAATAGAATCAATCTTAGCATTTTTCCTTAATTCGGAAACCATCTCTTCGGTAAGATTAACAATACGTTGTCTTGGTGTTTCTTCCTTTAAATCTGCTAATCTGAGTCCTCTAATTACCTCTGTAGGTATACCGTTTTGATTGGTATAAAGGGCTATTTTACCTTCTGCTATTTGTTTGGCTCCTAAAAGATAAGGTGTAAGGCCGTTCAATTGTTCTTGAGTTAACGGACCAGAAATGTATTTTCTTTCAAAACTATCAGCATCTATCTCGTTTAAAAGCCTACTACTAACACCACTTTGCGCGTAAACAATGTTGTTAAACATAGGTTTGGCGCGGTCAGATAATTTTAGTTTTTTACCATCAATATAAACATCACCGTTTACCACGGATAAAGTATCACCTGGTGTGCCAACACACCTTTTTACATAATTAGATTTTTTATCAATTGGTTTTTTTACGCCAGCCTCTTTCACAAAAAACTGTCTTACTGTATCTGCAGGCCAACTAAACACTACAATATCGTTTTTTTGAGGTGTTTGGAATCCAGGTAACCTAAAATAGGGTATTTGTGGTTTGCTTAGGTAAGATTTTGTTCTAACTATGGGTAAAGTGTCATGAACCATAGGTGCGGCAACAGCCGTCATAGGTGTACGTGCCCCAAAATGAAATTTACTTACAAAAAGGAAATCTCCTATTCTAAGCGTTCGTTCTAACGAACCAGTAGGAATAACGTAAGGTTGAATAAAATAGGTGTGAACTAAAGTAGCTGCGACTATGGCAAAGACGATAGAGCTAACCCATTCTCCTAAACCAGTGGTTGGTTTTAAGCTTCTATCGCTTATATAGGTTACATCCATGTTATAATTAACCACATAAATGTAAAAACCAAGTGTTAAGATTACGGCCCAGGTTTGCCAAAGTTTGTTTTGGCCAAAACTTCTAATGGTTTCTACCCAAACTACTGGGAACATTAAAAGGTTTATTATGGGTATAAACAGTAGTAGTGTCCACCATTTTGGTCTGTTAATAATCTGCATTAACACAATAGCATTATAAACAGGAATTGCGGCTTCCCAAGCTTTTCTACCGGCCTTTACGTATAATTTCCAAGTACCTAAAAAATGAATTACTTGTACCAATAAGATAAATAAAATCCACTGTGTGCCGTTCATGGTCTAATCGTTATAGTTTGTTGTAAGACTAACGCTTACTTTTTTCGTTACCGGTTTAGCTTAAGTTTAACACATCTTTCATGCTGTAAACTCCTGTTTTACCAACAAGCCATTCTGCGGCAATTATGGCTCCAAGAGCAAATCCATTTCGGTTGTGTGCTGTATGTTTTATTTCTATAGAATCTACATCGCTTTGGTAGGCAATACTATGCGTACCTGGTACTTCACCTTCTCTAATAGCTGTAATTCCAATTTCATTTTCGGTAGGTGCAACCAATTTCCAGTTCACGTAAGACGAATTTTCAATAATACCTTCTGCCAAGGTAATAGCGGTACCAGAAGGCGCATCAATTTTATGAATATGATGAATTTCTTCCATACTTACTTTATAGTCCTGTACATTGGCCATTAACTGAGCTAATTTCTTGTTTAATTCAAAAAAGAGATTAACTCCAAGACTAAAGTTGGAACCATAAATAAATGCACCTTTGTTTTTATTGCACAGCGTAACTGCCTCTTCGTATTTGGCCAACCAACCTGTAGTACCAGAAATTACTGGTATACCTTTGGTAAAACAATGTGTAATATTACCAAATGCCGCATCTGGAGTGCTAAAGTCTATAGCTACATCTATTGCTGTATAATCTAACTCTTCTAAGTTGGTATCTACATCTATTTTGGCTACTATCTTATGGCCTCTTTCGGTTCCTATTTGTTCTAACATACGGCCCATTTTACCGTAACCAAAAAGTGCAATATTCATAGGTTTAAAATTTTATAAGTAGGGCAACACCGTAATTGGGTTCTCCAGTAAGTGGGTTGGCCTCTAAATAAGGACTAATATCATAAGATAATTGATCGCTAACGTTAAACTGTTTTAAGTGTGCATCTACATTGGCGTCAACAATATTTAGTGCATAAAAGCCTATAGTGGCCAATAACCAAATATCTCTATTTTCTTGTGCTCTTTCTTGTGCATCTTCTAACCCAGAGTCAGAAACATTTACAATAAATTCATCATCGTTAAAACCTGCTTTTCTACGTTTAAAGGCGGTTCTAAACCTTTTGTAATTGGTATTGTTAATAGAATAGTTATAAACACCCCAACCTATTAGGCCCCAGGCTATTGGTGCTTTCCAGTATCTTTTATTGTAAATTTGTCCAAGCCCTGGAACTACTGCAGAATAAAAGGCTGCTTTTGCAGGGGCAAGGGGATTAATTTCTTTCGGGGCCACGTAAACTTCTTCTACCACAATACCTTTTTCAGCAGCAGCAGATGCAATAGAATCTGTAGGGGTAGAAACCACTACGCTATCTTTTTCTGTTTGCGCGCTCACTGAAAAAGCTAGAAAAAAGATTATGACAATATATAAAAGGGATTTATTCACCCGATAAGATTTTTTTTAACCTGTGGAATTCTTCTTCGGAATGAAAAGGAATAACGATTTTTCCTTTTCCGTTGGAAGATGCACTAATATCTACTTTCACTGCCAGATTTTCTTTGATAGCCTCTAAGTTTTCTGAAATAAACCCTGGAACACTTTTTTTGCTCTTTTTGGCTAAAGTAGTTTTTTCTTTATCAGAACCTTCTTTATAGGCTTTTACAAGTTGTTCCGTATCTCTAACAGAAAGGCCTTCAGCAACAATTTTCTCGTAAATATCTATTTGGTCCTTATTTTTTTCAATGTTTATTAAAGCACGACCATGCCCCATGCTAATAAAGCCATCTCGCATTCCGGTTTGGATTATTGGGTGCAATTTTAATAAACGTAGGTAGTTTGTTATGGTAGAACGTTTTTTACCCACCCTGTCACTCAACTTCTCTTGGGTAATTTCTACCTCCTCTATTAATCTTTGATAAGAAAGGGCAACTTCTATAGGATCTAAATCTTGGCGTTGTATGTTTTCTACCAAAGCCATTTCCAAGGATTCTTGGTCGTTGGCTATTCTTATATAGGCAGGAATCGTTTTTAAGCCAACTATCTTAGAGGCACGGAACCTACGCTCACCGGAAACCAATTGAAATTTATTGAATTCTAGTTTTCTAACAGTTATAGGTTGAATTATACCTAGTTCGCGGATGGAACTAGCTAATTCCTGTAAAGCCTCCTCGCTAAAATTAGTCCTTGGTTGAAAAGGATTTACCTCTATAGCATTAATATCCAATTCTACTACATTGCCAATAACTTGGTCCGCATTTTTGTCGGAAACAGATTGTATATCGTTTTCTGGATCCTTTAATAATGCGGAAAGCCCTCTTCCAAGGGCTTGTTTTTTAGTTGCCTTCGCCATTTAAACTTTCTCCTTGTTTTTATTCAAAATTTCATTGGCCAAGTTAAGATAGTTAGAGGCACCTTTACTGCTAGCATCATATTTAATTATGCTTTCTCCGTAACTAGGGGCTTCACTTAACTTAACGTTTCGCTGTATTATGGTCTCAAAAACCATATCTGCAAAGTGTTTTTTAACTTCTTCTACCACTTGGTTAGATAGGCGTAATCTAGAATCATACATAGTTAATAGCATGCCTTCAATATCCAAATCTGTATTATGTATTTTTTGTACACTTTTTACGGTATTCAATAATTTACCTAATCCTTCCAGAGCAAAATATTCACATTGTATTGGAATTATTACCGAATCTGCAGCTGTTAAGGCGTTTAGGGTTAATAAACCTAAAGAAGGGGCACAATCTATTAATATATAATCGTAATCATCTTTAAGGCTTTTAATAGCCTCTTTCATCATATACTCCCTATTGTCCTTGTCTACCAATTCTATTTCAATAGCTACAAGGTCTATGTGCGCCGGAATCAAATCTACGTTGGGAGATTCTGTTTCTATGATGGTTTGTTTGGCGCTGTAAGTATGCTCCAACAATTGATACGTACCCAGTTCTACACTCTCTACATCTACTCCAAGACCGGAGGTTGCATTTGCCTGGGGGTCGGCATCAATCAATAAAACCTTTTTTTCTAGCACGCCAAGAGAGGCAGCGAGATTAACGGTAGTGGTGGTTTTACCCACACCACCTTTTTGATTTGCAATAGCAATGATTTTGCCCATTGTAACTGGTTGAGTTAGGAGGTAAAAATACAATTATTTACAACGCCATAAAATGGAATTTGTTAACACTGGGTGAATAACTGCTTTTACCTACGTTAAAGAAAGTTAAACAAATTATAGACCCAATGGCAAATTACTGGCCCATAAGTAATTTTAATAAGGCAATTGCGGCTTCGCTTATTTTTGTGCCCGGACCAAAAACGGCCGCTGCACCTGCTTTAAAAAGGTAATCATAATCTTGTTTTGGTATAACCCCACCAACAATTACCATTATATCTTCTCTGTTAAGTTGCTTCAATTCTTCAATTACGGCAGGTACTAACGTTTTATGCCCCCCAGCTAGGGAAGAAACACCAAGAATATGTACATCGTTTTCCGTAGCTTGTTTGGCTACTTCTTTTGGTGTCTGAAACAAAGGTCCTATATCCACATCAAAACCTAAATCTGCATAGCCAGTTGCAACCACTTTTGCACCACGGTCATGACCATCTTGTCCCATCTTGGCAATCATGATTCGTGGTCTACGGCCTTCCGATACGGCAAATTGGTCTGCCAATTCCCTTGCTTTATTAAAGCTGTCGTCGTTTTTAATTGCTTTAGAATACACCCCTGTAACTGATTGGATTTTTGCTTGATGCCTACCAAAAACTTGCTCTAATGCTTCGCTTATCTCACCTAAGGTTGCTCTTTCTTTGGCAGCTTCTACTGCTAAAGCTAATAAATTATCGCCTTTTTCTTTTTTTGCTTGGGCATTTGCGGCTTGTGTTAATTGTTCTAGACACGATTTAACTTTAGAATCGTCTCGAGATGATTTAATTTGCTCCAAGCGGTTTAGTTGTTGTTGGCGAACCTTGTTATTATCTACCTCTAAAATTTGCAATTCTTCGTCTTCTTCCAACTCGTATTTATTAACACCAACCAATACTTCTTGTCCACTATCTAATTTGGCTTGTTTTTCTGCGGCTGCCGCTTCTATACGTAGCTTGGGTATGCCAGACTCAATAGCCTTGGTCATACCTCCTAATTCTTCTACTTCTTGTATGTATTCCCATGCTTTTTCTGCAATTTCATGGGTAAGTTTTTCAACCAAAACACTACCTGCCCAAGGGTCTACGGTTTTTGTTATGTGTGTTTCGTTTTGTAAAAATAATTGGGTGTTACGTGCAATTCTTGCAGAAAAATCTGTTGGTAAGGCAATTGCCTCGTCCAATGCATTGGTATGTAAGCTCTGGGTGCCGCCAAATGCAGCAGCCATGGCCTCAATATTTGTTCTTGCTACGTTGTTAAACGGGTCTTGCTCCGTTAAACTCCAACCACTGGTTTGGCTATGTGTTCTTAGCATCAAGGACTTTTGGTTTTCAGGCTTAAATTTTGCTACCATTTTTGCCCATAACATACGGGCGGCACGCATTTTTGCTATTTCCGTAAAATGATTCATGCCAATACCCCAGAAGAAAGATAATCTAGGTGCAAATCCATCTATTTTTAATCCTGCTGCTAATCCCGTTCTAATGTATTCTATCCCATCTGCAAGGGTGTAGGCTACTTCTAACGGAGCCGGAGCTCCAGCTTCGTGCATATGATACCCAGATATACTTATACTGTTAAAGCGAGGCATATTTTTACTGGTATATTCAAAAATATCTGCAATGATTTTCATGGAAGGTGTAGGAGGGTAGATATAGGTATTTCTTACCATGAATTCTTTTAAAATATCGTTTTGAATGGTGCCAGAAAGCTGTTCCAAAGCGACACCTTGTTCCAAAGCGGCAACAATGTAAAACGCCATTATGGGTAATACGGCGCCATTCATGGTCATGGAAACACTCATTTTATCTAAGGGTATACCAGAAAATAGAATTTTCATGTCTTCAACAGAATCAATAGCAACCCCTGCTTTACCAACGTCCCCTAAAACACGGTCATTGTCACTGTCATAACCGCGGTGGGTAGGTAAATCAAAGGCAACCGACAATCCTTTCTGGCCAGCCTCTAAATTTCTGCGGTAAAAAGCATTGCTTTCTTCCGCCGTAGAAAAACCGGCATATTGTCTAATAGTCCACGGTCTGCGTACGTACATGGTAGCGTAGGGCCCTCTTAAAAAAGGCGCAATGCCAGCGGCAAAATTTTCATGGCCGTAGTGATTAGGTAATTTAGTTGATTTATCTACAAGCTTAAGGTCTTTTGTGGCTATTCTACTCATTTTCTAATCGCTTTTTTTCCAACTGTTCTGCTAATCTTCTGGCTACAATAGGCGGAATCAAGGTTTTTCTAGATTTTTTCTGTAAAAATGGATGTTTGTCTAGTGCGCCTCCCATTTTGTCCGCTTTATTTTGAAAAAGATTCGTGCCTATTGATTTTAAAATACCATCATTGAACATTTGTTGTTCTTTTTCCGCAACTTCTTTTATTTTTTTTTGAATGACCCCTTTCTTTAAATTGACTAAAAAGCCACCAGAGGCTTCAATTTGTTGGTACAATTCCAGTGCTTTTTGGGCTAATTGATACGTTATGCTATCTAAAAAATAACAGCCCTCTGTGCTAGCTGGTGCATCGTTAAAATAGGCCTCTTCTTTTAGCAACAGTAATTGATTTCTGGCTATGCGTTCGCTAAACTCGTGCGGGTATTTATAAAGCAGGTCATAGGGATGGTTCACTACCATATCTGCACCACCCAAAACGGCGGCCATACATTCTGTGCTCGTGCGCAGTAGATTTACATTATAGTCGTAAATAGTTTTATTACGCGTTGCAGGTTTAGCGGTTATTCTTAATTGATGTGCTAGGTTATGTTCCGTTTGTAAGCTTTCCCACAACCAGCGATATGCCCTTAGTTTGGCGATTTCGAAAAAATAATTTCCACCAATAGAAAAGGTTGTATTTAGTAGAAGAGGTTTTTTAATTTGATTAAGATATTCAGTGGTATGTGCCAAGGCATAAGCTAATTGCTGTACGCAGTTTGCCCCTGCATTACTATAAACAGCGGCATCTATGGATAATCCAACATGGTTTTTAGCTGTTTTTTCTAGTAAGGATTTAAGTAGTTCTTCGTCTTTCTCCATGTTTAGATACCAATTTCCAGATTTGGCCAGATGGCCAATGGTATCTACATGTAAATGAACTTTGTTTAGATAGGGACTAAGTTCTTTTGTTACTTTTTTGAAACCTTCAACCTCCAAAGTAGTAAGGTCTAAATGTATTGGATGTTCAGTATTCAATAGGTCATGGAACAAAGTAGGAAAATGGGGTAACGTGGCTTCAAGTACAAAATAAATAGCCTCAGCACCCTTGTTTAAAGCGTTTTTGGCTTTTTTATTTGCAATTTCTGCATCTGTAACACTAATATGTTCTCCTATGTTCCAAATATGATTGCTTGGTAATCTGTATTTGGGTATATCGGCAACATCCTCCGCGTTGTAAAAGGGTTTTACCTTAATACCTTCAATGCTTTCCCATACTAAGGTGTCATTGTAATCGGCACCTTTAAGGTCAAATTGAATTTTCTGTTTCCACTGTTTTGCGGTAACCGGTGAAAATTCTGAAAAAAGTGCAGTTTTAGTCATAATTGGGTTATTGCAAACAGATAGTTGTACTATTTGTTTTATTCTTTTTGTTGTAGGCTATCCTCAAATTCTATCAGAAAAATTTCTTCATTATCTTTTTTCATATAATAGTTTTCTCGGGCAAATTTTTCTAATTCGTCTTTACTAGAAAGTTTTTTAAGCATTTCTTGGTCGTGCTTAATTTCTTTTTGTAAAAACTCTTTTTTTTGTTCTAGTTTGTCAATTTCTTGTTGTAGTTCATGATGTATTAACAAGGAGTTGGTGTCAAAAAAGGCCATCCAAATAACAAACAAAGTAAGCACAAGCACATAGGTGTTGGTCATTATCTTAAACCACTTTTTCTGTCTAAGTGCTTTTAGTCCCATAACTAAATAAGTTTATCATTTATTATGGTCCTAACCATGTCTACAGCTACTGTGTTGTAATGATTGTTAGGTATAATTATATCTGCAAATTCTTTTGAGGGTTCAATAAATTGGTTGTGCATAGGTTTTACGGCGGTTTGGTACCTGTAAAGTGCCTTTTCCAAATCATGGCCTCTTTCCCTAATATCTCTTTGTAACCTTCTTATAAGACGTTCATCAGAATCTGCGTGCACGTATATTTTAATGTCGAATAATTTACGCAATGCCGGATTGCTTAATACCAATATGCCTTCTACAATAACTACTTTTTTAGGAGCCGTGGGTATACTTTCGGGTAAACGGGTTTCTTCTACAAAGGAATAAACGGGTATGTTAATGCTTCTACCGGCCCTTAACTCATTAAGATGATGCATGAGCAAATCAAAGTCGATAGAATTAGGGTGGTCAAAATTTACCTTGCTACGTTCTTCTTTGGTTAAATGCGATAAATCATTGTAGTAAGAATCTTGAGAAATCACGACCACTTCGTTCTCTGGAAGCTCATCCACAATTTGTTTAACTACCGTAGTTTTACCACATCCGGTACCTCCAGCAATCCCTATAATCAACATGAACAAAAATTTAGGCCAAAAATACACAATTGGTGCTTTTATTAAAGCGAATTACACTTATCCATTTTAAAATTAAATAAGTTGCTACACTTTGGTAGAAAGTTAAGCGAATTTGTAAAATCAAGACCTCTTTTAATTGAAAATTTGCTAATTATTTAGCAAATAAACTATCTTTAAATGCGATTAATTTAATGGATTGAATGGAAAATAGATATATTGTTAAGGTTGGCGAAGACCATACCTTTGAATTTTCACAAGAAGACTTGGATCAAATAGACCTAATCAAAACAGACCAAAGAAATTTTCACCTAATTCATGAAAACCAAAATTATGCGATTTCTTTTTTGGAGTCTAATTTTCAAAAGAAAAGGTACCAAGTAGAAGTAAATGGCATACAGAATAGCGTACACATCCAAAATCCGTTGGCAACCTTGATTAAGGATATGGGGCTAAGTGTGGGTGCTGCTACGCAGGTTGGTAGCTTAATTGCTCCTATGCCAGGCCTTATTTTGGAACTTTCCGTTACTGTTGGGCAAGCAGTTAAAGAAGGTGAAACCTTGTTAATATTAGAAGCTATGAAAATGGAGAATGCATTAACCGCACCAAGGGATGGGGTAATAGCGGCCATAAATGTAGGGCAAGGAGACGCGGTAGATAAAAAACAAGTTTTACTAACTTTTGAGGACTAAACATGAAAAAGATATTAGTTGCCAATAGGGGAGAAATTGCCCTTAGGGTTATGAAAACGGCCAAGAAAATGGGCATACAGACCGTGGCGGTTTATTCAGAGGCAGATAGGAACGCGCCCCATGTAAGGTTTGCAGATGAAGCGGTGTTTTTGGGCCCTGCTCCAAGTAACCAGTCTTATTTATTAGGAGATAAAATAATTGAAAAAGCAAAACGCTTAAATGTAGATGCCATACACCCAGGTTATGGTTTTTTGAGTGAAAATGCTGGCTTTGCCGAAGCAGTAGAAGATGCTGGTTTAACCTTTATTGGGCCAAAATCTCATGCAATAAAAATTATGGGAAGCAAACTTGCAGCAAAAGAAGCTGTAAAAGCCTATGATATACCCATGGTACCAGGTATTGAAGAAGCTATTTCAGATGTAGAAAAAGCTAAGGTGATTGCTAAAGAAATTGGTTTTCCCATACTTATAAAAGCTTCTGCCGGTGGTGGGGGTAAAGGTATGCGTGTGGTAGAAAAAGAAGAAGATTTGTCCCAACAAATGGAACGTGCCATTAGTGAGGCAAAATCAGCCTTTGGAGATGGTTCTGTTTTTATTGAAAAATATGTAAGTTCTCCCCATCATATAGAAATTCAGGTTTTAGCGGATACCCATGGTAACATATTGCATTTTTTTGAACGCGAATGTAGCGTCCAAAGAAGGCATCAAAAAGTGGTAGAAGAGGCACCTTCAGCGGTGTTAACTCCAACTTTGCGCAACCAAATGGGCGAAGCTGCCAAACGTGTGGCCCAAGCTTGCGATTATGTGGGGGCCGGTACGGTAGAATTTTTGTTAGATGCAGACCATAATTTCTATTTTTTAGAAATGAATACCCGCTTGCAAGTAGAACACCCAGTTACGGAGTTAATAACGGGAGTAGATTTGGTAGCCTTGCAAATAAGCATAGCAAGGGGAGAAGCACTGCCTTTTAAGCAAGAAGATTTAAAAATAAACGGACACGCTATGGAGCTTAGGGTCTATGCAGAAGACCCGTTAAACGATTTTTTGCCCAGTGTTGGTAATTTGGAAACCTATAAAATTCCTACTGGTGAAGGCATACGTGTAGACAATGGTTTTGAAGAAGGCATGGATATACCTATTTATTATGACCCTATGCTGGCCAAACTAATTACCTACGGCGAAACCCGTGAAGCCGCTATTTCTAAGATGATCACCGCAATTGCTAATTACAAAGTCGAGGGCGTACAAACAACCTTGCCTTTTGGTGATTTTGTAATGAAACACGAGGCATTTACTTCCGGTGATTTTGATACCCATTTTGTAAAACAACATTACACGCCAGAAGCCATCAAAGAAAATGAAAAGAATATAGCTAGAATAGCTGGTTTAATGGCACTGAAACAATATTTAGAGGATAAAAAAATAGTAAGATTGCCCATTCAATAACACTATGGACGATAAGATTAAAATATTAGAGGATAAGATTGCCAAAGCCCATTTAGGCGGTGGTAAAAAAAGAATAGAAAAACAGCATGCCAAAAAGAAGCTGACAGCAAGGGAACGTATAGATTATCTCTTGGACGAAGGTTCTTTCGAGGAAATGGGCATCTTGGTTACCCACAGAACAACCGATTTTGGTATGGAAGACCAAAAGTTTTACGGGGATGGTGTGGTTACGGGATATGGTACCGTAGATGGGCGTCTAGTCTATGTATACGCCCAAGACTTCACCGTATTTGGTGGTGCATTATCAGAAACACATGCAGAAAAAATTTGCAAGGTAATGGACCTAGCGGTTAAAGTAGGTGCGCCAATTATTGGGCTAAATGACTCTGGTGGAGCACGTATTCAAGAAGGGGTACGTTCTTTGGGTGGCTATGCAGACATTTTTTTTAGGAACGTACAGGCGTCTGGTGTAGTGCCACAAATTTCTGCTATTATGGGCCCTTGCGCCGGTGGGGCGGTTTACTCTCCTGCCATGACAGATTTTATTATGATGGTAGAACAAACAAGTTATATGTTTGTTACTGGGCCTAACGTGGTAAAAACCGTAACCAATGAAAATGTAACTTCTGAAGAATTAGGAGGTGCAAGTACGCATGCTTCCAAGTCTGGAGTAGCTCATAAAACTTCTATTAATGATGCGGCATGTTTAGAAGATATTAAACAATTACTTACTTATTTACCTCAAAATAATACGGAAAAAACAAAAAAGCTTCCCTTTGACCTTGGAGAAGAGCTGCGTCCAGAACTAAAACAAATAGTACCGGATAATGCCAATAAACCGTATGATATGCATGCGGTTATAAATGGGATAATAGATGAACAATCCTTTTATGAAATCCACAAGGATTATGCTGAGAATATCATCACCGGTTTTGCAAGATTGGGTGGTAGAAGTATAGGAATTGTTGCTAACCAACCCATGGTTTTAGCTGGGGTGTTAGATGTAGATAGTTCTATTAAATCTGCTCGTTTTGTACGTTTCTGTGATGCATTTAATATACCGTTATTGGTGTTGGTAGATGTTCCAGGATTTTTACCAGGTACGGATCAAGAGTGGAACGCTATTATAACCAATGGTGCTAAATTATTATATGCTTTAAGTGAGGCAACCGTACCTAGGGTAACCTTAATAACACGAAAGGCATATGGCGGTGCCTATGATGTGATGAATTCTAAGCACATTGGAGCCGACTTTAATTATGCGTGGCCTTCTGCGGAAATAGCGGTTATGGGAGCTAAGGGTGCTAGCGAAATTATATTTAGAAAGGAAATAGCAAATGCAGTAGATTCTGAAGCAAAACTATTAGAAAAGGAAAAAGAGTATGCAGATAAGTTTGCAAACCCGTACAGAGCTGCAAATAGAGGCTTTATAGATGAGGTTATTTTACCTGAAAATTCTAGACGTAAGTTGCTTAAAGCGTTTGCAATGCTAGAAAACAAAGAAGTAGTTGCTCCTAAACGAAAACATGGAAATATACCTTTATAATCAATTAATTAAGTTTTAAAATAGTTGACACATCAATTTTAACTTAACAAAAGTTAAACATATAAAGACGGGCTTATCAAAAAAGGTGGAGTAATTTTGCCAGATGCAAAATACAGCGCAAAAGCCAAAGTTCGAATTTATTGCCTTAATGGCTTCTCTAATGAGTATAGTGGCATTGTCTATAGATGCTATTTTACCCGCTATTCCAGAAATTGGTGCTTCTATAAATAGCTTAGATCCAACGGAAAACCAGAAGCTGGTTACTATGATATTTTTAGGTTTGGGAGTGGGTCAATTATTTTTTGGCCCACTTTCCGATTCCTTAGGCAGAAAAAAAGTGGTGTATCTGGGTTTTGCCATTTTTATAATTTCAAGCGCCGTTTGTGTATTTGCTCCCAACCTGGAAATTATGTTGTTTGGTAGGTTGTTGCAAGGTATAGGACTCTCTACCTCAAGGTCTATTTCTATTTCTATGATAAGGGACTTGTACGAAGGGGATATCATGGCCAAAGTGATGTCTTTTGTAACGGCTTTTTTTATATTAATTCCTGTTGTTGCGCCCGCCTTTGGTAAATTAATGTTAGACATAGGCGGATGGCAGTTTATTTTTTACTCACAGGTTTTCTTCGCCGTTTTGGTGGCAATTTGGTTCTGGAAAAGACAACCAGAGACGTTACATGAAAAGCACAAAAAGAAATTCTCTGCCAGTCTGTTTTGGAATGGTTTTAAAGAATTTATGAAGCATAGGGAATCGGTAGCGTTTACTCTTGTTTCAGGTTTGGTAACCGGTGCTTTTTTGGTCTACTTAAGTGCCTCTCAGCATATATTTGAAGAAATATATGGCTTAAAAGAGGTGTTTCCGTATATATTTGCGGGTCTAGCAATATCCATTGGTTTGTCTACTTTATCTAATGGTACAATGGTAATGCGTTTTGGCATGCGCAAACTGTCTTTAACGGCCTTAGTTGCGTTTTGTTTAATTGCTTTAATCTATGTTGTTTTGTTTTGGAATGCGCCAAATCCAAGTATCTGGGTTTTGGTAGTTTTTCTGTCACTTCAATTTTTCTGTTTGGGTTTTATGTGGGGTAACTTTAGAAGTATTGCCATGGAGCCCATAGGGCATATTGCAGGTATTGGGGCGGCTATTAACGGATTTTTTTCTACCGTAGTCTCTATACCTATAGCCACCGCCATAGGAAGCTATGTGGATGATAGGGTATTACCACTATTTTTAGGCTTGGCTATTTGCGGTCTAATTTCGTTGGTAATCTTTTTATTTGTAAAAAGAGCTAATAGATTGGCTGCTGCAACTACTTAAACATATGCATTTTACCTGCGCAAGAATCGCTATCTGCACCCGTTACAGAGGCTAAAACGTTAATAGACCCCTGCTGCTTAAGAACGCCCATAAAAGCAAAAATCATAGCTTCTTTAAAATCAATTATTGTTTTATCCGGTAACACCATTTCAACGGTGTTGGGTAAATAGGTTTTTAAGTTTTTCATGCCGAAAGCGTTTAAAGCCCCACCACCGGTTATTAATAACTTTGTAGGTTTCTTTTTATCGAATTCCTTTATGACTTTGGCAATTTGGTAATTATTATGCTGAACAATGGTGTGCAGTATATCTTCTACTTTATTGGTTTTATACGTTTCCAATAGAGGAATTACATCAGACTTGAACCACTCAATACCGGTACTTTTTGGGTACTTTTTTTGATAATAGGGTAGTTTGTTCAGGCTATTAAAAAGTGGTTCAATTAATTCGCCAGATTCCGCTAATTCACCATCCTTATCGTAACTCAATCCTAAAGGGGCTACCAAATAATTAAGCGGCATATTGGCCAGACCTATATCAAAAGCAATACGCTCGTTGTCATGTTCTAAACTAATATTGCTGATGCCACCTAAATTTAAACAGTAATCGTAATCTGAAAACAATAGGGCATCGCCAATTGGTACCAATGGAGCTCCTTGTCCGTTTTTTGAGACATCTAAAGTCCTAAAATCATTTATACAAGTAATTTGGGCAGCTTTAGCAAGTTCTGAACCATCGCCTAGCTGAAAAGTAATTCCTTCTAAAGGCCTATGGTGACTGGTATGGCCGTGACTAGCTATAAAATCTACCTTAAGTTTTTCAATATCCAAAAATTGCTTTGCTTGCTCACCAAGCCATCTTCCATAGCTAATGTGCAAATGTTGATGTGCTTCTTCGGTTAGGTGAATCGCATTTTTTAATTGCTCCCGTAAATCAGTACCATACGGTATGGTTACACCCTTGTTAATTATAAAATTCCATTTTGCTTTGTCCTTCCAAAATTCGCAATGGGCAATATCCAGACCATCCAAAGACGTTCCAGACATTAAACCTAAAACCGTATAACGTTGCTCCATATTAATCTAAGTTTACGGGTAAGCTGCCATACAAAGGCAATGGTTGTAAAAGTTGTTTAGCGGCTTGTTCTTGAAATTGAGGAAAATCTTGATACACTACATAAATTTGCTTGGCTTTTTTGTAGTGGATTGTATTTAAAAACAACGGGTTTCCAAAATTATAGAGCACTACATCTTTCTCCTTGAGTAACTTATTGATGCGTTCCAGTTCTAAAGCGGTGAAGCCAAAATTATTTGCAGGTTTAATGGATGGTGGGGCCAAGGCCAATACAATTTTATTATTTAATGACTTACCCATAGCTCTTTTGACAATAGAAGATTCCGTTGTTAAAATCGATTCAAAACGACTTAAGTCCTTGCCCATAGTTACCAAATTGGTTTGGGCATCTAAATAGGTACTTGTATTTATATCAGGCATTAACTTAGTTAAGCTTTTGGTAGCCGTTTTAGCAATTAGGGTCTCGTAGGATAAATAATTTAATTGAGGTTTTGCAGCAAATGCTTTGGATTTTAAAATTTCAAAGCGATTATATTTTTTATTTATTAATGCTTCCGGTGCTTGTTCTACTATTTTTTGAATTCCTTCGCTAACATGTTCCGCAAAACAAAGTACGTCCATGCCGGCCATAAATGCGTGGTATTCTACAGCTCCTTTTTCTTGAAATTTTTTAGAAATACTATGCATATTCAATGCATCTGATATTATAATACCATCAAAATTCATTTTTTTCCGGATATACCGGTCAATAAGAAGTTTACTAAGTGTGGCCGGCAGTGCTGAATCGCCGGTAATTTTGGGTAATGCCAAATGCCCAACCATAACAGCATCTAATTTTTCTTTTTCTATTTGATAAAATGGAAAAAGTTCTTGATTAAGTAATTCATCTTCCGTCTTCTCAATCTGTGGCAATCCTAAATGTGAATCAACTTCGGTGTCTCCATGCCCAGGAAAGTGTTTTACGGAGTTCAGGATTCCTGTTTCACTCATTCCGGCTATAAATGCTTGTGCTTTTTGCAACACCTTGTTTTTATCGGAACCAAAAGAACGGTAGCCAATTACCGGATTCTTCGGGTTGCTATTTACATCTAATACGGGGGCTAAATTCCAATGTATACCTGCTTCTAAACAATCTCTGCCAATATTTTTACCCGCTTCTCGTATCAAGTCTAACTCCTCTTCCGGTAAAGCACCCAAAGTAATGGCGTAAGGATATTGGGGAGTGTTTTCTACTCGCATGGCCAATCCCCATTCTGCATCAATAGCAATAATTAAGGGTGTTTTTGCTGCTTTTTGATAGCGTTGAATCAAGGTTTTCAGTTGGTCTAAACTGTCCTTGTTGTAAAGCACTTCTTTTTTACCCTCAAAATTAGTGGCTGCACTGGCTCTACTATGAAAAAAGCAGATAGAACCAATGTAATGGTTGGCTATGAGTTGCTCTAGGCGTTGTATTTCTTCTTCAGAATCATTTATAAATGCGGCTGGCATAAATAACTGCCCAACCTTTTGCTTTAAACTTAGCTTGTTTTTCATTAGAAATTAGGTTGTAGTTTTTTTGCCAAAATCAGCGGGGTAATCTAAATAGCGTACTATAACAAGAACGGGTAGGGCGGCGAAAACTACCCAGACGAAAAAACCTTCATAACCCAGCCATTCTTGAATATAACCACTCACCATACCAGGAAGCATCATGCCTAAAGCCATAAAGCCTGTGGCTAAAGCATAATGGCTGGTCTTGGACAACCCTTCTGCCACGTAAATTAAATAAACCAAGAATGCAGCAAACCCAAATCCATAACCAAATTGTTCTATTACTACGGTACCTACTACGGCAGCAATGTGGGTGGTGTTTGTAAGAGCCAATAAGGCATAAAACACGTTGGGTAAGTTTAGGGCCAAGATCATTGGAAACATCCATTTTTTTAATCCGTCCCTAGAAATTAAAATACCACCTAAAATACCGCCAATAGAAAGCATTATTATTCCTATGGTTCCATAAATGGTGCCAACCGCTTCGGTAGAATAGTTTAAGCCACCAGCAGCTTTGGAATCTAGCAAAAATGGGGAGGCCATTTTAACCAATTGCGATTCGCCTAAACGATAGGTGAGGATAAATGCCAACGAAAGCCAAATGCCTTTTTTCTGAAAAAAACTGGTAAAAATGGTTATAAAGTTGGTTTTTGTTTGTTTCTGTTCTAGTTGGTTTGGTTCAACCTTTGGTGCGGCAAACATGTTACCTAAGGTCATGAGTAGCATTAGAACGGCCGTGCAAACCATAGTTAGGGACCATGCCTTATGGTTGTCTCCGTAAGTATTTTCTAAATAACCAGCTAGAATTACGATTAATCCTTGCCCGGTTATCATTGCCAATCTATAAAAAGTACTTCGCATGCCAATAAAAAACGATTGTTTTTGCTCTGTTAGGGCAAGCATGTAATAGCCGTCAGAAGCTATGTCGTTAGTTGCCGAAGCAAAGGCCACCATCCAAAAACAAGCCAGGCTGGCTGTTAAAAACACATCTGTTTTAAGGCTAAGGCCAATACCCAAAAAAGCAAGGGCAATTACAAACTGCATGCTTAAGAACCATTTTCTTTTGGTCCATTTTAAATCTATCAAAGGGCTCCAAAGTGGCTTTAAAACCCAGGGTAAATACAACCAACTTGTGTACAAGCCAATTTCTGCATTGCCTAAGCCTAATTGCTTGTACATAATTACAGATAGGGTAACTACAATTACATAAGGTAGACCTTGGGTAAAGTAGAGTATAGGCACCCAAAGCCAAGCATTCTTGTCTTTTTTAATTTCCATTGGTTGTTTTTAGGTTGATAGGTATAACTTGACTTGGTTGGCCATATTTTGTTCGAAAAACCGCGTAAAATTTCTTTTTTCCTTTAACAACGTTTCTAGGGATATAGAATGAGTCACTTGGGTTAAGATACTGTTTTCCTAAGATATTTTTTGGGGTTAATTCAGGCTTTTTCAAGTAAATTATTTGTTTTAAGTCAGTATCCGAAACATATTCAACTACATAGCCATCTGCTTTCTTATTTACAGTCTTAATATCCATATTTAGTGGAAGGGTAACTTCATAGAGCTTTGAAAGTGCTGGAGTTAATGCATTGTGCTTGTAAACTTTCCTTTTTAGGGTCTTAACTATTGTTTCTTTGTTGGCAGTGAGGGATTTAGCACTGAAAAATGCGTTTCCATTTATAGTATTGGTTGCTCTGGTTTTATTTAGCTGTTTGGGAAGTTCTAAGGGGTTGTCCCAGGCTTTGTCCGCATTGTTGTAAATTTTATAGGGGCCGTTACCAATATATAGATTTATGTTTTCTATGTTAGACGCCCACCAATCCGTTAGAATATTATAGGACGCAGGAGCGTAATCCAAACTCCAATACAATTGCGGAATTAAATAGTCTATATAGCCTTCTTTATCCCAAAGTAGGGGGTCTGCAAATAAATTTTCGTAAGTGGTTTGCCCGGCATTGGTTAACGAGCCTTTGGTATGTGTGGTACTATTTTTCCAAACACCAAAAGGACTAATGCCAAAATGTACCCAAGGTTTACTGTTTTTTATGCTCAAATTCACCTTTTTTAATAAGCTATCTACATTGCTACGCCGCCATTCTGCCAAGGATTGGTTGGGTAGGGCGTATTGTTGGTAGGCAAGGGAATCATTAAAAACTTCGCCTTTTATGGTGTAAGGATAAAAATAATCATCAAAATGAATGGCATCAACGGCATACTTACTAACTACTTCGTTCATAATGGAGACTAAATGTTCCTGAACCTCTGGCAAACCGGGATTATAATAATATTTGGTGCCATAAGGAATCATCCAATCGCGGTGTTTGTAAAAATCATGCGTAGGGGCAAGAGATGAGGTGTCTAAGCTCATTGTAGCCCTGTAGGGGTTTAACCAAGCATGGAATTCCATGCCGTTGTCATGGGTTTTTGCTATTAACCATGGTAATAGATCTGTGGTGTCTTTTGGCGGATTACCCTCCTTACCTGTTAGGTATTTGGACCACGGTGCTAATTGGGTAGGATACAAAGCATCACCGGCAGTTCTTATTTGAACTATGGCTGCGTTAAAATTTAGCGCTTTGTAAAAGGATAAAAGTTCTAGATAGTCTTTCTTTTTTTTAGCTATGTCATCGTTTCCGTTTTTGGGCCAATCTATGTTGGCCACGGAAGCAATCCAGACACCCCTAAACTCTGTTGTAGCACTAGGCACTGCTTTAAATGTAGAGCAAGAAACGGCAAAAAACAGCAAAATGGAAAAAGGCAGTAGTTTTCTCATAAAATATAAAGCTAAAAAGGCCTACCAAAAATAGGTAGGCCTAGTGGGGGTTAAACTAACAAAATAGATTTAATCGCTGCAATAAATTGAAAGTTAAAAATGTTCTATTTTTTAAAATGGTATTGAACAAAACCTTCCATTGCTTCATATTCGGCTAGGCCTAACGCATTATATTTAAAGGCCGTTTCCGTGTTACGTTGTTGTGCTCTCTGCCAAAATTCTCGTTTATCGTTTCCTGGGAACATGGCACTATCTTTTTGGGATTGGTGCTTAAATATGGCATTAATTTTACGTTTCATATCCTTAGGGCCAATAGGAACGGCCATTTCCATATCCGCAATATCCCATTCTTGCCATGCACCACGGTATAGCCATACATAACAGTCTTCTAACCATTTTGCACCCTGCTCCTGTAGTCTTTCTAATGCCAAGAAAATAATTTGTAAACAAACCCTGTGTGTACCGTGGGGATCAGACAAATCTCCTGCTGCAAATATTTGGTGCGGTTGTACTTTATTTAATAAGTCTACCGTTAACTGAATATCTTCTTCTGAATGTGGTTTTTTCTTAACCGCACCGGTTTCATAAAACGGTAAATTTTGAAAATGTGCGTTTTTTTCTGGAACACCGCAATATCTACAGGCCGCTAACGCTTCCCCTTTTCTAATTAATCCTTTGTATTCTTGAATTTCAGGACTGTCTACCTCTCCTGGTTTTTTGTTGTTGATGAATTCACGTACCGCCTTCATTTTAGAATTCAATTTATCATCTTTATCTACCTCCGTAGCAAAATCTAAAAATCGAATTACTTCATCATCAAATACGGCAATATTTCCAGATGTTTGGTAAGCCACGTGCACGTCGTGCCCTTGATCAACCAAACGTAAAAGGGTTCCTCCCATAGAAATGACATCATCATCTGGGTGTGGACTAAAGATTAAAGATGTTTTAGGATATGGATTAGCGCGTTCTGGTCTATTGCTATCATCTGCATTTGGCTTGCCACCTGGCCAGCCAGTAATGGTGGCTTGTAATTGGTTAAAAACCTTAAGGTTAATTTGTTCCGCAGATCCTATTTCTGCAATTAAATTACCCATTCCGTACTCATTGTAATCTTCATTGGTAAGCTTAAGTATGGCTTTTTCCAATTTTTCAGACAGCCAAATGGTTGCCTTTTTTATAAGTCTATCGTTCCAATTAACTTCTCCTACCAACCAAGGTGTTTCTATACGGGTAAGTAAAGAACCGGCAGCTTCATCTATAATATAATCACAGTTGGGATGTTCCTGTAAAAAGGTTGCAGGTACACTTTCCCTTATCTCACCTTCTACGGCTTCTTTTATTATGCGCGATTTACCTTCGCCCCAAGCCATTAAGATTATTCTTGTAGCACTCATAATAGTGCCAACCCCCATGGTTATGGCACGTTGTGGTACGTTTTCTTCTCCAAAGAAATCACTTGCGGCATCTAATTTGGTAACACGGTCTAAGCGAACCAATCTGGTTTTACTACTAATACTAGAACCCGGTTCATTAAAACCAATGTGTCCTGTTCTACCAATACCCAGTACTTGAATGTCAATACCGCCTAAATCTGCAATTTTTTGCTCGTATGCATCGCAAAACGCTCTAATGTCTTCTTTTTTTAGCGTGCCATCTGGTATGTGGATATTTTTTTTATCAATATCTAAATGGTCAAAAAGATGCTCGTTCATAAACCGAACATAACTGTGGATAGAGTCCGGTTGCATAGGATAATATTCATCCAAATTAAAGGTTGCAACGTTTTTAAAACTCAATCCATCTTCTTGATGAAACTTAACCAAATAGTCATAAACCTTAGTAGGAGTAGACCCTGTTGCCAATCCTAACACGGCCATTTTTCCTTCTTTCTGTCTTTTGCGGATAAGTTCTGCAATTTCATTTGCTACATAAAAAGAAGCACTATTAGAATCCTCATGGATCATGGTGTTTACTTTTTCAAATTTTCTAATTTCTGGGTTATCGTTATCCAGAATAGATTGCTGTTTGGTGAGCGTTTTGGACATAAGTCTGTAATTTCTGATTTAAAAACAGCACAAAGTTATGAAAAAATCTAATATTTGCTGTTTTATGCTGTTTTATTTTCATTTTACTGCAAATAATAACTTTAAATTAATATTATAATAGCATAAAACAGCAATTTTGAGAATTCCATATATTTGCAACATAAATTCATGAAATGCTCAAAGAAGAACGGCAACGAATAATCCTTAATGAGGTAGAATTACATAATAAAGTACTTCTTATGGATATAGCGGAAAAATTAGACGTTTCTATAGACACTGTTAGAAGAGATGTAAAGGAGTTAGATGCGGATAGTAAACTAAGAAAGGTGCATGGTGGTGCGGTATCCTTAGGTTTTGCCAATTTTAGCCCATCTAGAAATAATGTTTATGCTTTAGAGAAAAAAACAACAATTGCTGAAAAAGCCATTAAGCTTATAAAGAATAATAGTGTAATATTAATAGACGGGGGCACTACATGCTTAGAGCTGGCAAGGCTGTTGCCGGTAAATTTAAATTTAACTTGTTTTACTTTAAGCTTACCCGTAGCCATGGAACTTTTAAATAAACCTAATGTAGAAACCATTTTTATAGGAGGTAATTTATCTAAGGACTCCCAGATATCCTATGGGGCCAATACTATTAATAACTTATCCCAACTAAAAGTAGACTGGGCCTTTATTGGAACGGGCTACGTAGATGCTACTTATGGTCTTACGGAGTTTGATTGGGACATTGTACAAACCAAGAAGGCTGTAATTAAAGCTTCCAAGAAATCTGTATTATTATGCATTTCAGAAAAATTAAACTCGCAACACCGTTATAAAACGTGCGATTTAGCACAGATAAATACTATGGTTACGGAATTAGACCCGGATCATAGAGACCTTAATCCTTTTAAAAACCAAGAAATTAGTTTGCTTTAATATGGCCGTATTTGATAAGATTACAGAAACATCTTCTTTACACGATAATTTAGAGACCCTTTCTACAAAAGAATTATTACATAAAATCAATGAAGAAGACCAAAAGGTTGCTTTAGCGGTACAAAAGGTAATACCACAAATAGAAAAATTGGTAGAGCAATTGGTTGCAAGGTTTGAAAAAGGAGGAAGGCTATTTTATATTGGTGCCGGTACCAGTGGTAGATTGGGTGTTTTAGATGCATCAGAGATACCACCTACCTTTGGTATGCCTTATGATAGGGTTATAGGGCTAATTGCGGGTGGTGATGTTGCTATTAGAAAAGCAGTGGAATTTGCAGAGGATAATACGCTGCAAGCCTGGAAAGATTTGAATGAATTTGGTATTAATGAAAACGATGTGGTTGTGGGTATAGCCGCATCGGGTACAACCCCTTATGTTTTGGGAGGTATAGCGGATGCAAAAAAGAACGGACTGTTAACAGCGGGAATCACCAATAATCCCGGGTCGCCTTTGGCTACCCAAGCGGATATTGCTATAGCTGTTGATGTAGGTCCGGAATTTGTGACCGGTAGCACTAGAATGAAATCGGGCACCAGCCAAAAAATGGTCTTAAATATGATTTCTACCGCTTTGATGATTCGAATAGGTAGAATAAAGGGCAACAAAATGGTAGACATGCAATTGAGCAATAAAAAACTGGTAGACCGTGGCACCCGTTATCTTATTGAAGCTTTAGGTTTGGAGTATGAAGTTGCGGAAGCTGCCCTTAAAAAATATAAATCCGTAAGGGCTGCAATAGAGAATCTTAAAGAAAAGGGCTAGGGGGTTAAGACTTGGGAGTTAATTTGTAAATACCTTTGCCTTCCACACCTATGTAAATATAACCATACGGCCCTTCCTTAACGCTACGTACACGGCCAATACCATCCAATAATTTTTCACGGTAAGTAACTTTGTTGTTTGTAATTACCAGACGTTCTAAATACTGAAAAGCCAGGGAGCCTACCAAAAGATTGCCTTTCCAATTGGGGTATTTGTTGGTTGTTATAAAAGCCATGCCGCTAGGTGCTATAGAAGGCACCCAATAGTGTAAGGGTTGTTCCATGCCTGCCATTTTTGTCTTATCGGTTATTTTTGTGCCGCTATAATTAATACCGTAGGTTATAGATGGCCAGCCATAATTTTTACCTTCTTTAATGATATTAATTTCGTCTCCACCCCTAGGGCCATGCTCGTGCTCCCAAATTTCACCGGTAAGCGGATTTAATACTAATCCCTGAGGATTTCGATGTCCATAACTAAATACAGCTCTTTTTGCATTGGCTTCGCTATAAAATGGATTGTCCGTAGGTATACTACCGTCTTTGTTTAGGCGATATATTTTACCGCCATCCCTGGTAATATCTTGCGGATTTTCTTCCCTATTGCCTCTATCTCCAATAGAAAAATAAAGATACCCTTCTTTATCAAAAACAATTCTGGAACCAAAGTGATGCGAGGTAGTACTATTTGGACTTGCTTTATATAGGACTTTTTTATCTATGAGTTCCCCATTACGCAGTTTACATCTTAAAAGTGCGGTATTGCTACCTTTTTCTTTTCCGTCTGTAGAAACATAGGTTAAATAAATATAACCGTTAGAAGCATATTTTGGGTCCAGTGCCACATCCAATAGACCGCCTTGACCTGCTACTTTAATATCGGGTAGGCCCTTTATTATCGTTTTTGAGTCATTTTTATATAAAATTAATTTTCCTTCTTTCTCGGTAATAAGTAAACTGTTATCTGGTAAAAAAACAAAGCCCCAAGGATTCCTTAAATCAGGCACTATTAATTCTTTGGAAAGTACTGGTTTTTCAGGCGTTGAGATGGTATTGTCGGTGTTTTGTCCACAAGACGTACCAAGCAGTACAACGAAAAAATGTAAAGTCAATATATACTTTTTCATAAATTGATCGTTAGAATAAAGGTAATACCCGTTAAAATGCAATTTTTTTACGGTAAATAAAGATAACTAGATTATATAGATAAATAATTACACCTAGAAATATTAGGCTCCCAAATCCCGGTATTTCTACAACAGACTTAACCTATGCAAAGCAATAAAGCCCTACGTGTTTTATATGCGCTATTGTTGATTTTCGTATCAATAGTAGGCTATGCCTCTCTCTCAGAAGCAAGGGTACTTCGTTTTCTTGAATGGAAAACGGAAGCAACACCCATAGTTACCAAGAAAATGGAAGAAGTGACCAGTTCTTCTATTGTTCACAATTCTAGCGAAAATACATTTGAAGCAACAGCTGCAATGTTCACCACTATTATTACTAATGGAGATGAAAGCGTAGGATGTACGGATAATGGTTTTACGGTAGTGCGCTACAACCTCTGTGGTGATTTTGACGACAGAACGGTTACACTCAATGGAAGTTATGGTAGCTATCAATGGCAGCAGTTTAACCCAAGTGGATCCTGTACGGCAGATATCAATGATACCTGTCCAAATACAACCAACACGTGTTGGTCTACTGTAGACACCGATGCTAATTTTACTATAGATGCAAGTACAATTAACCCTACCAACGGTGGGGAATTTCGTGTTAGGGTAGATAATGGTGCCTACTATTATTTTAAGGTTAAAAAGAGTACAATTACCCAAACCTTTGTCAAAAGAAATTATATCTGTGATGTTCCGGGTAGAATACAGATTACTAATCTATCTAGTTCTTATGAATATGCCATTGATCCTGGTACTGGTTTTGGTGCATGGCAAAATTCTGCAATTTTTGAAGGATTAACACCTGGAACCTATGTGGTTAAGGCAAGACTAAGAAATACACCAAATACCTGTGAGTATCCGTATGAGCCAATAGAAATTGAAGAAAGAGAAATTGATATTGATGTTACTTATACAGATGCGAATTGCTTTGGGGAAACAGGCAGTATTACCGTAACGGTAAATGATGTTCCCGGTCCTTACAAGTATACCTTATTGGATGAAATGGGTGTACCCCAAGAATTTACAACTTTTATTGCAACGAACCCTTATACCTTTTCAGCGGTTGGTTTTGGTACCTATAGCGTGCAAGTAGAAACGCAACAATGTGCTGGTGACCCTGGAAATGGTATCCCCGCTCCCAGACAAACAACAGATGTCAATGGCAATCCAATCACCATTGGTGATGGATTGGTTCCATTGGCAGCATCTACAGAGGTAAACGAGAGCTTAAATGCTACTTGTGGGGTTAACGATGTAAATATTATAGTACGTACCTCAGGTGGTGCGGCCCCTTATACTTTTACAACTAGTGATGGTGGTAATTCTGGTGGTTCATATACCACTAGTACTACTTACAACGTTACTGCTGCTGGCGATTATGATTTTTATATTACGGATGCTAACGGTTGTACAATAACGGCATCTGCCTCTGTTGAAGAGCTTACACCTCCTGATATTACGGTAACTGGTACGGATGGAACTTGTAGTAATGGTGGTGCCAAATTAAATTTTACCATCAACGATTCTAAAGGATATAATTTGTCTTTTAGGGCAACACCTGCAGACCCTTGGTCTACAAACCCTATTCTTTCCGTTGCCGCAGGAACTTACAATAATATTCAAGTAAGATACCAGCAAGGAACGGTAGATTGTATATTAAACGTGCCTGGTTCGGTTTCGGTAACCAGTGTGGGTACAATTATGGGTAGTGCCGTTAAACTATCAGATAGAACTTGTAATGGCGCTGGAGGTGTAGACGGTGGTGTTATTGAATTTCAAGGGCCTTTTAGTGGAGGTTCCGGAAGTGGGTATGTCTTTAGTATATCAGGAGATGCCGCTTCTAATTTTAGTACGCAAACTACTTATACAAATCTAGCGCCTGGTACATATACTCCAATAATAAGAGATGGTGGTGGGTGTAGATTAGAGTTAACGCCAATAACCATTTTGGATGTAGACCCTCCTACCAATATCGATTTTTCGCAAGATAATACCAATTGCGCGGCAAATACATCAGACGTTCAACTTACGGTTACAGCTAACGCCGCTATTGCTACTTATGAGGTTATTAGTCCGGTTGCAATTAACAATGGCGGTAGTGATACCTTTTTAGGGCTAACAAATAATACCAACTACACTTTTAGGGTAACGGATGTTAATGGTTGTCAATACGAAGAAAGTTATAATCCTTCTGTCATTAGTTCGGTAAGGGCTAGAGTAAAGTCTGGAGGAGATACCCGTGTATGTAGCGGTGCGTCTGATGGCTCTGGAACATTTATCATAGATGGCTTTACCAATAATTATACATACAATATTAATGGAGGTGCAGAAAGTGCTGCCCAATCCGACGCAGAAGTTACCGTTAACAGTTTAGCGGCGGGTAATTATACCATTACCGTAACCGATGTGGATTCTGGCTGTACGGACACCGCGACCTTAACTATAGAAGAACCGGCTACAGCCATTGGATTAACAGGTGCCGTAACCGCTATGAGTTGTGATAACAACAACTTGGGTAGGGTAGTGGCCAATGCAACCGGGGGTTGGGGAAATTACAGTTATACCTTATTATATCCTGATGGTTCAACGCAGGCTGGGCCAAAATCGGGAACGGTTTTTGGTAATCTAGGGCAAGAAGGTGCATATACCTTAACAGTTGAGGATATTGAAGGTTGTACAGATACGTTTACCTTTTCTTTAAATAGGATAGAAGCGCCTGTAATTGCATTAGACGCAAGCACGGATTATTGTTTTGAACCAAGCACGGGAGCTACCATTGTAGTAACGGCCAGTGGTGGTTCTGCAGGGCCTCCTTATACCTTTAGAATGGATGGTGGTGCTACGCAACCAACCGGAACCTTTACAAATGTGGGTACGGGAACACATACAGTAGAAGTAGAAGATGCAAATGGTTGTACGGATACGGTGAACGTTACCATTAGACCCCAATTACGTGTTACTGCAAATATTATTGCTGAGATACCCTGTGGTGGTTTGGACGGGGAAATTGAAGTAAGGGCAAGTAGAGGTTATCTCTCTGGTTCTGGCCCAAAGAATTATGAAATTAGCTCAGATAATGGGGTTACTTGGTCTGCGCCGCAGCCGTTGACCACCAATACATTTAGCTATTTTACCAATGTAGACGGTACCTATGTTTTTAGGGTAACCGATAATGAGGGGTGTGTTGCCACATCCTCTCCAATAATAATGAATCCGCCGGCAAATATAAATCCGGCGACTCATGATGTGAGTCCAGCTAGCTGTGGACAAACGAATAATGGCCGGGTAATCATTACGCCAGACGCGACAAGTGGATTACCCCCTTATGAAGTTGATTTTGATGGAGGTGGGTGGTCCTCACAGACCGCCTTCTCCAATCTTCAAGCTGGGCAAACATATACCTATCAGGTTAGAGATGCTAGAGGTTGTGTAACGGTAGCACAAAGCTTTACCGTTCCTACGGATGGTACTCCTCCGCCAGATGCAACTGTAGTACAAGATATAGCCACCTGTTCCTCAGGAACTATATTAGGGGGTATAAGTATCACTAATGTTACAGATGGTGTTCCTGATTTTACCTATATTTTGCAAGATGAGTTTGGTGCAGAAATCGCTATCATTGGCCCAACACCAAGTACTTCTGAGTCTTTTACAAACTTAGCGCCAGGTAATTACCGGGTTATTACCGTAGATGCCAATGGTTGTACGGATACGGATGCTGTAACGGTTACACAAACCACTTTAGATGTAGTGCCAGATCCTGTGATGGCTCCTACATGTGGACCTTCAGGTTTTTCTAACACGGTTGAGATTGTTGGTGGGGTAGGACCGTTTTTAATCCGATTGGTAGGAGACCCAAACCCTGCGGTTACACCAAATAGCCCGCCAAGAAGACATACTTTTACTAATCTATTGTTTGGGGTAACCTATACGGTTGAAGTTACTGATTTAGGTACAGGATGTATCTATGAAGATGAAATACCACCCGTAAGTGGACCAAATTTACTTTCTGTTGCAGCTACATCTACACCTGGGGCTTGTGATGTAAATAGAAATGGAGAAATTCAATATACAATAGATGGTTTTAATCCTGGGGATACATTGTTAATAGAATTAATGAATTCTGATGATGGCTCTATAACCCCAATAGGAACGGTTACCCCAGGTACAGTTCCTTATTCAGATACAATAGCGGAATTAGCAGGTAACTACCAAGTTATTGTTACCAATCAAACGGACAATTGTAATGCAGCAGGTTCGGTTACTATAGAAGAAAACCTTCCTAGCTATATCATACTTTCAGAAGAACCAGCTAATTGTAATGCCTTTGGCCAGATAACCGTACAAGGTTATGGTGGAAATGGCGGTCCTTACGAATTTGCTTTTATGCCAGATGGTACTATTCCAGCGGCGGGAGATTATAGCAATGAAACAACATTTGTAGGTCCTGCCGGAGATTATGATGTATATGTTAGGGATGCTTCTGGTTGTACCTCCTTTGATATTGCAACTATAATCGCTTTGCGTCCAGATTTACCGGCACCTACCATAGATGTGGTTAATCAATGTGATGTTACGGCAACCAGTTTTGAAATTCAAGTACGTATTGCAAATACTTTGGCAGATACACCAAGGTTTACCATGGGTGGAGATACCCAAATAGGAGTAGATAATGGAACGGATTATGTGGCTACATTTTATGTAAATTCTCCGGGAAATTACACTATAGATGTCCAAGATGCGGATGGTTGTACCAGTCAGGGCATTGCAGATGTATATGAATTTTTAACGGTTAGTGGTTCGTTTAGTACAATGCCTAATTGTTTTGATAATGACGGTACCATTTCTATTGATGTTGTGGGCGGTAGCGACGATTTTACCTTTGAGTTACAAGACGAATTTGGAGTGTATCTAGGACCTACGCTTACTGGAGATAGAACAGCAGGTGTTTTTACCAATTTAACTACAGGAAATTATAGGGTTTTTGTTTCGGATAACGAAACAGGTTGTAATGATACGGTTAGCATTAACCTAGACGACCCAGTACCGCCGGTTATTGATTCGGTTGTAGATCAAGACATTTCTTGTAATGGCGCAAATGATGGTTCTATAGACGTATTAATTGATCCCGTAAGTGCTGTAGATAGTCCTTTTACCTATAATTTGTACCAAGCAGGTACAGCTACAATTGTACAAACAAATGCTTCGGGCGTGTTTAATGGTCTTGTTCAAGGTTTTTATGATGTTGTAGTTGTATCTAATAGAGGATGCGAAGATCGCCGAGACAATATTGAAATAGAAGAACCACCAGTATTTGAAATAGGTGCAACAGTTCCAGATTTTGCATGTGAAGTAGGAGCAAATAGATTTAGTAGTACCATTATAACTGTAAGTGTTAATCCCAATGGAACCGGTAATGTAGGTACGGCTGGCTATCAATATAGTATAACCGGTTTTAGTAATTATCAATCTACAAACACTTTTGAAATTATAGATGATGGTACCACACAAACAATAACGGTTTATGCCATAGACGGTAATGGTTGTCAAGACCAATTTGACGTGGTCATTGCCCCACCTACAGATGTGATACCTACAATTAGCAATACTACGGCCTTAACATGTGCTACCGACGAGTTGGTAGAAATAACGGTGGCGGGGACAACTAATTATGAAATAGAAGTGACGCCTGCCGTGCCGGGAAGTCCTTTTAACAGTGGAGGCGCTGCAACAACAACTATAAACCTACCAAATGCCGGTGAATATTTGTTTGTGGTAAATGATTTATCTCCAAATGGATGTTCTTATCCATTACCAAAATATACTGTAAATGAACCTATTGTACCAACAGCATTAATATCTGAGGCTGCCCCAATACTTTGTGATGGGGATGCCAATGGTGCACTTTTTATAGATGTATCCAATTATTCCGGGAATTATAGCTACGAGGTTTTTGCCGTAGACGGTGCGGGAACACAAGTTTCTACCGGCAATACTGGCTCGTTTGATACGGCTAATTTCCCGGATATTAATGGAGAAGCTGCAAGGATATCAGGTTTGCCAGGAGGTAATTTTGTAGTTCGTATTACATCTTTAGATACACCATTTTGTTCTGCAGAAAGTAACTTGGCAACTATTAGGACACCAAGCGGTCCTTTAACTGTGAGTACAACAGAAATAGGTAACGTAAGTTGTCTGGATAATACAGGAAACATCGAAGCTATTGCAACAGGAGGTTGGGATGTTTCGCCCTATGAATATCGTTTATTATTGGATGATGGTTCGGGTACCTATCCAACAGAGGTAAGTCCGTTTTCCGCAATAAATGAATTTGAAAACCTTTCTAGTGGTGATTATCGAGTAGAAGTTAGGGACATTGAAGGGTGTATAACTTTTGATGATATTACTTTAAATCCAATAGACCCTATTGTAGCGGGTATTAGAGAGCCGGCAGGCTTAGTGTGCCCGGGCGGTAATAATGCGGTATTAGAGGCATTTGACCCAACAACAGGCGATACGGATACAGCAACTGCTGGTGCATATGGAGGTGTTACGGGGGCAGGCTACAAATACCAATTAATTTATCTAGGTAGTAATAATATCACAGACGAACTATCAAGAAGTGGTCTTCAAGATTCGCCCACATTTATAGGTGTGAGCGGAGAAGGATATATAAGTGAAGGTTGGTATGCCATAGAAATATCTTCTAGTTATTCTTGCATTGGGGTAACCCAGCCATA
The DNA here is from genome assembly GCF_056160685.1 of Croceivirga sp. ABH4_376. Classification (NCBI taxonomy): domain Bacteria; kingdom Pseudomonadati; phylum Bacteroidota; class Flavobacteriia; order Flavobacteriales; family Flavobacteriaceae; genus Croceivirga; species Croceivirga sp. ABH4_376. The sequence goes on along the minus strand of NZ_JBSWXQ010000002.1, from coordinate 797,721 downwards.
TTACGTGAATCCGCCACCTGCAATCATACCTAATTTGGTACAGGTTAGAGCACCAGGATGCGGTGGTTTAGGACAAATGCGTTTAACGGTTACCAATCCCGAAGCTGGATTTGACTATGAGTATAGATCGGTTAATACACCAGATCCAATTAACGATCCCTACATTTCTATGGGGGCAGGTGTTACATCGGTAATCATAGACGGTGGCCCGGGCTTTTACCAGTTTGATGTTAGAAAGGTAAACTTGAACAATACTTGTGATCCGGTAGCATCTAATGGTCTAACCTTGGTAGATGCACAAGACTTGGACTTGGTAGTAAATTTACCTGATGATATTTCATGTGCTTCAGAAACAGATGGTCGTATAGAATCTTTCTCTTCGGGAGGTGTGGGTTCTAATAATTACTATTTATTTTCTGGAGACCCAGGAGACCCTTTTAATCCAAACGCTGGCGCTACCTTAGTAAGAGGTCCACAGCCAGATGGTACATTTGAAGCATTGCCAGAAGGAACGGATTATTATGTTGCCGTAACCAGTGGTGTAACCTGTTCAGACGTTGAAGGGCCATTTGTAATAGAAAGACCAGATCCCATAGAATTTGAAATTTCAACTACCAATGTAAGTTGTAGTGGAGAAGAAGATGGTAGCATAACCATAGAAGTTACTAACGGTGGTGAAGGTTTAATACAATTTGCTATAGCTCCTAACTTTAATGAGTTTTTTAATGATGTTGATACTCCAGGGGTATATACCTTTGAAGATTTACAAGGTAGCCCATCTGGCACCGAGTATATTATTTTAATACAGGATTCCCAAGGTTGTTCAGAAACAGAAACCGTTCGTGTATTTTCACCAGAAGAGCTAACAGCCACATTTACGGCAACACCAGAAACTTGCCTTGGGGTTGCAGATGGTAGTGCACAACTAAACATACATGGCGGAACACCTTTTGTAGACGCAATTTCAGGGCAATCGTATTATGAGGTAGCCTTTAATTCTTCCTTAGAAGAAGATTACCAAAGAAACGATACCCTTTTATATGAGAATCTATTGGGAGGTGAGTCTTATGTATTTTTTGTAAGAGATGCCATGGGCTGTGAAACTACCGTAATAGTTCCTATAAATAGTGGTGTAGACCTAGTACCAACAGCAGAAGTAGTGTACGGTTGCGAAGGTATATTTCCTTTTAGTACTGTTACCATAGACTTAATGGATAGGAGTGAACTGTCTAGAACTTTGTTTTCATTGGATGTAGATGATGTTTCTATGGCTTCTGAGGAACGTGTTTTTGGAAATCTACCAGCAGGCGAACATACGGTATATGCTTATCATGAAAATGGTTGTGTAACCTTTGTGGAGTTTAGTGTGGATACCTTTGAGCCATTGACCTTGTCTGCAGAGCAAACCGGTCTGGGTGAGATTACTGCCACGGCAATTGGAGGCTTTGGAGATTATGAGTTTTTCTTTAATGGTGAGTCTTACGGGACAGAAAATGTCTTTACCATTAATTATGACGCTAACATTGAAATTAGGGTAATAGATGCCCAAGGTTGCGAGTCTATAATATTAATGCCTTTTGATTTTGAAGGAATGCCAGAATTTCCAGATTTCTTTACACCGAACGGAGATGTAATGAACGAGAATTGGTTTGTAAAGAATGCAGATTTATTTCCAAACATGGAAGTTAAAATCTTTGATAGATATGGCAGGGTGGTAGCAATTCTAACTGAAGTAAAGGGGTGGGATGGTACGTATGAAGGCTCTCCTTTACCAACAGGAGATTATTGGTATGTTGTTAATGCCAATGATGCAGACAAGCAACAATTTGTAGGTCATTTTACATTGTACAGATAAGGTCTTAAAAAGAATAGTGCTATCTAAAATATATTCTTATTTTTGCATCCCAAAATCCGGGATGTGGCGCAGTCTGGTAGCGTACACGCATGGGGTGCGTGTGGTCGCTGGTTCGAATCCAGTCATCCCGACGAGTTAAAGCATAACAAAGGCTTCCAAATTTGGAAGCCTTTGTTATTTATAGGGTTATGCTGCTATTTTTCTACATTCATCCGCACAGGCTTTACAACTGGCGGCACAAATTTGACAATGTTCATGACTGTGCGCACTACATTGTTCTGCACACCAATCACAAATTTCGGCACAAATAGCGGCATATGCTTTACTAAACTTAGAATTGGCGCTCATACTTTTAATACATGCCAAACAAGCGTCAATACACTCCATACAACAAACAGGGCAGTCGTTCATGCTTTGTTTGCCAGCCATATTGGCCAAACAATTTTGGCAATCTACCAAACATTGTTGGCACAATTGTATGCAAATAGTGTAACGGTTCATAGCTATTTGTTATAAATTATTTAATATAAAGACTACAGATATAATAAAAGAAAGGCAAAAAAAGATGCCAGAGGTTACCAAATAATATTTAGTACGTTCTAGTACTTTATGAGAATCGCTTATAGATGTCATATATTTTCTTTTTGATGTCAACAATTTTTCAAAACAAAAATCACTAAAACCTAAGTGTTTGGTTTGCTTATATCAGTTAGTTGTTAACCCAAATAGAAAAGATAATCAGGCCTTAATTGAAGTATTCTCTTTTTACTTGGTGTGGCATTTTTAAATTCGGAATTAAACCGGTTTAAATTGCGATTTATGAAAATTGGTAATTCGTAATACCTTGTCTAAGCCAAATTTTAACACAAACTGACGGTTGTCAATAAATTGATAGCTACAACTTTTAAATTCAATATAAAACACTGAAAAACAAAATATTAAATGCCTGTGTAACATTGCGAATAGAAGGGTTCAAATTCTGATTTTAGGTCATTTTATAATTTGAAGCGAACCAGAAGAGCGCTTCAAGTAGTTTTAGTTAGCAAATTGAAATAGGTGTAAAAGCCTAGAACTTCTAACTAAAAATTAACTCACAAATGCGAAAGAAAATTTCGATGATTTTTCTGTGGCTTCTTTGTGCTCCAATTTTAATATTGGCACAAACTACGGTTACAGGAACTGTCACTGATGCCGATTTTGGTACACCTTTACCAGGCGCATCAATTGTAATTAAAGGTACAACTACTGGTGTTACAACAGATTTTGATGGTAACTATTCTATTGAGGCGGAAACAGGGAGTATTTTGATTTTTTCCTACATAGGATTAAAGTCAAAAGAAGTTACCGTAACTACAAACACCATTAATGTTGCTTTGGAGAGCGATGTGTCTCAATTGGAAGAAGTGGTTGTTATTGGTTATGGTACCACTACCAAAAAAGACGCAACTGGTGCTGTACAGTTACTAACAGCAGAGGATTTGAACAAAGGTGCCATTACAACCGCAGACCAAATGATTACCGGTAAATCTGCTGGTGTTCGTGTGGTAAACAATGGAGGTGATCCAGATTCTGGCATTAATATTCGTATTCGTGGAGGTTCTTCCTTAAATGCGAATAATAGTCCATTAATTGTTATTGATGGGGTGCCGTTATCCAATCAGAATCCTGCAGGGCAGGCCAACCCTTTAACGCTAATTAACCCTAATGATATTGAATCGTTTTCGGTATTAAAAGATGCTTCTTCTACGGCTATTTACGGTTCTAGAGCGTCTAATGGTGTAATTATCATTACCACAAAATCTGGTACCAAGGGAGCGCCTCAATTTAACTTCTCTTCCAACGTACAGGTAGGTACGTTGAGCAATCAAATAGATATTTTTGATTCTGCGGAGTATGTAGATTTTATTCAAAATACGTATCCAGAAAGTGCTGGCTTATTGGGTTTAAATGGTATTATTTATGATACCAATTGGCAAGAAGAGATTTACAGAACATCTTACACGGTAAACAATAACCTTACGGCTAGAGGTAATCTTTTTAATAAAATACCAATTAGAGCATCTTTTGGTCATTCAGAAATTGCGGGTATTTTAAAAGAGTCGCAATTAGACAGGTACACAGCGTCTTTAAACATTGCACCAGAGTTTTTTGATCAGCATTTAAAAGTGACTATCAATGCAAAAGGGATTGCTACAGAAAAAGACCAGCCAGATGGTGGAGCTATAGGTAGTGCCTTAGCAGCTAACCCAACCTTACCAATTTATGACCCACAAGGTGGTATTTTTGGTGGCTTTTTTCAATTAACAGATGACCAAGGTATAGTAGGGCCAGCAAACCCGTTAGCATTACTAAAGCAACGTGAGCGTAATGAAGACGCAGACCGTTTTATTGGTAGCGCCGAGTTTAGGTATAAAATTCATGGTTTTGAAGAGCTAACAGCGGTGGTAAATGCAGGTATAGATTATTCAGAATCTACTATTAACGAGTACTTTTTGCCAAGTGCTGTTGGAGCATATACGGTTTTTGATGGGCTAGAGATATTCAACAACTTTAGTCCAAGTTATAGAGAAAATCAAATTAAGAGAGACCATTTGTTAGATGCCTATTTGTCTTATGCTAAAGACTTTGAAGGAGCTTTGAACAGATTGGATGTACAAGCAGGTTACGCATACCAAAACTTTGTGGTCGATGGCGCACCTTTTTCGACAGTTACTAATAATGGTTTTAGAGAGCGTGTAAATGAAAATAGATATTATACAGAGCTTAATCTGCAGTCTTTCTTTGCTAGAGCAAATCTTACGCTATACGAGAATTTTTTATTGACCGCATCCCTTAGAGCAGATGCATCATCTTTATTTAATGAGAATGATAGATGGGGGTATTTTCCAGCAGCGGCTTTAGCCTGGAAATTAGATGAGGAAAAATTTCTTGAAGAAACGGATTGGATAGACCAATTAAAACTAAGATTGGGTTGGGGTCTTACAGGACAACAAGATGTTACAGGCATTGTTGGTTATTATCCTAGTACTGCATCCTATGGTATTGGTAATGAAACGGTACAATATACTTTTAACGGTCAAAATATTCCAGGTTATAGGGCTAATCCTTACAATCCGAATTTAACTTGGGAATCAACTTCAACTTACAATTTAGGAATAGATTTTAATTTCTTTTCTAATGTTCTTAGCGGTAATATAGACGGGTATATTAGGAATACTAACAACTTGTTGGCAAATGTTCCACAATCAGAAGGAGCCCTGTCAAATGAGTTTGTGGAAAATGTTGGTGAAACCGAAAGTAAAGGTTTTGAAACTGCACTACAATTTAGACCTATACAAACGGATGATTTCACTTTAGAATTCAATGCGAATGCAGCATTTAATGAGACCTATATTACTACATTAGGTAATATCACTCAATATGGAAACGGTGGTGGTATAGGTCGTGGTACTGGGGTAAATATTGGGCAAACCGCTGTAGGGGAGCGTAACCGTACCTTCTGGTTGTACGAGCAGGTATATGATGCTGATGGTAAAGCGATAGAAGATGCTTTTTTAGATCAGAATGGCGATGGTATTATCTCTGATGCGGACAGAAGATTTATTCCGTTTGAACCTAAATGGACTTACGGTTTTGGTACGTTTATTCAGTACAAAAACTTAGATTTTACAGCCAATTTAAGAGGGCAATTAGGGGGCAAAGTGTACAATGCTAATTTATTAAATAGAGGATTTGCTCAAGCAGCAATACCACAAACAGATTCTGGATTTATCAATAATACGTTGGATTTATATGATGGTGTGCAGTATAATGGATTTCCAGAGATTCCTTCAGATACACAGGCCTTATCAGATTTTTATTTATCCGATGCCTCTTTCTTAAGATTAGATAACATTACTATTGGTTACAACCTAAAACCTTTTGAGGACAAAAAATTAAGCCTAAGATTTTACGGTTCTGCTAATAATGTTTTTGTTATTACAGATTATGATGGTTTAGATCCAGAGAACTTTAATGGTATAGAATCTTCGCCTTATGCAAGACCACGTACCTATACATTAGGTGTAAATGTTGATTTCTAAAAACGAATTACAAATGATTAAAAAGATAATATTCGGACTATTTGCAGCTACTGTATTTGTTGGCTGTACAGACGATTTAAATACGGAGCCAAGGGTAGAACAGAGTTTAGATAACTTATTAGATGCTGACCCAAACGCCACTTTAGGTATTCTAGGTAAATTATATGGCGGTTTAGCATTACACGGTATTGGTATCCCCGGTAGCGGTAATCAGCAAGCAGATATTGCTGGGGATGACCCTGGAGAAACGGTATTCTTTAGAGCTATCTGGAACATGCAAGAATTGACCACGGATATTGCTAAAAACCGATGGGGCGATGGCGGTTTAGACCCGTTAACTACAGCAACCAACTGGGTGCCAACCAACAAATTCTTTGGTTACTTATATAATAGAAGTTATTTCAATATTGCGCAAATCAATAACTTCATAATAGATGTACAAAAAACAGATGATGCAAACGCAGAATTATATGTAGCCGAGGCTCGTTATTTACGTGCACTTTTTTACTACTATTTAATGGACACCTTTGGTGGTGTGGTCATTGTAACCGAAGCAGATGGAGTAACTGGTGTAAGAAGAGCGCGCAACACTAGAACAGAAGTGTTTGATTTTGTGGAGAGCGAATTGTTGGCGGTAGAAGAGACCATACCTGCAAATAATGAGTACGGTAGGGCAAACAAGGCAGCAGTACACATGTTATTAGCAAAAGTGTACTTAAATGCAGAAGTGTATACAGGTACAGGTAGGTATGCAGATGCATTAACCTACAGTGAAAAGGTAATTTTAGAATCGCCTTTCACCTTAGACGATGATTACCAGTCTATTTTTCAAGGAGATAACTTTACTTCTCCAGAAATTATTTTTCCCATCATTGGGGATAGAAATACCGTACAATCTTTTGGTACAGCTAGCTATCTTACCAACGGTAGTTTAGGAGATACCACGATGCCAATTGCAGAGTTCGGAAATTCTGAAAGTTGGTTTGGTCACCGTTGTACGCCAGCCATTTATGGTTTGTTTGGCGATTTGGAGACTACTCCAGATAGTAGAGCTATTTTCTGGACAGAGGGCCATAGCTATGAAATGGACGATTACCGTACGTGGGAGAGTGGTTACCCAACTACTAAATTCCAAAATCAATATTCAGACGGTAGCTCTGGTCAAAGTCGCTTCTCTGATACAGATATACCCTTATTCCGTTTGGCAGATGCTTACTTGATGTACGCAGAAGCTTTCTTTAGAGGTGGTGGTGGTTCTGCAACCCAGGCAGTAGACTATATTAACGCCCTAAGAGAAAGAGCCTATGGAGATACTAGCGGAAATATTATAGAAGCAGATTTAACAGAACAGTTCTTAATAGATGAGCGTGCACGCGAATTGTATTATGAAGGGCATAGAAGACAAGATTTAATTCGTTTTGGTCGCTTTACTGGCGGAACTTATAACTGGCCTTGGAAAGGTAATGTAGCAGATGGTACTTCCATTCCGGATCATTACAATTTATTTCCATTTCCTTTAGAGGCATTACAAGCCAATCCACTATTGGAACAAAACCCAGGCTATACTAACTAAAAACTAAAAACGATGAAGAAATATTTAGCATTTATATATGCATCCATCGTAGCAATGGCACTTTTGGTGACAGGTTGTAGCGATGATGATGAGAACATTAGAGTAAGCAGTGAGGCAAGTACACAGCTTACACTGTCTACTACAGATGCTCTAGAATTAACTAGAGATATGACAGGAGAAACAGTTTTAAGTCTTAATTGGACTGCTCCAGATTTTGGTTTTACCGGTGCGGTACCTACCTATAACGTGGTTGTAGGGGTAGATGCGGCTACAGAAGCTATGCCAGTCCGTGTAAATGTGGGCAATGTACTAAGCAAAGATTTTTTAGCAGAAGAACTGAATGAGGCTGTTGCAGATGCCGGCGCTTTATCCGGTTTGGAAAATGAGGTTAAGATTTGGGTAGAAGCTATGTTGGGTCAAGAGGTTGTAGTGGCTTCAAGCCCACAACTTTTAACCATTACAGGGTATGCAACTACCTTCGATTTAAGTTCGCCTTGGGGTCTTGTGGGTTCTGCAACACCTAACGGCTGGGATGGTCCAGATGTGCCGGTTTACAGCACTGCTATTGCTAACGAATTTGTGGCTTATGTTACGCTTGTAGATGGTGAACTTAAAATACGAAGAGACAATGATTGGACCGTTAATTATGGTGATACCGGAGCAGATGGTATTCTTGATGAAGGAGGAGATAACATTCAGGTAACAGCTGGTACTTACAAAGTAATGTTTAGCTTAAACGACTTTACCTACAGCATAGAGCCATTTACTTGGGGCTTGGTTGGTAACGCTACACCAAACGGTTGGGATGGTCCTGATACGCCTTTAACGTATGACTCTTCTTCTGACCAATGGAGGGCAGTGGTAACCCTTACCAATGGCGAAATGAAGTTTAGACAAAACAATGATTGGACCGTAAACTTTGGTGATACTGGTGCAGATGGTACTATTGAAGCCAATGGAGATAATATCGTTGTAGAAGCTGGTAATTATTTGGTTTCGGTAGACTTTACCAATAATCTATATACCATAGAGCCAATAGATATTTGGGGCTTAGTGGGTGATGCTGCTCCAAATGGTTGGGACGGACCTAACGTTCGTTTTACACCAGATTATGCAAACGAAGGGGTTTGGGTTCTAGAAAATGTAACCTTGTTAGACGGTGAAATTAAATTCCGTACCAATGATGCGTGGGATTTTAATTATGGAGATGATGGTAATGATGGCACTTTAGAAGCAGACGGAGCCAATATTCCAGTAAGTGCGGGTACGTATACCATAACACTTTATTTGGCAGATGCTGATAACCCAACCTACACTATCGAATAAATCAAGAAATTATGAAAATCAAAAAATATATAAATCTAAGTCTGGCTGCGTTAACCTTTGCGTTCGCAGCTTGTACTAACGATGATTTCTCGCCCTTAAAAGTAAAAGAGGCTAATGACGCAGAAGACTTAGCTTCTGGTTCTGCCGCCGGTAGAACAGACGCATTAGTGCCAGGTAATGGTGTTATGATGCAAGCCTTTTATTGGGATGTTACCGAGGGCGGAATATGGTGGAATAATGTAGAGTCTAAACTAGAGAGTTGGGCTGCTAATGGTATAGATGCTATCTGGATTCCCCCAATATCTAAAGGTCAAAGTGGTGGTTTTTCTATGGGGTACGACCCTGCGGATTACTTCGATTTTGGTGACTTTCAACAGCACGGAACGGTAGAAACACGTTTTGGTAATCGTGCGGAATTGGAAAATATGATTGGCACTGCACATGAGAATAATATTGCAGTAATAGCGGACATCGTGCTAAACCATAATTCTGGTGGACAGTTAGAATACAACGAGTTTAGACAAATTGAAACCTATACCTTGTTTGAGCCCGCTTCTGGATTATTCAATAGAACTTGGTTAAACTACTTGCCTAATGCCGAAAATTTGAAGGATGAAGGTAGATTTGGTGGTTTCCCAGATTTAGATTTAAAGAATGACTATGTACGCGATTGGTTATGGCAATCTGAAGAGTCTGTAGCCAACTACTACATGAATACGTTGAAAATTGACGGTTGGCGTTTTGACTTTGTAAAAGGTTTTTCTCCAGATGTTGTTAAAGATTGGATAGCTACTGTTGGTGGTTATAGTGTAGGAGAAAATTTTGATGGTAATGTAGAAGGTGTAGTTGGTCCTTGGGTAGAAGCATCTGGCGCCAATGCCTTTGATTTTCCTAACTTCTTTAACATGCGTAATGCCTTTTTAAATGGTAATTTAAATGAGTTGGTAAAACCAAGCTTAATTTCTACAATGCCAGATAAGGCGGTAACTTTTGTAGGTAACCATGATACCGAAGCAAGAGATGGTAGTAATGAATTTCCGGATGCGTTTGAAACTCATGCTTACGCATATATTATGAGTGCTCCAGGATATCCTTGTGTTTTTTATTCGCACTATGAGGATAGCGGCGAGGATCAAAAAGCTAAAATTAACCAGTTGATTCAGATTCGTTCAGAATTGGCTGCTGGTGATTGGACGGTGAATCATGTTTCGAATCAAGAGTTTGTAGCCACCCGTGGTGGCGATGCAGAAAAACCAGGTTTGGTATTGTATATTAACTTAAGTGGAGAGGAAGTATCCAGAGAAATACAAACGCATTGGATTAACGCTAATATTAAAGATTACACAGAAGAATATTTAATTTTTGAGCAATCAGATGCTAGTGGTTTGGTTACTTTAAAAGCACCTGCTAATGGTTTTGCTATTTGGGCAGCTACAGAAGACGAGCAATTGGCCTTTCCAGAGGTATTATATGTACCCGGAGGTTACCAAGGATGGGACCCATCATCTGCTCCTGCCTTAAATGCTGTAGAATTACCAAATTTAGCCGGTACGTTTAGCGGTCACGTTCGTTTTACAGAAGCTAGTAATGAATTTAAATTTACAGACGCACCTAATTGGGATAATGGTATTTACGCGGATGAAGGAGATGGAACAACGGGTGTTTTAGCTTCGCCTGGTAATAACATTGTTCTAGCAGGCCCTCAAGATTATGAAATCAATGTAGATTTAGCCAATAATACTTGGTCTGCCAACACTTGGGCAATTATAGGTAGTGCTACTCCTAATGGTTGGGACGACCCAGATACGGACATGTCTTATGATTTTGATAGAAATGTTTGGACGGTAACGACCACACTTACAGATGGCGAATTAAAATTCCGCGCCAACAACGGTTGGGATGTTAACCTTGGAGATACTGGCGCAGATGGCGTGTTGGACAATGGGGGTGATAATATTGCAGTTACTGCAGGTAGTTATCAAATAGATTTAGATGTGGCAAACAATTCATTTACCCTAGGTAATTGGGGTGTTATTGGTAGTGCTACCCCTAGCGGATGGGATGCAGATACCAACATGGCATATGATGCTGCAAACCAAGTTTGGACCATAACCTTGGATTTAGTAGCTGGTGAAATGAAGTTTAGATTTAATGATGATTGGGCTGTTAATTTAGGAGATAATGATGCTGATGGTAGCGTAGAGCAAGATGGAGCTAATATTGCTATTGCTGCAGCGGGTAATTATACCATAACATTAGATTTATTCACAAATACTTTTACTATTACTGGAAATTGAGAGTTGTTTCGGTTTAGTTAATTTTTAATTATAGTTTGTGATGTAAAAGGGTTGTTTTATGAACAACCCTTTTTTTATGGTTACACTAGATAAACCTTTAGGTAAACTGTTTCTTATTCGTAATTTTGTAACAAATAACAACAGACTCAATCTTCACTAGCGCAATGACTACTATTAGCTTACTGTTATACAGTAAAAAAAAGCATTATTCGCCCAAAACAAAAGCGTTTAGCGGGTATAGGTATGTTGTTTTAATAGTACTCTTATTACAATCTGTATTTTTAAAATTAAATGCACAAACTACTTTTATAGTAGACTACGTGCCACCAGAAACCAATTTAAAGGATACATTATACTTAACCGGTTCTTTTAACGATTGGAATCCGGCAGATAAAAATTATGCCTTTCAAATACAAGACACTGGTACCTATGTATTGGCCAACAAGCAATTCTCTAATTCGTCTTGGATTTCGTATAAAATTACACGTGGTACTTGGGATAAGGTAGAAGTTCAAAAAAATGGCAACCCACTAAACGTTAGGAAGCACTCTTTTACTAGTTCTACACCAGAAACCGTAACGCTTCAAGTTGCAGGTTGGGCAGACCAATTAAAAAAAGAAGAAACGAACAAAATTAAATTACAGGTGGTAGACTTACCCAGTAATACACCGCCAAATACTTCTCTTTTTGTTTGTGGTAATTTTAATGGATGGGTACCAGGTGATGAACGCTATAAATTACAAGATATAGGTAATGGTATATATCAGATTTCTATTCCTGTGTACAGCAGTAGAATAGAATATAAATATACACGCGGTAATTGGTTAACCGTAGAAGGTAATAGTTATGGAAGACCAAGACCTAACCGGGTTTTGGATACAAATACCTTAACTACAAAAAAGATATTAAAGGATAGTATTGCATTCTGGGAAGACCAATCTTACGGTATTTTTAATCCGTACACTTTGGTTTTGGTTTTAACGGCCTTACAGGGTTTATTCCTCATTTTTATTATCAACTCAAATCAAAACAATAATAAATGGGCCAACCAAGCACTTAGTATTCTAATTTTTGTTATCTCTTTTACCTTAATTGCAAGGGTGGTAATTTATGACCGGGTTATCTATACCAACTATCCAAAACTGTCTTTGTTAACCGATTTAGTTTTCTTTCTATATGGGCCAACGTTGCTAATTTATATTAAAAGATTACTGCATCACGCCAAAAAATCAATTTGGCACTATTGGCCTCATTTTATACCGTTTTTACTGCAATGTATTGTTTACGTAACTTTCTTTTTTAAGCCTACGCACACCTTTATTGAGCAGAATTTGTTTCAGTCTATGGATTCCCCTCCATACTCTGTTTACGAGGTTATAGTGGTCTTAGCTTTGGTTTTCAATATTTGGTATTGGTTTAAAATAAACGGCATAGTAAATAGGTATTTTAAAAATATAGAACACAATTATTCTACAGACCAAAACCTAAAATATTTAAATACCATATTAATAATTTTAGGTATTTGCTTGCTTTTATGGACGGTGATTATAATAGTAGATGTATATGCCACGTTCACCAAGCAACCGGCTAACTATTTAATCAATTTTTTAATTGATGGTATATGGATTGTTTTTTCCGTAGTAGTGTTTTTCTTGGGGTATTTCGCTATAAAGCAACCACAAATTTTTAGAATGCCAGAACCAGAGGAGGAAAAAGAAGAACCTAAAATAGAAAAACCAGTTTTAGAAACAGCAGAGTTAGAGCAATTAAAAACCAATTTACACCAGATAATGAAACAGGAACAGGTGTATCTAAACCCACAACTAAGTTTACCCGATCTAGCTGAAAAGATGAATTCTAACGTGCATACCTTATCAAGGGCAATAAACGCAGGTTTCAATAAAAATTTTAGAGATTTTGTAAATCAATATCGTATAGAAGATTTTATTGTTAGAGCACAAGACGAAAAATATAAGAACCAAACTTTTTTAGCCATCGCTTTGGCCGTAGGTTTTAACTCCAAATCCTCTTTTAACCGCTCATTTAAAAAGGTAACGGACAAGTCGCCCCGCGAATATTTTAATCAATTAAATCAAGATTAGTATTAAGGTTTAAATTAGTCTCATTTTATAACTTTTAATGCCCAATTTATAATTTAAGACGATACTACCCTCATTTCGTCCTACTTTAGTTTTAACTGAATAAAACTAAAACAATGAGGATTGCAATTACAATAGTTATGATGATGGTGTTAAACCTAACGCCATTATTGGGCCAAAATACCATAGAACGGGTTGAGCCGCCTAATTGGTGGGTGGGTATGGAATATAATACCATAGAATTGTTGATTTATGGAAAAGACATTGCGGCCAACGACGTAAGACTAAAAGCTTATGAAAACGTACAATTACAAAGCGTTAAAAAAGCAGCCAACCCCAATTATTTATTTGTAACCATTGCAATAGGTGAACAGGCCCAACCGGGTAATTTACAATTAGACTTCCACAAAAATGGTACTTTGGCATTCGTTCATAATTATCAATTAAAAGCACGTGAAAACAACCGTAAAAACATAACCGGTTTTAATAGTGCTGATGCCATATACTTAATAACGCCAGACCGTTTTGTAAATGGAGACCCAGATAATGACGCTGTTGCGGGCCTGCTAGAAAAACCCAACCGAAAAGATAAAGGCGGTAGACATGGGGGCGATGTAGCCGGGATTGTAAAAAGTTTGGACGCGATTAAGGACATGGGTTTTACCGCCATTTGGACCAATCCTATTCTAGAAAACAACATGCCCAGCTATAGCTACCATGGGTATGCTATTACGGATTTTTATAAGGTTGACCCACGTTACGGAAGCAACGAATCTTATAAGAAGATGGTAGAAAAAGCTTCTGATAAAGGAATGAAGGTAATTATGGATATGATTGCCAACCACTGTGGATTGGAACATTGGTGGATGAAAGATTTACCATCGGACGATTGGATTAATCAATGGGACACCTACACCCAAACCAATCATAAAAAAACGGTAGTATTGGATCCCTATGCCACTAAAAAGGATACCAAAGAATTTTTTGATGGCTGGTTTGTGCCTACTATGCCCGATTTAAATCAGCGAAATACATCTATGGCCAAGTATTTAATACAGAATACACTTTGGTGGATAGAATACTCCGGCATTGCAGGCATCCGTATGGATACCTATCCATATCCAGACATGTATTTTATGCGAGATTGGACCGCCGCAGTGATGAAAGAATATCCAAATTTCAATATCGTAGGGGAAGAGTGGGTGCTACGCCCAACCATTGTATCGTATTGGCAAAAAGGAAAAGAGAATACTAACGGTTACACTTCGGAATTAAAAAGTGTTATGGATTTTCCGGTACAACATGCATTGACAAAATCTTTAAATGACGCCAACTTTTGGAATGCGGTTTATGAGGAACTGGGGCAAGACTACTTATATCCAGACCCAAGCAATTTGGTGGTTTTTCCAGATAATCATGATATGAGTCGCATTTACACCCAGCTGAATGAAGATGCAGCCTTGGTTAAATTAGCATTGACCTACATTGCAACCGTTCGTGGTATTCCTCAAATTTATTACGGAACTGAAATTTTAATGGGTAATAAAGGTACGGAAGACCACGGTATTATTAGAACGGATTATCCTGGCGGATGGGCAAAAGACAAAGTAAATGCTTTTACAGAGAAAGGTTTAACTTCTGAACAAAAAGATACAAAGGCATATTTAAGCAAACTGTTTAATTGGCGAAAAAATGCTGAGGTTATCCACAACGGGAAGCTTATCCATTTTGCGCCAAAAGATAACAGTTATGTCTATTTTAGATACAATGAACAGAAAACGGTGATGGTCATTTTAAATAAAGATGCCAAAGCAAAGTTATTAGATGTTACCGATTATCAGGAAGTATTAAAAGGTAGTGTAAACGGAAAAGATGTGCTAACCGGTAACCGTTTTGAAAATGCCAACACCATAAATGTACCTGCAAAAACGGCCATGATTATAGAGATAGACTAATTTGTATTTATCGTTGTACACCGTCCAAAATCCAGTCTTGTACTGGATTTTCTTGGTCTTTATGCAAAACGGAGACATCACCGGTAGATTCAAAAACTACAGCTTTTACTTGGTTTATATGGGTAACGTTGGCTTCTCTAAGCTTTGCTTTCAAGTCGCTCACGGTTACTTTTGCCTTCTTTAGGTTAGAATAATTTATTTTATTGCCGTCCATAAGTAATAATGGTTTATTATCTACCAAGAATTGAACAAAATAAAATTCCCTAAAGTAGGCCAGTATTAGCTGTAAAATATAAATATTTAACAAACCAATGCAACCCTCTATAAGGTTTACTTTAAAAGGCAATATAGAAGAAGCTATAACGGAACCAATGGCAACGGTCATGGCAAAGTCAAAGCTAGACATTTTAGAAAAGCTTCTTTTTCCAATAATTCGGGTTAGAATAATTATGGATAAATAAATACCTATACTGGTTAAGCTTATAATACCAAGTGTTTCCCAAGAGGTGGTAAATAGTTTAGATAGCATAATTAGGTTCAATAATTTAATGTAGAAAGGAATAATAAGAGGGCGCCTAGTATTACCAGTACAAATACCATATTGGTCAAAACCTTATTGCAATTTTTACCCTTCATTATTTACGATTAGTTTTTTTGTTGCCTTATGTGATTCATAGGCAATAATCATAAAATTGAAATTAAGTTTTTCTACTGGTAATCTTTAACTTTAAGTGTATGTTGATTAACCCTATTAATGAAATCTAATAGAATATTAATTTAACTGCCTAAACTCCTTAGGCGAATGCCCCACCTGCTTTTTAAAAAGTCGGCTAAAATGTTGTGGGTATTTAAAGCCCAGTTCATTAGCAATTTCACTAACGGATTTATCAGGATTAAACACTTTGCTTTTAGCTACATCTATAAGTTTGGTCTGTATGTATTCTTGGGCAGAGTTACCCGTTTCTTTTTTAACCAAATCCCCAAAATAGTTGGACGATAAATTTAACTGGTCCGCAAAATAACCCACAGAGGGTAAACCATATTTTTGGGGCTTTTCAGAATTTAAATAATCGTTCAATAAACTATCGAACTTTTGTAAGGCACTTTGATGCGGAATTTCCCGGGTCAAGAACTGTCGGTCGTAAAAACGAAGGGAATAATCCAACAGCAATTCAATATTGCTAACAATCAATTTTTTACTGTGCTTATCCAGGTTCTGTTCCAACTCAAACTGAATTTTATCCAAAACACTCAGCACCAACGCCTGTTCCCGTTCAGATAAATGCAAGGCTTCCTTAACCCCATATGAAAAGTATTTGTAGCTCTTCATCTTGCGGTCCAAGTCTGAGCCCAACAATAAATCTGGATGAAAAATTAGCGCATACCCTTTGGGTACGTAATTGGGGTCATAGCTAATTCCGGCCTGTTGTCCGGGCGCTAGAAACACCATGGAACCTTCGTCAAAATCATATACTCCACCCCCGTATTTTAGCTTGCAATTTTTGGCCATTTTTAGAAAAATGGCATAGCAATCAAAGTGTAATCCGTCAAAAGAATAATCTGGGTAGGCCGTGTTTTTTTCGTAATCTAAAATTCCCACCAAAGGATGTGTAGGTTTCGTATTTCGCCATGCAAAATAATCAGCAACAGATTTAATGTGGTAAATGTTTTCCATGCTTTTCTAAGCTTTATAGCTTAAAGGTAAACATTTGCCTATCAAGTAATACCAAATCCGTAATAATGGTATAAACATCCGTAATCTGGGTAGCCTTTTACTTTAAGTTGTTACGATAGGAACTTGGAGACATACCCAAAACCTTCTTTACATACCTGCTAAAAAAGGAAGTACTTGAAAAGTTGAGCGTATCAGAAATTTCGGTAAGTGATAGATTTTTGTTTTTAAGCAATAGTACAATACGTCTTGTGGTATAGTTTTGTATCCATTCCATTGCTGTTTTTCCACTATTTTTTTTACATACTTCCGTAAGGTATTTAGCGGTAATGAATAATTTGCTACTGTAGAATTCCACTTCCCTATGTTCCATACAATGCTCTTGCACCAAACCTAAAAATCGCTCAAAAATAGTACCGCGAGTTTGATTTTGTTCTCTGTTTTTCATTTCCTGGGCCAAAATGTTCCACATGTCCATCACAAAAATTTCCGTCTGCCGGTTTAAAATTTCTTTTCTGAACTTATGATCTTTGTCCTCGTATTTTTCATGTAATAATTTAAAATTCATTTCGCACCGTTGCTTTAACGCTTCACTTAGCGGCACTACGGGATTATTCTGAGTAAATAGGAACCCTTTAATGCCCCAGCCTGTATCGGGATTATTTTTACTTAACAAATCAAAGGAGACAAACAAATATGTAGCTTTAAAATCCGGAGAAAGCATTATTTCACTTACGTCGGAGCTAATTAGCCAAATAACAAAATCGTTTTTTTTAACGGTATATGTTGTGTTCCCCAGTTTAAACTGGCCTGTTCCGGAATGACATAGGATATGGGTAAAATACAATTCTAAATAATTATCTGGAATTATGGATTTATCAAACTGTTCCAATAATATAATTTCCTCCATTATTTATTTTAGGTAAAAGGTGATTTGTGAAATTTATATATCAAATATAGCATTATATGTACAAGAGTTAAATGCTGTAAAACATATTAACAGTGTTATGTGAAAGTATTACCGTAAAATATGTCATATGTAAACAAATAAACTGGGATACATTTGTAAAGTGATTCCGTAAGCGATTTTGAACCAGTTAATGAGAATCAACAATTCTTAAATCACTTTATCATGAAAAAAATCTTTACAACAATACTTTTAATTATTTGCGTCATGAATTTGCAAGCACAGGATTTACAACTAATCCAAGACCGAATGGATCTTAAGCATTTGGTAGATACTTTTTCCAATCTGGCAGATACTAAAGAGGTAGATGCCCAATTGCAATTATTTACGCAAGACGCCATTGTAGAATCTATCCAAAATGGAAATGCAGGTTCTAAACTGGTTGGCCATGAACAAATAGGCAACGCCTTTACATCTTTTTTAGGCCTTTTTGATGTAGTCTATCATCAAAACGGGCAGCAAACGGTGGATATCAATGGCGATGAGGCCTCTGGAATCTCTTATTGTACCGTAGTGTTGATCGGTACCAATAACGGCCAAAAAACCATGACAACCATGGGGGTGCGTTACAATGACCACTATGTGCGTAAAGACGGTAAATGGCTTATTGCCCAACGAACTTCCAACTTTATGTGGCAAGATGTAAAACAACTAGACAACTAATTGGAAGTAAAGGTTTAGCAAGCTTCAATCTTTAGTATTTGAGAGATTATGGAATATCGGTCTTACGCAACTGGTACAGCCAAACCTATGGCATTTTGAATTAAAAAATCGGTAAAAATGAAACGAATAATCAAAAATAGTATAGCTCTTTGGTGCTTTTTAATACTAGGTACTTGCCAAGCTTTAGCTCAAGAAATATCTGGTAAAGTATTGTACGAAGATGGCAGCCCCGTAGATATGGCCACGGTAATTGTGTTAAACGCACAAGACAGTACGTTGGTCAAGGGCGAGATCACCAATATAGATGGTAACTTCGGTATAAGCATAGACCAACCAGGCACTTATGTAATCAAAGTAAGCTTTATAGGATTTAAAGACTTCACAAGCCAGGCAATACCCATTTCCAATAGCAATATGACCTTACCGAATATTACTTTAGAAGAAAGTAATTTTGAATTGGAAGGTGTGACCGTTGCTACTAGACGGCCTATGATAGTTGTAAAAGCAGACCGCACCATTTTTAATACCGAAGGTAATATTGCCAGTGCCGGTACAAACGGATTGGAATTGCTACGTAAGGCACCTGGTGTTATGCTGGGTAATGATGATAATATTGCACTACGTGGTAGAAATGGGGTTTTGGTGTATTTAGACGGAAAGCGTAGCTTTTTAGAGCCCCAAGAACTGGCCAACCTACTGCGTAGTCTTAATGCTACGGATATTGAAAGTATTGAAATTATCACCAATCCATCTGCGCGCTACGACGCCTCTGGTAACGCTGGCATCATCAATATCGTTACAAAAAAAGGTAAGGCCCTGGGCACCAATGGAACTATTACGGCTACTTCGGGATATGATGAAGAATTTAAAAATAGCCTTTCACTCAACCTTAACCACCGCATGGAAAATTTTAATATTTATGGTGGTGTAAGCCTAGCCCGCAACAAATTTGTGAGTTCACTTAGGGCACGTAAAACACAGGACAGTCGATATTTTGACCAAACCATACAAAATTATAGTGAAGAAAGCCCCGTGAACGGAAAATTAGGTGTTGATTATACGGTAAATTCAAAACATTCTTTTGGGGTGCTGTTTAATGTAAACAGCAATTTGGGAGAGCGGTTAAATACTTCTTCTAGTAGAACCGATATTTCAGATGGCGAAGGTATGGCCGTCGATTCTTTATTGCTTGCAAACAGTGATATGGAAAGCAACTTTGTAAATGCGAGCGCAAACGCCAATTATCGATATGCGGATACTTTGGGTAATGAGCTAACTGTAGATGTCAACAGAAGTTGGTTTAGGTCAAATTCAGTAAACGACCAACCTAACACCTACACAAATGCAGATGGCACCGTTATCCTAAATGAACGAAACTTTTTAACCGATTCAAACACCGACATCGATATTTATACTGCTCAGGCCGATTATGAACACCGCTTTGAGGAGTCTGGGCTTTCCCTCAGTGCTGGAGCCAAGTATGCCAAGGTAGTTTCTGACAATGATTTTGGCTTCTTTAATGAAATTAACAACATATTCGTTCTTGACGAAACCCAAAGCAATCAGTTTGAATACACTGAAAATGTAACAGCCGCCTACGCTAACGCTATGCTGCCCTTGTCTAAAAAAATAACATTTCAAGCGGGGCTACGTTGGGAAAACACCCATTCTGTTGGAAATTTACAGCGTCTTCCCAGTCAGGTTGCACAACCGCAAGACCACGTAGAACGAAAATACAACAACCTTTTTCCTAGTGCGGCAATGACCTATGAGATTAACGAATCCAACGGTTTGGTGTTGAGTTACAGCAGACGTATAGATAGGCCTATGTATGCAACTTTAAATCCGTTTGAAGTACGCATAGACGACATTAGTTACCGAAAAGGAAACCCGTTTTTGAACCCACAGTTTTCCAATAATTATGAATTAAAATACATCCTTAACGGTACCTCTACTTTTGGGTTTAGCTATTCAAAATCTACGGATAATATTGTTAACATTATAGAGTTGGACCAAAACCAACCGGACATTATTTTTGTGAACTATCGGAATTTAGCTGATAGGTCTTACTATGCCCTGGATTTTAGCACGCCAACCAGATTTGCCAATTGGTGGAACGGCTTTGTAAACCTTACCCTGTACCGTTCACGATACCAAGCTAATTTTCCAGAATTTAGTTATGATATTACTACGCCGGTTTCGGCCAATTTATTTGCCCAACAAACCTTTACCTTGGGTAACGGGTGGACGTTTGAAACCTCTGGTTGGTTTAATTCCCGTACTTTTTCAGAAAACGGTTTTGAAACCAAAGGTATGGGCTCCTGGGATGTTGGCCTACAAAAGAAAGTGTTCAATGATAATGGTACGTTTAAACTTTCTTACAGCGATATTTTAAGAACAGCCAATTGGGAGGGAATAAATGGAGCGGTAGAAAACCTACATGTAAATACCACCACGGTTAGGGAAACACAAATTTTGCAGTTGAGTTTTAACTATCGTTTTGGAAAATCAACCGTTAAAAATCCAACAAAAAGAAGTACAGGTTCGGAGGAAGAACAAAATAGAATCAATTAGATTTTAAGGTAATCCGTAATAATGGTATAAACATCCGTAATCTGGGTAGTACTTGCTCTTAATTAGTTGGTTAGTTTTGGTTTAAATTGAAAAATGCATATGAAACCTTTTCATTTTAAGCAACTTATAGCTGTACTTATTTTTGTGGTCACTGCTGCAAATGCCCAAGAAGAAGAACAAAAATTTCTGGATGATTTTAGGGGAACGGCCAGCGTAACCCACAATGGAATTTCGTTGGTGCCTTCTTTTTCGTTGGGTGATCCTGCGTTGTTGTTAGACTTGAAGTTTACCAAAGGACGGGTAAGTTTTGAGCCCGATATGCGTTTTGCATTGGAAGGTAAACCGTGGTCTTTTTTATTTTGGTTTCGCTACAAGGCAATTCAGAAAGAAAAATTCTCCTTGCGGGTCGGGGCCCATCCAGCCTTAAATTTTAGAACCATAAGCATAATGCGTAATGGCGTTCAAGAAAATATATTAGAATCTCGTCGCTATGTAGCTGCAGAGGTGGTACCCACCTATAAGTTAGGCAAGAATATAGGTATTGGTTTGTATTATTTGCACGGTCGTGGGTTTGATGATGGTGTAAAACAGACCAATTTTGTGGTTTTCAATTCCTACTTTAATAACATAGGTATAGCAAAAGACTATTACCTAAATATATCACCACAAGCCTATTATTTACGTATGGACACCATAGACGGGGTATATGTGGTTGGTTTTATCACCCTCGCAAAAAAGAATTTCCCCCTTTCCATTTCGTCCATTTTAAACAAAGCCATAGACACCCAAATTGTTCCTGAAGACGATTTTACATGGAACATCTCCCTAAACTACAGTTTTGGAAGTACCAATAGAAAAGCGAACAAAAAACGAAAAATATGAAAGACTCTAAACAAACAAATGAAGGTAGAAGGGGTTTTGCTTTAAAATCAATTTTAGGATTAGGTGGATTGGCCATTGCGGCCAATGCAACGGCAGCTATGCCAAAAAGAGCAAGCAGCAATTTAACCCTGCCAGAAGGAAAACGTATGTTGGGTAATTTGGAGGTTTCGGCAATAGGCCTAGGTTGTATGAGTATGAAAAGCGGTAGTTATAATCCGCCAAGGGATAAAAAAGAAATGATTCCGGTTATACGAGGCGCCGTAGATTTGGGGGTTACTTTTTTTGATACCGCAGAGGTTTATGGCCCATTTACGGATGAAGAATTGGTTGGCGAAGCCTTGCAACCAGTGCGGAATGAGGTGGTAATTGCCAGCAAGTTTGGATTTGACTTTACCAATGGCAATCGCGCTGGTAGAAACAGTAAACCAGAACACATTAGAAAAGCAGTGGAAGGGATGTTGAAACGGCTGCGGACCGATAGGATAGATTTATTGTATTTACACCGTGTAGACCCGGATGTTCCAGTAGAAGAAGTGGCCGGAGTAGTCAAAGAATTGATTAAAGAAGGCAAAGCGTTGCATTTTGGATTGTCCGAAGTTTCTCCCACTACCATAAAAAAAGCACATACGGAACTAAGGGTTACCGCCGTACAGAGTGAATATTCTTTAATAGAGCGTGTGTTAGAAAATCAGGTAATCCATACTTGTGGTGAACTAGGTATTGGTTTTGTGCCCTGGGGCGCGATCAATAGAGGTTTTTTAGCCGATAAGTTCAATGAATACAGTCGTTTTTCAGATGATTCAAGATTTTCATCGGTACCTTATTTCACCCCTGAGGCCATAAAGGCCCACATGCCGGTATTGACTTTAGTGAGAGAATGGGCGCGTAAAAAAGACGCTACCCCAGCACAAATAGCTCTGGCGTGGGTAATGGCACAAAAACCCTATATCGTACCCATACCAGGTACTACCAAGTTGCACCACATGAAAGAAAATATGGGTGCCCTTACGGTAAAATTCACTCCAGAAGAACTTCTTGAGTTTAGAACCCAATTTGAGAAAATACCATTGGTGGGGGTAAGAACTCCAGAAACGGCTTTGGTAGATAGGTAATACAATTTACCCTGGTGATAATCTGTAACTTTAAAAATAAAATGAAAATACAATGAAAACAACAAATAACAATTTTAGAAAATTTACAATGCTAATGCTAGGTCTTATCTGTTATACCACGGGTGTCTTGGCCCAAAAAACAGATTATGCCATATCTTCTTACCAAACCGAAGGTGTAAAAGCACCCAACACCCACTACATTGGAGCGGCATGGTTAAACCCGTTGCTGCGGGCAGATGATGATTTGGACTACAACATCACCAAAGCAACGTTTAAAGCCAATTCAACATTGGATTGGCACAAACATGAGTCGGTTCAAGTATTGATTATTGTAGATGGGGTAGGGTATTACCAAGAAAAAGGAAAAGAAGCAGTACTAGTAAAAGAAGGAGACGTTATTAGGTGCGAAAAGAATACGGAACACTGGCATTCCTCATCCAAGCATAAAGATGTAACCTATTTGGCCATTTATGGCGGAGAAACCCCTACGGTTTGGACCGAAGTAGTAAGCCAAGCATATTATGATAAGGTGGCAGAACGGTTAAACTAATTAATGGTTGAACCATTACGCAGTTTACGGGTAATCTAGTTGCCAATAACTGTAAAGGTTCAATTATGAACATTTAACAGAATAACAACGGGAGCATCAATAATTTAGAATGCATCCAAAAGGATATTTCAGTACCTTCAAACAAACACGCAAAACAATGGCAACATTCAATCTAAAAATCAACGGAAAAACCCAAACGGTAGACGTAGATGGGGCTACACCCATGCTCTGGGTGTTACGAGACCACTTGCATATGGTAGGTACCAAATTTGGTTGCGGTATTGCCCAATGTGGGGCTTGCACGGTTCATTTAGGAGATAATGCGGTTCGCTCATGCCAACTGCCTGTATCGGCCGTAGGGGAACAAGAAATTACGACCATAGAAGGATTGTCCGAACATGGCGACCATCCAGTGCAAAAAGCTTGGCTTGAAGTTGATGTACCACAATGTGGGTACTGCCAGGCCGGGCAAATAATGACCGCTTCTGCCTTATTGAAGCATAATCCTAATCCTGCGGACGATGAGATTGCCAGTGCTATGCACGGAAATATTTGCCGTTGTGGTACGTATACACGTATTAAAAAGGCCGTGAAATTAGCTGCTGAAAACAATTCATAATTCACCCTAAAACGAGAAAAGATGACACTAGTAAAATCAACATTGGGCCGTAGGGCCTTTATCAGAAATACCGGTTTGGCCGGGGGTGGATTGGTTTTAGGATTCAGTTTTTTCAATTCCTGTAAGCCTAAAGTTGCCGAGGCTGTTGGCATGGAATTGGAAATGCCCAAAGAGTGGTTCGAAATTAATGGGTATCTAAAGATAGGGGATAATGGCGTGGTCACCATCATGTCTCCAAATCCCGAAATAGGGCAGAACGTACGCACGTCTATGCCCATGATCGTTGCGGACGAACTGGAGATAGATTGGAAAAACGTGGTGGTAGAACAAGCACCCTTGAACACTAATTTATACAGCTGGCAGGTAGCCGGTGGTAGTAGGTCTATTAGTAGCTCTTGGCAAAATTTGCGTATGGCAGGTGCAACGGCCCGTCAAATGTTAAAAGAGGCTGCCGCAAAGGCATGGCAAGTACCTGCAAGTGAGATAACCGCTATTGCAGGTGTTTTGTCCCATGAGGCTAGTGGTAAAACGGCAGGTTATGGCGATATGGCCTCCGCTGCAGCCCAATTAGAGGTGCCGGAGCAAGTGGAACTTAAGGAGATTACCGATTTCTCCATCATTGGCACCACTCGAAAAAATGTAGATGGAAAAAAAATAGTGACCGGAAAACCTTTGTTTGGTCTAGATGTTCAAAGAGAGGGAATGTTGATTGCCGGTTTGGTGCATCCGCCAGCATTTGGAAAAAGGCTCAAGTCTTTTAATGCAGATGCTGCTATGGGAATGCCGGGTATTAAGGAGGTATTTTCCCTAAAATTATATGAAGACGATTTTGATAAAATGGCGTTCCATTTTACGGCGTTTAATGAAGTATTGGTGGTAGTGGGCGAATCTACATGGCAAGTATTTCAAGCAAAAAAGGCTATTGAAGTGGAATGGGAAGACGCTCCCGATGTTACCCAAAAAATGTCTCTGTTCGGTAATCAAATGGAAGTGAAACACCCTGCTGGAATGGAAAATTCTGAGGGGCACATGTCCAAATTGAAGGAATTGATAGCGCGCAATGCTAAAGTGGCCCGCAAAGATGGTAATCCTGAAAAGGCATTTAAAAATGCGGCCAAAATTGTGGAACGCAGCTATAGTTGCCCTTTTTTGGCACACAATACCATGGAACCAATGAACTTTTTTGCCCATGTAACGGAAGACCATGCAGAATTGTTGGGGCCTACACAGACCCCGGAATGGATGGAACCTGCCGTGGCAGAACGTTTGGGCCTACCCTTAGAAAAAGTGGATATACAAATGACGCGTCAAGGAGGTGGATTTGGGCGTAGGCTTTACGGACATTTTATGGTAGAAGTGGCCGCCATTTCCCAACGGATGAAAGCGCCGGTTAAATTGGTGTATACCCGTGAAGATGATATGACCCAAGGAATTTATCGTCCAGCGTATTATGCCACTTATCGGGCGGCCTTGGATGCAGATAACAACCTAATTGGTTTTCACGTAAGGGCCGGAGGCATCCCAGAAAGTCCTTTGTTTGCCAACCGCTTTCCGGCTGGTGCCATTGATAATTACCTAGCAGAAGATTTTACGGTAGATACCAACATCACTACAGGAGCCTTTAGGGCGCCGCGCTCCAATTTTATTGCTGGGGCAGAACAATCGTTTCTTGATGAACTGGCAGAGGAGATGGGAAAAGACCCTATTGATTTTAGATTGGAACTGCTCAAACGTGCGGAGGAGAATCCTGTTGGTAGCCTAGAATCCAATGATTATGATGCTTCGCGTTACGCAGGGGTATTGGAGTTGGTACGGGAAAAGGCTAATTGGGGTCAAAATCAAGAAGGTATTCACCGTGGGGTATCCGCTTATTTCTGTCACCAAAGTTATGTAGCCCAGGTATTGGATATTGTAATGGAAGGTGATAAGCCGGTGGTAGAAAAAGTTACGGCGGCCATTGATTGCGGCATCGTGGTAAACCCGGGTGCAGCGGCCAACCTATCTGAAGGAGGGGCCGTAGATGGTATTGGGCATGCTATGTATAGTGGATTAACTTTTAAGGATGGTTCTGCGGAACAAACTAATTTTGATAGGTACCGTCTAATTCGCCATGCAGAAGCACCTAAAGCTATAGAAACGTATTTTGTAAAGAACGATATAGACCCAACCGGAATGGGCGAACCGCCTTTTCCTCCAATTATGGGCGCCTTGGCCAACGCTTTGTACAAGGCAACGGGTAGACGTTATTACCATCAACCTTTTATAACGGATAGGCCACCTTTGGTGGGATAAAAATTAAGTAGATAAGCCCATGCTTAAAAGTATGGGCTTACGGCTATAAAGGCATCTAAATTTTGACCAACGGCTATTAGCTTGCTATTTCTTTTAAGTCAACCTAAAAATTGATAGAACAAAACAAACCCTAAGTTCTTTGTTAGTTTTGAGAAAAATAAAAACAAGCTATATGAATTTAGAGAATAAAAAAGTAGCAATTTTAGCTACACACGGATTTGAAAAATCAGAACTATTTGAACCTTATAATGCCCTTAAAGAAGAAGGCGCAACCGTAGATATCATATCGTATCACGAAGGTGAAATAAAAAGTTGGGATGGCGACAATTGGGGCCAATCTATTCAAGTAGACAAGCTAATCAAAGACGTTAAAGCAGAAGATTACCAAACGTTGGTTTTACCTGGTGGCGTGGCCAATCCCGATAGCATGCGCACAAATGAGGATGCCTTAACATTTATAAAGGACTTTTTTAAATTAAGTAAGCCTGTAGCGGCCATTTGCCATGCGCCATGGTTGTTAATTAGTGCAGGTGTAATAGAAAATAGAAAAGTAACTTCTTACAAAAGCATTAAAGATGATGTTATTAATGCAGGAGCTGAGTGGGTAGATCAACCGGTGGTAGTAGATGAAGGCTTAACCACGAGTAGAAATCCAGATGATTTACCTCAATTTATAAGTAAAGTAATTGAAGAGCTAAAAGAAGGAAAGCATGAAGGACAGGTAGTAAATGCCTAATCCTTAGAACATATTTATAATTATAAGGCAAGGTTGCTACCTTGCCTTTTTTAAGTTAAAACTAGCATGGCAATTTTAGGTAATATAATCAAAGGAGTAATAGAAGTTGGTGGTAAACTAAAACCAGAAAACAACCCTATAGAAGAACAAAAAGCTGTTCTAAGTGAGCTGTTAGATACAGCAAAAGGCACCTTATTTGGGCAACATTATGGGTTTAGTTCTATTTTAGGTTCAGAAACTCCAGCCCAACTATACAGGGAAAAAATTCCATTCCATGATTATAATAAAATGGCTAGTGAATGGTGGGAAGACGTAGTTGCGGGCAAACCGGATATTACTTGGCCGGGTAACCCAGATTATTTTGCCTTGAGTTCTGGAACTACGGGTAAAAAAAGCAAACGTATACCGGTTACGGACCAAATGGTAAAAGCCATTAGAAATGCCGGAATTCAACAGGTAATGGCACTGCATAATTTTAATTTGCCGGCAGATTTTTTTGAAAAGGAAATTATGATGCTCGGTAGTTCTACGGATCTTAATAAAAGGGGAGGCCATTTAGAAGGAGAGATTAGTGGTATAAGCGCCAGCAATATACCTTTTTGGTTTAAGGGGTATTATAAACCCGGAGAAGAAATTGCCCAAATAGACGAGTGGGACCAACGTGTGCTACAAATTGCCAAAGAAGCCAAGAATTGGGATATTGGCGCGTTGAGTGGCATACCCTCTTGGATGGAGCTAATGCTGGAAAAAGTAATTGAATACCATGGTGTAAAAAACATTCATGAAATATGGCCTAATTTACAAGTTTACACTTCTGGTGGCGTGGCATTTGATCCCTATAAAAAAAGTTTTAATGCGTTGTTGGGTAAACCTATTCAAATAATAGACACTTATTTGGCATCTGAAGGCTTTATTGCATGCCAAGTACGGCCAGACACTACTGCTATGAAACTGATAACCAATAATGGTATTTATTTTGAATTTGTTCCATTTAAACCAGAATACATAAATACAGATGGTTCTTTGGTACAAGATGCTCCTTGTTTGGGATTAGATGAAGTTGAGGAAGGGGAAGACTATGTTTTAATAATTTCTACTGTTTCCGGTGCATGGCGATACATTATTGGAGATACCATAGAATTTACAGATGTTGCTAGGGCAGAGATAAAAATTACCGGAAGAACCAAGTTTTTCTTAAATACTGTAGGTTCTCAATTATCTGTTAATAAAATGAACGATGCCGTACAGTATTTAGAAGAGGATTTAGGAATAAAAATCCCTGAATTTACCTTGTGTGCAAAACGGTACGATGATGGTTTTTATCATACCTGGTATTTGGGCAGCGATGCTAAAGCCAATTCAGAAGAAGCTGCTAAAAGCTTAGATACCTTCTTAAAGGACGCTAATAAAAATTACCGTGTGGCACGTACTAAGGCGCTAGAAGGTGTAAAAACGCATTTTGTTCCCCAGAAAGCATTTGCGGAATGGAGTGGGGCAAATAAAAAGAAAGGTGGCCAAGTTAAGATGGAACGGGTAATGGGAGAGGAAAAGTTTGCCGAATGGGAAAACTTCTTGACCGAGAATAACTTCAAGTAATTAATCTTCGCCCAGCTCTTTTACCAATTCCCTAATTTCTTCTGGACTAAGGTAATATTGCTTAATTCGGTCTTTATACACTTGGTCTATAGCTGCATTGTTTAATATAAAATCTTTTGTTTTTAATATATAAGGCGCCATACCATTGGATACGGCCAAAGAATCTGCGCTACGTTCTGCAGCTTTCACATGCTCTTTAAACAGTACATAACGTATCCCAAATACAATCATTTGCCAATTGTTCTTTTCCTGATAGTCCATAACATGGCCCAACTCATGACCTAACCAACCTATTAATACGTCTTTGGGAACGTCTGTGGTTTTAAATTTTTGATCATTGATTTTAAATTTTTCACTTATTAAAATAACATAGGCCCTTTTACTGCGTGGTCTAAAAAGACTTGCAAATGTTGGTTGGGCCATCATAACAGATTTTTTTATGTTCTTTTTAAATTTAAAATCAATAGGTATTTCCTTTAAATCGTTAAAATAGGAAAGTGCAATCTGCGTTTCATCTTGTATTTCCTTGGGTATATTTCTAAGTGGTGTTTTCAAATTAAAATAGAGTATTAAAAGACCTAGACTAAATGTAAATAGCCAAGTTATTTTTTTTAGATAGCGTTTTTTCATCAAATTAAGTTACAAACAAAAAACTCTGGTCTAAGACCAGAGTTTTTTCATAGCAATTTTTATTAATATCTAGTTGTCGTCCGTATCACCGTCCAACTCTTCTTCAATATCTTTAGCAGCGTCCTCAACTTCTTCTCCTGCCTCTTCAAAGCCATCTTCTACTTCTTCAATGGCATCTTCTGCTTTATCTTCTTTTGTTTCTCTACAGCTTGTAAAGCATACGGCCATTACAAACAAAAGTGTTAATAAGGAGACCGATTTTTTCTTCAACATAGTAATCATAATAATTTGTTTTAAGTGTTTATTGTTCTGTTTTTATTTTATTCTTGGTCTAGATTCTTTTTCTACCTGTAATCAAAGAAATGATAAACAAAATGATGAAAATGAAGAATAAAATTTTAGCAATACTTGCAGCTCCTGCTGCTATTCCACCAAATCCAAATATTGCGGCTATAATTGCCAATATAACAAAAGTGACTGTCCAACGTAACATAGTTTTAATTTTTAAGGTTGATGTCTGACTATCTCTTAATCAGTACATTACAAATGTAGGGTTAACTAGTTGCAATAATTACCGCTTATGCATGTTAACTTAACTCATTAGCATTAAAAAACATTAAACAGATTTGATTAAAAAGAAAAAGGCTTTTTGGATTAATAATCCTAAAAGCCTTTAGTTAAATTGTTGTGTATTATTTAATTGAGTGAGAATGGAAATAAATCCATTTCAACCAGCTCAGGAGTTAAGTTTTTTTCAAAAAGTTTTTTTGGTACTGGCCTAACATTAAATTCCAGTTCTTTTAAAGAATTTACTATCTGTTCTGCATTGTCTTGACTTATATCTGGTGACAACCATTTTTCGCCATCCTTTTTAGCTATAATTAAGGGGGCAACATCGCTTATATCGTGGAATTTTGAAATTTCGTTATAGGTACCTGTAGTTACCACGGCACAGGATAGGAATCCATCTTCTAATACACTATAAACACCAGCAAGGTAAAATGGTTTGTTGTTTTTTAAGGTGATTAAAAACGGTTTTATGTGTCCGTCTTCAAAAAGAAAGGTATAGAATCCGGTAACAATGATAAGGCACCTATCATTTTCAAGAGACTCTGCAACCCAGTCGCTATTGTGGTTGTCTTTTGGTACGTTTAGTGTGTTGGATAGATTTTGGAATACAACCCATTCATCCTTAAAACCATTTGGCATTAGACCCCAGATAGCATATTGTATTACTTGTTTTTTATCTAGTGTTATAATGGAAAGGTTTTCTTCTCTAAATCCGTTAATTATGGGTTGTGGTGCATAGAGATTAGGATATTTATACGGTATACCAAACTCGTATTCTATTTCTTCTAGCTCCGCAACATTGGAAAGTTTGTATATCATCTTGAAGTATTTTTATGCAAGTAACTAATTATGTGGCAGTTAAAATGACTTAAAAGAATGAAACTGTAATTCATATAAAAGCCATTTGTTTAAAATTACTCGGTTTTTTTACTTTAAATATTAATAACCGTTGAACAGATTGTGTTTTAAGCTTGAGTAAACTCTTTTACAACTGTTTTGGGAATGTCTAATGTGCGAATTGGGAATGGAATGTTAATGTCATTTTGGTCAAAAGCGGACTTTATCTTAATCATAGCTTCTGTCTTGGCTTTTGCTACTTCAAGGGCAGATGTGCTATTAATCCAAAAACGTGTTTCAAAATTAATAGAACTGTCACCAAACTCGCGGTACAGGAATAAAACTTCATTATTGTTTTCTACGGCCTCAAAGTTAGATACAATTGTATCTTTTACTAGTTTTCGAACAAATTCCAAATCGGAATCATAAGCCACCCCGCACTCTAAAATTACCCTTGATTGTGCCGTGGTAGAATAGTTTTTAATAGGATTTTCCACAACCAACTTATTGGGTATGTAAACCATATTATTATCAACTTGTTTAATAGTTGTAACCCTCAAGTCTATATCTACAACTTCCCCTTCATAGTCATTGGTTTCAATCCAGTCGCCAAACTTTATCTGTTTTACGTAAGAAAGTATAATTCCTGAGTAGGTATTTGCTAAAGCTCCCTGCAAAGCCAAACCCACAGCTAAACCTGCTACACCTGCACCAGCTAAAATGGTATTAAGGGCCTTACTAAGGTTTAAAATACCTAATACAAAAAACAGCCCCACTAAAATTACAATAACGGATACGATTTGTGAGAGCAATTGTTTCATGCTCTCTTGCAATTTAGTTCGGTTAGATAAACGGTACGCTAATTTTTTAATGTACCTGGATAAAATTATAGTGATGACAAATACGAGAATGGCGAGGATAATGTTAGGTAAGCTAGCAACAAAGCTATTTAGCCATCCGTCTAGCTTGTCCCACATTCCTTCAAGTGCATCTTTAAATTTTTTTTCCATTTTCGTATATAATTTCTAGCGTTGGTTTAATATTTGGGTATAGAGTAATATATGTTCTATTCTTGTAGCGGTGATTTTTACTATAGTGCCATCTAAAGATGGTAAAATAGTTGATTTAGTGTGGTAGTTAGATTTAATAGGAATAAGACTCTACCAAGAATTACTTAACTACTTTTTTTAGTAAATAGGCAATAAAAATTTTCTTAACCGGGCCTAAAATTCGGTTTGCCAGATTTAGCGGTTGCATCATGTTTTCAAAGTCTTTTCTACTAGACTTCAACATCTCTAAATTTATCTCTTTTTTTAACCTTAGAACTTTTAAATCCTGTCTTATCTGTTCCAAGGACTCGTAATTTGTGTTATTCATCTCGCAGTATGGTTTTGGAAAGTTTCTTAATTATAGTTTTCTCTAACCATTTTTTTAAGGGTAGGCTAACTAAACCTAATAGTACATAAAAGCCACCTACTATTAGATAGCCAAACGCACTGTTGTCTAAGCTCTGGCCAATAAATAAGGCAATGCTTACAGAAATAAATAAAAGGGCTAGTAGACTCAACATGCCCACAAAAAAGTACTTTATAAAAGAAATACTTATTTCGGACGTGTGGTAGAACAGTTTTAACTTATAATACTCCCAAGAATTTTCAATCAATTCTTGGGAGTTATCTATTGATTCTGAGGTAATGGTACCTAACTTCTTATCCATAGGCCCTTATTACGATGTTTGTAATTTTTTATTCTTTGCCTTCAATTCTTTTAATTTGGCTTCCAAGGTATCTATTACGTCATCTGCTTTGTAACTAGCATCGGTAACCAACGCATCCACCTCATTTTTTAAATCTCTTTTGTGAGTGGTAAAACTGTTGGCGATTTGATGTGTTAATTGATTAGCATTTTGGGCAACGCTGTCTACTACACTGTTAGACTCTTCTACTAATTTTCTTCTTGTAGACGACCCCTTGTCTGGCGCAAATAAAATCCCTAATGTGGCTCCTACTGCTGTTCCTGCTAATATTCCTAGAATTGTGTTACTGCTATCGCTCATAATATTTGTTTTTTAGATTCATACCAAAACTACTTTAACTATATAGGTTAGGTTGATGCATTCCCTTTAATCCTTGCCGTAATTCATTTTTTGGATTGCGTTAATGTTAAATTGTTTACAAGCACTGTTAACGAAACCTTTAAAATACCTTGCAGTTTAAATTTTTAGAACTTTTAAAAAATGAAACAAGGAGAAGAAAAAACACAATTTGTAAAAGAAGAAGAAGAAAAAACAAGACATTACATCTTTCAAAAAAATAGTAAAACCAAACTAGGTTTTTATTTTACACTTATTGTACTTGTCTTACTAATTATTGGTGTTGCCGTAAGTGGTATTCTTTTCTAGTGTTTTTTAAACTACAGTTTATTTCTAATCAAACACATTTAAATGATAAAATCCATCACAATAAAAATCACAACCTTATTTACCATTTCCAGTTTACTATTTCTAGCTGGTTGTGCAACTTATAATGAACAAATAAATAAGCAAGCATTAACTGGCCAGAACAATGCCAAACGTGTAGCACAAACCTTCTACATAGCCGGTGGCCTTGGTAACCAAGAAAACACAGATGATAACCTCATATATAAACTAAAAAATGAATTGAAAAAAGCCCCTGAAAATAGCTTTATGGTATTTACGGGAGACAACGTCTCTAAAGAGACGGGGCAGTGGCAAAAAGACGAGGCTTTATTGAAAAAGCAATTGAATATTGTCAAAGATTTTAAAGGCGAAACCTTGTTTATTCCTGGTAATAATGAATGGAAAAGTCATGATACAAATAAGGTTGAAGATTATGAGAACATAATAAAGGATTTGGATTTAGAGGATATAAAGTACTATCCAAACAACGCCTGCCCGCTAGAATATAAAGTAGTTAATGATAAATTAGATTTACTAATAGTAGATTCTAAATGGTTTGTTGGTAATTGGTCCAGAGAACTGGATATTAATAAAAAATGCCCAAATATTGTTACCCGAAGACGTTTTATGGAAGAGTTTGAGGGGTACCTAAACGACGCACAGGGTAAAAACATTATCGTAATCATGCACCACCCGGTATTTAGTAATGGGGAATATGCAGGTAACACCAAATTAACAGACCACCTAACACCCATACCGGTTTACGGCACCTTAAAAGAGGCCGTAATGGATTTAGGGGCATTTAATCCGGAACATTTAAATAGTAGACGTTATAATTATTTAAGAATTTTGATAACGGCCCTTGCCAACAATGCAGAAAGGGTTACTATAATTTCTGGTCATGAAGAAAGTCTGCAGTACCTTAAAAGTGACAAAATAAACCAAATTATAAGTGGTTCTCTAGGAACAAAAGCAGCTACAAAATTAAATAACGATAGAATAACAGCTATTGGTGGCAGCCTAAATTATAAAGGCTTGTATGCAGCCGGAGAAAAGGGGTTTGCCAAGTTGGAAATTTTTGAAGACGGAAGTTCTTCTGTAACGTTTATCAAAGAGGAAACAGATTCTCCAACATTTAGTGTATTACCACCATTTTCTGTTTATGATAGTACCAAAACCTATCCTAAAACAGAAGAAAAGACCAAATTGGCAAAGGTACTTTCAGATTCTAAAGCAATAAATAAATCGGGATTTCACACTTTTTTATGGGGAGAAAGATACCGTTCCTATTTTGGTAAAGAAGTTAAAGCACCTGTTGTAGATTTAGACACACTATATGGTGGTTTAAAGGTAATAAAAGAGGGTGGTGGGCACCAATCTTTTACCCTAAGGTTAGAAGATAACAAAGGTAGACAGTATAATATGCGTTCACTCCAGAAGAGTGCGTTAAAATATTTAAAATCGCAATTACCTGGTATTTCTTATAACGAAAGTGATTTTGTAGATACTTTTCCAGAAGAAATAATTTCGGACTTTTTTACCACAGCCCACCCTTATATGCAGTTAGCGGTAAATCCGTTGGCCAGGAAAGCTGGGGTAAACCACTCAGACACGTATTTATTTTATGTGCCAAAACAAAAAGCGCTGGCACAACACAATGATACTTTTGGTAATGGTTTATACTTTATAGAGAGAAGACCTTCTGATGAGCAATTAAACTATAAAGGGTATAGAAGAACAATAGATGTTGAAGGTAAGGTCAAAGATTTTGAAAGTACCACGGATATGTTGGAGCTCATTAAGAGTGATGAAGATTACACTATTGACCAAAAAAATTACATCAGGGCAAGAATATTTGATATGTTAATTGGTGATTGGGACAGACACCAGGATCAATGGCGATGGGTGGAGTATGAGAAAGAAGACGGTAGCGTAGAATTAATGCCTGTACCTAGAGACAGGGACAATGCCTTTCCAAAGTTTGATGGCTTTGCACTTAACTTAATAAAATTATTTGCGCCAAACAGTAGAAGGTTTCAATCCTTTGATGATAAAATAGGAGACGTTAAATGGCTTAATATTGGCGGAAACAAACTAGATAGGGCCTTATTAAACGGGTATGGAAAAGAGGTTTGGAGAGAAGAAGCAAGAGCAATTGTAGATAATATTTCCAAAGCGGATATAGATAATGCATTTGATAATCTACCAGATGCGGTACAAGATGAAACGCTCAAAGAAATTAAAAGCAATTTAGTGGCTAGATTGGGCCAATTGGAAGAGAAGGCCGTTGCATATGCCGCATATCTAGATAAGATAGTTGCGGTAACGGGAACGGAGAAAGATGATTTGTTCGAGATAAAAAGGTTGCCAAACGGAGAAACCAATGTTAAGGTGAAACGCCTTTTTACAGACAAGCAGAATGAGGTTATTTATGATAGAACCTTTAACAAAAAGGATACCAAAGAGATTTGGGTTTATGGACTAGGAGATGATGATAAATTTAGGGTTACTGGCGATGGTTCTAAAAAGATTAAAGTTAGGATTGTAGGTGGTTATGGTGAAGATGATTATGATGTTAACAACCGTTCTAAGCTTAAGGTGTATGATTGGGAACACGAGGATAGTGATTTTAAGGGTAAAAAGCCAGCTACCCAAATCAGTGATATGTACACCACAAATTCTTACCACTGGCGTTATTTTAGTCCAAATTTAAATATAGTCGCTCCTAAAATTGGATTTAGAACAGATGATGGTTTTTTCCTAGGCTTAGGAGACACTTACATTAAAAAAGGATTAAATGCAGATGATTTTAAGCAAAAACACCAATTTTTGGGTAATTATTATTTTGGATTTAGTGCCGTAGAATTAAACTACAAGGGTACTTTTGCCAATATTTTTCCTAAATGGAATTTTGAAGTTGAAGGTTACTACACCAGCGATAAATACGTAAAGAACTTTTTTGGAATTGGTAATGAAACCGTAAACAATGAAGCTGCATTAGATAGGGACTATTATAGGGCAAGAATAAGACAAATTAAAGCTAGGGCAGGCTTAGCGTATTACGATTTACGTTTTAATGCTTTGTTCGAATCTTTTGAGGTGGCAGATAATCCCAATCGGTTCTTTAATCCAAATAATTTTGATCAAGCTATTTTCAATGCTCAAAATTATGTAGGTGCAGAGGTTTCTGCCCAATATGATAGGGATAACGCAGATGATTTCCCCACAAAGGCAATTTTATTTGGCCTAGTTGCAGGTTACAAATACAATCTAGATAATAACAATAACAAGTTTGGCTACTTTAAGTTCACCACTTCTTTCGCACATAAATTAATATCCTCAGGCAATTTAGTATTAGCCAGTGAAGCAGAGTTTAATACCAATATTGGAGATAACGACTATTATTTTTACCATGCTCCCTCTTTAGGTGGTAACAACGGTCTACGTGGTTTTAGGGACGAACGTTTTAGTGGTAATTCTTATTTTTATCAATCTACAGATTTAAAACTTCGCTTAAAGCAATACAATACCGCCATAACTCCGGTAACCATAGGTTTATTTGGTGGATTTGATTATGGTAGGGTATGGGCAAAAAATCAAGACTCATCAATTTGGCACATCAGCCAAGGTGGTGGAATCTGGATAAGTACCCTCAAGGCATTTAGTTTTAATTTAGGCTATTTTAATTCTAAAGAAAACAACTTAATACAAGTAGGCTTTGGACTAGACTTCTAATCTATGCCATCAAGAATAAATTAAAAGCACCCTATTAAAGGGTGCTTTTTTTGTTTATCGCTTAACCTATGTTACAAAGTCTATTGTTACCAATAACCTTTGCTACATGTTTATTTTAAAGGGATTGCACGTTTGATGCATCAAATATTACATAGGATGCTTCAGGATTTTTACTTAGAGAAAAAGCTAGCATCTAGATTTGTTTCAATATTCCTGTCTGTTTATTGATAATATGATTTTTAAACGGGTTTAATTTTCATGAATCTGTAATCATTAAATGCAAAACAGGATAAATCATTAACAAACTAGAAAAAATTAACTTTAAACTAAACAGAATGATTCTCAAACTCAATTACGAGAAATTCGCAAGGTTAAAAACCCTATTACTTACCATATGTATGGGTGTTTTTAGCATTGCAACTTATGCCCAAGAGGTGCAGGTTACAGGTAACGTGTCAGACTCTTCCGGTCCTTTACCAGGAGTAAGTGTAATAGTAAAAGGTACCAATAATGGTGCTGCAACAGACTTTGATGGTAATTATGTCTTAGAAAACGTGCCAGCAAATGCCACCTTGGTATTTCGCTATATTGGTTACAACACTCAAGAAACGTCCTTAAACGGTAGAACCACGGTTAATATTACATTAGAAGAAAACCTAGAAGCTTTAGATGAGGTTGTGGTTGTGGCGTATGGTAGCCAATCAAGAG
Organism: Croceivirga sp. ABH4_376; assembly: GCF_056160685.1. Lineage (NCBI taxonomy): Bacteria > Pseudomonadati > Bacteroidota > Flavobacteriia > Flavobacteriales > Flavobacteriaceae > Croceivirga > Croceivirga sp. ABH4_376. The sequence continues at coordinate 759,972 of NZ_JBSWXQ010000002.1, read as the reverse complement.
CTGCAGTAACCGGTGCCATTGCTAGTGTAGATGCAGATGAGATTTCTGCTCTACCAGTAGCCACTGCGGACCAGGCGCTACAAGGACGTGCAGCGGGTATCACGGTGACCAATAGTGGAGGGCCAGGTACGGCCCCCGTAGTTCGTATACGAGGTGTGGGATCACCTAATGGCGGTAGCCCTCTATACGTTATAGATGGTGTAATCTCAACCGGATTAGGAGCTATTAACCCTAATGATATTGAAAGCATAAACGTACTTAAAGATGCCGCTACGGCAGCGGCTTACGGATCGCAGGCAGCCAATGGTGTTATTGTGGTAACTACCAAACAAGGTAGGGCAGGACGCTCAGAGGTAACCTTTAACACCTATACGGGTGTACAATTTATTACCAATAGGTTTGATTTACTGAACACAGAGCAATATCTGCAGTTTATAGACGAAGCTTTTGGCACGGTGCCTACAAGCCCATTGAGTAGTTCTGGTCTTAATACAGATTGGCAAGATGCCATATTTCAAACCGGTTTTCTACAGAATTATGATTTAAGTATGGCCGGCGGTAACGAAAAGAGCAATTTTAGGACTTCTCTAGGTATGCTAAAGCAACAAGGTGCTGTTATAGAAACAGGTTACAATAGATACAACATCCGTGTTAATAGTAATTTTGATGTAACGGATAACTTTAAAGTAGGGCAAACTTTGGCCGTAACGTTTAGTGATCAAAGTCCAGAACTAGGTGCAGATAATGCAGGTTCTAGATCACTTTTGGAACATGCCATTAAAATGGCCCCATATTTACCTATCTATAATGAAAACAATAATGGTGGCTATCAAGGTCCTACATCAGCCTTGGATGGGCAAGATGCGGAAAACCCTGTAAGGGTACAGGAACATGGCAACAGGTTGTCCAAAAGAACCCAAGTATTTGGAAGTGTTTTTGGAGAGTATGAATTACTTAAGGGTTTAAAATTTAGGTCTCAATTCGGTTTGGAATATAACTACAACAATTACGATGAATTTGTTCCTTCCTATGATGATGATAGTAACGGCCAGTCTACGCATGCTCAGGTTTTTGCAAGAATTACTAAAAACGCTAACACCTTTAGAAGATTCTTGTTTACCAATAGTTTAAACTACAATTTTACCTTAGGCGATGACCATAATTTTGATGTACTTGCTTTAATAGAAAAGAACGAGGCTGTTTACAATCAAGTAAATACAACAAGTCAAAACTCAGTATCTGATGAATTAGAACAATTAACCAATGAACAATCCGAAATAGCATCTTTAACAGACGAGGTAGATAAAATAGGTTATTTAGGAAGGTTAAATTACAACTACAAGAACAAATATTTGCTTTCTGGGTCTATTAGAAGAGATGGTTCTTCTCGTTTTGGACCATCTACCAAATGGGGATGGTTCCCAGCAGCCTCTGCCGGTTGGAATATTGCCGAAGAAGACTTTATGTCACAATCAAACATCAATACCTTAAAATTGAGAGCAAGTTGGGGTATCAGTGGTTTTGATGAAATTTCAAATTATAGATACAGCACTACGTTAACCAATAACTTTAACTACGTGGTAAATGGTAATGCTTTAGGTGGTACGGCACCGTCTAGCACACCAAATCCAAATGTGGCTTGGGAAGAAAGAGAAATGCTGAACATTGGTATGGATTTAGGGTTTTTCCAAAACAAGTTTACGGCTGCAATTGAATATTTTAAAAATACGAGTAACGGCCTGTTAATAGATTTGCAGTTGCCTGGTTCTTTTGGAAGTTTAAGTTCTACAGTACCAACCAATATTGGGGATGTAGAGAGCAAAGGTTTTGAAGTAAGTTTGGGTTACAATGATTTTGAAGGAGATTTTACTTGGTCTGCTAATTTAAATTTATCTACAACCAAAAACGAAGTTTTAAAAACGGGAACGGGAGAGGATATTATACCCGGTAGTACCTTTGAGGCACAGTTTATTAACGGTTTAAGAGTTGGTGATCCGATTTATTCTTTCTATGGTTATCAAACGGATGGTATTTATCAAACACAAGCAGAGGTAGAAGCGGTTTTAGGAACCGATCAAACGGCTATACAACCCGGAGATATCCGCTTTGTAGATCAAAATGGAGACGGGCAAATAAATAACGAGGACATTGTTGCCATTGGTAACCCAACACCAGAATTAATTTTTGGTTTAAATCTTGATGCAAATTATAAAAATTGGGATTTCAATGTATTTATAAATGGAGTAACCGGTAATGAAATTTATAATACTAACATTTATGATTTACAGGGTATGCCAAGAACCTTTAATGCTGGTGTAGCGGTATTAGATCGTTGGACACCCACTAATCCTTCCAATACCATTCCACGCGCTTTTGACGGTAATAATGGTATAAACACGGCATCATCAGACCGTTTTATAGAAGATGGTTCTTTTGCCAGGTTAAAAAACCTAACAGTGGGGTACACCTTTCCACAAACTAGTGCCTTGTCTTCTTACTTTTCTAAGTTAAGAATATATGCAAGTGGTCAAAACCTACTTACGGTAACAGATTACTCTGGCTTAGATCCTGAGATTGGTAACGCAAAAAGCACCAATTCTGAATTTGGTGTTGATCGTGGAAACTATCCACAACCAAAATCTGTGTTAGTTGGTTTACAAGTAACATTTTAAAAAAAAACAGCAATGAAAAAATATAGTATAATATTAATAGCAACCGTATTGGTTACATTGGTATCCTGTAAAGAAGATGCCTTGTTTAAAACCAATCCTAATGAGTTATCCCCAGATACATTTTTTAAGACCGCAGCTCAAGTAGAGTCCGCTGCAACGGGCACTTATGCGCATTTACAGAATAGGGGCTTGTATACTAGGCATATGTTTTTTATGATGGACAACATGAGCCAGGAAAATGGTAGAAATCAACAATTAGAAGCAGATAAAGTAGAGTATTTGCAGTTTGCATTTAATGCTAATCATGGTCCAATAGGCGAATATTGGAAAGCTTGTTACAGAGGTATAAACAACTGCAACCTTCTAATTAATAATGAAGATAAGGTGTTGGCGCTGAACGATTCTGAGCTTTCTCCTGAAATGAAAGCAAAATTTGTGGGAGAGGCCAAATTTATGCGTGCCCTGTACTACTTTTTACTGGTAACCCGTTTTGGCGGCGTACCTATTAACGATGGTTTATCCTCTGAGGGTCAACCGCGTTCTTCGGTAGATGAGGTGTATAATTTAATTATCTCAGATTTAACGGATGCAACTACTAGTTTACGGTCCAAATCTGTTGAAGATACCGGTAGGGCTACAAGAGAAGCTGCCATTGCCATGTTGGGTAAAGTATATTTATTTAGAAACAACAAAACAGCTGCATTGGCAGAGTTTCAAAAAATATACGGCCAGTTTCAGTTAGAGGACGAGTACTTTAATAATTTCACTGAAGAAGGTGAATTTGGTCCAGAATCCATTTTCGAAGTGGTTTATGACGATGAAATTGGAGGTTCTGCTTGGGGTGAGACCGGAACAGGTCTAAATGAAATCACTTTTAGGGGGCAGGAATATGGTGTTTTAAATTGGTATAACGTTCACGTATCTGATGATTTGTTGGATGAATACGAGTCAGGAGATGGTAGGTTAAAGGATAATTTTTATATGGCCGGAGACGACTACTGCTGTGGTACCATTCAAGAATCAGATTTGGCAGATGCCAGTGGTACTATTTACCGTGCGGCTTGGAAAAAATATCAGAATTACCATGCAGAGGCTTCAGAAGATGCGGCATCTGGTATAAACTTTAAGTATTTACGTTACGCAGATGTACTTTTAATGATGGCAGAATGTGTATATGAAAGCAATCCGGCACTTGCGGTAGAGTATATAAACGAGGTAAGAACTAGGCCTAGTACAGGTTTGGCACCCTTGCCTACAACACTGTCTGCTAGTGAGGTTTTTGATGCTATTGTACATGAAAGAAAAGTAGAGCTTGCCGGTGAACAGGTTAGATTTAATGATATAATTAGATGGGGTAATGCCGCAACGGAATTGGCCGGATCTAATTTTCAAGCTGGTAAACATGAGTTGTTACCAATTCCAGCAGCAGAAATCAATGCAAATGCTGCCTTGTCAGAGGTAGATCAGAACCCAGGATATTAATCCACGTTAATATAGTTTCAGTTAGTTTTTGATTTAAAGCAGCGTGTTTTACATGCTGCTTTTTTATCTTTAGTTATTAGCGTACACTCCCTTTTAAAACCACGACCAATGTATTTCAATATTAAAAAAGACAGACTGCTTTATTCTTATTTCTTAACTCTATTTGTATTTACCCTAATAGGATGTGCAGACAATTCTACAGAGTCTACCGAGCAGGAAAAGATTTTTGAAGCTGTTCCCAGTACTGTTTCTGGATTAGATTTTGCCAATATTTTAACTGAAAATGATACCATAAATTATTTTACATATTCTTATTTATATATGGGAGGTGGTATTGCCGTTGGCGATGTTAACAACGATGGCTTAGAAGATATATATTTTACAGGCAACATGGTACAGAACAAATTGTATTTGAATAAGGGAAATTTACAATTTGAAGACATTACCCAAAAAGCTGGTGTAGGTGGCGATGAAAGGTGGTATACCGGTGTTACTATGGCAGATATAAATGCAGATGGCTTTATGGATATTTATTGTTCGGTTTCTGGTAAAGATGGTAATAAGGCCAATCAGTTTTTTTTAAATAACGGCGATGGTACTTTTAAAGAGGTAGCAAAACAATTAGGTATCGCGGATTTAGGACAAAGTGTCCAGGCAACCTTTTTTGACTATGACAAAGATGGAGATTTAGACCTGTATGTGGCTAATTATCCTATGACCAGATTTGACGCCCCAACCTATTTTTATAGGTATAAAATGAATAACCCTAAAGATTTAGAATCTAATCAATTGTATAGAAATGATGGTGATAGCTTTACAAAGGTTACCATAGAGGCTGGTTTATTAGATTTTGGTTTGTCCTTAAGTGCTACCGTTGCAGATGTAAATAATGATTCTTGGCCAGATATTTATGTTTCAAACGATTTTAATGCACCAGACTTTTTATACTTGAACAAAGGAGACGGTACTTTTAAAGAAGCCGTGGCAGAAGCAACAGGGCATACCGCATTCTATGGTATGGGGGTAGATATTGCAGATGCAAACAATGATGGTCATCTAGATATTTTTCAAGTGGATATGGATGCGAACAATAATCGCAGAAAAAAAGCCAACATGGCCAGTATGAACATTCCGCTCTTTTGGGATGTGGTAAATGCTGGGTTTCATTACCAGTATATGCACAATTGTTTTCAGTTAAATTCTGGAATTTATGAAAACGGGGTGCCTAAATTTTCAAATGTTTCTAGGTTAACAGGTACTTCTTCTACCGATTGGAGTTGGGGTCCGTTGTTTGCCGATTTTGATAACGATGGCTTAAAAGATTTGTTTGTGAGTAATGGCACTAGAAGAGAGGTAAATAATAACGATTTCTTTAAAAAGATTAAGAAAATGCAATTGAAGAAAGATACCTTGTTGGCTTTGAGCAAAGCTATTCCTTCAGAAAAAATAGACAATTTTATGTTCAAGAACCAAGGTAATTTAAGTTATGAAATTACCAATAAACAATGGGGTATTTCTTATGAAGGATTCAGTAATGGAGTGGTCTATGTAGATTTGGACAATGATGGTGATTTAGAAATTTTAACGAACAACATAGACGATAAGGTTAGTCTATTTCAGAACAAGAGTGCAAAGACCAATAATTATCTTCAAATAAAATTAAACGGTAAGGGTAAAAACAATCAAGGACTTGGGGCAAGGGTTCAGATAGAGACAGAGGCGGATACCCAAATGCAAGAACTAACATTAACAAGAGGGTTTCAATCTTCGGTATCTCCAATCTTACATTTTGGTCTTGCAAACCATTCAATAATTAAAAACCTTAAAGTAATGTGGCCTTCCGGTGCCACTCAGATTTTGTCTAATATAAAAGCCAATCAAAGATTAAATTTAAACGAGTCAGACGCATTTATTGAAAACGTACAGTCGCCATATCAAGAATATCAGTTTACAACAGATCAACAAACTTTTCCTGAGCATAAGCACGAAGAGAATTATTATGACGATTTTAATCAACAAGTACTATTACCGCATAAAATGTCTGCTTTTGGCCCAGCTTTGGCCAAGGGAGATTTAAATGGGGACGGATTAGAAGACTATTTTGTTGGAGGTGCCGCTGGTAAAACCGGAGCGGTATATATTCAAAATAAATCAGGATTTAAGAGTTTGCCCATACCGGCATTAGATCAAGATGCCCCATCAGAAGATGTTGCTGCCATAATTTTTGATGTAGATAAAGATGGGGATAATGATTTATACGTGGTTAGCGGCGGTTATGAGTTTAAAAAAGAGGACCCATTATTGGCGGATAGGTTATATCTAAATCAGCAAGGTTCTTTTGTAAAGGTAGATAAAGCCTTTTTAAACAGCCCATATATTAGTGGTTCTCAAGCCTACGTAGCAGACTTTAATAAAGACGATAAGTTAGATATACTGGTTCTAGGAAGGCAAACACCTGGTAATTATCCTTCTCCGGCTTCTTCCTATATTTTACTGAACAAATCGTCTAAAGACGAAATTAAATTTGAAATAGACCCTGGCAAACAACCAAAAGAATTTAATAATATGGGTATGGCTACCAGCGCAGTTGTAACCGACTATGATAATGATGGTTGGCAAGATATAATCGTTGTTGGAGAATGGATGCCAATAAGGGTTTTTAAAAATTCTAAAGGTATATTTAGAGAGGTTTCAGAAGAGTTAGGATTGGGTAAGGAAACAACAGGATGGTGGTGGAGTATTGCACAGGGCGATTTTGATAAGGATGGCGATATGGATTACGTTCTTGGAAATAATGGACTTAATTACAAATACAAGGCGAATAAAGAGGAAACTTTTGATATCTATGTTAATGATTTTGATAAAAACGAACAAAATGATATTGTTCTAAGTTATTATAATGATGGGGAACAGTATCCAGTAAGGGGTAGGGAGTGTTCTTCCCAGCAAATTCCGGCTATAAAGCAGAAATTCAAAGATTATGAAAGCTTTTCGCAAGCATCCTTGATTGATGTTTATACGGAAGCGGATTTGGAAAAATCTCTTCATTATCAAGTACATTCTTTCGCCAGTATTTACTTAGAGAATAAAAATGGAAAATTAATTGTACACCAATTACCTAGAGAAGCCCAATTGAGCAACATAACGTCAATTATTGTTGAGGATTTTAATACAGATGGTAATTTAGATTTGGTAATTGCTGGAAATTTGCACGTATCAGAAGTAGAAACACCAAGAAACGATGCAGGATATGGACTTTATTTAACGGGAGACGGTGCAGGAAAATTTAAACCAATACCCGCTCATAAAAGTGGTCTGTTTATACCTGGTGATGTAAAACAAATGATTGCTATTAAGGCAAGCAGGGCAAATTACCTATTAGCGGCAAAAAATAATGATTATTTACAAGGTATCAAGATTCAATAAAAAAGCCGTTGCGCAAAAAAATGCTGCAACGGCCAACAATTGAAAGTAATGGTCAGTGTTTAGTCCCCATAAGGTTTTAATGTTTTAATGTATCCGTTAGGGTCATGTTGTAATGGCGCCATTTTCACGGACCTAAGATGTGTAACCCCTTTGGATAAGCTGGAGTCATGGTAGAAAAGGTACCACTGTCCGTCCACCTGGCAAATGGAATGGTGGCTCGTCCAACCCACCACGGGTTCCAGTATGCGCCCGGCGTAGGTAAAGGGCCCGTAAGGGCTGTCCCCAATGGCATAACAGATGTAATGGGTATCCCCGGTACTGTAAGAGAAGTAATAACGTCCGTTATGCTTATGAAGCCATGCGGCCTCAAAAAAGCGTCTTTGGTTGTCCCCTGCTAAGAGGAGTTTACCGTTTTGGTCCAGGATCTCTACGGGCCTTGGTTTCTCGCCGAACTCCAACAAATCGTCCCGCATCTTGGCCACAAAGGGCAAAAGCGCCGGTTCATGGTCTTGTGGTAAATGCGCTGTAGGGCTTTCCGGGCTGGAGGCATCAAAAGAGCCGTTTCTCCAGCGCTGTAATTGCCCGCCCCAAAGCCCGCCAAAATACATATAGTGTGTGCCGTCGGTATCCTCAAAAACGACCGGATCAATACTAAAACTATTTTTTATGGCCTCTGGCCTAGGGGTAAAAGGCCCCGTAGGCGAATCGGAGAGGGCCACCCCTATCCTAAAGACGCCCTGATGGTCCTTAGCGGGAAAAAACAGGTAATAGGTACCGTTTTTATGTGCGGCGTCCGGGGCCCACATCTGTTGTTGTGCCCAGGGCACGTCGTCCAGGTGCAGGGCCACGCCATGGTCCTTGGCCGGTGCCCCAACGTGGTCCATGGACAGGACGTGGTAGTCCTCCATGGCAAAATGGCTTCCCAAATCGTCAAAGGCCTCCCCGGCATCGATGTCGTGGGATGGGTAAACGTATATCTTGCCCTCAAATACATGTGCGGAAGGGTCCGCGGTGTAGATGTGGGTCACCAAGGGCTTTGAAATGGCCTTTTGGTCCAATGTGTCAAAATCGATGTGTGCTGTGCTTTCTTCGGGCATGGTGTATGTTTTAGTTTTTTCGTCTTGTTTTTAAATCGTTCTCTATGGTGTTCTCCATGTCCTTGTTGATCACATAGAAGAAGAGTAGCCCTATCCCCAGAAGGAAGGGTATGGCGGGGTATAGGCTCACCAATAGTTTTATCCCGTCCAACGCGGACCGGGGCTGTTGCGCTGCCGGGTTCCCCGCTACTTTTGCCAGATAGCCATATGCCCCCAGGATATAGGTGACCAGTGCGCCCCCTATGGATAGCCCCAGTTTTAGGCCTATCATCATGGCGGAGAAGATAATTGCCGTTGCCCTACGGTTGTTCCTCCATTCGGAATAATCGGCCACATCGGCTATCATGGCCCATAAAAGGGGAATGGTCACCCCATAGGAAAAGCCGTGCAGTACCTGTGCCAAGAACATGTATGCCACGTCCTTTGGGCCAAAGAAATAGAATGCGATTATGAACAGGGTGGATACGAACAGGGCCAGGGCAAAGACGTCCCTTTTTCCATAACGGTCCGCCAGTTTCTTGGAGAACCCAATGCCCACGATCATGAAGATGATGCCACCTGCGTTGAAGAGCCCAAAGCCGGCGGCCGCGGCATTGTCCCCAAAGAAGTCCATGCCCACTGCGGTAAGCGCGTCCAGTATGGGGGCAAGGAACCCCGCAAGTTGTGGTTGGTCCACAAAGTTCTCGAAATAATAGACATAGGACCCGCCCTTCATGGCCAAGGTAACGAACACCAATGTGGTAAGCAGCAACATGATCACCCATGGCCTGTTGTTGCTCAAATCCCTGATATCCTGAAGGAAGCTGGATCTTTGTTCCGGTTTTGGGACGATGCGCTCCTTTGTGGTGACAAAGGTTACCAGTAGCATAAGGGTGCCTATGATGGCCAGATAGGTCATTACCGTTTCAATACCGGCGGCCTTGTCGCCCCCGCCGGCAGCCTGTATGATGGGCAGCATGAACACCTGTACGAAGAACTGGGCGAACATCACGGCCACGAACCGATAGGCGGAGATACTGTTGCGCTCCTGCATGCTACCGGTAATTACCCCGCTGAGTGCGGCATAGGGCAGGTTGTTGGCGGCATATAACAACAAAAGAAGGGTATAGGTTACACTGGCATAGATGAGCTTGCCCTTATAGGAAAAATCCGGGGTGGTAAAGGCCAAAAGGGCCACCACGCCCAAGGGCACTGCGGTAAAGAGTATCCAAGGTCGGAACTTGCCCCATTTGCTATGGGTACGGTCCGCCAGGGCGCCAATCAAGGGGTTAAAGAGAAAAGCGGCCACGGTGCCCACGGTAAAGATGACCAAGGAGGCATCACTGGTCTTAAGGCCATAGATATCCGTATAGAAATAGGCCAAATAGGTCAAAATGGTCTGGAAGACCAGATTGGCGGAGAGGTCGCCCAGTGCGTACCCAACTTTCTCCTTAACGGATATACCAGTAGAATCAGGTTTCATATAAATGGTAGGCTTTACTAGATGTTTAAATTAAACCATTGAGACCTTGGCACATTATTAATTTAGTATGTGTAACCCAATGAAATAATGGATTTAAAAAAAAGTTTAACGGTTATCTAAACTAGAATTATGAATAAAAATAGAATTGTAAATCCGTAACATTTATTAGTACAAATGTTGCACCTAAGGTAAAAAGTACATTCAAGATTTAATATCTGTCGGCAGTACGCCAAATTCTGTCTTAAAACACCTGCTAAAATAGGAAGGAGAAGAAAAACCAACTTTATAACAAACCTCGCCAATGTTCTCGGCACCATTTTCAATAAGGCTTTTTGCTTTTTCCATTCTTATCTTACGAATTAAATCATTAGGTGTTAAGCCACTCATTGCTTTAACCTTTCTGTAAAGTTGACTTCTGCTTAAACACATTTTATCGGCAAGTAATTCAACGTTTAAATCGGTGTTATCTAAGTTTTTATTTACAAATGCTATCACCTTTTGCATAAAAGTTTTGTCTTGCTTCGTGGTATGTTCCAAAAGGATCAATTGTTTTGGGTTACCTACATTTTTCTGGACAAAATCTTGCCTTCCAAAAGTTAATTTTTCCATGTAAGATTTTAAAACCTTGGTGTGAAATGGTTTACATAAATAAACGTCCGCACCCAATTCTAGACCATTTATTTGGTCTTCTGGCATGGCTTTAGCGGTTAGCATTATAATAGGAATATGACTTGTTTTGGAATCTTTTTTAATTTTTTGGGAAAATTCAAAACCATCCATATGTGGCATTACCACATCGGTTACGATGATATCTGGATTAAATAGTTCTACTATTTGTAAAGCTTCAAGTCCGTTTTTTGCTTCTTTAACCTCATAATTGGGTTCAAATTCATCTTTTAAATAGGTTCTTAGTTCGTAGTTGTCTTCAATTAAGAGCACTTTACTTCTTTGGGCAGTACCCAAAGACATTTCTTCTAACATTGATTTTAATGAATCATCTGGATAATTTATAGTCTCATTTTTGGTTACGCTATCCTTAAGTGTTTCAATCTTGTCTACAATGGTTTCTTTTTTTATGAGCGGTAAATAAATACTAAAAGTGGTTCCTTTGTCTATAACACTTTCTACTTCAATTTTGCCTTTGTGTAATGCCACAAAATTCTTGGTTAACTCCAGACCAATGCCAGAACCTGAGGCACCTAAATAAGATTCATTCATATGTTTGCCTTGGTAAAATCTGTTGAAGATGTTAGGTAAGTCCTCAGTAGCGATTCCACTGCCCGTATCTTTAATTTTTAAGACTACCGCATACTGCGTGCTGTAGTCCATAAGTGGAAAGAATACTTTTTGATTGGACCTATTTGCCGTTATGGTGATAACCCCATTGGAAGATGTTGCTTTAAATGCATTGGAAAGAAGGTTGAAAATAATTTTTTCTACCATCTTTTTATCTGCTACTAGGTAGGGTAGCTGTTCTTCTATGGATACGTGGTATTGAATGTTACGTTGTTTAGCTTCATTTTTAAAGTGATCACAAACGTCTTTTAAAAGGTATTCAAAATCTAGAAGTTGTGGACTGAATTCAATTTTATTCGATTCTAATTTTCTAAAATCCATGAGTTCATCTACCAACAGTTTGAGCCTATCCGCATTTTTGGAAACGATACTTAGTTTGGTAAATTCTTTTTTGGATAAAGCGTGTTTAGTATCTTCCAATAGGTCTTGCAATGGATTAAGAATCAATGTTAAGGGTGTTCTTATTTCGTGGGAAATATTAGTGAAAAACTGAATTTTCCTCTCGTTTAGTAGTTTCTCTTGTTCCCTGCTTGCCAGAAGGTTAAGTCGTAAACGTTTCTTTTCCAAAGATTTGTTGTAGTAAATTACGATTGTAAGAATACCAGAAATAAAAAGTAGCGCATAAACTAACCATGCCAAAGGGGTTGCCCACCAAGGAGAAAGTACCTCTATTTGTAATTTTGTTGGTCTTGAACTCCATACCCCATCATTATTGGAAGCTTTAACCATGAATGTATAATTACCAGGAGATAAGTTGGTATAAGTAGCGTTGGTAACGCTGCCTACATAATTGTATTTCTCTTCTAACCCTTTTAGATAATACGCGTAATTATTATTGGCAGGTCTGGTAAAATTTAATCCTACATAATCTAAAGAGAATACATTCTGCTTGTGGTTCAAGGTAATGCTACTAGTTTCTGATATAACACTGGTAAGCGGACTGTTTTTTGCACCAACAATTGCAGATTGGTTATAAATTTTTAAATCTTTTAATACAACATTTGGTTTAACAGGGTTTAAGTTGATTTGATTTGGGTTGAAATAATTTACCCCCTCATGACTGCCAAAGTATAATGTGCCATCTTGGCCATTTATTACGGCGTTGTAATTGAATTCGTTAGAAAGCAAACCGTCATTTTTAGAGTAATTGGTAAAAGTTTTGTTTTCTCGTCCTAATCGTGCTAGGCCATTTTCTCCACCCACCCATATGTTACCCTCTTTGTCCTCCGTAATAGCAACCACAGCTTCGCTTTTTAAGCCATTAGGAATATGCCATCTATCTATACTACTCGTATTTTTATCCAAACTAAAAAGTCCAGACCCGTTGGTGCCAATCCAGATTTTACCGTCCTTACTTTGAAATATAGCTTGGACAATTAATGAACGGGGTTGTTTGGTTATCTTTTGCAATGAGTCATTAAACGATTCTATTTTATCTCTAGCCTTATATCGAATAACGTACAAACCAGAATTTGTAGCAATCCAAAGGTCATTATCGCTATCAACAAATACTTTTCTAATATTCATTTCTTTGCCATTATCTCCCATTTTAGAGAACTTCTCGAATGTTTGATTCTTGGAATCATAAAAATGAAGGCCATTAAAGAATGTTCCAATCCAAATTATACCATCTTTATCTTCTGTAATAGAAGTTATGCTGTTAGAGGTGAGTCCATTTTTGGTATTTCCTTTATGAAAATTTTTAAATTTTTTATTCCCTTTATTAAGGACATACACTCCGGACCCCCACGTACCCAACCATATATTTTCTTGGCTATCTACAAAAACAGTTTGTGCGTCTTGGGCATGCTCTAATCCATGGATTTGATAGCTGTTTTTTTTGCTTAGGTTTTGGAATCTTTTTTCTTTTACATCGTAAACATCCAAGCCGCCACCATCCATCGCAATTAGTAATTTCTCCTTATTCTTGTACCATTGTAGGCCAGTAACAGAGCCTGATTGTAAAGAATTATTACTGTTATTTATTGGATATAAATCATGGAATTTGTCGTAATAAGTATCGTGTACAGCCAGTCCTTTATTATAAAAACCCAACCAAATCCTATTCTGCTTATCAACTAAAATAGACCAAATAGAGTTAGAGGGTATTCGGCTAATTCCGTTTTTATTGGGCACAAGTTTCTCCATTAAACTCCCTGCCTTGTTCAATACCAATAAACCATCATTCTCCGTTCCAAAAAGAATATCTCCATTTAAATTTTCTTTAATAGACATTATTCTTTTAGTGGAGTACTTAAATTGATTTATAACGTCATAGTGATTTGAGTTAAATTGCAATTTAAAGACTCCTTCTGCGTAACTACCAAGCCATACGTTACCTTCTTTGTCTTTAAGAATAGATTCTAAAGCAATATCAAAAGTTTCAATACCAGACTTATAGTTTATTGGAGTTTTAACCAATTGCTTTCTATCTGGTAAAAGAGAATAAAGCCCTCTGTTAGTTGCAAATAATACTACAGAATCTTTGGTAATAGTTTGATCATTGATAACTAAAGTACTTTCTAGTTTAGGGTTGTTAAAGTTAATTTTACTAACCTTTTTGGTATTTGTTTCCAATAAATAAAGGCCATTGCCCGCAGAGCCAATAGCTAAAACACCAGGTTTTATTTCTCCAATGGTGTATATATGAAATGGTTCTATGTTATCATAATCCTTTTCTAGAGGTATGTGGCTAAAATTATCATACTTTTTATTGTATTTATTTAAACCAAAACGTGTACCGACCCATAAATTTTTGTTGCTATCTATAAATATGTTGTTAATTATAGAACTATTTAAAGAAGTACTATCATTTGGAGTGTGCTTGTAATTTTTAAATTCAAGCCCATCATACCGGTAAAGGCCACTACCATGGGTGCCAAGCCAGACAAAACCTTTTTCATCTTGTTGCAGAGTACTGATTGCAGTCTGCGGAGCGTTATCATCTATATTGTTAAACGTATAGCTAACCTTGGTTGTCTGTGCATTTGTTTGAAAACAAAAATAACATAGCATAAAGGAGAACTCTATTACATTCTTTAGTTTGATTAAGTGGTTTAGCACAACATTCATCTTTAAATATTGAAGTTGCCGCATTAACTGGATGTATTAAAACAATCCTATTACACGCATTTATAAAATCGTTATATCTAACCCCTAAATAGCAGGTAATTGCTTAACCTTTTGAGAGTTCAAGTTTAATAACTGGTTAAGGGTTTGTTAGTAGAGCACTCGTAGAATTTAAACCTCTTGGGAGCGCAAATATTACGAAGTATAAAAAGCAGTTGTAATCTTAAAGTTAAATGTTAGCGTTTCAGTTTTTGTTAGTTGCTTTAAATTACGGTCGAATTTTAGTATTCTAGTTACAATTAACACTTAGCGCCACTACTAATTACGAAAATTTATAGTTAATGACATATAAAGTTTGTTGATGAACGGTTGATAAAACCAATGTAAGGTTTGCCCCAAAACTCCTACTTTTGTTACAACAACTAATCAGAGATAGATAAAGTTATGGCTGAAGCAATAGAAAGAATAAAGACGTTGATTATAGGTTCGGGACCTGCTGGATATACTGCCGCAATTTATGCTGCAAGGGCAGATATGAAACCCGTTGTGTACACAGGAATGGAACCTGGTGGACAGCTAACCACCACCACCGAGGTAGATAACTTTCCGGGGTACCCAGAAGGTATTGATGGCCCCACTATGATGATGCAATTGCAACAACAAGCAGAACGTTTTGGTACGGAAGTACGCATTGGTATGGCTACTGCGGTTGATTTTAGTGATGAAAAAGGTGGAATACATAAGGTTACCATAGATAACGACAAACAAATAGAGGCCGAAACCGTGATTATAAGTACTGGTGCTTCCGCTAAATATTTAGGATTGCCAAGCGAGCAAAAATTAAGAGGTGGTGGCGTTTCTGCATGCGCGGTTTGTGATGGTTTTTTCTATAAGGGGCAAGAAGTTGCTATTGTGGGTGCTGGAGACACAGCCGCTGAAGAAGCAACCTATTTAGCTAATATTTGTAGTAAGGTTACTATGTTGGTACGTAAAGATTACATGCGTGCGTCTAAAGCTATGCAGCACCGCGTTAACAGTATGGATAATATTGTTGTAAAATACAATACCGAGGTAGACGAGGTAATTGGGGACCAAGTGGTAGAAGGTTTGCGTATGGTGAATAACAAAACAGGAGAAAAAGAAACTATTTCTATTACTGGTTTGTTTATTGCAATTGGGCACAAACCAAATACGGACATATTTAAAGGGCAATTAACTATGGATGAAACGGGTTATATTGTTACCCAACCCGGTTCTACAAAAACCAATAAACCCGGAGTGTTTGCAAGTGGAGATGCCCAAGATAAAATCTACAGACAAGCAGTAACCGCTGCGGGAACGGGATGTATGGCCGCTTTAGATGCAGAGCGTTATTTAGCTACCGTAGAAGCAGAAGAAACCGTAGCTGCAGAATAAACGGTAATAAAGCAAAATAAAAAAGCCATACGACAGTATGGCTTTTTTATTTTCTAGGTGTGGCTAGATTAATCAATGCGTTTGTAATTTTCAGAAAAGGTGCGCATACCTTCCTCATCTGTATTGATTTGGCTATAGGAGTTTTCCTTTAAATCTAATTCAAAAGTAAATACCCTCATGGTATCTAGAGCTTTCATCATTTCTGCATCTCCATATTCTATGGTTTCTACCAATTTGTTATCCGTTATTTTGTAAGTGCCATAACCAAAACGCCCGTTAGGTTCTTCTGGTACGTAACGGGTCCACATAATTCGACCATTAAAATACATTTTCACCTGTCTGTAACCTGCTGCTTTTTGCATGGTGTCAGAAATATTTGTACCATCGTCATAGTTATAAAAACTTTCCAGTTCCCAAGTACCTTCTATGGTATAATTGTTATTGGAACGGTCAGGGGTCTTGGTTGTTGCCGATACAAAAACCAGCAAAATGAGTAATGCGAGTAAATTTTTCATATCCCTGTGATTTAATTGTGAATAATTTAATTAAGTTAATTAAAAATTAGGGATATATCAATATTTAGCTTATGTATTTAATAAAATAAAAAAAGCCTTCTGTGAATACCAGAAGACTTTTAACCAACTAAAAATAAAGATTAGTTTCTGCGGACACTGCCAGAAACCGATTTGTTTTTTTGAACGGTAGGGTCACCGGAATAACTAATATCTGCACCACTACTAGCATCTGCAGTTAAAGATTCGGCTACGTTAACGGCAATGTCTGCACCGCTACTTGCGTCTGCGGTACATTTTTTAGCTGTTAATTCCCTTGCTTTTATATCTGCTCCGCTGCTTGCATTGGCAATTAATATATCTGTTTTGCCAGATACTCTTATGTCTGCACCACTACTAGCATCTGCATCAATTTCAGTAGCATTAACCGCTACTTCTAAATCTGAACCGCTACTGGCATCAAGTTCTAATCTTTCAACATTAATTTCGTTTTCTACAATTAAGTCGGCACCGCTAGAACTAGATAAATGGTCTATAACCGGTAGGTTTACGAATACCTTTTTTGTGGCCCTTCCAATATTTTCTTCGGCGTGTATTTTTAATTTACCACCTTCAATATCCGTGGCAATTAAATCAATAATGTTTTCATCTGCTTCTACGTTTATAGAGAATTCATCTGCTTGCTGTACATAAACGTCTATACCTTCAGCAGCATGTACTGCCGTAAAATCTTCGGTAATGGATCTAGATTCTTCTACAATTTGTCCGTTCCCTTTGGTACCCTCTCCAAAATTTATATCAAAGGCACAGGAGCTAACAAATAACGCTAATAGGGCTGCGACTGCAATTTTTACTAAAGTTGTCATGATTGTTGTTTTTAATGATTGATTGAAATTGTTGATTTTTAATTAGCTATGACAAATTAATGAACCCAATTGTTGTTTTTAAAGGCTCAATTGTCATTATCCTTAGCTTTAAGTTTAATACCGTTTTCGTCTATTTTAAGAATTACGGATTCACCTTCATCCTTAACATCGATGTCAATACCATTTTCCCCAATTTTTACATGGCCGTTTTCATCGCCAACATTGATATCTATACCAGACTCGTCTATGTTAAAACTACCGTTTACCTCTAATTCGGGGTCTTTAGGACAGTTTAGGCATTTTAATAGACCTTCACTGTCCATGACCCACTGGTAATCAACAATTTTACTTCTATAAAAGTCTTTATCGTTCTTGGTGCTTCTACCAATATGGTTTTTGGTGTTGTTACTAAATTTAATAATAGTACCTACTGGTACATACACAGTATTTCTAACTTCTTGGCTACGTACTTTACTCTCTTTTTGGGTGGTTAAAAAATTGTCTAGGGTCAGCACGCCATCTGCATAATTGTGGTTGTAATCAATTAACTCCGACCTATTTCGGGCCTCATCGAAAGAACTTCCGTCTGCATCTTTTTTAATTTTAATTTGTAATAGGGAGTCTGTTGCCTTCTTTATATCAAAATGTACTTCATCTGAATACAAAATAGGTTCCCCATCATCCGTATATACCATACGCAGGTCATCTAAAGAAACACTGTTCTCAAAATCCAAATAATCTGCCGTAGCCATGGTAATAGTTAGGGTATCAACAGAATTGTCTAATACATATTCCTTGGTTTCTGTTGTGGTACCGGTAAATGCATGGGCTGCAGCTTGTCTAATAATTAAATAGGTAGAAACCGCTATGGCGCACAACCAAAGTCCAAATAGCGTATATTTTGCAACACTACCAATAGATTTTAAGTTGTTAACCAAAATCTTTAGACCTAAATAGAGCAAAAAGAAGAATGGTATACCAACTACTAAGAAAACCAAGATAGATACTACCCAAGCAGGCGCCCCGGTGGTGTTGATTATATCATATAAATCTACACCCGGAAAATGAATAATATCTATTATACCTACGGTGAACATGCCTATGAACAAGGCAATTAAAGTAGCCCCGCCGGTGAGAATCATTAATATACCAATGAACTTACCCACTATTTTAAAAAGGAATAGAAATATATCACCAATGGTGTCAAAAATTGTCTTGGAGCCGCTTTTAACTTGATTTCCTACTTTTTGGTAATCAACGTTTTTAACTTTTTCTGCAACATCATCAAACCCCTCTTTAACTTTGCGTTCTATATTGCTGATGTTGATGGGCTCTCCCCGCATATCTAATTTTTGTGCGGTAGTGGCAGCTTCTGGTACCAAAATCCATAACAAGGCATAGATTAGAATCCAGAAACCAGTAGTGAAAATGGTGAGGAATACAAAGATTAATCGTATCCAAAGGGCATCAAAATCAAGGTAATGTTCTAGCCCTGCACATACCCCGCCAATATATTTATGTTCAATATCCCTGTAGAGTTTTTTAACTCTTTTAGTGGTGGTTTGGGTATGGTTTTTTGGGGCGTCTTCAAAAATGTCCTCATCTACCATATAATCTTCTGGCTGCCCCATGACCGCAATAACCGCATCTACCTCTTTTTGGGTAATAACTTGGCGATCATGTTCCATTTTTTCTGCAAACAGTTCGGCAATACGAGCTTCTATATCTGCAATAATTTCTTCACTACCTGTTGTGCCGCTAAAAGAACGCTTTATAGACTCTAAGTAGCGTCTTAATTTGCTATACGCTTCCTCATCTATATGAAAGAAGGTATTGGCTAAATTTATGTTTACTGTCTTGTTCATTTTTGTTGATGTCTTAATTGTTGTTGGTTACCAAGTTTACTGCATTTCTAAGTTCGTCCCAGGTACCGTTAAGCTCTTTTAAGAAAAGCTGTCCGGTTTCTGTAAGTGCATAATATTTTCTGGGTGGTCCAGAGGTAGATTCTTCCCATCTGTAGTTTAATAATCCAGCATTTTTAAGGCGGGTTAATAATGGATATATGGTGCCTTCTACCACTAGCATTTTTGCATCTTTAAGAGCCCCTAGAATTTCCGAAGCATATTTATCCTCATCTTTTAAAATAGAAAGGATACAATATTCCAGAACCCCCTTACGCATCTGTGCCTTAGTGTTTTCTATATTCATAACTGCATGGTTCTAATTTTGCCCGAACCAGGTTCGGTATTTGATTAACTGTTCGTTTTTTGTTTCCAGTACCCCTCCTTGATTAGGGGAGGGGCCGGAAACCGCTTTTTGATTGATTGATTGAATTTTTGATTTTGATTGATGAATAAACTCTTTGTAATTACATGATTTTAATTTTGTGGTTTGTGGTCATAACTTAACTCGCGTCTCAATTTCCATTTCTTATCCATAAAGAGCCAAATGTGGGTAAACTTTGCAATATCACCTTTTTTATAAGTATTGTCTTGGGCCAAATAGGTAAAGGTGTGTTCGCCGTGTTGTATGGCACCGTATAGTTTTCCGTCTTTATACAATGGATATACCTTTAAGCTTTTTGGTACTAGATGCCTGTAACTATTTTGCAGTTTGGTAAAATCACGATTCGCACAATTTTCTCTCATGGGTTTTAAAAAAGCCTCCCTGTTTTCTGTTAGTCCACCTTTGTCGTGGTAAAACTCAAAATCTTCCGTAAACAAATCTTCCAATACGGATACCTTACAAGTATTAAAAGCAGCATCAAACAACAAGCTATCTTTTTTGGCAAGTTGTGTAAATAGCGTATCTGTCTGGGCAATTTGAGACCAACCATAAGAGGCATAAACCAATACAAGGATTATGAATACCGCTCTTTTCATTACTTAATGAATTTTATAGTAAACGGATATTGAAAATATTGTCCCTCATTGGTTCTAATAGTGGCCAAAATGGTATAAATAATATTCACTAGGCTTATGGCACCTTGTAAAAAACCGCCAATACCCAACGGCCATGCTAAATGCCCAAATCTAAAATCGTCACTATCAAAATGCCAAT
Source organism: Croceivirga sp. ABH4_376 (assembly GCF_056160685.1). Lineage (NCBI taxonomy): Bacteria > Pseudomonadati > Bacteroidota > Flavobacteriia > Flavobacteriales > Flavobacteriaceae > Croceivirga > Croceivirga sp. ABH4_376. Next base: position 739,614 of record NZ_JBSWXQ010000002.1, on the reverse strand, counting down.
TTATTCCTCCAAAGTCCCGCCAGCTCCAATAGCCCGTATGGAATATATCCGAAAACGCACCAAAAAAGAAAGGTACGGTCAATACCCCTAAAAGAAAAGCATACAGGAACATACTAATTTGAAAGTTAAGGGCTTGCTTGCCGTTGTAGTCCACAAAATTGTGGTCTTTCTTATTGGCGGTCCAAAGCACTAATGGTAAAATAAAATTACCGAAGGGAATAAAATACCTGGAAAAGGTACTGGCATGTATTATGGCCGATAAATTACGCTCGTGTTTGGTTAATGTGGTTTCCATGATTGTTCGTTTTTTGATGATTGTAAATAGTTTTACCTATTAGCTTACCATGCAAATATATATCCTAAAAACAGTACTATGCAAAACAAAGTACTAAAATTTAAGATAATATTAACAAATGTAAATTCTATAATTTTGGCTATTTTTAGGCCAACTAATTCAATTAAAATGGGTGATAAAACCAGTAAATTCAATACGTTTACATTTTTTAAATTACCAACTGCTTGGTGGTGTGGAGTGCGTTTAAAATATATGGACGATAAGAAGGCCATTACCACCGTAACGCATAGATGGGTAAATCAAAACCCGTTTAAAAGTATGTTTTGGGCCGTACAAGGTATGGCGGCAGAGCTCAGTACCGGAGCAATGGTTATTGACCAAATTAGGCAAAGTGGTAAGCGTATTTCTATGCTGGTACAAAACAACAACGCCAATTTCTCAAAAAAAGCAACAGGTAAAATTACCTTTACTTGTGAAGATGGTCATTTAATAGCAGAGGCCATAGAAAAAACTATAGCAACAGGTGAGGGTCAAAAATTCTGGATGAAATCTGTTGGGGTAAATCAAGATGGAATAGTAGTCAGTACATTCAATTTTGAATGGACAGTTCGTTTAAAAAATTAACTTTTTACTACACTAATAAAAAATAGGCTAACCGTTGTAGGTTAGCCTATTTAGGTTATATCAATTGTTTAGGTTGTTAATCTCCAGCGTTTAAAGAAAAGCTTCCGTCTACTTTACGATTAATAACTAAAATAGTTGCCCTTCATGTACCAAATGTACCGTTTGCCTTACTTTGGTCTAGATATTTTAATGGACATGTAACAATTTGGCCATTTTAGCTACAGATATATCGTAATCATTAAAATCATCAATCAATTTATGAATGCACACGAAATAGACTATGAGATTTACGGGGAAGAAATGCAATATGTAGAAATAGAACTAGACCCCCAAGAAGCTGTTGTGGCAGAGGCCGGCAGTTTTATGATGATGGATTCTGGGATAAAAATGGAAACCATTTTTGGAGATGGATCTAACCAAGAATCTGGCGTATTGGGTAAAATCTTTTCTGCAGGTAAACGAATTTTAACGGGCGAAAGTCTATTTATGACCGCTTTTTTAAATGTAGAGCATGGTAAAAAGCAAGTTAGTTTTGCTTCTCCGTATCCCGGTAAAATATTACCCATAGATTTATCAGAAAAAGGCGGCAAGTTCATTTGCCAAAAAGATGCCTTTTTATGCGCGGCCAAAGGGGTTACCGTGGGTATAGAATTCTCAAAACGTTTAGGCAGAGGATTATTTGGCGGCGAAGGATTTATAATGCAAAAATTAGAAGGGGACGGTATGGCCTTTGTACACGCTGGTGGTACTATGGCTAAAAAGGAGCTGGCTCCTGGTGAAGTACTAAAGGTAGATACGGGTTGTATTGTTGGTTTTTCCCAAACCGTAGATTACGATATTGAATTTGTAGGTGGTATTAAAAACACCGTTTTTGGTGGCGAAGGCTTATTTTTTGCCACTTTACGTGGGCCCGGTACGGTGTACATACAGTCTTTACCTTTTAGCAGATTGGCAGGTAGGGTATGGGCAGCCGCACCTAAAGCTGGTGGTAAATCTAAAGGCGAGGGTAGTATACTGGGTGGTCTTGGGGATTTGCTAGATGGCGATAACGGGTTTTAGTACCTTTGATTCATGGATTTCAATCAGCTTTTTAACTTTCTAGAAGAATTACAACAAAATAATAATAAGGAGTGGATGGATGCCAATCGTAAAAGGTATCAATCCCTCCGTTCTGATTTTATCGCTTGGTTAGATGAATTAAATCAAAACTTAGCACAGCTAGACGATGATTATTATGATACGCCAGGAAAAAGAGGTATAAATAGGATTAACAACAACCTTATGTTTCATCCTAATAAGCCTATTTATAAAGACCATTTTGGCGCAGGATTGGACAAAGCTCCAGAGTCGGCCGATTTTTATATAGAGGTTGGGTTAAAGAATTGTATGCTGGCAGGCGGCTTTTGGCGGCCATCACCAAAAGTTTTGAAAAGTATTAGGGAAGGGATAGATTATGATGGTGAAGTGTTGCAAAAAATCATCAATAAACCTTCTTTTAAAAGAACGTTTGGGAACTTGTACGAGGATGAAAAATTAAAAAAAGCACCCAAAGGTTATACTATGGAGCATCCACATATCGATTTATTACAACATAAGACCTTTGCGGTAGTGCATCCAATTTCTAGGGAACTTGTACTTTCTGCAGATTTTAAAGCCTATTGCATTGCGGTTTATAAGGAAATGTTGCCGTTTAGAAGGTATTTAAACAAAGCTGCTTCTTTATAATTGTAAGATGAAATACGGTAAAGTTAAGAACATAAAGACAGAACTGCTATCAGACAATTGGTATACTTTAAATAAAGTAACTTTTGATTATCAAAGAGAGGATGGTAGTTGGGAAAAGCAATCTAGAGAATGTTATGATAGGGGCAATGGAGCTGCTATATTATTATACAACATAGAAAAGCAAACGGTAATCTTAACCAGACAATTTAGAATGCCTACCTATGTAAATGGTAATGAAGATGGTTTTATGATAGAGGTCTGCGCGGGTATTTTAGAAAAGGGAAATGCAGAAGAGACCATTAAAATGGAAGTAGAAGAGGAAACTGGATACCATATTGATAATGTGGTAAAGGTATTTGAGTCATATATGTCCCCTGGTTCGGTTACGGAAATACTGCATTTTTTTATTGGGGAATACCAACCCAATATGAAGATAGGTGCTGGAGGTGGCGCGGAAGACGAAACAGAGAATATAGAAGTTATAGAGCTTACTTTTAAAGATGCCTTGGAGTGGATGGCTACCGGCAAAATTAAAGATGGTAAAACCATTATGCTGTTGCAATGGGCACAAATAAATAATCTTTTAAAACAAAAAACATGATAGTTACAACCACCAATACACTGGAAGGGCACAACGTAATAGAATATTTAGGAATAGTTACCGGGGAAACTATAATTGGAGCTAATATTATAAAGGATGTATTTGCAAGCATTAGAGATGTAGTTGGTGGCCGCTCCGGTTCATATGAGAGAGTGTTACGCGAGGCTCGAGAAAGTGCTTTAAATGAAATGAAACACCATGCCCAACAAAATGGAGCAACCGCGGTTATTGGAGTAGATTTAGACTATGAGACCCTAGGTTCTAATGGTGGTATGATTATGGTGACGGCTTCCGGTACAGCTGTAAAAACTATGCCCGTTTAATTGCTAAGGTGTAGAGATAGCAGGGTATTGTACATTGCCAGTTTTATATTAACATTGGGTTGCATAAAATGGTTGTTCATGTAACTGAACATTAATACTTTGCCTTTTTTTGTCTTTAGGTAGCCACATAGGTTGTACGTATTGCCCATAGAACCGGTTTTAGCATAAATAAAGGGATTCTTATCTACTAATGCTGGCTGCATATCGGGCACGTCCCATACGGGTAAAAGTTGAAATAATTTGTTTTCGCCTAAGTCTTTATAGAGTTTATCCAATACTACTATCATACTTTCAGGAGTAAATAAATTATACCGAGACAATCCAGATCCGTCTACCCACCTTGGCTTCTGTTCTAACTGGTTTAATTTATGTTTCAAAACGTGTTTTTTAATACGTTCAAAATCCAAAGTGTCAGAAAGGGTAGCAGCGCTCATTAACATAAGTTGTTCTGCCATTAGATTATCGCTTTTTTCTAGCATATATTTTAAAACGGAATCTCTAGGTATACCCTTTAGGATTTTAAATTGTTTGGCCTTAGATGTATAATTACCAAGCATAATTTTTTTGTTGGGAAAAATGTCTTTTAGTAATCTCAAGTTTAAGGAGTCACTGGTTTTAAACGGAATATGTAGGGTGTCTATTTGTGTGCTATCTACATAAAATATATTGGAATCTATATTTCTTTTAAATTCTTGGGATATAAGCTTTTTAATACTTTTTTTAAATAGCTTAGGAGTAATTAGCAGCTGTTTGCCATTGTTATAATAGTTTAGGGTATTACCGTATAAGACTAAATCATTTCGCTCTGCAGAAAAAGTATAGGAGTAGTCTTCCCAAGCCCAACCAGGTCCAAATGGTTCAATTTTTTTTGGAGTTTTCAATAGTTTAATAGTCTCAAAATCTTCCAAAAACTCCAAGGCAATACTATCTTTAAAATTAGGGTGTAATGTGGTGGCATAACCGGTAGGTAAAACGGAAACAATATCTTCTTCAATAGTATACTTAAGTGCGGGTAAATAATCTTCTAAGTACTGTAAGGTGGTATAGAGGGTAAATAGTTTTACGGTACTTGCGGGAATAAAATATTTGGAACCGTTATAATTGATTAAGGTATCTTTTGTGTGGTAATCTACAACCAACAAACCATTAAAGTTGTGTTTGTTGGTTGGGGCGTTTGTTTGGGTAATAAATTGTTTTTCTTGGCGTTTGTACCTATAAGTTGTACAACTAATAAATAAACTATTTAGAATGATTAAAAGAAAAATTATAAATTTAAATACTTTATTATCAGTGTTTAACGTAGGGTTTTTTATTTCTTTTAACAACATAACAGCTATTTTTTAACTCAATTAAAAATCCAAGTTATTGTATTTATTTGTAAATTAGAGTCAACCATATTAACCTAAATATTGTAGAAATATGCCAAGAGCAATGTTAGACTACACCAAAACAATCTTACAAAAGGTTAGTTTTGATGCAAAGCTTTTTGCTAGGGAATTAGAAAAGGCAGCAAAGCGATTGTTGCCAAACGAACTGGAAGAATTAAAAATTTGGTTGCATAAATATATTTATGATAAGCCTGAGTTACAGCAAAGTTTAATTTTATTAAAAGTATAAGTAAAAGGCCACCATTAGGTGGCTTTTTTTATAGACTTAGTTAAACTTTTCGGTAGGTGATTACTTAATTCTTATTTTAAGATAATTCTTCCAAAAATTATGTTAAATTGCATTTTTGCTTTGTAAATATAGGTCTTAAGGGTGCCTACAAGCAGCGTTGTAAAATTACGTGCAAATATGGGTATAGTAAAAAATGCTAATAATGGTATAATCATGGTTCCGGATAACATAGGTAATGGTTTACTGCTTAAAGCTATGGATGTGTCTCCTGTAGGTATGGCGCTACTTTCCAATTCTGGACAAGTTATCTATGGTAACCCTAAATTCAAGGAGTGTTTAGGTTATTCCATTACACAACAAGACTTGCCTGTTTTTAAAGATTTATTATACCATGAACCAAAAGAAATCCATAATACGCTAGGAATTTCATGGAAACCCAACACTTTTAAAGAAATCGGTTTAAAATCGGCTAACAACCAATTGGTGATGGCCAATTTATCTATTGAACAAATAGAATCAAATTACTATCTACTAACGGTTAAAGAAGCAAGGGTAGCACAAGGTCATAGTCGGTCTAATCTTAAAGAATATTTAACCTGGTATAAGCCGTTATATGAAGATGCTAATGTAGGATTAGTTATAGCAGATAAAAAGGGAGACATCTTATTGGCAAATAAATGGGTAGCCAAAAAATTGGGATATACAACCATAGAAATGGAGCAATTGAATATTGGTAAAATGACCCATCCCGAAGAACTAAAGATTGCCAAGCCTCTGTTTTATCAGGTAATTAATGGTGATAGGGATTATTACCGATTCTCTCAGCGTATACAACATAAGAACGGGGACTATTTATGGCATAAAATAAAGGTAACCACCACTAAAGATTATAAGGGTAAAGTAGATAAGGTAGTGGCAATTATTACGGAAACGCAATTAAATTTAGACGCCAAAGAAGACATTTTAGCACAGCGCAATTTTCTTCAATTGATCATTGATCATATGCCTAACCAGGTGTTTTGGAAGGATCGGGATTGCGTTTACATGGGGTGTAACAAAGAATTTGCTAAAATAATCGGAATAGAATCTCCAGAGCAAATTGTTGGTAGAACAGATTTTGATTTTAACCGGGACCCAAAACATGCGCAGAGTTATCAATATTGGGATAAAAAGGTAATGGCTTCTAGAAAACCTGTTCTAAATCTGGAAGAAAAATTTTATAAAGCCAATGGAGAAGAGGGATGGGTGCTTACCAGTAAAATTCCTATTCTAGATGATAATATGGTAACCGGTATTGTGGGCATTTGCGTAGACATTACGGAACAAAAAAACAACAATAAGGAAATTCAAGAGCAAAAGGACTTCTTACGCCTATTAATCGATCATTTACCAAACGACGTTTTTTGGAAAGATACCAATGGTGTTTTTCAGGGTTGTAATAAAAGTTTTGCCAACGCTTTTGGTTTAAAAGATACCCAAGAAGTTATTGGTAAAACAGATGATGATCTCGCCTCTTCAAAAGAGGCAAGGGAACTTTTTGGTACCTTGGACAAACAAGTTATAGCATCTGGCGAGCCGGTTTTCAATAAAGAATTGTCTTTATTAAACAATAATAACGAACCAATTTGGGGTTTAAATAGTAAAATACCTTACAAACAAGATGGTAAAGTAAAGGGTATTATTGGGTTTTGTGTAGATGTAACCGATCAAAAACGAATAAACCAACAATTAGAGGAACAAAAGAACTTTTTACAATTACTTATAGATAACCTCCCTAGTTTGGTAATTTGGAAAGGTGTAGATGGTACTTTTAAAGGTTGTAACAAGGCTTTTGCGCAGTATTTAGGATTACCAGACTCTAATAGCATTAATGGATTAACCGCTGATGACCTAGGATTACCAAAAGAACTAATGGAAAACTTTGAAAAGTTAGACCAGAAAGTTTTAAAGTCTGGGGAGCCCTTAATGAATTATGAATACAAATACATTAATCCTAAAAAGGAAGAAAAATGGGGGCTTTTCCATAAAGTGCCTATTTACTTAAATGGAAAAGTAGATGGGGTTATTAGCTTAATTAGTGATATTACCGAACTAAAAACTGTTAGTAACGATTTAAAGAAACAAAACAGTGCTTTCTTACGACTAAATAGCCGGTTAATCAATGCCAATAGAGAGTTAAAAGAAGCGAAAAATAGAGCGGAAAAAGCCAATCAGTTAAAAACGGAATTCTTGAACAACATGTCACATGAAATCCGTACCCCAATGAATGGAATTATTGGTTTTACCCAATTATTGGAAGACGAACTTACTTCGGACAACAGTAAAATGTATATGTCCATCATCAAGAATAGCAGTGAACAACTATTGAGGGTTATCAATGATATTCTAGAGATTTCTGTATTAGAAACAAATCAGGTAAAATTAGTAGAAAAAGAATTGAATCTTAATGCCTTTATGGTAGAAACGTTTTCAATTTTTAGTTTAAAGGCTAAAAAACAAAATATAGCCTTACTATTAGAAACACCTTTACAGGATAAGGAGAGTAATTTTACCGTAGATGTGTCTAAATTGAGAAAAATAGTAGAAAATTTATTAGAAAACGCAATAAAATTCACTGCAACGGGTTATGTACGTTTTGGTTACTTTATAAAGGAGAAAATTCTTCATATATATGTAGAAGATTCTGGCATAGGTATCTCAAAAGATAGAAAAGAAAAGATTTTTCAGCGTTTTTCTCAAGCAGATGACTCTATTGCCAAAATATATGGAGGCCTAGGATTGGGCTTGGCCATTGCTTCTGAAAATGCCAAGTTGCTCGGGGGGCAATTAAATTTAGAATCAGAAGAAGGAGAGGGAGCAGTATTTACACTCACAATACCTATTAAAAAAGGTGAATTTATTATGACGGATATACAATCTGGGGAAATAGATAAAGATAAGTTGCCAACATACAAAGTGCTGGTTGCAGAAGATGAACAGGTAAATTTTTATATTTTAAATACCTTTTTGGAGCGTATACCTGAGGCCCACTTTAATGTTGTACGGGCTACCAATGGAGAAGAAGCGGTTGATTTGTTTAATGCTCATCCAGATTTAGACTTTATTTTAATGGACATAAAAATGCCTATTATGGACGGTCTAGAAGCAATAGAGGCAATACGTACCAAGGGAGCTAAACTACCAATAATAGTACAATCTGCATTTGCTACAGAAGCAGACCGGGAAGCGGCAGAACAGGCTGGTTCTAACGGGTTTTTAACCAAACCTCTAGAAAGAACTTTACTTTGGAGTACAATAAAATCCTTATTGCCCAAACAAGATTAAGCTTATTCTTTTTTAGCTACCGGGCTAATTATTTGTACATCTTGGAAAGCAATAGCACCTCTAACAATTGCAGAAATAGTATCCTTTAAAGCCTCGGTTATCTGTATTTTTAGCTCGCTTTTATGGTAGATTAAACTTATTTCACGAGCAGGAGAAGGACTCTCAAAATGCCTAAGATTTTGCTTTTTAAGGCCATCTAGTTCTAATGTGTTTAAATAAGGCAATAAGGTCATGCCCATACCTTCGTTAGAAAGATTGATAAGGGTTTCAAAACTTCCACTTTCTATTTGAAAGTGTTCTGTAACCTTATTTTTTGGTGATTTACACAGGTTAATTACACCGTCTCTAAAGCAATGCCCGTCTTGCAATAATAATACATCGGCAATGTCTAAATCCGCCGTTGTTATTTCCTTCTTTTTGTTTAATCTATGATTAGGTGGTATGTAACCTACAAAGGGTTCGTAGTACAAAGGTCTTTCTTTAATAGTATCTACTTCTAATGGAGTAGCAGCTATAGCTGCATCTAAATGCCCATCCTGTAAATTAGCGATTAGCGTATCTGTAGCCTGTTCTTTTATTATCAGGTTTACTTTTGGGTATTTTTTAATAAAAGTTGACAAAAACATTGGTAACAATGTAGGCATCACAGTAGGTATTATTCCTAAGGTAAAATCACCTCCAATATACCCTTTATCCTGGTCTACTATGTCTTTAATACGCCCTGCTTCCGCAACAATGTTTTTAGCTTGGGCCACTATTTTTTTGCCAACTTCGGTCAACGCAATTGGCTTTTTACTGCGGTCAAAAATCAATATATCCAACTCGTCTTCTAGCTTTTGCACTTGCATACTTAAAGTTGGTTGGGTAACAAAACTTTTTTCTGCCGCTAAGGTAAAGTTACGGTGTTCGGCCACCGCTAAAACATATTGTAATTGCGTAATCGTCATCCTAATAAATTAATGCGATAAAGATATAAATTACATTGATGAAAACTATACAAAACAGCTTTAGTTATTAGGTAATTTTATACCATCAATAAATAAAACAAATACCATGAAACTAAATAAAATTGGATTAAACCAAGAGAAATCAGTTGCACTTAGCAAAGATTTAAACACTTTGCTCGCTAATTTTCAGCAATACTATTTAAACCTTAGAGGGGTTCATTGGAATATAAAAGGCAAACGTTTTTTTGATTTGCATGAAAAGTTTGAAGAGTTGTATGTAGATGCCAATCTAAAGGTAGATGAGATAGCAGAACGTATTTTAACGTTAGGGGGTACACCCTTGCATACGTTTGAAGATTACACCAATGCGGCAAAAGTACCAGTGGGTAAAAATATAACCAAGGATGTGGAAGCTGTACAATTGATAGTGGACTCCTTGAGCGAATTGTTAACTATTGAAAGAGAGATTTTAGATGCTTCTGACGATGCTAATGATGAGGGCACCAATGCAATGATGAGTGATTTAATTACCGAGCAGGAAAAAACTGTTTGGATGTTCACAGCTTGGTTGTCAGAATAAGATGGCACCGTTTTAAAAGAAGAAAGTCCCGCTAGAGAGCGGGACTTTTTTGTTTAAAATCTCATGGTGTGGCTAATTGGTTCATCCGCAACAGTAAAAGAAGAATCCTTAAATGTTGGTGGTCCATACATATTCATTTCTCCGGTTGTACCATAGCTTTCTTTAGGCATGCCATTGGCTTCAAAATCCATTTTGTTATTTCCGTTAGCATCATGCAATATCATAATGGCGTAGGTTCCCGGAACAACGTTCTCAAAAGTGATGGTTACAGCACCTTTTTTTGCAGCTACAGAAGCCGTTTTTATTCCTTGCGCTTTCATAAAGGTCTCTGCTGTATGTAAACCGGCCAAAAGAGTTCCTTCACTATTCAGCACATTTTCAATGGTAACACTTACGGTAACACCATCGGTTTGCGCTTGGCTAAAGGTTAACGTACATACAATTGCGAATAGGGATAACAAGGTTTTCATATTTTTTGTTTTAGTAGTTAATGAACAGGGTAAAACTCATTAAATTCCACTCACTATTCAATTGTGAATTACTCAGTTGTAGATTTTACTTACCGAAATGTAATACAACAGGTTAAAACGTATATTCCATCTGAATATCTGCACGTTCATACGGAGATGGTGGCCCCTCTATTTCTACAAAACCGAGCTTCTCATATAATTTAATGGCTGGTTTAAGTACCCGATTACTTTCTATAAAGATGTTTTTTGCGCCTAAGCTTTTGGCTTTGGCTAGAATGTGCTGTCCCAATTGGTAACCTACTCGTTTTCCTTGGGCTTTTGGAGTAACCCCCATCTTGGCCAATTCGTAATCAAAACGGTTGCCATCCATTTTAATCAAGGCACAAACTCCTACCACTTCTTTGTCCAATAAGGCAACAGCAATATAACCGCCTTGGTCTATTATATTTTCTTGTGGATGGTCCAACGCTTTAAAATCAGAAGGCTCCATTTTAAAATACTGCTCTATCCATTGCATATTTATCGCTTTAAAAGCGGCGGCATACGCAGATGTAAACGGGACTATTTTAAAGCTGTCATTCATCACTTTTTCATTTTATCCGCGACAGCATTACTCTCCGCGGTATTCAACTCTTCTAATGCTGAAATGATAGCAGCATGGTCTTCACTACGGGTCTGACTCATTTTGTATGCGGCTTGTATATCTGTAATTTTAACTTCAAACCCTACTGTGCCTTTAACTTGGCGCAAGGTTTTAGAAGAAAATTTAGATAAGTCGATAGGTTTTTTAGCCATTTGCTCATATTTCGCCACCAACCGATGCATAGACGCCATAGTTTCCTCCTCAGAAAGCACTTTAAGTTTTCCATACACATGTACGGCAATATAATTCCATGTGGGCACCTCTTCTTCTTTATACCAAGAGGAAGAAATATAATGATGAGGGCCGTTAAATATGCATAATACCTCCTTTCCGTCAGCTAAAGCCTTAGCTTGTGGATTAGCCTTGGCCAAATGGCTTACCAAAATAGCTTCTCCATCTGTGCTCGTTTCCAATTCTAATGGAATATGGGTACCCCACGGTTTGCCCGCTACTTGGTCTATTAAAATACCAAAGCTATTGGCTTTTATAAAAGCTTTTACTTCTTCTATATTTTCATTTTGATAATAGTGCGGTATGTACATGCTGTAAAAGAGCTCTTTTAATTTAACAGATTAAACATACTCTTTTTTCAATTAATAATGCTCATACAAAGCGTTTACCTTGCTTAAGCATGAATTTAAAGAATCACATAAAAAATCATACACGTATTACGCTCAATTTTAAATTATTTATTAGCCCCCTTCTTTTATTGACTATACTGCTTATACTAAATGGGTGCAAACAAATGACAGGTTTTTCCGATGCTATTACCCAACCCTCTGCTAGAGAGGTATACGAGCGTAATTTTAATTTAGAAGAAAGCGCTTATGCAGAGTGGCAACGGGCATATGCTAACGCTTTAAATGATAGTGTAACTATGTATTTACCCTACAAACAGATGGGCAAGTTTTCTGGTGATACACCAATGGTATTGAGTTATTTATTAGCCTTAAAAGAAGGAGAGCGATTGGTGGTATCCTTACAAACAGATAGTACAACCACTAATTTTTTAAGTCTATACAAATATGATGAATTAAAGAAAATGGACTTACTTCTAGAAAATAAACCCAAGGAATCTTCTTTATCTTATGTGGTGAAAGAATCCGGTAACTATAGATTGCTTGTGCAACCCCAACTATTTGCAAATACAGACTATACCTTAATGGTTAGAAGAAGGCCAACCTATTATTTTCCCGTAGTTGGGAAAGACAATAGCGCAGTGCAAAGTTTTTGGGGAGCACCACGAGCTGGTGGTACGCGCCAACATAAGGGTATAGATATTTTTGCAGCTAAAGGTACGCCAGTTGTTTCCGTAACGGATGGGCGAGTGGTAAGTACACGTAACCAGGGATTGGGCGGCAAACAAGTTTGGTTGGCAGATGGGTTGTTTGGAAACCGATTATATTATGCGCATTTAGATAGTATTATAGCCCTTACAGGGCAAAAAGTAACGGTGGGAGATACTTTAGGTTTGGTAGGAAATACGGGAAATGCCAGAACCACAGCCCCACATTTACACTTCGGAATTTACAAATCCAAAGCGGTAGACCCTTATCCATTTGTAAAAAAGATAACGCCCTTACCAATTTTTGAAATAAATATTACTAAGACTAATGGAATGGTTAAATCGGCCAAGGCCAATGTACGGCAAGGACATTCAGCAAAATCAACTTTATTAAAAACTTTAAAACAAAACGATTCGGTTCAGATTTTGGGATATACCCAAAACTGGATACATGTTAGAGACCATTCTGGTACTGCTAGTTACATTTATAAAAGCTTATTATAAATTAAAAGCGGGTTAATACCCGCTTTTAATCAAGTGTTTATAGAGAAAGGCAATTAATTGCCCTGAGTGTTTTAGAAGTAGCATTAGCAACCGATATATTACGGTCTTTCTCCACTTTTAAATTTTCAGTAGTGCTACCTCTTTCATTCTGGTTATAACTGGAATAGCATAGTGTAGCTATTAAGGCTAATCCATAAATTATACATTTTCTCATCCAATCGGTTTAGGTTGTATATGTTCTTTCCTTATACGAAGATTTTACATTTCAACACCGTTCTTTACCTCAATCCGATTATCAATTAATTCATTTAAAAAATCAAAAATTATGCATTCAAAGTGCAACCATCTATCCTTGGGCTAAAACAGTTCCCGGAATTAACTCTTCCACAATTTGTCCTTCTTTTTTATAAACATAATACGAATGGTTATCGGCATCTAAAGCAACAGAGGTGTGTACTTTTTCATTTATAAAGTGTATTGCAGAACGGTCGTCACAAGCATAACCATCTGCTAGATTGCCCTCTAAAATATTGGTATGGTAAAGTGGTCTTCTAGATTTTTCGGAGTTATAATGCGGGCAATGACTTTTTTGTAAAAAGCCTAAGCAAGAAACAATACTCAATTCCTTAGGTCTAGAGTCCGTTGTGCCACCAAGCGTCCAGCACAAAGAGCCTGCGCTACCACCGCCCATTACTACACCATTGTTATAAGCCTTACGTAAGGCCACGTCTATCCCTTGCGCTTTCCAAATGGCCATCATATTTAGGGTATTACCACCACCAACAACTACGGCATCCATTTGGGAAAGTATTTCATCAAAACTTTCTTTTTGGTCGTAAGAATTAATCCAAACACGTAGCACATGTGGTGTAACAGCTATCTGCTCACAAACTTCATAAAACCGTTGTATATATCCTTCATCATCTCCGCTTGCGGTGGGAATAAAACAAAGGTTAGGTTTGGTTTTGCCCGTGGCTTTAGCCATATAATTTAAAAAAGGAACTGTATGTCTGCCACTACCGTAAATTAATAGTTGTCTTTGCATGTAATTTGATTTTAGGGGTAAGTTAAAACGATTTTTTACAATCCAGCAGGTAATTTCTACAGTTCGGTTAGTAAGCTTTAAATAAAAGACAGGGTTTAGAGATTTTTGGAGCATCAATCTAAAACAACAGTCATGAAAAACTATTTATCCCTACTACTTTTCTTTGCCAGTATTGTGGTTTTTGCACAAACAACGATAACGGGTACGGTAACTGCAGGTAAATTGCCAGTGGCAGGAGCCAATGTATATTTAGAAGGTACCTATGATGGCGCCTCTACCGATGCCGCTGGTCGCTTTTCTTTTATAACCACAGAAACAGGTACACAAACCTTGGTGGTTTCTAGCATTGGTTATGATACCCATTACGAAATGGGGGAGGTTACCTACTTTCAAGAATTAGACATTGTTTTGCAAGAAGCCATTAATAGCTTAAGTGGCGTAACCCTAACAGCAGGTTCTTTTGAGGCAGGTACGGAATCTAAAGCGGCGGCATTAAAACCGTTAGATATTGTAACCACGGCAGGTGTGGCGGGGGATATTGGCTCTGCTTTGCAAACTTTACCAGGCACCACTACGGTTAGTGAAGATGGTCGTTTGTTTGTGCGTGGCGGTAGGGCAGAGGAGACCCAGGTTTTTATAGACGGGCAGCGGGTTTTTCAACCCTTCATGGCCAGTACTAACAATGTGCCTACAAGAGGGAGGTTTTCTCCTTTTCTGTTTAAAGGGGTAAGTTTTAGTACTGGGGGTTATTCTGCAGAGTACGGGCAAGCCCTTTCTGGAGTACTGCTCATGAATACTACCGATTTGCCAGACCAAGAAAAGACAGATATTTCTGTAATGAGCGTAGGTGCCGGTCTGGGGCATACCGAGATTTGGGGCAACACTAGCTTAAGTTTTAATACCAGTTACATCAATTTATCGCCTTATGAAGCGTTGCTACCTTCTACCAATGGCGTGCGTTGGAACAGCCCTTATGAGTCCATGGCTGGCGAGGCTGTTTTTAGACACAAAGGGGAACGCAGCATGTTTAAATTCTATACCGGTTTTAACCACGCTAATTTTGATATAGACCAAGAGGATATCAACTTTGAAGACTACGTAAATTTTAGATTGAAAAATAACAACCTGTATTTAAACGCCAATTACAAATACTTTTTTGAGAACAATTGGACGGTTTATGCTGGTGCCAGTACGGCTTGGGATACGAATGCTATTACGGTAGTTGCAAATGAAATTGAAACAGCAGATACGTCACTTCATTTAAAGTTGAAAGCTTCTAAAGAATTCAGTAGTCGATTTAAATTGAATGTTGGTTCTGAAGTATTCCATACCAATTATGAAGAAGAATTTATGGCCGATAATGAATTCGATTTTACCACTGGTTTTGACGAATTGCTGTGGAGTGGCTTTGCAGAGACCGATGTGTTTTTTACAAACAACTTCGCCCTTAAACTAGGGGCACGTGCAGAATATTCCAATTTGATACAAGCATGGAACCTGGCTCCAAGGGCATCTTTGGCTTACAAAACAGGCCAAGATAGCCAGTTATCCTTAGCGTATGGCAATTATTATCAAAATCCATTAACCCAATTCATCAACTATGATGCTACCCTAGATTATGAGAAAACGGCACATTATATTCTAAACTATCAATATGCTAAAAACGGCAAAACATTTAGGGTAGAAGGGTATCATAAAGATTATGACAATTTGGTAAAATATGATACCCGTGAACCGCAATTTACCTCTAATTTCACCAATTTAGGTAGTGGCTATGCCACTGGTCTAGATGTTTTTTATAGGGATAATAAGAGTATAAAAAACTTAGATTATTGGCTGTCTTATAGCTACTTAAATACGGAGCGAGATTTTCTAGATTTTACGGAACAGGCCACACCTAATTTTGCAAACGCCCACAATTTTTCTGCGGTAGGTAAGTATTGGGTGAACGATTGGCGTTCGCAGATAGGAATGTCTTATAGTTATGGTTCTGGTAGACCGTATAATAACCCTAATACACCAGAATTTTATGCCGAAAAAACCAAAGACTACCACAACTTAAGCCTTAATTGGGCCTATTTAATAGACCAGCAAAAGATTTTATTTTTCTCGGTTAACAATGTTTTAGGTACTAATAATATTGGCAACTATCAATATGCTAATACCCCCAATGCAGATGGTGTTTACAACCGTAGGGCCATATCACCAGCTGCGGATAGTTTCTTTTTTGTTGGCTTCTTTTGGACTATTAGTACCGATAAAAAGAGCAATCAGTTAGATAATTTGTAAAAACTACAACTCAGTAAGCAAATTATACAGTTGGGTAACTCCTATTGGTGTTGCTCTGTGGTTTACCCGAGTTTTACATCGTAATCAATCCTAAAACAAACAGTCATGAAAAAAACTATTTTAATTTGTCTTTTAGCCGTAACTAGTGTGTTAAGTGCACAAGACAAGTACACTAAGGGTATGCAAAAAGCTTTGCAATTTTGGGGAGAAGGTAAAATAACCGAAGCCTCTAATTTATTTGAACGTATTTCTATGGCAGAACAGGACAATTGGCTGCCCTACTACTATAACGCATTGGTAAATACAACCGCCTCTTTTGGAGAAACGGACGAAACCAAGTTGAAACAACAATTAGAAAAGGCACAAGAATTTATAGATGTGGCCAAAACTATTTCACCAGACAATGCAGAACTATTGGTTTTAGAGGCATTAACTAATACGGCTTACATTGCTTTTGATGGGGCCACTTACGGGATGACGCTTTCTGGAAAAGTAGTGCAATTGTATGAAAAGGCGGCACAGTTAGCGCCCAACAACCCTAGAGTAGTGTTTTCTAAAGCGGAGTGGGACATGGGGTCTGCCAAATATTTTGGAAAGGATACCACCCCTTATTGCAAAGATGTGGAACGCTCTTTGGAACTTTTCGCTAATTTTAAACCAGAAACGGACTTTTATCCAAATTGGGGGCAAGATAGAGCCAAAGAAGTTTTAGCCCAATGCAACAACTAGAGCATGCAAAAATTTATCAGAGAATTTTTTAAAGGAACACTCATAGGGACCGCAATTTATGTGGTCTTTATGGTGTATTTCTACTTTTTTACGGATGTAGATAAAACTCAATTATGGCGGGGGGCATGGCCAGAGTATTATGAGAATATTATTTTCTCCATTATTATTTACATGCTCAACATTTATTGGTTTGATTATATTCTTAAGCGATTTGATAAAAATCTATGGAATGTTAAACGCTTTTCTATTGCATTTGGTGGTAATATAGTGGTTTCTCTTATTGCCATTTTTTTAGCAAGACTCATAAGACTTGTAATTTTTGGAGATCAGGTTTTAATAGAGTTTCTTCTTGGGGAACGTGTCCATAATTACACTCAATCCCTGATTATTTCCATTGTAATAAATGTAATTTTTTATGGTGCCTATTATTACAAGTATAGGCAAGACAATAAGGTAAAAGAGCAAAAAATAATTGCGGGTACCGCATCTGCCCGTTTTGATGCACTTAAAAATCAGTTAGACCCACACTTTTTGTTCAATAGCTTAAATGTATTGACAAGTTTAATAGAGGAAGACCCGTACCAAGCACAGAAATTTACCACATCCTTATCCAAAGTATATCGTTACGTTTTAGAACAGAAAAACAAAGATTTAGTCACGGTAGATGAGGAGCTTAACTTTGCGAGGACCTATGTACGTTTACTTAAGATGCGTTTTGAAGATAGTATTGTGTTTGATATTCCCGACCAGGCAACAGATCCAGACGCTAAAATTGTACCTCTAAGTTTGCAATTGTTACTAGAAAATGCTGTAAAACACAATGTAGTTACGGCATCCAGACCGTTACATATAAAGGTGTTTGAAAATGGAAACAATTTAGTGGTGAGCAACAACCTACAGGCCAAAGAGGTGGTAAAAAAGAGTAGTGGAGTTGGGTTGCAGAACATAAAACAACGCTACCAGATTTTAACCAGCAGGGAGGTTTTTATAGAAAAAACGGAAACCGATTTTAAAGTAACGCTACCTATGCTTAATCAGCAAGTTTCTCGCGTGGAAACCCAAGATGAATTTTTAGAAGAAAAACGTTACGAGAAAGCAAAAGAACGGGTAGAGGCCATTAAGGGATTCTATGGTAACCTAACCGCATATGCTTTGGTGATTCCTTTTTTATGGTGGATAAATTACCGTACTACGAGTTTTACCTGGGCAATTTTCCCCACATTGGGCTGGGGGTTTGGTCTAGCGGCTCATGCATTGCAAGCGTTTGGCTATCATCCTCTTTTAGGCAAGGATTGGGAAGAACGTAAAATAAAACAATACATGGAGGACGAGAATTTTTAATACCTAAACAGGTTTTAATTTTGATTCTAGGATTTCTTCGAGCTCAACTTTGGTTATATCTAATCCCAAGTCGATAATAGCTTTATCAAAAGTGCTGCAGAGGGCAAAGTGTGCATTGTTACTCCCGGCAATCTTTAAAAGTGTTGCAAATGCCGTATTGCTAGGGCTAGAAACCACTAATACTTCTTTAAACTTTTTATTTACTTTTTGGTTACGGGTATTGGTAACGCTTTCTACAGATGCTTTTACCGCCTCAAAATCCATTTGGGTTAGGTCTGTTAGCAACAAGAAAACATCTTCATAGAACGGTTGTTGTTTTAAATGTTCTAGGTATGCTGCATACTGTTTAATATTGGGCTGCCCTGAATACTGTTGTACCAAAAGATTTTTGCCTTCAATGTATTTATATGTTATTCTCATATTTCTAGTAGATATACAAGTAACGGTGGTTTAAAAAAGGTATTGTGGTTCAAAATTACAATTCAGTTTGTAAAACCTACAATTGGGTAATGCATTTTTTCTTCAACGCGTTGTTCTTAGGATATTTACCATGTAATTAATAAGAACAATAAAAAACAATAAAAATGGAATTTAGAGACGATTTAAAATACAAAAGAGCTAAGGAAAGAGTAGAAAATATTAAAGGATTCTACGGTAATCTTACTTCCTATTTTATAGTAATTCCTATTCTCGCGTACATTAACTATACCACCACAAGTTTTCCGTGGGTAATTTTTCCTGCATTGGGTTGGGGGTTGGGCTTGGTAGGCCATGCACTTCATGCTTTTACAGTAAACCCGTTCTTTGGAAAAGAGTGGGAAGAACGTAAGATTGCAGAATTAATGAGAGACGGCAATTTTTAATTGTTAGTATCTTTAAGCATAGCAAATTCATCATCAAAAAACAGTATATCAATAACAATAATCATGGAAAAGAATTTCAACGAAAATAAATACCAAAGGGCAAGAGATAGGGTAGACGAACTTAAAAAGTTTTATAACAACCTAACCATTTACCTCATATTCGTGGTCTTTTTGGCAGGAATAAACTACTACACTACCGGTTTTGGTTATATGTGGTTTTTATGGGCCGCATTTGGTTGGGGAATAGGTGTTTTCTTTCACGCTTTAAAAACTTTTAGGGTAAATCCTTTTTTTAACAAGGATTGGGAAGAAAGAAAAATTAGGGAGTTTATGGAAAAAGATAGAGAAACAGACAAATGGAAATAATCATGAAGAATGCAGAAGATTTAAAATACGAAAGAGCAAGAAAGAGGGTGGCCCAATTAAAAGGTTATTATATTCATTTGGGAATTTACATTGTTATTAACGCATTTATCTTGGCCAATCTTTACATCAAAAGTGGTTATGATAATGAATCGTTTTGGGATTGGAAAAATTTTACCACTGCCTTTTTTTGGGGTATTGGATTATTGTTTCATACGGTTCGTACATTTGGATTTATCCCAGTGTATTCATCTAAATGGGAAGACCGAAAAATTAAAGAATTTATGGACCGTGATAAAGCGGAAAAAGAAAAATACCTGTAACTAAAAAAGTACCAAACCAACCATGAACGTAATTATAATTGAAGACGAAAAACCGGCGGCAAGAAGACTCTCGAGAATGCTTTCTGAACTAGCTGTAAACGTTACTCAAATGTTGCACAGTGTAGAAGAATCTATAGCCTGGTTTTCTGCCAACGAGCATCCAGATTTAATCTTTTTAGACATTCAATTATCAGACGGATTATCCTTTGAGATTTTTGATAAAATAGAGGTTAAAAGCGCCATCATTTTTACAACGGCCTACGATGAATATGCACTACAAGCTTTTAAGTTAAATAGCATAGATTATCTGTTAAAACCAATAGACGATGAAGACTTGGAAAAGGCAGTAAAAAAGTACCAAGATTTTGCACCTAAAAAGGACCAAATTTCCATAGATTTTAACGACATAAAAAAGCTTTTGGTAAACCCATTAGAAAGGGAGTATAAAAAACGTTTTACAGCCAAGGTAGGGCAGCACCTAAAAATTATAAATGCAGATGAGGTAGAATGTTTTTTTAGTGAGAACAAAGGTACCTATGCCGCAACAACAGACGGAAGAAATTATCTTTTAGATACCACTTTAGAAAATTTGGAGAATGAAATTTCACCAAAAAAATTCTTTCGCGTTAGCCGTAAGTTTTATGTGGGCATAGACCACATTAAAGACATCATTTCTTATACAAATTCTAGACTTCAAATTAAGATGAACAGCTTTAAGGAGCAGGAAATTATAGTAAGTAGGGAACGCGTAAAAGACTTTAAGCTTTGGTTAGAATAATGTATTTTAATTATCTGGTAATAAAATAATTAATTATCAATATAAATATTTCTTATGGTTAAAGTAAAACTTTAGAAAAGGGCTTATTCCTCAATTCTGTTGTCATCAAAAGCAGAAGGTAGTAACTGCGGAATTAATTTAATAAAAATTGGTAACAATACCGCCCCTCCAGGCAACATAAAAATGGCAAGTGAAGGAATACTTTTAAAAATATCCAATAATTGTTTTTGCACTTTTTTTCGTTCCTCCTTGGTTAAATCCGTAGTGGTTGCTTTAACTAAAAGAGACATTAATTCTTTACTTTCCCGGAGTTCTTTTCCAAGCCTTTTACTATTCCTTAAGATTAATTTACTCACGTTTTTGGTCATTCCTTCATAGAATTTGGAAGCCAAATTATTGTCTTTTAAATAGGGAATTTTATCCCTGTTTTCATCAAAAAAAACAAGCACGTTTTTAATGGCATTTTCTATTTCTTTTTTATCCTGTTTTAAGGCCCTGCCAATCTCATGAATGTAGTTAGATTCTTCCTGTTCTAGGGTACCATCTTCCCATACGGTTAGGCAGGCAATATCCAATAAATATTGCTTTTCCATATCGCTAAAATTTAGGTCTAAAAGTTCTTGGAAACTTTTACGATATTGGGTAGCATTGAGGTCTACAAAACTTAAAGAAGATGCTAATAGTTGTAGCAACTTTTCATCACTCTTACGGGTCTGTTTAGAGTTCAATGCTTGGTATGCAATATTGATGGTTACATACTCTAAAAGTTCGGCATGTTCTAGTAGGTTTTTATCGCTTTTTAGGTATTCTCTAAAGATTAAAACATCTACATATAAAAGAGAGTTTGTTAAGCTATTTCCAAATGCTCTACTGAAAGTATTGCCACCTAAATAGATTCTAGAATCCAATAGTTTTTCTAACTGGTCTTCCGTTTTGGAACCACTTAATATTTTTTGTAAAAAGGTAAAATTGCCTACATCTAATTTTTTGTAGTAGGTAAATACCGTTTCTACAAATTTGGAGAAGTCGTTTTGTTGGGTTTCAAAACTAAAGGTAAAATATAATGCCGTTAAGAGGTTAATTTTGGCAACTTCATCTTCCGTATAAATATGTTCTGCTTTGGCAAAACTAGGAGAGCTTAAATGAACCCCATAGATAAAACCATGGCCCAATAAACTATGGTATAAATGGTTTTTGTCTTTGTAATGGTTTTGTTTGTCCTTAATAATGTGGCCAAACTTTTTAATCCAACCAGCGGCAGATGGGTTCATTGTTTATTTGATTGATGGGTTCAAAGTAAGGAAATTTATACCAGTCTACTGCAAGAAATTTTCACAGCTTATTTACAAAAGTACTTGATATGTTAAGAGTATTTTAACATATAAAACCAAACCCTCCTATTTAAAGTCCCGTAGGTAAGACCGATAAATCATTAAAACATTAAATATGAAAAACACAGCTAAAACAGCCATTATTTTGAGCTCTTTGGTGGTTGCCCTAGGTATTATGGTGGCAGCAGACCACATAGATGCACCAGATAGTATGGGTACTACGGCAGACATTGCAGATTATTATGCCTTTGAACCAACCGAGGGGTCAGACAACACTACTTTTGTGGTAGACTTACAAACTAACGTAGTAGACGGTCTACCGTATGGCGCATTTGATGAAGATGTTCTTACAGAAATTAATATTGATTTGGACGGCGATTTAGTAGAAGATAAAGTAATACAAGCTATTCCAAGAGATGGTATGATGTACTTTTTTGGTCCTTTTGACCCTTCACAAACCGGAACTTCAAGTGAAGTTGCAGTAGGCAGCCCTTTGGGTATGGTAGAAATTTCTGATGCTACCGCAATTACAGAAACTACTGCAGACGGGGTTTCTTTGTTTGCCGGACCTAGACAAGATCCATTCTTCTTTGACTTTAATAGATACAATCAAGTTGTTATGCCAGATACAGAAGATAATTCAGGTTTTAACAACCCAGGAACGGATACGTTTGATGGAGCCAACACTATGTCTATTGTGGTTGAACTACCAAATGCGATGTTGGGTACACCAACGGCTACCAATGTTTTGGGCTTAGAAGTTTATAAGACTTGGGTAACCACAAATAGAAAACAATAATCAGCAAAAAATTAGTACTATGAAACTAAAAAGATATACATATACAATTGCCTTAGGGGCACTATTGAGCTTAGGAGTAGCCTGTGATTCTGATGATAACGATTCCATGATGATGGAAGACGATATGATGGGAATGGAAGATGATGGCATGATGGAAGGAGTAGATTTTTCTGGCACGTTTATGCAGGTAGATTACATGGGTAGGCCAGGTATTAATACCGTACTGAGCGGTACAGGTGAAATTAAGAACATGCACAATTCGGCTATTCCATCAGAAATGGCAGCTACATTTCAGCCAGGATTTGAAAGTCAATTAGAAGCTTATCATGATGGTTATGCGGTTGCGTTGGGATTAACACCAGAAGACGTAGATTATGAGCCAAATATTTTAGGCGACATTTTAAATGGCCCAGATGCGGATGGCTATACGGACAATCCGGTATCTGCTACGGTTTTAACCAGTGTTTTAGCGGCAGATGTTTTAGAAGTTGCCCCTAATTTACCTACTACTTATTTTAATCCAGGAGCTGGTGCACCTGCTTATGAAGGTGCCGTTGGCTTAACAGGTAGAATGTTATCAGATGATGTTATTGATGTATCCTTGATATTGTTGTTTGGTGGCGGTAACGGCGCTCGTTTTGCTGGCCAAGATGGTTTACCATTGTTAGTAAGTGATGGTGTAGGTTTTTCTGCGAATATTTCAACCGAGTTTCCATACTTGGGTGCTCCAGAATAGACTATGAGAAAGAGAAAAGAGGGTATCATTTAAATGGTACTCTCTTTTATAAACCAAATAAAAAACAGAACAATGAAACAACAACACATCCTTATTTTCTCAATAACCGCAATCCTTCTATGCGCTTGCGGAAAAGAGAAAATGTTTAAAAGCAAGGTAGAAGATTATAATGTATACCTAGAAACCAGCGCCCCCAATACCTCATCAAAATACTTTGATACGTGGAACAATAAAATTACTAAGGACAGTACAGAGCTGATGAGCTTTGGAATTGTTGCAGGGGAATACCAACGCAATTTTGGTAAAACGGGAAACATAGCTTATTTAAAAAAAGCAGAAAAAGCCTTGACCAAAGCTTATGAAATAGCCAATATTGGAAAAGAAAATTACGCAAGAGGGTTGGCTAGAAACTACATCTCGCAACACCGTTTTAGGGAAGCCCTTAAAATGGCAGAATTAGCGGATAGTATTGGTGGTGGTAAAGAAGAAACACAGGCATTGCTTTTTGATGTTCATTTAGAGTTGGGAAACTATCAAACAGCTGCCACTTATTTAGATAGTTTAAAAAACATGAGCAGCTTTGGCTATTTAATAAGAGCTGCAAAATGGAATGATTACAAAGGCGATTTGGATACTACCATTAAATTGATGGAACAGGCCATGGCTAGAGCAGAATCTTCTAATAATATTAGTTTGCGTCTATGGTCTTATACCAATATAGCAGATTATTATGGCCATGCAGGGCGTATTGAGGATTCTTATCAATATTATCTCAAAGCCTTAAAGTTAGACCCAAAAAATGCCTATGCTAAAAAGGGATTGGCCTGGATAGTTTTTTCGTATGAGAAAAATGGCATTGAAGCGCTGCGCATATTGGATGCTGTTACAGAAAATTATGCGGCTCCAGACTATTATTTGCTAAAGGCGGAAATTTATGATTTTTTGGGTAATGAAGACAAAAAAGCAAAGAATCTAGATGCCTATTTTAATTTGGCTAAGAACCCATATTACGGGCAAATGTATACAGCTTATAACGTTGAATTTTTATTAGAACATACACAAGATTATCAAAAAGCCATGCAGTTGGCATTCAAAGAAATTGAAAGTAGGCCTACACCAGAAACATACAATTTATTGGCAAAAACATATCTAAAAATGGGAGAGCACAAAAAGGCACTTGCTATAGTAGAAGATAAATTAGTTGCCAAAAGTTATGAGCCTACTATTTTGTGGACAACAGCAGAAGTATACAAGGCCAATAATGAATTTGATAAAGTACAGGCACTAAAAAGGGAATTAGAAACCGCTTTTTACGAGCTTGGACCCAATGCTATAGAACCCATTAAAAACTTATAAAAATTAGGTTGGTTGTTTAATTGTTTGGTTTTTATTTGGTGATGCCCTCAAGAAATTGAGGGCATTTTTTATAAATCTATAAAATTATCTAGATCCAATGTCCAATCGTAATTTTTGTACTTCAGGTTTACTTTTTTTTGAGGTATAAGTTTGTGTTCTTTCAGTATCTTCTTGGTTCCTTTTTTACCACCAAAATCACCTCTAAACCAACTAAATAAAGAAGTTACATTTGCCGTGTTGGCATTCTTATCGTAATCTGTAGTTGCTTCTAGGTATTTTTGAGTCCCCTTTTTAAGTTGCTGGTTAACTTTGCTTGGAGTGTATATGGCTACGGGTGGGCAATCTTTTGCGCCACAATTTAGAGCAAAATGCACCCTATAGTCTCTTTTTGCAACACGTAATTTTCTTTCAAATTTGCCTGGAAACCATTTTCTAATGTATCCAAGTCCTAGATCCCATTGAGATTTACGTAAAATACCGTGTTCTATCGTTTCAAAAGAGACCGTTTCACCGGCAATTTTTATTTGTTCTTTAGAGAAAAATGTACCTCTATCCTTATAATATTCTGGGTGCTCCTTTAAAATTAGTTGTATGTAGGCGTTATAAATGTTAAGCCAGAACGCATATTTTTGAGCATCTGATTTTAAAGTTGTGTCCAAAACAGTGAAGTCTAGTTCGGCAATACGCTTTTCTATAGATTGGGTTTCTTCAGAATTTTTAATACGCATTAACAACTTTTCAGACAAAGTGTTTAAATCTGTTGATTCTGTATTGTCTGTTAAAGCTGTTTTTTTGGTTCCACAACTTAATACTAGGAATAACAATGGAACTAATAAGGATTTTAATTTCATTTAGAGTATCTTAAAAACTTTTAAAATATACGTAATAATTAGGCCATTGGTTTGGACGAAATACTAAATAACTCCATTCAAACAAACCAGGCGAAAATAAATTACGTAGGTACAGCAAAAAAACAAAATTTGATTAGCGTAATTATCCCTGCACATAATGAGGCACTAAACCTAAAAGAGCTTTTACCTTGTTTAACAAAGGACGGAGTATCTTATGAAATGGAAGTTATTGTGGTAGTATCGGCCTGTAATGCTGATAATACAGAAGAAATTTGTCTTAATAATAAGGTAAGGTATTTTCGTTGCCCAGAAATGGGTAGGGCCAAACAAATGAATTTTGGTGTTACCGTGGCCCAAGGTGATTATTATGCTTTTTTACATGCAGACGTAAGACCACCACAAGGTTTTTTTAGGGATATAAAAGCTACATTAAGCGCCGGTATGGATGCAGGGTTCTTTTCCTATAGGTTTGATAAAGAAAGCTTTTTATTAAATATTAATTCAAAATTTACTAAAAAGGATGGTGTGTTTACAGGAGGCGGAGACCAATGTTTGTTTATTAAGGCAAGCGTTTTTAGCGCATTGAATGGCTTTGATCCAAATCAAGTAATCATGGAAGATTTTGAAATTTTCCGGAGGATAAAACGAAACAGTTATTCATACACCATAATACCTAATAATCTTATTGTTTCTTCACGCAAGTACGAAACAAATTCATACCTAAAGGTCAATTTATCTAATCTATTATTGGTTGTTCTTTTTAGAATGGGATATCCCGCAGAAAAATTAAAACAACTCCATACAAAACTTCTGAGCACCCCTTATGCAGCAACCGCAAAACAATAAATATCAAATTAATGGTATACAGCAAGTAGGTATTGGTGTTAACAATCTTGTTGAGACTTTTAATTGGTACAATAAATACAAAGGGTTTACCATTTTGGTATTTGATGATGTGGCCAATGCCCAGTTAATGACAAAATATACCGGTAATTCCGTGGAACAGCGTAGGGCCTTGTTAAGCCTAAATTTAAATGGTGGTGGCGGACTTGAAATATGGCAATTTACCAATAGAAAGCCTTTGCCTCAAAAATCTCCCTTTCTCTGGGGCAGTTTGGGTATTAATGCGCTCATACTTAAAAATAATACCATAACTGCCCAGTCCTATGAACAAGATTTAAACGGTAATTGGTTGGTTTTAGAACCGCATACGAACAAAAAAAATCACACGAGTGGTGTTGCAGGTGTTGTCATAGGGGTTTCCAATATGGAAAAAGCACTAACGTTTTACCAGCAATTATTTAAATTAGAAATTACTTCTGATAAAATCATAACGGGACAGGAATTTAATACGATACCCGGCGGTAATGAGCAATTTAGAAAAGTAGAACTACACAGTACCAATGATAATCCAGGTGGTTTTGGCACTTTGTACGGAAAGTACAAGTTGGTTTTATTACAATGTTTAACCGCAAAGCGAACAAAAATTTACGAAGATAGATATTGGGGAGACTTGGGATACATACATCTTTGTTTTGACGTTTTTAACCTGGAGAATCTTAAATCTACTGCAGCTAATTTAGGATACCAATTTACCGTAGATAGTGCAGATTCTTTTAATATGGGTGCAGCCGCAGGGCGTTTTGCTTATTTAGAAGACCCAGATGGTACCTTGATAGAATTGGTAGAAACCCATAAGGTTCCGTTATGTAAACCCATTAATCTATACTATCATTTAGGTGGCAAAAAAGGCAATAAACCTGTGCCAAATTGGCTTATAAAAGCTTTGGCTATCCACAGAAAAGGTAAATTGAGAAAATAACTGTTAAGCCCCAACTGCTCCTAATGTGTACAGTTGCTCAAGTGTTGGTGATTCACTACCACCAGCTGGTTCTAGGGTAATACCAAAGGCCTCGGATTCATTAGCATTTTCCAATTCAAAGACCTTAGTGTCATTAGCAGCAAAATCATCTAATAGGCCTAAACTAGATGGGGTCAAAGGTTCTAGTTTTAAAGACCAAACTTGGTATGTATACCCTTCTGGAGGTTCTGGTAATCCACTTGCATCTATGAAGACTTTGTTTTCTTCCTTATTCCAATAGGCCTTAGCAAAAGATTCTGGCGAAACAGCTTGCCCGCCCAATGCTACCACGGCTACATTTTGGTCTCGTAACTGCTCTAGAAGCGTTTCGGTTTTTATTTTACTAGACTTGGTTTGGTCTAGGGTGTCTTTTAATTTTATTTTTTCTTGGTTAACAACTTCTATGTTAGATTTTAAAGTATTGTTTTGATTGTACATCCACAATAAACCTGCCGCAAACAAAATGGCTGCTGCCCACCCTGTGTAACTAAGCCAATTGGTCTGTTGTTTAGGAGTTTTATCCAATGTTCTAACCTTATGGATTCTGTTGTGGATACTACTTAAATTGGAACTAGGCACACCAGGCGAAACCGACTTGCTCAAAGCAAGAATTGCGGCTTCTATGTAAATAATTTCAGTTTTAATCTCCGGATATTGTTGTGCAAGCGCATCTACCTCCAGATTCTCCTTTTCTGAAAGCAAGCCTGCAACGTATAGTTCCAGCACACCGGACGCTATGTATTTTTCAATATCCATCTACAACTTCAAGTTTTCCCTAATTTGCCCTATGCAGCTCCTGTTTCTCGTCTTTACCGTTCCAATAGGAATAGCCAACTCTTCAGAAACTTCCTTTTGGGTATATCCCTTAAAATATAAAAGTTCTATTATTTGAGTACACTTAGCTTTTAGGTTTTGCAATAGTTTTTTTAGGCCAATAGTATCCGTTTTGGAATCCATATTGTCTTGCCCTTCTAGAATACCTACGAAATAATCTACATGTAGGTTTTTCTTTTGGTTTTTATGTGATTTAGAACGAACTTCATCTATAGCCGTATTGCGGGCTATATTCAAAATCCAAGTAAAAAATCGTCCTTTAGAACTGTCGTAACTTTCGGCATTATACCAAATTTTAACAAATACATCTTGGCAAAGCTCTTGGGCGCGCTCGGGATTGCGAACTATAGTGTTGATAACGCCACAGATATTCTCTGCATACATACCGTGGAGTTCATCAAATGCCGTTGGGTCTTTCTCTTTGAACCGAACAATTAAATTATCAAGGTCTATTACCATCGGGATAAATATAGCAAAAGAATTATTGCTTGTGCAATTACAAGCTTACTCAATTTATATTAATTTGTTATTGTGGATTTTTTGCATTGATACTGGCCAATACTAAAAAAGTTACGAATGCCAAACCTAAATACCCAATTGGGTTATAGCTCCCTAAATAGGAATAACATAGGCTAAATAAAGAAGGGGCCAAGGCACTACCCAAAATTAAAAAGCTCATAACCCTGCTGGTAATAGCACCTAAAAAATCACGTCCGTAAAATCTGGGCCAAGTTACTGTATTTAGTACGGCAAATAATCCGCCCATTAAGCCGAAACCTAGGATTAGTAGTACAACACCAGCTTTAGAATCCAAAATTAGAAATCCTATAGAGCAGATAATACCACCAAATTGCATTAGGTGTAATAGAGTTTTAAGTGGAAGTTTATCACTTAACCAATTAAATAGGGTAGAGGTACAAACCGAAATTACGGAGGCAGGTAAAAATATGGCTATGGCATCTTCTTTTACATAACCTTGTGTAGTGAATATAGATATTACATGAAAGGTTAATCCTGTAATGAAAAAACTATTAAAGGCGAGCATTAGCCCATACACCCAAAAAGCCCTTGTTTGTTTGGCTTCCTTTAAAGTAAACTGTTTGTATGTGCTAAGGGAAGCTGTTTGTTGCCTTGCCTTGGTAGACTTTTTACCGTCTGGATGTAGCCCATGGTCTTCTGGTTTGTTTTTGTAAAAAAGAAGAATTAAAATAGAGAAGCTTGCTAGGGCTATAGCCATAAATTGCCACGCCTGTTGCCAGCCATAACCTTCTATTAAATAATTAATCCACAATGGTGATGAAGAGAAACCAAAGGAAAGTGCGATACTGGTAAACATGTTTACCTTGCCTCTATGCGCATCAAACCAAATCATGATTACATTTCTGGAAGCCATGGTTAAAACCCCTTGTCCCGAAAAACGAAGTAGATAAAACAGGACAATTATTACGCCAAAGGGAATCCACCAACTATTAATATTTAATAGTGCGGCTAAGCTTTCGCTCAAAATGGTAGAAACCGAACATAACAGTACTGTTATTCCTAATAAAATCGCAGCTCCAAATGCTACGATAACCGCACCATATTTATCAAACCAAACACCTGCTCGTCCAATAGTTAAAGAGCTGAGGATGGTACCGATCATATAGGCATTACTAAACTGATTACGGCTAAGCCCCAATGCATCTTTAACGGGGTCTGTAAATACGGAAACACCTATTGTTTGCCCTGGAATACTAAAATAGACACCAATAGTGCCTACCAGTAAAATAATATAGCCATAGAAAACGGGGCTTTTAGCCGGGTTTATTATTTGTGAAAACCTGAATTTTGTTTTGGTAAGGTTCAAAAGGTTTAATGGTTTGGTATTAGGCATAAAAAAACCGCCCAAAAGAGCGGTTTTCTAGTTTGTTGTTTTTTTTATTGTATTATACCTGTACAAGCTACTCTTGCTCCGGCAGCTCCACTGGGTTGTGAGGTATAGTCGTCCACGCCTTGGTGCACAATAACCGCTTTACCCAAAATGTTTTTGGTTTCATCTTCACAGCCAATACACCATTCATCTGTAGCAAATTCAACGGTTGCGTTTCCTTCCTCGTCTGCGGCAAAGTTGCCAATATCACCTTTATGGTAGCCTTCTTCTGCACCCCACTTACCATGAGGTTTAAAAGTTGGGTTCCAATGGCCACCGGTAGATTTTCCATCTGCAGAAGAACAATCTGCTTTTTCGTGTAAATGTATGGCGTGCTCTCCTGGTGTTAACCCAGATAGTTTGGCAATCATCATAACTTTTTCTCCATTAGACTCAAAAGTAGCCTCCCCACTTACATTGCTGTCACTTTTTGGCTCAAGTGTAAATGTTATTTTTTCTACCTCCATTTCATTGGAAACTTCTTCAACTACTTTTTCCATGCTTTCTTCCGCCTCTTGCATGCCTTCTTTGGTCTCTTTTTTAGCTTCTTTACAACTACCAAAGGCAATAAGTAAAGTGGCTAAAGGAAATATTGCTAGTTTTTTCATTTGTATTTGACTTTTAGATTTTGTTAAAAGTAAAAAAATAAGCGGCTCAAATCAAAAATGGAGTAAAGCAATCTTAGCACTATTGTAAAAACTATGCGCTCTATTGATTAGTCTAACTTATTTTTTTGGTAATAATCTGGGTTTTAGTGTGCAGTGTTCTGTGTACAGGACATTTATCGGCAATTTCTAGTAATTTGTCTTGCTGCACCACAGTTAAATCCCCCATAAACTTTATAAATCTATTAAATGTATCAATTTTAGAAGCGCTTTCTTCACAATGCTCACAATCTATTGCATGCTCTTTGCTATAAGTGGTATGCACCTCTATATTTGTTAAAGACCAATTTTTACGCTTGGCATACATTTGAACGGTCATAGCAGTACAGGCAGACAAACCGGCAGAAACCAATTCATAAGGCGATGGACCAAAGTTATTACCTCCAAAAGAAATAGGCTCATCTGCTACCATATAATGGTTGCCCACTTTCATTTGAGTTGTATAGTCATCTTCACTATCTAAACTCGCTACTACTTCGTGTTTGGTTTTAACAGGGACTTCTTTGGTTATAGCTACGTATCGGGAAGCCCAAGTACCAATTACATTTCCTGTATATGTAGAATCTTCTTTGCGGGATAATAAGTGGTCTGCGCCATCCAAGGACACATAACTTTTTGGGTGATGCGCTGCGCTATAAATTTCTTCGGCATTTTTAATGTCTACAATTTTATCTTGTGGCGAATGGAGTACCAGTAGTGGTTTTCTTAAATTTTTTATAGCCTCCTTTGCCGGATTTTCCTCTAAATCTGATATAAATTGTTTTTTTATTGTGAAATCGCTGCCACCTATATTTACAACTGCATTTCCCGATTGATTTATTTCATCTAAATCTGATTTAAAAAGGTGTTTTACATGTTTTGGATGGCTAGGTGCCCCAATGGTAGCTACAGCTGTTACAAAATCTAGTTTAGCGGCAGCTTGCAAAACGGCTGCGCCGCCTAAGGAGTGGCCTACCAATAGGCTTGGTGCCTGGTATGTTTTGCCTAGAAAATTTGCAGCAGTTATTAAATCTTCTACGTTACCGGAAAAATTGGTGTCCGCAAAGTCGCCTTCACTTTCTCCCAATCCTGTAAAATCAAACCGTAACACTCCAAAACCGTTGGCGGTTAATCCTTTTGAAATGTTTTTTATGGCCAATAGATTTTTAGTACAGGTAAAGCAGTGTGCAAAAAGTGCAAAATTGTGCGGATGCCTATTAATGGGCAATTCTAAAAGGCCAGCTAATTGCTGGCCTTTATTATTGATAAACTTAACCTTGTCTGTTTTCATAACTTTTTATTTTTAACAAGGCCAAAGTAAGTGATGTTTAATGCCCTGATAAGTTATTTTTTTGATTTCTTTTTAAACAGGCTAGATAAGTCGGGATTATAGAATATTCCTATCTGGAGTCTATCATAAACCGCATTGGTAAATTGGTTTCTTAAGTAACCAATTTGTACACTACTATTTTCTGTTACATGTACACCTAAAGCACCGTACAAGCGGTTTTGTCCAAACAAATCGTCTTGTAGGTTAATAAATAATTCGTCATAAAAATTTAAGAAAAACGTGTTGGTTAGGGGTAGGGTAACCTGTAAACGATAACGCGCTCTGTGTTGCGTATCTGTATTGTTATTTGCAAACTCCAAAAAACGTTGTTCTAGACGATATCTGTGTTCAAAAAGGAATTCCCACACTTTATTTTTTAGAATAAACTGTTCAAAGATTCTATGTTCTTTGCTATTGGTTTCTCCGGGTAAATTTAAAAAACTACCATCCGTTTCTATAAATCCATAACCTAGGGTTGCAATGGCATCTTGGTTAATATGATAATTGGCTCCGGTACGTAGCAATAACTGGTTAAAGTTATCCGTAGTTTCAAAATATCTAAATTGTGCTTCGGTATGCAAGCTCCATTTTTCTGAAAGTTTGTTGGTGCCAAAATACATGTACCATGCACCCAGTTCACCTTCTCCATTAATTTGGGCATGGGTAAAAACGGAAGATAATAATAGACCAATAGCCACTAACTTTTTCATAAGCTTCTATGTAATTCTTTAAGGTAATAGTTAATTGGCCCACCTCTATTAATAGAATGGGCCAAATATATTATTATTTTAGAGTGAATGTTTTTACTTCTTTAAAAGGCGATAAATCCAAAGCTTTAATGCTGCTTTGATACGGTTTCCATTTCTGATTAAAAAAGGTATTGGTTTTTTCCAAGGCCGTTGTTAACTCGTCTTCCGCAAATTTTAGCAACTGGCGCTCCGTACTGGTAATTCCTGTTTGTCTACTTTGGATGTAGCCAGATGCCGTACCAATTCTGTTCATCACGGTAATTTCCGGGTTCCGGGTAATACCTTGGCGTTTATCTTCTTTGCCAATGTATAGCGCAATAACACTATCAATTTCTTTAACAATTTCCGTAGATGCTTTTATTTGTTCCTTGAACTTTTCTTTATCCAAGTCTTGCATGTCTTTTTTAAAGCTGTTGGCCAAATCTTTACTTTCTACCAATTGCTTTACGGCATCTGCTGCGGTCTGGGTAAATTCTTGTAACTGCTTGGCAGTATTGTAAACTTCGTTTACGGAAGCCATATTTACATCCAATCTTGGGTCAGTTTCTACTTTAACTGTGGTTTCGTCCGTAGTTGTACCGTGGCTAACCTGTACCCGATAAGTTCCTGGTTTTACCGTAACACCCCCACGTTCTCTTTTGCTTTTGCTAATTCTTCTAGAAGGGCGGTCTGGACCTTTCTCATCCATATTCCAATAAATTCTGTGAAAACCAGCCTTTTCAGGTGTTTTAATTTTTAGGGTACGTATTAATCGGTCGCCATCAAAAATATCGAACTGTACCGAATCTTTTTTCTGAACACCCGTCATTTCTTTTTTTGTAGGCTCTGTCTCCTCAGAGTCTTCCTTATTCTCTTTTTTGGCTGCCTTGTCCGCTTTTTTACTACCTTCTTTTAAGAAATAAGTTAGGATAGCGCCATATTCCCTGTTTTCTGCATTGTAAAGTGCATCTGCACCAAATCTGCTTCCCGTTGGTTGTTGGTAAGCTGCCAAATAAGCGGTTGGACTCTCAAAAAGGGCTACTTCTTTATTTAGAATACTCATATCTTTTGCAATAGCACGTAAAGGACGAATATCATCTAAAACCCAAGCGGCTCTACCAAATGTGCCTATAACCAAATCTTGCTCTCTTGGATGTATGGCTAAATCTTTTGTAGATACCGTAGGGAAAGATTTACCCCATTTTTCCCATTTTTCCCCAGCATTAAAAGACACATACAAGCCATCATCCGTGCCTAAGAACACCAAATTTGGATTTTCTGGGTCTTCTATTATGGAAAGCGTATAACTTTCAACATCGTTACCATCTACAATACGGGTCCATGTTTTACCATAATCCTTAGTTCTGTAGGCATAAGGGGTGTAATTAAAACGTCTGTAGTCGTTTGCAATCAACAAAGCTTCGCCCTTATTTTTTTGTGAAGCTTTTATCTGTGGAATCCAG
Organism: Croceivirga sp. ABH4_376; assembly: GCF_056160685.1. Lineage (NCBI taxonomy): Bacteria > Pseudomonadati > Bacteroidota > Flavobacteriia > Flavobacteriales > Flavobacteriaceae > Croceivirga > Croceivirga sp. ABH4_376. The sequence goes on along the minus strand of NZ_JBSWXQ010000002.1, from coordinate 705,103 downwards.
CTTCCTTTTGGCAATCCTTTTAGGTTAGCGGTTACTTCTGTCCAAGTTTGCCCGCCGTTTTGCGTAATATGCACACGACCATCGTCCGTGCCCACCCAAAGCATATCTTTTTCTACTGGTGAAGGCTCTATTACCAATACGGTACAGTGATTTTCTGCACCTGTGGCATCCATGGTTAAACCACCACTTTCGCTTTGTTTTTGCTTTTCTGGGTCGTTTGTGGTTAAATCTGGGGAAATTACCTGCCAGGTTAATCCTTTATCGGTAGACTTGTGTACAAATTGGCTTCCAAAATAAACCGTACTATTATCAAACGGGTCTTGCCCAATACCGGAATTCCAGTTAAAACGAAGCTTGGTATCCGCGTCTGGTGGCGTTGGGCGCACAATATAATTGTTACCTGTTTTCCAGTCATAACGACTTACATATCCTTGCTGACTCATAGCATAACCATATTGGCTATTATCTTTGTCTGGAACCACATCAAAACCATCTCCAAAAGCAATTTCTTGCCAGTAACTGTTACGTATACCTTGCGCTTTCCAAACATAAGCAGGCCCTCTCCAAGAGCCATTGTCTTGCATACCGCCATAAACGTTGTAAGGATACTCATTATCTACACTGATGTGATAAAACTGAGCCACAGGTAGGTTGCCAATAAAACGCCATGTTTTTCCACCATCTTTAGAAATATTTAAACCACCGTCATTACCATCTATCATAAATTGGCCATTCTCTGGGTGTATGTAAAATGCGTGATGGTCTGGGTGTACCCCATTTGCAACACCGTAAGCGGGCATTAAAGCAGTAAAGCTTTTACCGCCATCTTCAGAAACGTTAACATAGGTGAATACGGAAATTAAACGGTTCTCGTTCTCTGGGTCTACACGTATATCCGAGTAATAGAAAGGACGGTTTCCAATTTCTTCTTTATCATTAACTTTTTTCCATTTAAAACCGCCATCGGTAGATTTGTATAAGGCATTTTTCTTAGCCTCTACCAAAGCATAAACAATGTTAGGTTTGTTCTTAGCTATAGCTAAACCAATACGGCCCAATTCTCCCTTGGGCAAACCATCTTCATCACTAAGTTTTTTCCAATTGTCTCCGCCATCATGGGTCATATAAAGACCACTACCTTCGCCACCAGACTTAAAAAACCACGGGTCGCGCTTATGCTCCCACATAGCCACCAAAATTTTGTTAGGATTACTTGGGTCCATTACCATATCTGCAACGCCAGATTTAGGGTTGGTGTATAAAATCTTTTTCCAGGTTTTACCACCATCGGTAGTTTTGTATACGCCTCTTTCTTCATGTATACCCCATGGCGAACCAATAGCGCCTACGTAAACGGTATTTGGGTCCGTAGGGTCTATTAGAATACGATGTATGTGCCTAGTTTTTTCAAGGCCCATGCTCATCCAACTTTTACCGCCGTCTAAAGATTTATAAACGCCATAACCACCATTTAAACTGTTTCTGGGATTACCTTCTCCCGTACCTACCCAAATTACGGATGGGTTACTTTGTTGTATGGCAACTGCACCAATAGAGGCGGTAAGCTCATGGTCAAAAATGGGCTCCCACTTAATACCGCCAGAAATAGATTTCCATAAGCCACCAGAGGCCGTACCCACGTACATTACGTCTGGCTGGTCTCTAACCACATCAATAGTGGTAACCCGTCCGCTCATCCCAGCGGGGCCTATGTTTCTAGGTTTAATATCTTGGAGTAACTCCATGGAGAATTCCTGTCCAAAACTTAGACAGCTTACTGCAAAGAACAGTAAAAGAAGAATCGGTTTTTTCATTTTTTAAGGTTTGTCGAATTAGCTATTTTGAGTTAAATGAAAGCTAATTAATCGGCTCCTTTTTAGGCCTGGGTTATTAGCAGTAGTAGTATAATAACTAGGCGGCATACCTTGGCAAGACAATTTGTCTTTTATCATTTTGGATTGGATTAATTAGTCGCCTAAAGATACCAAAAACAGGCATCGTATATCTTAAAAGCGTGTTAATGCAATTCTTGCGGTAGTGTTAGTACTTATCGTAATCTAGAACCATCATCTTAAATAATTTATAAAAATTAAAATATTGATCTACATCAATAATAAGCAGAGCAATGGCCACTAATTTTGTAGTGTTAATGATTGATAATAAAAAGAAAAAGAGATATGAAAAATGTATTGTTTGTATTGACTAGTCATGACAAATTAGGAAATACAGGAGAAAAGACAGGATTTTGGGTAGAAGAGTTTGCGGCTCCTTACTACTTATTAAAAGATAAAGGGGTTAATGTTACTTTGGCATCGCCAAAAGGTGGTCAGCCACCAATTGACCCAAAGAGTAATGAACCAGATTTTCAAACCCCAGCCACTAAGCGCTATTTTGAAGATAAGGAAACGATGGAGTTGATGGCCAATACCAAAAAGCTCGAAGAAGTCAACGCTGAAGGTTTTGATGCTGTTTTTTATCCTGGAGGGCACGGACCATTATGGGATTTGTCAGAAAGTGAAATCAGCGCAGCTTTGATAGAAAGTTTTTACTCAGCCAACAAACCTGTTGCTGCCGTATGCCATGCACCAGGGGTATTTAAAAATGTAAAAGACCAAAATGGAGAGCCGTTGGTAAAAGGTAAACAAGTAACCGGTTTTACCAATACAGAAGAAGAAGCGGTGCAGCTTACAGATGTAGTACCATTTCTGGTAGAAGATATGTTAAAAGAAAAAGGTGGGGTGTATTCCAAGAAAGATGATTGGAGCGAATATGCCATTGAAGATGGATTGTTGATAACAGGACAAAACCCCGCCTCCTCTGAACTTGTTGCGGAGATGTTGTTGAGAAGGTTGAATTAAGTGTTGTTTTAGTTCAGAGATTAAAGCGCAGGAATTTCCTGCGCTTTTTTTGTTTTTAGCCTAAGTTTTCATCATTTTTATTGCAAATCAATCATCTTTGGGCAAACTAAACAACAACTGGCTTTACCTTTTACTTTTAGTATTATCTGGCGAAGCCATATTTATTTTACCCTTTGTACTTACACGTATATTTAGACCTACTGTTATGGATGCCTTTGCGCTTTCTAATGTAGAGTTGGGTTTTTGCTTTTCTATTTATGGTATTGTGGCCATGATTTCATATCTATTGGGAGGCCCATTGGCCGACAAATACGCACCTAGAAAATTAATAGCCATAGCCTTATGGTTAACCGCTATAGGAGGTTTGGTTTATGCTCAATTTCCGCAACTTTGGATTTTGCAAATCGTTTATGGTTGGTGGGGTTTTACCACAATTTTTCTGTTTTGGGCACCAATGATTAAAGCAACACGTGTTTGGGGCGGTGCTAATTTACAAGGCAGGGCTTTTAGTTTCTTAGACGGCGGTAGAGGGTTTACCGGAGCACTATTTGGTTTGTTGGGCGTGTTTATATTTTCGGTTATGTTGCCCGGCTCTCAAGATGATATTAGCCCTATGGTTAAGAAAAAAGCTTTTGCACAAGTAATCTATACAACCTCTTTTTTAATAAGCATCATCGGAATTCTTGTTTGGCGCTATATGAAGCCTGCAATCACTGAAGAGGAGAAGACTCAAGAAAAAATCAAATGGGCAGAAATTAAACAATTGTTACGGCTACGATCTGTTTGGTTATTAATGGTAATTATTTGTTGTGGCTATGTAGGCTATAAAATTACAGATATAATTTCTTTGTATGCAGAACAAGTAATGGGGCAAAATCAAGTAGAGTCAGCAAAAACAGGAACCTTTCTACAGTTTTTAAGACCCATAACGGGAATAGCTTTAGGTGCTTTTGTAGACCGTTTTAAACTAACCAAAATTTTAATTTTGGGTTTTGGCGTTTGTGTAATTGGTGGCCTATTATTTGCTGCCGGATTTCTTGTGCCCAACCAAGCTTTCTTATTCTTCATGGCTGTTTTTACGGTTGGTATAGGCGTCTATGCATGTAGGGCGCTTTATTTTTCAATTTTAAGACTAGGCAATATACCATTAGCATTGACGGGAACAGCCGTGGGATTAATATCTCTGGTTGGCTATACACCGGATATTTTTGCTGGCCCGCTTTACGGTTACTTCTTAGACACCTACCCTGGTATTAAAGGCCATCAAATCGTTTTTATGATACTATCGCTCTTTTCACTAACTGGAGGCTTAGCAGCTTATTTATACGATAAAAAGTATGCTAAGTTGCGCTAGGTCTAGTTTCGGTTGAAAATTTTTACGAAAATTATTCGTGCCTTATTAAAATAGGATTTTCTTGCTATACTAATCAAATCAATAATTTACTGGTTCAATAGTTTAAAATTTCACAATTAAAAGGGTGTGGTCTTGTTAATTTACTTGTATAAGGCTGAATTCTATGTTATTATTGAAGTATGAAAAAACTGATTCTAACTATAACTACTATTGCTTTTTTAGTAGTGAGCTGCACCAACAAACGAAAAGGAGAACCTAAAGTTTTAGTATTCTCCAAAACCGAAGGATTTGTCCATAGTTCTATACCAGCTGGTATAGGAGCAATACAAAAATTGGGCAAGGAAAACGGCTTTGCCGTAGACACCACAAACAATGCAGAATTATTTACGGACGATTATCTAAAACAATTTTCAGCTGTTGTTTTTTTAAGTACAACGGGAAATATCTTAGATGCATCGCAAGAAGCGGCTTTTGAACGTTACATACAAGCCGGAGGAGGTTTTGTAGGCGTACATGCCGCAACAGATACCGAGTACGATTGGGGGTGGTATAAAAAACTAGTAGGTGGTCAGTTTCTGAGTCATCCAAGTGGTACACCTGAGGCTGATTTTCATATAAAGAATACGAAACATCCAGCTACTGATTTTTTTAAGGATAGTATTTGGCATAGAACGGACGAGTTGTACAATTTTAAAAACTTAAATCCAGATGTTACTGTATTAATAACAGTGGATGAAAGTACTTATGATGGTGGGGCCAATGGTGAAAATCATCCTATGAGCTGGTATCATGAATATGACGGTGGCAGGGCTTTCTACACTGCAGCAGGGCATACAGACGAAAGCTTTTTAGAAGAATTGTTCCTAAAGCATTTGCTAGGTGGTATCCAATACGCTATTGGAGAAAATTTAAACTTAGATTATACCTTAGCCAAAACCCAATATCCACCGGAACAAGACCGTTTTTCTAAAGTTGTTCTATCAAGAGGACAATTTTATGAACCAACGGAAATGACCGTTCTGCCTAATAACGATGTATTAATTGGGCAGCGTAGGGGAGAAGTACTTTTATTTAAAGATGAAGACAAAAGTTTAACCGAGGTAGCCAAATTTGATGTCTATCACAAAACTTTAGAAACCCCAGGGGTAAATGCAGAGGAAGGTTTAATGGGCTTACAAAAAGACCCAAACTTTGAACAGAACAATTGGGTGTATGTTTATTACGCACCAACAGGAGATAAATGGGTTAACAGATTGTCTCGCTTTAAATTTGTAGACAGTGATTTTGATCTTGAAAGTGAGCAAATTATTTTAGAGGTAGACAGCCAAAGGGAAATTTGCTGCCATACTGGTGGTTCCATAGCTTTTGGTCCTGACAATTTATTGTATTTATCTACTGGAGATAACAGCACTCCGTTTAACGAAGATGGGGCAAAGTACGTAAATAGTGGTTATGCGCCTTTAAATGACATACCGGGTAAAGAGCAATACGATGCTAGGAGAACCTCTGCCAACACCAACGATCTACGTGGTAAGATTTTAAGGATTAAGGTTAATGAAGATGGTAGTTATAGCATTCCCAAGGGGAATTTATTTCCAGAAGGTACAGCTAAAACAAGACCAGAAATTTACACTATGGGCCACAGAAACCCGTATAGAATTTCGGTGGACCCAAAGAATGGATATTTGTATTGGGGCGATGTAGGACCAGATGCTAGGGCAGACAGCTTGGCAACTAGAGGGCCAAAAGGCTATGACGAAATGAACCAAGCCAGAAAGCCAGGTAATTATGGTTGGCCTTTATTTATTGGTAACAATTTTGCGTATCGAGAATATGATTATACAACAGGAACATCTGGCGAATTTTTTAATCCAGAAGAGCCTATCAATGAATCTAAAAATAATACAGGTTTAACTAAATTACCGCCAGCACAAGCTGCATACATGTATTACCCCTATGTAGATACACCAGATTTTCCTCAAGTTGCTTCTGGAGGAAGAAATGCTATGGCCGGGCCAACGTATTATTCAGATTTATACCCAAATGGTGGTGGTTTACCAAGTTATTATGATGGTAAGGTTTTAATATATGATTGGATGCGTAATTGGATGATGGCTTTAACCCTATTTGAAGATGGAACACCAAATAAAGTAGAACCCTTTGGTACAGCGATAAAATTAAGTAACCTAATAGATATGGAAATGAGCCCAGATGGCAGGGTTTATTTGTTGGAATATGGAAGTGGTTGGTTTTCTGCAAATCCAGACAGTGGCCTAAGCTATATTGAGTTTAATGGAGGCAACAGACCACCTGTAATAGACAATATGGTAGTAAATAAAAACTCGGGTAGTACTCCTTTATCGGTTACGGCCACGGTAACCGCCCATGACAGAGAAGCTGATGCCATTAGCTACAAATGGGATTTTGGGGACGGAAATACTAAGGAAACTAAGGAGCCCAGGGTAACATATGCTTATACAGATTCGGGTGCATACAAACTTAAGGTTACCGCAATTGATGCCAATGGGGAAGCGGTAACCAGTGATGTGTTGGATGTAATAGCAGGTAATGAAAGACCAAAAGTTGACATTGCTATAGAAGGTGCAAATGCATCTTTTTACATACCGGGTAAACCATTTACTTATGAGGTTAAGGTAGAGGATCCAGATGGAGCAGTAGATAAAGAGAATATATATGTAAGCGTAGATTATAGGGTTGGTATGGACCAGGCCAATGATAATCTAGGACATCAACAGGTTTCTGGAGCAGTTATGGGTAAAGCCTTAACTACTTCTTTAGATTGTAAATCTTGTCATAAAGAACAGGAAAAATCAATTGGACCTTCTTATTTGGATGTTGCCAAGAAATATGATGGGCAAAGAAGAGCGGCTAATTATTTAATGTCTAGAATAATTGGTGGTGGTTCCGGTGTTTGGGGTGAAGTAACCATGCCTGCACATCCCAATTTAAGTGAGGCAGAAGCTAGCCAAATAGTAATGTACATACAATCCTTAACAGGTGGTGAGAACAAGAAAAAGTCTTTACCCTTAAAAGGAAGTATTAATCCGGAAAACAGGACAGGAGGCGAAGCCTTGGTACTTACCGCTAGTTACACAGATAAAGGTACGGCGCAAGCATTACCTTTAACTGGGTCTAAAACTATTATATTAAATAGTAACACGGTTGGGTTTTCTGAAAACACGGAAACGGAAAATCTGCAGTACATGCAATTTAATGGAATGGAATTGCTATTGATGAACAATAGTAGTGGGTATTTAAAATTACCACAAGTAGATTTAGACGGACTTTCTACTGCTATGATTATGGCCGGATGGCAGGAAGCACCTGTTGTTCCGTTTACTTTTGAAATGCATTTGGGTAGTATAGATGGTCCGGTGGTGGGCACAGGCAAATACGACCCTAGCATGGGTAAAGGGCAAGGAACCGCTATTGTAATGCCAATTAATTCTGACCAAGAACAAGGTGAACAGGATTTGTATATTACCTATAAAGCGGAAGGTAGCGAGTTAGGTGCCATGGCTTTATTAAATGTTCAATTTAGATAGCATAATAGATTATAAATAAAGAAGGTTGGACTTTGGCCCAACCTTTTTTATTAAGAATAAAATTTCTTCTTATAGCTATTAATATATTAACGTGTGCCATTCTCAAGACCCTCATTCCATTTTCTAACAAATTCATCAGACCATGCGTCCCATCCTATAGTAGCGAGCGTCCAAATGGTTATTCCAATGATGATTACATTTAAAACAATACCTATAATAGCTATAATTTTACCTTTTTTAACTTGTTTAAATGATTTCTCGTTGTATATATCTGGATTAAGCTTGTAAAGATTTTGAGCTTTATTTGCCATTACGAAGGCTATTATAGCAAAAATGATAGAAATACCTCCAAAACAGAAGAGTATTACGCTCAAAATTGATAAGATGTAGATTAAACCGCCATTGAGTGATTTTTTTTCTTGCATTTTATAAAGTTTTAGTTGGTTGTTTATGTTCCTTTTAAGTTAAGTAGATAAGAGAACACGGTTTTCCATAAATATATAAAAAGGATACTGGAACCAAAATAGCATTAAAAGGTAACTTATTTAAATTTTACTATTTTAACTCTTTAACTCAACTGAACCAATGAAATCAACTGTACAACTTTTGCTAATAACCACATTGGTAGTTCTTGTTTCATGTAATGGAAAAAGTAAAAAAGAACCCATAAAATGGAACACCAAAGCTGTTGTAGAAGCGAACAAAAAGCACAATCAATTACTGGAAATTGAAAAAGAGCAAGGCTGGCAGTTGTTATTTAACGGGAATACTTTAGATGGCTGGCATTTGTATAACAACCCAGACTCTACCAAATACAGTGCTTGGGAGGTTAAAGATGGTATGTTGTATTGTAATGCCACTGATCAATCAAGAGTAAGGGGCGATTTGGTAACAAATACCTCTTTTAAAGATTATGAATTTTCGTTTGAGTGGAAAATTTCTGCTAGAGGTAATAGTGGTGTTTTTATAAATGTACAGGAATCTCCAAAAATTTTACAAACCTATCATTCTGGTCCAGAATATCAAATGCTAGATACAGACCATATGGATTACAATGAACCCTTTAAAAGTCCAGGCTGTTTGTATGGGTTTCAAGAACAGTTAAATAGGGTGAACGTTAAACCTACCAATCAGTGGAATACATCAACCATAAAACAAAAAGACGGTAAGATTGAATTTTATCTAAACGGTGTATTAACTGCTAAAGAAGACTTTAAATCAGCTGATTGGTTAAGACAAGTTAGCGGTTCAGGATTTGCGGACAAACCAGAATTTGGTAAGCATGCACAAGGTAAAATTGCCTTACAAAATTGGTACTTTGATGTTTGGTTCAGAAATATGAAAATACGTAACCTATAACCCGCACTGAATAATTTTAATTTGTAAAGAAGCATTTATTCACAAGTGTATTTAATAGAGTCTTTTAAAAATTAAAACTGATACACCATACAAACGGGCATAATATCGGCCAATAATTAGTTGTTTAAATTAGATGATAGTATGTTTTAAATTATAAAACAAAAACGGGTTAGGTGCTAAAGACAATAGTATTAGGGCAAAATCACAAAATAAAAAAAGGGCCAAGGGCCCTTTTTTTATTTTCCAAAGTCTTTTTCCAAATACAATTTAAAAGACTGTATTCTGTTTTTTATCAAAGACGCATAATCGTCTCCTTTATATTTTTTAAAGGTTTTCTTGGATATACCAGTAAACCATGCAGTTTCTGTAAACCTTAATTGGTCTTTATTTTCTAAACTACGTTTAACGTAAAAATTACCAGAAGATAATTTATATCGTATTGTGTAAGATTCATTTTCTACGCGTTCTACCAATTCTACCTCTATAATTTCACCAGTGTTTGAAATCATTTGGCATACTTGATTGTTCTTAACGTCTTCTGGGCATTTAACGGCAACTACGTTACTATCCCAAGTATTAAAATTAGAAAAATCTGTTATGGCATTCCAAGCGTTTTCTGGACTTGTCTCTAATAAGACGGAGACTTCAAAAGTTTTGTCCGGATTTTGCGCCAAACCTATAAGCGGTAGAAAAAAAAGCGCAATTTTAGCTAACGTTTTCATATAGTTTGTTTTAAGTTTTTCTCTTGATAAAATTCGAATAAACTATAATTCTTTTTTGTGTCAATTGACACAAATACGTTGCTGCCTTAAGCTAGGTAGATGACAATTTTCTACGGATTCTGTGCAAGGTTTCTCTAGACGTTCCAATATAAGAAGCTAGAATACCAACCGGAACTACTTGAACCATTTTGGGGTTATGTTCCAATAAATCCAAGTACTTTTCTTCTACAGACATTTTAGACTTATCATTTTCCTCCTTTACCTTATTAGAAAGTATTTGCTCGGTTATGGAGTGCATAAAGTTGGCAATGGTGGTATTTTTACTTTTTAATTGGTTGTAATCTTGTCTTTTTATTTCGCAATATTGAACTTCTGTTAAAGCTACACAGCTATCTAGGGTTTGTTTTTGATTAAAAAATTCGTCTAGCATGGTCCAAAAGTAATTAGGGCTAACCACCTTTAAGGTAACGCGTGTACCATTTTGCAAATTTGTGTAATAATGAAGAAAACCAGATTCTATAAAATAGATACTGTTTACCCAGTCGTTGGTTTGCAATAAAGCTTGCCCTTTAGTTAATGTTTTCTGGGTACAGCCGCTAAGTAATAAGTCTAAATTTTCTTCTGATAGTTCGCCAGATTGCTTAAAAAATTGCCTTAGCTTTTGCATGCAATAAAATTAAGGATTTTAAATATGCTATTAGGGTACGTTTTAAGTTTGCCTTGTTATGCATACAGCATAATTTGATGATAATAAATTGGTGTTGAAATTAAATTTACATTTCTATTGGGATACTATTTTTAAGCCAACAATAGACGCTATTAAGGTTGTCATAAAAAATAGCCGCCAAAAAGTAGCAGGTTCCTTAAATACTAAAATCCCGACAACCACAGCGCCTACCGCACCAATGCCTGTCCAGACGGCGTAGGAGGTACCAATGGGTAAATGTTGTGTTACCTTAACCAAAAGTACCATGCTAATAGTTAAGGCAATAAGAAAACCTATATACCAATAAGTGGCTTCCATACCACTCGTTTCTTTTGCTTTGCCTAGGCAAAAAGCAAAAGCTACTTCAAACAGTCCGGCTATGATTAATAAAATCCAATTCATACTAAATGAAAGTTACTTTAAAGCATTATGAAGTTAAAATCATAGATGTAAAATAGCTTAGTAATTCTGCCACCATGGTTCTACTAAAGGTTTGCTTTTGTAAATACTTGTAGGTACACCTATTTGCGGTGTAATTATAGGAACATTCAACTCTTTTGCTTTTCTTACTACCCTTTCAACGGGGTCTGTCCAGGTATGTTGTGCTAATTTAAATGCACCCCAATGAATGGGCATTATTAGTTTGGCATTTATGTCTAACCCCACTTGTGCGGTTTCTTCGGGGAACATATGTATTTCAGACCACATTTTATTGTATTGCCCACATTCTACCATAGCAAAATCAAATTCGCCAAATTTTCTTCCAATTGTTTTAAAATGGGGTCCGTAGCCACTATCTCCACTAAAAAATAGCTTTTCGGTCGTAGATTCAATAACCCAAGAACTCCATAAGGTTTTATTCTTATCGTTTAAACCTCTACCAGAAAAGTGTTGTGCTGGTGTACAGGTTAAGGTTAAGTTGGCTAAACTTGTACTTTGCCACCAATCTAATTCCGTAATATTATCGGCGGGAACTCCCCATTTTTTAAGGTGAACACCTAAACCCAACGGCGTATAAAAATGGTTTACTTTTTCTTTTAGTTGAACAATTGATTCGTAATCTAAATGGTCATAGTGGTCATGAGATAATACAACTGCGTCAATATAAGGTAGCTGTGCTATGGATAAGGGCAATTTAGGGCTAAAACGTTTAGTCCCTAACAGAGGGTGCGGCGCTGGCACCGCTCCAAACATAGGGTCTATCAGAATATTTAACTTATTTATTTGTAAAAGAAACGTAGAATGGCCAAACCAGATAAATTGTGTTTCTCCTTTATAATTGGCCACCTGGGCCGAATCCAATTCAGTTACCGGTAATTGGTTATCGGGTATAGCGTTTGGAATTTTTTTAAACAAACCGCCTAGCGCTTTTACCATATCTCCCGCGGACATATCGTTTTTTATACCGCCTAGATTAAAAAATTCTTCTCCTATAAAATGTTCTGATTGGGAATATCTTTTAAGTTCTTCCTTATTGGCTTTTCCTCCAAATTGAGGGCTAAGGTTAATAAATAGTATGGACATAATTACTATTAAAAGAAGAAGGATTCCAATTACAGAAAGCATTTTTTGAAGGATTTTTAGTACTATTTTCATTTAGTTAATAATGACCGCTTATAAAGAAAATTCGTTTGATGCCGGGTATGCAAAGGAAGACATAACTATTCTTTACCAAAACAAAAACCCAAGTTATTGCTAATCTTGGGTCTTACTTTTGTTTGTATGAACAAATATTATTCTGTAATAGATTTGCTATCTATATAGAAGTTCCTATCTATAACAAACGCTTTTCCTTTTTGCTTTAGCACATTCCATGTACTTGTCGGTTTAATCCAGATGGGCTTACTATCTACATACACTTTAACAGGTATGGTAAAATCTTCTTCTGTGTTTGTAAACCTATATTTTAGTTTTTTACCATCATATTGGTACTCTAGAACAGGTATTTTAATTGTCCTTAAATATTGGTCAAAAAATGCTTTTAAATCCAATCCGCTTTTTTTGATAATATAATTTTCTATTTGTTGTGTGGTTACGGTTTGGTGGTAGAAATCTTTATTAAGTCCTCTAAGTATTTCTCGCCACTTATCATCATCATTTACCATTTGTCTTATGGTGTGGATAATGTTGGCACCCTTATAATACATATCTCCAGAGCCCTCCATGTTTAAATTATACCTTCCAATAATGGGTTTGTCATTTCTAATATTTGCCCTAGTACCAATGACGTAGTCTTCTGCAGCTTTGGTTCCAAAGTGGTAATCTAAATACAAATTTTCAGAATAGGCAGTGAACCCTTCGTGTATCCACATATCTGCAGCGTCTTTATAGGTAATGTTGTTGGCAAACCACTCATGGCCCGCTTCATGAATAATAATGAAATCGAATTTTAATCCCCATCCCGTACGGGATAAATCTCGACCCAAATAACCATTTTTAAATTTATTACCGTAAGTAACAGAACTTTGGTGTTCCATACCCAAATAGGGTACTTCTACTAATTTAAAGCCATCTTTATAAAAAGGGTAGGGACCAAACCAATATTCAAATGCCTCTAACATTTTAGGAGTTTGCTTAAACTGTTCTTTTGCCTTTTTTAAGTTGTCTTTTAACACAAAGTAATCCAGTGGTAAATCACCAGCTTCTCCGTTGTAAGTTTCTGACCATTGTACATAATCGCCAATGTTTACGTTTACCCCGTAATTGTTAATAGGATTATCTACAAACCAATGATAGGTTTTGGAGGTATCGTTTTCCTCTACTTTTCTAAGTTTGCCGTTAGAGACATCCATTAAGTTTTTAGGAACAGTTACACTAATAGCCATACTGTCTACCTCATCATACATATGATCTTTACAGGGCCACCAGACACTGGCACCCAAACCTTGGCAGGAAGTAGCTATAAATGGTTTTCCATTTTGGTCTTTTTTCCATGAAAATCCGCCGTCCCAAGGTGCTCTAACCGCTTCTTTTGGTTTGCCAGAATAGTATACTTTGATTTGCTGGGTCTGCCCTTTTTGTATTTCTTCATTAAACAATACATGATAGGCGTTGGTTCCTATTTTTTTGTAGGCCAGCTCTTCGTTTTGGGCAATAATCTTTTCTATCTTTAAAGGAGGCTGTAGGTCTATTTGAAGAATGGAACCATTTTTAAGCGCTGTAAATTGAATAAGATTACTACCAGATATTGCTTTGTTTTCTGGGTCTACCGTTACATCTAAATGATAAAAAGTTAGGTCCCACCAAGAACGTTCCGGGGTAACGCTACCTCTTAAAAAGTCGTCTTCTGTTATGGCAATATCCTGTGCATAAATACCCAGGAAAGCAAAAACAAAAACAACCGTAAAATTTTTTTTCATGTTTAATTTCTTATGATTCCGGAAGGAAAAACTACAACACTTTCATGCCCATTTGCGCCTATGGCAGAAACGCCAAAAAAGTAATTGTCCAATACAATTCCCTCCAAAGTTGTACCCTTAACGTTTTCTACGTACTTAAAATTATCCCAAGTAGGAGAAGTTGTGTCTCTCCAATAAACTTTGTAGCCTTTAGCTCCAGGAACCTCTGTCCATACTAATTTTGCATAGGGCTGTACAATGCCGCCAATTTGAACTTTTTCAGGTGCGGCTGGAGCCCAAGCAATTGAAGCAAGGTTAATTGCGTTCACCGCAGTTAATTTTTTGGCATAATCAAAATTTACATGTTCTAATTTGTCACCATATGCAATGCCGTTTTCCGTTCTAATATCTTGATGCTGTTGGGTGTAATTTTCATGTGCTTCCATTATTCGGATTCCTGCAAAACCAGCATCGTTAAAAGGTCTGTGATGACCACCACGACCAAAACGGTCTAAACGGTAAATAAGCATAGGGTTCATTTCTGGCATGTAGGTTTTAGTAGTTTTATGCACATATCTAGCCAGTTGTCTAGAAATTCCATCTACTTCGCCACCATAAAACCTTCTAGCATTTCTTTGGTTTTCTGTTTCTGTAGGGGGCACCGGTTCTGAGAATATTCTAAAATCTGTATTACTTATGATGCCATCTACTCCTTTTATGTTGCCAATCATATCATTATTCAATATACCTATTACATCCCATTTTTTTTCTTTAGCATAGGCGGCTAAGCCTTTTCCCCCGTAAAGACCTTGTTCTTCTCCGGATAAACCTACAAAAATGATACTGCTTTCAAAATCGTATTTAGATAAAACACGGGCCGCTTCTATGGTACCTGCCATACCACTGGCATTGTCATTTGCACCAGGAGAGGTTGAGGTAAAATCGTTTGGATCACTGACCCTGGAATCTATATCTCCGCTCATAATAATGTAACGGTTTGGGTATTTAGTGCCTTTTTTTATGGCTACAACGTTTACTACCCAAACATCTTTTACAATACGCGCTCCATCTCCTTCTTTAACAAAATTCTTTAGGTAAAAAACATCTAGGCAATTGTTACAATTCTTTGAAATTTCTTCAAATTCTTTTTTTATCCACCTTCTAGCGGCTCCTATACCCGTGGTAGCACTTGTAGTATCACTTAGGGTGTGTCTTGTTCCAAAATTTACCAAGGTGGTAATATCTTTTTCTATGCGGTCTGCAGAAACCGCATCTATAATATCATAGATTCGAGTATCTACTTGGGCGTTTATTAAAAAAGGAATTAGTAGAAGAAGGGTAATTAGTTTTTTCATTATTGCTGGTAATTTAATAAAGCAAAAAGGTACGAATAAAACCAAAAATCACTCTAGTGTGTTCAAGTTGGTCTTAGCCATACCCTAAGTTAATAGTTAGATGAAGCGTTTTAAAACTTCTCGAACTTTTTTAGTGCCTTCTACATGATATTTTGCATGAGTTTTTTTAAGCCCTACCTTAACAGTAATTGCAGAATCTGGCAATTCTTGAAACATGAATTCATCTGTCCAATCATCTCCTATTGCAAATACAAAATCATAATCTGCTTCGGCATACATACGTACAGAAGCTCTACCTTTATTTACGTTACTACTTTTAACTTCCATTACCTTGTTGCCATTAAGTACGCTAATGTCATCATTACCAATAAGGCTGGTTAAAACAGTATTTAATTGTGTAGCTCTTTTTTCTCCAAAATCTGGGTCCGTATTTCTGTAATGCCAAGCCAAGGAGTAGTTTTTTTCTTCAATAAATGAACCGGGAGTCCTATCTACAAAAGATTCTAAAACAGGCCTTATTTTTTCCATCCATTCACCTTTTACCTGTTCTAGTAATTTAAAAGGCTCACCGTTTCTAGAAATCCATACACCATGTTCAACAATCATGTTATACTTTTTTGGTAAAAACCATTTAGTAAAAGTCTCTTTATCTCTTCCACTAATTAAAAATAACTCGGTGTTCTCTTGGTTGTGAAGTTGGTCTAATAGTTCATAAAGCTCCTCGTCTGGCGATGCTTTTTGTGGATCTTTATGAAAGCCAGCCAAAGTTCCGTCATAATCCAAAAACAACAATCGCTTATTTGCTGCTTTATAGGCACTTGAAAATTCATTCAATATGGTATCGTTCACCTTTTGGGATACGTATACGTTTTCATCATTTTGCTGGTCCTTTAACGCTGTCATAAACTCATTTGCCCAAAATTCCACGTTATAGCGCTCTAAACGTTGTTGCAACAGTTTATTTCTGTTTTTTTGCTCCTCTAAAGGCATGTTTATCGCCTCTTTAAGTGCAGAAGCCTGTTCTTCAAAATTATTAGGGTTAATTAATAATGCCTCGTTCATTTCATAGGCAGAACCTGCCATCTCACTTAAAATTAAAACTCCAGATTGGTCTGTTCTACAGGCCACAAATTCTTTTGCAACCAAGTTCATTCCATCACGCAGGGGCGTTAACCAAGCAATATCGCATTTGGTGTACAAATCAATTAAATTTTCAAAAGGAAGGGAGCGGTAAAAGTACCAAATAGGGGTCCAGTTTACGGTAGATAATTCCCCATTTATCCTACCAATTAGTTCATCAATTTCCTTTTTTAATAATTGGTATTGCGGTACGTTGCTTCTAGATGGTACCGCTAAGATTATAAGTCTTACTTTTTCTTTGTATTCAGGATTTTTAATTAAGAAATATTCAAAAGCTTTTATTCTAGCCGCAATACCCTTACTATAGTCCAAACGGTCTATAGAAATTATGAGTTTTGTGTTGGGAGCAGACTTTTTGTGTTCATCTAGTTTTATCTGTAAATCGGTACGGTCTGTACCACTTAAAGTTGCGCTGTCTTTTGCGGCATTATGGAATTTTTTATAATCAATACCCATAGGAAAGGAGTCTACCTTTATTACCCTATTTTCTAGGTATATTTCGTTAAAACTAACTTCTAGTCCCTTTAAACGACGTACCGAGCTTAAAAAATGTCGTTCATAATCATAGGTGTGGAAACCCAATAAATCTGCACCTAATAGACCATCTAACACCTCTTCTCTCCATGGCATGGTTCTAAAGATTTCAAATGAGGGAAAAGGAATGTGTAAAAAGAAGCCAATAGTGGCATTAGGCCTTTTTTCTTTGACCATTTGGGGAACTAACATCAATTGATAGTCGTGTACCCAAATAATATCGTCATCCGTTGCTACTTCTAAGATGGCATCCGCAAATTTCTGGTTAACTTTTTTATAGGCTTCCCAAAAATCCAGTTCAAACTCAGAATATTCTAAAAAGTAATGAAATAGCGGCCAAATGGTTCGGTTGCTAAATCCAAAATAAAAACCATCAATTTCCTCTGCATTCAAAACCACTTTTGCACAATTTAGTTCTGCTAAAGCTTGGTCTATTTCTCCCTCCATGGCTTTTGGTGTGTCTTCTTCGGTAAGCCCTGTCCATCCAATCCATAATCCATTACCTTCTCTATGTACCGATTTTAATCCAGTTGCCAATCCACCAACACTTGGCTCCGCACTTAGATTTCCATTGTTGATTTTTAATTGAACGGGTAAGCGATTTGAGATTATGATAGTTCTACTCATTATTTTGGGTTTTTATCCTTTTTTACTTTTATGTTTCTTGAAATTTCGGGAAATTCATGCGCATAAACTAGAAGTACAAAATCTTTTGCGAAAAATTAATTTATGGATAATCTAAATTATGGAATAATAGGTAACTGTAGAAGTGCAGCACTCATATCAGTTAAAGGTTCTATGGATTGGAGCTGTTTACCGGAGTTTGACTCTTCTTCAATTTTTGCCAAAATTCTAGATGAGAAAAAGGGTGGGAGTTTTGAGATTTTAGTAGACGATAGTTATGATATAAAACAGGCGTACGAAAATAGGACCAACATACTTGTAACCACTTTTAGCAACGGTAAGGATGCTTTTGAGTTAAGGGATTTTATGCCCAGATATCATAAAATGGAAGGTGGGTACCATGCCCAGCCAGAAATTATTCGTTACGTTAAATTATTGTCTGGTAGCCCAAAACTATCCATTCATTACAACCCTAGGCTAGAGTACGCTAAAGAAGCTACTAATTCTTTTATCAAGAAAGATTTTATTGTTAGCTTAACCGATGAACAACAATACGATACCGTATTTTTGTATACTTCTTTTGAAAAGGAAAAGGTATTAAGTGGAGATACACTTACACTAAAAGATGACGGTTTTTTTCTTATTACCTACAATGAAAAATTACTGGTGCCAAACCTAGAAAAGGTATACTTAGAAATGGAGCGGACCAAAATCTATTGGCTAGATTGGTGCGATAGAACACCTACTTATAAAAAGTATAACGATAAAATTTTAAGAAGTGCATTGACCTTAAAAATGCTAACCTATGATAAAACAGGAGCGGTTTTAGCAGCTGCCACCACCTCTTTACCAGAAACCATAGGCGAAGTAAGAAATTGGGATTATCGTTTTTGTTGGATTAGGGATGCCTCTATGGTAATTAAGGTGATGTCTGAACTAGGACATAAAAATTCTGCATTACGTTACCTACAGTTTATTATTGATTTGATGCCAGACAAGGACGAAAAATTCCAGATTATGTATGGTATTAACAAGGAAAAAACACTTACCGAAATAACCTTGGACCATTTGGATGGGTACAAAGGGTCTAAACCGGTACGTATTGGTAATGCAGCATACCAACAGACCCAGAATGACATTTACGGTATTTTAATGGATGTTATACACGAGCAGGTATGTAAGTTTGGAACGGATTTAGAAAACTGCGAAGAGCTTTGGGGTATTACTAAAGGGATAGTATGGATAGTAGATAAACATTGGCAAGAACCAGATAAGGGTATTTGGGAATTTAGAGAAGAAGATAGGCATTTTACATTCAGTAAAGTGCTATGTTGGGTGGCCATAGATAGAGCTATAAAAGTTGCCG
The DNA here is from genome assembly GCF_056160685.1 of Croceivirga sp. ABH4_376. Classification (NCBI taxonomy): domain Bacteria; kingdom Pseudomonadati; phylum Bacteroidota; class Flavobacteriia; order Flavobacteriales; family Flavobacteriaceae; genus Croceivirga; species Croceivirga sp. ABH4_376. The sequence goes on along the minus strand of NZ_JBSWXQ010000002.1, from coordinate 686,181 downwards.
AAATTTTTGGAAAACACCACAAATTGGAAATGTGGAAAGACTTGGAAAAAGCCATACGAGAAGACATACATAAAAATGCTTGGAACCAAGAGGTAAAAGCGTTTGTACAGTCTTACGGTTCAAATTATTTGGATGCTTCTGTTCTGTTGATGGAATCTTATGGTTTTATAGATGCCAAAGATCCAAAATTTGTAAGTACCGTGCACGCTATAGACAAGGATTTAAACAATGACGGGTTACTCTACCGCTATAAGAATCAAGACGATTTTGGTTTACCGTCTTCATCCTTTACTATTTGCACTTTTTGGTTTATTAAAAGTTTATTTAAAATGGGTGAGGAGGAAAAAGCAGAAGCACTTTTTGAACAAGTACTGAGTTATAGCAATCACCTTGGACTTTTTAGTGAAGATATCGATTTTGAAAGCAAGCGATTGTTGGGCAACTTCCCACAGGCATATTCTCACTTAGCTTTAATAGAATGTGCCATCTTATTTTCTAAAAAACACAGTGAACAAGAAATATTAGACCATATTAGTGAGTAACCAATATGGAAGCTTCTTTTATCTGTTCTATAAGGATTTTTAAATGTGATATTTCAGTAAAGGGATTCATTAAGGATGTACGTAGATAGTGAATCCCTTTTAATTTAGTTTGTACCAAATAAAACTTGCCGTTGGCTAGTATTGTTTTTCTAACATCCGCGTTCAACTGGTTTAATTTTTCCGTAGTCCAATTTGGTTTTACAATTCTAAAACAAAGAATATTGGACTGTGGACTTACGGCTACCTCAAAATCTTGGTCGTTTCTGAGAAGGGCTTCAAATTCCTTAGCCAAATCATATTGTCTGGTTACATAATCATTAAAAAGCTTGTTCCCATAAGTTTTCATCAATATAAACCAATGTAAACTCATCATACTTTTAGTGCATTCAAAGGTTTTTTTGCCACTTTGGTACCATTGGTCCTCTTGGGTGTCATCCAGCAAATAATCGGCTTGCTGACTAAAAATACGTTGGGCATGCCATTTACTTTTAAATAATAAAGCTGTAGTAATAATAGGCATTAACAGCATTTTATGGCCATCAATAACAACGGAATCTGCTTTTTCAATACCGTTTAGTAAATGTTTGTACTTATCTGAATATATAGCGGCACCTCCATGTGCCCCATCTACATGGAACCAAAGGTTGTTTCTGGTTGCAAATTTCCCAATAGCCACAAGATCATCATAAGCACCGGTTGCAGTAGAAGGTGCAGAACCTACAATTGCAAAAATAGAAATACCCGCGTTCTTGGCTTTTTCTAGTTCGTTTTCTAGGCAAGATGTATCCATAGTAAAGTTATCCTTAGCAGGTATTTTTATAATACCTTGGCTGCCTAAGCCCATTATCCGGGCTGCTCTATCTATACAATAATGTGCTTCTTCGCACACCATAATACCAAGCTGCTGTTGTAAACCATTGTTCCAAATATCTGCCGTTACCTTTTCCTTTCTTGCGGCCAATAACGCGGTTAAGTTGGCCAACGTACCGCCAGAGGTTAGAAAACCACCTGATTGGGAATCAAACCCTATTGCCTCACAAATTTTATCGGTAACCACACGTTCTATAGCAGAAGGAGACATGCCCATTTCATAAACAGCCATTCCATTATTAAGTAAACTGTTTACTAAACCTGTTATGGCGGTAAGTGGAGCAGGAGTGGCAACCTGATGCCCTACATAATTGGGATGTTGTACGTTTGTAGTTCGTTTAAACACCGACTCAAAAAAAGTATTATTAGAAGACTCTAGTTGGTCTTGCCAAAATGCCAATTCCTCTTCCGGCGATTTATAGTCGTAAACTAGGGTATCTTCTGGACCTTTAGTGTCTTTAATTCTAGTAAGTGCCAATTGTTTTACCTTTTCTAGATTCAGAAGAAAGTCCGTTGTCTCAAACGCTTGTAATAGGGTAGGGTATTTCATGCCTCAAAGCTAAATGCATCTGCATCATTCTACAAGATTAAAAACAAAAAAACCACTCCTTCTGGAGTGGTTTCTTGTCTTCAAGAAGAAGATTCAATTTAATTAGTCGAACTTATAACCATTGTCTGCAGCAATCTTATCCGCAATTTGCGTTCTAAGTGCTACAACATTTGGTTGATTTGTGTACTTAGTGAATCGTTTAAGACCCATAAGCATCATTTTTTGTTCATCGCCTTCTGCAAAAGAAACAATTGCTTCTTTTCCTTTTTGGATAATAATATCTACAGCTTTGTATAAATAGTATTTAGACATAGCTATTTGCGTAGCTTGTTTATCCTCACCAAAGCGTTTTGCGTTCTTTTCAGTTCTCAGAATAGCAGATTCTGCCATATAAACTTGGATTAAAATGTCAGAAGCGGCCATTAACAATTGTTGGTGCTCCTCTAATTCCGTTCCATACTTTTGAACAGCACTACCAGCAACCATTAAAAAGACTTTTTTCAATCTTTTAATTAGGTCTTTTTCTTCTGCAAATAGCTCAGAGAAGTCTGGCACATCAAAAGAAGGAATACCCAGTAATTCCTCACCAACAGCAGTAGCAGGGCCTAATAAATCTACGTGACCCTTCATGGCTTTTTTAACCAACATACCTACAGAAAGCATTCTGTTGATTTCGTTGGTACCTTCGTATATTCTTGAGATACGGGCATCTCTCCATGCAGATTCCATTGGAGTATCTGCACTAAAGCCCATACCACCAAAAATTTGGATACCTTCATCTGAAGTTTGTTGTACGTGTTCAGAAACAGCTACTTTTAAAATAGAACATTCTATAGCATATTCTTCTACACCCTTAAGCTCCGCTTCCTGGTGCGTGTTGCCTTCTGCTTCCCTAATGGCAATTCTATCTTCTATATTTTTTGCAGCACGGTAGCAGGCAGACTCATCTACGTACGTATTGGTTGCCATATCTGCCAATTTAGATTTTATGGCACCAAAGTTTACGATAGGTGTTTTAAACTGCACACGCTCGTTAGCATATACCGCAGCTTCGTTAAGAACCCTACGTTGCGCTTCTAAACAAGCTGCCGCTAATTTAATACGCCCCACGTTTAGTGCGTTCATGGCAATTTTAAAACCATTACCTCTTTCAGATAACATGTTTTCTACAGGAACTTTAGTTTCATTAAAGAAAACTTGTCTTGTAGAAGAAGAATGTATACCTAACTTCTTTTCTTCATCACCCAGGGTAATGCCATTGCTAGGGTCGTTTTCTACGATAAAGCCAGTAATGTTTTTATCGTCTTCTATTCTTGCAAAAACAATGAACAGATTACAGAACCCAGCATTGGAAATCCACATTTTCTGCCCTGTAATGCTGTAATGTTTACCATCTTCTGATAGAACTGCTTTGGTTTTACCCGAGTTGGCATCAGATCCAGCACCAGGTTCGGTTAAACAGTACGCACCAAACCACTCGCCAGATGCCAATTTAGGAACGTATTTATTACGTTGTTCCTCTGTACCGTATAAGGTTATTGGCATAGTACCAATACCGGTATGGGCGCCAAAGGCGGTACTAAACGATCCGCTTGCACCAGAGATATAGTCACATACCAACATGGTAGAAACAAAGCCCATTCCCATACCACCAAATTTTTCTGGTACGGCAACACTTAGTAGGCCAAGCTCGCCAGCTTTACGCATGGTTTCTTCCGTAAAAGCGTAGTCTTTCTTTTCAAAACGTTCCCAATGCGCCCAAAGCTCGCGGTCTACAAATTCCTTTGTACTTTCGCGCATCATTTTTTGTTCTTCGTTTAGGTCTTCAAGGGTAAATACATCCTCGCAATTGGTTTCTTTTACCAAAAATTGACCTCCTCTTAAAATGTCTTTATTTACAGTATCACTCATGGTTAATAGTTTCAGCTTATTTTAAAAATTCAAATATACCTGCCGCACCTTGTCCGGTACCCACACACATGGTTACCAAACCGTATTTGCCTTGCATTTCTCTTTTACGCATCTCGTCAAACAACTGAACGGATAATTTAGCTCCCGTACAACCCAATGGGTGCCCTAAGGCTATTGCTCCACCATTTACATTGACAATATCTTCGTTTAAACCTAATTCTCGAATCACTGCTATAGATTGTGAAGCAAAGGCCTCGTTCAATTCTATAAGCGCAATATCATCTTGTTTTAGACCAGCTTGTTTAAGTGCTTTTGGTACTGCCTTAACAGGTCCAATACCCATTATTCTAGGTTCTACACCTGCAGCGGCATAGTTAACCATACGGGCTATAGGCTCTAAGTTTAGTTCCTTTACCATTTCTTCACTCATAATCATTACAAATGCGGCACCATCACTGGTTTGGGAAGAATTACCTGCTGTAACGCTTCCGTTGGCGGCAAATACTGGTCTTAGCTTGCCCAATACTTCCAAAGAAGTGTCTTTTCTTGGTCCTTCGTCCTTAGTTACGGTATACTTTTTAGTTGCTTTTTTACCGTTGGCGTCTACGTAAGTCTGTTCTACCTCTATAGGAACAATTTGCGACTGAAAACGGTCTTCTGCCTGAGCCTTTAGGGCTTTTTGGTGCGAATTGAATGCAAATAAATCTTGGTCTTCCCTAGACACCTTAAATTGTTCTGCCACAGCTTCGGCCGTATTACCCATTCCCCAGTAATAATCTTCATGGCCAGATTTTACCAAATCGTAATTCAATTCTGTTTTAAATCCGGTCATGGGAACAGAACTCATACTCTCTACACCGCCGGCAATAATACAATCTGCCATTCCTGCTTGTATCTTGGCCGTTGCAATACCAATGGTTTCTAAACCTGAAGAACAAAAACGGTTAACGGTAACTCCAGGAACATCTACGATATCTAGTCCCATTAATGAAATAAGGCGACCCATATTTAATCCTTGAGAGCCTTCTGGCATGGCGTTACCTACAATAACATCGTCTATTCGTTTCTTGTCAAAGTCTGGCAGCTCTTTCATCATATGTTCTATGGTTTCTGCTGCTAACTCATCTGCGCGTTTAAAACGGAACAAGCCTTTTGGAGCTTTACCTACCGCAGTTCTATATCCTTTAACTATATATGCTGTTTTCATTATTCTAGCTTTAGGCTTTAAGCATTATGCTAAAAGCAAAATTTAATTTCTTAATGGTTTACCTGTTTTTAACATGTGTTGAATACGCTCTAATGTTTTGCGTTCCGTAGCAAGAGAAAGGAATGCTTCTCTTTCAATATCTAGCAGGTACTGCTCACTTACATAAGAAGGTTCAGATAAATCACCACCAGCCATTACATAAGCCAATTTATTGGCTATTTTTTTATCATGTTCACTAATATAGCGGCTTGCTTCCATAGAATCCGTACCTACCAAGAACATACCCAAGGCTTGTTTACCAAGTACCTTAATGTCTTTGCGTTGTGGTGGTCTAGTATAACCTTGCTCTGCCATTAACTTGGCATGTGCTTTAGCTGTAGCAATTTGTCTATCCTTATTAACTACAATGGTATCTTTTCCTTTTTGTAAGATTCCTAAATCAAAAGCTTCGTAGGCAGAGGTAGAAACTTTGGCCATACCAATGGTTAAGAAGTATTCTTGCAGAACGTTAAGCTCTACATCTCCTTTTCTAAAAGAATCTGATGCGCGCATGGCCATTTCTTTGGAACCACCACCGCCAGGTATTACTCCAACACCAAATTCTACCAAACCAATGTATGTTTCTGCCGCGGCAACCACTTTATCTGCGTGCATGGATAGCTCACAACCACCACCAAGTGCCATACCATGTGGAGCAGCTACTGTTGGTATGCTGCTATAGCGCATACGCATCATAGTATCTTGGAAGTATTTAATGGCCATGTTCAATTCGTCATACTCCTGTTCTACCGCCATCATGAATATCATGCCTATATTGGCTCCCACAGAGAAATTTGCTGCTTGGTTACCAATTACTAATCCTTGGAAGTCTTTTTCGGCAAGGTCTACCGCTTTATTTAGTCCTGCAAGAACATCACCGCCAATAGTATTCATCTTAGACTGGAATTCACAATTTAGAATACCATCTCCTAAATCTTCTATGATTACCCCTGAGTTTTTGAAAACCTCTTTAGACTTTCTAATGTTATCTAGTATGATGAAAGCATCCTGACCTGGAATTTTCATCATTTGCTTCTTAGGAATATCATAATAGTAAGTAGCACCATCTTTAACTGAATAGAAAGAAGTTGTCCCAGCAGCCTTCATATCATGAACCCATTGCGCAGCGGTTAGCCCTTCTGCTGTAATAAATTCAAGTCCTTTGTCCAGACCTACTGCATCCCAAATTTGAAACGGGCCATGTTCCCATCCAAATCCAGCTTTCATAGCATCATCTATCTTATATAAGTCGTCCGAAATTTCTGGAATTCTATGCGAAACATAGGCAAACAATTGGCCAAAGCTTTTACGGTAAAATTCGCCAGCTTTGTCTTTACCACCACAAAGAACGGCAAAACGGTCTACTACCTTGTCTATGGTTTTAGTTAATTCTAAGGTTGCGAATTTGGCACTTTTCTTAGACCTATAGTCCATTGTATCCAAATCTAACGTCAAGATTTCGCTCTTACCGCCTTCACCTTTTACTTTTTTATAAAAACCTTGCCCGGTTTTGCTACCCAACCATTTGTTTTCCATCATGGTTTTGATGAAATCTGGTAGTTTAAACAAATCGTGACGTTCATCATCTGGGCAGTTCTCATAAATACCGTTGGCAACATGCACCAAGGTATCTAGACCGACAACATCTACCGTACGGAAGGTTGCAGATTTTGGTCTGCCGATTACCGGGCCGGTAAGTTTATCCACTTCCTCTACCGTCATTCCTAGATCCTTAACCGCATGGAAAAGACTTTGAATACTAAAAATACCAATACGGTTACCTATAAAGGCAGGTGTGTCTTTGGCAACTACGGAAGTTTTACCTAAAAACTGTTCACCATAACCATTAAGGAATTCTAGAACCGAAGCATCTGTCTTTGGCCCAGGAATAATTTCAAATAGCTTAAGGTAACGCGCCGGGTTAAAGAAGTGGGTGCCACAGAAATGTTTCTGAAAATCATCACTTCTTCCTTCGCTCATGAATTTTATTGGAATACCAGATGTATTGGATGTGATTAAAGTACCTGGTGTTCTATGTTTTTCTAAGCTTTCGAACACCTTTTTCTTTATATCAAGGCGTTCTACTACAACTTCAATTATCCAATCTACATCTTTAACTTTTGCAATATCGTCTTCTAAGTTACCCGTAGCGATACGATTGGCAAATTTTTGATGGTAAATAGGAGATGGCTTAGATTTTAAAGCTTTGGTAAGCGAGTCGTTAACCAAACGGTTTCTAACTACTTTGTCTTCTAGTGTAAGACCTTTAGCCTTTTCTTTGTCCGTTAATTCTCTTGGTACGATATCTAGCAAAAGAACTTCGACTCCAATATTTGCAAAGTGGCATGCAATACCGCTACCCATGATACCGGAACCTACTACTGCAATTTTGTTAATATGTCTCTTCATTGTTTAGAATAGATAATTAATTAGTTGTCTTTGTGTAAATTTTTTTATCGTTAATCAGTTGATTAATAGCGTCTATAGTTTTAAAAAAACCTTGTAAATCTTCTTTTTCTACAACTTGGGAGACTACTTCATTAAAACGCAATACTACGTCTTTAGAGCGCGTACGCATCTCTGTGCCAAATGGTGTTAGGTGAATTAATACGCCTCTACCATCATTTGGGTTTGGTTTTTTTTCAATTAATCCCCTAGTTTCCATATTTTTAATGATGCGAGATAAACTAGTTGCTTCCATACCCATTTTAGGACCCAATGCTGTGGAAGGTGTGCCTGTTTTTGGGTCAATGCTCAAGAGTGTAAAGCCTACTGCCATAGAAGAATCATATTCTTTGGCTTGTTCATTATAAACTCTAGTTACGGCCTGCCAAGTTGCGCGCAAGGCCCAGTCAATGGTAATGTCTTTCATGCAAATTAATCTGTTCCAAATATAGAAAAAATTTATTATGCATGCATAATAAATTTGATAATATGGCAAATAAAAAAGGCTCTCCGTAGAGAACCTTTAAAATTTACCTTATTTATTGTGCGTATTCACAGCTATGGTGTAATTAATGACCATAGATGTCTTTGTATAAATCTTGGTATTTTGCCTTGATAATTTTTCTTCTAAGTTTCATGGTAGGGGTTAGGTGGCCATCATCTACACTCCATGCATCTGGCGTTAATCTAAACTTTTTAACCTTTTCCCATTTGGCAAAATCTTCGTTAGCTAAATCTACCTCTTCTTGGTAACGTTCTAGAACTTGTGGGTTGGTTACAAGGTTATTATGGTCCGTGAATGTTACATTATGTCTTTTGGCCCATTCTTCTAAAAATTCAAAATTTGGCTGAATAAAAGCAGCAGGCATTTTTTCGCCTTCGCCTATCACCATAATTTGCTCTATGAACCTAGATTGTTTAAAACGATTTTCTAATAATTGTGGGGCTACATACTTACCGCCAGAGGTTTTGAACATTTCTTTTTTACGATCTGTAATCCTTAAGAAACCATCAGCGTCAATTTCACCAATATCTCCAGTATGGAAATACCCGTCTGTCATTACTTCTGCAGTTTTTTCTGGGTCCTTGTAGTAACCGGCCATTACATTAGGTCCTTTACAAAGTATTTCACCATCTTCTGCAATCTTAACTTCTACATCTGCTAGGATTCTACCCACAGAACCAATTTTCCAGCCTTTATTTTTTACTTCGTTCACAGAAATAACGGGAGAGGTTTCCGTTAATCCGTAGCCTTCCATTACCGGCATTTCTGCTGCGGCAAATACTTTTGCAAGTCTAGGTTGTAATGCGGCACTACCAGAAACCATAGTACTTAAATTACCACCCAAACCTTCTTTCCACTTGCTGAAAATTAATTTTCTGGCCAGTTTTAATTTTTGTTCATAGAACCATCCGTTGGCTCCATAGGGTTCAAAAGCTAAACCTATATCTACGGCCCAAAAGAATAACTTCTTTTTTATTCCGGTTAACAAAGCGCCTTTGGCAATTATGGCATCGTACACTTTTTCTAGTAACCTTGGAACCACCGTCATTACATCTGGTTTTACCTCTTTTACGTTGTCACTGATCTTATCTAGCCCTTCCGCAAAATAGATTTCAATGCTACAATACTGGTATAGGTATAACAACATACGTTCAAATATGTGGCATACGGGTAAAAAGCTTAGTGCCGTTGCGCCGGCAACAAAGGGTACACGTTCCTCACTTTTAACAACATTGGATACAATATTGTTATGGGTAAGCATAACACCTTTTGGCCTACCAGTGGTACCAGAGGTATAGATTAGCGTAGCTAAATCTTCTGGTTTAACGGCGTTCTTAAGTTGTTCTACTTCTTCTTGGTTGCTGGTGTCTTTGCCTTTTTCCAATACTTGTTCCCAATTATTGCAATTTTTTAACTGGTCAAAAGAAAAAACATCCTCCAGGTTTTTAACGTTCCCGCTAATAGATAAAACCTTTTGTAAAACTTCATCACAGGAAACAAAACAGAATTTAGCTTCGGAATGGTTTAAAACATATTCATAATCTTCTTCAGAGATGGTAGGATAAATAGGCACATTTTGGGCGCCAATTTGAAGTATACCTACATCTAAAATGCTCCATTCTGACCGGTTGGTCATAGAGATAACAGCAATTTTATCATTGGGTTTTACCCCCATTCTTAAAAGCCCCCTGCTAATGGCATTGGCCTTGTCTATATATTCTTGAGTAGAAGTGGCTACCCACTTACCATCATATTTGGTCACCAATGCCTTATCTAAAGGGTGTTTTTCCAATTGGTGATAGGGGAAATCAAATAGTCTAGTTACGTTCTGCATATTCAGTTTCTAAATCAGGATTGCAAAATAGGGAAAGCGGATGGTATTTTAAAATGGCATCCGCAACAAAGATGCAATTAAAATGAAAATATCATATTAAAATCTTAAAATAAAACGAATTAGTTAGTTTAAACCATTAAACGATAGATAGTTTGTGTTCACCTACAAAATCTTTTATTTCACAACAAAGTAAGAAATTACCTTCAAAATAAAAGTAAATTCGTACCGTCCCAAAAAGATGATTATGAAACACTTTTACACATTAACTACTTTTTTAAGCTTATTTTTTGTAACCTTTCTACAAGTTGGATTGGTAAAACTACATGCGCAATCAGAGCCATTTAACTGTTCTTACAATGCCTATTTGTTCCAGTATAATGATATCTATGCAATAGATTTAGCCTCGGGGAGTAGTTACTTAGTCAAAGAAAACGTTATTGAAAACTCCATAAATGGGGCCGCATATAATTCCGCAGATGGTTTTATCTGGGGCTATGTATCTGGTAACCCAAAAACAATTGTAAGAATTGGTGAAAACTTTGAGACCGATTTGTATACGATTCCTGAAATACCGGTTACTAACAATAATTATGTTGGTGATATTGACTTGTTTGGTCAGTACTATTTCAGGGCAGGCGGTTCTACCTATCATCATGTAGATTTAAATCCGGATTCTCCAAATTACCTGCAATATGTGGGTAGTTCTTCTTTAAGCCAAAGTATTAATATACATGACTGGGCTTTTAATGCCGCCGATAATATGTTGTATTCCGTAGAAAAGAAAACAAATAATCTGTACCGTATAGATGTAGAGACCGGTAACGTAGAAAATCTTGGGGTAGTACCCATCTTGGCAGGTAATAACTATACATATGGAGCTGTTTACTTTGATGTGGACGGAAATTTCTATGTGTCTGCTAACCAAACAGGTACGGTTTACATTGTACGTAGGGTACAAGATATTGTAAATGGAATAATGGATTCTAACGTGTTTGCATTTGGTCCAGCATCTGCAAGTAATGATGGTGCAAGATGTCCGTCTGCTCCGGTACCCCAAGAAGATTGCTTAAACGGATTGGATGATGATGGCGATGGACTAACAGATTGTGATGACCCATCTTGTTCTGGTGTTGCCGCTTGTCCTGTAATTCAATTGGCTTCTAGTGGTAACGATGGCGGTCTGGAGAGTAATGATCGTTTGGCCAATCTTATCAGTAAGCGAAATTATCAGAGGGCCAAAACCAATTATAAGTTTGATGCATCTGTTGCCAAAAAAGTAAAAAAGAACAAAAACTACCTACGTAAAGGTATGTTTGCTCCTAATGCCATAGAACTTAATGCCTTAGTGCCATTAGGAATAATAGGGGAGAGTAGTACGGTAGAATCTGCCCCGGAAGATTTACTGGATTTAACCAATGCTAGTGATATTTATGCGGTAGATTATCTAAATGGCTCTGAGACTATGAGTGCACTTATGATAATAAAAACAGAAGAGCAGGTCTATGAGCATAGTAAATTTATCTGTGACCGTTTCTTGGGTGCACAATTACTATCTGTTTCTACTTTACAGTTAAGAGAGCATAATTTTATAAAATCTATTATTAAACAAGCAGATGGTGCTACGGAATTTGCACTGAGTTTTTCTGCGCGTTTAAACGAACAAAACCAGTTTGTAGTAGAATCTCACTGGAATATAGATGCGTATGCACCAAATACAGCGTTTTATAACTTTCAGATTTGGTCAAATTCTGTTGATGACTTATTAAAATTGGCAGATGAAATATTGAATTTACTAGAAAGTAACGCACAAATTGCAGACTATACAACATCTGCACCACCACCGGTATTTGTTAAATCTGCCAGATACGAGCGTGGTGCGGTTCACATGAACGTAGTCAATAACAATCGTACAGAATATATCCGCTTAGAGGGTGGTATTAAAAGAAGTGAAACAAGCCAAGCAGAAATGGTTGGTTTGCAGTCCCCATTAGATGGGTATATTGATACCGTTGCCGTGGAAACTGGAAATATTTTCGATTTTGGTTTTAGAATTTCCAATGATAATGGCGATACCCCAGATGATTTATTCGTAGCAGATGCGCCATGGGGTCTAGATGATAGCCAGGATGGTACACAGGTTAACAGCTATGAGGTTATGGCAAGTGAAGAAGCCTACTTTGGACAAGGATATCCTGTTGAACGTGACGTAAACCTAGTTGCGGCAACAGATACTTACGTTGGTGTTTATAGAGCCTTGAGCCCAAGATTTGCTCCCGTGGATTTATCTAATTACGATAACTTGGTTTTTAACGCTGCCGGTAATGGAACCTTGGAAATTCAGTTGATAAAAGGGAATGGCGAAACCTATTCGCACCAAGTAGCCTTGTCTGCTGAAAAAGAAATCTTTTATTTAGAAAACAGTTTGTTTACTAATGAGAGTGGTAGTGGAACAGACTTTTCCAACTTAAAAGTTATTCAGTTTAATATGAAGTCTGCCAGTGGTGAAACGGAAGAAAAGCAATTACAATTAAGTGCCGTAGAGTTTACAAATGAAGATAAACCAGCTGCTTTTGTAGACGAAGATTTAAACCGTTCTATAGTAAGTCCAAACCCGGTTACTACTGAAACAACATTATACTTTTATGATGAAGTAGCGGGTGAGTATACTTTGGAATTGTTTGATATTAGTGGTAGAGTAATTGGTTCCCATACCAACAACGGTATTGTTAAAAAGGGACAGAATACTATTAAAATTAGCCGTAAAGGATTGGATTCCGGATTGTATTTCTACAGATTAGAAAGTAGCAGTAAACGAATTTGGAGTGGAAGAATATTAGTGAAGTAGATTTATGAAGAAGGAAAAAAAGCCGCTCAATACTTGAGCGGCTTTTTTATTATATGTGGGTAAATTGGTTTAAGAATTGTATTCTTCAATCCAATTTTTTGCATTAATAAAAGCCTGTATCCATGGAGAAACCAAATCTTTACGCGCTGCAGGGTAATATGCCCAGTTCCAAGGAAAAATGCTACGTTCTATGTGCGGCATTGTTACCAAATGCCTACCAGTGGGGTCACATAGCATAGCAGTATTGTAATCACTGCCATTTGGGTTGGCAGGATATTGCGCATAACCATATTTTGCAACAATTTGATATTCGTCCTCAGATAACGGTAAGTTAAATTTACCCTCGCCATGAGATATCCAAACACCTAGCGTTGCGCCTTCCAAATTAGAAAGCATAACCGAATTGTTTTTCTGTATTTGAACAGAGGTAAAATTACTTTCGTGTTTATGACTCTCATTGTACACCATTTTTCCGTGTCTTTCGGCATGGTCAGGATTTATCAAATCCAATTCCATAAATAATTGGCATCCATTACAAATACCAACTGATAACGTGTCTGGTCTATTAAAGAATTTTTTTACGGCCTTATTGGCTTTTTCATTGTATTTAATTGCTCCAGCCCAACCTTTGGCGCTTCCCAATACATCGGAATTAGAGAAACCACCAACGGCACCTAAAAATTGAATGTCCTCCAATGTTTCTCTACCGCTAATCAAATCGGTCATATGAACATCCTTAACATCAAAACCAGCTAAATACATGGCGTTGGCCATTTCTCGTTCAGAATTACTCCCTTTTTCCCTCAAAATAGCGGCTTTAGGTCTTCCTTCCGTGCTTTGGGCCATTTTAAAGATTAATTCTTCGGGTATAGCCGTTGTAGCTTTTTCCGCCTGATCCGTAAACCTGTAAAGCAACGGTTGTTGTTTGTAATTTTCAAAACGGGCCTTGGCCAAATTGTTTGCGGTCTGTTTGTTATCTAAAAGATAGGATGTCTTAAACCAGGTGTCTCTTAAAGAACTAATTGGCAAGCCAATTTCTACACCGTTGTTTTTTATTTTTAAAATATCTTCCTCTATTACGGTACCTAGCTTATGAAATTCCAGGTTAGCTTGGCTTAGTTCCGCTTCAATTTCTTCATGTGCCTGAATTACGATTGCAATGTTTTCAGCAAACAATAATTTAATCGTATCTGCCTCACCCAAACCATTTAAGTCTAAATTGGCCCCCAAATTGTTATCAGCAAAGCAAAGTTCTAATAAGGTGGTGATTAACCCTCCCGAACCTACATCATGCCCAGCATTAATTTTACCAGCTTTAATAAGTTCCTGAATGGTATTAAATGCATTTTTAAAATATGCCGCATCGGTAATACTAGGAGCTTGGTTGCCAACCGCGTTTAACGTTTGGTTAAAAGAACTACCACCTAATTTAAAGTTGTCTTTAGATAGGTTTACGTAGTAAATGTTTCCTCCGTTACGTTGCAGTACAGGTTCTACGACCTTATTGATGTCTGAACAATTACCTGCCGCAGAAATAATTACGGTACCAGGAGATATAACCTCCATATCTGAATATTTCTGTTTCATAGACAGGCTATCCTTTCCGGTTGGAATGTTAATGCCAAGCGCTATTGCAAAATCGCTAACCGCTTGTACCGCCTCATACAATCTGGCATCTTCGCCTTCATTTCTACAAGGCCACATCCAGTTGGCGGATAAGGAAACAGTAGTAAGATTATCTTTTAATGGTGCCCAAATAATATTGGTCAATGCCTCTGCAATACTGTTTCTACTACCAGCTACAGGATCTATTAAACCAGAAATAGGAGAGTGGCCCACACTGGTGGCAATACCTTCCTTACTTTTAAAATCCAGGGCCATAACCCCGCAATTGTTCAAGGGCAATTGCAATGGGCCGGCACATTGTTGCTTGGCCACCCTGCCACCTACACAACGGTCTACTTTGTTTGTTAACCAATCTTTACAGGCAACGGCTTCTAGTTGCAACACGTTTTCTAAATAGTCATGAAAATGCTCTAAACTATAAGGTTTGTCCGCATAATTGAAGTGAACGGTTTTATCTTCCATTATGGTTTTAGGCGAACTACCAAACATATCTGACAATGCCAAATCCATAGGTTTTTCTCCGGTAGTACTAGAGGCAAAAGTAAATTGGTGTTCTCCTGTAACGGACCCAACCTCGTACATTGGAGAACGCTCACGGTCTGCAATACGTTTTAGGTGGTCTATATCCTTTTCACCAATAACCAAGCCCATTCGTTCTTGGCTTTCATTACCAATTAATTCTTTGGCAGATAGGGTTGGGTCACCAACCGGTAGCTTATCGGTATCTATATGTCCGCCGGTTTCTTCTACCAACTCTGACAAGCAATTTAAATGCCCACCTGCACCGTGGTCATGAATGGAAACAATAGGGTTTTCATCACTTTCTACCATTCCACGAATGGCGTTTGCAGCTCGTTTTTGCATTTCTGGATTAGAACGTTGAACCGCATTAAGTTCAATTGCCGACTCAAACTCACCAGTATCTGCACTAGATACGGCAGCACCTCCCATTCCAATTCTGTAATTGTCGCCACCCAGAATAACTACTTTGTCGCCTTTTACAGGTGTGTCTTTTAAGGCTTGTTCTACCTTGCCATAGCCAATACCGCCAGCTAACATAATTACCTTGTCAAAACCAAGGTTTTTGGCTTCTTCTTGGTGTTCAAAGGTTAGCACGGAACCTGCTATCAAAGGCTGTCCAAATTTATTACCAAAATCAGATGCTCCATTAGATGCCTTTATTAAGATATCCATAGGGGTTTGGTAAAGCCATTTGCGTTCAGGAAAGCCTTTTTCCCAAGGTCTATTTTCTTCTAAACGCGAATAAGAGGTCATGTAAACAGCTGTTCCAGCAAGCGGTAAAGAGCCTTTACCACCAGCTAAACGGTCTCTAATTTCACCTCCGGAACCAGTAGCCGCCCCATTAAAAGGTTCTACGGTAGTAGGAAAATTGTGTGTTTCTGCTTTTAAAGAAAGTACGGATTCAAACGTTTTTTCTTGATAAAAATCTGGTTTATCGGCAGTATTAGGTGCAAATTGCACCGCCTTTGGGCCTTTTATAAAAGCAACGTTGTCTTTGTATGCCGATACAATATCGTTTGGATGGGTCTCAGATGTTTTCCTAATCAGTTTAAAAAGAGAGGATGGCATCTCTTTACCATCTATAACAAACGTACCGTTAAATATTTTGTGTCTACAGTGTTCTGAGTTTACTTGGCTAAAACCAAATACTTCAGAATCTGTTAGCTTTCTACCCAATTTGGCACTTAGTTCTTCTAAGTAAGTAACTTCTTCGGTGCTTAATGCCAACCCTTCTTTTTCATTGTATGTTTTGATATCCTCAATATCAAGAATGGGTTCAGGAGTAACATCAACCTTAAAAATTTTTTGATTTAATCCTTGGTATTTTTGAAAAAGCATTGGGTCATAATCCGAATGGGATTCTTCCACTGGTAAAAATTCTTCTATTCGTACTACGCCATCAATACCCATGTTTTGGGTTATTTCGGTGGCATTTGTACTCCAAGGGGTTATCATAGCTGCCCTAGGGCCAACAAAAAAGGCGTCTAAAGACGCCGCGTTTATCTTAGGTTGGTTACCAAATAACCACTCTAATTTTTGTTGATTTTCTGCTGTAATTTCTTGATTGGTCTGTACGGCAAAGACCTTTTGGTCTACCTTGCCAAAGAAATGAATCATATCTTGCTTTTTCAAAATAATAATGCCTATTGTTTTGGGCTTCCATGACCTAAAAGTACTTAAGTTTTGTGCTTATGCATTAGGAATTGGAAAATGCAAATTTACAATTTTGGTGGTTCTATAACCATACTTCCTTTTCTACTTTTTAACCATTGGTGTTAATAGTTTTAATCGGAGCCTTTTGTTTTGGTAGTCTGGTATAAAATGACCAATCCTAAAATCGCAGATAGGGTAGAGGCCAACAAAATACTGATTTTGGCAGTGGTTAAGGCTTCTCCTTCAAAAGCGCTAGAACCCACTACAATAGACATGGTAAAACCAATACCTGCCAAACATGCCCCGCCAAGTAGTTCCCTAAATTGGATTGCATTACTTAATTTGGCAATTTTTAATTTAGCTGCTAGCCATGTAAAACCTAGTATTCCTAATGGTTTACCTATTACTAGTCCGGCAATAATACCCAAACTCAGAGAATTGGTAATGTTATAAGTAGAACCGGTCAATAAAATTCCGGTATTAAAAAAGGCAAATAGGGGTAAAACAATAAAATTTACAAATCTTTCTAGATTGTGCATCAGGTATTCACTGGGTTCTCTTAAGCGCTCTATGGCCCGTTTTAAGGTTAAAAGTGAATTAGGATTAATTTTACTTTTATCTGTTTCTGGGTTTTTGATATCCCCAATTTCCTTTTGAAAGATTACCGCTATTTGTTTGGCAATAAGCGATAAGCTGGCTTTGCCTTGAACTGGTATTAAGAAAGCCGTAAGCACGCCGGCAAGTGTTGCATGCAAACCACTTTTATAGATAAAAAACCATAATAAAAGCCCTAAGAATAAGTAAACGTTTACGCTATATACTTTTTTACGGTTAAAGAAGTACATTAAAAGTAGGGTTGCCATTGCAAAAAGGAAATAGTTTAAATGAAATCCGTGGCCATAGAATAGAGCAATAATTAATATGGCCCCTAAATCGTCTGCAATAGCAAGGGCAGAAACAAAAACTTTTAGCGAAACCGGTACTCTAGAACCTAAAATGGCCATTAGACCTAGAGTAAATGCAATATCTGTAGCCATGGGAACTCCCCACCCATGTGCGGTGTCTGTTCCTAGATTAAAGATAATGTACAACAAAGCGGGAACCAACATACCGCCTATGGCTGCAATTACCGGCATTGCAGCTTTTTTTCTGTTAGATAGTTCTCCTTCTAGTATTTCTTCTTTTATCTCTAGACCGATAAGAAGAAAGAAAATGGCCATTAAAAAATCGTTTATCCAAACTTCTACAGGAAGGGTAAAATCCATTGCGCCATAGGTAAAGCCCAACGGGAATAGTTTCCAATTTTCATAAGATTCATGATAGCCAAGGTTTACCAAAAGTAGTGCGGCTAGAGTAGCCAAAACCAAAGCAATTGCTGCAGATGCTCCCCATTGAAACAATCCTTGCATAGCCACTCTTATTTGTGTGGCCCCATTTTTTTCTAATGCTGCTAAGATTGATTTTTTATCCCAAGCACCTTTATAGGCTATACCGTTAATGGTAATGCCTGGATAAAACGATAATCCAGAAGATTCTGCAGCTTTTTTATCTGCTTCTATTTTATCCGCTATTTCTTTGTGTTCTAAGTCTTCCTTAAACTTAGGCATGTTCAATTTTAGGCTTTGGGCCAATACCAAGAGCTGCTCTTTGGTATAACCGTTACTTTCCGCAACAAGTCTAAAATATTCTTGTTCTTTGTTTTGATTTTTGGCAGCATGGATGGCTTTTACGGCAAGAAGTTGGTATTCCGAAGAACCATCAGAAATAACATACTTATACTGTAAGGAAATAGGATTGCCGTAGTTTTCTAGTGTGTTTTTTAAAGTCTTTGATGCTTTTGAGGAAATTGTACTTTCCAAACTGCGAAACACTACAACTTCTAAACCACCACTTTTAAGCATTATGTTTTAGTGGTAAAAATAAATACTTAACAATCAAAAGATTAATCCAATGAATAGGAAATCTAATTCATTTAAGTTTTTAAGCGATTATCCGGTGTTTAGGCAAAATATTTATCTAAAATGCGCGTAACTTTTTCTTGTTCTATAGGTTTGGAAATATGTTCATTACAACCAACCGCAGCAGATTTTTCTTTGTCTCCTAACATAGTAAAAGCAGTTTGGGCAATGATAATAACGTCTTGGTTAAAAGTTCTTATTTGTCTGGTAGCTTCAAAACCATCAATTATTGGCATTTTAACATCCATAAAAATAAGATCTATTTCCTTATTTTCTTTACACAAAGCAACTACTTCTTCCCCGTCTTTTGCATGTAAAATTTTACAACCGTATGGTTTTAAAATTTTCTCAATTAAATAGCTAGATATCTTGTCGTCTTCTGCAATTAGAACGGTTATATCTTTTTTGTTTTCAGGATTTTGATTCATGTTCTACGGACTCGTTTTGTAATGTTAGTTTTGGGTTATAGGGTAAAGTAAGGTAAAAACTAGAACCTACACCTGGTTTACTTTCCATGGTTATTTCTCCATTAACCAATTTTGCATAAGACTTGGAAATGGCCAATCCTAGACCGGCTCCTTCCCGTGCCATTCTATCTTCAATATCTGCTTGCATAAATCGTTCAAAAATAACTTGATGTTTTTCTGGAGCTATACCAATTCCTGTATCCTTTACATATAATTGAACGCTATCTTTTTGTAATTCATAACCAAGTTTAACGGAACCTATATCCGTATATTTTATGGCATTTGTAATAAAATTACTTAGAATAGAACATACTTTATCTTTATCCGTATGTATTAAAATTGGATTCTCTATTTTCTGTTTTTCGTAAATTAATTTAAGATTTTTCTTTTGTGCTATTGGTGTAAAAAAGTCTAGTTTGTAATTAATTAGTTTTAATAGGTCAAAAGTTTCTTCATGTAATTCTATGCTACCCGCTTCTATCCTAGAAATGTCAATAATATCGTTCATGATGTTTAACATGCGTCGGCCACTATCTTCTATGATATCTAAATACTCTAACCGATCACCACTAGTTAGTTGTTGGTTTTTTAACAAATTAGTAAAACCCAAAATTCCATTCATGGGTGTACGAATTTCATGACTTACATTAGCTAAAAAGGCCGATTTTAACCGATTAGCTTCTTCGGCTTTGTTTTTAAGGTTAATAAGTTGGTCTTGGTATTTTTTAAGTTCCGTGATATCTGTGGTGGTTCCAATAAAACCAATAATATTACGGTCTTTATCTA
The DNA here is from genome assembly GCF_056160685.1 of Croceivirga sp. ABH4_376. Classification (NCBI taxonomy): domain Bacteria; kingdom Pseudomonadati; phylum Bacteroidota; class Flavobacteriia; order Flavobacteriales; family Flavobacteriaceae; genus Croceivirga; species Croceivirga sp. ABH4_376. The sequence goes on along the minus strand of NZ_JBSWXQ010000002.1, from coordinate 666,421 downwards.
GCTCTGGTACGGCATAGCCAAGTACCCAACGCACAGAACCGTCTTTGCGTACATACCGGTATTCTGCAGTTGAACTTTCTTTATTTAAAACAGCTTTTTGCCAACAATGGGTTACCATTTCTAAATCTTCTGGGTGTATGTGGTCTATCCATCCGTCATTGATAGCTTCTTCAAATGTTATGCCCGTAGTTTCGCACCATTTTGGGTTTACATATATGGTTTTACCGTTAGGAGTAGTATGGAAAACACCAACCGGAACAGTGTCTGTGAGCATTTTATAGCGGTTCTCTTTAATTTGTAATTCTGCTGAGGTTGCTATTATATTTTTAGAAGCCAATTCAAATTTTTGTTTGTAAGATAATTTTTGAAAAATATCTTGGACCTTCAATAATTCTTCCGCTTTATTATCTTTTTCAAAATAAGCAAGATAGACAGTGTATAAAGCTGATAAAAATGTAGCTGTAAATAATTTGGCAATTATAGATGTACCAATTAATTCTGATAAGTTATCTCTATTCCAGAAGGTAATTAAGTTAAATATAATGGAATCAAAAGTTAGCACAAGTGCCATGGTTAAGAATATTCTAAAGTAAAGCTTGTTGACATACTTAGATATGAACTCATATAAAAAAATGGAGAAAATCATATCTGCCAGTAATACTAAGGTGCCCAACAGCAGAATTTTAAATTTTAAGGGAGACTCAATCATACTAATACCATACGGATTGGTGTAGTTTTGTGAATCCAAATTGAAGTTTAATATCAAAAGTGTAAGGGCAATTACCAAATTAGCTAATAACAAGGCGTAAATAACCTTTTTGGTTTCATTGGCATCTTCTTTTATATAGACCAATAGCATGGTAAATAATACGGTAGTGAATACCACAGAAGAAAAGGATACCGCCAAAACCTCTGTAATCTTCATGTAAAAGTTGGTGGGCAGAAATACTTGAATAAATTGGAACAGTCCTAAGCAAATATAAACCATACCAAGGCCCATTGCCTTTCTGAGCCTAAAAAGAGACAGTACCAAACCAGCCACCAATATGGTCTGTATTAAAAAAATGCCAAGCTGATTAAAATCCATATTTTATTCTTTTTGGTTTATTACCTATACACCAATTAACGGATATATGGCACCATTGGAATTGTTTCTATGGTTTAAGAGGAGTCTATATTGGGAAATACAAAGATACATATAAAAAGAATTGTTAAAGAAAAAATCTATATATAAATACGAAAAATCTTACTTTTTAGTATATAGGTATAAAAAAACCTGGGTTAAACCAGGTTTTTTTTTTCAAAAAGAATAGTGTGAATTAATTTCTAATTTGTCCGTTACCCAAAATATAGTATTTATTGGTAACTAACTGTTTTAAGCCCAGTGGTCCCCTATGGTGTAATTTATCTGTACTTATTGCAAGCTCTGCACCAACTCCCATTTGGCCACCATCTGTAAATCTTGTAGATGCATTTTGATAAACAGCAGCACAATCTACACCGTCCATAAATTCTTGGGCAACAATGTTGTTACTGGTCATAATTGCAGCAGAATGTCCACCACTGTTATCATTGATTAAAACTATGGCTTCTACTTTATTTTCTACTGCACCAATAACACATTTCATGGACAAAAATTCTTCTTGCCATATGCTATCTTCCTTAATTTTTTCTTCTTCAGGAAGTAATTTTGATACGTTTTCATCTACTACCAAACTTACTTGATGTTCTTTAAGTAGGTTTGCCAACTCTTGGACCTTACCTTCATAATCGGGAAGGTTAACATCTAAAAGAATCTTATCTAGGGCATTACAAGCAGATATTTTATGTGTTTTGGCATTTATGATAACTTTTTTGGTCATCTGCCAATCTGCTTCTGGATGTACGTATAAAAAGTTGTTACCTCTACCACTTACCAAAACTGCACATTTGGCGTGTTCCTTAACAAAGGCGATTAAGCGTTCTCCACCTCTGGGTACAATTAAATCTAAGGGCTGGTCTGGATTTTTTAGAAATGCTTGGGTTTGGGTTCTATCCATTTCCAAGAATTGAATATAGTCTGTTTCCAGCTTATGTTCATCCAAGGCCATATGCCAAAATTTCACTAGGGCTTTATTACTGTAATACGCCTCCTTACCACCTTTTAAAAGTATTTTGTTGTTGGCTTTAAAGGCCAACACGGCAGCTTCTACGGTAACATCTGGTCTTGATTCATAGATAATCATAATCGTACCAAAAGGAGCTGTTTTATTGGTAATTTCCAAACCGTTTTCTAAATGTTTTTTGGAAATTTCTTTGTTTACGGGATCTTCTTGTAAACGCACCTCCTTAACGGCCTGTATCATTTGCCCCACTTTCTTATCATCTACTACCAAACGGTCATAGAGGGCTTGATCATCTTTATTAAAGGCAGCCAAATCTTTTTGATTGGCCAAAAGTAATTCGTCTTTATGTTCATGGAGTATACGCTCCATACTTTCCAATACAGCATTTTTTACCGCTGTTTTTAATAATTTCATTCTTCTGTTTTTATTGTGAAACCTTGGTTCCTACGGTCTTACCGTCTACAATATCAATTATTATATTCTCTTTTTTTCCGTTTACAATATAGCAAGGAATGTCTTTACTAGCTGCTAATTGTGCATACCCTAATTTGGACCCCATACCACCTCGGCCTTCGCCTTCTTGCTTATCTGGGTTTTCTATGTATTTGTCCAAGTTTTCCTCAGGTTCTACGTTGCTTATAACCTTAGAACCTTCATTTTCCGGATGTCCATCATATAAACCGTCAATATCTGTTAGTAGGATTAAACGGTCTGCGTTCATAAGTTCGGCAATTAAGGTTGCTAATTCGTCATTGTCTGAAAACATGCTCATGGTAACGGATACCGCATCATCCTCATTGGCAATTGGTATTACGCCTTCTGATAATAGCCCTTCTATACAGTTAATCATATTATCTCTGTGTATACCGGGGTTAAAATCGCGCTTTGTTGGTAATACCTGCGCACATTTCATACCATAATCCCTAAAAATGTTATAGTATAGGCGCATCATTCTAGGTTGACCTATAGCAGAATATACCTGCCTACGTTGGGTAGTATCTTCAATTTTTGCCTTTCCTAAAACTTCTTTACCTGCAATAACGGAACCTGAGGAAACCAAAATGGTCATGATATCTCGCTCATACAGTTCGGCAATTTGCCTAACTAAATTGTTTAAAACAGGTCTTACTATTCTATTGTCTTTATTGGTCATTACGTTGGTACCAACCTTTATGACCACTAATTTTTTATACATGATTTAGTATTCTTCGCCCAATTCTACAGCCCGGTTAAAAGCGGCAAAAGCGGCATCTTTTATTAATTCGTTTACATTGTTATCTTGCATGGAGTCTAAGGCGGCTTGGGTTGTACCTCCTTTAGAGGCCACGCGCTGCATCCATGTATCTGGTGTAAGGTTAGATTGATTAAACAACTCTACCGCGCCAGTAAACGTCTGGCTTACCAATACTTTGGATACGTTTTCTGAAAAGCCCATCTGCAGGGCGGCATCCATCATACTTTGCATAAAGTAGAACACATAGGCTGGCCCACTACCAGAAATCCCGGTAGATGCGTCTATGTATTTCTCGTTTTCTACCCTTATGGATTTACCAGTTGTGTTTAGTAAATCTTCTACCATAAACAGCTCTAGCCTAGAAACTTGTTTAGAAGACACGTAACTGGTAAGCCCTTTACCTACCTTGGCAGGTAAATTAGGCATGGCACGTACAATTTTCTGTATGCCCAATGCTTCTTTCATGTAATCTATGGTAACACCAGCCATGATGGAAATTACCATTTGCTCGTTATTCAATAAAGGTTTTATACGTTGGAACAGTTCTTCAGCATGGTATGGCTTTACGGCCACCATAATGATTTCTGCAATGGGAACACAATCTTCTAAACGGTCAAACGTATCAAAATTTGGCATTTTGTCTACGCGGTTCAAAGCCTCTTTGGACTTGTCCAAAACCATTATGTTTTTCTTTTTTAGCAGCTTGGATTTAACCATTCCTTCTGCATAGGTGAGTCCCATATTTCCTGCACCAATAAGTAATACTCTCATGTTTTTGTGAATGCCTTTTGCACCCGTGTTTTTAAAAATTATATAGAATTAATCGTTCTCTAATTCGTTCAAATACTGCTCTTTATAGGCCGCTTTTTCCAACTGTTTTCTTCTTTCTACAGATGGTTTTGTAAAATATCTATTGTTTCTAAGCTGATCATGTAATTTTACATTCCTAACTTTTCTTTTGTAACGTTTTAAAGCACGCTCTATCTTTTCTCCGTCTTTTACTTCTATTTTTAGCATTTTTTATTGTTTTAATCGCATTTCTAAATTGTTGTGTTCAAAGCCATGCTCTTCAAATGTTTGCGTGGTCTTTGGCTCTTTTATGTATACCCCTATATCTCCCTTACAGTAACTAATGGCATAGTCTAGCAGTTTGTCTTCCCATCCTTGCTTTTTATAATCTTTGGCAACCACCATGGTAACCAACATATTTTCAGGAATATAACCTTCCATTCCAGTTCTATTTATTACCAAAGCGCCTATCGTTGTATCTTTCTCTTCCAAACAAAAAATATAACCTCCAAAACCAGGTCTTTCCTTAGCCGCATATAGTATGGCTTTGCGCAAACTGTTTTTAGTTAGCTTATTGCAATCTTGGTTGGTGAACAGAAAATTTACTAATCTGTTTATTTGTAAAGGTGAGAGCCTTGAGTAGGCATCAAAGGTGTTTATTCTCATTCACAAGGAATATGGGTTAATGGAGATAGGTTTTGACCTTTAAAAAATGGGCGCAATAGTGCATAGTCCTAAATCAATCAATATTGATAAAGGACATAATCGGTTTGTCCGCTTAAGTTAATAGGGACGTGTTAAAAAGTTGGTGGAATAAACTTTTCGGATTGATTTCGGAATACGGTGTAACCGAAACTTAATATTCTGGAATTACGTTGTTCGTGTAATTTTGGCTCCATAGAGTGCAAAGGTAACAAACAATATGGTCAATCCCAGTAATTTGAGGTTTTGTTAAGATTTTAGTTTTTTGTGTTACAAACGTAAATTAAGCCTTTTTGTACATTAAGGCCATGTAGAAACCATCATAACCAGATGCTGATGCGTACACATTTTTTTGTTTTTCTAAATCAAATTCTTGCCCTGCTTCTGAAGCTAAAAATTCTGCTACTTGGTCATAATTTTCTTCTGGTAAGATGGAACAAGTGGCATATACCATTTTACCGCCGGGTTTTACCATTTTAGAATAGCGTTGCAAAACATCTTGCTGTACTCCTTTTATACGCTCTAAAAACTCTGGTTCTAATTTCCATTTGCTGTCTGGGTTTCGCTTAATAACCCCTAGACCAGAACATGGCGCGTCTAAAAGAAGGCGGTCTGCTTTGCCATGCAATTTTTTAATTGCTTTAGAATTCTCTATAACCCTAGTATCCACATTATGTACGCCGTTTCTTCTTGTACGCACCTTAAGTTTTTTTAATTTGCTTTCATAAATATCCATAGCAATTAGTTGGCCCTTGTTTTCCATAAGAGTAGCTAAATGCAACGTTTTACCACCAGCTCCTGCACAAGCATCTACTACTTTTTGGCCAGGTGAAACTTCTAGAAAGGGCGCCACTAATTGGGAGCTTGCATCTTGCACTTCAAACAGCCCTTCTTTAAAGGCAACCGTGGTAAATACGTTTTTACGTTCAGGTAGTTCTAAAGCAAAAGGATAATCTTTAAGGGCTTTGGTTGCAATACCTTCTTCTGCCAATTGTTTTTGCAAACTAGCTCTTGTAATTTTTAAGGTATTGGTTCTTAAAATAACATTGGCCTGTTCATTTAGGGCTTTAGATTCTTTATCCCACAATTCTTTTCCCAAAGCGGATTCTCCTAAACTATCTATCCAATCCGGGTAAGACTCCCTTATTTTCCTAATTTTAGAAAGCTCATCAAATTTACCCTTTATTCGCCTTTCAGGTGTGTTCTGTATCTGTTTCCAATCTGGAAGGTTAATGCCCCTAAGTACTGCCCATACTGCAAATATTCGGAATAGGTCTTCCCTAGCATATGGCTCGTGAACTTCAGCAATTTGGGTATACAATCTTTTATAGCGTACTATTTCATAAGTGGTTTCTGCAATAAAACCACGATCTCTTGCGCCCCATCTTTTATCGAATTTTAGAACTTTTTCAATAACCTTATCGGCATATTCCTCATCATTAAAAATCATGTTTAGGGCATCGATAACCGCAAAAACCAAATTTCTGTGTAAACGCATATTAAATTATAAGAGTGCAAAGGTATCATTAAAGTTTCTTTTGTGATAACAACCATAGCTAATTCATTCTTTCCGTTTACTTTTGAACAAAACCATTGTGATGAGATACCCTTATTTAGTTTTTGTTTTGCTATTGGTTCTAGGGGCTTGTAAGCAAGAAAAGAGAACTGTTTTTGAACCCCAAAGCGTAGCTGTCTCTACTATTTATGAAGATTCCGTTAGCATAAGGGCAATAGATTTTTTGGACCAACAAACCTTGGCTTTTGCAGGTAGTAATGGTGTATATGGGACTTACACTATTCCCCAGAACAAAATTAGAACCAATTTACTTACCAATGATAGTATTAACCCAGAGTTTAGGGCGATAGCCCATAACAATAAGGACTTTTTTATGCTTTCTGTTGCTAATCCTGCTTTATTATATAAAACAGGGGATGGGGGTAAAATGGAGTTGGTCTATACCGAAGAGGGCGAAGCCGTTTTTTACGATGCTATGGCTTTTTGGAATACCAATGAAGGTTTGGCAATTGGCGATACCAACAAAGGTTGTTTTTCCATATTAATAACGAGAGATGCAGGCAACAGCTGGAAACGTTTACCGTGTGAAGCTGTACCAGCATTAATAGAGGGTGAAGGGGCCTACGCAGCCAGCAATAGCAATATTAAAATAATTGGGGATACTACATGGATAGCAACAACAAAACGATTTTTAAAATCTACGGATAAGGGCAAAACTTGGGTTGCGCAAGAAACCCCAATAAGTGGTAGCACGCCATATCATGGAATGTATAGTATGGACTTTTATGATGAAAATATTGGTTTTGCCATTGGTGGGGATTTTTCGGAACCTAATGGAAATAGGGCAAATAAAGCTTTAACTACGGATGGTGGTAAAACATGGAATTTGGTAGCGGATGGTGCAATTCCGGGCTATCAGAGCTGTGTGCGGTTTTTGCCCCATGGAAAAGGGAATAAATTAGTAAGCGTGGGCTTTACCGGAATACATTACAGTGCGGATAAGGGGCAAAGTTGGAAAAAATTATCAGATGAGGGTTTTTATACCATTCGATTTTTAAATGATTCCATTGCATATGCGGCTGGTAAAAACCGAATTGCCAAGCTTGTTTTTAAAGAATAAGTTTTAAGATGATAACCAAATAAAAAAGAGCCAATTAATTGGCTCTTTTATCATCATCAATCAAACAAAAAATAAACAATCTTATACGTTTACCACGGTATAATATCTTCCGGTTTTGGTATACCAAACGCCTCTATATTTATAGTATTTAACTCCGTTTCTTTTAACAATGGTCCTAGTTCTGGGTAGTCTTCTAACCCTAACTCCAATTGGTGCATTGGCTACTACGTATTGTTTACCTTTGGCGGTATACCAAACCCCATCAGAAAAGTAATAATTGGTTTTTTTATATACCACTACATTAGGTCTATGTATTGTGGTTACTACAGTACCTTTTCTAGGGTAGGTTTTTTTGACTACCGTGGTTTGAGCCTGTGTTACAGCAAGACCAAGGCTAAAAACAATAACATAAATTAAACTTTTAAAATGTTTCATAACGGTTTTTTTAAAGATTTGTATTAGTAAGACCGCGAGTTTTTAAAAAGGTTTAATCAAAAAAGGGGCAAATTGCCCCTTTTTTAATAGTATCAAGAAAACAGTAACTAGCGTTGCCGCATACGTTGTAATAACTTACGTTTAAATTCTTCTTCTGCCTTAAACAAAAGCACAATTTTTTTATTAGGTAATATTTTCTTTAAGTCTTTTACAAAATTGGAACCTAACTCATAACGTTGTTCGTTTACCATATCAAACTCTGCTAACAGTTTAGTTGCATCTGCCTCAGAAATATTGGTAACATCTTCGCTTCGTTTGCCAAAGTATTTTCGTTCCTTATGCCTTAAATCGTCCATGGCTTCGTCGTGTTTGTTGTAAACCGGCCAAAATTTTTCTGCTTCTGCTGGTGTTAGGTTCAATTTTTCTGTAATCATGGCCACTTTAAGCGCCTTAATCTTTTCCCTGCCTGGTCCTTGTGCCTTTGTATAGGTAAAAGAGAAGAGCACCAAGGTTGTTAATAATAATATCTTATTCATAGTCTTCATATTCAAAATCTATAGTATCTAAATCGTCTAAATTTTCATCAAAATAGTCCAAAATCAATTCTTCTTCCAGTTGGGTTTCAGAGAATAGATTGGTGTTTATATTATCTGAATTAACCAATTCTGCTAGATCATAAGTGGTAACATCTGTTTGGTTATTTAAATAAGCTAAAATTTCTGCATTACTTAAGCTATCCAACGCTACATTGTTGGTGTTAGACCTAGTTACACCTAGGTATGTTACCATAGCAATAGCAATAGCAATAGAGGCGGCAATGGCCATCCAACTTTTGAAACCTTTAAGCTGAATTACCTTTGTGCTATTGTTTGTAGCAACAGTTTTGGTAATCTTTGGCAATACGGCTTCAAAATATCCTTCTGGTACGCTAAAACCATCGTTTTTTGGAATTAGCGTGCTTTTGGCAGCGGCTTCTTCTGCGGCAATCCTATCCATTAACCGTTGGTTGAACTGTTCAAAGTAGCCTTCGGGTAGCTTATGCGATTTATTTCTATCTTTTTTCATTTTACTCTTAGACGCTTATCCATATCCATTCTCTTGGTTTAATCCGCTTTAAGGAACGCTTCAATTTTTTTGGTGGCCAAATGGTACGATGTTTTTAAGGCTCCTACTGATGTTTCCAAAATTTCCGAAATTTCTTCGTATTTCATTTCTTGAAAATATTTCATATTAAAAACCAATTTTTGCTTATCTGGTAGATTGGCCAAGGCTTGTTGTAATTTAAGCTGAATAGCATCACCCTCAAAATAGACATCTGCCTCTAAATTCTCAACCAAATACTCTTGCATCTCAGTTGTGCTCTTACCTAGTTTTTTAGACTTTTTCTCTAGAAAAGTAAGCGACTCATTGGTGGCGATACGATACATCCATGAATACAATTTGCTATTGGCTTTAAAACCCTCAATATTGCGGTACACTTTTATAAACGTGTTCTGGAGCACATCATCCGCATCATCATGATTTAGGACGATTCTACGAATATGCCAATACAGCCGTTCCTTGTATTGGTTTACCAATACCTCAAAGGCTTTCCCTTGGGTTTCCTTATTTTTTAGCTCTGCAACTAATGTTTCTTCTGCAACCAAAAATGTTGATGTTTTACCCTTTGACGCTAAAATTAGAAAAAGGTTTAAAACGAAATGTAGATTTTTTTAGAAGATAAGTTACTAAGCCAAATTTTGCATCTCTACCAATCTTTTGTATCCTTTATTGGAGTTTAACAGCTCTTCATGGGTGCCTTGTTCCAAAATTTTGCCTTTTTGCATAACCACAATAAGGTCTGCATTTTGGATGGTAGAAAGCCTATGTGCAATAACCAAGGAAGTTCTGTTTTGCATCATTTTTTCTAGGGCATCTTGTACCAAACGCTCGCTTTCGGTATCTAGGGCAGAAGTAGCCTCATCTAACACCATAATTGGTGGATTTTTTAATACGGCACGGGCAATGGATAAACGTTGTTTTTGACCACCACTTAATTTGTTGCCGCTATCTCCTATATTGGTGTTGTATCCGTCTGGTAAATCCATTATAAAATCATGTGCATTGGCAATTTTTGCAGCAGCTATAATTTCTTCTTCGGTAGCATTTTCTTTACCAAGGGCAATGTTATCCTTTACACTATCATTAAATAAGATGGAGTCTTGCGTAACTAAGCCCATTAGCCCACGAACCGATTTTTTACTTAGGTTTTTTATGTTATTTCCGTCTATTAAAATTTCGCCATCATTTACGTCATAAAAACGTGTAATGAGATTGGCTACTGTACTTTTACCGCTACCAGATTGGCCAACCAATGCTACGGTTTGTCCTTTTTTAACCGTTAGGTTAAAGTCTTGCAAGACGTAATCTTCTTGGTATTTAAAACCAATATTTCTAAACTGAATTTGTTCTTTTAAATCGGTAATAGCTAAGGCGTTTGGAGCGTCTGCTATTGGATTTTCCAAATCCAATATTTCATAAATACGTTCTGTTGCGGCATTTCCTTTTTTAATATTGTAATTAATGGTGGTAATAGCTTTAACAGGGTTAATAATGGTGTAGAACAATCCAATATACCCCATAAAGTCTTGTGGTTTAAGGGTGCTATTCTCTGCAAATACCAAACTACCACCATACCACAAAACGGTAATTACCACAGCTACTCCTAAGAATTCGCTAAAAGGTGATGCCATACCCTGTCTGTGTAGCACAGATTTCATGATTTCTTTGTATCTGGCTGTAGAAGCTGTGAATTTATCGCCTAATATTTTTTCGGCATTAAAACCTTTTATCACTTTTAATCCAGAAAGTGTTTCTTCCAAGAAGGATAAGAAAATACCATTTTCCTTTTGTGCAGCTTGGGATTTCGCTTTTAATTTTTTACCAACGGCAGAAATCAAAAAACCGGCAACAGGTAAAAACAAAAACACGAACAAAGTCAATTTTGCGCTTAACATTAACATAGAGATTAAAACTATGACAATGGTAATAGGTTCTCTTACCAAGCCTTCTAGAGAATTAATAACCGATGATTCTACTTCTTTTACATCTGTAGTCATACGGGCCAAAAGGTCTCCTTTTCGTTTTTCACTAAAGAATGAAATAGGTAGATTAACTGTTTTTTTATAAAGCAGGTCTTGTATGTCTTTTACCATTCCGGTTCTTAAAAAGGCTAAGAAATACATGGCTGCGTATCTAAAAAAATTTTTAAGGAAAAAGATTAGAATACTGGCAATACAGATAAAGGCAAGTGCGGCCATGGGACCATCATCGATAACCTTTTGGGTTAAAAAATAGTTTAGGGAGTCTTCTCCATAGGATTTTAAATCACTAAATCCGGTATAAACTGGTTTTTGGTAAACTTCCTCTTGTTTATCAAACAGAATTCCTAGGGTAGGAATAAAAATGATGATAGATAATACATTAAAAATGGAGTAAAGAATGTTACAAACAACATTCAATACTCCATATGTTTTATAAGGTTTGGCAAACCTTAAAATCTTACCAAGTACGCTCATTCACTATAAATTCAATTCAGCTAAAATTCCTTCTAATTTGGAATCTAACTGCGAATTTACGGATTTAAATTCCGAAGCGCTTGCTAAAGTTGTGTTAGTACTAATGTAAAATTTAACCTTGGGTTCAGTACCACTTGGTCTTGCTGCTATACGCGTGCCATCTTCTGTTTCGTAAATTAAAACATTGGATTTTGGAATGTCTATAGCTTTTTCTTCTCCAGTTTGTACATTTTTAGCAATTGAAGTGTTATAATCTTCTATCCAAAGTAATTTAGAACCTTGTACTGTTTCTACAGGATTATCTTTAAAATCCTTAAGCATTTGCTTAATTTCTTCGGCACCGCTCATTCCTTTTTTAGTGATAGAAATTAGTTTTTCTTTATAGAAGCCAAATTGTACATAGGCATCAATTAAATCTTTATAGAAAGAGCTGCCGTTTGCTTTTGCTTGTGCAGCAATTTCGCAGGCCAATAGGGTAGAAGTTACCGCATCTTTATCACGAACAAAATCGCCCACCATATAGCCAAAACTTTCTTCACCACCACCTATAAAGTGTTGTTTCGGAAAGTCTTTTATCATCTTACCTATCCATTTAAATCCTGTTAAGGAAATTTTGCATTCTACACCATATTCTTTTGCCATTCTTTCCATCATTGGTGTAGAAACAATAGTTGTGGCTACAAATTCATTACCTTTAAAACCTTTGGCTTTATACTGGTCTAATAAGAATTTAGTCATTAAAACCATGGTTTGGTTGCCATTAAGTAATTCTAACTTACCATCTAGATTACGTACGGCAATGCCTAAACGGTCACTATCTGGGTCTGTGCCTACCACCATATCGGCTCCAATCTCTTCTGCTTTTGCGATAGCCATGGCCAATGCTTCTGGTTCTTCCGGATTGGGCGATTTAACGGTGGGGAAATTACCATCTGGTTTAGCTTGTTCTTCAATGATGGTTACATTGTTGTAACCCGCCATTTTTAATACATCTGGAATTGCTGTAATAGATGTACCATGGATAGAGGTAAAAACAATTTTAAAATCGTCTTTGCCTTGGGCGTTAAAATTTCCATTTGCTACAGAGGCCTTAAAAAACGCTTGGTCTACCTCAGTATCTATAGCTTCAATTAAATCCAGATTCGCTTTGAAATTGATATCTTCAAAACCTAGTTTGTTAATTTCTGCTATAATTTCTTTATCCTGTGGAGGTACTATTTGGCCACCATCTGTCCAATAAACTTTATAGCCATTGTATTCTGGCGGATTGTGGGACGCTGTTAATACAATACCGGCATGACAGTTAAGATGTTTTACGGCAAAAGACAATTCTGGTGTGGTCCGTAATTCAGAAAAGCGGTATACTTTAATACCGTTTGCAGAAAGTACTTCTGCTACCGTTTGCGAAAGCGTATCACTATTGTGTCTACAGTCGTAAGCTATCACCACCTTAATTTCTTCTTCACCATAAACTTGTTTTAAATAATTACTTAGGCCTTGTGTGTTTTTGCCTAGCGTATATTTATTAATTCTATTGGTGCCAACCCCCATGATACCACGCATACCTCCGGTACCAAATTCTAGGTTTCTATAGAAAGAGTCTTGTAATTCGTTTTGGTCCTTTTCTATTAGGCGCTGTATTTCAGTTTTTATTTCTGGGTCAAAAAAATCGGTTAACCAAGATTTGGCGGTTTCAAGAATAGAATCCATATCTATAATTATATTTTGTTAAGAATTTTCTTATATCTAGATGTAACGTCTAAAGTATTAAATTATTTAGTGTAGCTACTAGTAGAAGACTTAAAGTTTAGGTTAATCCATTACTTCTGATGTCTTCTGTACTAAAATTTCAGCTACTTTGTAGTTTTCGTTGGCTTTTTTGGTTCTAATAAACAATTCGCCTAAGAATCCTGCAAGAAATAATTGGGTACCAATTACCATGCAACTTAAAGCAATATAAAATTGTGGTCTGCTTGTAATTAATCTGCCAGTAGGGTTAAGAAAGAGCTTATCTATACCTAAATAAACAGAAAAACCAAACCCAATTAAAAAGACTAGCGCACCTAGTGCACCAAAGAGGTGCATGGGTTGTTTTCCAAATTTGGATACAAACCAGATGGTGAGTAAATCTAAAAATCCGTTAATAAAGCGTTCCATTCCAAATTTAGTGGTGCCATATTTTCTGGCTTGATGTTGCACAACTTTTTCACCAATCTTGTCAAATCCGGCATTTTTGGCCAAAACAGGAATATATCGGTGCATTTCCCCAGATACTTCAATAGTTTTAATTACGTTATGGTCATAAGCTTTAAGGCCGCAATTAAAATCGTGCAATTTTACCTTAGAAGTTTTTCTTGCTGCCCAATTAAATAATTTAGAGGGAAGGTTTTTGGCAAGTACGGAATCATAACGTTTCTTTTTCCAACCGCTGATTAAATCATAGCCCTCTTCATGTATTAAACGGTATAATTCGGGTATTTCTTCTGGATTATCTTGTAAATCCGCATCCATGGTAATAACCACTTTTCCATTGGCCATTTTAAACCCGGCATGTAACGCTTGAGATTTGCCATAATTCCTCAAAAAACGTATACCCTTTACATTGGGATTACTTTTAGAAAGGTTTTCAATAGTTTTCCAAGATTGGTCTGTACTGCCATCATCCACAAAAATAATTTCGTACAAAAAACGATTGGATTGCATTACGGATGCAATCCAATCATATAATTCTTTTATGGATTCTTCTTCATTAAGAAGAGGGATTACAATAGATAATTGCATTGATTTTTACTGTAATTCCCCAAAAGTAGTGTTTTTGCTTTTAATAAGCAGGCTCATCTCTTTTTAAGATTAAGCCGGTAATTAAAGAAATTATGGCACTTATAAAAATACTACCAATGGCACCAAATGCAAGCATCATTCCTGGGCCAGAGAATTTTTTCATCATCTCTACAGATTGGTCTATTTGCTCTTGGGTCATGTTAGGATTTTTTGCAATCATTTCATTTTTTCTTACTTCTAGAACATTCGTCATAAAATCTGGCTCAATTACGTAGATGAAAATCATTTGATACGCCATAGAGATTAAAAATCCGATTAAGGCGATGCCAATACCAATTTTCATTGCCTCGCCTAGTTTTAAGTAGCCATTATTCGCTTTTCTAAACTCTAACATCCCCCAGGTAATAACGCCTATCATTATAATAACGTTAATGACAGATATTTGCCAACCTTGTTCGTATTGCATGCCGGCCAGATATAGCATTACGGCAAATACAATTCCTATTAAGCCTAAAATTCCTCCAAATTTTAAGGCGAAACTGCCGGTTTTCGGTTTGTTTTCTTCCATTTTAAATTGATTTAGTTGATTACGGCAATATAGGTAGCTATCTTGAGATTATTGTTACAAGAAAAAAATATATTTTTGAAAAAAAAGGATTAACCATTGTAAGTCTGTAAAATTTATCTAAATTTGCAGCCTGAAAAATTGAGATTGTAAAAGTAGATAGCAATGAAAACAGGAATACACCCAGAAGACTATAGATTGGTTGCTTTTAAAGACATGTCTAACGAGGATGTTTTTATCACAAAATCAACCGCACAGGCAAAGGAAACCATTACAGTTGATGGTGTTGAATATCCTTTGATCAAGTTGGAAATCTCAAGAACTTCTCATCCTTTCTACACTGGTAAAACCAAATTATTGGATACTGCTGGTAGAATTGATAAGTTCAAGAACAAATACAAGAAGTTCAAGAAGTAAACCAATTTTGTTGAAAATATAGTAAAGACGCTTTCGTTAACTTAACGGAAGCGTTTTTTATTTTTACGCAGAATTAAACTACTAACATAACATGAACTTTATTTTAACCGATGGCGAATACAAGGATGCCTTGTTGCCGTTTACCTATACACGGCCAGTTGCTGGTATACGTCTAGGTATTCTAACTATAGCAGAAAAGTGGGAGAAGCACTTGGGGCAGGGGGTAAGTTATTTAACGGATAATTACTTATCGCAAAAATTTCCTTTAACCACAACGGATTATAACATAATAATTACTGCCAGCTACCTACCAACACTAGAATTAGTAAATACTATTAAAAACTTGGAGTTAGGGCAGGCATTACTGCTAGATGGTGAGGTTGTTGCCTACGCCACCAATAGCTTGGAGCAACCCTTTAGTTTATCTAATTATACTTCTACAGCCGCCAAGGGTGTGGATATAATCGTAAAAAATACTTGGGATATATTCTCCAAGAACGCAAAAGCTATTCAGCAAGATTTTGATTTGCTTACCAAAAACAGGGTTAGCCAGCCTATTTCAAGTACTAATACGATATTTAATCCAGATCAAATATTCTTGGAAGAGGGTGCCTCCGTAGAATGTAGTGTGTTAAATGCGTCAACCGGGCCTATTTACATTGGAAAAAATGCAACTATCTTAGAAGGATGCCTTATACGCGGCGGTTTAGCCATGGGTGAAGGTGCCCTGCTAAAAATGGGCGCTAAAATTTATGGCCCTAGCACATTTGGTCCTTACTGCAAAGTAGGAGGAGAGGTGAATAATGCGGTACTTTTTGCCTATTCCAATAAAGGGCACGAGGGTTATCTAGGAAATTCCGTTTTAGGAGAGTGGTGTAATTTAGGAGCAGATACCAACACTAGCAATTTAAAAAACAACTATGCTCCTGTAAGGTTATGGGACTATAATACCGAAGGCTTTGCTCATACGGGGCTCCAATTTTGTGGTTTAATGATGGGAGACCATAGCAAGTCTGGTATAAACACCATGTTTAATACAGGAACAGTAGTAGGTGTACATGCCAATATATTTGGCACGGGGTTTCCAAGAAACTTTGTGCCAAGTTTTAGTTGGGGAGGCGCCGCTGGTTTTACTACATATAGGACTAATAAGGCTTTTGAAACGGCTACGGCTATGATGGGTAGAAGAAATATTCCTTTTGATAAGGTTGAGCAAGATATGTATGAGTACATTTTTGAACAAACAAAAAAATGGCGTAAGGAATAATCACTGTGCCATTTTATTCCAATACTGAGTTGTAAAGCTAAAATTGTAACTTTGCAGCCCAATTTTTAGACCGGTAATGAAGAAGAAAGTAGCTTTTTATACACTTGGATGCAAATTGAACTTTTCTGAAACTTCTACAATTGCTAGAAATTTTGAGGAAGAAGGTTTTGATAGGGTAGATTTTACGGAAAAGGCAGATATCTACGTGGTAAACACTTGTTCCGTTACCGAAAATGCAGATAAACGATTTAAGACTATTGTTAAACAAGCGCAGAAAGTTAACCAAGAGGCTTTTGTGGTTGCCGTTGGCTGTTATGCACAATTAAAACCAGAGGAGTTGGCAGCTGTAGATGGGGTAGATTTAGTGCTTGGAGCTACAGAGAAATTTAAGATTACAGACTACCTTAATGATTTGTCTAAAAACGATAAAGGTGAGGTGCACTCCTGTGAAATTAATGAGGCCGACTTTTATGTGGGTAGCTATGCCATAGGCGATAGAACACGTGCCTTTTTAAAAGTACAAGACGGTTGTGATTATAAATGTACCTATTGTACCATACCTTTGGCCAGGGGTATATCTAGAAGTGATAGCCTAGAAAACGTCTTGAACAACGCTGCGGAAATAGCTTCAAAAGACATTAAGGAAATTGTATTGACCGGCGTAAATATTGGAGATTACGGTAAGGGTGAGTTTGGTAATAAAAAACACGAACATACTTTTTTTGAACTGGTAAAAGCCTTGGACCAAGTAGAAGGTATTCACAGATTGCGTATTTCTTCTATTGAACCTAATTTATTAAAGAACGAAACCATTGATTTTGTTGCTGAAAGCGATGCATTTGTACCTCATTTTCATATACCACTGCAAAGTGGCAGCGATAAGGTATTAAAATTAATGCGCAGGCGATATTTAACCAATTTGTATCAAGAACGGATTCGTAAAATAAAAGTGGTTATGCCGCATGCTTGTATCGGGGTAGACGTAATAGTTGGTTTTCCTGGAGAAACAGATGAAGACTTTTTAGAGACCTACCATTTTTTAAACGATTTGGACATTTCATATTTACACGTGTTTACCTATTCTGAAAGAGATAATACGGTGGCTGCGGAAATGACCGGTGTTGTACCCAAAAAGGTAAGAAGTAAACGTAGTAAAATGCTTAGGGGTTTATCCGCTAAAAAACGTAGGGCTTTTTATGAAAGTCAATTAGGAACAGAAAGAACGGTTCTATTTGAAGGCGAAAACAAAGCGGGTTACATACATGGTTTTACGGAAAATTATGTAAAGGTAAAGGCGCCATGGAACCCAACTCTGGTAAATCAGTTACATAAAGTGGTTTTGGATTGTATAGATGATGATGGTTTGGTGCGTTTTGAATTTGTAGCACAAAAAGAGACAGCATAAAAAACCCGGCTGAAGAGCCGGGTAAAATTTTTTATATTCTAATGCCTACTGGAAGCATTTCTTTGTATTGCCTATTTTTTCTTAGAAACCCGGCAATATGTGGGCTTGTTGGCACCACACGGAGATTTTGTTCTTGTAAATGGTGCAAAACGGCTCTGATGAAGTTTTCCTTAAAACCTTCTTGAGTTACCCCTTCTGGTATCACTAATTTTGTCAAGAAAACTTTTCTTTCTTGAGAAGAATACTCAATTTTGGCAAGGTGTCCATCAACCGTAGTTTCAAACTGGCGTAAGAAACTGTTGTCATTAATCTCCATTTCCATCATGTAGTTATTGGTTTACGTGTGTTAAAGACAGTTAAACGAAAAAAAACATCGTAAGAATTGTCTTATGTTTATAAAATTCCTACTTTAATAGTTATTTAAAGTCTTAAAGGAACAAAGTGTAAAGTTAGTTAAATTATCATTAAATTCCTAGTAAATACAGTACTTAGACCATTTGAGCCCTACTAAAATTCACGTTTATTTAATGCCTGGCATGGCTGCAAGCCCTGCAATTTTCGAAAATTTAAAACTAGACCCAACAGTATTTACTCTTCACTATTTAAAATGGCACGTTCCAAATCCAAGAGATACGCTAGCAGACTATGCCAAAGTAGTAAATGAATCAATTGTTCATGATAACCCTGTTTTAATAGGTGTTTCTTTTGGTGGTATGCTGGTACAAGAAATGGCCAAGCATAAAAAGTTTAAAAAGGTAATTATTATATCTAGTATCAAAAGTAAATTTGAAATGCCCAAACGAATGCACTTTGCTAGGTATACAAGAATACACAAGCTTTTGCCTACCGGTTTAGTCAATAATGTAGAATTATTGGCAAAATACGCTTTTGGCGAAAAGGTGAACAAACGTTTGTCTTTGTATGAAATTTACTTGGACGTTAGGGACAAAGTTTATATTGATTGGGCCATACATCAAATTGTTAATTGGAAGCAGACCCAGCCGCCCAAGAATGTAATACACATTCATGGTGAATTAGACAATGTTTTTCCTATAGACAATATAAAGGAGTGTATTACAGTTAATAATGGTAAGCACACCATGATTATTTATAGGGCTAAATGGTTTAACGAACATTTACCTAAGTTAATTTTGGAATAAATAATTGTTTTCATAGTATCTTTCCTCAAAATTTAAAACAGCTTATGAAGTATTTGAAAAATGTATTGGCAGTAATTGGTTTTGTATTTGTTTTGGGCACTTTGGTCTATGCAGTGCAACAACAGCATGAAGAGCCAGTGTTAACTGAAAAATCTGTTGTAAAGGAGAATGACAAAAATGTGGCCGAAACCTATCAAATTACGGCCATTGACATTCCAGAAGATTTAAACTTTGCGGGCGAGGCTGCTCCTCTTTTAGACCCAGAGGTTATGGAGCGTGTGGATAGAGAGTTTTTGGTGAACACTTATTGGCAGAGTAATGCAGTATTGTTAATGAAGAGAGCCAAGAAATATTTTCCGATTATAGAGCCAATATTGGCCAAAAACGGCGTTCCGGATGATTTTAAATATTTAGCTGTTGCAGAAAGTGGTTTGCAGAATGTTGTAAGTCCTGCTGGCGCAACCGGTTTTTGGCAAATTATGAGGGCAACAGGCAGAGAGTACGGTCTTGAAGTTAATGATAACGTAGATGAGCGTTATCATGTAGAAAAAAGTACACAGGTTGCTTGTGATTATCTTAATAAATGGAAAAATCGTTTTGGGTCTTGGACCTTAACTGCTGCTGCCTACAACGCTGGCCCAGGTGCAATTCAAAAGTATTTAAAAATGCAACAGGTAGATAATTATTACGATTTGTTGTTAGGGCAAGAAACCGCTAGGTACGTATTTAGAATTATGGCCATCAAAGAAATCCTGTCTAGTCCAGAAAAATATGGTTTTCAATTAGAAAAAGAAGATTACTATACCCAAGTGCCTACGTTTAAGGTAGAAGTAGATACAGCGGTGACCAATTGGGCAGATTTTGCAGGCTTATATGAAATAAATTACAAGATATTAAAGCGCCATAACCCGTGGTTAAGAGAATCACATTTAAATAATTCTTCTAGGAAAAAATATATTGTAGAGATTCCTAATAAAGGGTATTACCGAGACCTAAACTAAGAATATAGGTGTCTACGACAAATGAAGAAGATTAAATCTTCTTCATTTGTTGTTGCATCATTTTTATTTGCTCGGTAAGCATATTGTTTTTGTCCAATCGCTTTGCCTCTTGTAGTAAAGTAGTAGCTTCTCTTTTTCTCCTTTTTTGCATAGCAATACCTGCAAGGCTCAATTTGGCCATGGCTACGTCATAATCCATGTTTAAGCCAAGCTTAAGAGCCTTTTTAAAATATTTTTCTGCTTGCGTAAGATTTCTTTGCGAGTAGATTATTCCATGTAAATAGTTATAATAACCTTGTTGTTTGGTTACCAAGGCCGCTTCTGGATTTTTTATTTTAGACAGCCATTTTTCTGTTCCTTCTAAATCTTGTTTTCGCATTTTTAGAAAAGACATTAATATGATTTCGTTTCTAAAATAAAGGAATATAAACATGGAAGAAAGGAGTAGCAATGCAATACCGTTTCCAATGTTTCCTTCAATAAATTGATATACTGCATAAGCAATAACCAATGCGGCTAAAACAAGTTTGATGTTTTTGTTGAACATATATTTAATCTGTAATTAATTCGTAAGTAATTGTTTGTGTTAACGTAGTTGGTATTTCCATACCCATACTGGCCATAATTGATTTGCCTTCGCCAGTACCCTGTACCATCATCTTGGTTAAAAAACCACTGGTTAAATCGGATTGTAGTACAATTTCTTGGTTGCCTGCTAATTCTAAAATTAAATTGGCATCCTGGTTCTGCATGGTAATTTCTGCCGTTCCAATTATGGATGCCATTTTACCATCTACTTGTTCCAAGGTCCACAAATTATCTGCGTTAATTTTACCACTAAACAGGGTGTTCCATTGATCTCCCTCTGCTTTTTTCTGTCCAGGGTATATGTAAGTCATTTGTTCAAAACTTTGCGCTAAACCTTCAGAACTAAATTCTTTTCTTAAAGAGCCTTTCATGATTTCTTGTGTAGCTTGGTCCAAGCCAGTTGCCGCTGCCATTTTATCTATTAGGGCATCACCTCCGGTAACACTAATGATTTTTCCGGCTGTTGTCATCTCCATTTGTAATGGCGTACCAATAAGAGCGTCAAAAATTTTAGCCGTCATTTCGTCACCTACGGTTGGGTTTTTAGTATCTACTTCCATCATTACACCTTGTAGGTTAGAGGTAGATTTCATCTTAAATTCTAAAAATTGCATTTCAATTTTATAGGAAGATGCTAGTTTTTCTTGAACCTTAAATTGAAAAATTCCGCCCAACTCATTCGAAATTTCATGCGTTGTGCCTTCAATTTTTTGCTCCATTTGCTGTTTGGCCTCTTGTTTAATTTTATAAATTTGGCCAGGTTTTAGGGAGTATTCTAGTAGTGTTTGGCTGTAAGTACTTGTTAAACAAGTTAGTACTCCTAATAAGTAAAGAAATAATTGGCGTTTTAGCATCATATTTAGTTATACGGTTAGTACGGCAAAACTAATACAAACATTTTTTAGAAAGGGTTTGCAAGAGCAAAAAGTCTTTGTATATTTGCGCCCAGAATTTTTAAGACGCCTTTGGTTTAAAATAAAGATAAAATGAAAAGAACATTTCAGCCTTCAAAGCGAAAAAGAAGAAATAAACACGGTTTTAGAGAGCGTATGGCTACAGCTAACGGTAGGAAAGTACTTGCTAGAAGAAGAGCCAAAGGAAGAAAAAAATTAACTGTTTCTTCAGAACCTCGACACAAGAAATAATATGTTTGTCGATAACTTATAAATTATTAGGTGCTACTGTTTCAGTTTAGCACCTTTTTTTTGACCTATATTTAACGATTTAAAAAAATACCCTTAGAAGAATGCCTAAAAGAAAAGATTTAAAATCCATTTTAATTATTGGTTCAGGTCCCATCATTATTGGACAAGCATGTGAGTTTGATTATTCTGGTTCGCAAGCTTTACGTTCTTTAAGAGAGGATGGTATAGAAACGATTTTGATAAATAGTAATCCTGCTACTATTATGACAGACCCCTCAATGGCGGATCATGTCTATTTAAAACCGTTGAACACCAAATCAATAGTTGAAATTTTAAAAAAACACCCAAATATAGATGCTGTTTTACCAACTATGGGTGGCCAAACAGCCCTTAACCTTTGTATAGAGGCAGATGAAAAGGGTATTTGGGAGGATTTTAACGTAGAAATCATAGGTGTAGATATAGATGCTATAAATATTACGGAAGACCGTGAAAAATTTCGTGAGTTAATGCTTAAAATAGGCGTAGGCATGGCTCCACAGGCAACGGCAACCTCTTTTTTAAAAGGTAAGGAAATTGCCCAGGAATTTGGTTTTCCTTTGGTAATAAGGGCTTCATTCACCCTTGGTGGTGCGGGTGCATCCATAGTATACGAACCAGAAAAATTTGATGGACTTTTAAGCCATGGTCTAGAAGTATCTCCAATTCATGAGGTTATGATAGATAAGGCCATGATGGGGTGGAAAGAATATGAACTTGAGCTTTTAAGGGATAAAAATGATAATGTTGTTATTATCTGTACCATAGAAAATATGGACCCTATGGGTATCCATACTGGAGATTCCATAACTGTTGCTCCTGCAATGACCTTATCTGACCGTACGTTCCAGAAAATGCGCGATATGGCCATTAAAATGATGCGAAGTATAGGCGATTTCGCTGGTGGTTGTAACGTACAGTTTGCGGTAAGTCCGGATGAAGAAGAAGAGATTATTGCTATAGAAATTAATCCAAGGGTTTCCCGATCTTCCGCACTAGCTTCAAAAGCTACCGGTTATCCTATTGCTAAAATAGCCGCTAAATTGGCAATTGGTTATACTTTGGATGAGTTGGACAACCAAATTACAAAGTCAACTTCGGCCTTGTTTGAGCCAACTTTAGATTATGTAATCGTAAAAATACCTAGATGGAATTTTGATAAATTCGAAGGTTCTGACAGAACATTGGGTTTACAGATGAAATCCGTAGGCGAGGTTATGGGTATTGGCCGTTCTTTCCAAGAGGCATTGCACAAGGCTACACAATCATTAGAAATTAAAAGAAATGGTCTTGGGGCCGATGGTAAAGGGTACAAAGATTATGAAACCATAATCCAAAAACTTACCGTGCCTAGTTGGGACCGTGTGTTTGTTATTTATGATGCTATACAGTTGGGTATTCCACTTAAACGCATACATGAAATAACTAAAATAGATATGTGGTTCTTAAAACAATACGAAGAGCTACACCAATTAGAGCAAGAAATAGCGCAATATACAATTGCAAGCTTGCCAAAATCACTTTTATTAGAGGCAAAGCAAAAAGGTTTTGCAGACAGGCAAATAGCCCACATGCTAGATTGTTATGAAAGTGAAGTGCATAAGAAGCGAATGGAACTAAATATTAATAGGGTTTATAAATTGGTAGATACCTGCGCAGCAGAGTTTACGGCTATGACACCTTATTATTATTCCACCTTTGAAGAAGAAATCCAATCTAAAGATGGCGTAAGTTATGTGGCCAATGATAGTGAGGTTACCAATCGTAAAAAAATTGTAGTTCTTGGTTCTGGACCAAACCGTATTGGGCAAGGTATAGAGTTTGATTATTGTTGTGTACATGGAGTATTAGCCGCGGCAGAGTGTGACTATGAGACTATAATGATCAACTGTAATCCAGAGACGGTTTCCACAGATTTTGACACTGCGGATAAACTGTATTTTGAACCAGTTTTCTGGGAGCATATCTACGATATTATCTTACATGAAAAACCAGAAGGGGTAATTGTACAGTTAGGTGGCCAAACTGCTTTAAAATTGGCAGAAAAATTAGACCGATACGGTGTTAATATCATTGGAACAAGTTACCAATCTTTAGATTTGGCAGAAGATAGAGGTAGCTTTTCAACTTTATTAAAAGACAATAATATTCCCTATCCAAGATTTGGTACTGCAGAAACAGCAGATGAAGCTCTGGACTTGGCAGATGAATTAGGGTTTCCGTTATTGGTAAGACCATCTTATGTATTGGGTGGCCAAGGGATGAAGATTGTAATTAACAAGGAGGATTTGGAGCAACACGTAGTAGATTTACTTCGTAAAATTCCAAATAATAAGTTGTTGTTAGACCATTATTTAGATGGAGCTATAGAAGCAGAAGCCGATGCCATTTGTGATGGTGAAGATGTATATATTATTGGTATTATGGAGCACATAGAACCTTGTGGTATCCACTCTGGGGATTCTAATGCTACCTTACCACCTTTTAATTTGGGTGAGTTTGTAATTCAGCAAATTAAAGACCATACTAAAAAAATAGCTCTGGCTTTAAATACGGTCGGTTTAATCAACATTCAATTTGCCATTAAAGATGATACCGTTTATATCATTGAAGCGAATCCTAGAGCGTCTAGAACGGTACCGTTTATTGCAAAAGCCTACGGAGAACCTTATGTAAATTATGCTACTAAAGTGATGCTGGGCGATAAAAAAGTGAAAGACTTTAATTTTAATCCGCAGCTAGATGGGTATGCTATTAAGCAACCTGTTTTCTCTTTTAATAAATTCCCTAATGTAAATAAGAACCTTGGCCCAGAAATGAAAAGTACGGGAGAAAGCATCTTGTTTATAGATAGTTTAAAAGATGATGAATTCTACAACTTATATTCAAGAAGAAAAATGTACTTGAGTAAGTAACAAGAATAGAATTTAACTAAAAAAAGCCCCGGATCACGGGGCTTTTTTTAGTTTTATATTATGTAACTTATGCTTCCCATTCCGTATGGAAGATACCTTCTTTATCTAAACGTTCGTAGGTATGTGAACCAAAATAATCGCGCTGTGCTTGTATTAAGTTTAGCGGTAAGCGTTCAGAGGTATAAGCATCAAAATAGGTAAGCGAATTAGACAATCCAGGTAAAGGAATACCATTTGTAGCACCATAGGCTACCAATTCTCTTGTAGCTTTCACAGATCCTTTTACTTTCTCTATAAAGCTTGGTGCCAACAATAGGTTTTGTAATTCTGGATTGGCTTGGAATGCTTCCGTGATATCAGCTAATAAACCAGCACGTATAATACAACCCGCCCGCCAAATTTTGGCAATTTCGCCAAGGTTAAGGTTATAACCATATTCTTTACTAGCATCTGCCAATTGGTGCATGCCTTGGGCATAAGCCATGATAAAGGCAAAGTATAATGCATTTTCTGCCTTCTCAATCAAGGCTTTTTTCATAACCTCCTCAGGGCTTGGTCTATCGTAAAGTTCATCTGCTTTGGTTCGTTCTGCCTTTAAGGCAGAAATCTCCCTCATACTTACGGCAATATCAATGGTTGGTACGGGAATACCCAAATCCATTGCATTTTGTGATGTCCATTTTCCGGTACCTTTTTGCTTTGCTTTATCTAAAATCTGGTCTACCAAATCACCATCTGTTTCGGTGTCTTTTTGAGCAAAAATTTCTGAGGTAATTTCTACCAAAAAGGATTGCAATCTACCTTGATTCCATTTTGCATACGTCTGGTGCAATTCTTCGTTAGTTAGGTTACCCGCTTTTTTAAGCAGATCATAAATCTCAGAAGTTAGTTGCATTAAACCATATTCAATACCATTATGAACCATTTTTACGTAGTTCCCTGCAGATTTAGGTCCTAAATAAGCAACGCATGGTTCATTATTATATTTGGCAGAAACAGCTTCAAAAATAGGTTTTACATGTTGGTAGGCCTCTTGGCTTCCACCTGGCATAATGCTTGGTCCTTTTCGTGCTCCTTTAGCACCACCGGAAACCCCAGCACCAAAAAAATTAATACCCTTTTCTTTTAAATAAGCTTCCCTGCGATCGGTATCCGTGAAAAAAGAATTTCCACCATCAATTATTATATCTCCCTTATCCAATAAAGGCAAAAGGCTTTCAATTACGTTATCAACAATTTTACCTGCCGGCACTAATAACATTATTTTTCTAGGTGTATTTAAAGCAGCAACAAAAGTTTTAGCGTCTGTGCTGGCGTCAACTTTTGCCGTATCGCCTCCTTCTTGCTTTAACGCTTCAACTTTTTCTGAGTCCAAATCGTTTCCGTAAGCGGTAAAACCATTATCGGCAACATTTAGGATAAAATTACGTCCCATTACACCTAAGCCCACCAGCCCAAAATCATACTTGTTTGTCATATTACATATCTTATTGTGTCTGTTAAGACATTGCTAAGTAAGTGAATTCTATAAATCTTTACCTAAAATAAACGTTATATTCGTCTCCCTCAAATAAAGGGTAATTGTAATGGCGAAAAAAACAGAAAATCAAATTCTTGTAATATTTGGGGCGTCTGGCGACCTAACGGCCAGAAAATTAGTTCCTTCCCTTTTTAATTTATACCTGTCTGGGCATTTACCTGAGAATTTTGTGGTTTTAGGTGCTAGTAGAAGTGATATGACAGACACTGCTTTTAGGAAAAAAGTGGTGACCGAAAGCACTTATTTAGAAAAGAAATTAGAAAAATTGGATAAGGATAAAATAGAGGCTTTTTCCAATAAGTTTTTTTATGAGGATTTAGGGGGGTCTTATGATACCGATTATACTCGATTACGAAAAAGGGTAGAAGACCTAAAGAAAAAATACAATACCTCTGGCAATATTATCTATTATTTGTCCACGCCCCCAACTTTATACGAGACCATAGCTCAACGCTTGGCGGATGCAGGTATGAATACTCAGAATAATGGTTGGAAACGTTTAATAGTAGAAAAGCCATTTGGTTACAGCCTAGAAACCGCAAAACAATTAAATACGGGTTTACAGCAATTTTTTAAAGAGCATCAAATTTACCGTATAGATCATTATTTGGGTAAGGAAACCGTACAGAATTTACTGGTAACCCGTTTTGCAAATAGCATTTTTGAACCACTTTGGAACCGAAATTATATTCACCACGTAGAAATAACGAATGCCGAGAGTGTAGGGGTAGAAAAACGAGGAGGATATTACGATAAATCTGGTGCTTTGCGTGATATGTTCCAAAACCATTTGTTACAGATTGTATCCTTAGTGGTAATGGAACCACCAATTAGCGACGCACCAGAAGATATTAGGAACGAAAAGGTAAAGGCTATAAAATCTATGCGGGTTATGAAATCCGAAGATGAGTTATATGAAAACACCATAAGAGCCCAATACGTTGCATCTACCATAGATGGGAAGAAAGTGAAAGGTTACAGGGAAGAGGAAGGTGTAGACCCAAATTCTACTACCGAAACTTTTGCCGCAGTTAAGTTTTTTGTAGATAATTGGCGCTGGAAAGATGTGCCTTTCTACGTGCGTACCGCTAAGAGAATGCCAACAAAGGTAACCGAGGTGGTAATTCATTTTAAAACCCCACACCATCAGATTTTTAAGGATTCTGGGATGGAAAATAGGGATAATAAGCTGATTATCCGTATACAACCAGACGAGGGTATATTGATAAAATTTGGAGTTAAAGTCCCTGGCCAAGGCTTTAAAGTAGAGCGTGCCAATCTTGATTTTTACTATTCTAGTTTAGCAGAAACTTATGTAATGGAAGCCTATGAGCGTTTAATTTTAGACGCTATGCAAGGCGATGCTACCTTATATGCCCGTGCCGATGAAGTAGAAGCTGCTTGGGAGTTTGTAGACCCAATTTTAGATTATTGGGAAAAAGGTAAAGATGTACGCATGTACGGTTACGCAGCTGGAGTTTGGGGACCAGAGAATTCTCACGATTTAATTGACGGTATTGGTGAGTGGCGTAATCCGGGTCCGCATTTAACGGACGACCCCGGTTATTGTGTAATTTGTTAAGTATTTAAAGAAATGGAAGTAAAAATATACGGGGACAAACAAGCTGTTGCGACGGAATTTTCGGCTTATTTTGCCAAAAAAACCAAAGAGGACAAATCTTTTCACGTGGCACTTTCTGGTGGTAGTACCCCTAAGATTGTATTTGATACTCTAGCTGATACCTACGGCGATACCATAAATTGGAAAAATGTTCACTTTTATTGGGGTGATGAACGCTGCGTGCCGCCAACGGATGAACAAAGCAACTATAAAATGACCAAAGAACATTTGTTTGATAAAATTGATGTTCCGGAAGAGAATATACACCGAGTATTAGGGGAGAATGACCCTAAAGGCGAAGCCATGCGTTATGCCAACTTATTAGAAATAAATTTAGATAGGGTAGAAGGTGTACCGCAATTCGATTTAATTATTTTGGGTATGGGAGACGATGGGCATACCGCATCTATTTTTCCGCATGAAATAGACCTATGGCATGCAGAAGACCATTGCGTAGTGGCTACACATCCAGATTCTGGTCAAAAAAGAGTTTCCTTAAACGGTGCAGTTATCAATGCTTCTAAAGAAGTTGCCTTTTTAGTTACGGGAACGGCTAAAGAAGAAAAGGTAGCCATTATACACCAAGAAAAAGAAGGCTATAAACAGTATCCTGCTGCGTTGGTACAACCCAAATCTGGCTCCTTACTTTGGTTCTTAGATAAAGAAGCAGCTGCTGGACTTTAGTCCAGCGCTAGCTTTATATTTTCTTTCTTTAGTTGGTCTAGATATTCTTCTACTTTAAAGTTTTTATCGTCAAACTTGGTATCTCTTTGAAACATGGCCATTTTCCGTTCTATACTTCGTGCAAAGCGGCGTAATGCTTGTTTATTCTTGATAATAAGTCCGGGAACTTTTAAATTTTTACCATTGTCACCTTTGGCTACCATGGTAAAATAGGAAGAGTTACAATGTTTAACCACTCCGGTAGTTACATTTTCTGCTTCTACACGCACCCCAACCACCATACTGGTGTTTCCCGTATAGTTTATAGAGGCTTTTAAGGTAAGCAATTCGCCTACTTCTACGGGCTGTAAAAAGTCTACTCTATTAACGCTTGCGGTTACGCAGTAAGCTTGGGAGTGTTTGCTAGCACATGCAAAGGCTATTTGGTCCATTAAATTAAGAATGTGCCCACCATGTACTTTCCCACCAAAATTAGAATGAGAAGGCAGCATAAGTTCTGTTATTGAAACTTGAGATTCTTTGGCCGATTTATATTTTTTCATCCTAATTGTTAAAGTGTGGTGATTTTTCTTGCTTTACTTCGGTTATAAAGTATTTGGTGTCTCCCAACCAGAAAAAGGTAGAATAACGCTCTATGTATGTCACTTTTACATATTCACCTTGGTATTCTTTCAATTTTTGAATAACATCTTTCTCAGAATCCTGTACGGAAAACGAAAAAATTTGTGCGCCAGAGATACCCTGACTTATTTCGCCTTCCCAGGTTTTTACCATTACGCCTTTTCTACTAAATTTTATCAGCTCTCCAGAACGGTATCCTTCACTAAAAGGAACATAGTAGATAAATGCAAAATAACTAGCCAAACCAACTACAAATGCAGCTAAGACTATGAATAAAACTTTTTTCATTATAACTTTAATTTAGATTGTTCCTCTAATTGCCCGGGCGTTTCGTCTTCTGCATCTTCCATAGCGCGTTTTAAAATAGGTTCTGGCAAAGATTTTTTGGCTTTTGCACCCATCTTCTTAAGTTTTTCTATACTAGTGATGATGTTACCACGCCCTTCAAACAGCTTGTTCATGGCACCTTTGTATTCGCTTTTAGCTTCGTCCATTTTTTTGCCCACCTTGGTCAAATCGTTCATAAAACCTTCAAACTTATCATATAGGGCCCCCGCTTGCCTAGCAATTTCAATGGCATTTTTCTGTTGTTTTTCATTATTCCACATGGTGTCTATGGTGCGCAAGGTTGCCAATAGTGTAGAAGGCGTAACTATGACAATATTTTGCTCAAAGGCTTTGTTGTAAAGACTACTATCTTCATTAATAGCTATAGCAAATGCAGGCTCTATAGGTACGAACATGAGTACGAAATCCGGACTTTCCATTTCGTACAAATCTTCATATTTTTTAGCAGAGAGTTGCTCTACATGGCGTCTTAACGAATTAATGTGGTCTTTTAAAAACCTAGGTTTGTCTATTTCTTCCGCATTGGTAAAACGTTCATAATCTGTTAAGGAGACTTTAGAATCTACTACCATTTTTTTACCATCTGGCAAATGGATAATCACGTCTGGCATTACCCTACTGCCATCTTCCCTTTTAAAACTTTGTTGTACGCTATATTCGCGGTCTTTTTCTAATCCAGATTTTTCTAATACACGTTCCAACACTAATTCTCCCCAATTACCTTGCATTTTGCTATCGCCTTTTAACGCTTTGGTCAAATTTTCTGCTTCTTGGGTAATTTTTAAGTTCTGACTTTGCAAGTGCAGTAGTTGTTCTTTTAAAGCTGAATGTATGCTGATGTTTTCTTTCTGTGTTTCTTCCACCTTACGCTCAAACAACTGAATTTTTTCTTGTAACGGACTTAAAATTAGTTTGATGTTCTTCTGATTCTGCTCAGTGAATTTTGAGCTTTTCTCGTCCAAAATTTTATTGGCAAGATTTTCAAAATCCTTGGTGAATTTTTCCTGAAGCTTTTCTACTTCTTCTTTTTGTTCTTGATTTACCTGCTGTAAATGCTCTAAATCTGCCTGGTAACGAACAATTTTATTGCCTAAAAGTTCTTTTTCTTGCAGTATTTGGCGCTTTTCATCATCTGAAGCCACCAGTTTCTGATTTAAACTAGTAAGTGTAGCGTTCAATTGATTTTCTCGCTCTTGCCAAACGTCTGTACTCGACTTTGTTTTTAATTTTTGAATATAAAGCCCTAAAAAGGTGCCTATTCCCAAGCAAACCAATGCTAGGATAATGTAAATGATAGTAGTGTCCATGGAAATAAAAAACTTCGGATAAAGATAAAATAATCTGCGCCAAGTAAGGAGTAACTGCGTAATCTATTTTGTGATTTTGAAGCTACCGTTCTGGGCATCAAACTGAATCAAATCTTTCGGAAATAAGGATTCAAAACTTCCTTTTTCTATAAGTTCACAAGGTGCTGCAAAAGCATTTTCGTTTCCATCTAAAAGTAGCATATAATCACATAATTGAATGGCCAACTCTACCTCATGAGTGGTAAAAACAATAGTGCGATTATGGGTTTTTGCAAAGCTATGTAACAGCTTTAAGATATGCACTTTGTGCGATAAGTCTAGGTGTGTTGTAGGTTCGTCTAAATACACCAAAGGCGTTTCTTGTGCCATAGCTCTAGCTATAAGTACCCGTTGCAACTGACCATCGCTCAGCTCAAAACAATGTTTATCTTTTAAATCTTCCAAAGAAAAAAAGCCAAGCTGTTCTTTGATAATTTCTTTATCTCTGTTCCCTAAGGTACCAAGCCAGTTGGTATACGGATGCCTGCCCATAGCTATAAGCTCTGCAACTTTTAAATTCTTGGTTGCTATGGGAGTAGTTAAAACCAAAGCTTGTTTTAACGCCAAGGCGGCATTACTATATTCTGTTAATAATTTACCGTGTAATTTAATGGTTCCAGCTAATGGAGATTGTATGCCTGCTAGCGTACGTAAAAGGGTAGATTTCCCTATTCCATTAACGCCAACTATTGCGGTTAACGAACCTTTTGGGATACTAAAATTTAATTCGTTAGCAATGCTGGTTTTACCATAGCCTATAGTTAACGCCTCTATTTGGATGTACTTTTCCATCAAAACAGCATTTTTCGTTTTCTTACCAATAACCAAATTACAACAGGTGCCCCAACAATAGAAGTTATCGCGTTAAGAGGTAAAACAGAGGCAGCAGCAGGTAGTTGTGCAATGGTGTCACATATAAGTAATAACAATGCGCCATATAAAAATACCGCAGGTAAAAGTATTTTGTGGTCCATGGTTTTAAACCATTGCCTGGTTAGGTGCGGTACTGCAAGCCCAACAAAAGCTATAGGCCCGGCAAAAGCTGTAATTCCACCCGCAACTATTCCTGTCGCAATAATAATGAGGTATCTTATTCTTTTAACAGGAATCCCCATACTTTGTGCGTACTGTTCTCCTAAAAGAAAAGCGTTCAACGATTTTACACAAAACAAGCAAATTGCACATCCTACAAGCAGTAAAAGCCCCAAAATGGCCACTTTTTGCCAAGAAAGATTCCCTACGGAGCCATAAGACCAAAAAATAAAACGTTGTAATTGTTCGGCCTTAGAAAAATAAGAAAGAATACTAACTACTGCAGAAGTTATGCTACCAAACATTAACCCAATGATAAGCAAAGCCATAGTATCCCTGACCTTATTGGCAACCAATAATACCACCAGAAGCACCAAAAAACTACCTAGACTGGCTGCTAAAGCAACAGCTACATCATTTAACCAGAATAACTGCGTTAATCCTAGACTAGTGCCACCCAGTAGTAGCAAGGCAGCACCTAAACTTGCTCCTGAGCTAATGCCCAATACAAATGGGCCAGCGAGTGGGTTTCTAAATAAGGTTTGCATTAAAAGACCGCTTACTGCGAGCCCACCACCGATAAGTACAGCTGCAATAGTTTTGGGTAAACGATAGTTCCATATAATATATTCCCAAGCATTTTCTGTAGTTGTTTGCCCTAACAGAATAGAAAAGGTATCACCCAGCGGGATGGTTACAGAACCCAAGCTTACGCTAATAAGCATACAGAGCACCAATAGCAAGCTTAGGCTTAGGAATCCTAATTTGTAAGACGACTGTTCTGTCATTACTGCAAAGGTGTGAAAAAATACGGAGTGTAGTCTGGTAAAAGGTCTGGATGCAACCAATGTACTAGGTCTTTCAAAACCAAATCGGGTCTTTGTGGGGCTAATTCATAATACAATAAACCGCCAGTAAGGCCTTTGGTATTAGAAAATGTGTAAACTTTCTTATTGGTAAATGCCTTAAATTGTTGGTAGTGTGGGTTGGCTGTTTCCATTTCTTGGTAAGAAGTAAACTGAGCAGGTCCAATCCAATAATCGGCTTGAGAACCTTTTTCTAAAACGGTTTCTATACTTAGGGCCAAGCTGCCACTTCCTTGACTATTTTTATACAAATAATCACCCCCTGCGTCCGCGATAAACTTGGCGGCCCAACTTTCTCCGGTTGGCATATACCATACATCTTTGTACAACGCACCAGATATTACGCTAGGTTTATTTGTCTTGTTCTGCGCTAGTTTTTTGGTAGTGTTATAGTCTTTTGCTATTTGGGTAAATATACTGTCTGCTTGCTTTTCTTTACCTAATAAAACCCCAAAGAACTTTATCCATTCTGCTTTTCCTAAAGGATGTGTTTCTGCCCAATCCCCATTATACACCACGGGAATATTTGCTTGCTCTAAGGTAGCATAGGTGCTATTTTGATTGTCTATGCTAAAACCTACAACAACGTTGGGTTGCAAGGCGATGGTCATTTCTGTGTTTAACTTTTCATTCTGGCCAAGTTCTTTTATTCGCCCTTTTTTAATGCGTGCTCTAGCAGGCATGGAAGAAATGTATTCCGTATCTGGGAAACCTACTAATTTGTCCAATTCGCCCAGACTTTCTAGGGCCGGAATGTGAGTAGTAGAAGTTACTAC
Source organism: Croceivirga sp. ABH4_376 (assembly GCF_056160685.1). Lineage (NCBI taxonomy): Bacteria > Pseudomonadati > Bacteroidota > Flavobacteriia > Flavobacteriales > Flavobacteriaceae > Croceivirga > Croceivirga sp. ABH4_376. The sequence goes on along the minus strand of NZ_JBSWXQ010000002.1, from coordinate 632,846 downwards.
CATTTTTTTAATCGGTGTAGTAATGACGGCATCATAGGCGTCTGCAGGATAGGTTGTTTTAGGTAAAAGCGAATCTGGAATTATAGCATAGGTAAATACTTGTTCCGCGCCTGGCCAAGGCTTGTTAACTTTTATAATGGGGTAATTGCCATTGGTGTCTATTGAAAACCCATCAGCATACTCAACTTTTAAAAATGAATTTTGCGCTATTGAGCTGGTTGGTAGCTGACCTTCTTTTTCTTCGCTTTTACAAGCATTAAAAATTAATAGTACCGCTAGTGCGTAAAGCAAAGAAAAATAGGTCTGTTTCATGCATCAAAAGTAAATGAATTTAATTTTTATGAAATAACCTTAAACAAAATATGTAGTTTTGCCCGGATTTTTTGGTTCAGTTGTTTAAGACAATTGATTAAAAGGGAATCTGGTGCAATTCCAGAACTGTTCCCGCAACTGTAAGTTACTACCAAACTAAAGTTTGGTTCCCATAAGGGATGCTGTTTTCTACAAAACCACTGTCTGGCTATAAGATGGGAAGGTGAAATAGCATAAAACAAGTCAGGAGACCTGCCAAAGAACAACAACTAATGTTAAACTTTCGGGATAAAAGTTTACATAGGGGTTTCCTATGGCTGTTCCGAGCAACTTAAAGTAAATGAACAAAAAATGTTATGGGCTTTTGTCCTTATTGTTGAGCACGGGCGTATTTGCACAACAAAAAGATTCACTACAACTACAACAATTAGAAGAAGTGGTGGTTTCTGATTCAAAGTTTGAATTGAAACGAGAAAATTCTGGTAAAACTGTAATCAAAATTAGTGCAGAAGAGTTAGAAAAAAATCAAGGCCGGTCTGTTGCCGAAATTATCAACACCAAAAGTGGAATAGAAATAAACGGAACTAGAAGTTATGCGGGCCAGAACATTTCCGTTTTTAGTAGAGGAGGTAATAACAGACAAGTTTTAGTGTTAATAGACGGCATACAGGTGTCTGACCCTTCTAATGTTAGTGCAGAATACGATTTACGCTTGCTAAATACTAACCAAATTGAAAGTATTGAAATTTTAAAAGGTGCGGCAAGTACGTTATATGGAAATTCGGCAGCTACTACGGTAATTAATATTACTACTAAGAATGCTGTTAATGATGGTGTCACTTTCACTGTAAATAGTAGTATGGGAACTAACCAATCTCAAGAAGAACAAGATTATGATTTTTCAGATTTTTCTAATACGGTTACCATATCTGCCAAGCATAACAAACTTAAAGTTTTGGCCTCTGGCGGACATCAAAATACCGATGGACTTTCTGCGGCCATTGGTACGGAAAAAGACGCATATTCCCGTTTGGATGGAAATTTCAAGCTAGGTTATCAATTTAGTAAACGTTTTAATCTTACAGCATCGGCTTTCTATACTAAAATGAAAGGTGATTTTGATAACGGTTCTCCTATAGAAGACGCGGACTTTACCTTTACCAGTGAGCAATCGCGTTTTGGTTTGGCTTCAACGTATGATTACAATCAAGGAAGCATTCATTTTAATTTTGCATTTAATCAAATAGATAGGGCAATAGCGTCTAATTTTCCGACTACATACGATTCTGAGTCAATTGTTTTAGATGTGTACAACAAATACAATTTTAATGATACCTTTTATACCATAGTTGGTTTAAATGCAATTGATAATGCTACATTTTTTACTGAAGATGAATCCACTTCTACCATAGATCCTTATGTAAATGCAGTTTGTGTTAGCGACTTTGGATTGAATTTAAATGTAGGCGCAAGGCTTAATAACCATAGTAAATATGGTTCCAATTTTATTTATAATCTAAACCCTTCTTATGTTATTAGTACCCAAAATGGATACATTAAGTTTCTTGGGTCTTACTCTACTTCTTTTATAGCACCAAACCTTTTCCAGTTGTTTGGTCCTTTTGGGGCAAATCCAGATTTAGATCCAGAAGAGGATACAACTATAGAAGGTGGCTTTGAATATAAAGTATCTAATGTTTTTAGGCTTAGCGCACTGTATTTTAATAGAACAGAAGCAAAATTTATTGATTATGTGACCATAAATCCAGATACTTTTGAAAGTCAATATAGAAACTTAGAAGGTGATACCAATTTTAATGGGCTTGAGGTAGAAGTTGCAGCTACTCTTTTGCCAGCTTTAGATTTAACTGCTAACTATACCTACACTAACAGTGAAAGTGGATTAGGATCGCGTATTCCAAAAAGTAAGGTAAATGGAACTTTAGGGTATGCTTTAAAAGAAGACACATTTATTAGTCTCTCTTATCAATATGTATCTGACAGAACAGATACTGATTATTCTGCCTCTATGCCGGTAAATCTTGAAGCATTTAGTGTATTGAATTTTTATGCCAAGCATAACTTAAACAAAAAAGTAAGTTTCTTTGCTTCTTTAGATAATCTATTCAATACAGATTATACGGAGTTGTTTGGTTATGCCACTAGAGGTAGAAATTTAAAAATAGGGATGAACTTAAGGTTCTAATAGTACTCCTATAAGATAAAAAAGCAGCCAAGTGGCTGCTTTTTTTATTTTAATTGTGGAGGATTATCTAACCACATATTGTTTTTAACAGCGGTAAACATTTCCGAACCAATGAGTTCTTTTTTGTCATAAACCATAGGAGTAAATCCTTTAGCTGTAGCTCCTGTTATTTCTTCCAAACAGCGTGCTAAAAGTGGTTCTGTTTCTTCGCCCAATACACCAAGATTGCCATAGTCTTCCCTCTGGTAAATATTGGGTGCTATACCAGCAGTATAATCTGAAAAGCCTACCGAATTCTCATTACGGCCCACCAAAGGTTGTATGGCCCAACTATTATTCGGATTAATGTTATTTTCTCTAGAAGACCTATACACATAGCTATTATCCGGATCGTCTACCATAGTAATAGAAAATTCGTTTTTGCCGGTGGTAGTATCACCAACCTTTATCATATTTACATAAGGGTCTAATCCATTTATTAATAGTTCGCTTGCAGAAGCAGTTCTGGCAGAGGTTATTACGTATGCTTTTGAAAGGTTCAAGGTGTTCAAGGGTTTACCGTCTACTGTGTTGGTAAAATAATCTTCTAAATCAGATGGATCAAATTGTTCTTGTATTTTATTGTTCCAGCGCTGCTTTATATAAAGGTCATTTGTATTGGTACCATAAACCATACTTGCTAAAAGCCTAGAGGAATTTACATTGCCACCCGGGTTATATCTAAAATCTAAAACCAATTCCGTAGCGCCATTGGCTTTAAATTCTCCAAAAGCATTATTCAATTCTTCATCGTACTCATTGGTGAAACCATTGTACATTAAATAGGCAATTTTTGTTCCTTGTACATCAAATGTTTTGGCTAATAGGATAGGATTTTCTGTTAGGCCTTCAAATTTGGTAAGGGTTACTTCCTCTTCAAGTTCCGTAATTTCACCTTCATTAAATGTGGCCAAACCTAAAGTGTAGGTGTCATTACTGCCAAAAAGTAATTCCGTATAATTAGAATCTGTGAGCTGTTGCCCATCTACACGATTAAAAATATTACCACGAACAATATTTTTATTAGAAGCATCTGAGTTTGGTATTATATACCGTACATAACCAAAAATATTTGAACCTTCGGGGTAGCGTACCAAACCAAATTCTAACCCATTACTTTTTGAAATACCACTAAGGTTGTTAACCAAAGTTTTATAATCAGGATTAGAAAAACTAAAACGATCTTCTGAGAATTGCAGACTGTTATAGAATTTTTCTGGGTCTGGCGTGGCCGCCAAAAAATCTTCATATTCCTTATTGGTTTCAAACTTGTTATCCGCAAGATTGGGTACATCTTGTTGCCAAAAGTACCATAGGTTCATAGCGCGCCACATAAAATTTTGAACTTCAATGTCTTCCTTTACGGTAAAATCATCATCGTTATTACATCCGTATAAAAAAAGAAAAGCTACACCAATAATGATGTAGCTTGTTTTAAATTTTATGTTATGCATCTTATTATTGTAAGTGAATTTCCTCATTTGGACCTATATACATTTCATTAGCAAATTTTGGTCTTTGCAACTCAGCTTTCAATTTAAAGTTTTCTGGTAATTTTTCAAAAACCATACCTTTTGCAGAAGAACCAACAATTAAATCTAATGCGGCACTTAACATAACCTCATTAGGATCCCCAAAAGGTAGTAAATTTGAAGCATATTGGCTCTCATCCACAGTAACATCAGGTTCAAATCCATCAGCATAGTCACTTGAGTTATTACTGTTGTAAACTTGTAAAACAATAGGCTGCATACCTATGGTATGATTAGGGTTTTTGTTGTTTAAATCAGAATAAGGAGAATCACCTGTACCCGGAGAATCAACAACCGTAATAGACCCCTCGTTTTTTCCAACTGTTTTTTCGCCAATAACCACAACATTCATGTAGGGGAGCAAACCATTAATAATCATTTCACTTGCCGAAGCCGTTCTTCCACTGGCCAATACATATAAAGTTGTTATACCATTTAATCTATTCATTGGTTCAGAACCCAGATAGGCACTAGTGCTTTTATCATAAAGAAAAACATCTTCAAAGAAAGGATAACTAACCCCATTTTCTGCGTTTCTTTTATTGTTGTACCGTAGGGTAGCAAATATGTCTTGTTCTGCACCGGCTTCACCATAAATCATGCTGGCAAGTAATGCGGAGCTTAAGATAGATCCACCACCGTTGTAACGTAAATCTAAAACCAATTCCGTAACTCCTTGATTTTTAAAATCACCAAAAACAGTATTTAATTCACTATGAAAAGTGGCTTTAAACCCGGTATACATTAAGTAGCCAATTTTTGTTCCGCTTATTTCCAATACTTCGGAATGATGAATAGGGTTGGTAGTCAATTCTACCGCAGAAAGGGCTATGTCATCTCCTTGCGGTACTACAGTACCATTTTCTACAGTTGCTAAACCAATAGAAACACTTTCGTTCCTAAAAATGTTGTTAACCACATCGTAGTTGTTAATAGTCATAGCTACACCATCTACTTTATAGATAAAATCGCCTCTTCTTATACCAGCTTGGTCCGCAGGAGAATCTGGTGTAACATAGGTAACGTAGATAATAACATCGTCAGAAGTGTCAGATACTCGTAATAAATAGCCCAAGTTTAAGCCATAGGATTTGGTAATGCCCCTAAAACTATTTAACTGTTCATCAACGTCTTCTATATACCAAGAAAAATCATCTGCTTGCGTATAAATTAAATCGTCAAACAATTCTTTAGAAGAATTGTAATTATTTAAATAGGTATAATAAGCATCCGTGTCATCATCTTTAGAATCGGCCAAATCTGTCACGTCGTTTTGCCAAAAATACCAGTAATTGAGTCCTTTCCAAATAAAGTCGTTAACCTCACTATTCAGCTCAACAGGTTCTTCAACTACAGGTTCTTCCGTATTGGGTTCTTCTGCAAGTGTGGGTGCATCATCATTGTTACTACAAGCTATAAATAGCAATCCCAAAAGAAAAACGGGGAACATTTTAATCTCTTTCATAGTTTTATTTTAAAAATGAAAAATAGTGATAAATCTTAAAAAAAGTATCACAATTAAATAGGTAATAGCTAAAAACGTGCCAATGATTTATAATTAATTTTAAATCCTTTGTAACAAATATTATTTTAACTCGTCTCCCTTTTGTAACACACTTTAATGTGGGGTACACCAACTTAACAACCAAATGAAACAAAACGAATTTTTAGCAACCGTAATGCCTTTTAAGGATAAGCTTTACAGAATGGCTAAAAGGTTGTTGGTATCTAAAGAAGAAGCTGAAGACGCGACCCAAGAAGTACTTTTAAAATTATGGAACAAAAGTGACAAGATGGGTACTTATAAAAGTGTAGAAGCTTTTGCCATGACCATGACGAAGAACTTTTGCCTAGACCGTTTAAAATCTAAGCAAGCAGGTAACTTAAAATTGGTACATAGTAATTATGAGGATGGCCAACATAATTTACAGCGTAAAGTAGAGCAAGCAGATAGCGTTAACTGGGTAGAGAAAATTATGGAAGAATTGCCCGAGCAACAAAAAATGGTATTGCAACTAAGAGATGTAGAAGACTATGACTTTGAGGAGATAGAAGAAATGTTAGGAATGAAGGCTACCGCCGTACGGGTAACCCTCTCTAGGGCAAGAAAGGCGGTGCGCGAAAAATTAATACAAAAACATAGCTATGGAATTGGATAATAAAATAGAAACATTACTAGAAAAATACTTTGAAGCCAATACTACATTGGCAGAAGAAAAAATATTACGAGACTATTTTGCACAAGATACAATAGCCGAACATTTAGAACCTTATAGAAGTATGTTTGGGTATTTTAACAAGGCTAAAGTAGATGTATTTACCAAGCAGGTGCCATTAAAACCCAGAAGAAAAGTAAACTTTAGATGGTTATCCGTTGCAGCATCAGTAATAGTAGTCATAGGCCTTTATTTTGGTCAACTTGGTTATCGTAATTATCAAGAACAGAAACAATTAGAGCAAGAGCAGGCTAGGTACGCCTACCAACAAACCAAAAAAGCATTAAACCTGTTGGCAGAGAATTTTGGTAAGGGCACCGAAAAAATGGCTTATCTAAAAACATTTGAAGTTTCTAAGGACAAAATTTATAACGAAAATTAAATTCAATTTAAAATGAGAAAGAATATAGTAATTGCTTTAGTAGCATTGTTGCCTTTATTTGGTATTTCGCAATCTTTATTTGATAAATACGAAGAAGAAGATGCGGTTACTTCCGTAGTGGTAAACCAGAGCATGTTTAACTTATTGGCAAAGTTAGATGTTGAAGTAAACGATCCAGAGGCCAAAGACTTTGTAGATATTGCTACCAGCCTTAAAAGTTTAAAAGTATTTACCACTGAGGATAAGGCTATAGGAGCCGATATGAAAAACAATGTGGATAAATATCTTAAAACTGCTTCTTTAACAGAACTAATGCGTATTAAGGATCAAGATGCGAATGTAAAGTTTTACATAAAAGAAGGTAAGGATAGTGATCATGTTAGCGAGTTGCTTATGTTTATTACAGGTATTAAAGACGTAGAGGCTAATGGCAGAAAGTTTGAAACGGTATTATTATCCTTAACCGGAGACATAGACCTAAACAAGATTAGTTCTTTAACTAAGAAAATGAACTTGCCCGAAGAATTGAATAAGGCAGGGAACAAATAATTAAAAACCCGGGCCAATTGGCCCGGTAATTTTATCAATCAAAAATCAATCAAAAATCAAAACAATCATGAAAAAATTAGTTTTAGCACTTAGTTTAATGGCCTTGCCATTTCTTACCAACGCACAATCCGTATTTGACAAATTTGAAAATTCTAATGACGTAGGTTCCGTTACAGTGAGCAAGGGCTTAATTAACCTTGCGGCCCATATAGACATTGAAACAGACGATAAAGATTTGAACGATTTTTTGGATTTAGCAAAGAACATTGAGGGTATTCAGGTATTTATGACAGATAAACCTGCCGCAGCAAACGATTTAAGAAGAACAGCTCAGGTTCATCTAAAAAAGCGACGTTTACAAGAATTAATGAAAGTAAAAGATAAAGATGCTACCGTTAATATTTATGTAAAGAGCACCAATAATGATGAAGTGGTTAAAGAGCTATTTTTATTAGTAGACAGTAAGGACTTTAATAGGGAAACCGTTGTTGTTAGTATTACGGGGAAAATAGAATTAAGTAAGGTAGGAGCGCTGGTAAATAAATTTAACTTACCAGAAGAAGTTAGGCATGCGCAAAAGGGTAGAAGGTAAATTTTAAGATTAAAAATCACTAATCATGAAAAATAATATGAAATATAATTTTAGCATACTGCTACTAATAGGCTTACTTTTTACAGCGTGCTCTAGCGAGCCAAGTCTGCAGGAGTATTATGTGGCAAATCAAGAGGATCCTAATTTTATAGTGGTAGACATTCCTGCTAGTATTCTTAAAATGGACGAGGTAGATTTAACACCTACACAGAGGGAAGCCGTTTCGTCCTTACGAAAATTTAACCTGCTAGCTTTTAAATTGAATGATGAAAATTCAGAAAAATTTACTCAAGAACAGGCTCAGGTTTCACGGATTCTAGATAATGACGATTTTACGGAATTGATGAAAATCAACACGCAATACGGTAAGGGTGTGGTAAAATATTTAGGAGATGAAGATGCCATTGATGAGGTAATCGTATTTGGCCATAGCAAGGATAAAGGTTTTGCTTTGGTACGGGTGTTAGGAGATAACATGAATCCGGCACATTTGATACAACTAATACAAGCCATTCAAAAATCGGATTACAAAGGAAACGAGCTGGGAGAAATTGGTAAATTTCTAAAAGGATAAAGTAAAATTTTTCTAAAATAAATCTCGGAGTACCAACACTTCGGGATTTTTTTTGCATAAAATTCATAAAAAAATAAAGTTCTATGTGACTTTCTTATTGTTTTGGTTTCTAACTTTCTAAACACTAAAAAACCTAACATTATGGAAAATCTTTCAATGGAAACAATAATAGGTTATGTAGAAACCTATGGTGTTCCCGTACTTAAGGCTATTTTAATTTACATCATTGGTTCTTGGGTAATTAAAAAATTAACTGGAATGATTAAAAAAGTCATGGCCAAAGGGAGCTATGACATTTCACTTCAAAAGTTTTTATTAAACTTAGTTACTTGGGGACTTAAAATATTCTTGATTATTACCGTTATTTCCACCCTAGGGGTAGAAACTACAAGTTTAGCGGCGGTAATTGCTGCAGCAGGTTTAGCGGTTGGTTTAGCGTTACAGGGGTCTTTAAGTAATTTTGCCGGAGGTGTTTTAATCATGATTTTTAAACCCTATAAAATTGGCGATTTAATAGAGGCGCAGGGTGTTTTAGGCGTTGTAAAAGAGATTGAAATTTTTACTACCAAAATGGTATCTCCGGAAAACAAACTAATTATTGTACCAAACGGAGCCATGGCTAATGGCAATATTGTTAATTATACTGCAGAGGGTAAAATACGCGTAGATACGGTTATTGGTGTTGGTTATGATGAGGATATTAAAAAGACCAAAGAGGTGTTGTTAGAGGTGCTTACTTCTAATCCAAAGGTTCTACAAGACCCAGAACCATCTGTAAATGTAGTGGAATTGGCAGACAGCTCTGTAAATTTTGCTGTTAGACCATTCTGTAAACCAGAAGATTATTGGGATGTGTATTTTGCAACCTATGAAAATTGCAAATTAGCGTTGGATAAAGCAGGCATTGAAATTCCTTACCCACATAGTGTGGAAATTCATAAAGAAGGATAATAAACACGATACTTAATTGTATTAAAAAAGCCGCTCTAGAAGGAGCGGCTTTTTTTTATGAATTTTATCTTTTAAACTAGATACCGGTATAATTGGCCGGGGTAACCTGTTTTAATTCCATTTTTATAGTTTCAGATACATCAAGGGTATCTATAAAATTTGCAATAGATTGTTGGGTTATTTTTTCGTTTGTTCTAGTCAATGCCTTTAAAGCCTCATAAGGATTTGGGTAGCTTTCTCTACGTAATATAGTTTGTATAGCTTCTGCAACAACTGCCCAGTTAGCTTCTAAATCAGCATCGAATTTTGCTTGGTTTAAAACCAGTTTGTTCAACCCTTTTAACGTAGCTTGGAACGCAATAATGGTATGCCCAAAAGGAACACCTACATTACGTAGAACGGTACTGTCCGTTAGGTCTCGTTGTAATCTAGACACCGGTAATTTACCGGCCAAGTGTTCAAAAATTGCGTTAGCAATGCCTAAATTACCTTCAGAATTTTCAAAATCTATGGGGTTTACTTTATGTGGCATGGCAGAAGAACCAACTTCACCTGCTTTTATTTTCTGTTTAAAATAATCCATAGAAATATAGGTCCAGATATCTCGGTCCAAATCAATTAATATGGTATTGATACGCTTTAAACCATCAAACAAAGCCGCCATATGGTCGTAATGTTCTATTTGCGTAGTAGGGAAGGAGTGGTGCAAACCTAATTTTTCCTGAACAAACTTTTGTCCAAATGCTTTCCAATCAATAGTAGGATAAGCAACTTTATGTGCATTGTAATTGCCCGTTGCCCCACCAAATTTTGCTGCAGAAGGAATATCGTTCAATAAATCGAACTGTTGTTTTAAGCGTTCTGTAAAAACTGCTATTTCTTTGCCCAATCTAGTGGGAGAAGCCGGTTGTCCGTGTGTTCTTGCCAACATGGGTACGTTTTCCCATTCTTCAGCCAGCAAGTTCAATTTTTTAAATACCTCAAAATACTGTGGAACGTAAACATCGTTCATGGCTTCTTTAATAGAAAGTGGAACGGCCGTATTGTTAATATCTTGAGAGGTTAATCCAAAATGAATAAATTCTTTGGCCTTTTCTAACCCTAAAGCATCAAATTTAGATTTAATAAAGTATTCTACCGCTTTAACATCATGATTGGTTGTCTTTTCTATTTCCTTTATGGCCAAAGCATCTTCAGCAGTAAAATCGGTATAAATAGCTCGTAAAGCGTCAAATTTTGTGGAATCAAAATCGGCTAGTTGCGGTAAAGGTATTTCGCACAATGCTATAAAATATTCAATCTCTACTTGAACACGATACTTTATTAACGCTTCTTCAGAAAAATAGTTACCTAAACTTTCAGTTTTACTTCTATATCTACCATCTATGGGAGAAATGGCATTTAACGGACTCAAAGACATTGTAATTTGATTTTAAAAATCCAAATATAGCCAAACTTAATGGCCTAAAGTCTTTATTTGTATAGTAGATTCAATGTTTTTTCTGCCCTGTTTTTAAAACCAGTAGAACCTTTATCTATTTTATTTTCTAGAATTCCAATCAACTCTGGGTGTACCCAATTAAACGTGGTGCCTAAATGGTATAATGAGGTTGTGCAAAAAACCTGGGTAGCAATTTTATGGTTCCCAATTAGCCAATCAAAACAAACTGTGGTCAATTGTTCTAGCTGTACATTTTTTAGGACGGTAATAAGGTTTTGGTCTTTTTTTATATAATATTGAAGCACCAACATTTCTATTACATGGGCAACAGGTCTTAAGTTAGATTCATTTTTTAAGCTTGGTATGCTTTTACAAAAGAGCTTGACATAAGGATAGATTAATTGTAGCTCTTTTCTAAGCACATGATCCAAAACCCAACTGGCATTAAAGTTATTCCCTTTTGCATCTGCTAGGAATATTTCTTCTAATAAAGTTTTTACTAAAATAGGATTAGCGGTTATTACCGTTACCAAGCGTTCTATTTCTGGTTTGCGAACTCTTTTTTCGTTTAATATGCTTTTGAGTTCTTTAACAGTCATTTGCTTGGTTCAAAAGTTGATTTACCAACACCGGTAATCCGTTGGCTGCCGTTTTGTTTAAAATTTTCAGATTACTGTAATCGTGACTAGAAATATTTGGTTTTGGGTCAATAAAATATTTTGGAATTCCGGATGGGGCGTAATTTAGTAAACCGGCCGCAGGGTATACTTGCATAGAAGTCCCTACTATAATCACTTTACTAGCCTTTCTTATTAGGTTAACCGCTTTATCCATGAGTGGTACCATTTCTCCAAACCAAACAATATGAGGTCTTAACTGATTGCCTTCTTGGTCAAGGTTTCCTAATACCAAATCATCGGTCCAGTCCAGTACATAATTTTCGTTTACCGTACTTCTTACCTTAAACAATTCACCATGTAGGTGCAAAACACTACTGCTCCCGGCTGCCTCGTGTAGGTTATCTACGTTTTGGGTTATTATCTCCACATTATACTGATGTTCTAATTTAGCCAAGGCCACATGGCCCGCATTGGGGCTTACTTCTTTTAATTGCCTTCTACGTTGATTGTAAAATTCTAACACTAGACCTGGGTTTTTGGCAAAACCTTCTGGTGAAGCTACTTGCATTACATCATGCCCTTCCCAAAGCCCATTGGCATCCCTAAACGTTTTTAGTCCGCTTTCAGCGCTCATTCCAGCCCCGGTAAGTACTACTACATTTTCTTTTTGCATAGCATAAAAATAGCATTTTCCTTATCTTTCCCCGTATGTTTAATTTTGATTTATTAGCCTATCTAGAGAGTTACCTTACAGCGGATAGAAAGAAGCGGTTTCTTGAGATATTGGGTAACCGAACCAATTATTTAACCGTTGCAATTGAAGACGTTTATCAATTACATAACACCAGTGCTGTAATAAGAAGTTGTGATGCTTTTGGTGTGCAAACGGTACACGTAATAGAAGACCGTTTTGGTAAAAGACTAGATAAAAATATAGCTATGGGCGCACAGCAATGGGTAGATGTAGAACGTTATGCCAATACAACAGAATGTATAACCAGATTAAAACAAAAGGGCTATCAAATATGGGCCACTACACCCCACGGAACTTGTGTTGATTTACCGGATTTTAATTTTACTCATAAGACGGCGCTTTTTTTTGGTACGGAAAGAACTGGATTAAGCCAAGAGGTTTTGGATCAAGCAGATGGTTTTATGAAAGTACCAATGGTTGGTTTTTCAGAGAGCTTAAATGTATCTGTATGTGCGGCAATACTAGTACAGGTTTTAGCAGATAAATTGCGAAAAAGCGATTTGCCATGGCAATTGAGTGCTCAAGAAATTTTAGAAAAACGTTTGGATTGGTCCAAAAAGTCCATTAAAAGTGTTGATTTAATAATAGATAGGTATTTAACGGATAAATAAAAATCTTAACTTTAGTTACAACCAAATAGTTAAATCATGATTACAATTCTTTACATTCTTTTGGCATTAATAGGTGTTCTGTTGTTTCTTTCTTTTATTGCTCCTAAGAATTATGACGTATCTAGGTCCGTTATAATAAATAGGCCAAAAGGCGAAGTTTTTGAGACCTTAAAATCTTTAAAAGCACAAGATACATGGTCTCCATGGGCCAAAAAAGACCCAAACATGAAGAAAGAATTTCGAGGTGTAGATGGTGAAGTAGGTTCGGTCAGTTATTGGTTGGGTAATAAAGACGTAGGAGAGGGTGAACAGGAAATTACCAAAATAATACCGGGGGAAAGAATAGAGGGCGAACTACGCTTTCTAAAACCATTTAAATCAACCTCTAACTGTTATTTTATAACTACGGATGAAGCTGAAAAAACCAAAGTTGTATGGGGTTTTAAAGGCGAAAACAAATTTCCCATGAATATTATGATGTTGTTTATGAGTATGGATAAAATGGTGGGCAAAGATTTTGAGGAAGGTTTGGCCACACTAAAAATGAACCTTGAAAACAACAAATAAGGAATTTTGGTTTGTTGGTTTGAAATACCGGTTATTGACATAAAAAGAGCCATGTCTTTTTATGAATTGGTCTTTGGTTTTCAATTAAAACATCACAATTTTGGGACCACGGAAATGGCACTAATTTCCAAAAAGGATAAAAACCCAAAGAACATAGGGGCTTTAATTTTAAACAAAGAACATTACTTTCCTAGTAGTTCTGAAGGAGTTCTTGTTTTTTTCCAAACCCATGATTTGCAAAAAGAATTGAATTTAATTGAGCAAAACGGTGGCACTATTTTAAGGCCAAAAACCTTAATCACGGAAGAACTTGGTTTTATGGGATTGTTTTTAGACTCGGAAGGCAATAGAATTGGCTTACGTTCCAGAAATTAAATTTTATTGCCAAAATTATCATACCCGGGCGTTCCGCATTTGCATTCTCCTTTTTTACAGGTGCATTCTCCTTCTTTGCACTGGCATAGTTTATGGTCTTTTTCTTCATGGTCATCGGTTTGTGCAACCAAATCCATCTTACAAACGGGGCATTTACCCTCATTGGTATACGTTTTACCTTCCTCACAATCCATTGGACAGGCATATGCCTTACTATTCTTTTCAACGGAATCTTTTACTACAATAGAAACATTTTTTTCTACGGTCTCCTGTATTGCTTCTGTGTTGCTTTCTGCTTGTTTTTGTTTACAACTAAATACCAACAGAGCAATTACGGCTAAATAGATGATTTTTGTTTTCATAATATTTTATTCTTTTAGTTCTAACAAGGCGGTTGTGTACGGGTTATCTAAAGTTACTTTGCCTTTCTTTACCAAAACCTCAGTTTTAGAATAGGCATCCCATAAGGTTGTACCATCTCCAAAAAAGCCTTTTACATTTAAATCTTTTTTGCCTTCTGGTAAATCTAAACCAATAACTACTTTATCTCTTATATCATCTTGCACGTAACTTCTAGAAAATACATATGGGTATTTGGATAACCTACTGTGTTTGCCAGCACCTACCGCCATATGGTTTCTTCTAAACTGCCCTAATTTTTGCCAATGCTCATGTATTTTCTTGACGGTGTCTACACTATCTAAATCTGACCAATTCATGGTAGAACGTAAATTGGCATCGCCAATAGCTCCTTCTACTTTTAATGGTCTCATGGTTTCATCTCCATAATATATTTGAGATGCACCAGGGGTTAGCAAAAGCATATTTGCCGTTTTGTAAGGTTTTTTTCGGTCAGGGTCAAATGGTTGTCCATCATCATGACTACTTAAGTAATTTAGTATACTCTTACCTGTAAATTTGGTGTTTAATAAGTAACTGTATTTTCTAAAAACAGATTCATAATCCCTTTCGGCATCATACTTTAATTCAAAGTTTATTAATGCTTTGAAACCATGATTAAAATAGTCTACTTGTTTATCGCCAAAATCATACTTTCTACCAGAAGATATACCATAATTGTACACCTCTCCAACCATATAGAAAGGCAATTGGTCTATTACTTCCTCTGGATGTTTCTTTTTCCAAAGCTCAAAAGCGTGTTGTGCTTCTTTTTCTAATTCTGCCCAAGCATTTTCATTAACGTGTTTTACGGTATCTACCCTAAAACCATCTACCCCAAATTCATGGATATAATCCGTTAACCATTTTATAATATAAAATCTTGGGGCCCTAGGGTAACCAGTACGCTCAAAAAAACGATTTAGCTCGTCTAATTCTTGGCTTAATCTACCTTCTTGTTTCCATTTGGACAATAGGGCGTCCGGTAGTTCTACCGCTTCATTAGATTCGGTTAAAATGTCTGGTAAGTTAGCTACTAGGGTACAGGCGGTTGTGCCTTCATAGGTATTAAAATCACATTGGGGACTTGTTCTAACCCACTCATCTGGCCAAACTGGGTCCAAATCGGTTACTGGGCCTGTATGGTTCATTACAACATCTAAAACAACTCGTATCCCCTTTTTATGCGCACTTTTTACCAATCTATGTAAGTCTTGCTTGGTGCCAAAATTTGGATCAATAGCTGTCCAATCCTTGGTCCAATAACCGTGATAAGCATAGGTTGGTCCCGTACCTTCGTCCGTACTACCATGTATTTGTTCTACAATTGGGGTAAACCATATTGCGTTTACTCCTAAATCATTAAAATAGCCCTCTTCAATTTTTTGTACAATTCCGCTAAGATCACCTCCTTTAAACCCTCTTAAAACTGCTGTACTATCTTTACGATTAAATATTACGTCATTCTCTGGGTTACCATTTTTAAAGCGATCGGTAAGTAAAAAATAAATATTGGCACCTTCCCAAGCAAACGGCGGATGTTTTATCTCTTCTTCCACAATAGTTTCAGTTTTGGGCTGGCTGGCCTGTTTGGTATCAACTTTTTTACAACTGAAAAAGCAAATTGTAACCGTTGTTATAGCCAAAAGCAGTTTTCTCATAGTTGAGGATTTTGGCTAAGCTATAAAATGCCTTTCAGATTTAAAAAAAAATTAACGGAGTAGGAGTATCAAGTTATAAGTTGAAAACTTATCGCCTATTTAAAACTTTATACTCTTCATAGCAACCACTGATTGCGTCAAGTATCTGCAAGTCATTTGCGGTTTGGATAAAAGAAGAAGAATAGTTGCAGTTGCTTAGGATGTCCTCAATATCCATTTTGGTCAATTGTAACAATTGGGTAAGGGTTTCACGATCAAATTTAGAAGCCAATAAATCACGGATATTGTCGTCTTCTTTCATTTGACGCAATTTGCGCATCTGTTTTGGTTTTTTACCAAATAAATTACGGAGCAAGTCGGCAGGATTCATTATAGCTCCTAAAACCTTGGTAACGGCTCCAGGGTTTTTATTACCAGCCTCATAGCTTTTATTTAAACCGGAAATGCTATACTGGTAAGCAGAATTTACAGGTAGGTTCTTAACATCAATTTCTAGGTAACCGGTTAGTTCGTAAGGTCTAACTACAACTTCTTCTAAAGCGTAGGCCAATTCTGTAAGTGCAATTTTGGTGCCTCCAAATTTGAACATATCATTGGTTACCCTAATTTTTTGCGGTTTAAAACCAAGAAAAGTAAAGTATAACGTATCATTAACGGATGCATTGATGTTAAATTCACCTTCTGCATCCGTAATGGTACCAATAACTTTATTTAGGTTGATGACGTGTACGCTTTCTAGTGGCATGTCTGATTGTGCATTTACCACTTTTGCATTAAAGTTTTCTACGGGTAAATTCTCTTCTGCATCTTGTGCCAAAATACTACCACCTAATAAGAAAAGCGTAACCCAAAGAAAATTTTTCATCAATAATAAATTCTATACTAAAAGTACAAAACAACAAAAATAATTGAGGTAATTCCTAACTTTAGGAAGTACTTAACTAAAAGAAGCCTTTGTTTTTTTTGCCTTTTTTATTTTTAGAGCCACCTCTAGAGCCTCTAAAACCATCTTTGGAATTTCCACCCTTGCGACGGCCACCACCGCCGCGGTTACGGTCTCTTTTTCTTTTGCCACCACCGCCTCGGCCAGGGTTTTTAGAAATTTCTACATTAACAAATCTACCTTCTAGTTTAAAATCTTTAAACGTTTCTAATACTAAAGGAGCAACCTTTGCATCTGTATTAAAGAAAGAGAAGGTGTCTTTGGTGTCTACCTTAAATAAATCGTCCCTATCTAAGCTAAGATTATCTCTTAAGAAATCTTTTAAGGACATCCAATCATAACCATCACGTTCTCCTATATTAATGAAGAATCGTACAGACCCATCACTTGGAATTTCTCCAGGCTCTGTATTTGATGACCTTTCTGATCCGCCACCAGCGTTAATGTCTTTAGTTTTGTTGTAATAGTTGAAGAAACGCGTAAATTCTACGGAAACTATCTTCTTAATAAGCTCCTCACGGTCTATACCATCTAAAACATCATTAATAGCCGGTAAATAAGATTCAATTTCAGAATTTATTTTTGTCTCTTTTATGCTATTTGCCAAATGGTACAATTGAATTTCACAAATTTCCATTCCGGAAGGGATATTCTTTTCCAAGAATTTTGTTTGGATTTTCTTTTCTATGGCACGTATCTTTCTAATCTCACTACGTGTTATGATAACCATAGAAATACCGCTTTTACCAGCTCTACCAGTACGTCCACTTCTATGTGTATAGGTTTCAATTTCGTCTGGTAATTGGTAGTTTATTACGTGGGTTACATCATCTACATCTATACCACGGGCAGCAACATCTGTTGCAACCAACATTTGAATTTGTTTCTTTCGAAACGCGTTCATGGCCAAATCTCGTTGGTTTTGACTCAAATCGCCGTGTAGCGCACCTGCGTTATAGCCATCTTCAATAAGTTTTTCAGCAATTTTCTGGGTATCTCTCTTTGTTCTACAAAAGATTACCGAAAAGATACCTGGATTGGCATCTGCCAATCGCTTTAACGCAGCATAACGGTCTCTACCACCAACAACATAATATTCGTGCTGTACGGTATTGGCACCACTATTTTTAGAACCAACCGTAATTTCTTTGGGTTGGTGCATAAATTTTTTGGCAATGGTTGCTACTTCTTTTGGCATGGTTGCAGAAAACAACCAAGTAGATTTCTCTTTTGGTGTGTTAGATAAGATGTCTTTTATATCTTCATAGAAACCCATGTTCAACATCTCATCGGCTTCATCCAGAACACAATAGTCTATTTTGGTAATGTCTACCATACCACGACCAATCATATCCTTCATTCTACCTGGGGTGGCCACAACAATCTGTGCGCCCCTCTTTATTTGTCTTGCTTGATCGCTAATGCTGGCACCACCATAAATAGCAACTATGTTTAGACCTTTTTCATATTTGGAATAGGCCTCCATTTCTTTTGCTATTTGTAAACAAAGTTCCCTTGTAGGCGATAATATAAGGGCCTGGGTAGTTCTACTGGCAACATCAATTTTTTGAATAAGCGGAAAACCAAAAGCAGCGGTTTTACCGGTCCCTGTTTGCGCAAGGGCAACCAAGTCGGTCTCGTCTTCCAATAAAATTGGGATGGCTTTTTCTTGAACTTCAGAAGGGGTTTCAAAACCCATGTCTGTAATAGCAGACAATAAGGACTCATTAAGTCCTAAATTTTCAAATTTAGACATAAATATGTTATAAGTAATCGCAAATACGTGTGTTGCTTGAGCGTTTTACCTATAACCAAATAAGCCCTTTGCAACACCCTTGCCCTATATTTTTTGAAGGGCCATCGGCGTAAATTAAGCGGCAAAGGTACGCTTAAATTTTAACATGCAAACATTTAATACGAAAAGCTATAGTTGTTGCAAAAAAGTTATGAGGCTTTGTATGGCCTTGCCTCGGTGTCCAATTTCATTTTTTATGCTGAGCGGCAACTCTGCAAAGGTTTTTAAATAGCCATCTGGCCTAAAAATTGGGTCGTAACCAAAACCTTTATCTCCACTTTTTTCCTTGGTGATTACACCAGCTACGCTCCCCTCAAAAAAATGATGCTTTATAGGTAGTTGTAAGGAAATTATGGTTTTAAAATATGCAGAACGATTTTCTTTACCATCAAGATTTTTAAGCAATTTGGCCATATTGTCCTCTGCATTTTTTTGTGGGCCGGCATAGCGAGCGGAATATACTCCCGGCTCATTATTTAATGCAGGTACCAAAAGTCCGGTGTCATCAGCAAAACAGGGAAACTTATACTTTTTAAAAATATAATCTGATTTTAGCTTAGCGTTTTCTTCAAGTGTGTTCCCGGTTTCTTTTATATCCTCAGAACACCCTATCATATCTAAAGACAACAAATCAATAGAATTGGGCATTAGGGCCTCTACTTCCTTAAATTTATTTTTATTGTGTGTGGCAAAAACCAATTGCATAGTTGTAATTTAGAACCGTAAAAATAACTATTCCAACCAATGAAATTCAAAGTTGTACCTGTTTTAGTATTTAGTTTTTTTGCCATGGCCATGTACTTGTTGGCAAGGTATTTACCTTTTGGACAATTTGAATTTACCGGCAGGGCAATTCTAATGTATTTTTTATCTGGCTTGGCCGTTGTAATAACCTTATGGTCCCTTATCCTGTTTAAAATTAACAAAACCACGGTTGACCCGTTAAAACCGAGTAATACCACATATTTGGTAACCAATGGTATTTATGGTTTTTCTAGAAACCCCATGTATTTGGCCATGTTACTTTTGCTATTGGCACTAGGTTTATTTTTAGGTAATGCTTTTAATACCTTATTGGCTGCTGCTTTTGTTATGGTAATGAACAAAATACAAATAGTGCCGGAAGAAGCTATTTTGGTTGAAAAATTTGGACAAGAATATAAGCTTTATCTAAAAGCGGTTAGAAGGTGGTTTTAATTATAGATTTAATCGAGAGAAAACGCTTTCGTGCTAATTTATACGTAACGCAAAGCACATTTTACAATCAAATTGTTAATAAGTAGATAAGAAACTTCGATTTATCGGGATTTAGATAGATTGGCCATTTAAAATCTATAATTTTACAGTTCTATTTTGACAATCTATCATGATAGCAACAGGAAGAAAATACGTATTTGATTTTGATAGTACCCTTACTAGGGTAGAGGCATTGGATGTCTTGGCAGAAATGACCCTTAAAGACCGTTCTGATAAAGAAGCGGTTTTGGAAGAAATTCAGAAGATTACCAATTTAGGTATTGATGGAGATATTTCGTTTACCGAGTCACTGGAGCGCCGTATAAAATTGTTAAAGGCCAATAAGGCAGATTTGGAGCCTTTGATAGCAGAACTTAGAAAAAAGTTATCTAAATCTATTGAAGAGAATATCTCGTTTTTTCATGACCATTCAGATGACATTTATGTTATTTCTTGCGGATTTAAGGAGTTTATAGACCCTATAGTGGCCGATTTGAATATTCCTTCTGAACGTGTGTATGCCAATACCTTTAAGTTTGATGCGGATGGTAATATAGTTGGCTTTGATGAAGACAATGTTTTGTCTTCCCACAACGGAAAGATACAATGCCTTAAAGACTTAAATCTAGAGGGCGAAGTACAGGTAATAGGAGATGGATATAGCGACTATGTAATGCGAGAAGCTGGCATAGCCGATAAATTTTTTGCCTATACGGAAAATGTACATAGAGAAAAAGCGGCTAGTAATGCCGATTATGTAACACCTAACCTAAACGAATTTTTATTTGTGAACGATTTACCAAGAAAAGTTTCTTACCCAAAGAACAGGATTAAAATATTATTATTAGAGAACGTACATTCAGATGCGCTAGAACGTTTATCTGAAGAAGGATTCTCTGTAGAATTAATCAAAAATGCTTTACCAGAAGAAGAATTAATAGAACGCATCAAAGGCGTACATGTTTTGGGAATACGTTCTAAAACCCAGGTTACCCAGAAAGTTTTGGATGCGGCAGACCGTTTAATGGTGGTGGGCGCTTTTTGTATTGGAACTACACAAATAGATTTGGACGCAGCTAAGAAAAAGGGTGTGGTAGTGTTTAATGCACCTTATAGCAACACACGTTCTGTGGTAGAATTGGCTATAGGACAAATAATAATGCTTAAACGAAGTATTTTTGCTAGAAGTACAGAAATACACCAGGGTAAATGGTTTAAAACCGCCCTGAACTCTCAAGAAGTTAGGGGTAAAAACTTGGGTATAGTGGGTTACGGTAATATTGGCAAACAACTTTCCGTACTAGCAGAGGCTATAGGCATGCATGTGTATTACTATGATGTTTCTGATCAATTAGCCTTGGGTAATGCCGTAAAATGCAATTCTCTTGAAGAACTTTTGGGGCTATCTGACGTGGTTACCTTGCATATAGATGACAATAAGGACAATGAAAATTTTATTGGAGAAAAAGAAATTAGTCTAATGCGAGATGGCGCTATGCTAATTAACCTTTCTAGAGGTTTTGTGGTAGATATTTCTGCCTTGGCAACAGCGCTTAAAAGCGGTAAAATTGGTGGTGCAGCAGTAGATGTTTATCCAGAAGAGCCTAGAAGTAACGGCGAGTTCTATACAGAATTGGCCGGATTGGAAAACGTTATTTTAACCCCACACATTGGCGGAAGTACAGAAGAAGCCCAGAAAGATATTGCTGAGTTTGTGCCCAACAAGATTATGGAATACATTAATTCTGGTACTACCGTAGATGCGGTTAATTTTCCAAATATAAGATTACCAAAACAGCAAAATTCACATCGTTTTTTACATACCCATAAAAATGTTCCTGGTGTTATGGCAAAAATCAATGAAATTTTAGCCAAATATGAGATGAATATTTCTGGTCAATACTTATCAACCGATCCAGAAGTTGGTTATGTAATTACCGATTTGGATAAAGACTATAACAAAGAAGTAATCCAAGAACTAAAGGCAATTAACCATACACTAAAGTTTAGGGTGCTGTATTAAAAAAATGGGCTACCACAGGTAATTTAAAATTGGTGGCTACTTTTTAAAGGTTCGCAACAATTATTCTTTTTAAACAAGATTCAAAGCTTAATTTGTAAGAAATATCTCATGATTAAGCTTTTTTTATGAAAAAACCTTGGAACCAAAGTTTTAGAGCATATTACCTATTGGTTATAACTATACTACTTATTACCGTGGTAAATCAATCCATTACCCAGTACGCTTTTAAAAAAGAACAAGGTAGGGCCAAGGTGGTAAACCTTTCTGGTAAACAAAGAATGTTAGGGCAAAAATTATTGGCAGAATACTATACCTGTCGTTTAAATAAGTGTAACTATGGTGAAATTACGTATTTGCTCAATAAGATAGAATCTTCTATTAAGTTACTACAAGGTGGAAGTCCTAATTTGAATATACCTCAACTTGATAATTCAGATATTGAGGCAAGTTTTGAGCGTTTACATCCAAACTTTATATGGCTAAAATCGAAGTTTTTTAATAGGGAAGGTATTTCAATATTAACAGAAACAGACGTTAAGTTTCGGGTTAATCGTTTTGTTCAAATCATGGATGAAATTACCTTGCAATTTCAAATTCAATCGGAACAAGAATTTCAATCCTTAAAAATATTGGAGTTAGAACTTGCCATCTTTTCCATTTTAATCTTGCTTTTTGAAATATTTTTTGTGGTGAATCCAATTATTTCAAAGCTTACGGACCACAAACAAAAATTAACCAAACTTGCTTGGCATCATACACATGCTTTTAGCTCGCACATGCGCAATATTAACGATTTAAAGTTTGTATTAAAGGTAGAAAAGAACGTAGAACGTAGACAAGAAATCATGCATTTTATTGGTGAGGAGCTAGAAGAATTAAATAAGGTCTCTGAGAATATGGCCGTGGCCTTTGCTACAAAAAATCCGAAAAATACCGACACTTCTATTGGATCTAAAATTATGGCACTTTTAAACAGTTCTAACAAGGTTAATGATGATGATAGGGCTCGTTCCGTAGAATCGTAAATGCGCGGTAAATTTGTTCAGTAATAAAAAGGCGTACCATTTGGTGAGAAAAGGTCATTTTTGATAAACTAACCTTACTATTGGCACGTTCATAGAGTGGTTGGCTAAAACCGTAAGGTCCTCCAATAACAAAAATTAGGTTTTTAATTCCGCTATTCATTCGTTTTTGCAGTACCTCTGAAAACCCAACCGAAGAAAACTGTTTTCCATTTTCATCTAATAAACAAAGGTGGTCTGCAGGTTGTAGTTTGGCCAAAATCAATTCTCCTTCTTTCTTTTTTTGTTCAGATTCAGAAAGGTTTTTTACATTTTTTATGTCGGGTATTACAATTAATTCAAAAGGCACATAATGCTTTAATCTATTGGTATAGTGTTCTATAAGGCTGTTTAATTCCTTCTTGTCGGTTTTTCCAATTGCTAGTAATTGTATTTTCATCTTTACAATATAATTATTTCCAAAAGTACCATTTGTAGCTGAGCACTTTTTTTGGTTGCCAATTTTCTTAAATTAGCCAAAAGCCTTTACATGATCTCAGAAGAACAATTTAAAAAAGAGTTAGAGTATATAATAAGTAATGCCATAAGAGAAGATGTAGGAGATGGAGACCATAGTTCATTGGCTTGTATACCAGATACGGCAACCGGTAAGGCTAAGTTATTGGTAAAGGACAATGGTGTTTTAGCGGGCGTATCATTTGCTAAAATGGTGTTTAATTATGTAGATCCAAACTTAGAAGTAGAGACCCTAATAGAAGATGGTACACAAGTAAAGTTTGGAGATGTTGCTTTCTATGTAAGTGGTAGTTCTCAAAATATTTTAAAAGCAGAGCGTTTGGTCTTAAACGCCATGCAGCGTATGAGTGCCATTGCCACTAAGACAGCATTTTTCGTAGACCTTTTAAAAGGTACTGAAACCAAAATATTGGATACTAGAAAAACCACCCCGGGTATAAGGGCTTTAGAAAAATGGGCCGTTAAAATTGGTGGGGGTGAAAATCATAGATTTGCTTTGTATGATATGATTATGTTAAAAGACAATCATATAGATTTTGCTGGTGGCATTACCCAGGCCATTGAAAAAACACTGTCTTATTTAGAGCAAACAAATAGAAACCTTAAAATTATAGTAGAGGCCAGAGATTTAGAAGAAGTGCAAACTATTTTGAAAACACCTGGCGTCTACAGAATTCTGTTAGATAATTTTAATTATGCAGATACCAGAAAGGCCGTAGCACTTATTGGAGATAAATGCCTTACAGAGTCTTCTGGGGGTATAAATGAAGATACCATAAGAAAATATGCAGAATGTGGTGTTAATTATATTTCTTCTGGCGCCTTAACGCATTCTGTTTACAATATGGATTTGAGCTTAAAGGCTGTTTAAATGTCTAAAGAAATAGAAGAAGAGTTAGAAAAAATCCCAATTGTAAATTGGGGTGTCAAAGCCTTAAAGCAAATTAGATTGCCTGGTTTTGAAGGACTTTCTATCTATGACTTAGCAGAAATTTATATTGTAGGGGTGGCAAAAGGCGCATTAAGTAGTAGGGCCGGTTCCATTGCCTTTAGCTTGTTTATGGCATTATTTCCGTTACTTATCTTTTTGGTAACCTTGGTCCCTTTTTTAATTCCGTACGTAAGTGTAGGAAATGAGAATTTTGACACGCAATTTTTATTATTCCTAGAATCTTTTTTACCGACCGCTACGGGCGATTATTTTAGTGAGATTTACCAACAAATAAAAGACCAGAAACGAGGAGGGTTACTTTCCTCCGCATTTCTTTTAAGCATCTTTTTAGTTGCCAACGGGGTAAATAGTATTTTTAGTGGTTTTGAAAATTCGTATCATGTAGAGTTAACCCGAAACTTTTTTAGGCAATATGCATATGCTTTAATGGTTGGGATAATATTATCCATATTATTGATTATCGGGGCTGTAGCTTTTGTATATTTTGAATTTTATATCATAGAATATACAAGTGAATATTTTGGAAGGCGCTTTGGTTACAATGTAGAAGCTGGAGACGCCTTTGGTGTGCAATTAGGAAAAGTATTTTTCTTTTTGGTTCTCACTTATCTATTTACAGCTATTTTATACTATTTTGGAACGGTAGAGGGCAGACATGCCCGTTTTTTTTCCGTTGGAGCCTTGGTAACCACTATTTTGTTTATCTTAACCTCCTACCTTTTTGGGTTTTATGTAGAGAAATTTGCTCGCTATAATGAATTGTATGGAGCATTAGGGGGACTTTTGATTTTAATGGTCTTTATTTGGTTAAACGCTAATATTTTATTGTTGGGTTTTGAACTTAATGCTACGCTAAACTCACTAAGAAAAAATGTAAACAGAGCTAAAGAAAATGTTTAAAAATATAGGACTATTAATAGTTGTGGTGTTGCCACTACTTACACATGGGCAGATTGTTGGTAAATGGAAAACAATAGATGACCGCAATGGCAACTCTAAAGCAATTATAGAATTGTATAAGAAGGGCGATGCGCTTTACGGTAAAATTGTAAAGGTTTTACAGAAAGATAAACAAGGTGCTGTTTGCGAAAAGTGTGATGGCGATTTAAAAGATAAACCTATTTTGGGTATGGAAATTATAACCCATTTTGAGGCAGATGATGAAGGGGTTTATAAAGGCAAACGATTATTTGATCCAGAGCAGGGAATGACTTTTAGAGGCAAGATTTGGTTAGACCCTGACGATAAATCTAAGTTAAAAGTTAGGGGTTACTTAGCGTTTTTGCATAGAACGCAGACCTGGGAGCGTGTAGAAGATTAAAAAATTACGATGCGATTTTTCTTGGATGTGATTCTGCCAATTCCGGTAGAACGCCTATTTACCTACTGCATTACGGAAGCTGAGGCCGAATTTCTAAAAAAGGGAATGCGTGTTGCGGTTCCGTTTGGTAAAACTAAAATATACACTGCCTTGGCTTATGCGGTACATAATAACAAGCCAACTGCTTATGAAGCAAAAGATATTGAAGCTATTCTGGATGAAGCTCCTGTTGTAACACCACAACAATTGCAACATTGGGAGTGGATTTCGTCCTATTACATGTGTACCTTAGGAGAGGTGGTACGTAGTGGTTTGCCCAGTGGGTTGTTGTTGGAAAGCGAAACACTTATTCTTCCAAAACAAATAGAAAACTTGGAAGAGGCCCTTTTAGATGACGATGAATTTTTGGTGGTAGAAGCATTATCCAATCAATCTTCTTTACAGATTAAGGATTTAGTTGCACTCCTAGGTAAGAAAACAGTGTTGCCGGTAATACAGCGCTTGGTCGCCAAAAATATAATTTCCTTAAAGGAAGAAATCAAAGAAAAATACACACCTAAAACCAGTAAATACGTAAAACTTAATGCGGCCTACGAGGCAGAAGAAAAATTAGAAGCCGTACTGGCTCAATTATCCCGTGCGCCAAAACAGAGCCAGGCAATTCTTAGCTATTTTCAGTTGTCTAGTAATACAAAGAAGCCTATCAAAGAAAATCAGCTAGAAAAAGAGGGTAATGTTTCTAAAGCAGTCATACGCGCACTTGTAGATAAAGGTATATTCGATTTCTATCATCTAGAGGAGGATCGGGTTTCTTTTGGTGATAAGGAGAAAGATATTGCCACCGTTGCCTTGAACGATTTACAGCAAAATGCCCTAAATACTATAGTTGACATCTTTAGTAAACAAAAGATATGTTTGCTGTACGGGGTAACCGCTTCAGGAAAAACAGAGGTTTACTTAAAATTAATAGCTAAGGCTATAGCAAATGGGCAGCAGGTACTGTATTTATTGCCAGAAATAGCACTTACAACACAATTGATCAATAGGTTAAAAAAATATTTTGGCAACAAAGTTGCTGTTTACCATTCAAAATATAACAGTAATGAAAGGGTAGAGGTATGGAATAACGTTCTAAACCAAAAAGATGCCGCGCAAGTTGTTATAGGTGCACGTTCCGCGCTGTATCTTCCTTTTTCCAACCTTGGTCTATTGGTTATAGATGAGGAGCACGAAACCTCATTTAAACAATTTGATCCTGCTCCACGGTACCATGCAAGAGACGCAGGTATTGTTTTGGCCCAATTGCATAAAGCAGATTGCTTATTGGGTAGTGCAACACCAAGTTTAGAAAGTTATTTTAATGCTATTAAGGGAAAGTATGGTCTTGCTAAAATTGAACGCAGGTATGGTAATGTTTTAATGCCATCCATAGAATTAGTAGATATAAAAGAGGCTACTCGTAAAAAAAGGATGAACGGTCATTTTTCTGAGCGCTTAATAAAAGAAATGACAGCTGCCTTGGAAGAAAAAGAACAAATTATTCTTTTTCAAAACAGAAGAGGTTTTGCACCAATTGTAGAATGTACAACCTGTGGGCATTCCATGCAATGCCCAAATTGCGACGTAAGCCTTACGTACCATCAACGTAGGGGCCAAATGCGTTGTCATTACTGTGGTTACTATGTTTTACAGCCCAAAACATGTGAGGCATGTGGAAATACTACGTTGGATACCAAAGGTTTTGGAACCGAACAAATAGAACAAGAGCTAAAAGCGATTTTCCCGAGCCATAATATTGCTAGGATGGACTTGGACACCACTAGGGGTAAGCACGGATACGCTAAATTGATTGCCGCGTTTGAAAACAAGGAAATTGATATTCTGGTGGGTACGCAAATGATTACCAAAGGCCTAGATTTTAGGAATGTAGGCTTGGTAGGAATTATGAACGCGGACACCCTTTTAAATTTCCCAGATTATAGGGCGCATGAAAAAAGTTTTCAATTAATGGTACAAGTAGCGGGTAGGGCAGGGCGTACCCATAAGAGAGGTAACGTGCTCATACAAACCTACAATCCATACCATCAAATATTGCAGCAAGTATCTACGTATGATTATGAAAAAATGTTTGCGGAACAGGTATATGAGAGAGAACAGTTTAAATACCCGCCTGCAATACGTATTTTAAAAATTACACTAAAAGACAGGGATTATAATAAGTTAAACGAAGCTGCAGAATGGTTTGCCGGTTCCTTAAGAAACAGCATAGCAGGTCAGGTTTTGGGACCAGAATATCCTGCAGTTGCTAGGATACGCAATGAATATTTAAAGAATATTATCGTAAAATTCCCAAAGAAAGGAGCTGTACAGGTCACAAAAAAAAGCATCAAAAGAATACAACAATCTTTTGATGCTATTAGTAGGTATAGAAGCGTTAAAGTGGTTTACAATGTAGACCACATTTAAGGCTTACACATTAGCTAACGCTTCTGCTAGTTCGGTTTTTTTGTTTCTACTTAATGGAATTTGTCTTCCCCCCACTTCAACATTTTTACTGTTGAACTTTTCAATCTTCTCCAAATTCACGATGTAGGATTTATGAATTCTTAAGAATTTATCAGCAGGTAATTGCTTTTCAAAAGATTTCATCGTAGATAAAATTACAATATTGGCTTCATCGGTAACTAATTTAATATAGTCGCCCAAAGCTTCAATCCATTTTATATCATTTAATATAACCTTACGTTTTTTAAGATTACTTTTCACAAAGATGTGCTCCTCATCTTCTTCTGTACGGTTAAGTTGCTCGTATTTGGTAACAGCTCTTTTAACAGAAGCTTCAAAACGTGCTAACGTAATAGGTTTGTGCAAATAATCGGTTACATCATAATCAAACGCTTTTAGCGCATAATCTGGTTTACCGGTTATTAAAATTACCTGAGGTGGGTTTTCCAAAGCTTCCAATAGGTCAAATCCGCTGATAATAGGCATTTCTACATCAAGGAAAATAAGGTCTACCTCATGATTTTTTAAGCCGTTCTTGGCTTCGATTGCGTTGCTGTACTCTGCTACCAATGCTAGGTGGGGATGGTTGTTAACCAACTTGGCCACGGCCATCCGCTGCATGGAGGAGTCATCTACGATTATACATCTAAGTTTCATAAATGGAGTGATTTGTGGGGTTTAAATCATCGGCAAATTACAATATCCACTCGATAAAGTGCAACAAAAGATGTAAACATGGCATATTCTGTTGTGTAATTCGTATTAAGCACGATGTAGGTTTAATATTGGTTTTTTATTGTTGATAACTTATTTAATGGTAAAACGATGTTTTTCTTTTTTTCTTGTGTAAAGGATTAAGAATGATTACTTTTGCGCTCCTTAAAAACATATTTATGAATCATTACGAAACTGTTTTCATTTTGAATCCCGTTCTGTCTGAAACACAGATAGAGGAAACAGTTAAGAAATTCGAAGATTTCTTAATCAAAAATGGGGCCAAAATGGTCGCTAAAGAAAATTGGGGCCTTAAAAAATTGGCTTACCCAATTCAACACAAGAAAAGTGGTTTTTACCATTTGTTTGAGTTTACTGCTCCAGGAGAAGCTATTGAGCCTTTTGAGTTGGAGTTTAGAAGAGATGAGCGCGTTATGCGTTTCTTAACCGTAAGGTTAGACAAGCATGCAATTGCTTGGGCAGAGAAAAGAAGAACAAAACTAAAAACAAGCGCTTAAGACCATGTCATCAATAGAACAACAAGCAAAATCAAAGAAAGACGGAGAAATCAGGTATTTGACTCCGTTGAATATTGAGACCAGTAAGCAAAAAAAATACTGTCGTTTCAAAAAATCAGGTATCAAGTATATAGATTATAAAGATGCTGATTTTTTAATGAAGTTGGTAAATGAGCAAGGTAAATTATTGCCTAGAAGACTTACCGGTACTTCCTTAAAATACCAAAGAAAAGTGGCTCAGGCTGTAAAGAGAGCACGTCATTTGGCATTGATGCCATATGTAGGCGATATGTTAAAATAAAAATTTGAAGCATGGAATTGATATTAAAACAAGACGTACAAGATTTAGGCTTCAAGGATGATGTGGTAACTGTTAAGCCAGGTTACGGTAGAAACTTTTTGATCCCACAAGGAATGGCAACTTTAGCTACTCCTTCTGCTATTAAAGTTTTAGAAGAAAATCTAAGACAAAGAGCACATAAAGAGAAAAAAGTTATAGACGAAGCACAAAAAGTAGCAGATAGCCTTAAAGAGCTAGAAGTGAAGATAGCTGCTAAAGTAGGAGCAGGAGACAAATTATTTGGATCCGTTACCAATATAGACTTAGCAGACGCATTGTCTAAACAAGGACATAGTATTGATAAAAAATTCATCAATATCCAAGGTGGTGCCGTTAAAAGAACCGGTCCTTACAATGCGGTAATAAGATTACACAGAGAAGTGGTGGTTGATTTTCCTTTTGAAGTTGTAGCAGAGGCAAAATAAATCAACATCTTAAGTTAATAAGTTAAAAGAGCTATGCGTGCATAGCTCTTTTTTTTTGCACTATATTCGCAAAAAATTAAACTTTACTTAACAAAAACAAGATGAAAAAAGCCTTACTCACGGGAGTATTATTTTTGCTAACCTTTGTGTCTGCAATTTCCCAAGTAACCACATCTAACATCAGGGGTACTGTTACTGATGATTTAGACGCACCTTTGCTAGGTGCTAATGTAATTGCAGTACATACGCCAACGGGTACCACTTATGGTGCCATTACCAATGAAGAGGGTAGATTCAATTTATTGAATTTACGTGTAGGTGGCCCTTACGAGGTTACTTTTTCTTACATTGGCTTTAAATCTCAATCTAGAAATGATGTATTCCTTTCTTTAGGTAAAACATTTAATCTAGATGTACAATTAGCAGAGGATAGCCAGCAATTAGAAGAGGTAGTTGTTGTGTCCGATCAATCAGGTACATTTGGTAGCGACCGTACAGGTTCGGAAACCAATGTAGGTAGACGAGAACTCCAGCGCTTACCAACTATTTCTAGGTCAACTAACGATTTTACAAGATTAGAGCCAACCGCTAGTAATGGTTCATTTGGTGGTCGTAACGATCAGTTCAATAACTTCTCTTTGGATGGTGCAATTTTTAATAACCCCTTTGGGTTAGATGCTGCCCAGCCAGGTGGCCAAACCGGATCAAACCCTATTTCTATAGATGCTATTGATCAAATACAGGTAACAACCGCTCCTTATGATGTTACCCAATCTGGTTTTACAGGTGCTTCTGTAAACGCGGTAACCAAAAGTGGTACCAATGAATTATATGCCTCTGTATATGGTTTCTATAGAAATGAAGACATGACCGGTGGTAAGATAAAAGGGGACGATGTATTTAAAGCAGATTTGAGCCAAACCCAGTATGGTGTAAGTATTGGAGGACCTATTGTAAAAAATAAATTGTTCTTCTTTGTAAATATTGAGAAAGACGATAGAACGGATTTAGGTTCAGGATTTGTGCCTAACACCGGTACGGGAGCCATAAACGAATCAAGGGTACTAGCTTCTGATTTTGCTTTGGTAGATAACATTCTGCGCCAAGTTTCTATTGGAGACGGGCAATTTTACAATCCAGGTAGGTACCAAGGTTTTAATTATGATCAAGAATCTACCAAGGGTATTTTTAAATTAGATTGGAATATAAATGAGAACAACCGCTTAGCGGTAATCTATAACTTTTTAAACGCATCCAAGGAAAAACCGGCACACCCAACGGCATTAGGCTTTAGAGGTCCAAGTTTAGCTACACTTCAGTTTGAAAATGCGGGTTATGAAATAAACAATGAAATTCGTTCGGTACAAGTAGAATTAAACTCTACCTTGTCTAATGAGGCCATTAACAAGTTACAGGTAGGTTATACGCATTTTGACGATTATAGAAATCCACTTTCTACTCCTGCTCCGGCTATAACGTTGTTAGACGAAAGTGGCAGTTCAAATTATATAATTGCTGGTCATGAGCCTTTTTCAATAAACAATAGGTTGGATCAAAAGGTATTTCAACTAACTAATAATCTAAACTTTTTTAAGGGAGACCATACTTTTACCGTTGGTTTTTCTTTTGAGAAATTTCAGTTTGATAACTCTTTTAACCTAGGTGCATATGGTGCCCAAGGTACCTTTTTCCCTACAGGTTCTATAGCAGATTTTAGAGACCCAGCCAATGAAGCAAGTTTGGTTTCATTTTACCAAGAAGCTTTTGACGCTGCAATTGCAAGAAACAATTCTAGTAATGCCCTAGGTGAAGGTGTACCTGGTGGTTGGGGATTGGCAGAGACCAATGTAGGTCAAATGGCATTTTATTTACAAGACGAGTGGAATGCTACGGAGAACTTTAAGCTAACATATGGTATTCGTTTTGATAAGCCATTGTTTTTTGATTCTGCAGAGAAAGCACAAGATGTTATAGACAGAGGTTTTGTAGTGCCAGATTATCCATGGTTTAATCCAAATACCCAAGAGACGGTAACTATAGATAACACCTTAATGCCAACCAATAAATGGTTATTGTCTCCAAGATTAGGGTTTAATTATGATGTTAACGGTGACCAGTCTTTACAATTAAGAGGTGGTTCTGGTATTTTTACGGGTCGTTTTCCTTTTGTTTGGTTAGGTAACCAAATTGCTAACCCAGACTTATTCTTCTTACAAGCGGTAGACCCAGATTACCAATTTCCACAAGTATGGAGAACAAATATTGGTGTAGATAAGGCGTTTGATAATGGTTTAACCTTAACTGCAGATGTGTCTTACACTAAAGATATTAATGGTCCACATGTACAGCATTGGGGTCTTACTAATCCTACCGCTACCTTAAATGGAGTAGATAACAGGCCTATTTACACTTCGGAAAACCAACTTAATAATCAAGGTTTGGGTGCAGGTCCTTTTGTATTCTCTAATTCTGATAAAGGTCGTATCTGGAATGCTTCTTTAAAGGCTCAGAAAAACTTCACCAACGGTTTGTATACTATGGTTTCTTATAGTTATTTAAATAGCAAAGATGTAAATTCCATTGAAGCAGAAATAACTAGTGACGCTTTTGTAGCCAATGCAATTTCTGGCAATGTTAACGATGATGTATTGTCCTATTCTAGGTATGGGGATACCCACCGTTTTATTGGTGTTATTTCTAAGGTGTTTAAAACGGGAACAACTATCTCCACATTCTTTGAATATGCTAAAGGCGGTAGATATAATTACATATATGGAGGCGACATTAATGGAGACGGATCAGGAATAAACGATTTATTGTACATACCAACTGCTTCAGAAGTAAACCAGATGAACTTTAGCGGTCCGGGGCAAGCGGAAGCTTTTGAGGCATTTATACAACAAGATGATTATTTAAGTGATAATCGTGGTACGTATGCAGAGCGTTACGGAGCTATGGCCCCGTGGCGAGGAAAGTGGGATTTAAAAATTCTACAAGACATAAAAATAGCAGAAAAAAATACTATCCAATTGAGTTTAGATGTGTTGAACATAGGAAATTTAATTAGTTCAGATTGGGGTGTGGTTCAGATACCAAACAACCAACAGGTATTGGGTGTTTCTGTAGACGATAACAACAATCCAACTTATACTTTTGATCAAAACCTTACGGAAACGTTTAATTTTGATAGTAGCTTAATTTCCAGATGGCAAGCACAGTTTGGAGTTAGATATATATTTAACTAAACCAACTAGTTTTATATTATATAAAAACCCCTAACCGAAAGGTTAGGGGTTTTTGTTTGTAATACTTTTAATTACGTAGCACTTTCAAAAAGAAATAAATTTAAATAGATGAAGTTGGGTTTCTATAATAATTGTTCGCTATCCAATCTTGTGGGGCCACCAGTTGCAAACTAGAGCAAGCGAAGCGTTCTAAAACAAAAAATAGATTATATTCACGGTAACCCAGTAGAAGCTGGCTTTGTATTACATCCAGAAGATTGGAAATATAGTAGTGCTAGAAACTTTGCTAATGACCATACCGTGTTAGAAATAGATGATGTTGGATTTTTGGAATAATTATTCTCTTATCACTCCTGTGGGCACTAGTTACAAACTAGCGCCAGCGGGGGTTACGAAGTAACTAAGCTGTTTTGTTTTATATTACCTCTGATTACTTACTTTTATGTTTTCTGCCGCAGCAGCACAGCTACTGCGGAGCGGATGCCGGGCAGACTACTGTTAAGTCAGTGGTAACAATTAAAAATTAAAATTTTGGATAAAAAGCTAAGTCAAGAGATAAATGAAAAGGTCTTAGGCGCTATTTCAAGTTTCTATATCAATAGAGGATTTAAGCTCAAAAAAGGTCTTTCAAAGTTTTTAAAAAATGACTTTTCGATTTTCTGGGGAGAAACGAGTAAGGGTGTAGGCTCACTTGTCTTTAGACCGAGTATCACCCTTGAAAACAAAGAAATATCAAACGTGTTATCAATCATTTTCCCAAAGTCTTTGAAAAACAATACCATAATTAGGGTGTTAGATTTGGACTTTGCAAATGAGTTTGGATTTAAAGATTTTGAATCTCCTTTTGTAAACGATCACGGAGCAGACGGGAAATCCTATTACTATCGAGTAGAAATTAATACAGATATTGAACCTATTGCATCTGATCATATTCAATTCATGGAATTAATTGGCCTACCTTTTATTGAAAAACTAAGTTCTTTGGAAGGAATACACGAGTACATCAATGATAGGGTATTAAAAGTAGACGATGCATCAATAAAGATAGATGAAAAGCAGAAAGAGCTTAAAAAAGGCTATGGTAAAAGGGAGGTTTTGAGCGGTGTTGTGGTATCATACCTTTTGAAAAGAGAAGATACCAATTTGCTATTGAAAAGAATAAAGCTGTTTTTTGAAGGAAATGACTATGTCCTTAATGATGTGAGGAAAATTGAAGAGTATTTTAAAAGTCAATCCTCTTCTACCCCCGCTCCGCAGTAGCTGTGCTGCTGCGGTAAATAATCTCAAATGGTCTTTATTATTTGTGGCACTACTATAACTTCTGGTAAAATGGATTAGAAAGTACTAAGTAGAAAGTACAAAGTGCCGTCTATATTGGTCATACTGAACTTGTTTCAGCATCTTGTATTAAACAAATATATGGCGTCATTTCGATAGGAATAACGTAGCTATTTCTGAGAAATCTACTAAGAAGTAGAAAGTATAAAGTAGAAATAATTGTCTTTATTCGTCATGCTGAACTTATTCGAGCATCTTGTTTTAAAGAAATGTATGACGTCATTTCAATACAAATAGCAGCGTTTTTGGTTTGTAATACTTTTAATTACGTAGCACTTTCAAAAAGAAATAAATTTAAATAGATGAAGTTGGGTTTCTATAATAATTGTTCGCTATCCAATCTTGTGGGGCCACTAGTTGCAAACTAGCGCCGTACAGATTAATTTCAATCCAATTCTAGGTAAAGAAACACTTATGTTGTATTCAAAAAGAACCCCTGTGGAAAATACCTAAGAAAATTGATTAAAATATAAGTCAGAAATTAAGTGGCTTTCTGTATACTATATCTTTAATACTTATGCAAAAAGGTTATTGCCGATATCAATTCATCGAAAACTTTCTATAAATGTTAAGGAAACGTTTATATTTATAGCATCAACTGTAAAAGTTCCCGAATTTTTTTCAAATTTTTCGGTTTTTATTTTCTGTTTCAGGCTAAACAACTAAATATATGACCAACCAACTACGCCAAGTATTATTGTTCGTCTTTGCATTTATTTTCTATGCCCTTGCTAATGCAACAGTTTACCCTGTTAACCCAGGAAAAGACTCAACAAAATTATCAAATAAAAATAGCGAACCACCTCTTTTGATAGAGGAAAATGTTACTAGGGATTTTCCAGAATTAGATGAACATTTAAAAGACCAGTTAACCAATTTTTCCCTAGACTATTCCACTAAAGAACCTGAATTTAATGAGGAATATCTAGAAGAGCATTTTAATAGAAATCCAAAAACCGATACGCTAATGGCAAAAGCATATCGTTTATTTCAAACAGTTGAGGGTCTGGGTAGTTTTGTAGATAAAATAACGGGTAAAGAACTTCTAAAATTACCAATCGGTATGCGTAAAAGAGACTCAACCGGAAATACCGTAACATTGGCAATTTCAGAAGTTGAGTTTACACCCCAACACGCTATTATAAAAGCATTTGCTAAGTTGGAAATTCCTGAAAAAGGAAGCAATAATCAAAAAAAGGAGTTGATATTTGGCGCGGAAAATATCATTTTAACACACGATGGTGGGTTGGCAGGTGACATGCGTCTGGTTTTGTTGGGAGACGTTGGTATACCTATAAATGGAGATCAATGGTTAATAACTTTAAAAGGTAGTATTGATCTTAAAAAAGACGGTGCCTTTTCAGAAGATAGTTACATAGAGTTCAATTGCGATGGGTTAAAACAAATAGGCTTAAAAGGAGAAGTAAGAGTATCAAGGGAGTTATTGAAACCATTGAATCAAGATGGTACGCAAAAATGTTCCAATATGGGCGAGGTTGGGTTACCAGAACCTAGTTCGTCTCAAATGGACTGTTATGTAGGTACAACTTTCAATATCCAAACCTCAGGATGGAACGATATTTTTTTAGAGGTAGACCTAGATCCCTTTGAAGTGGTTGGATTAGATGGATGGGGTTTTTATACACAGAATGTTGTACTTGATCTTAGTGATTTAAGGGGTTCTACTCAAATGCGCCTACCTAATGAGTATGATGCCATATACGGTGGGGCCGATTTAAAACTATGGAGAGGTTTTTATGCAGAGGAAATAAGTGTTATGCTACCTCAGGGTATAGAAGATAAAA
This sequence comes from Croceivirga sp. ABH4_376, assembly GCF_056160685.1. Lineage (NCBI taxonomy): Bacteria > Pseudomonadati > Bacteroidota > Flavobacteriia > Flavobacteriales > Flavobacteriaceae > Croceivirga > Croceivirga sp. ABH4_376. The sequence goes on along the minus strand of NZ_JBSWXQ010000002.1, from coordinate 596,367 downwards.
ACGCATCTAATGGCAGGGTTCGTTTTGGAGCTACCAATTTAATTCTGGATAGTCAAGGTATTTCGGGTACGTTTTTCGGAGAAAACGTATTGACCGCTGGTAATGGCTTAGCCGGAGAATGGGCTTTTACCATTGAAAACGTTTCTTTAACGCTTTTAGGAAATAATATTCAAGAAGGGTCGCTCGGAGGCGATATTTCTGTACCTATTTTAAAACAGCCTATGCAATATGATGGTTATATCGGCCAGAATGGATATGGTCTTCAGGTTGGATTTACAGAAAACTATAAAGCTCCGGTGTTTATGGGTGAAATTTCATTAGCTCCAAATAGTAGTGTAGGAATAGAAATAGAAGATGGCAGCGTTTATCCTTATGCAAATTTGACTGGAAGCATGACAGTAATTGGTAGTATAGATGACACAGAAGAATCTGTCGAATCAAGAATGTCTTTATCTAGTCAAGATAGTTCTGAAGGTAATATGGATGTACCCAACGAGAATGATGGGGCTATTTATTTTGCAGGAATAGCATTTGAAGAATTAGAACTACAAACAAAACCAGGTACACAACCTATACAGGCTAAGAAGTTTGGATATGAAGGGAATATGAATTTAATGAATTTTCCGGCTACGGTCAATAATCTAAAGCTAATATCTCCAAATAATAAAGTAGGTCTAGAGTTTGATTTATCTATTAATATTGACGAATCTGGGTCTGCTGCGACCACTAAGCTAGCAATTTTAGGTAATCAGGAGGAAAACGGTAATTCATGGAAATTTGATAAGGTAGAAATTTCTGCTATCGATTTGAGGTACAGTAAGAGCGGTATTGTAGTTGAAGGGAAATTAGAAATCATGAAAGATGATCCGGTGTATGGAAATGGGTTTAAAGGTGAATTAAATACTGAGATTAAAGAAGCCAATTTTAAAGCACTAGGAAAAGGGATTTTCGGAGCTACGGATTTTAGGTATTGGAGTGTTGATATTTGGACAGACAATAATAATGACAAATCTCAAAGTAAGTTTTTGATTAAGTCTTTTGTAGGTGGTGTTTCCAATAAAATGAGAAAGGTGAATGGGGCTAGCGATGCTTTTAATGTTCAGAAGAACATATATGAACCAGATATAGATACAGGGTTAGGAATTAGAGCAGGTGTTTTTTTAAGTTCGGGTAATGAAGGCACTTTTGCTGCAAAAGCATATTTAGATATGGAATTTAATGTGCATGGCGGAATAAATAGACTTGGATTTATAGGAGAAGGCGCCTTTATGGCAGATGAAACCTATGTTTCTGAAACAAATACTTTTGGAAAGTTGAACCAAACTTTAGACGAGATTGATAGTTTTATAACAGATATTGAGAGTGATGTGATGGAGGCTATGGGTAAAGACGGTGATGGTGGTCAAGCAAGTCTTACTAAAGCTAAAGAAGCTATTCCTTTAAGGGAAGTGGCAACATCAGGAAAGGTTGGTGTTTATGTTGGTATTGAAAAGGATTTTGTCAATAAGACCTTTGAAGGTGAATTTGAATTATATATAGAGACGGTGGGCCTAAGAGGAGGGGGGACCGATAACATGGCAGGGTATGCAAAAATGTATTCTAGCCCTACTGATTGGTATTTTTATTTAGGAACTCCTCAACAACCTATTTCTTTGGTATTTGATATGAAAACTACAGAATTAGAGGTACGAGGTTATTTTATGACTGGAACACAATTACCAAGTCAATTAGACCCTCACCCACAGGTAGTAAAAATTCTTGGTAGAGATATGATTAATGGTAACAGACAAGAAAGTCAATTACAAGCAGGTAGAGGATTTGCTTTCGGTCTGAGTTTTGTTTATAGAAAAAAATTCGAGTATTTGATTTTCTATGCCTCAATTGAAGCTGGAGCAGGTTTTGATGTTATGCATGCTTATTACCCAGATGCTCAATGTGTGGGTCGTTCTGGCCCTGTTGGTAACAACGGTTGGTATTCTATGGGTCAAGTGTATGCGTATATTTATGGAGAATTCGGTATCGACGTTAATTTATTCTTCATAAAAGGAAAATTTCAAATAGCAGAGGCTGGGATTGCGGCAATGTTGAGGGGACAATTTCCAAATCCAGTCTACATTCAAGGGTATGTAGGAATGTATTACAATATTCTAGGTGGGTTGGTGAAAGGAAGAATGCGATTGAAAGTAGAAATGGGAGAAGAGTGTGAGCTAACAAATCTTTCAGAAGGGGTTGGAGTCCCAATTATTTCAGATGTTTCGCCAAGAGAAGGTGAAGATAATGTACCTGTTTTTGCAGCTCCCCAGGCTGTATTTAATTATGTTATTGATCAAGAGGTAACGGTAGAATTGGAAAGTGGTATTAAAACGTATAAAATAAAATTAAACAGTTTTAAGGTTACTTCTGATGGAAATGAAATTGAGGGTGACTTAGAGTGGAATGAAAGTAATGATGTTGTAACATTTAAACCTAATGTGACCTTACCTGGTAATAAGGAAATTCGTTTAGCGGTAGAAGTTACATTTGAAGAATTGATAAATGGATCATTTCAAACTTTAAAGGAAAATGGGAATCCAGTTAAAGAAAGAAAAGAAGTTACTTTTCAAACAGACTTAGCTCCAGATCATATCGTTTTGGAGAATGTTGAGTATATGTATCCAATTAAAAATCAACAACAATTTTATCCAGAAGAATTTAAAACAGGTTATCTTAAAATGATAACTCCACAAGATTATTTGTTTGATAGTGGATATGAAATGAGAGCTGAATTCAAGTTAGATGGTGAAGGTATAAGAACAAATTTGAATTACGACCCGTCTACAGAATTAATAACATTTGATATTCCTGATATGGTGTTAGAATCGGAATATGAGCTAGACTATATTGTTTTTCCTCCAGGCGCTGATATACCAACACATATTGTTATTGCAGAAGAAGAGGTAAATTACAATCCTGAAGAAGCTGGAGATACTACCTGGTATAATCCAAATGATGGTTCGCAAGAGACGAAAAATACTTCTGCCACGGTTGTGGTTGGTAATAAAAAAGTTTCGTCATTAGCAATTACTGCGAGTGCACCAAAATCGATTTTCAATTATCAGTTTAGGACCAGCCGTTATGAAACCTTTAAGCAAAAGGTTGAAGATTTAGTTGTCACCGATGAATTAACCAATCTATCTAATCTAAATTTAAGTAGCGTTCATAGTTTGAGTTTAGCCGTTGAGGATTATGAATATTTGGATAAAATGGAAATACTTGGAGATCGGTTGACCAACAATAAACCGCTCATCTTTGCACAAGCGATATTGGATGATTCTTATTTTAAGAATCAGATAAAACCTTTAATATATGAGGAATATCCTCTAAACGGAACAATTTATTTTAATAGAGAAGAAGACTCAAGTATCAAAGGGGTACCACCAATTAGGTCGTTTAGGTTAAGTAATAATTATCTTATGATAATGGAATACAACCCAAACTCTTATTGGGTAAAAAACAGGATTCCTTTTATTTATAGTTTGCCTGCACAATATAGAGCGGATTTAGATGATTTAAGAAATCAAATTGCAACTAAATATCAAGATAATCCAGAGTTAAGATTTCAATATAGGTACTTAAATGTTAATTTTCCTCCTATGCCATTAGGCAAGTACAAAGCGGAATTGATTTATAGAACACCCGGTAACATATACAGTAACGGTTACCGCATCAATTATAAAAATAATTAAGATGTCTGTCTCAATCAATAAAATTATACTTTCCTTATTTCTCTCAATCTTTTTTATTTCTTGCTTTAATGCACAAGAATTAAAGATAGAAGATAAACCCGCCGTAAAATTGGTCGCAAGATCGTTAAAAGACAAAGTATTGTTAAGATGGGCAGTTAACACTCCCATGGCATGGAAAAAAGCAAATGCATATGGTTTTGTTATAGAGAGGATAACTATTGAACGTGATGGGATTGCTTTAAAAGATGAGCCTAATGTTCTATTAACATCTGAGCCTTTAAAGCCAGCCCCATTAGAAGCTTGGGAAAGTTTGGCTACTAAAAATCAGAATGCAGCTATTTTGGCACAAGCATTATACGGTGAAAGTTTTAATGCCACGCCTCCAGGAAATAGTACCATGGCAATGATATACGCAGTGAACGATGAGTTGGAACAAAGGCATACTTTTGCCTTATTAGCAGCAGAGCAGAGTTGGGATGCTGCAAAATTGGCTGGATGGGCATTTGAAGATTCTAGTATCAAATCCAATGAAAAGTATTTATATGCCGTGAAGGTATTTCCTTTTGATGATTATGCAATTAATATAGATAAGTCTGCTGTAATTGCCGGAGTACCTTTTTTTGAGCCTTTACCAGAGCCTGTTGGGCTTGCTGCTGTATTTAAAGATAATAGTGTAGATTTAAGTTGGGATTTTGAAGTATTAAAAAGAATATATACTAGCTATTCTATTGAGCGATCAGAGAACGGAGGAAAGTTTAAACAATTAAATACAAGTCCTATTTTTAGTGCACAGCAAGCGGTAAATTCCCGAAATACCTCATTGTTTTATCAAGATTCAATCTCTAACGGAATAAAATATAGTTATAGAATTAAAGGTTATACCCCTTTTGGAGAAATAGGGCCTAGTTCTGGAACCATAGAAGGGATTGGAAAAGAACAATTAGATTATTATCCTAGAATTAATAAAAAACGAATTTTAGATGAAAGCGCTGTAGAGATTTCGTGGAGTTATGACGTTAAAGGGAATGACCAATTAAAAGGATTTTATTTAAGTAGAAGTGATAGCAATGATGGTAAATATGAAAAAGTAATTGAAGATATTTCTCCATTCGAGAGAAAAATTAATTATTCAGGAATAAGACCAATAAATTATTTTAAGGTTGTAGCAGTTGGTAAAAATGGAGTAGAAAGTGAATCACTATCAACAATGGTGCAACCCATTGATAGTACGCCTCCCTCACCTCCTGTAAATATTAATGCTTTTGTTGATTCTACTGGTCTGGTGACGTTAAATTGGGAGAAAAACTCAGAAATTGATGTGGCGGGTTATCGAGTATATAGAAATACAGATAAAAACGATGAGTTCACTATGGTTGGTAATGATTTAATTAAAAACAATTTCTATGTGGACACTATAGAGGTTAGTAGTTTAAATAAAAATATATACTATAAACTCATAGCTGAGGATTTTAGATACAACACTTCAAAATTTTCAAAAATTTACAAGGTAGAGCTACCAGATTTTGTACCACCTTCTGCACCTATTATACAAAATTTTAAGAATACGAAGGAAGGATTGGCTTTGTCTTGGGTACCAAGTAGTAGTCCAGATGTAAAAGAGCATATGGTTTTTAGAAAAGCGATAAACAACAAGAAATGGAAAGGAATTTATACGACAAGTACTGCAACAAACTTTACAGATGAAGAAAATTTACAGGGTACTTATGCCTATACGGTAGTTTCTATAGACAGTGTCGGATTAGAAAGTGTGCCAGCAAAACCAATCTTAGTAAAGCGAGTAAATAATTCAGTGCAAAATCAAATTTCTAAATTAACGGCTATCCCAAATCGCGAGTTAAGATTTATAGTAATACAATGGAAGGTTAAAACCAATAAAATTTTTGCGGAATTTAGATTATATAAGGGAATCAATGACCAACCGTTAAATCTTTATAGAACTTTAAATCCTGAAATCAAAGTAATAAACGATACAGATGTAAAAGTCAATACAAGGTATAGGTATGCTATTCAAGGTGTAGGTTTAAACGGAGAGCTAACACCATTTTATAACGTTAAAATAATCTACTAGTATGATGAAGAAAACCTTTTTTGTAATAATCGTAATACTTGGATTTGGATTAAGTTGTAAATTAATTGCTCAGGACTATAAATATAAAATAGAATACAGGGTTAGGGTGTATGAGTCAGATGATTCGCACGCTCCATCAGTTAGTTTAAATTTTGGAAGTTTAAATTTTGGAGCCAGCGGTCCTAATCCTAATAATGATTTTATTATTTATGAACGGGATTATGTGATGAGCTTGTCGAATCCGGTAACATCATACTCCTCAGGATCAAGTGGTTTAAATGGTTTTGTTTCGCAAACATATCAATATAATAATAGTTGTGGTTTAACAAGATATTGGTCAGAAGCACCTAGTATTAGAGCCACATATTTCAATGCTGTATATTTAGATTCGATTCAATCATTAAATTCTTCTTTAATTGGTAATGATTTAAAAACATGTGAGCCCGTTAGAATTACAGTTTCTAATTGTGTTTTAAGTTATTCTGTACAATATACTTATACACCAAGCGATGCTAGCAGTTGGCGTACGTATATGGGTTATGAAAGAAGATCTGGGGTATTTGAACTGGATTATACTTCTTTAGCTGAACAACAAATTAATAATACCCTATTCTTGCGTATAAAATATGATCGAAAATCTGATGCTACCGCAACTTTTTCTGATGAATTACAATTAAATTTTGTTCCATGTTCTATAAATTATAGTGGTTTAGAAAAAGAAGATGTTAGTTGTCACTCAGCAAACGATGGCGATGTTACGTTGCTATTTGCAGAGGATGTTACTCCTGGCTATGAGATGCGTTACTACGTTATTCAAGGAGACGCTTCAAATTTTGCGGATGAAAAATTATATGATTCTGATTTGGAATTAAATGATTCTGATTTGGAATCTTATGGAGAATACCGATTTAGTGAACCAAGTGCTGACAATCCCAATGGATTAGGACCTTTGGTTTCCAATGAGGATGGAACGGAATATAGAGGTTCTGTTTTAAATGTTTTAGATGGCGCGAATATATTAGAGAATCCACCAGCAAATTTAGCAAATGAGCAGTCTTATTTCATCGTTTATCAAGAAGTAAATTATAATGTTTCTCCAGTAGAGGTAAAGAGTGCTAATAAGACAGAAACCTTTATCATAAAGCAACCTTCAGCAATTGTAATAGATCAAGTAACAGTGACTGATTTGCAATGTAGTAATGATTTGTCGACCGTAACAATATCCGCAAGTGGCGGAGGATATTATCCTCAAGTAAATTCAAGCACTTATTATTATAGAATTCAAGGGTTTAACCCAACTTGGAGTAATCGCAATATATTTACAGATGTACCTCCAGGGGAATACACAGTTCAAGTGGCTACAGATAATACTGGTCAATGTTATATAGAAGAAACGCTAAATATTGTTGCTCCACAGGAATTATTAGTTAATTTAACAACAACCGCAGAGAGTTCTCCAAATCAGGCTGATGGGTCAGTTATAATCAACTTATCAGGAGGAGAGACACCTTATGCTATTGGTCTAGATGGTGCTTCTCCTGCTCGTATACCTTCCAATACACTAACTATTAATAATTTGGCAGAGGGATTACATGTATTGGAAGTAGTGGATAATTTAGGTTGTCGTAGAACAGTTGATTTTACAATATCAAGTACAGCTTTACCTGAAATTAGATTAGAAACAGATGATATTATTTCTGCCGTATGTGAACCAGCGGATAGTGGTAGCGTACTTTTTGCTTTAGGCGGTGGGGTAGCTCCTTATAATTATAGGGTGTTAGACGCTAACGCCGATATTGTTAATAATGGTTCCTCTATAAATTCAGAAGAAATCTACGTGGGTAATCTTGTAGCGGGTACCTACACCATACAAGCGGTAAACCAAGGCAATGATTTTAGTAATCCCAACCTAATCTCCTCAGCGGAATTTACCATAGACTCTGGAGCAAACATAGCGATAAGCAACGTAGCTACCACGGCGATAAACTGTTTTGGTGATACCAGTACCCTGACCTTTGATACCAACCTGGGGGCCACTGCGGAATACTATTTAGGCACTCAAGTAAATCCCGATCTAACAACGGTTACTTGGACGGGCTATGATGCAGCAGGCCAATCAGGATTAACGGCAGGTACGTATTACCTATGGGTACGTAGTACTACGGATACGAGCTGTGTGGAGCGTTATGATGAGGGTGTTATCCAAATCGTATCGCCTACGGCACTGGCCTACACGCCTACGGTGATAGACAATACGGAAGAAGGCGGTATGGTGGGGCAGATAGACCTAGGCCCAATAACAGGAGGCACGGCACCCTATACCATAACATGGGTATCCGGTCCTGCAGGTTTTGACCCTGTCACGGCCGGCAATAGTCCAGTAATAGCAGGACTTTCCTCGGGCATATACACTGTAATGGTAAGTGATGTTAATGGGTGCGAGATGGCCATGGACATAGAAGTACAGGACCCAATTCTACGGATCGTGGGCACGGCAGTTCTGGACGAGCGTTGTTTTGGTGCAGGGGATGGAAGCATCCAAGTAAATTATACGGGTCTTGGTATGGTAACATTGGCCTATACGGGCCCTGAGTCCGGTAGTTTTGACGGTACGGGACAAAACAGCTTAGTATTGCAAGATTTGGCCCCCGGTGAATATACCTTAACGTTGAGCAACGACCGTGGGGAGGCGGACCAAACCGCAACGGTAACGGTAGGGGGTTCCCCTTCGTTGTTTCAGTTGGCAGGGAACTATACGGTCAGCCCCGTTAGCTGTGTTGGCGCAGCAGATGGCGTGCTTACCCTGACCCTCACCGGAGGTTGGGGAGACTACCAATATAGTTTGGACGGCGCAGCCAATGCTAGTAGTAAAGGCGGTACTTTGACCTTTACCAACCTTAGCGTAGGGATACACAGTTTATTTGTTACCGATAGGGCAACAAACGGATGTAGTTATGCGATAGACTTTGAAGTGGACGAACCGGAACAAATAGCAGCTACGGCTTCCGTAGTAGGGTTATCATCTTTTGGTGCAAATGATGGTACCATTCGTATCACGGAGATTACCGGCGGTACCTTGAACGGCGCGGACACCTATCAATTGGCTTGGTCAGGGGTAGGAGCGGTTACCACCACGGACAATGGATGGACGGCAATAGATTTGGCCCAAGGGAATTATAGTGTGCGTATAACGGACAGCAATGGCTGTTTTGAGACCTTTGACTATGTGGTTATCGAACCGGGAGAACTGGCGGCAACCCTTACAGCGGACGGGGAAGTGTCCTGTTATGGCGAACAAACAGTATCCCTGATTAGTACTATTGTTGGCGGTACCCCCGGATACGCTTATCAATGGTATCAAGAAGAGGGCGGTAGTTACACGGAGATAGCCGAAGCTACGGAAGCCGACTTATTTGATATCGGCGCGGGCAACTACCGTTTAGAAGTAACGGATAGGGACGGTGCAGGGGTAAGCGCGACAGCGGAGCTGACCATCGCCCAACCAGAAGCACTGACCATTGCTTTGGAAGGCATCACGGATATAGAGTGTAACGGAGCCTCCAGCGGCGGGGCAACGGTAAGCGTAAACGGAGGCACGGGCAACTATGAATATGCTTGGTACGATGCAGGCTTTAATGTGGTAGCTACTACGCCCAACCTAGTTAATGCGCCCTCTGGAACGTATAGCCTGGAGGTAGTGGACGGCAACTCCTGTTTTACCACCTTAACGGATATTACCTTGGTAGACCTGTTTGCTCCACTGGAAATTAGTGAAGCCACGGTAACGGACGTCAGCGCGTACCAAGGCACGGACGGCGGTATCGGCATCACGGTGGTAGGGGGCAGACCGGACTATGGCATTAGTTGGGAAGACCAAACGGGGGCCATAGTAGGGAATAGTACTAACATAACCAATATAATGGCAGGGAGCTATACGGTGACCATTACCGATAGCAATGGCTGTGAGGTAAGGGAAGTTTACGAAGTAACCCAGCCCGATATCATAGAAGCAACCATAAACCATCCTCGCTGTTTTGGCAATACAGACGGTAGCATCAGCTTAGAAGTAAACAAGGGCAACGGCAGTTTTACCTATCAATGGAACACTGGGGCCACCACGGCGAATCTAACGGGATTGTCCGCAGGTTTTTACACGGTAACGATAAGTGGTTTTGCGAGCGGAACGGAAACCCGGACCTATGAGTTGGTAAACCCACCCTTACTCACGGTAGACCTAGGGCAGGATGTGGTATTGTGCAGGGACCAAGGTGTGAGTTACGATATTAGCACAACAACAGAAGGCGCCACCTACCAATGGACGTCGGATACGGGCTTTAGCAGCAGCTCGCCCATAGTGGATTTGGACCAAGCCGGTACCTATACCGCCACGGTGAGCACGCCACTAGGCTGTACGGCCAGTGGCACGGTTACCGTTACCACGGTGGCACAGGACATAAGTGCAGAACTAGCATTATCCACCCAAGCCTTTACGGATGAGAGCATCATGGCGGTAGACATCAGTTATCCACTGCCGGACCGTATAGAATGGATATTACCGGAAGGGGCGGAGTTATTGGAACAGGACCAGGACCAAGTGGCCTTTTTGTTCCAAGAACCTGGGGAGTACGAGATAGGTATGGTTACCTACCGGGGTTCGTGTACGGCATCGCAATACAAGACCATATTGGTATTGGAAAAAGACCAGACGGTTAGCGGCGCCGGTACGGACGGTTATCAAAAGCGGGTGGACGAGTTCTTGGCCTATCCCAATCCCACCACGGGCCAGTTTACGGTAGAGGTAGGGCTAACGGAAGTGGCCAACGTATCGGTAAAGGTATTCAACCTGTCCAATAACCGTATCATAGCGGCAGGTAAGGAAGGGGGCCAGGAACATTACCGGATGGCCATGGATATAAGCCGGGAACCAGCAGGTATATACGCCGTACTCATAGAGACCCCGTATGGAAAATACCTTAGAAAGGTAATTAAAACGTAATCAATACAAAATAGAACCATTTATTCGTAACAAAACGGAAGATACAAGCATTTAAACCAACCAACTTGAGTAAAACACTAATACTATTTTTTATGATGTGCTCATCAATCGTTTTAGCGCAAAGCATCAATTTTGACCAGCTAGGTAAAGAAAAGTGGTTGCGTTATAATGGGGGTATATCCGCTAATGGTATTTACTATGATGGTACGGCCAATAGACAACCTTTTACCTATTATTTAAATGGAAACCTAAACTTTAATGTAGGAGGGGTATACAATATTCCTTTGTCTTTTAGTTATTCCAATCAGGAATTTGACTTTCCCAATCCGTTTAAATTTAATCGCTTTAGTTTTCATCCGTCTTATAAATGGGTTACGGGTCATTTTGGCGATGTAGCCATGACATTTTCACCCTATACTTTGGCAGGGCATCAATTTACAGGTGCTGGATTAGAGTTAAACCCAGAAGGGAAATTTAAGATTAGCGCCATGTATGGCCGTTTATTAAGACCTACTGAATACAATCCAGAAGAACCCCAAGCGCAAACAGCATATGAGCGAATAGGATACGGCGTTAAAACGGCTTACGAATTTGAGTTTGCGCAATTTGGAGCCATACTCTTTAGGGCAAAAGATGATATTAACTCTTTGAACAACCCTATTCCAATAGAAGCAGGTGTACAACCCAAAGAGAATACGGTAGTATCCTTGGAGTCTGACTTTAAATTATTTGACAAAGCAAGGTTGCACATAGAATATGCTATCTCTGGTATAACAGAAGATACTAGACAAAATACAGCTAGACCTGTGGCAGGCATGTTATCCTTTCTGTTAGATGAAAACATCACTACAAATTATTACAATGCATTAAATGCCAATTTAACGTATCCGGCAGGAAAAGGTACCCTTGGATTGGGCTATGAGCGCATAGACCCTGAATACAAAACCTTGGGAGCCTATTTTTTTAATAATGATTTGGAAAACATCACCATAAATGCCACACAAACCTTATTTAATGGCAAAGTAAATGTAGCCGCAAATGTGGGTTTGCAACAAGATAATTTGGACAAAAGCAAGAATACGCAATTGCAACGCATTGTAAGTGCCTTTAACGTTGGTTTAAATGCTTCGGAAAAGGTGAGTATGAATGCTTCTTACAGTAATTTTCAATCGTATACCAATATAAGAGACCAGTTTGATTACATTAACCAGGTAGGGCAATTAGATAATGTAGACACTTTAAATTACCGTCAAATTTCTCAAAATGCCAATTTCGGATTAAACCTTGCCACAAAAAAATCAGAAACCAAACAACACAACGCAAGCATAAACTTGGTGTACCAAACATCTGACAATCAACAGGAGGGAGAGACCATAGAAGGTGGTAAATCATCATTTTACAATGCAGCAATAGCCCATACCTGGGGTTTTATGCCGCATCAACTTAAAATAGCTTTAGCTGGTAATGTGTCTTACAATACCACGGGTGGCATAGACGATAACATGATATTGGGCCCAACGCTATCCATAGGTAAACAGTTTTTTGATAAACGGTTAAGAACCAACTTGTCCTCTAGTTACAATACCTCTTTTACTAGTGGCAACCAAGATAACTCGGTTTTCAATATCCGTTTTAACAGTGGCTATACTTGGTTTAAAAAGCACAATTTTAATTTTTCAGCCTTATACCTCACTAGAAATAGCAGTACAAGCACCGGGAACGATGTTACCCTTTCATTAGGGTATACCTATACCTTTGATAATTTTAGGTTAGACCTTAAATGGAATAAAAACGAGCGCATTAAAGAAGAACGTAATTATGTTAGTTTTAGATACAGAAATGTAACCTATAGCGGAAGTATAGCGGAAGTAAATACGCAACTATCAGATGTATTCAATAGCCAGCAGTTTCGTTTTATCCCCGAAAAAGAAAAAGAGGCTTTGATTTTAGATTTAACTATTGTTAAAAAAGAGACCAAGAGCGGTAAATATAAAGATAAGGCACTCGATTTCTTGGCTAAACTATATGATTTTAAGGATTTTGAAGAATTGTTTAACCGCAGTTTATTCAATGCTATACGCAAAACAAAGGCTGAGTTTAACCAACGCGATTTAAACTTGGAAGAAGACATGGTATTAGCAAAATCAGACTTGGTTAGCCATCCTTTGCATGGCAAGGATAGTGTAGGTCTGCAGATAGAAGAATTAAAGTTATTGCCAGCATACCGTAAGCTTAAATTACACCATAAAGACCGCTTAGAAAAATTAGTGGGTTACCGTTGGATGCAGCAAGATTTAGAAAAATATACCAATGTCTATGCCGTAAAAGGTATGGAAGGGCATTTAAAGCGTTTTAAAGACAAGTTTTTTATCAAAGCCAAGGAGACCTTAGAACAGTCTGGGGATGAAAGTATACTAACAGCTTGGATAGAAAGAGAAATGAATATCTATTACTATAAAAAGTCGTTACAACTGGTAGACCCAGAGGCTTTTATATTAAAATATACCTATAAGAACTAGCCTTATGGAAAAGTACTATAACAACCCAAACAGCGTATTAAAATCTAGCTTGCGCTACTTTGCCAAAGCCCATTTAAAAAGGCTTGTTTTGCTTTGCACAATGCTACTTGGTTGTTGGGCTGCCAGCGCACAGGGCTTTCCTGTACAATTGATTCCGCAGATAACGCCTCCACCCCCCATATACTTATCGGAATATGCAGATGCATCTGTTACCAATGGGCCGTTACGGGTACAGCTGTTGTTGAACGATTTTTCTATTTCTAGTAGAGAAGTACGGTTACGCATGTATTTTGAAGGTAACGGACTTTCTTTTCAAAGTAACCCCATAGTAAATGGTGCTGCACCCTTATTTTTAGAAGGAGGGGTTCCTCTAGTTTTGACCCAAACAGACTTGGCACCCTATTTTCAGTTCGAGAATATCAGTGGTGTATCTGGTAATGCCTATGGTAAAGTATTGGCAGAAGGCTCTTATAGTGTTTGTTATGAAGTTATAGACGTCCTTACGGGCAATAGGTTATCTGCCCGTACCTGTGCCGCAGCAATCGTTTTCCAGAACGAACCACCACTCTTGGTAATGCCGTACAATCGTGGCCATGTAGAAGAAAAAAATCCACAAAATATAGTATTCCAATGGACACCAAGACACCTAAACGTGACCAATGTGGAATACCAGTTAGACATTGTAGAAGTGTGGGACAATCAAGTAGACCCACAGCAAGCATTCTTGTCTTCGCCACCGGTTTTTAGTATTACAACCAATAATACCAATTACGTTTATGGACCTGCAGACCCACTTCTTTTATCCGGTAAGCGCTATGCATGGCGGGTTACCGCAAAAGCCCTACAGGGCACAGAAGAAATAGGCTTGTTTAAAAACCAAGGCCATTCAGAGATCTATAGTTTTAGTTATGCAGGGGAGTGTGGTTTACCAGAAGGCGTAACCTATGAGGTTAAAGGTAAGTCTAATGTTAACTTGTATTGGACAGACCTTTCTACAGAGGTACCAGAGTATACCATACGCTACCGTAAAAAAGAAGGAGAAAACAACGAGTGGTTTTATAGTAAAACAACCAGCAATACCACTACGCTGTGGGATTTAACCGCGGGCACCACCTACGAGTACCAAATTGCAAAAAGTTGTGGTATTGTAGTGAGTGATTTTACCCCTGTAGACGAATTTACCTCCGCAACAGAAAATGAAGAAGATAGTTTATACGAGTGTGGTATAGATCCTAATTTTTCTGTAGAAAACACCAACCCATTAGCAAGTTTAAGTCCGGGAGATAGTTTTGTAGCTGGGGATTTCCCAGTCACCGTAGAAACCGCCAGTGGTAGCAATGGCCGTTTTACAGGTACAGGCTTTGTGCGTATTCCTTATTTGCGCAACTTAAAAGTAGCGGTAGAGTTTACCAATGTCTTGGTAAATACAGATAGCCAATTGGCAGAGGGCAGCGTACGTACGGTGTATGATTATGAAAACAGCAGCATTTTAGATATTGATGAAGTTATAGATACCGTAGACACTTTAGCGGAGCAAGTGGGCGAGTTTTTTGAAGGAGATAACGATTTAGATGAAATAACGGTGAACTTTCCTATTCCGGATACCACCGCTATTAAGGTGCAAGATGGTAATGTAGTCATTACCAACCCTGCCAATGGTGCCACCGTTACCGAACCGCTTGGGGATGACATGGTAGTAACAGACTCTGAAGGAAACGTATACCACGTAGATGCAGCAGGTAAGGTTACCAAGGGTGGTATTAAAGACCCGGGCGGTATAGTAAATGCGGATAATGTTTCTGGGGTCAACAGCAGAGGTGAGATAGAATCTTTAACAGCACCAGGCATAAAAGTAACTTTTAACACCAAAGGTACTTTTGGTATGGATCTTATGCCAAGTGGTGCCAATGCTGCCTTACAAGAAGAATACACCATAATACAAGATTACGAAGGCCAAGACTATGTACTAACCCACCATGCGGTAAAAAAAGGTGCGGACACTCAAATTTTAGCAAGCATAGCTGTAACAGGTAATGACTACACGGCAGAAGACCTTATTTTTAAGACCAAACAAGGGGAAACGGTAACAAAAGATGTTGTAGATGGAGAAACCTATTTAAAATTAAACGGACATTACACCTTAGAGAGCGAGACCATTTATGCCGTAGTTACCTCTAAACAAGATTCTACCAAGCAGCTTACCGCTGGGGCATTTACGCTTTGGCATTTAACGGAGCGTAGCGTAGACGTTGCACTAGTAGCAGTAAACAATGCCCCATTAGATAATTACCAAGAGACCATTGACCAAATTTTTGACCAAGGTGTAGCACAGGTAAACTTTGCTTCGCCTTTACAAATAAGCATAACCGCAGAAGAATTAGGCGGTAGTTTAGATGTAGGGGACAGCCCCTTTGCAGCGGCATATAACGCCGAGCAAAAAATGCTGATTAATAAAGTTAAAAATCTTCCAGATTACAGTAGGGATACCTATTATATTTTGGTGTTTAATGATATACCTGCCTCCACGGGTATTGCTGGTTTTATGCCATTACAACGCCAATTCGGATTTGTGTTCTCTGGCTCTGGAGAAGAAGAAGGTAAAGGTGGTGATAAAGGCAAAGTATTGGCGCACGAAATGGGCCACGGAATTTTTGCCTTACAACACCCATTTGCGGCATACGGTAGCGATATGGAAAATGCTACCGATTGGTTAATGGATTACAATAGCGGCACAGGCTTGCCCCACATGCATTGGGCACAAATACACAACCCAGACCTTAGGTTTTACACCTTCCAAGATGAGGAGGATGGGGAATTAGCAGGAAAGATTTGGTTTACACCGGATTGGGATCCAATAAAAATTGAAGGGACTAATTCTATATATACAGGGCATTTAGGTGCAGACCCTTCTAGCTATAATAATTTACCAAATGGAACTCTTCCAGGTTTTAGAAAAGGTGGAAAATCTTATGAAGCAGTTTTTAATGAAGGTAAATTTATAGGATACTTTAATGGTGGAATTAATGGTTCTATGTATCCAATGGAAGAGATAGTCCAAACCGGGGTTAGTTCTGATCAGACCGTTTATCTGTATCAATATGGTGGATGTGGAGGTAGTAAATACTATTCTGAAAAGTTTTGGTACGTAAATCTCAATAAAAATTCTATAGACTATAGTCAATTAACATTTGAAGCAAATATAGCTTGTAGTCAAATTAATTCAAGTCCAGAAGAGAATCCATTTAATTTCAGCCCCAGCTTTTGCGATGTTTTAGAAGTCAAAGAAACTGTAGAACAATCTTGGATAGATAGTGCGATAAAAAAATTAAATGCTAGCTATAATAAACGAAATCAACTTTATAGTAACATACGTGATAAAGAAAGGTTTTATCATCTTGTAAATCACGGAAATACTTTTGATGATAGAGCTAATATTTTAGAAGATAAATTGTTTTTACTTAAGGATAAAACAGACATAAATTTCTATGTAGTTTTTCAAGCGGTTACTCATAAACTAACCACTAATAATCTTGATGAGATGGCTAGGCAAATTTTATCGTTAAGTGAATTACCAAAAGATGAGAATAACGTTGTAATAGTGGTACCTTTTATTACAGCAACTAGTGGATTACTAGAAGTAACGAAATGTATGCAAGCAGGCTTTGCTCAATCTAACCAAAATATAGTTTCAACAAGCTATCAAAATTTTAAAATAGAAGAGGATTTGTTTTCCTATGTCTTAGGAGCTTATACAGGTATAGAAAAGCCAGCAACCATAACTTACTCATATTTGCTTGCTAACAGAGAAGTATCAATTATAGAAAAGTCTGCGAATAGAAATGTTAGAGGACTTCCATTTATTAATTCTTTGGGAGTATATAGAAGTTTAAAATATAATGTTTTAAGAAATAAGGAATCAGAAGGTCGACAAATTAAGAATACTAAACCTGACAGGGATGATTATGAAGAGGTTTCTTCATTCATTACAGATAAATATGAATATGAAGAAAAGATTGCAAGGTGGGCTGTTGAGTATAATGTATTAGTTGAAGAAAGTATTGTTCATGACAAAATGGCTTTAGAAGATGCTAATTCAGGGGATAAATCGCCACCGTTAGAATATTTTGAAGTGGTTAGCGAAAATAAGGGAGTTAATTTGAGAGAACTGTATTTAGATCCTAATGAGTATATGGATTTAATGGTTAATTATACCACCCTTCATCAGGCGCAAGATGAACATTTTGGAATAGTAGTAAACTTTGTTTATACTTTTGGAGATACTTTTGAAGAGGTAGAAAATAAACATCTGTATACTGAAATTGATACGCATCAGTTTGTCTATAACATTCTTGATGTTACCTCTCTAGTTCTCTCACCAATAGGCGCGGATGTCATTCCAGATGCTATAGGTTTAGTTTACTCCATTTCAAATGGACACAAAACAGAAGCTGGTCTCTATGCCGTTTCTATATCCGCCGTTGGTATAACTCAATGGGGTGTGGCATGGGTAAAAAACAGTAAAAACTATACTCTTGTTGCAAAATATCTAGATAATGGAAAATTAGCAGGATATGAAATAAAGCATGCAGATGAAGTTATTAATAGTATAAACGAAAAACCTATGTTTTCCTCTTTATCAGACAATTTGAACGAGGCAAGAAATGATTTTGAAGATGCTTTAGACATTGATTTTAAAAACAATAATTCCGTTACTTTAGATGAAATAATTGATACTGAAATAAATGTTAGCTCCGATTTAGCTAATACCATTGAAGAGTTGACCACCAGCTTTAAAAGCATCACTGGTATTACAGATGCCACGGCAAATAGCTTGGCAGCAAAGAACAAAGCAGCAGATATCTTAAATTTACTAGAAGCTAAGGCCAGTGTAAACGGATTTCCAGTACAGAAACTTGCAGACGATTTAGCCAATGGTACAGATGATTTTATAGATGCTATGTTAGATGCAGACGATACCTTTTTTAGGGTATGGAAACAAGTAGTAGACAAAAATGTATCTAGTAACATAAGTACTAATAAGGCCTTTATAGACAAGCTTAAAAGCCTGTGTAATTAAATAAAGTAAAAGATGAAGTTTTTAGTTAACATAGTAACCGCCTTTGTTTTTGGTATAGGCTTGGCATTTGGGCAAACCAATTGTGACATGGCGGCGAATTTTTTAGACGATTTTGCTGATGATGCCGATAAACTGACCATCATAGCTGGAAAGCCAGAGTTGGTTAAAGCGTGGGATGTACTATTCAAAGAAGGAGATGCAATTTCTCAAGCCTTAAGAACTGATCCTGCTAATCTTGAAAAATCATCTCGATATATTGAAGTTGAAGGTGTTGATATAGCTAAGCTTAAGAGCAGTTTTGCAAATACAAAAGATGCTCAAAAGTGGATTGACCTTAAGCTACCCAAAAGTGATTTGGACAATATTTATGCAGGATTCAAAAATGACCCACCATTCAATCATACTCCTTGGACACCAGAGCATAAAGCACAGCGATGGAAGAACTATGAAGAAGGTTGTGCTAATGGACAAAATGCTTGTTTAGATTTTGAATCATGGAGTAACGGATACGATGGAAAAATAGATCTTGTTACAAATGCGAATAAAGGTGTTGATGACTATTTTAATAGCTTAGGATGGAATTGTCCAGCAAGTACATGCCGAGAAAGAACTTTAAGTACAACAGTTGATGGTCAAACAGTGAATCGAAGATTAGATATTTATGATGAAGTAAATTTAAGAGGGAAAGAGTTTAAGGAGTACTCCTCAGGAAAAGTTTACAGGTCTGCGGATATTAGGTCAGAGGTTGCAAGAGATAAGCAACTTTTAGAAGATGGTCAATTGTTAGAAATGGAATGGGTGTTTAAAGGGTGTGAACCAAGTGGCCCATTAAAGACGTTATTAGAGTCGTCACCTAACCCAATAACTATAGTATTAATACCATAGATGAATGAATAAATTTAATAAGGCAGAAAAAAGAGAAAATTTTGAGGCATGGATTGCTACAATAGATGAAAGAATATCAGATTGGTTCCAAAGTTTGAGCAAAGAAGAAGTAGCTCTTTTTGATTACTCTGTTAATTCGTTAGATGAAATAGAAAAGTACCTTATAAATAATTATAGTCTTGACGATTTAAGAGATGTAAAGAATAAAATCCCAATAGATGCAGCTGCAAGCTATATAATAAAAGTGTTTTCAATTCAATGGAAATCTCATGAATTTAAAATTGAACTTGACGATGAAAAAAATATTTTATATAATCGACCTTCGATTAGTACCGTTCCAGAAATAGGCATGGCATTTAGTCCATATCAAATTTTGCCAAGTACTTTAAACTTAAAAAGAGTTGGGGGATTTAGGAAAATACTTGAATCTAAAAAGAGACAGTATGATGAAAAATATGGTGATAAGAAGTCTCACCCAGCATAAGCCTTACTGGCTTTAAAATCACGAACAGTAACATCGATAATGAAGTAGATTTTTTCTTTGAGGTCTGAAGGAAGTTTTTCGACTTCCTTCAGTCTTTTTAGAGAGACTGTGTCGAGCTGTTCATATTCCCCCGCTCCGCAGTAGCTATGCTGCTGCGGTAAATAATCCGCGGCTGGCGCTAGTTTGTAACTAGTGCCGTGAAGAGTAAATAAAAAATATCTAGCAAAAAAAGTTAAATGTTTTATTTTTCGAAACATGAGTAGAAAATACAAATTTCATAATGGCAGTAGTATTTATTTTGTGAGTTTTGCCACTGTAAATAGGATAGATATTTTTACAAGACCCCTGCTCCGCAGTAGCTGTGCTGCTGCGGTAAATAATCTCAAATGGTCTTTATCATTTGCGGCAATACTACAACTTCTGGTAAAATGGATTCCCACGCTAGCTCTAGTTTATAACTAGTGCCGTACGGAGTAGGAAGGGGAAAGTACCGAGTAGAAAGTACTAAGTATAAAGTACAAAGTGCCGTCTATATTCGTCATGCAAAACTTGTTTCAGCACCTTGTTGCTGTAGTAAAGAGAATTTCTATTTCATAAATTGCTATTGCTGTCCGTTCGAGCGCAGTCGAGACCTCTTGGAAAGTAATATGCGCAAATCGCCATATGTTATTAAATCTCTTGGTAAATTCATTTTTTCACTTTACTTCTATCCACCAAAAACGAAAGACTAAAAACGAAAAACGAGCAACCAAAAACAAACAACAAACACAACACAACTTTCCGTATTTTTGCAGCCAATTTAGTACAGCAGCAATACAACCATGAAATACAGAAGACTCACTAAAGAGCAGTTAGAAGAGCTACACCAAGAGTTTATCAACTTTTTAGCAACCCAAAGCATTACCGCAACGGAGTGGGAGCAATTAAAAAAAGACAAGCCAGAAGTAGCAGAAGAGGAGATAGATGTGTTTAGCGATTTAATCTGGGAAGGGGTTTTAAACAAGGTAAACTACTTAGAAAACATCTCGGAACGTCACATGCATCTGTTTCATTTAGAAGAGAAAGAGATGAAACTGATTTCCGTAAAGGTGATGAATCCAGAAATAGACCTACGCACCAAAGAAGGTTTTGGTTGGTTTAAAAAGAATTGGCAATCAGACTTTGTAGAATACCTCACCGCGTCTAAAGCATATAGCAACGATAAAAATGCAGATAAGTTTGAGCTTATTAAACAAGGGGCGGTCATAACCAAAGGGGAATTGTGCCAATGGTTCAATGCTATTATAGACAACTAAATACCTAATTACAAAGGCGGCCTGGCCCAACTTTGGCAGGGCGGCCATGGCAACTTATATTTGCATTTTAAACACAACTTATGGCCCAAAAACCAAGCATACCTAAAGGAACTCGCGATTTTTCTCCAGTAGAAGTTGCTAAACGTAACCACATTATCAAAACCATAAAAAAGCATTTTGAAACCTTTGGGTTTATGCCTATTGAAACGCCAAGTTTTGAGAATTCGGATACCCTTTTGGGCAAGTATGGAGAAGAGGGTGACCGTCTTATTTTTAAGATTCTAAATTCGGGCGACTTTATTTCTAAAGTAGATGATGTAACGTACAGCTCTAAAAATAGCAGTACCATAGCACCTAAAATTACGGAGAAAGCCCTACGGTACGACCTTACGGTACCTTTTGCGCGGTATGTGGTAATGCACCAGAACGAGATAGATTTTCCGTTTAAACGTTACCAAGTACAGCCTGTTTGGCGTGCAGATAGACCGCAAAAAGGGCGTTTTAGGGAGTTTTACCAGTGCGATGCTGATGTGGTGGGTGCCAACAGCCTGTTGCAAGAGGTGGAGTTTGTACAGTTGTACGATGCTGTTTTTACAGATTTAGGGCTTACGGGTACCACCATTAAACTAAACAATAGAAAAGTGTTGTCTGGTATAGCAGAAGTTATTGGTGCGCAACACCTATTGGTAGATTTTACCGTGGCCTTAGATAAGTTAGATAAGATTGGAGAAGAAAAAGTAAAAGAAGAAATGTTGGCCAAAGGCATTTCAGCAGCTGCTATTGCCAAGGCGCAACCGCTTTTTAATATGCAGGGTTCTGTTGCCGAGCAATTAGACCAACTAAAAGATTTGTTGGTTACTTCTGAAGTGGGTATGAAGGGTATAGCAGAGCTAGATGAAATTCTAGAAACCGTAACGGAGTTAGGCTTAAAGTCTGCTAAGCTAGAACTAGATGTTACTTTGGCGCGTGGATTAAACTATTATACAGGAGCAATTTTTGAAGTTGCCGCTCCAGAGGGCGTAAAAATGGGTTCTATAGGTGGCGGTGGCCGCTATGATGATCTTACCGGTATTTTTGGACTTAAAGATGTGAGTGGTGTAGGTATTTCTTTTGGTTTAGACCGAATTTATCTAGTGTTAGAAGAGCTGGATTTGTTTCCAAAAGCTATGGAGCAGTCTTTAGATGTGCTATGTCTAAATTTTGGGCAAAAAGAAGGTCGTGCCGCGTTACGTCTGGTTACGGCATTACGTGGTCATGGTTTGCGTGCAGATTTGTATCCGTCTGCAACCAAAATGCAAAAGCAATTTAAATACGCGGATAAGCGCAATGTACCGTATGTTATTCTTTTGGGTGAAAGTGAAATTGCCCAAGGAGAATTTACCGTAAAAGACATGGCAAAAGGTGAGCAAACCAATTATAGCCTTACCGATTTGGAAGCTTTTGTTGCCAAAGCGAAGCAGCAGTAATTTGTTGTCAGGTCGAGCGCAGTCGAGACCTCTTGGCAAGTACAAAGTGCCGTCTGTATCGTCATGCTGAACTTGTTTCAGCATCTCACCCTTGAGTTAAAGGTTAGTAGTTAAAAGTTAAAAGGGAAAAGCACTGATTATTAAGTGCTAAGTATTAAGTGTCGTCTGTATCGTCATGCTGAACTTGTTTTAGCATCTTGTTTCTAAGAATTGATGGTGTCATTTCGATAGGAAAAGCGAAGCTTTGACTGAGAAATCTTTTATTTAAGTATGAAGTACAAAGATTAGCCGTTATTGTACTCCACCTTATAATCTTTTGTTTTAAGAATTGTCAGGTCGAGCGCAGTCGAGACCTTTTGACAAGTAGTAAGTACAGAGTACTATCAAATAGCTACTCTATGTCATTTCGATAGGAATATCATGGCTCTGACTGAGAAGTCTTTTTCTTTTGTCTTGATACAAAATGAAACAAAAAATCAAGTCTGTATGAGGTACTTGCAACGCAACACTCGCTCTCAAGGCTGCATGCTCTTTTTCGAACAAGTTCGAAACGCACTTTCGCTATTTCGCTCATTAGTACTGCATACCGACGGTTTTGGCTACCCGAAATATTCATTTTTTAATGCATTTATGTATGACTGAGAAATCTATTTAAAAAACAAATACAGGTGCTTCCTTTAGTAAGGGGAGCTGTCCGCAGGACTGAGGGGTCTGTTTTGAAGTTAGAAGTTAATAGTACTAAGTATTAACTACTGTCTGTTGTTCACTACATTGGTAAAATCTTTTTTTACTTTGTTGCTATCCACGAAAAATGATTAACGAATAACAATCAACGAACAACGAACAACGAACAACGAACAACGAACAACGAAAAACGAACAACTACCGTTTAAGTCGAGCCTGTATTTCCTTGCAAATTAGTTTATAATAATCTGTCCCGTGCGGCACGTAGGCATTGGTTTTTGCCAGTCCCCACGTTTCTTCTGCAAACTGTAGGAACGGTTTTAGTTGTAACGCTTCAACCTCAGATTCTTGTTTGCTTAATTGTGATAAAGGCACGGTAAGTTCACACAAATACACCTGGTGAAATTCGTTATCCTGTATTCCATTAGGGTGGGTATGCATCGCTTTAACAACTGCAACTTTCTCTAACTTTTCGGGCGTAATCCTTAATCCAATTTCTTCAAATACTTCTCGCGTAGCGGCAACCTCATAGGCTTCGCCTGCTGCAATATGCCCTGCAACGGAAACATCCCAAAGTAGGGGGTGGGTCGCCTTATTTTTACCACGCTGTTGTAGTAAAACTTCACCTCTTTTGGTATAAAACCATACATGCACCGTAGGATGAAAAAGTCCCCGTTTATGTGCTTGGGACTTAAGCAAAACGGTTCCCGTTGGGGAACCGTCTTCATGCAATATATCTATCAATTCGTCCATAAAAGACTATTCAAAATAGCTAAAGGTTTCCCCGTCTTTAATGTTCAGTAGGGTTTCGTAAATTAATTTAATTACATTTTCTACATCGTCTCTATGTACCATTTCTACCGTAGTGTGCATGTAGCGTAACGGTAAAGAAATTAGTGCAGATGCAACACCACCATTGCTATAGGCAAAGGCATCAGTATCTGTTCCAGTGTATCTAGAAGATGCCTGTCTTTGGAAGGGGATGTTCTTTTCTTCTGCAGTATCTAAAATTAAATCGCGCAATTTTTGTTGTACAGCAGGCGCATAAGAAACAACAGGGCCTTTACCAATATGGGTTTCGCCTTGGGTTTTCTTGTCAATCATTGGGGTAGTGGTATCATGGGTTACATCTGTAACTATAGCCACATTAGGTTTAATACGTTGGGTAATCATTTCTGCACCACGCAAGCCAATCTCTTCTTGCACGGAATTGGTAATGTACAATCCAAAAGGTAGTTTTTTACCATTTTCGTGTAACAAACGTGCTACCTCTGCAATCATAAATCCGCCTGCACGGTTATCAATAGCCCTACACACAAATTTATCGTTGTTCAATACTTGAAATTCGTCTGGGTAGGTAATTACGCAACCCACGTGTACGCCCATTTTTTCTACCTCTTCCTTGTCTTTTGCACCTATATCAATAAAAATGTTATCAATCTTTGGAGCCTCTTCTTTCTCATTTTTACGGGTATGGATGGCCGGCCAGCCAAAAACGCCTTTTACAATTCCATTTTTGGTATGGATGTTTACCCATTTAGACGGTGCAATTTGGTGGTCACTACCGCCATTTCTTATCACATAGATAAGCCCATTATCCGTAATGTAATTTACGTACCAAGATATTTCATCAGAATGGCCCTCTATCACTACTTTATATTTGGCCTCTGGATTAATAACCGCAACAGCAGTACCGTAGGTATCCGTTATAAACTCATCTACGTACGGTTTTAGGTAATCCATCCATATTTTTTGCCCTTCCCACTCGTAACCGGTAGGGGAAGCATTGTTCAAATATTTCTCAAAAAATGCTAACGACTTTTCGGTAAGTATGCTTTTCTCTGCCATAGTTTTATATTTCATTGCAAACTTAGCAATTTAAAGAGGATTTAATAATATGAGCTGTTTCTAATCGTTACCTTTGGTAAGGTTTTTGTTCTAAAAGTTAGCATGAAAAAGATAGTTACAATTTTGGCACTGTTTTATGCGGTTGTAGTGATTGGGCAGCAGAAAGAAATGGATTCTACGGCCTATTTGGTACGTATGGAAGGCGATACTACTTGGACCCAAACCATTGCCTTGGACGATGTGTATATTTTTGGAAAGCTTTCTTTTAAAGATAAAAAGGAACGGTTACGTTATTATATACTTAGACGAAAAACGTTGAAAGTATACCCGTATGCAAAAATGGCTGCAGAACGTTTGGTAGAGCTTAACGATAGTCTTACAAAAATTGACAAAAAACGCCATCAGAAAAAGTATACACGTAAAGTGCAGAAGTATATTGAAGGCGAGTTTTCTGATGAACTTAAAAAGCTTACCCGTACAGAAGGTCAGATTTTAATAAAGTTAATTCATAGACAAACCGGAACAACTGCTTTTGACTTGGTAAAAGAGCTGCGTAATGGTTGGCGTGCCTTTTGGTACAATACTACGGCAAGCGCTTTTAAAATAAGTCTAAAAGAAGAGTTTAAACCACAGAGTGTGCACGAAGATTACTTAATAGAAGACATCTTACAACGTGCTTTTGCTGCCAACCAATTAAAACGGCAAAAATCGGTTTTGGATTATGACTATGCGGAGCTGAGCAACAAATGGAAAACAGCTAAAACGGAATCTGCAAGCAATTAAGATTTGGTCTTTTTACCAAAAACGGCGTCCATAACCAGTTGCACAGACCTAAACCCCATGTAAATGGCGGCTATGGCCAAAACAATTCCTATAATAAGTACAGGGTAATACAATACGTTTTCTGTGTTTTTAAAAGCCTGATAAAGGACAAAAGGAGCTAAAAACATCAAAAAAACCGTTTTTAAAAAAGATTTAATGCCTTTAACCAACAAGTCCTTATCCGTTTTTCTCATAACGCAAAGATAGTTAAGCCCAAGTTAGAATTTAAAATTATAGGTAACGGACGGGATTAGACCAAATATTGCGGTTCTAGTTGCTTCGTTTCTACCGTTATCTTCATTTCTACTAAAGTTGATAGAGGCCGCATTACGTCTGTTGTAAACGTTATAGATGCTAAACACCCATTCGCCCTGCAGTTTTCTATTTTTATTTTTTCTAGGCGTTAAAGTGGCCGATAGGTCTAAGCGATGATAAGCCGGTAATCGGGTTTTGTTTCTTTCGCCGTAAATAGGTACAACCAAGCCTTGCTGTTGAAATTGCCCTACGGGATAGTTGGTAGGTTGCCCAGTTTGGAAGATAAAATTGGAGCCAAAAGACCATTTATCGTTCAGTTCGTAATTGGCGTTTATAGATAAGTCGTGGGTTTTATCATACGCACTGGCATACCAATTTCCATTATTGATTCCGGTTTCTATTGGCGTTCTGCCAGGAGTACGTTGTTCTGAACGTGATAGGGTATAGGACAACCAACCGGTTAGGTCACCTTCATTTTTTCTAAAAAGGAATTCTAACCCGTAAGCTCTTGCTTGCCCGTTTAAGATTACTTGTTCTATGGCATTATTGGCTATTAAATCCGCTCCATCTATATAGTCTATTCGGTTTTGGATGTCTTTATAAAAGCCTTCTACTTCTAAAGTATAATCGCCTCCGTTTATCGTTTTAAAATAGCCTAGGGCATATTGGTCTAACAATTGCGGTTGTACAAAAGGTCCGCTTGGGGTCCAAACATCTAAAGGAGTAGGGGAGCTGGTATTGGATAATAAATGTAGGTATTGGGCTAATCTGGTATAACTTGTTTTTATACTTGAATTATCGTTTAGGGTATAGGCAATTGCAAGCCTTGGTTCTAAATTGGTGAACTTTGCCAAACTACCTCCTTTACCGGGCCTAAGTGTATCTAATGGGGTTGCTTCTTTATAAACTTGTTGGCGTTCGTCAAAAACTACTGCTTGGTTGTTTTGGTAGGTAAAAAATTTGTCTTGTCCCAACCGATTAAAATGACTAACCCGCAACCCGTAATTTACCGATAGTTTATTGGATATTTCATGTTCTACATCTATATAAGCAGCCGCCTCGTTTGCATATTTTTTGGTAAGCTGGTCTTCAATTATGCCCGAGTTAGACCGGTTGGGTGTTATTTCACCAGGATTAAAAACGTAGTAAATATTATTTAAGCCATAATTAATTTGAAGCTTGTTGTTTAAGTAGTGTTTTAAATCGTACTTCACATTAAAATTCTGAATGCCAGAATCCCATTCAAAGCCTACAAAATCAAGCTCCAAGCCGTAATAATAATCCGAATAAATAAGCGATAGATTGGAAAAAAGCCTATCATTAAACAAATGGTTCCAACGTAAATTACCAACCGCATTTCCATAAACGTTTACAAAACTCTCGTTTAGGCTAAATAAATCACGACCAAAATAACCGGATAAATACAAACTGTTGTTCTCATTTATTCTGTGATTAATTTTGGTGTTTACATCATAGAAATAGGCTTTACTATCAATATCAAACAGCGGTAAAAACAAATGGGCGTAAGAAGACCTGCCTCCAATTAAAAAAGCGGTACGGTCTTTTTGAATAGGCCCTTCTATTAACAAACGGCTGGCCACGGCACCTACACCACCATTTACTTTAAATTCTTTGCTATTGCCTTCTTTCTGGTAGATATCCAAAACGGAGGAAACACGACCACCGTACCTAGCTGGGATACCGCCTTTATACAATTTTAAATCTTTTATGGCGTCCGGATTAAATACAGAGAAAAAACCAAACAGGTGGGAAGAATTAAAAACAGTAGCTTCGTCTAGCAAAATAAGGTTTTGGTCTACGGCACCACCTCTTACGTTGAATCCAGAAGAACCCTCGCCGGCATTGGTAACCCCAGGTAAGAGCACTAAAGATTTAATCACATCTGCCTCTCCTAAAACAACGGGTACTTTTTTAATGGTAGCCGCAGAAAGGCTATTTACGCTCATTTGCGGTTTGCGTACATCTAACCGTTCTACATCTTCAGAAACCACAACTTCTGCCAATTGTTCTGCCTCTTCGGTTAATGCAAAATCCATTTTGGTGTTTTGTTCTAAGTTTACGGTTACGTATTCCTCCTTAAAACCCATGTAGGAAACTACTATTTGGTAACTGCCTTGTGGTAATGTTAAAGAATAAAACCCATATTCATTGGTTACGGTACCGGTGCTAAGGCTGGTTACCGCAACGGTAACACCAATTAACGTCTCGTTACTACTTGCTTCTTTAACTACACCGCTCAGCGTATATTTTTCTTGGGCAAAACCAGTATTTGAATAGAAGAGAAATACAAATAGCAACAGTAATTGTGCGTATCTAAAGCGATTGGGGAGGGAATGTTTTTGCATTATTCTATACGGATTAAGGCAATATCGGTTTCGCTTAGGGCAAAATAACCTAGGGCGTAGTTTTCTGGATTGGTGGTGTTATAGAGGTTGCCTCTAACATTTGCCGGGGCTACACCAAAACCACCGCCGCCACCATTTTCGCCAGATTGGGTTAAAATTTGCTCGGTGTAGGCAGCAAAATCTTTATCAATACCCAATAGGGTAATGGTTAACAAATCTCCGGGCTCTACCTCCTCATAATAATACGAAAAGGTTAGGCCGTTATCGGTATAATATTCATCGTCTGAAACCAAAAAATTATTAAATCCAAAGGCAAAAAGGTAGTAGTTGCGTTCTCCAACAACATCCTTGAATGAAATAATAACTTCCGTTTCTTCTTCTTCGTCTAATAGAAAACCATCGCCTTGGGTTACACTTTCTATGGTACCGCTACGCATAAGCTGGGTTGTGGCCGTGTACGTTTCGTTATTATAAGTTACAATTAGGGAATAGGCTCTGTTGAACTCCAAATCAGGGATGCCATCACGGAATATTCCGGGCTCGTTTTCCTGTAGGGGATAGGTTTCTCCTGTGGTTTCGTCCCGTAATAGAACGGTTGCATTTTCCGCAGCGGGTACTTCTTGGTCAAAAAATGGAGCAGTTAAAGTAAGTTTAACCTCACCAACGGTAACAGGCTCACCATTATTAAAGTTATAACCTATTATGGCATCTACCACCAATCTAGGTTCTGTTGTTTCTAAATCTACATCTATGGGGTCTTCGCAGGCAATAAAAAGCCCCCCCAAGATTAAAATTCTAGCAATTTTTTTAACTAACATGGGTAACTAATAGATTCCAAAAGTAGGTAATGGAACCCATAGTTACCCATGCTTAACTTTTTTTTAAAGGTTTTGTCCTTATGCTATTTTAGCTAGAATGGCATTAAAGGTTGTAGAAGGTCTCATTGCCTTAGAAGCCAATTCGGAATCTGGAAGATAATATCCACCAATTTCTACCGCTTGCCCTTGTGCGTCTATTAATTCTTGTGCAATAACCGCTTCTTTTTCTGTCATTTCCTGGGCTATTGGTCCAAAGGTTGCTTTTAAGGCATTGTCTTTGTCTTGCGCTGCCAATTCTTGTGCCCAATACAGTGCCAAATAAAAATGACTACCTCTAGTATCCCTTTCATTTACTTTTCTCGAAGGCGATTTGTCGTTTAACAAGAAACGTTCTGTAGCCTTGTCCAAAGTTTCTGCTAAAACTAATGCGGTTGAATTATTATTCTTTTCGCCATAATGCTCTAAAGAAACACCTAACGCTAGAAATTCACCAAGGGAATCCCAACGTAAATGCCCTTCTTCTACAAATTGTTCCACGTGTTTAGGGGCAGAACCACCGGCACCGGTTTCAAATAAGCCACCACCATTCATTAACGGTACAATGGAAAGCATTTTTGCGCTAGTACCTACCTCTAATATTGGAAATAAATCTGTAAGATAATCTCTTAAAACGTTACCAGAAACAGAGATGGTATCTTTACCTTCTTTCATTCTTTTTAAGGTAAATTCCGTTGCTTTAAGTGGAGAAAGTATATGTATCTCTAGGCCTTCCGTATTGTGTGCTTTAAGATATTCGTTTACTTTTTTAATTAATTCTGCGTCGTGTGCTCTATCTTCATCTAGCCAGAAAACAGCAGGCCATCCTGTTGCTTTGGCCCTTGAGATTGCTAACTTTACCCAGTCTTTAATAGGCTCATCTTTTACTTGACACATTCTCCAGATATCCCCGGCTTCTACTTCATGTTGCATTAAAACAGCACCCGTAGCTTCGTCTATAACTTTAACAGTGCCCGCTTGGTCTAACTCAAAGGTTTTGTCGTGAGAACCATATTCTTCCGCTTTTTGGGCCATAAGACCTACATTGGGAACAGTTCCCATGGTTGTTGGGTCAAAAGCACCATTTTCTTTACAGAAATCTATTGTTGCTTGGTAGATTGCGGCGTAGCTACTATCTGGGATTATGGCTTTGGTGTCTTGTAGAATACCATCCTTGTCCCACATTTTTCCAGAATTACGGATCATAGCGGGCATAGATGCATCTATGATAATATCACTAGGAACATGTAGATTGGTAATACCTTTATCTGAATTTACCATTGCCAAATCTGGCCCGTTAGCTATAGTATTGGCAATAGCTTCCTCAATTTCATTTCTTTTACTTTCTGATACATTATCCAGTTTATCAAAAAGACTTTCCAAACCATCATTTGGAGATATGCCAGCTTCTTTTAACTCTGCCTCATAAGTATTAAATACGTCTCCGAAATAAGCTTTTACAGCGTGACCAAAAATAATTGGGTCACTCACTTTCATCATGGTAGCTTTTAAGTGTAAGGAAAGTAAAAGTCCTTTTTCCTTTGCTTCTGCCACCTCTTTTTGTAAAAATGCGGTTAGAGCCGCTTTGCTCATCACCGTGGCATCAATAATTTCTTTATCCAACAAAGACAAACCTTCTTTTAAGATAGTAGTGCCGTTATTGTTTTCTAAAACAATTTTAACGGCCTTTGCCTGGTCTAGAGTCAAGGATTTTTCATTGGACCTAAAATCACCTGAGGTCATGGTAGCCACATGGGTTTGGGAATCTTTGCTCCATGCACCCATTTTATGCGGATTATTCTTAGCATAATTTTTCACGGCTTTTGGAGCTCTACGGTCAGAGTTACCCTCACGTAATACGGGATTTACCGCACTACCTTTAATTTTGTCATACTTGGCCTTAATTTCTTTTTCTTCTTGGTTCTTAGGCTCAGAAGGGTAATTGGGAAGGTTGTATCCTTTTTCTTGTAATTCTTCTATGGCCTCTGTAAGCTGCGGTATAGAGGCACTAATATTTGGCAATTTAATAATGTTGGCCTCTGGGGTTTTAGCAATTGCACCAAGGCTGGCAAGATCATCTGAGATTTGTTGATCCTCCTTTAGGTATTCTGGGAATGTGGCTATAATTCTACCAGCTAAAGAAATGTCTTTGGTTTCGATATCTATAGCAGCGGTTTTGGTAAAGGCTTGTACTATTGGAAGAAAAGATTGCGTAGCAAGCGCTGGGGCTTCGTCTGTTTTAGTGTAGAGTATTTTTGCCATTTAAAAAGTTTTGTTTTTAAGCGTGGCAAATATACAATTTTAACGGTGTCTAAATTATGCTAGAATACTAATTTGGAATACAAAAAGGGCATTAAATGTTAAAAGCCATGTTAATACAACAGCATTAACATGGCTTTTTTAGTAATTCTAGTAATCTCTTCTAGAATTCTAATCTTTGCCTTAGCATAAGTGCATAGGCAAGTTGACGTTTAGATTATTAAAAATTGCTTTTAATAATTTTTCGGTTGTTGCATTTTCCAACTTTGTCAAAACAAGTTTTACCCAACTGTTCGCACACAAAGTAAATATTGTGATACATACTTTTTTGGAAGGTGGCCAAAAGCCAGGCATCCGCATAGGAAATACATCAATTTAATAAAGAACGTCTGCTTTTTAAATTGTAAGGTTATACCCTTTCAACACAACTAATTTACTTAAAAATCTAAAACGGCCTAATTTTTTAACATATTAATAATGAACAGTTTATAAACTATAGTTATTCACAATTGTTCATAAAAAAAGCACCCATGATGGGTGCTTTTTGCATATGGTTTAGACTTGACTTAAGAACGAATTTCTTTAAGTCTTGCTTTCTTACCTCTAAGTTGTCTAAAGTAGAAGATTCTAGCTCTACGTACTTTACCTCTTTTGTTAACTTCAATTTTTTGTAAAGCAGGCATATTGATTGGAAAGATACGCTCAACACCTACAGTACCACTCATTTTACGAATGGTGAAAGTTTCGGTTGCACCACTACCTCTTCTTTGGATAACTACCCCTCTAAAGAACTGGGTTCTGGTTTTTTCACCTTCCTTAATTTCATAATATACAGTGATGGTGTCACCTGCAGAAAATTTAGGAAATTCTTTTTTTGCTACGAATTCGTCTTCTACAAACTTAATTAAAGATTCCATTTTAATCTTTTTAATTGATTTAATAAGAACAACTTACACGATTATCGTCAGAGGTTGTAATTATGCGAGTGCAAAATTAGTTTTAATTTTTTATTGGACAAGCGTTTCTCTTGATTTTTTATTGGTTTTTGGCTTTAGGAAGCCTCACAACAAATAATATAAGACCTACTGCCAACAAAAGGCTTGGGAATACCGCCAATAAATTAAAAATCATTTGTGCGGAAACAAGAGATTCTACAGATTTTTTAGCATAAATAAGGGGCACAAAAATACGACCCGTAAATACAAACAATTCTAAAAGGGCGCCAATTAGTATTAGGTAGCTAGGTGCTCCTTTTCTTTTGTAAACCAATAAAACACCAAAAATCACGAATAGAATACTTACTATTAAGCCTAAAATACCGGTTAGAATTGAGAATATACTGAGGTGTTCCATCTGTACTTATTTGTCTAATAAATCTGGTCTACGCTCTCTGGTTCTTTTTAAAGCCTGTTCTTCCCGCCATTTTTCTATTTTTGGAAAGTTGCCCGTAGTCAAAATTTCAGGTACCTTATGTCCGTTATAGTCAGCTGGTCTAGTGTACACTGGCGGAGCAAGGAGGTTATCTTGAAACGTATCTGTAAGTGCGGAGGTTTCATCATTAAGTACGCCGGGTAGCAATCTTATAATTGCATCGGAAACAACGGCTGCGGCCAACTCTCCTCCAGACAATACATAATCTCCTATGGATATTTCTTTGGTAATAAATAAGTCTCTAACTCTTTGGTCTACACCTTTATAATGCCCGCATAGGATAATAATATTACCTTTTAAAGATAGTTCATTGGCAATACGCTGGTTAAATGTCTCGCCATCAGGTGTCATATAAATTACCTCATCATACTGGCGTTCTGCTTTTAAACCATTAATGCATTTTTCTATAGGTTCTATCATTAGAACCATACCGGCCCCACCACCAAATTGGTAATCATCTACTTGCTTGTATTTGTTACTGGTGTAGTCTCTAAGTTGATGCAGGTGTACCTCTACTAAGCCTTTGTCTATGGCGCGTTTTAGAATTGAGGCCTCAAAAGGACTTTGCAACAATTCTGGTAAAACCGTGATGATATCTATACGCACCTATATTTGTTTAAATTCGGTTTACTATTACTTACGATTCTTGTTGATTTCGTCTTGTAATTTCCTACTTATTTTTTGCTCTCTTTCCAAAGCTCTTCTTCTGTGCTGCTCATATTCCGTTTCCAGTTCTGCCAAAGCATCTTTTGCCTGTACGGTTAAAGCATTACTATTTTTAAATTTATAGATGAAAAATGCAAGAAAGATAACCAAGGCAAAAATGATAGACCAAACAATTAGTTTGTAGGTGCCTTTAGGCATTAAAGCGCCTAAAAATTGAATGCTATCTTTTTCTTCTGTAATGTTTTCTAGATTGCTACTAGTTTCGCCTAATCTTGAATTTAAACTGTTTATTTCAGTTTCATTTTTTTCTATGGTAGCTCTTAAACCGGTAATTGTGCTATTAGCGGTTTTAATAGAATCTAACACATTACTTTGTAGTGCTTCCAATTCCAATACCCGAACAACTTCATACCGCTTACCTTGAGCCCTATAATTTCCAGATTTTCTAATAAGTGTTTCAAATTGGCCTTTAATGGAATTGTCTTCTACCGCATTCTCCTCAGTGTTTTCCTGTGCATATCCAAAAGATAAGGATAAAGCTAATGTAAATAGGATAATAGAGAGGTTTTTCATAGTGTTTCGCTTTAGTGTTCTTATAGATTTTAATGGGGACTGGCGAAATTAAGCCAATAAAACCAATCCCCAAAAAAACTTTTAATAATAGGTGTATCGTCTTACCTTGGCAACGTATTTTGCCAAACGGATAACCTGATGACTATACCCGTATTCATTGTCATACCAGATATATAAGATAATGTTCTTTCCGCTATCATCTACTATGGTAGCTTTACTATCATAGATAGATGGGGCAGAGGTACCCACAATGTCAGAGGATACCAACTCATTACTTAATGAGTATTTAATTTGCTCCACTAAATCGCCTTCTAACGCATATTTCTTTAATATGGTATTTACGGCTTCTTTAGTGGTCTGGTTTTTTACTTCAAGATTTAAAATAGCCAAAGAGCCGTTAGGCACGGGTACTCTTATAGCATTAGAAGTTAGTTTGCCTTCTAAATTGGGCAAGGCTTTTGAAACCGCTTTGCCAGCTCCTGTTTCTGTAATAACCATGTTAAGTGCGGCAGCTCTACCTCTTCTGTATTTACTATGCATGTTATCTACCAAATTCTGGTCGTTGGTATAGGCATGAATAGTTTCTAAATGTCCGTTTTCTATCTCTAAAGAATCATCTATGACTTTTAAAATAGGACTTATTGCATTGGTAGTACAAGAGGCAGCTGAAAATATAGTTTCTTTATCTGGATTATGGTCTAGGTGGTTTACCCCATGTACAATATTAGGTATTTCTTTACCAGGTGCGGTAAGCAAAACTTTTGAGCATCCTTTAGATTTTAGATGTCTGCTTAGTTCTTTACGGTCTCTGAATGCTCCCGTATTGTCTATTACCAAGGCATCTTTAATGCCATATTCCGTGTAGTTTATATCTTCTGGCTTATTAGCAGCGATAAAGAAAATAGTTGTGCCATTTACCACTAGGGCTTTCTGGTCCATATCAATAGAGACTGTGCCACTAAATTCACCATGAACAGAATCCGTTCTTAAAAGCGCCGCTCTTTTCTCTAAAACTTCTTGTGAAATGGCTCCACGTGTTACTATAGCCCTAAGCCTAAGTTGATTGCCTTTTCCGGTTTTTGCCATTAATTCCCTAGCTAACAACCTTCCTATTCTACCAAAACCATAAAGCACAACATCTTTTGGTTTAATGGCTTTTGTTTCATGGGCATCATTTAGTTTATCTAAAACAAATGCTTTTACATTTAAATGCTCACTTATTTGAGAATGATATTCATAGGTAAGTTTGCCAATGTCTATTTTGGCCGGTGGTAAGGGTATGTCATTAATTGCTCTTAGCAGTTCTACGGAGTCAAAAATAGATATGGGTTTTTGAACAAATTCCCCCGCATATTCATGCAAGTTAATAATATCACTTACATTACGGTCTATCACTTGATTTTTGAATAGTACAATTTCAATAGATTTATCGTACCATAAATCACTTATAAGTTTAATGAATTCCGTTGTGGCCTTTCTTCTATCGGCCTGAAAAGCAAGTTCCTTTTCGTAGGATTTAATGTTGCTCATAACAGCTTAGATTGTCAGTTTAATTTTCGGCAAAAGTAGTATTTCAAACGTTTTCGTAAAAATATATTGACAATAAAAAAAGCACCTCTATGAGGTGCTTTAATTGTATTATTTTTTTGAGGGTTTATTGAAAAATCAATCGTTCTCTTTCACCATTTTCTCCCAATAAAGTAATACTGGTTCTCCCGTAACGAGTTATTTTTTGGAATAGCTCTTTTGCATCTTCCACATCGCGTATCTCATCATCATCAATTAGAATCATAACCTTATCTTCTAATTCATAACCTCTATAACGTTCTGGAACGTTGGTAATCTTAACACCTTTCTTGGTTTTGTATTTTTTCTGGTCTTCCTTAGAAAGATTTTTTACTTGTAGCCCCATAACCGGTAGTATCTCGGTTTGTCTTTTCTTGAGTTCAACCTCAAAGGTCTTGGTTTCACCACCACGGTCTACCAACACCTCAACCACATCGCCCGGTCTTTTAGAAGATAGATAACCAGTTAATTCTGAGAATTTACTCACCTTAATATTCCCTACTTGTTTTATGATATCGCCTTCTTTAAGACCAGCCTCTTCGGCTCCAGATTCATCTTCTACACCGGCAACGTAAACACCATTAACCTGGTCAATATTCATTTCTTTAGCTTGTGGGCTATCTAAACTTAATGCAGATATTCCTAAAATTCCTTTTTGCACCTTACCAAACTCTAGTAAGTCATCTACCACTTTTTTAGCAATATTGCTAGGAACCGCAAAAGAATACCCTACGTAGGATCCGGTTTGTGATGTAATAGCTGTATTAATACCAATTAAATCGCCATTTGTATTTACCAATGCACCACCAGAATTACCGGGATTAACGGCTGCATCTGTTTGTATAAAAGATTGGTTTCTATTGGTACTTATTGACCTAGCTTTTGCACTAACAATACCTGCGGTTACCGTAGAGGTAAGGTTAAATGGATTACCTACCGCTAAAACCCATTCTCCAATTTTGGCATTGTCAGAATCGCCAAACGCTAAATAGGGTAGGGGATTCTCTACTTCAATTTTTAAAAGTGCAATATCAGAACTTGGGTCCG
The DNA here is from genome assembly GCF_056160685.1 of Croceivirga sp. ABH4_376. Lineage (NCBI taxonomy): Bacteria > Pseudomonadati > Bacteroidota > Flavobacteriia > Flavobacteriales > Flavobacteriaceae > Croceivirga > Croceivirga sp. ABH4_376. Next base: position 559,460 of record NZ_JBSWXQ010000002.1, on the reverse strand, counting down.
TTCCTACTATTTCCGCTTCGTAGCTTTTGTTGTTGTTCAAGGTTATTTCTAATGAATTTGCTTTATCTATAACATGGTTGTTTGTTACAATGTAGCCATCAGGAGAAATAATTACCCCAGAACCGGTACCAATCTGTGGGGTTTGGCTGCCTTTAAAGCCATAAAAAAACTCTGCAAGGGGATTAGCCGGGCTTACCGTCATGTTTTTAACGTGTACTACCGCGTTAATGGTTTTTTCTGCCGCAACTGTAAAGTCAACCTCATTAATACCGGCGCCTTTAGCGGAAGCGGGCATGCTGGTAGTTAAAAATGGAGTGGCCTCATTCTGAGCCACAAACGTAAATTGTTCTTTTTCAAAAAACAATTTATAGGCGCCTAGTGTGACACCACCGGCCAATAAGGCCGCTAAAAATAATTGTGCTGTTCTTCTCATATCTAAATAACTCTTTTTAAAACATTAAGCGTTTTAAAAGTAGCCATAAATCGTGCCAATTTTAACAAATTAACGGCTTTTTAACTGCTAAACATTCCTTAAAGATTGTAGTATATTTGCGGCATGAAGATAGGACTCACACTAGAATTTTATAAATATCAAGGTACTGGAAACGACTTTGTGATGGTAGATAATCGCAAAGATACTTTTCCTAAAGACAATACAGATTTGGTAAAATTTTTATGTGATAGACGATTTGGTATTGGAGCGGACGGATTGATACTTTTAGAAAATGACAACTTGTCAGATTTTAAAATGGTTTACTACAATTCTGATGGAAATACCAGTACAATGTGTGGCAACGGCGGAAGATGCTTGGTTGCTTTTGCTAGGGATTTAAAACTGATTGCGGATAAAACAACCTTTAATGCAATTGATGGGTTGCACCATGCATCCATTAATGGGGATGTGGTTGCCTTACAAATGATTGATGTTGATGAGATTCAACAGAAAGAGAAATACAATTTTTTAAATACAGGTTCGCCACACCATGTTCAAATAGTTGCTGATGTTGCTAATCTAGATGTTAAAAAAGAAGGGGCTAAACTAAGATATGGTCTGTATGGCGAAACCGGTAGTAATATTAATTTTGTAACACCTTTAGAAGACAATACTTTTGAGGTTAGAACTTACGAGCGTGGAGTAGAAGATGAAACTTTATCTTGCGGTACCGGTGTAACTGCAGTTGCTTTAGCTATGCATAAACTTAGAAAGACTAGCTCCAACACGGTAAAAATAAAAGCTAGAGGAGGCGATTTAAGTATTTCTTTTGCGCATAATGAAAGTGGTTATAAGGAGGTGTTCTTAAAAGGACCTGCACAAAAAGTATTTAAAGGGGAAATTGCATGCTAAATCTGGCAGGGGAACAGGTGTTTTTAAGGGCGTTAGAATCTTCTGATATTGATTTTTTATATCAAGTAGAAAACGATATGGCAATTTGGGAGTTAAGCGGAACCCTAGCTCCTTATTCCAAAGAATTGTTGCGACAATACATTGAAAATGCCCATTTAGATGTTTATGAGGCCAAACAGTTAAGGTTGTGTATCTGTGAAAATGGTACAGGTAACGCACTAGGTTTTGTAGACTTGTTTGATTTTGAGCCTAGCCATAAAAGGGTTGGTGTTGGAATTATAATTTACAATAAACATTTTCAAAATAAGGGAATTGGTAGTGAAGCCTTAAGTTTGATTGAGGATTATTGCTTTCAAATCTTAGATTTACATCAGATTTATGCCAACGTTTTAGAGGAAAATCAAAAGAGTAATCATGTATTTACAAAGTTGGGCTACCAAAAAGTAGGTGTTAAAAAAGACTGGATACGCTTTAATAAAGAATTTAAGAACGAAATATTATATCAAAAAATAAGACCTTGAAAAATCTTAAGAAAGTTATTTTAGCTGCCGCCCTTTTGGGTTTGGTTGTTGTTGCCATCTTTGCTTATTCCATTTATACAGCAATATTTACCCCAAATACAGCCTTTGAGAACAAAGAGGCATTTGTTTTTATGCCAAGTAATGCTACCACCCAAGATGTAACCGAAAGGTTAGCACCTTTGTTGGAAGATCTGGATGCGTTCTTGTCCGTTGCAAATAGAAAAGGTTACCTAGCTAATATTAAGGGGGGAAGGTATAGAATTACCAAGGGTATGAATAATAATGAAATTGTAAACACCCTTAGAAGCCAAAACCTACCTGTAAAAGTTACGTTTAACAATCAGGAGAGTATAGGAACATTGGCTGGTAGAATTGCAGCACAAATAGAGCCAGATAGTTTAACGTTAGCAACTGTTTTAAGCGATTCAGCTTTTCTCAAAGAGCATGGCTTTGATACTCATAATGAGCTCTCTTTATACCTGCCAAACACCTATGAATTTTTTTGGAATACTACCGCTGAAGGTGTAAGGGAACGCATGTTAAAGGAATACAGGGCTTTTTGGACCAATGAAAGAAGCGCAAAAGCAAAACAACAAGGATTAACACCAAACCAAGCAATTGCTTTGGCGGCAATTGTGCAAAAAGAGACTGTTAAGGTAGATGAAAGACCTAGAGTAGCTGGGGTATATTTAAACAGATTAAAAAAGGGAATGCTATTACAAGCAGATCCTACTGTGATTTACGCCATAAAACGGGAAACAGGTAATTATGATACCATCATTAAACGTGTTTTGTATAGAGATTTGGAAATGGATTCGCCCTACAATACCTACAAATATGCCGGTTTACCCCCGGGGCCTATTACTATGCCAGATATCTCTTCCATAGAAGCTGTTTTAAATCCAGAAGAGCATCAATATTTGTATTTTGTGGCAGATGTTACTAACTTTGGGTATCACAAATTTGCAAAGACATTGGCGCAGCACAATCAAAATAAAGTGCAGTACGTGCAATGGTTGAACCAACAACGGATTAGTAGATAATATCCTCCTAATGCTCTCCGTTTAACGCTTTTTAATACCTATTTATCAAAAAGTTAGGATATTTTTTAACATTTAACGCAAGATCCCCCGTATATTTGCCGGCCAATTAGGATTTTATACAATCCTTAAAAAAGAACGCTTATGAAAAGATGGATCGGATTTTTAGGTCATCTTGCCATAATTACAATTTTGACAAGTTTTGCTACCTATAGGGTAAAAAACACAAAGGTAAATGTGCCGGATTTATTAAAGGTTCATAATCAAGGGTTGTTGTTTGATTTTCCAGAGGAACAAACCCGTATTTCATTAGAAAACGAGAAAACCTTAAACGTTTTTCTGGGTAAAAGCTATCAAGGGTTTAAAGATGCTCTTGCCTTTAAAGAGTCTCAAGGAGATTATGCTAGTGTTAACACTTTAGGCTATTTAGGAAAATATCAATTTGGTAGATCAACCTTACGTTTAATGGGGGTAAAAGACGGTAATGCGTTTTTAAACGACCCAGCATTACAAGAAAAGGTTTTTAATCTAAACGTGGCCAGAAATAAATGGATACTGCGCAGGGATATTAAAAGATTTGTTGGCAAACGTATTAATGGAATCACTATAACGGAGTCAGGAATAGTTGCAGCTGCCCATTTAGCAGGTGCCGGTAACGTAAAAAAATATTTACGGTCTTACGGGCAAGCGGATTTTTCAGATGCCTATGGTAGTACAGTGGCCTATTACATGAAAAAATTTGCTGGCTTTGATGTATCTGTTATAAAAGCAAAGCAAAAACCTAGAATTTAAACGCTTTTTATTTAGCGTGTATAATAAAGACCGCTGGTCTTTTTTGAAGGTCCCACGTGGTCTTTTTCCATTCTGTTACCGTTTTTGTTTTTATTACCTCGGTATCCAAGGTTATATCTACGGCAACACACAGTTCTGTGCTGGGATGCAAGCGTTTTAGGAATTCTTCAAACAACTTTTCGTTCCTATAAGGCGTCTCAATAAAAGCTTGGGATTGTTGTGACTCTCTTGACAGACGCTCAAACCTCTTTATTGCTTTGGTCCGTTCCGTACTATCTATGGGTAGGTACCCATTGAAAGCAAAGCTTTGGCCGTTCATACCGCTAGCCATCATTGCCAATAATATAGAAGAAGGCCCAACAAGGGGTACTACCCTAATATCTTTTTCATGTGCTAACTTAACTATATCTGCTCCGGGGTCGGCTATTCCCGGGCACCCTGCTTCTGATAATAAACCAACTGAAATACCATCTAGACATGGCTTTAGAAAGTTGGGTAGCTCGGATGGGTCTGTGTATTTATTTAAAATATCAAAATGTAGACTGGGTTGTGATTTGCCAGGACTTATTCTTTTGATAAAACGTCTTGCCGTTTTTTCGTTCTCGGCAATGTAGAAGTCTATATTTTCAATAGTCTGTTTAATGGAAATGGGTAAAACCTCCAGTGGAGCGGTATCTCCCAGCATGGTAGGAATAAGAAATAATTGGCCCTTGGGGGATTGGGTTGTTTCCATTTTAAATTAGATTAACTAAGTTCTTGGGCAATTATATCACAAGCTTTATTGATTAATTGATAAACTTGTTCAAAGCCATCTTCTCCACCATAATAAGGGTCTGGAACTTCGTTTGTTTTACCATCAATTTCACTAAGCAACAACTTTACTTTTTCTTTATCTTCTATGGATGTTGCAAGGCTAAGGACATTTGCATAATTGCTTTTATCCATAACGTAGATACGATCAAAATCTTTAAAATCTTCCGTTTGGAATTTTCGACATTGTTGTTTTGAAATATCTAAGCCATGTGTTCTTGCTACCGCCACTGAGCGTGGGTCTGGAGCATTACCAATATGATACCCAGCCGTTCCTGCGGAATCTACAAGTACATTTTCCGTATTCACTTTGTTTTGCAGTATCCCCTCAGCTAAAGGAGAACGGCATATATTACCTAGACACACCATTAATATTTTGGTCATTGCCTAATTGGTTTTAGGTAAATTTTTTAGTAAGGTCGTCTATGTATTTTTTAAACTGCTTATCGGTTTCTGCCAAATTATCTACAGTTTTGCACGCGTGTAATACCGTTGCATGGTCTCTTTTGCCAATTTGGGAACCTATACTTGCCAAAGACGCTTTTGTAAATTTCTTTGCAAAAAACATAGCCAATTGTCTAGCTTGTACAATGTGCCTTTTTCTAGTTTTGGATTGTAAAGTGGCTACATCCATTTCAAAATAATCTGAAACTACTTTTTGAATGTAATCTATAGAAACTTCTCTTTTAGTGTTCTTAACAAACTTTTCTACAACTTGCTGTGCCAAGTCTAAAGTTACTTCTCTTTTATTAAAAGAAGATTGGGCAATTAGAGAAATAATGGCGCCTTCTAACTCACGTATATTGGTCTTGATGTTTTTGGCCACATGATCTATAATTTCATCTGGCATTTCTACACCATCCCTATATAATTTGTTTTTTAAGATAGAGACACGTGTTTCGTAATCTGGACTTTGCAATTCTGCAGAAAGCCCCCATTTAAATCTAGAAAGCAAACGTTGCTCTATATCTTGCATGTCTACAGGTGCCTTATCCGAAGTTAGGATTACCTGCTTGCCATTTTGATGTAAATGGTTGAATATATGAAAGAATACATCTTGTGTTCCAGATTTTCCACTTAGGAATTGAACATCATCTATGATTAAAACATCTATTAATTGATAAAAATGTATAAAATCATTTCTGGTATTCTTTTTAACGGATTCTATATACTGCTGGGTAAATTTTTCTGCGGAGATATAAAGAACTGTTTTTTCTGGATATTTGTCTTTAATTTCTACCCCAATGGCATGCGCCAAGTGGGTCTTACCCAAACCAACACCACCAAAAATCATTAGTGGATTAAAAGATGTACCTCCTGGTTTATTGGCAACCGCCATACCGGCCGATCTTGCCAAGCGGTTAGAGTCACCTTCTAAGAAGTTGTCAAAATTGTAATTTGGGTTAAGTTGCGATTCAATTTTAATGTTCCTAATACCCGGGATAACAAACGGATTTTTTAGCTCTGGATTTTTAGACGTAATAGGTACATCTAATTCTTGTGGAGCCATTGCAGAGCGGTTAGAGCTAGGAATCTTTTCTGTAAAAGATTCATTATTGCCATATTTGTTTTCCATCTTAATGATGTAGACTAATTTGGCGTTAGCACCCAACTCTTTTCTTAAAGCAACTTTTAACAACTTTACATAGTGTTCTTCTAGCCACTCATAGAAAAATTTACTCGGTACTTGTATGCTCAAAGCATTGTCTGCAAGTCTTACCGGTTTAATGGGAAGGAACCACGTTTTGAATGCCTGCGGTTGGATATTATCCTCGATAAATGCCAAACAATTGTTCCAAATGGAAGATGCAGTATTACTCATTCTTAGTGTGTCCTTTGTATTTTGGTTAGTGTAATGTTTTATAAACTAAAACTGAAATCGGGGGCGTGTCCCTGTTAATTTGAACAGGGGCAAATATGTGAACAAAAAAGCTAAAAAAAAAACCAAACTCTTATTGAAATAATGATTTTTTTTTTGCATGTTTTCATCAAATCAGCATAGCCTTTAAATATACCAAAAAATAGATAGTGAAATGAAATTTAACACATATTCTTTTAGAGTTAGATATGGGGAAACAGACCAAATGGGTGTGGTTTATCACGGTAACTATGCCGCCTACTTAGAAGTGGGGAGAGTAGAGTGGCTAAGGGATTTAGGGATTTCTTACAAGCAAATGGAGGAAAATGGGGTAATGTTGCCAGTAATTGACTTACAACTTAGGTATAAGAAATCTGCTAAGTATGACGACCTCATCACAATAAAAACAATGTTGAAAAAAAAGCCGGGAGTACGAATAGAATTTGATTACGAAATTTACAACGAGAAAAATGAACTTTTAGTCGAAGCTTCTACAACCTTGGTTTTTATGGATATGGAAAAAATGAGACCTATTAAATGTCCAAATTACATTTTAGAAAAATTAGCAATCGGGGATTAATACTTCTATTCCTTTAAGGGGAGTGAATTTTTTTGAAACGTGTGCCAATTCACTTTTTTTAATAGCTAACGTTATCGTGCAATTAATTTCCATTAGCTGTTTAACTATTTCTAATTGGTGTTTTTTGATTAAACGCATTACCACGTTCATTTTATCATAATCAAAATTTAAAATTAAAGGAGCAGTGAGTATTTTGGTGGTAACCTTTGCTTCTTCTAAAGTTAATTTGGCACATTCTTTATAGGTAGATATTAAACCACCAACACCCAATTTTGTACCACCAAAAATACGTACAACTGCCACTAAAACATTGGTAATATCAAACGCTTGTATTTGCCCATAAATGGGCATGCCGGCAGAATTATTTGGTTCGCCATCATCATTGGCACGGTAACTAATACTTTCCACTCCCAATTGCCATGCATAGCAAACGTGGTTGGCGGTTGGGTATTCTTTTTTGAGAAGTTCAATAATGGGTTTTACTTCTTCTTCATTAGCTATTGGATAGGCGTATCCTATAAATTTACTTTTTTTCTCCTTTAGTAAAATAGCTTCTACAGGGGCTAAAATGGTTCTATAGGTATCCTTATAATCTGTCATTAAAACAAAGCTACCAAAAGAATACTAATTACTGCCAATCCTATGCCTAACCAGTTTTTTGGTTGTAGTTTTTCTTTGAACAATATAATACCTATGAAAGTAGTAAACATTACTATTGCCACATTGTTAATGGTAAATATGGAGGCACTGTTAAATTGAGGGTTGTTTAGTGCCTGCAATAGAAAGTAAATGGAGAAATAATTGGGAATACCCAAACAAATACCCCCTATTAAGTTCTTCAAATTTCGTTTTAAGGGTGTTTTTTTACTGTTAATCAATAAAAATAAAACACCGGCAATACCTGCTGCACCAAAAACTGTTGCGGAAAAAATAGGATACATACTTTCATCTAGAAACTCATCTTGAATGTACTTTATAGTGGTATCTATAACTCCAGATCCAACAAAAACCAAAAAGGGTAGTAAAAGCGTTTTTGGTGCTATAACAAGGCCTTTCTTTTTGATGGATGCAAAATAAACCGCAGCTAAGGCCAATACAATACCCAAGCCTTGCCAAATAGAGAGTGATTCTTTATAAACCAATAAGGCAAATACCACAGGTATGGCCAATGACATTTTGGTAGCTACAGAAGTTACGGCAACCCCGTTTAATTGAGAAGATTTGGCCATAATGTTAAAGATGGTTATAAACAATATGCCAAGGGCGAAGGTGCCATAGAACCATCCAGACCCAACAAGCTCACTTACATTTAGTTTACCCTCATAGAAGAGAATACCACAGATACAGGCAACAAAGTAATTTACCACAATAGCATAGAGCGATTGAATTTTGTAAGTGCCAAACAATTTAAAAATGACAAAAATGAGACTAGAGCATAAAACACTCAGCGCAAGATTTAGCATTACAAGTAATTTTTAAGGTCTATAATGTCTTCCTGGCCAACATGCAAATTCCAGGTTTTTATTCCAAACTTTTTGGCCGCGTCCGTATTTTCCTTTGTGTCGTCTATAAAAAAGGTTTCTTCTGCTTTCAGATTGTTTTCTTCTAATACTTGTTCAAAGATAGGAGCATCTGGTTTACGCTTACCCATTTCATAAGAAAGGTAAAAAACTTCAAAACATTCTTTAAATACTCTATAAGAACTACCCATTTGCTTTTTAACCTGTTCAATATGCAATTCATTGGTATTGCTTAAAAGAAATAACCTGTACTGGTCTTGTTGCTTTAATTCTTTGAGAAATTTTAAACGGTATTTCGGAAAATCTTTAAGAATAGCGTTCCATGCTTCTATAAGATTAGCGGCTGTTGCATTAGGAAAAATGGTTTGGATTTGTCTTAAAAAAGCTTTTGTACTAATGGTTCCTTTTTCATATTCCTTAAAAATCTGGTCTAAAGCCGGGGTAATTTGTTTAAAACCAAATTTAGCCATGGCTTTTGGAGTTGCCATTTTATCTAGGTTGATAAATATATCTCCAAAATCGAAGATGATATTTTTAATCATTGGTAAGTATATTTAGTGTGTCAGATTCAATTTTTTGAGAAAAACCTAGTCTTCCGGTAATTTTAGGGGCAGTTACACCCTTTTTAAAGGTAGTTTCTCCTGTAAAAATTCTTGCTTCATCCCATAGACCACTCAAGATGAACGCATTAATTGTTTTGGCGCCACCTTCTACAATAATACTATTGATATTGTTTTTGTACAAAGTGGTTAAAATGCTCTGCGCCAAGTCTTTTTGAAAATCAATTTTTTCATAATGTAAATGCTCCATAGCGCTAGATTCGGTTTTACTTGTCAATACAATTACTTTTGCGTTCGCATTAAAAACAGCAAGCGTTTTGGGCAGACTTAAATCTTTATCTAAAATTACTCTAATAGGATTTTTACCTTTCCAATCCCTAACTGTTAAAGAGGGGTTGTCTGCAAGTACGGTGTTGGCGCCAACAAGAATAGCTTGTTCTTCGCTACGCCATTTATGCACTAATTGTCTAGAGTAGGTATTGGTAATCCAGTAAGGCTCAGGATTCGTATTTCGTAGCTGGTCTGGAGGGGCTATAAAGCCATCTATTGTTTCTGCCCATTTTAAAATTACATACGGGCGTTTTTTTTCAATAAAAGTTAGAAAGCGTTTATGATGCGCGGCACATTCTTCCACCAAAACATTGCTAATTACATTTACCCCGGCATCTTTAAGTTTTTGTATGCCTTTGCCTGCAACTTTTTCGTTTGGATCTGTAATACCTATTACCACATTGGGTATTCCACTTTTAATTATTAAATCTGCACACGGAGGTGTTTTTCCGTAGTGTGAGCAGGGTTCTAGGGTAACATATAAAGTAGCTTTGGTCAAAAGTTCTTTTTGCTTTACACTATTTATGGCATTCACTTCGGCATGTGGACCCCCAAACGGGCTTGTGTAACCTTCGCCAATTATTTTATCGGCACAAACTATTACAGACCCTACCATGGGGTTAGGCGCAGTGGTTCCCAATCCAATTTTACCTAGTTCTATACAGCGAAACAAGTATTTTTCGTCTATATTCATGGCTTAAAAGTAGTATTTAATTTCATAGAAATGAATTCGCCAATTATTCGGAAAATACAAGCTAAAGACAACGAGCAAGTTGAGCGTGTAATAAGAAAGGTATTAATTGATCTTGGAGTGCCAAAAGTGGGTACGGCTTATGAGGATGAGGCCTTAAAAGATATGTATGCAGCGTATGCAGCAGAACGTAGCGACTATTTTGTAGTAGCGGCCAATGGAAAGGTGATTGGATGTGCGGGCATAGCTCCTTTAGACAATTATAAGGGCAACGTATGCGAGCTGCAAAAAATGTATTTTTTAGAAGAAGCAAGGGGTTTAGGTTTAGGTGCAAAAATGATTGCGGCATGTATAGCGCAAGCTAAAGAATATGGTTTTGAGGCTATGTATTTGGAAACCATGCCATATATGAAAGCAGCTCAAAAATTATACAAAAAAAACGGGTTTGAATATATTGATGCTCCAATGGGGTGTACAGGCCATTCTGCTTGTCCGGTATATATGTTGAGAAAATTATAGCATGCAACTTTCAGAAATTAAAAACCTATATCATCAAGAATTAGGTGAGCTTTATCCAAAAGAAGAAATTGATAGTTTTTTTTATCGGTTAATTGGGCATTACTTAAATCTGCAAAAATTTACCTTGGTTATGCAACCAAATTATGTGGTAAGTAAAGCAGAAGAAGCTCCATTGTTTGCGGCATTACAACGTTTAAAGGAAGAAGAGCCGGTACAACATATAACAGGAGCGGCTTATTTTAGGGATTTGGAGTTAAAAATCACCAAAGATACGCTTATTCCAAGGCCAGAAACGGAAGAATTGGTTTCTTGGATTATAGCGGATTCTGATGTGGCCCAACCACAGCGTATATTGGATATTGGTACGGGCAGTGGATGCATTGCCATTTCATTGGCCCAAGAGTTGCCAAATGCCAAGGTAACCGCAGTTGATATAAGCAAAGAAGCTTTGTTCATTGCCAAAGAGAATGCCATTAACTATAAAGTAGACGTCACCTTTAAACAGTTTGATGTTTTATCTGGCAACTTTACCAATGAACTACAAGGTCCGTGGGACGTAATAGTGTCTAACCCACCATATGTAAGAGAACTGGAAAAGAAAGAAATCCAAAAAAATGTAAAAGAATATGAGCCGGCTACGGCACTTTTTGTTTCAGACAATGACCCGCTTATATTTTACAGGGAAATAGCTCTCAAGGCAAAAACTTATTTAAAACCTAAGGGAAGACTCTATTTTGAGATTAACCAATACCTAGCAGAGGAAACTAAAGCCTTGGTGGCTGCAAACTCTTTTGAACAGGTAGAATTAAAACGAGATATTTTCGGTAATTTCCGAATGTTAAAAGGTATAAAAGCATAAAAACATTTTGTAGCCCATATGAGTATACAGCAAGAGATTGAAGCACTAAGGGAAGAATTAAGGTTGCATAATTACAACTATTATGTATTGGATAGCCCCACCATATCTGATTATGATTTTGATATGAAGTTAAAAACGCTTCAAGACTTAGAAAATAAGTATCCAGAGTTCTATGATGCCACATCGCCTACGTTACGCGTTGGCGGTAGCATTACAAAGAATTTTAATACTGTGGAGCATCAATACCGTATGTATTCTTTAGATAATTCATATTCCAAAGAAGATTTAGAGGATTGGGAAAAAAGAGTATTACGCATTCTGGGCGATGAAAAAGTAGCGTTTACCTGTGAGCTTAAATATGATGGGGCAAGTATAAACCTAACCTATGAGGAAGGTAGATTAGTTAGGGCGGTTACCCGTGGAGATGGCGTACAAGGAGATGATGTTACAACTAACATAAAAACCATTAAATCCGTACCGTTGCAATTAAAGGGTGATTATCCGGCAAAATTTGATATTCGAGGGGAAATTGTGTTGCCGTTAGACGGGTTTGCCAAAATGAACCAAGAGCGTTTGGAAAATGGAGAAGAACCGTATATGAACCCAAGAAATACAGCCTCTGGCAGTTTGAAACTGCAAGATAGTAGCCTGGTTGCTAAAAGACCATTGGAGTGTTTGTTGTATAGTATTGTTGGGCCAGATTTAAACTTTGACAGCCAATTTAAAATGTTGGAGAAAGCAAGGGAATGGGGGTTTAAGGTGCCAGATGTGGCACAGTTGTGTAAGAGCACAGAAGAGGTTATGTCTTTTGTGAATTATTGGGATGTACACCGTCATGATTTACCTTATGAGACTGATGGGGTTGTGGTTAAAATTAATAGTCTTAGACAGCAAGAAGAGTTAGGGTATACAGCTAAGGCTCCTAGATGGGCAATGGCTTATAAATTTAAGGCAGAGCAGGCGGCTACCACGCTCAAAAAAATTAGTTATCAAGTTGGGCGTACGGGAGCTATAACACCAGTTGCCAACCTAGAGCCCGTTTTGTTGGCAGGTACAACGGTAAAGCGTGCCTCATTGCACAATGCCGACCAAATTGCAAAGTTGGATATTAGGGAAGGAGATACTGTTTTTGTAGAAAAGGGAGGTGAAATTATTCCTAAAATTACAGCAGTAGATTTTACCAAAAGAAATTTGGATTCAGAACCAACCAAATACCTTCAACAATGTCCTGAATGTGGAACGGACTTAATTAGAAAAGAAGGAGAAGCACAACATTTTTGTCCTAACTACATGGGGTGTCCACCGCAAATTACTGGTAGAATACAGCATTTTATTTCTAGAAAAGCTATGGATATAGAAGGTTTGGGTGGCGAAACCGTAGAACTACTTTTTAAAGAAGGGTTAATACAAAACTATGCGGACTTATATACCCTAACCATAGCGCAATTATTGCCGTTGGAAAGAATGGCAGAAAAATCTGCGGAAAATTTGGTTAAAGGGGTAGCGGCTTCTAAAGAAATTCCGTTTGAACGTGTGTTATTTGCTTTGGGTATTAGATATGTTGGGGAAACGGTAGCAAAAAAATTGGCAAAGGCCTACAAAAATATAGATGCGTTAATGCAAGCTTCTTTTGATAACCTGATTGCCATAGACGAAATTGGAGAACGTATTGCGGAAAGTGTTATTGGTTTCTTTTCAGATGCGGATAATAGGCATTTGGTAAACAGGTTAAAAGAATATGGTTTACAGTTTAGTCTTTCTCAAGAACAATTAGAAAACCAGTCCGATGCTTTAAGTGGGAAGACTTTTGTAGTATCTGGTGTTTTTGAAACCATTGGAAGAAACGAATTAAAAAAGTTAATAGAAGATAACGGTGGTAAAGTATCTTCTTCTATATCTTCTAAAACTAGTTATTTGGTTGCTGGCGATAAAATGGGCCCAAGTAAACGAACTAAAGCAGAAGGATTAGGAATACCTATAATTACAGAACAAGATTTTTTAAGTATGCTCTAATTTATGGAACAGCTTTTTGACCCAGAAGCCTATAGGTGGGTAAGAAATATAATGATTGGTTTCGCCATTTTTTATTTGGTTTTTGAAATTGCCTTAAATCTTAATGAGTTGGAAGATGATACATCCAACATCCTTCTATTTGAGGCGTCCAGAAATCAGTTCTTTTTCATTCCTTTTGTTTTGGGTGCCATATTGGGGCATTTGTTTATAGGCACAACAGATAAACGGTTTTATATAGGAGATGGGTGGCCCGTATATCTATTGTTTGGAATGGCTGCCGTATCTGTGCTAATAGGTTATAAAATACCTTTTAAGAAACCTTTGTGGTTTATGAGTTTACTTCTAGTTTTAGGGGTGGCTTACGGTCATTTTCTTTGGTCTTTAAATTTTGATTGATGGGGTTAAGAAGTTACTTGTTAAAACATCTAAAAACATTGAATACCATACGTTTGGTGCTTGCTGTTTTACTTGGCGCCATGGTAGTGATAGATATAATTTTAGTGATTTTAGGAGATGAATACCCTACCTTTAGTGAAGTGGTAGAACATAACCGCAGTGAACTAATATGGCTAAATTTTCTACTCTCAGGTCTAATCGCCAAAATTTTTTTTAACAGAAAGGTTACAACTAAAAAGAAAGAAATATCTGGTTTTTTTGGATTCTTGGCCATTATAATCCTTCTTTTTGCAATTGGTCAAATAGAGGGGTTTAAGGTAGAACCTTGGCATCAAGTTTTGGTTATGATTTGTGGGGCTTATCTTGGGCACCGCGTTTGGCCTCAATATATTTTTGAAGAAGAGGATATACAAGAATTAAAGTCCAATGAAATGAGTAACCTTTAAAAAAATAATACAAATGGCTATACCCAAAAACCTCCAAGAATTTAATAACACCTTAACTAGGGAAGAACCTTTTAAAAGTTGGCCCGTATCCTTGAAAGGGCTATGGTTTGCGGCTAAAGGAGATTGGCACAGGGCACATGATTTAATAGATGGCAATAAAGAGGAACTGAGTAGTTGGATACATGCACATCTACACAGGGAGGAAGGGGACGAATGGAATGCGGCTTATTGGTATAGGTTAGCCCAAAAACCGGTTCCTAAAATTGGTTTGGAAGAAGAGCGCAATCAATTGATTAAAATAGCTATAGAGCAAAGCTAATTGTAGTTTTTGCCTAATAAAGAAATAGTCGTCCTCTAAACCTTAATCGCATTTTTGTTGGAGCTAATACAGGGTGAAAAATGTTAAGGCTAAGTCTATAACTACTTTACAATTTTTCAATATTAATTAGGCAGGTTACCGGAAAATGATCGGAAGCTTTAGGATATTTTTTATAAATTTTTTCACCGTTTTCCATGGTTTCAATTATTTTTCCTTGACCAATCCACCCATTTTTGGTTCTACTATAAAGAATATGGTCTATCCATGCTTTTTGGTATTTGTTGTTAAAAATGGGGTCTGCAAAACTTGCTGTATAAAGTTCTTCAAAATCCAACTTTGCCTTCTTTTTCTTGTCTAAAACATCGTACATTACATTTCCTAAAGTTAATTTCGGCTTCCAAATAGAACCCATTAACCGTTCTACGCCACTTGCGCTAATCTTCATTTCGCTGGTATCAAAACCAGGACCATCGTTTACGTCTCCACATACAATTAAAGGAATGTTTTTTGTATCGTAATGGGTTAGGTAATCATCTAAAAATGCAATGCGCAATTGATGACATTGTGCAACTATTTTTTTTCGATTACCATCTGCCTTAGACCACCACTTAGACCATTCCATAGCATTAAAAATGCCTTTACTCTTTAAGTGAACCCCAACTATATTGAAAGTTTTATTGTTTATTGTCTTAATGGAAGCGTATAGCGGTTTTCTTTCAAATTTGTGTACTTCTAATACGGCATCGTTATCGGTGTCCATTTTAAATTCATTGGTCGCAATATTTAAACTAGCTGCAAATTCGGCCGTCTTTAAATCGTGCCAAATTAATGGGTCGTCTGCCAAAAGATTGGAGTCTGTGCGTACTGCAATTCCTATGGATTGCGCCCCAGATGGCTGTACGGCACACTGCCAATTGCCATTAATACTTTTATCAAAAAAATATTGAAGTTCATCAGTTTGGTTTGGCCCTTCTACAAGTACCCAGATGTCAGCATTTACTTCGTTTATTACTCCCGATAAATCTTGTATTCGTTCCGCTATTTTCTGTTTG
This sequence comes from Croceivirga sp. ABH4_376, assembly GCF_056160685.1. Classification (NCBI taxonomy): domain Bacteria; kingdom Pseudomonadati; phylum Bacteroidota; class Flavobacteriia; order Flavobacteriales; family Flavobacteriaceae; genus Croceivirga; species Croceivirga sp. ABH4_376. Next base: position 543,809 of record NZ_JBSWXQ010000002.1, on the reverse strand, counting down.
GTCATATAGCCTTTTTTATCGCCATCATGGTAACGTATGGGGTTATTGGCAAACAGTTCGTTCATCCATTCGGCATTCCATAATGCAAACTTTAGGGTAGACATGGAAAAGTTTTTAATTTGAGCTATTAAATATAAAGGTTTTAAGCTATATAAATTATTGCTTAACAATAGATTGCGTGTTTATTAACCCACACTTGTTATAAATATAACAAATTGTGTTATTATTTAATCGCAAGAACATTTTAACTTCGCTAAGTGCTATGGGCAGAATATTTACATTTGCAGAAATGGCATAGAGAATGGTGTTTAAAGCGATTCAAGATAAGTTCAAGGTTAAATCAGCCAAAAAGTTTTTAGAAGATGCACTTTTAAAGCAAAAGTCTACCCATGATAAAAAGGGTGTAGCTACAGTTGCATGTATTGTAGACATGGATAACTACAGCCAAGCTGAAGCATTTAAGTCTTTAAAAGAAATTCTTGGTTTAAGACCAAACGCCGTACAGGTAATTGGTTACAAACGGGGAAAAGATCAAAGTGGAATGTTTAGCATTCCCTATTGCACGGATAAAAATTTAGGTTGGAACGGGTCTATTGAGAATGGTGATTTTTCTGAGTTTATAGGTAGGCCTTATGATGTTTTGATCAATTATTTCACAGATGATAGATTGCTGTTAAAGTTAATGTCTGTTCAAGTAGATGCCAGAATACGAATTGGTGTCAAGGATGGTAACAGAGATCTAAGCGATTTAATAATTGAAACTAGTTTGAACGACTTTGAAACCTTCAAAAAAGAATTGAAAAAGTATTTGAAAATTTTAGAAGAATTATAGCCATGAAGCAATTTGTAGGAACGGGGGTTGCATTAATTACACCCTTTAATGAAGATTTAACTGTAGATGTAACAGCTCTGGAACAATTAGTTGAATTGAACATTACCAATGGCATAAACTATTTGGTGGTTCTTGGCACCACCGCAGAATCTGCTACACTTACAAAAGCAGAGAAAAAGTTAATTATGCAAACGGTATCTAGGGTAAATGCAGGTAGATTGCCCTTGGTTGTTGGTGTGGGCGGTAACAATACTATGGCACTTGTTCAGGAGTTAAAAGAATTAGATGTAATGGATTATAGTGCTATCCTTTCGGTTTCACCAGCTTATAATAAGCCAACACAAGAAGGGATATATCAGCATTTTAAGGCCTTGGCACAAGTGGCTCCGCTACCTATAATTTTGTATAATGTGCCATCTAGAACGGGGAGTAATATGCTGCCAGAAACTACTTTACTTTTAGCTTCAGATTTTGATAATATAATAGGGATAAAGGAGGCAAATGATTCTTTGGAGCAGGTTACTACTTTGCTACGGAACAAGCCAGAAGGCTTTTTAGTTATTTCTGGTGATGATTTTACAGCCTTAAGAACCACCTTAGATGGTGGTGCAGGTGTAATTTCTGTGCTTGGGCAGGGCTTGCCATCTCAATTTTCTACACTCATAAACCTTGGGTTAGAAGGTAATAAAGAAGCCGCAATGCAAATACAGGAAAAGCTATTGCCGGCTATGCAACTTATATTTGAAGAGGGCAACCCGGCAGGTATAAAAGTTGTTTGCTCAGAACAAGGAATTGGTAACCCAAGAGTTAGACTTCCTTTAGTTGCTGCTACTACGCAATTACAGAAAAAACTAACTAATTTTTTAGAAGCCTTAGAAAAGGTTACTGCTTAATACGTTAAAATTTGACTAAAAATAGATTTTCTTCTAGGTAACCTCTTTTTTTTAAGTTCAATTTGTGTTTTAAATATTCATTGAATATCACTAATTTTGCAAAATGTTTTTAAATAAGAGGTCAACTTTCTTTATAGCGCTTTTTGGCGCTTTTCTATTGCTTTCGTCTTGTAACGAATACCAAAAGGTACTTAAGAATACGGATGTTAAAGCCAAATATGATTTGGCGGAGCGTTATTATAATGAAGGTGACTTTAAAAGGGCAAATCGTTTATTAGAACAGATTGCCCCCAAATATGTAGGTAAGCCGCAAGGTGAAAGGGTTATGTTCTTTTTTGCCGATTCGTACTTCCAAACCAAGCAATATTATTTGGCAGGCTATCAATTTGAGCGTTTTGTTAAATCATATCCAAATAGCGATAAGATACAGCAAGCTACCTTTTTAGAAGGTAAGAGTTATTACATGATGTCGCCAAAATATTCATTGGATCAAACGGATACGGATAAAGCCTTAGCAAAATTGCAGAATTTTATAAATACGTTTCCAGAATCTGAGTATTTTGAAGAGGCCAATAACATGGCACAGGAACTGACTACAAAAAAGCAAAAGAAGCAGTTAGAAATTGCAAAACAGTTTGATAAGTTAGGGGAGTTCAATTACCCAATACTTATTTCTTCGATAACCGCATTTAATAATTTCATCTCAGAAAATCCAGGTTCCATCTATAGGGAGGAAGCCTATTTTTATAGGTTAAAATCTGCTGTTACCCTTGCAAGGAATAGTACGGTGAATAAGCTAGAAGAGCGTTATAGGGAAGCCTTAGAATATTATAATGCTTTAATAAAAGCGTATCCAGAGACGGAATTTAAGAAGGAAGCAGAAAAATTATACCAACACATAAAAGACGGACTTAATCTTGAAGAAGAGGAAGTTTCCAAATAATATTTAGTTTTGTAACATGAAGGATTTAAAAAACACAAATGCTCCAGTTTCTACGATTACCCATAATCGTAACGAGGTAGATGCCAGTACGGATAATATCTATGAGGCAATTTCTATAGCTTCTAAAAGAGCTATTCAAATTAATTCTGAAATCAAAAAAGAATTATTAGAAAAGTTAGAAGAATTTGCTACCTATAGTGATAGTCTAGAGGAAGTATTTGAAAACAAAGAACAGATAGAAGTTTCTAAGTTTTACGAAAAACTTCCTAAACCACATGCCTTAGCAATTCAGGAGTGGTTAGAAGATAAGATTTACCATAGAAACACAGAGAAAGACGCATAGATGTTAGCTGGTAAGAAAATCCTTTTGGGCATTACCGGAGGGATAGCTGCCTACAAGACAACATTTTTAACGCGTTTATTAATAAAAGCTGGCGCTGAGGTCAAGATTATTATGACCCACAGCGCCAGTTCTTTTGTTACCCCTTTAACCTTATCTACCTTATCAAAAAATCCGGTTATGGCGGATTTTATTAATGAAGAAGATGGGTCGCTTTCTTGGAACAACCATGTTGAGTTAGCGCTTTGGGCAGATTTAATATTAATTGCCCCAGCTACGGCCAATACCTTGGCAAAAATGGCTCAAGGCACCTGTGATAATCTGTTATTGGCTACCTATCTTTCTGCTAAATGCCCCGTATATTTTGCACCAGCCATGGATTTGGATATGTACAAACACCCAACGGCTAAAGCTTCTTTTAAAAAGTTAAGTGCTTTTGGTAATGTAATGATACCTGCAGAATCTGGCGAGCTAGCAAGTGGACTTAGTGGAGAGGGGAGAATGGCGGAACCTGAGAATATCATCAATTTTTTAAACAATCACTTGGCAAGTGGTTTACCCCTGTATCAAAAACAAGTTTTAATTACAGCTGGGCCCACTCATGAGCCGCTGGACCCTGTACGTTTTTTAGGTAATAGATCCACAGGTACAATGGGTTTTGAATTGGCAAAAAGTGCCGCTAAGTTGGGAGCAACAGTAACCTTAATTTCTGGCCCTACAGCTCTTAAGGTTAACCAATCTAACATCAATTTAATACGAGTTTCAACAGCAGAAGAAATGTACCAGACGGTACACCAGTATTTTAAGCAAGCTGCTATTGTAATAAGTGCGGCAGCAGTAGCAGATTATAGACCAAAACAAGTTGCGGAGCAAAAAATTAAGAAGAAAGAGGGGCAGCCCATGATTCTTGAGTTGGAGCGTACCCAGGATATCTTAAAATCTATGGGCGATCAAAAGCAACACCAATATTTAGTAGGTTTTGCCTTAGAAACTCAAAACGAGTTGGAAAACGCAAAATCTAAATTGAAAAGGAAAAATCTAGACGCTATTGTACTTAACTCCTTAAATGATGCGGGTGCTGGATTTGGTTCGGGCACAAATAAAATTACTTTCTTAGACAAGAATTTAAACCAAAAAACGTTTGCTATTAAAACCAAAGCAGAAGTTGCTAAGGATATTTGGAAAGAAATTCTAGAAAGAATAGATGCGTAAAATCATAGGTTTATTAGTTGTATTGTTTTTTTGCCTTACTGGTACCAAGGCTCAAGAGCTTAATTGTGAAATTACCATCAATTCGGATCAGGTTGGCCAAACCAATCAACAAATATTTAAGACCCTAGAACGTTCGCTAAACGATTTTGTCAATAAAAATAAGTGGACCAATAGAGTATACGGTGAGAACGAAAGGGTAAATGCTAGAATGTTTATAACTGTAACCAGTTATGAATCTGATCGTTTTGAAGCCAATATACAGTTGCAATCTTCTAGGCCAGTTTTTAATACTAGTTACGAAACTCCCGTATTTAATTACAAAGACAATGCGTTTAATTTTCAATACCAAGAATTTGAACCCTTAGCTTTTAACCCTAATAATTTTGATTCTAATCTGGTGGGCGTAATTTCTTATTACGTCTATATAATTTTAGGTTTGGATGCGGACACCTATTCTTTACAAGGTGGAGATGATTTTTATAGACGTGCCCAAAACATTGTAACCCAGGCCCAAGGAACCAATTATGCGGGCTGGGCGCAAGATAGTGGCCAAAGAACACGTTTTGAGCTGGTAGATAACTTGCTATCTAACGCTTTTAGGGAGTATAGAATTGCCATGTACAACTATCATAGAAAAGGCATGGATATCCTAGCGGACAATAATAGTACGGGCAAACAAATTGTTGCCGGTAGTTTACGCTTGTTCGAAACTTTGATTAAGCGTAGGCCCAATGCCTTTTTAATACAAACATTTTTTGATGCAAAATCAGAGGAAATAAAGAATATTTTTTCTGATGGTCCAAAGGTGGACATTGTTAAGTTAAAAGAAAACCTGAATAAGGTAGCTCCGTTTTACTCCAGTACTTGGAACGATATTAATTATTAAATCCGTAACGGATTGATTTTTATCTTTGCGATTCTAAAATCCGTTTAGAATTGTTAGTAAACCTATCTGTAAAAAATTATGCACTAATAGACGACCTAAATGTGCAATTTCATAATGGCTTCACAACCATAACCGGAGAAACAGGTGCGGGTAAGTCTATCTTACTTGGTGCACTTTCCTTGGTATTGGGTAAAAGGGCAGATTTATCGGCCTTAAAACAAAGTGATAGCAAATGCACCATAGAAGCTACATTTGCCATTGAAAATTATAATCTAAATGGTTTTTTTGTTGATAACGATTTGGATTATGAGGCAGAAAGTATCCTTAGAAGAGAAATATTGCCTAGTGGTAAATCTCGGGCATTTATTAATGATACACCCGTAACCCTTGGCGTTTTAGCGGCTTTAGGGGAACGTTTGGTAGACATACACTCTCAGCACCAAACCATGCAATTAACAGAGAATGCCTTTCAATTTAAGGTAATAGATGCACTTGCGGATACTTCTACTTTATTGGTTGATTATAAAAAGGAATTAAAACATTTTAAAAAGTTAGAATCCGAACTACACACACTTTTGGCAAACCGTGCAGCCGCCACAAAAGAATTAGATTATAATACTTTTTTATTAGAGGAATTAGAAAGCGCTAATCTTAAAGAAGGGCTGCAGGAAGCATTAGAAGAAACTTTTGAACAGTTAAACAACGTTGAGACTGTTAGGGAACTTTTGTCCCAATCGCATCAATTGCTAAACGAAGAGCAGGTAGGGTTGCTTACGGCATCTTCAAGTTTGCAAAATGCGCTACAGAAGTTAGCGGGTTACGGAAAAAGCTATTCAGAATTAAACAGTAGGGTTCAGTCCATCTCCATAGAGTTGGAAGATATTGCTTCAGAAATTGAAAAACTATCAGATAGTGTAGATGCGGACCCAGAACAATTAGAGGTGGTTAACGGTCAACTTCAATTATTACAAGACTTATACAAAAAACACCAAGTACAATCTGTTCCGGAGCTAATTGCCATTAGAGAGGAACTATCAGAAAAAGTGGCCATTTCTCTAGATATGGATGGCACTATTGCCCAAAAACAAAAAGAAGTTAACCAAGTTGAAAATCAATTAAACAACCTGGCTAAAAATATACATAATAAACGCGTAAAAAGTATTCCAAAATTAGCTAAGGTGTTAACCCAACAGGTGGCATCTTTAGGCATGCCTTCTGCAACTTTTAAAATTGAGGTTAATCCTTTAGAAGACTTTAAAGCTAACGGCAAAGACGCTCTGGTATTTCAATTTAGTGCCAATAAAGGGTCTAATTATGGCGAGTTGAAAAAAGTAGCTTCCGGAGGAGAATTGTCTAGAATAATGCTGGCCATAAAATCTATTTTGGCTAGTTATGAAAAGCTACCAACTTTAATGTTCGATGAGATTGATACTGGGGTCTCTGGTGAAATTTCAAATCGAATGGGAGAAATAATGGAAGAAATGGGTGCGCATATGCAGGTGTTCTCAATTACGCATTTGCCGCAAGTTGCAGCCAAAGGAAAACAACAATACAAAGTTTTTAAACAAGAGGAGGGGCAGACTACGGTAACTCAAATGAAACGCTTAGAAAATGAGGAGCGTTTAAACGAGCTCGCAGAGATGTTAGGGGGAAAAAATTTCACCACTTCTGCGCTAGAACATGCAAAAGAATTATTGGTAAATTCTTAGCTTACAAGAAGCAAAAGAAAGCAATACCAAATTACTATATTTACACTTTAAACCAACAAAAACAACATGGGTCATAATTTATTAAAAGGCAAAAGAGGAATTATTTTTGGTGCATTAGACGAAAATTCTATTGCGTGGAAAACAGCAGAAAGAGTTCATGAAGAAGGCGGTTCCTTTGTTTTGACCAATGCTCCTATAGCCATGAGAATGGGGCAAATTAAGAGCTTGGCAGAAAAAACAGGTTCAGAGATTATTCCAGCAGATGCTACTAGTGAGGAGGACTTAAAAAATTTAGTAGAACAATCGGTAAAAATTCTAGGTGGTAAGTTAGATTTTGTATTACACTCCATAGGAATGTCTGTAAATGTTAGAAAAGGTAGACATTATACAGATGAGAAATACGATTGGACCGCCAAAGGATGGGATGTTTCTGCACTTTCTTTTCATAAAGTATTGCAATCTTTATATAAGAGCGATGCTATGAGTGAGTGGGGTAGTATTGTTGCCCTAACTTATATGGCCGCCCAAAGAACTTTTCCAGATTATAATGATATGGCAGATAACAAGGCCTATTTAGAATCTGTTGCTAGAAGTTTTGGCTATTTCTTTGGTAAAGAAAAAAAGGTAAGAGTAAATACAATTTCACAATCGCCAACGCCAACTACAGCTGGGCAGGGGGTTAAAGGTTTTGATGGTTTTATTAGCTATGCAGAGAAAATGTCGCCTTTAGGCAATGCAACAGCAGATGATTGTGCGGACTATACGGTTAGTTTGTTTTCAGATTTGACCAAGAAAGTTACCATGCAAAATTTATTTCACGATGGTGGGTTTTCTAATACTGGCGTGAGCCAAGAAGTTATAGAAGAATTTAGTAAATAAATATCTTATTACAATATTTAAAGCCATCCGTTTTTGGATGGCTTTATTTTTATAGGCTATGGAGCACCCCAAATATTCTTTTATAATACCTGTTTTTAATAGGCCAGAAGAGGTAGAAGAGTTACTAGCTAGTTTAGCTAGGCAAACTTACAACAAGCCTTTTGAGGTTGTTTTGGTAGAAGATGGTTCTACATTAGATTCCGAAAAAGTAGTTGCCAATTTCAAAGACAAATTGTTTATCAGTTATTATAAAAAAGATAATTCTGGACCAGGAGACTCTAGAAATTTTGGTATGCGTAGGGCAAAGGCCGATTATTTTATTGTATTGGACTCAGATTGCATAATGCCAACTAGTTATTTAGAAGAAGTAGAAAAAGAACTAGAGTCAGACTTTGTGCACTGTTTTGGTGGTCCGGATGCGGCCCACGAATCTTTTTCTAAAGTGCAAAAGGCTATAAATTTTGCTATGACCTCTTTTTTAACTACCGGGGGTATTAGAGGTAACAAAAAGTCTGTGGGTAAATTTCAACCAAGGAGTTTTAATATGGGTATTTCTAGAGAGGCCTTTAAGGCTACACAAGGTTTTGGAAATATTCATCCAGGAGAAGACCCGGATTTAACATTCAGGATATGGAAAGCAGGTTTTAAAACCCGTTTATTCCCTAATGCGTTTGTTTATCATAAACGTAGAATTGATTGGGGTAAATTTAAAACACAGGTAAATAAATTTGGTATGGTAAGGCCAATTTTAAACAGTTGGCATCCTGGCACTGCTAAAATAACGTATTGGTTTCCTACCCTGTTCATGGCTTTTGTGGTAGTATCACTCTTAATGGCTTTGCTAGGTCAATTTGCGGGTACCTATCTAGTGATTACCTATTTATTTGTTCTTTTTATTGCGTCTTTAATTAGCAATAGAAATGTGGAAATTGCAGGCTTGTCCGTCTACGCGGTACTAATTCAATTTTTTGGATATGGTTGGGGTTTTTTAAAGTCTACATTCTTAATTAACTTTAGCAAAAAGGAACCAGAAATACTATTCCCAAAACTATTTTTTAGCAAACGTGAAACTAAATAAAGACGCTCTTACCGGAATTAATAAAAGAAAATTAAAGATGTTTCTTTTTTTCCTTTTTTGTTCTTTTCTTTCATGGAGCATCAGCAAATTATCGGATACCTATGAGTCTAATGTTAAGTTTAACGTAGTCTATACCAATTTACCGGATACCTTACTTTTAAATCCTGAAGTGAGTCCTCAATTACCGGCAAAGGTAAAGGCCAGTGGGTTTACGTATTTGGGCTACGCCATAAGCGCAAAACCTATTGCATTGAATTTGCAATCTTTGAAAGTAAATCAAGGAGATTATTATTTAAATGAAACTGAGGTTAGAAGGCAATTGAACAATGCATTATCTGGTGGTATAGCTTTGATAGATATTTTGGAAAATGAACATTTGGTAGCCGCTTATCAAGTAGATTCAAAAAAAATTCCAGTAGAATTGGATTTGGATTTAAGCTTAGCTCCAAATTATTTTATTCAAGATGGTCTAAAAATCACTCCTGATAGTTTGGTAATAAAAGGCCCAAAACAACAACTAAAAAAAATAGACAAGGCAAAGACAGAAGCGTTAAGATTGCAAAGTGTAAATCAGAGTTTTGAGCGACAGGTTGCTATTTTGCCTTTTGACGAATCTTTTGACAATATTGAAATTACCAAACAAGAAATTACCGTTAGTGGATTGGTAGAGAAGTTTTCTGAAAAAGAATTTATGGTGAGTATAAAACCGCTTCACGTACCGGAAGGGTATGCGTTAAAAATGTTTCCCAACCAAGTTAAATTGGTTTGCAAGGCCAATGTAAAATTATTGAAGCAATTAGACGCCAATGATTTTGATGTATTTGTAGATTATGACACTAAAACAGATACTGATGGACAAACACTTTACTTAGAAATGGGTAAAGACCCAGAAGGGGTTTATTCTGTAAGACTTTTGGATAACAAAGTGGAGTTTATATTGGAAAAGCAATGATTGTTGGTTTAACAGGTGGTATAGGCAGTGGTAAAAGTACTGTTGCTCAAATGTTTAGGGATTTGGGTATTCCTGTTTATGATTCGGACAAAGAAGCAAAATTATTAATGAATGGTGCACCTGAAATTAGGCAGGCCATAATGCTTAATTTTGGAGAAGCAGCGTACACGGCTAGTGGTTTAAATAGAACTTATATATCCAATTTGGTTTTCAAGGATAAAAAATTACTTCAAAAATTAAATCAAATTGTGCACCCTGCTGTTGCAAAACATTTTAATAATTGGGGCCAAAAGCAAAAAACTGCTTACATTATTCAAGAAAGCGCATTGATTTTTGAAAACCAAAGTGAGGACAGGTATGACCATATTATTTTGGTAACAGCCCCTTTGGAAGAAAGAATCAAAAGGGTCATGAAAAGGGATAAAGTAGATAGGGAAAAAGTAGAGGCCAGAATTAAAAATCAATTACCGGACGCTGAAAAGGAAAAAAAAGCAAATTTTACAATTTTAAATACGAATTTGGGAAAAACAGCCGAAACCGTTGCCAAAATCCATGAAATACTGTTAAACAAGAGTATAAAGCAATAGTACTTTAACATTTTTGTTAAGGTTAGGTTAAACGCATAAGCCCCGAAATGTTAAATTTCTAATTTTGACCAAATGAACAAGAGAAGGTTTATTCTACTGGTCATTTTGATGAGTCTCTCGCTAATTGGAATTATTTCAGTTCAAGTTTTTTGGATTAAGAAATCGGTTTCAGATAAGCAAGAGCAGTTTTCAAATACTGTGGAGGATGTTTTGGATAAAGTTGCAGAGCGGGTAGAATCTCGAGAACGTAGAGATTACAACGACCGTTTAGCGCAGTTGGTAGATAGTGTAGGAAAACCACAGACCTCTCACTATAGAAGCATCTTTTTTGTGGACAGGGATATCAATTCAGACGAAATGAAATTCTATTCCCACGGTATATTAGAAGAAGGCTATGATATCTCATCAATGTTCTTTGACAATAATTTGACCGATTCTACTACGGTGAAAAATTTTACCAGCAAGCGTACAACTACAATCGTAAAAGAAGAATTTGGTTTAGATGGTAAACGTTATGCCTTAACACCTTTACAAAAGGTAGAAAAATTAGGCGGTTTATCTTCTGTAGACAAAGCGGTTTTTGAAGATGTTTTTAGGGAAATGGCTAGTTCAGTGCCAATTCATGAAAGGGTTTCTAATCAAGAATTGGAATTGTCTCTTGAGCGCGAATTAGAAAATAGGGGTGTGGATATCGATTTTGAATACGGTATTTATAGCAAAGGTTTTCCAACCAAAGTACGTTCCAAAAAGTTCAAGTTTGATCGTGGAACAATCTACGAGACGCCTATTTTTAGAGATAGTGAAGGACAAACCAATTTTTCATTATTGGTAACTTTTCCAGAGAAAAAACAATTTTTAATAAACAGTATCATGAGTATGGCCATACTTTCTTTATTGTTTACCTTAATCATTGTTGTTGCGTACAGTAGTGCTATTTACCAATTAATTCAGCAAAAGCAAATCTCAGAAATAAAGTCAGATTTCATTAATAATATGACGCATGAGTTTAAAACTCCAATTGCTACTATTAATCTGGCGGTAGAGGCCATTAGAAACCCTAAATCTATTACGGACCAAGAAAAGGTTTTACGTTATTTGGGAATGATACGTGATGAAAACAAACGTATGCATGCACAAGTAGAAAATGTACTTAGGATTTCTAAGCTCGAGAAAAACCAATTAGATATTAGTAAAGATAGGGTAGATGTGCACGATATTATAGAAGATGCCATTACACACATAGAATTAATTGTAGAAGATAAGGGCGGTTACGTGAATACGCATTTAGATGCCAAACGTACAGAGGTGTTGGCAAATGATATGCACTTTACAAACGTGATTGTTAATATGTTGGACAATGCGGTAAAATACTCCCCAGAGACACCAAAAATAGATGTGTATACAGAAACGGTCAAAAATCATATTGTTATTAAGGTTAAAGACCAAGGAGCGGGGATGAGTAAAACCGTTCAGAAGAAAATATTTGAAAAATTCTACCGGGAACATACCGGGAACATACATAATGTAAAAGGTCATGGTTTAGGTCTGGCCTATGTAAAAAATATAATAGATGATCACCAAGGTGAGGTTTATGTTGAAAGTGAAAAAGGTAAAGGAAGTACTTTCTACATTAAACTACCTTTAATTTAAAAGTTATGGAAACAGAAAATAAGAAAATACTTTTAGTAGAAGACGACCCAAATTTCGGGATTGTTTTAAAAGACTATTTGCAAATGAACGATTTTGACGTTGTTCTTGCTAAAAATGGTATGGAAGGTTTTGAAAAGTTCAAAAAAGACAATTTTGACATTTGTATTTTGGACGTAATGATGCCGTATAAAGATGGGTTTACCTTGGCTAAGGAAATTAGGGAAAAGAATGAAAATGTTCCTATTGTTTTCTTAACAGCTAAAACCATGAAAGAAGATGTTTTAAAGGGGTATAAGGCAGGTGCAGATGATTATTTGAACAAACCTTTTGATTCTGAAGTATTGTTGATGAAATTAAAAGCTATTCTACAACGTAAAGCTTCTAATTCTGTTGCAGATAGCAAACAATTTGAGTTTGAGATAGGTAATTTCCATTTGAATTCTAAACTTCGTTTCTTAAAATACAAAGAAGAAGAGCCAATTAAACTATCGCCTAAGGAAAATGAGTTATTAAGACTACTTGCTTTGCATGAAAACGATTTAATGCCAAGAGAATTAGCCTTAACTAAGATCTGGAGAGATGATAATTATTTCACTTCTAGAAGTATGGATGTTTACATTGCAAAGCTGCGTAAATATCTAAAGAAAGATGATGTAGTAGAAATCTTAAATATTCATGGCGAAGGTTTCCGTTTGGTTGTAAAAACCGAAGATGAAGCAAATTAAAAAGCTCAAAGCTTAAAATAAAAAAGGCCGCAAAAATAGTTTTGCGGCTTTTTTTATAGAAATATGAAAAGTATACTTACCGAAATCATTCCCGTGATGGCCAGGATGGTTGTCATCATGGTCCAAGATTTAAAGGACTCTTTTTCGGTAATGCCCAAATATTGGCCAACTAACCAAAACCCACTATCGTTAACATGAGAAAAAATACTTGCACCAGATGCAATGGCAATTACCAAACAGGCCATTTGTACGGGTGTATAGGCTACGTTGGTTAATAATGGACTTACCAAACCTGCTGCTGTAATCATAGAAACGGTAGAAGAACCTTGAATTATACGCACAATTGCCGCTGCAATAAAGGCAAAAAGTAAAATAGGAAATCCAAGATTATTTAAAGAACTGGCAAGCATTTCACCTGCGCCTGTATTAATTAATGTTTGCTTAAACACACCACCTGCACCTGTAAGAAGTATTATTGTGCCCGCGGGCATTAAAGATTTTTGGGTTATGGTAAACAATTCTTTTTTAGTATAGCCTAAACGTATGCCTAAAAAATACCAAGCCAAAAGATTGGCAATAATCAATGCTGAGAATGGGTGGCCAATTAGTAAAATAACCTGATTTACGCGTTCATCTAATGTTCCTAAAATACCACTTGTTAAAGTGGTTCTAAGTAATATTAGCACAATGGGTATTCCTATAATTGTTAGAATTAGATAAATATTCGGTAATTTTTCAATTTCCTGTTCTTGCAATTGCTCTGGAGCAGCCACAAATATGCGTTTGGCAATATATTTTCCAAATAAAAGTCCACTACAGATAGCGGTAGGTATGCCCACTAAAAAACCAATCAAAATTACCCAGCCCAATTCGGCCCCAATAATATCTGCAACGGCAATAGGTCCGGGAGTAGGTGGTATAAAGGCATGGGTTATGGCCAAACCGGCCAATAAAGGAATAGCGTAAAGCAATAAAGATTTACCAGATTGCCTTTGTAAGGCATATATCATAGGAACCAAAATAATAAAGGCAACATCAAAGAAAACAGGAATAGCGATTAAGAAACCGGCAATTACCATGGCCAGAGGCGCATTTTTTAACCCAAATTTTCCAATTAAAAAGTTAGCTATGGCCTTTGCTCCGCCAGAGGTTTCTAAAATGGCCCCGAACATGGCACCTAGTCCAACAATGGTGGCCACGGAAGACAAAGTACTTCCCATGCCTTCTTTAACGGTATCTATAATGTCATTTGGGTTTAATCCTGCAAAAATACCTGTTGCAATACTGGCAATTAAAAGCGCTAAGAACGCATTGATTTTTAATTTTAGGATTAGCGCTAATAGAATTGCGATTCCGGCAACAATAGCAAGGATTAATGTGGTTTCCATGTTTTTAGTTTGGCTATTATTTCTTGGCAAATGGCTTGCGGTTCATCGGCAATTGAAACTTCAATTTCTTTAGTAGGCGGTTCTAGTGTATCAAACTGCGATTGCAAAAGTTCTGCGGTCATAAAATGACCTTTACGCGCATCTAATCGTTGTTTGATCAACTCAAAACTTCCAACCAAGTGAACAAACACCGTCTGTTCAGCTATTTCTTTACGTAATGTTTGCCTGTATTTATCTTTAAGAGCGGAACAAGCTATGATAGCTCCTTTTTCCAAATTTTCTGTAGCAAGCGTATTTAGTTTTTCTAACCAACCTTGGCGGTCATCATCATTTAATGCAGTACCACTAGCCATTTTTGTTACATTGGCCTCAGGGTGGTAATCGTCTCCATCAAAATAAGGAAAACCCAATTGCTCTGATAGCAATTTACCAATAGTGCTCTTACCCGTTCCGGAAACACCCATAACATATATTATTTTTGGAATTTCCATTTGTGCTAATTTAGTTTCAACTTGTTTTATCAATGTTGGTGGGTCAATTGCAAAAGGAACCCAATGAATGCTCTTGTTTTTACGATACCAAGTTAATTGTCGCTTTGCAAATCGTCTGGTATTTTTTTTGATTTCTTCTACGGCACTTTCTAAACTTCTTTCACCTGAAAAATGTTGAAATAATTCACGGTAGCCAACAGTCTGTAGCGCATTTAAATTTTGGTGTGGATAAACCTTTTTTGCTTCTTCCAAAAGTCCGGCTTTCATCATTAAATCTACTCTTAGGTTTATACGGTCATAAATCAATTGCCTATCCGCATCTATACCTACTATTAAATGATTAAACGGTCTTTTGTTTTTGGGTTGGTTAAGAAAAGAAGAGTAAGGCTTTCCAGAGAAGATACAAACCTCTAACGCTCTAATTATCCTATGTGGATTTTCTAAATCTACTCTATTATAATACGTTGGGTCTAATTTTTTTAACTGTTGTTGTAAACCTCCAATACCATCTTGTTCTAATTCTCTATTCAGTTTAGCGCGAATTTCTGGTTGTACATCTGGGAACGTATCTAATCCATACAAAACGGCGTCTACGTACAATCCGGAACCACCTACAAGAATAACAATGTCTTTTTGTTGAAACAGTTTTTCAATAAGCTTTAGGGCATCTCTTTCATAATCGCCTACAGAATAGGGTTCATGAATGCTTTTATGCTGTATAAAATGGTGGGGAGCCTGTTTTAATTCTTCCTTAGACGGTACAGCTGTACCAATTTCCATTTCTTTAAAGAATTGTCTAGAATCTGCCGATAGTATTTCCGTATTAAAATGCTTGGCCAAGGTTATGGCCATTTTGGTTTTACCTATTGCAGTGGGCCCAACAACCGCTATAACCGTTTTCTTGCTCATAATAGATGTCCGCAATTGTAGCAATATTTGGCATTGTCTCTATGGCCTTCTGCGGCACAACTAGGACAAGCTTGTGTATTAACGTGTACATAATTGTCGTCTCCAATTTTTGGTTTACCGCTTCTATATTCTTTATTGATTTCTGAGGTAACAATACCGGTTGGCACCGCAATTATGCCATAACCTAATATCATGATAACGGTTGCCATAAATTGCCCCAAATTGGTTTGTGGCGCAATATCTCCATATCCTACGGTAGTAAGCGTAACTATGGTCCAATAAATACTTCTAGGTATACTTGTAAACCCGGCTTCGTCTCCTTCAATAATATACATTATGGTGCCCATAATTACTGAGAGAATCAACACCACATAGATAAACACGGCAATCTTGGTTCTACTAGCCTTAAGCGCTCTACTTAACTGTGAGGCCTCTCCAATAAACTTTACAAGCTTTAGAATTCTAAAAATCCTTAAAAGCCTAAATGCCCTTACGGCTAACAAAACTTGAGAGCCCGCAAAAATGTAAGATAGATAAAGCGGTATGGTAGATAGTAAATCTATTATGCCATAAAAGCTAAAAATATATTTTAATGGTTTTTTTATGCTGATTATTCTGGCAATATATTCTATGGAAAAGAATATGGTTATAATCCATTCTAAAACATATAGTGTTTGATGGTATTTGGCATCAAACTCATCTACGGATTCTAGCATAACCAAGATTACACTAGCAACAATCAAGAATATTAGGGTTAGGTCAAATATTTTGCCATTAGGCGTGTCTGCTTCATAAATAATTTCGTGAAGTTTATGCCTCCAGCCAGAATGCACCTTGTGTTCTTTCAAACTAACTTTGGTTTAAATCTATTATTTTTAACCTATTCTTTTTTCTTAGTAAAGTCTCTGTAATAAAGGTAATATAAGGTGTGCCTTTAATAGGAGTTAATAGGGTCTCTAATATAGCAATATTATTAATTTGATGATTTAAATCGGTATAAGCCATTCCAACCAGTGTTCCTTTTTTAATTAAAAACACAGCTTTTTCGCCAATACTTCTTCCACGGTCTACAATTATTAAATCTCTATTAAAAGTGCTATAATCCAAAAATAATTCTTGAACAATATTGTTTTGTTCTTCTCTGTTCTGCTCTAGGTTTACACCATACTTCTCCTTTAAACGCGTTAAAAAAGTCTTTGCGGCTTTTAACGAACCAAAACTACTTAACCGTGCATTTTTATGGTTTGCTTTTTGCGGGGTTAAAAGTATATCTCCTTCTTCATTTTCAATTAAATAAATACCATGGCTAAACCCTATTGGCTTTTGTTTTCTATTGTATTTGGGTTTATTTCTACGAATTTCTTCAGCTTCTTTAATTAAACTATCCAATTCGCCACCGGTACGCTCAAAAGTTACCTTTTTAGTTTCTTTTTGGAGTTTACGGGCCATATCGCCCACATTGGTAAAGTGTTGGTTTACCCTTTTTTTAATATTCTTACTATTACCTATAAAAAGGATTTCTCCATCTTTATCATGCATGTAATACAACCCACTCTCTGCGGGTAGTGCCTCAACAATATCTAATTGGGTAGGAGAGAGTTCACCTAAAGTTTCTGCTTTAATTATAGATTTTATAATCTTCTTTTCTGTGTCTTTGGCTAGTAATAGTTTAAAGAGTTTTAAAGTTGCCAATGCGTCTCCATTGGCTCTATGTCTATCACTAACGGCTATACCTAGCGAGCGTACCAATTTACCCAAACTATGGGATTCTGCGTCTGGAATAAGTTCTTTGGATAGGTCTACTGTACACAAGGTTTTGCGCTGGTAATCATAACCTAATCGCCTAAATTCCGTTCTTAATATTCTATAATCAAATTGGGCGTTGTGGGCAACAATAACACATTCTTCTGTGATTTCTAGAATGCGTTTGGCAACCTCATAAAACTTAGGTGCGTTTTTGACCATTTTGTTGTTAATTCCGGTGAGTTTGGCAACAAAAGGTTGTATCTCTCTTTCGGGGTTTAATAGACTTATAAAGGTATCTGTTACTTTTTCACCATCAAACTGGTGTATGGCTATTTCCATTATCCCCTCCTCATTGTACTTGCCTCCGGTACTCTCAATATCTAAAATAGCATACATAAAAATGGTTTAGCTGTAATTTCTAGCTCCAAAAATACTACTACCTATACGGACCATAGTACTGCCTTCTTCAATAGCAATTTTGTAATCTCCACTCATGCCCATAGATAAAATCTCTAGGCTTGGCACTAATTCTTTAGCCTTATTAAATTGCTCTCTAAGATTTTGAAATTCTTTTCTTATTTGTTCTTCATCATCAGTAAAAGTAGCCATACCCATAAGCCCTTTAATGGTAATATTATCCAAAGCCTTAAAACTATCATCCTTTAAAATAGCAAACAATTCTTCGCTATTTAAACCAAATTTTGTGCTTTCTTCTGCAATATGCATCTGTAGTAAACAGGCTATGTTCCTATTGTTTTTTTTGGCTTGCTTGTCTATTTCCTTTAACAGCTTAAAACTATCCACACCATGGATCAAGGAAACGTATGGCGCCATATATTTAACCTTGTTGCGTTGTACGTGCCCAATCATGTGCCAAGAAATGTCTTTTGGTAGGGACTCCCACTTATCCGTCATTTCTTGAATTTTGTTTTCTCCAAAAATTCGTTGCCCTGCCTCATACGCTTCCCTCAAATCTTCCTCAGGCTTAGTTTTGGAAACGGCCACTAAGGTAACGTGGTTGGGCAAGCTGTTTTTTATCTGCGTTAAGTTTTCTTTTATGGGCATAACTTATAATTCATAAATGGTAAGACCACTTCTGAGTTTTGGTTCAATATAAGTGCTTTTTGGTGGCATTACAAGTCCGGCATCTGCTATCTGCTTAATTTCTTCCATGGTAATAGGAACCAAGCTAAATCCTACTTTAAAATCACCTTTATCAATGCAATCCTTCATTTTTATGATATTGTGCTTGCCATAGCCGTAAGAAATGCGTTTATCATTTCTCAAATCTTTTATCCCCAATATGGGTTCTAAAATAGTTTTGTAAAGTATTTGGGTATCTAAACGGCTTAGGGCATCTGTAAAAGTATAGGCTTGTTTACGTAAGTACAGCAGATAAAACTCACCATCTAAATACATGCTAAAATGATGTTTTTCTTTTGGTTTGTTACCATTATTGGGTTTTTGTTCTATTCTAAAATTGGTATCTAAGCGAATTAAGAACTCTTCTTTGCTTAATCCGTTTAAATCTTTGACCATTCTATTGAACTCGTATATTTTAACCTCTTTTTCAGGTATTAGATAACTCATAAAAAAATCACGATGAGCAGTAGCATGGCCGGCAAGTCTAGAAGCTTTGGCAAGTAAGGACGAAGATGCACATCTATGATGCCCATCTGCTATGTAAAGTGCGTCCATTTTTGAAAAAATGGACGTGATTTTGCTCACGGCATCTGTTTGGTACACCGGCCACAACTTATGATTTACTTTGTCCGTAGTAGTAAAATCATACTCGGGTGTAGCCGCAGTTTGTTCATTTAACAAAACCTCCAATTCCTTATTGGACTCATAGGTAATCAGTACCGGCTCTGCATTAAACCCAACGGTTTCTAGATAATGGGCAAATAAGCTTTCCCTGCTCTCTAGGGTTTCTTCGTGCTTTTTTATTTTACCGCAATCATAATCTGTAACGCTGGTAGCCGCAAAAATCCCCAAGGTTTTAAATTGGTCCTTCTTAATCTGATATAAGTAATAAGCTGGCTTTTGGTCTTTAATGAATGTTTTTTCTTCTAAAAACTCCCAATACCTATTTTTCACCAAACTAAAACGCTCTTCTCCAGCAAGGATTTTATGGTATTTAAAGCCCGGATTAATTATATGAAGAAACGAAAAAGGATTGTGCGCCAAGGTGCATTGCAACTCGTCTTCAGAATATTCTTCGTAAGAACGAGACGCAACCAAAGACACTTTGTCTTTGGCAGGCCTTACCGCTTTGAACGGCTTAATGGTTGCCATAGGCTTTTACACAAATTGTTTTGAGACCTTTTCTGCCTTCTTACTCTCGCCATAATCATAAAAGCCTTCTCCTGTTTTTACACCAAGTTTACCGGCGGTTACCATATTAACTAATAGCGGACATGGAGCATATTTTGGGTTCTTAAACCCATCATACATTACATTTAAGATAGAAAGGCAAACGTCTAGCCCTATAAAATCTGCTAATTGTAAGGGACCCATTGGGTGTGCCATTCCCAATTTCATAACCGTATCTATTTCTTGTACACCTGCAACGCCATTGTACAAAGTTTCTATAGCTTCGTTTAGCATGGGCATTAAAATTCTATTGGCCACAAAACCTGGATAGTCATTGACTTCCGTAGGTGTTTTACCAAGGGCCTTGGACAACTCCATTATTTGCTCTGTTACCTCATCGCTGGTATTGTAACCTCTAATTATTTCTACCAATTTCATAATAGGCACGGGATTCATAAAATGCATGCCTATTACCTTTTCTGGCCTTTTGGTTACTGCGGCAATTTGTGTAATAGAGATGGAAGAAGTGTTGGTGGCCAAAATAGTATTGGCAGCACAAATAGTATCTAATTCTCTAAAAATATTTAGCTTAATTTCTAGATTCTCCGTAGCTGCTTCTACAACTAAGTCAACTTCTTTTACACCATTATCTAGTTGGGTATAGGTTGTAATATTATCTAAAGTGTTCTCTTTTACGGTTTCAGTAATTTTTTCTTTTGCCAGTAAACGATCTAGGTTTTTACTTATGGTAGCTATTCCTTTATCTAAGGAAGCTTGTGATATATCTATTAAGTTAACACAATATCCATTTTGGGCAAAAACGTGTGCAATACCATTGCCCATGGTACCTGCACCTATAACTGCAATTTTATTCATTATGTTTAGTCTTTAGTCGTTGAATGCATTGATTATGGCTAGGGCAACCCTAAGCGCTTCTGTACCCGCTTCTAGCGTTACAACGGGCTCTGTATTGTTTGTAATGGCATCTGCAAAAGTTTCTAACTCGTCCAAGATGGCATTGTTTGGATTTATCTCTGGGTTTTCAAAGTAAATTTGTTTTTTCTCACCTTCCGCGTTTTGTAAAATCATATCAAAACTTCCGGGCGTCTCAGGTGCATCCTTCATTTTTACTACTTCAACCGCTTTTTCTAAAAAGTCTACTGAGATGTAAGCATCTTTTTGAAAAAACCTTGATTTACGCATGTTTTTAAGAGAAATTCTACTGGCCGTTAAGTTGGCTACACAACCATTTTCAAAGGCAATCCTAGCATTGGCAATATCCGGAGAACTACTAATTACAGATACACCGCTGGCATTAATTTGCTTAACCTTACTTGGTACTACGCTTAAAATAACATCTATATCATGAATCATTAGATCCAATACTACAGGAACGTCTGTTCCTCTTGGATTAAATTCTGCCAAACGATGCGTTTCTATAAACATAGGGTTTTCTACCTTTTCCTTTATGGCAAGGAATGCAGGATTAAAACGCTCTACATGCCCAACTTGCCCCTTTACCTTATGTTTTTTGGCTAGTTCAATAAGTTTTTCTGCTTCTTCTAACGTATTGGTAATGGGTTTTTCTATGAATATATGTTTACCTTGTTCTATTGCTTTCTTAGCCGTTTCAAAGTGAGAAAGGGTGGGGGTGACAATGTCAATAACATCTACTTGGTCTAATAGGGAATTAATGTTTTCAAAATAGCTGTAGCCAAATTCTTTTGCTACTTTTTGAGCATTAATTTCATCTGGATCGTAAAACCCTACTAGCTCATATTTTTTGGATTGATTTAAAAGTCTTAAATGGATTTTACCCAAATGACCGGCTCCAAGAACGCCAACTTTTAACATGTAGAATAGTTTTTTCAAAAATACGCATATCCATTAAATTGAGGGTTGCTATTTTTAAAGGTTTCAGTAATTTTGAGAACCAAACCAAAACATGCGAGATACCTTAAAACATAAAGGAATGCGCAATAAGTTAGCAAACTTATTGGAAGCTAAAGGAATACAAGACCAAAAAGTATTAGGGGCCATAAGGGAGGTACCAAGACATTTGTTTTTGGATAGTAGCTTTGAAGCACATGCCTACCAAGACAAGGCTTTCCCTATAGGGGCAGATCAAACAATATCACAACCTTATACGGTAGCTTTTCAAACAGAATTGTTAAATGTTTCTCCTAACGATAAAATATTGGAGATAGGTACAGGTAGTGGTTACCAAACTTCTGTTCTATTAAAATTAAAAGCTAGGGTCTATACCATAGAGCGCCAATTAGAGCTGTTTAAGACTACGAAACGTTTTTTTGACCGAATGGGTTTTAGGCCTAAAAAGCAAATTTTTGGTGATGGTTACAAAGGATTGCCAGAAGAGGCGCCGTTTAAAGGTATAATTGTAACCGCAGGAGCCCCAGAGGTGCCCAGAGCATTACTTTCACAGCTAGCAATTGGTGGTAGGTTGGTAATTCCTGTTGGTATTGAAGACCAAATTATGACCTTGTTTGTTCGGAAATCTGAAAAAGAATTTGAAAAAACAACTTACGGTAATTTCAGGTTTGTTCCACTTTTAGAAGATAAGAATTAACCTTAATTATTAAAGCTTTTTTTGATCCGGGCTAGATTCCGTTTGTTATCCCGGTCTTTTATGGTTTCTCTTTTGTCGTACTGTTTTTTACCACGGGCCAAAGCAACGTTTATTTTTGCCAATCCGCGCTCGTTGATAAAAAGGTTAAGTGGTATAATGGTAAGACCGCTAGCAGTAACTTCTTTATTTAGCTTTTTAAGTTCTCTTTTGTTTAAAAGAAGTTTACGCTCTGCCTTGGGGGCATGATTGTAATGGCCACCATGGCTATACTCATCTACCTGCATGTTAATTATAAACAGTTCGCCTTTAGGGTTGAACTCACAAAAACTTTGAGAAATAGAAGCTTTTCCTAATCGAATGGATTTAATTTCCGTACCGGACAAAACAATGCCGGCCGTGTATTTGTCCAAAATCTCATAATCAAATTTAGCCCTTTTGTTCTTTATGTTTATGTTGTTGTTCATAGGCTACAAAAATAGAAGTTCTGTTTTAATTTGTAATGAAATAATGATATTTACGATTAAGTAGAAAATAGTGATTTATGCGGTTTATCTTAATTATACTTGTCCTTATTATTTGCAGTTGCGGTTCTAAAACCGAACTTACGGCGCAACAGGTTGTAGATAATGCCATTAAGGTTTCTGGAGGAGAACTATTTGAGGCGAAAAAAGTAAGTTTTCAATTTCGAGATTACCTATATACTTCTTCTAAATCTAAACAAGGATTTAAATTAACACGTTCCAAAATTCAAGGAAACGATACCTTATTAGATATAAAAAATGGAAAGGATTTTACCCGGAGTATAAATAATTCCTTGGTTCCGTTGGCCGATAGTACTGCACAAAATTTTGCTAATTCAATTAATTCTGTTCACTACTTTGCTAAATTACCTTACGGTTTAAATGATGAGGCGGTAAACAAAGAATTGTTAGCAGATGAAACATTATTTGAAAAAGAATACTATAAGGTAAAAGTAACCTTTAATCAACAAAATGGCGGAGAAGATTTTGAAGATGTATACTTGTATTGGATTGGAAAGAATGATTTCAAAATTGACTTTTTGGCCTATTCCTTTACTGTTAACGGTGGAGGTTATCGCTTTAGAAAAGCATATAATGAGCGGTACGTGGCAGGGATTCGTTTTGTAGACTATGAGAATTATGCGCCAAAAAATGGCCTTGTGTCTTTTGATAAAATTGCCAAGCAGTTTGAAACGGGTAAATTAAAAATGCTATCTAAAATAGAACTTGAAAACGTAAAGGTAGAGTAATTTTAATCTACCTTTTGAATATTAGCGGATACAACATTACCTATGCTATCTGCAAGTTTTATGATGTAAACACTACTATTATCATAATCATCCATTGGCGGGTATTTTTCTTCGCCAATTAGCTTATTGGCAAGGGCAGGAGTAGTGTTGCTATGACCTACCATAAGAACGCTTGCACCGTAGTTGTCTAATAACAACTGTTTAATATCAATTTCTTTAGGGTCAAAAATTTTAATTTCTATATTGTGTTTTACAGACGTTGGGGCAGCTGTCATTTTTGTACGCGTATAATCCGTAGAATAAACAGCGTCTAAATCTAAGGTGTCAAACATATTGGCCCACAGCATTGCACGGCCAAGACCATCTTGATTTAACTCTGGGTCTTTGTCCTCTGGATTACTTCTATCCTTTTCCGCATGCCTAATTAAATAAAAAGTGGTAATCACCGGATCTTTTGGAGGCTCCGGCTTTTTATCTTCCTTACAACTTAAAACAGTAAGAAGGCAAAGCAATATCGCCGTTGCATGAAAAAGGTAGTATTTTGAAGTTTTACCCTCTATATTTTTCATGTATTTGTTGTTTAGTCTGTATTTTGGTGTCTATTTAACGCTTATATGAGAATAATATTCTTTGAAATTAGTTAAATTCTCTATTTACCAAATGCGATAGGTATGCCATGGTATTAGCTAAATACTTTCGGTCTTGTGTCATGGTAAAAAGCGCTATGGCACCTTGAATCATGGTGTATAGTTGTTTGGCAAACTGTAACGGTGGCACGGATAACTTTAATTCTCCTTTATTGGCACCATTTTCTAAAACCAAGGCAATTTTGCCTTCTATTTCCCTAATAGTTTCTTTATTTGCGGCAGCAAGTAGATGATTGTTGTGCTGTGCGTCTACACCTGTATTTAAAATAGGACATCCGCCCAATTCTATTGTAAAAACATCATATTGTTTATGAAATGCTACCAGAGCTTGTATCTTATCAATAGCTTTTTCTTCACTATTAAGAACGCTATCTATTTTTGCCAAAACAATTTGCCGGTTATAATCAAAAGCCGCTAAAGCTAATGCTTCTTTGTTCTCAAAATTGCCATAAATGGCACCTTTTGTAAGTCCGGTTGCCTCGGTAAGATGGCTCATACTGGTACCTACATAACCATGTTTATTAAAAATTGGGGCAACGGTTTCAATTATGTATTTAGTAGTCCTTTCTGCTTTACTGGCCATAGCGGAAAATTTTGTAGCTAAGATAGCTATAAAATACTAAAAGGTATAAAAAAAGCCCTTCAATTTTGAAGGGCTTTTTAGTTAAAAATCATGTATTTAGTTCACTAATTCGTTTTGATTTCTAAACACTAGGGCATCGTTAAAAGAATCTAATAGTATAATGCTTTCACTTTTTATAGAGCCGCTTAAAAGTTCTTTAGAAAGTTTATTCAAAACTTCCTTTTGTACCAATCGTTTAATTGGCCTAGCTCCGTACTGCGGATCGTATCCTTTAGCACTTAAGTAAGTAATTGCTTCTGCTGTTGCATCTAAAGTAATGTTTTGTTTTGCCAACATCTTTTTAAGGCTTTCTATTTGCAAGCCAACAATGGCCTTAATGTTTTCCCTGCTCAAAGGTGTAAACATTACAATATCATCTATCCTGTTTAGAAATTCTGGTCTAATGGATTTTTTAAGTAGCCCTAGGACTTCTACACGAGCAGCTTCGGTTGCACTATAAATATCATTAGCGGTTTCAAACTTTTCTTGGATAATATGGCTGCCCATATTACTTGTCATGATAATAATGGCATTTTTAAAGTCTGCAACACGTCCTTTATTATCTGTTAATCTGCCTTCGTCCAATACTTGTAATAAAATATTAAAGGTGTCTGGATGGGCCTTCTCTATCTCATCTAACAGTACAACAGAATAAGGCCTTCTTCTAACAGCTTCTGTTAATTGCCCACCTTCATCATAACCTACATAACCTGGAGGCGCGCCCACCAATCTACTTACCGAGTGTCTTTCTTGATACTCGCTCATATCAATTCTGGTCATTGCGTTTTCATCGTCAAACAGATACGCTGCCAGTGTTTTGGCTAATTCTGTTTTACCAACGCCAGTAGTACCTAAGAACAGAAAAGAACCTATTGGTTTTTTGGTGTCCTGCAATCCTGCACGGCTTCTTCTAATGGCATCGGAAACAGCTTCAATAGCTTCTTCCTGGCCAACTACACGTTTGTGTAAAACATTCTCTAGTTGCAGCAGTTTTTCCCTTTCGCTTTGCAGCATTTTGGTTACCGGTATACCGGTCCATTTGGCTACCACTTCTGCAATATCTTCATTGGTAACCTCTTCTTTTATTAAGGTTGCCGAGGCTTGTTGTTCTTGCAATTCTTCTTGTAACTGGTCTAAAAGCGCTTGAGACTCTTTAATTTTACCATATCTAAGCTCTGCCACTTTTCCATAATCGCCATTGCGTTCTGCCCGTTCTGCTTCTAATTTATAGTTTTCAATATCCTGTTTTGTCTTTTGAATATTATCAACTACAGTTTTTTCGCTTTCCCATTGCGCAAAAATATCTTTACGCTCTTCTTTGAGGTTTGCTAAGTCTAGGTTTAAAGTTTTTAGTTTGCTCTCATCATTTTCTCGCTTAATAGCTTCAATCTCTATTTCAAGCTGCATAATTTTTCTATCCAAAACATCTAATTCCTCTGGTTTGGAATTAATTTCCATACGTAATTTAGATGCGGCCTCGTCCATTAAATCTATGGCTTTGTCTGGTAAAAAGCGGTCTGTGATATAGCGTTGCGATAATTCTACCGCAGCAATCACGGCTTCGTCCATAATTCTAACCTTATGGTGCGCCTCATACTTCTCTTTAATACCCCTTAAAATGGATATGGCACTTTCCGTATCTGGCTCATCTACCACTACTTTTTGAAAACGTCTTTCCAAAGCTTTGTCTTTTTCAAAGTACTTTTGGTATTCGTCTAAAGTTGTTGCGCCAATTGCCCTTAGTTCGCCTCTAGCCAATGCTGGTTTTAAAATGTTAGCAGCATCCATAGCTCCTTGTCCGCCACCTGCACCTACCAGTGTATGTATTTCATCTATAAACAATACAATGTCTCCCTCAGAACTGGTAACCTCTTTAATTACGGATTTTAACCTTTCTTCAAATTCGCCTTTATACTTGGCACCGGCAATTAAGGCACCCATATCTAGGGAATAGATTATTTTATCTTTTAAATTCTCAGGTACGTCTCCTTGAACAATTCTATGGGCCAAACCTTCTGCAATTGCGGTTTTACCCACACCAGGCTCTCCAACCAACATAGGATTGTTTTTGGTACGTCTAGACAAAATTTGTAGTACACGTCTAATTTCTTCGTCCCTACCTATAACAGGGTCCAGTTTACCAGAATCTGCTAATTTATTTAGGTTTTTAGCATATTTATCCAGAGAATTATAGGTGTCTTCTGCATTTTGAGAAGTTACGTTACCACCTTTTCTTAGTTCTGTTATAGCCGTGGTCAGGTCTTTTTCTGTAATTCCGTTATCTTTTAATATCTGTGCTATTTTGCTTTTAGATTTAAAAATGGCCAGAAATAAATGTTCTATGGAAACGTACTCGTCTCCCATTTTTTTGGCAACGATTGTAGCCTCGTTAAGTGTTTTGCCAGCTTCCCTAGAGAGCATTATTTCTGCCCCTGAAACTTTTGAAAAACGTTCAATTTCCTTATCAACAACCTGGTTGATGAGGTTTGTATTTGCATTTAATTTTTTTAATAAAAAGGGTAAAACATTTTCATCTACCTCTGTTATTGCTTTAAAAATATGCTCGTTTTCTATCTGTTGATGCCCATAGCCTTGTGCAATCTGTTGTGCTTGCTGTATGGCCTCTTGTGATTTTATAGTGAAATTATTAAAGTTCATTTTTTTGCTGTTTTTCTTCGTAAAAGTCAATTATCTTGCCGTTCTATTCTTTCTGACAATTTGTCTGTAAAATGTTGTTAATCAAAGGTCAAAAAGTCAGTTTTTAAATAATTTAGATAAGTTATACCTTTGCAAAATGGGAATATTTGGAAGGTTATTTGGTAATGAAAATGAGAATTCGGAAGCAGCAAAAATTCCGTGGATACCACTTGATAAAGTTGAGCAATTGGAAACGATTACCTTAGCATCTAAGCAGCGTACCCAGGTTATTTTTAAACATTCTACCTCTTGTGGTATTAGCAGAATGGTTTTAAATATGTTTACTTCTAACTATGATTTGCAAACCGATCAGATGGACTTCCATTTCTTGGACTTATTAGCCAACCGCGCTGTGAGCAACGCTGTAGCCCATACGTTTAATGTACAACACCAATCGCCACAATTATTGATTATAAAAGAGGGTAGGGTAGTTTACCATAATTCGCACGGTGCAATTTCTGAAGTAGACTTAAAAGAATACATTTAAATAAAAAAAGCCCTGTTATTCAGGGCTTTTTTTATTAATTAAATTGATGTCTTTTTACAATTTCTTTCAACTTTAACTTTAAATCTTCACCGGCATCAAAAACCATTTGTTCATTACTTGGAAACGGCACCGATTTAACGGCCAACAAGTTAATCAAGTCTTGCTCTAAAGCGCGTTTGTCTCCACTATGGTTGGCATATACATGTTCAAACGCAAAAGCACTGCTTAACGGATATGAGTTTAATACTTGATTTGTTTTTAAATCTGTAAAGCTAATCTTTGCGCCAATTTCCGCAGTTTTATATTGGGTAAACCTGTAGAAATCACATCTTACGGTTTTAAGTTTATCTACCTTAATATCGTTTCCAAGACTATCTTTTGCAACATTTCCATTTTTATCTAGAACGTATTCAAAACCATCTTTTACTACTTTTTCTTTTACCAATTGCTTTTCTGTTACTTGCTCAGGTGAAATAAGGATATTTTGAAAATCTAACGCCATTTCATAATCATAATTAATGTTACTCAATGGATTTGCATGGTATTGTGTCCAAAAATCGTTTATACCATAGGTATTAAAATCTAAAAGTGCGTCTTCTAGGCGTTGTGGTATTATTTGTTCGGTAGCATTGTATACCGCTACTTTTACATAGTCTTGCCCTTGTAAACGTGCCTCTTCCATTTTTTTGGCAGCATCTTTAAAGCCAGGATTTATTTTTAGCAAATAAGCAAAATCTTCAAAGGCCGTCCTGTAATCTTGTTTGTTTACTGCGTTGTTGCTTAGTTTTACCGCATTGTCATATAGATAATTAGCCAGCTCTTCTTTAGTGTTAACTATGGCATTGGAATAATCCTTAAATTGAAATGAGGCGTTTCTATTTTCAGCATAAATAGGGAGTGGTAATAAAGGTTTAATCTGGTTTTGTAAGTTTCTTAAAGCAACATAACCGTTATATATTTTTTCCAAATTAGCTGGATTGCCATCTTTTTTCAAGAAGTTTATTTGTTCAAGTTCTCTTTGTTGGTTTTTATTAAAAGCTTCCTCTAAAAGCAATACATATTCTTGATTGCCTTTTTTTGTTTTATTATCCCTAAGGTTTTTTATTGCTTTATTCATGGCAAGTTGGTAGTTTCCACTATTTAAAGCTTCTTGGGTTTTCTTAACTCCACCACAGGAAATTAATACTCCGGCTGTAATAAAAAGTAAAAATTTTTTCATGGGTTCTGGTTTTATGGTTTCAACAAACAACTTCCAATTTGTATGCCAAAAGTTGTTTTTTAGAAACGCATAAGCTCTAAGCCTAGTATATATAAGGGTTGTAAAATTTCAGTTTTGTTAATGATTGTGTTGAAAAGTGAAGTAAAATTACAATTCCAGAGATAAATTTTAAGTCAGCTATTCGTATTTTTGCAGCCTAATCCAACTATGGTTTTATGCAAAGAGACGAAACAATTTTCGACCTAATTTCTGAAGAGAAAGAAAGACAATTAAGGGGTATAGAGCTTATTGCCTCTGAAAACTTTACGAGTCCGCAGGTTATGGAAGCAGCAGGTTCCGTACTTACCAATAAATACGCAGAAGGGTATCCTGGAAAGCGGTATTATGGAGGTTGTGAGGTTGTAGACCAAATAGAGCAATTAGCCATAGACAGGGCAAAGGAGCTTTTTGGAGCATCTTACGCAAATGTACAACCACACTCTGGTTCACAAGCTAACGCATCTGTTTACCATGCATGTTTGCAACCTGGAGATACCATCTTAGGGTTTGATTTATCTCATGGAGGGCATCTTACCCACGGCTCACCGGTAAATTTTAGTGGTAAACTGTATAATCCTGTTTTTTATGGAGTAGACAAAGAAACTGGGGTTTTGGATTATGATGCCATACAGGAAATTGCAGATAAGGAGAAACCAAAATTAATAATTGCTGGTGCTTCTGCCTATTCTAGAGATATAGATTTTAAGCGTTTTAGAGAGATTGCGGATAGTGTGGGAGCATTATTGTTGGCAGATATTTCCCATCCTGCTGGCTTAATAGCAAAAGGAATATTGAACGATCCAATTCCGCATTGCCATATAGTTACTACAACAACTCACAAAACCTTAAGAGGGCCACGTGGAGGTCTTATATTAATGGGTGAGAATTTTGAAAACCCATTTGGCATAAAATTAAAGAATGGAAACCTTAGAAAAATGTCTGGTTTATTGGATTTGGCTGTTTTTCCAGGTAATCAAGGTGGACCTCTAGAGCATGTAATTGCAGGAAAGGCAATTGCATTTGGCCAAGCGTTGACAGACGACTTTTTGCATTACATGATTCAGGTAAAGAAAAACGCCGCTGCAATGGCTAAAGCATTCATGGATTTGGATTATAAAGTTATCTCTGGTGGTACGGACAATCACATGATGCTAATAGATTTAAGGAATAAGAACATAACTGGTAAGGATGCCGAGGCCGTACTAGGAAAAGCGGATATTACCGCAAATAAGAACATGGTGCCTTTTGATGACCAGTCGCCTTTTATAACTTCAGGTATACGTTTTGGTACTCCTGCTATTACTACTAGAGGCTTGGTAGAAAAAGACATGGAGGTTATTGTAGGTCATATTAATGAGATTATTACCAATTCTAGCGATGTAGCTAAGATTGAAGCTATAAAAACAAAAGTGAATGATTTTATGGGCGGTCGTCCGCTTTTTAAAGGATAGATAGTTGTAAGGTTGGTCGTAGATATTAGTCGTCTATAATATCTACGGCAGAATCTTGCATAAATCTTTTGTTCTGTACATCATAAATCTGCATCTCATCTTCATCTAAAAAGTAGACACCCCAAACATAAAGGTAGTCCATAAAGGGCGTGTTTTGCGAAATGTTGTTGGGTAATTCATTTTTCTCAAAAACCGTAGTATACATTTCAAACGGCATCTTCTTTAGCCCTTTAGTTAGATTTACATAGTTCTGGCTTAATGAGTCTAAAATATTAGACAGATTATCTTCAATCAATAGCCCTTGAATTTTATTAATGACCAGCGTGGTGTCTATAAAATTAATGGCAAGTTCTGTTAAGTGAAAAGTGGTATTGTTTACAAAAGAAATAGTTTGAATTTGTTCTTTTAAAAAATTGCTGGTCTGTAAAGGGTGATTATTTAAATTTCCCCAATTGAAACTATTTAATTGGAACAGCGCCTCATGCAATTTAAAATTGCAATCCATTGTAATGGTTATACAGTTATAGTGATTAAAACTTTTTAATAGTTTAATATCAACATTAGCAAAAAACTCTTTTTCTAGGCTTTTCTTCAAGGAAGATATGCCTTTTATTTTAAGTCCATCTAGATGCTGTCTAGTAAGGTTTTTATGGAAAAAATTTTTCATAGCGCTGTCAATGTACCCTTAAATAAACTGATTTTTATTGTAAATTAAGGAATATTAACACAACTGTCCTATTGAAACCGCTAGTTTTTCGTATGTTCTGTGTTAAAATATAGTTAATTATTTGATTTAAGCGAATTGTTACCAGTCTATGTTGAATGGTTATAAATAACAAATGAACGGTTTGCTTAAATAAAGCCTCTATTTTTGGCAGCTACTATAAGAGCTAAATCATTTTCTTTTTCTGTACCAAATAATGTTTTAAGATGCCGTTTTCTATTTTCTATAGAAGAAGAAGACAGCTTAATATGATTTTCTAAATCTTTAGTTTTTGTGCCTATGGATAAATGGTAAAGAATTTTTTTATCATTTTCGTCCAGACTTAAATCATTGGCCATTTTTTTTCTAATAGCACCCAATGCTTTTGGTGAGTAATAAGGTGGTTCTTTTAATACCGTTCTAACGGCTTGTTCTAACGTTTTTGGATCAATATCTGTTTTTACCAAATAACCATCTGGATCTACAGACTTTAGGATGCTGTTTATCCTATAATTATCGCTAAAAGAAGACATGAATACAATTTTACTTGTAGGCACTAGATTTCTTGCCAAAATACCCAAGTCTTCTCCATTGTGTGGTTGATCTTCGTTTGGTGGAAAAAGCTGAATATCTAAAAATATAATATCGTAGTTAAATGAACTTACGCTATCCTCAATCTTAGCTTTTCCTTGTTCAAAGCTATTGGCAGTATCTACTAAAATATTATAATCATCAAAAACAATACGTTCCAAGATAAACTTATAACCAAGCATGGTCATTTCATGGTCATCTATAGCAAGAATTCTTAAGGTTTTCATTATTTATGGTCGCTTTGGGTAGTAAATAAATATCTCTTAAAAGTAATACTTTTCTTGTTTTTTTTATGCTAATGGCACATTAAAAACAAATATTGTGCCATTGGGAGCCGCGCTATTCAAAGAAAAGGTTCCTTTTAATTTTTCCATCCTAGATCTAATATTTTTTAAGCCTATACCAGCCTTTTCCTTTTTAGCATCAAATCCACTTCCATCATCTTTAATATGAAAGTCGAAACTAGTTTTATTTAGGTAAAAATCTAAATCTATTTTAGTGCAGTTGGCGTGTTTAATGCTATTTTGGATGCATTCTTGTATAATTCTATAGCAGTTGATTTTTATTTCCCCATCCAACGCATCCCAATCAGAATTAATATCATAATTAAAGTAAATGGAAATGTTGGTAGATTGCTGCATTTGGTTCAAATAAGAAGTAATAGTAGAAACAAAGTTGCCCACTTTTGTATTAGAGGCGTCATTTAATTCATGACTTATTGTTCTAATTTCTTCTTCTAATTCTTGAAGCTTGGTTATCAATTGGTTTCGTTGATTTATAGATGCTTCGTCGGTTTTTTCATTTAAACCGGACAACAATAATCTAATGCCTAGCATTTCGCCCAGAATACCATCATGTAACTCTTGAGACACCCTTTTTTGCTCTTCTCTCTTTCCTTCTTCTAGCTTACCTTGCTGGGAAAGCATTAGGTTGTAAATTTCTTGATTGGTTTCTTGCTGTTTCTGCTTAAATCTAAGGCGTTGATTGTTTATACGCTGGCTAATGATAATAGTTAAACCCAAAGCAAAAATTACAATTCCGATGCCAATTTTGGTGTACAGGTTGTTTTTTGCGGTCAAATCTTTATTTCTATCAATTATTTGGTCTGTCTCTAATTGTATACGGGCAAATTTGTCTACTACGTTCCGTTCTTCTTGTTGTAGTGTTTCGTTTAATTCAAAATAATCTTTAGCGTGTTTACTACTATTTTTAGAATCTACCAAGGTTAATAGTTCCAAGGTATTTAAAAGCCTGTCCCTGTTCTCCGTTTCAATTGCCTTTGCCTTTGCTAGATATGCATACTCTATTGCTTTTTTAGTACTAGTTTCCTTATTTATTTCTGACAAAAAATGATAGTTCCTTGCTAAATCATAGTCGTATTTTATACTGTCTAATATTCTGTTAGAATTAAATATTTTATCTGAGGCTTCATATGAGGTGATATTTTTTGTTTTAAATGCCGAATAGTTGTAACTCGTTAACACTTTTGCGTAAAGTTGCGGTCTTATATGTTTAAGTTCTTTTGAGTTTAATAATGGCGTATACGCTTCTAAGGCTTTTTCAAAATTTTCTTCTCTTAAATAGGTGCTGGCAATGTTGTTTTGGTTGATAAGCGCGTTTTCTAGATGTTTTGATTTGGGAGTGTTTTTTATATATTGTTTAGCTTGATTATGATAAGCTATGGCTTCGTCAAAATTTAACAACCCATTTTGTATAACTCCTAAAAGTGTGTACAGTGGAAATAGTAATTCGTTTATTTTATTTTCTTCGGCATAGGCTATGGCTTTGGTTATTTCATTTTCTGCGCCAACATAATCTTTATTGTTTTGCTTAATGGCAGCCATGTAATACATGGCAACGGCTGGTTTGTTCTTTGTGTTTTGGTTGGCACTGGCAATTTGAATATAAGCATTGTAAGCCTCTCTAAAATGATAGTAAGAACTATCTGCTTGTGTTTTGTAATAAAACCTTCCTAAATCTAAATGAGCATCTCCTTTTCCTAAAAAATCTTTTGTTCGTTCAGCTAGGCCTATGTATTCCTTTTGAAGTATTTTAAACTTGGAGGTATCATCTATAGACTTGTAAGCAGCACTAATGGCTTGCAAATTTTTTAGTTTTATGGTTACACTTTTCTCATTTTTAAGTTTGGTGTAAGCATCACTCAATAAATGTTTTCTTTCGCTAATGGGTAAAGTGGTGCTGTCTTTAGCCCATATTACAGCGCTATATAGGGTGTCCCTACCACTTTCTTCTAGTACTTCGTTGTTAGTTTTTTTGCGGTTACAAGCTAAAACTAGCAATATTAGAGATAGTAATATTAGGGCGGTCGGTTTTATTTTTAATAGGGGGCTAAACATATTTTTACCTAAATACAAGGTACAAAAAAACCCTAAATTGATTTAATTTAGGGTGTTTTATAATTATGTTTTAATGCAATTATCCTTGCGTTTCAATATCTGGAATGTCGTCACCATCAGGAGAATCAGTTTCAATATCTGGAATGTCGTCACCGTCAGGAGAATCAGTTTCAATTTCTGGGATATCATCTCCATCAGGGGAATCTACATATAATTCTTCTTGGTTTGCAACGCTGTCATTTTCACAAGCTATAAATCCAAAAGTTAAGGTTAAGATTAAAAGGAAGCTGAATACATTTTTCATGAGTAAAAATTTAAGATTGGAATATGATTATTAATTCTATGCTGCTAAATTACAGCCTGTTAAGGCTGTAATTTTTAGAATAATCACCAGTCT
The DNA here is from genome assembly GCF_056160685.1 of Croceivirga sp. ABH4_376. NCBI lineage: Bacteria > Pseudomonadati > Bacteroidota > Flavobacteriia > Flavobacteriales > Flavobacteriaceae > Croceivirga > Croceivirga sp. ABH4_376. The sequence continues at coordinate 509,209 of NZ_JBSWXQ010000002.1, read as the reverse complement.
AGTATTCAGCTAGGTTTTCGGGGTGTTTGACTTGTTTTTGTGAGAATTTAACTACCCAAGTGTCCTTATTGCGTTTTTGGACAAAATATTCTTCAAAGTATCTATTTTTTCCCTGTAGGATTTTGAAAATGGTAATTTCTCTTCAGAGTTTTTAATAGCACAGGTGTTTTTGCCAAAATTTATCCTAGATACATGTTTGGTGTTCAAAATATAACTTTGATGTATTCGTATAAAGTTTTTTGGTAAACTTTGCTCAAAAGATTTTAGGGTCTTGTAGGCACTCACTTTTTTGCCATCTTTTAAATAAAAGTCAGTTGTATTATTATCAGCCTTTAGGTAAAGAATATCATCTGTATTCAGGTAATGAAAGTCCTTATAGGATTTAAGACAAAGGGTAGGGGCTTCTTTTTCTTTTTCTAATTTAATCCTGAGTTTTAAAATTGTTTTTCTGATATCTAATTCTGTAGTAGGTAGAAGCCAATAATCAAAAAAACCGTTTTTGATAGCATCAAAAGCTGCATCTTTTGTGGAGGAGATTCCTATGAATATAGGAACCTCTTTCAGATGAATTTGGGTTTCTAGACAAATGCTAAACATTGCTGCCGGATTTTTGTCTAGATTTAGAATAACCAAAGTTGGTTGTTCTTTGAGTATGGTATTTAAACTTTCTGCTTGTTCGTTGCAGGAAGCTATATGTTGAAACTCTTCATACTCAAGCATTCTTTGCTGAACTTCGTAAGCAGAAGAACTATCAGAATCTACAATCATATACCGGTATGTCATGTCTAATAATTCCATACCGCAAGATAGTAGCTGTAAGCTGTTGTGGACTAAAGATTTGCCTTAAAAAAAGTGGGTTTTTCCTACAAATTAATTGGATGCGGGTAATAATTGTGTTGCGCCTAAGTTTGCATTGTTAATTCTGTCCATGCCAAACAAATCTTTTGGAGCACTATTGCTGTTAGTGGTAGATGTGTTAGATAAGTCTTCTGAAGCGGTAGTGGGGTAATATTTAAATAGAAAGGTGTCTAGATAATCTATAGTAGGATTAAGCGTAATGGCTTCATAAAAATTGGTATCGCTAACGTCGTACAGCGGGTTGTCTACAGTTTCATTATATTTTAAAGAACTGTGGTGTATCTTAAAATTAAAACTGGTAGAAGTATCTCGGTTCAAAGCAATTTCTACATCTAAACTACCATCTATTATAGAATTGGTTATTAAGAGATTGTCTAAATCATAAAGTCTGTTGGCACCCAATTCCGTCCTAATAAAATTACTTATAAGCAAAGCGGGATTGTTTCTAAAACCAGCATTATAGTAATTGGCAACCGTGCAATGGTTAAATATATGGTTTCCACCGTATATGCTTATGGTGTTGTTACCAGCCGCACCTAAGATTGTATTTACACAATTAATACTGCTGTTAATGGCCAAAAGATTGGTTGCGGCACTGTTTACTATTTGGCTGTTTTTAATAATTGCTTTTGGCGTATTGTTATCTAGCTTACCTTCTACCCGTATGCCGGTTGTAGCGTTTTTTAGTGTTAAGTGGTTTATGTTTACGGATCCCGCATTTTCTGGTATCCAAAGTGCATCCCATTGACCAGGTATAGCTTCATTAGACTGTCCTAGTTTATCGCCCTGAAAGATAACCTCGTTTTCTAAGGTTTTAGAATCTTCACTTAATTCGCCATTGATTAGTAAACTAGCTCCATCATCTAAGATAATTCCGGAATTTTCATGAAAAAAAACCCTGGCACCAGCATTTATGGTGAGGGTTTTGTTGGCGGGTACAGCGGCATATCCGTAGATAACGTAAGGTAGGTTGTTGGTAAAGTTTAAATTCTCGTCGTCCAAATAGAATCCAGGGAGTGTGGCTGTTCCTGTTATAGTGGATATATTTATTTCTTGCGACGGATTATCATGTGGTGGATAAAGAAATATTGCGTTTTTTATTAGGGTTACCAATGCAACCTTTTGGAAGTTACCAGTTGAGCCAAACAAAATGTTGTCTGTGTACAAAAGCTGTTTTTGGCTAGCTTCTAAATTAGCAACGGTAGTTTCTATATAAACAAATAGGCTGTCTTTACCTCTTAAAGGTACATCCGTAAACGATTTTCCGTCTTGCCCATCTACATTTAACCTATAATTACTGCTTTCGCCATTTTCAAGGCTTATGCTTGGAATTAAAATATCTTCTTGGCTAGTATTAAAAACTTTAAGGCCATAGGTGGTACTCCCAAGGTTGGTAAAAATAGTGTCTAAAAATATGGTGTCTCTTGAAAAACTTAGACTTCCGGTTTTTGGAGTGTATTCAAAATCTTCTCTACAGCTCCAGCTAAGCAGTAAAACAAAAGCAAAAATGTAAACGTATCTAAAAGATTTCAAAACTAATCAATAAATAAAGCAGCTATATCTTTTGGTACCCTTGTTGGTCTATTGTTTGCTGGGTTTAATAGGCACCATTCTGTAACGGCAGAAACTAGGACTTTGTTGTTCTTTATATTGGTAATGGTTACTTTTCTTTGTGATAAAGCACCATGCCACTTTTCAATATTGGTCTTAATTTCTAATTTCTGATTCATTAATGCTGCGCCATAATACGTAATGTCATGGTGGCGAACTACCCAAATATAATTCTCTAGCTCAGGCTCAGGAACGGTTGCCTGCCAATGTTCTTTTGATATGTCCTGAATCCATTCTATATACCTGATGTTATTAACATGGTTCAAATCATCTAAATCTGATTCTTGAACCGTAATTTTCTTAGAATAGCTTTTCATGCTATTTCTTTTTAATCTTTACTTCAAAGAGTTTGTTCCAGCGTTTTCCGGTGACAAAAAACGTAGCCCTTTCCGGATGGTAGGCTACACCATTTAAAACATCTAGTTTACTGTGTTGTTTTACACGATTTTTTAGTCCGCTAAAATTTATAACCCCTTCTATGGCACCAGATTTAGCGTCTATAATCATCATGCTGGGTTTTTGCCAAACATTCGCATAAATTTTGCCGTCCACATATTCCAATTCGTTTGTTTTATTGAATACAGATTTGTTCGTAACGGTGGTAAAATATCCTGTTTCGCTAAGATTTTCTGGATTTAGGAGCCATATTTTTTCAGAACCATCGCTTTTAAAAAGTTCCTTTCCATTATTACATAATCCCCACCCTTCTTTACTATTACCATAGGTAAAAGAATCTGTTTTTTCAAGCGTTTCCGCGTTATACACAAACCCTAATCCACTTTGCCAGGTTAGCATATAAACTTTATTGTTTAAAACTGTTAGTCCTTCTCCAAAGAATGTAGGGTCTAAATCTATTTGCTGTAAAACTTTACCTGTTGTAAAATCAACTTTTCTTAAAGAAGACTCTCCTTTTATGCCGGTACTTTCGTATAAGACACCATTGTAGAATTCTAAACCTTGGGTAAATGCATCTATGTCATGAGGGTAGGTATTTATGACTTCGTATGTGTAAATGGATGGCGGTTTCTTTGCTAAAACTTTGATACTTTTAGTTATCTCTACTTCTTTGTCTTCATAAGTAATTTTGGCTTTTAGCATTTTAGACCCTAGTCTTTCTGGGTTTAAGGTTATTTTGCCATTAGATTCCAGTAGGGCTTCATCATCCAAAAAATAGGCGACCTTGCTTACTTCAACTCCTTTTTTATTGTTTAAAGCAATCCCTATGGTAGAACCTTTAGCAAAGTCTTTTTTGTTGCCTTCCAGGTGTATTCCAAATAAATCTGAAGGCTTAGCGGTACTGCCACAGCTAGTTATGATTAAAAATAGAGAACTAAATAATACCGATAAAAATCTCACAATCTATAGTTTATAAAATCTTAAGCAAATTACTGTTAACAAACGATTGTGGCAAATTTAAAAGATTGTATATTTGCACCCGGCAAGTCCTACACGACCAGCTCCTGCAGAATCCCCCAGGGTGGGAACGCAGCAAGGGTATGCGGTCGTAGCGGTGCGATGTAGGTAGCTTGCCTTTTTTTGTACCCAAAAGTTAAGTACCTTTTGCTTAACAATTAAACAATAATACACAGCATGCAAGTAAAAGTTGTTTTAATTACCGGTGCTTCTTCTGGCCTAGGTAAAGCAACAGGGCAGTATCTTACCCAAAAAGGTTTTAAGGTTTACGGCACAACAAGAAATGTTTCAAAATATCCTGATTTTAAAGATTTTGAACTGGTATCATTAGATGTGACCAAGGAAAACACTATACAAGAGGCAATAGAATTAATAGTTGCCAATGAAGGAAGAATAGACGTTTTGGTAAATAATGCAGGAGTTGGTATTACTGGCCCAATAGAAGAAACTCCCATAGCGGAAATAAACAATGCTTTCAATACTAATTTTAATGGACCTATACGTTTAATGCAAGCGGTTTTGCCTATTATGCGCAAACAAAAAAGTGGTTTAATTATAAACGTGACTTCTATTGCCGGTTATATGGGGCTTCCCTTTAGGGGTATCTACTCTGCCAGCAAAGGAGCCTTGGAGTTAGTTACAGAGGCCATTAGAATGGAAACAAAGGCATTTGGGGTTAATATTACAAATTTAGCACCTGGAGATTTTGCAACAAATATAGCTGCGGGTAGGTTCCATGCACCGGTTGTCAAAGGTTCTGCATATGAAAAAACCTATGGTGATGCGTTAGGGTTAATGAATGAACATGTTGATGCTGGGGGAGATCCATTTGAAGTTGCGAAAGCCGTATTGAAAATTATAAATACAAAATCTCCTAAAGTACATTACAGGGTAGGGGCTTTTACGCAAAGGATTTCGCAATTTTTAAAGCGAATTCTCCCAGATAAAGCATTTGAAAAACTACTTTTAAACCATTATAAATTGTAGTTTTACATAAACCTTAAAAACACACTTAAAATGAAGTTTTTTATAGATACGGCAAATTTAGACCAGATTAAAGAAGCCCAGCAATTAGGGGTTTTAGATGGTGTAACAACCAATCCTTCTTTAATGGCTAAAGAGGGTATTACTGGCGAGGAAAATATTTTACAACATTATAAAGATATTTGCGCCATAACGGATGGCCATGTGTCTGCAGAGGTTATAGCCACAGATTTTGATGGAATGGTTAAAGAAGGAGAAGCTTTAGCGGCATTAAATCCTCAAATTGTAGTTAAGCTTCCTATGATTGCAGATGGGGTAAAAGCTTGTAAATATTTCTCTGATAAAGGTATTAAAACAAACGTAACCTTGGTTTTTTCTGCAGGACAAGCGTTATTGGCGGCTAAAGCTGGTGCCACTTATGTTTCTCCTTTTATCGGTCGTTTAGATGATATTTCTACGGATGGTTTAAACTTGATTAATGAAATTAGGTTAATATATGATAATTACGGTTTTACTACAGAAATTCTTGCGGCATCTGTAAGACATACAATGCACGTAATAGACTGTGCTAAAATTGGTGCTGATGTAATGACAGGACCACTTTCTGCAATCAAAGGATTATTAAAACATCCATTAACAGATATTGGCTTGGAAAAGTTTTTGGCAGATTATAAAAAGGGTAATAGTTAATACACCCAACTACAACAAATAAAAAAGCCTTGGATTCTTACCAAGGCTTTTTTATGCTTAAATGTAATGGTACATTAATTAATAGCAAAGGCATTTTGGATGGTACCAAAGCCGTTAACAATAATAGTATCATTAGCTATGATACATTTATTAAGATTATCTAAAATCAAGGTCTTTTGAACTGTTTTAAAATCTTTTGCCCAAAATTGATTCTCTTTATCAAGATTTCTTTCGGCTATCATATTTAGCCACTCCTCATTACCTGTTTTAAGATTAATACCAACAAATGTATAGGATGGGTTTTCCTTTTGTAATTTATTAATCAAGTTAACCGTATTTCTAAAATGTCTTTTACGGTCAGAGGTCCAGAAATAGAACACAGTTTTTTGATTTTTTGCAATGCTCTTTAAGGTCTTTTCTTTTCCCGTGGCACATTCCAGGACCAAATCTGGTAAATCCTGATTTATTTGTAAAGATTTTATATTACCATACAAATCGTTAATTTCCTCTATGTGCTCTTTGTTAGTAGAAAGTGCTTTAAAATCTGCAATAAATGCTTCACTTTCCTTACTAATTTCGTGTTCTTTAATTAAATAATCTACCGCAATATTTCTAAATAGATTATTACGCAACTTCTTTTCAGAAACTACACTATCTATCATTTTAAGTTTGTGTCTATTAATATGCAGCATACTGATATTTTCTGGTATGGCGTTATCTGCGCAGTTTTTATAACAATCCATAAAAGATAGGTTGCCAAAGTGGTGTTTTAGAAAATCATAATACGGCCTAAAATAGGATAATTCCTCATTATTCAAATCCAAATCTTCCCTATACGCGTAAAAGTCTTTCCCTAGCTCGTGAATGCTAGATTCTCCTGTATATTTCTTGTGGTAAAAAGGATATCTTTCTTTATGCAGGTAGCTATTGTAAATGATAGAGGCAGATGCAATTTCTTTGGCTTCCTCACTTATGTCAACGTTGTTGAATAAATCATTCAACTCATCGGTTTTTTGCTTTTTTAGCGAATCAATTTTTTTTGAAAAAGCCTTTGGTTTCAATTTGTAATATTCACGTATTAAAGCAGCTTCGTCTTCATTGGTCAGGAACATTTCTATCAAAAAATTATTCACTTCCTCGTTGTCCCCGGAGAAAACTAATGATTCGTCAAAGTAAGCTGGGGCAGCATTCAACCTAATTAACACACTATCCCCTTTTTCTAAATACACATATTGGTATTGGGGTGCATGATCAAAATGGTGCAAGCCCTCATCAATATTATCCAGTTTAAACTGAAATCTATTCTCTGAGTCTAATGCAGCCGAATCTATAGGTTTGTTGTCTTTGTATAGTACTACAAAGTCACTAGTGGGGTTTACAATTTCCCCTGCAAAATAAACTATGTCTTTGTTTTCTTTATTATCCGTACAGGATATTGAAATACAAAATAAGATTAAGGGTAATATTTTATTCATACTCTAGTGGTGGAAAACAAATCTAACATTTAGGCCATATATCCCATTGTTAACGGCTAGTTAAATCTTGTTAAACCAAAGCTTTTCTCCGATTAAAATACAATCCTTAAAGTTGGTCGTGGCCAGTATTTTTAGCTATTTTTGCCAAAATTTAAAAATCAGTACATGTTATCTGTATCCAACTTATCAGTTCAATTTGGTAAAAGAGTTCTTTTTGATGAAGTTAATGTAGCTTTCTTACAAGGTAATTGCTACGGCATCATTGGGGCCAATGGAGCTGGTAAATCTACATTTTTAAAAGTACTTTCTAAGAAATTAGACCCAACATCTGGCCATGTTCACTTAGAGCCGGGTAAAAGAATGTCTATTTTGGAACAGAACCATAACGCGTATGACGAATATACTGTTTTGGAAGCTGTTGTAATGGGTAACAAACCATTGTATGATTTAAAGAAACAAATTGATGCCTTGTATGCCGATTATACAGATGAAAATGCCGAGAAGATTGGAGAATTGCAGGTAATGTTCGAGGAGATGAACGGTTGGAATGCGGATAGTGATGCAGCAGCGTTGCTTTCTAACTTGGGTATAGCGGAAGATTTGCATTATACCACCATGAAAGATATGGACTCTAAACTAAAAGTTCGTGTGCTTTTAGCCCAAGCCTTGTTTGGTAATCCAGATGTTTTAATAATGGATGAGCCTACAAACGACTTGGATTACGAGACCATAAATTGGTTGGAAAACTTTTTGGCAAATTATGATAATACGGTCATTGTAGTTTCTCACGATAGACACTTTTTAGATGCAGTTTGTACCCACATTGCAGATATAGATTTTGGTAAGGTTAACTTGTTTAGCGGTAATTACACATTTTGGTACGAAAGTAGCCAGTTAGCCGCTAGACAACGTGCACAGCAAAACAAAAAGGCAGAAGAAAAGGCCAAAGAACTACAGGAGTTTATACAGCGTTTTAGTGCAAACGTTGCAAAAAGCAAACAAGCAACTTCTAGAAAGAAAATGTTAGATAAGCTTAAAGTAGACGATATTAAGCCTTCTAGCAGACGCTACCCTGCCATTATATTTGAACGTGAAAGAGAAGCGGGAGATCAAATATTGAACGTAGAGAATTTATCTGCTACTTCTGAAGATGGAGACCTATTGTTCAATAATATCAATATTAACCTTGCTAAAGGTGATAAAGTTGCTTTAATATCAAAAGATTCTCGTGCCACTACAGCTTTTTATGAGATTGTAATGGGTAATAAAAAACCAGATAGTGGCAGTTTTCAGTGGGGTGTTACCACTACCCAGTCGTATTTGCCAGCAGATAACGATTCTTATTTTGATGGAAAGTTGAATTTGGTAGATTGGTTAAGACAATACGCTAAAACCGAAGAAGAAAGGGAAGAAGTACATATTAGGGGCTTTTTGGGTAAAATGTTATTTAGTGGTGAAGAAGCATTAAAAATGAGCAATGTTTTATCTGGAGGTGAAAAGGTAAGATGTATGCTAAGTAGGATGATGTTGCTTAGGGCCAATGTTCTTTGTCTAGATGAGCCTACCAACCACTTAGATTTGGAGAGTATTACCGCTTTCAACAATTCCCTTAAAAACTTTAAGGGTACTTTGCTGATGACGACACATGATCATGCCTTCGTACAATCTGTAGCCACAAGAATCATAGAGTTGACACCAAACGGTACAATAGATAGACATTTAACCTTTGAAGATTACATGTCTGATAAATCTATTAAGGAACAACGCGAAAAAATGTATTTGGCCACTACCTAGGTAATGTAGGTTAAGCATTGAAATATTTACTGTTCCAGATAAAAGGGTTAAAATTTTTGCCTAGCGCAAAACCATAGAATAGTACAACAGCTACCAAGGATTTAAACGTAAAGAAAAATATAATCAAAAATTGAGCACTAGAACTCGATTTTGAAAATAACCCTTCTGGCACCAATAAGGTTGTTAAATAACTTACTGTCACGAGTACCAATAGTAAATTAAGAACATTTTTAAAGGGCCAGACCATTAATCTTCTTAATGGGTGTAAATCGTTTCCCCACTTATGTATTAAATAGTAGTGTTGGTTGCCAATAGGAACAAATAATAAGGGGTCGTCCTTATCTTCTAACTTAAAAAGTTTAGAAGGTGCCATTATTTTGAGGTCTCCCAGAACGGTGTTATGTTCAATTTCTAGTTGCTTTATTTTCTCAAAGGCCTCTTTAGGCAATTGTGGCTTAAAATATTTTACGTCTAAAAATCGTAATCTATAATTTACACATGTAGCTTTTATGGTATCTAAATGATACACATTACTACTATCTAATTTATCAAAGTTGAAATTATTTATTGCCCTTGGTTTCTCTAAAATGCTTTTTAAATTGATAAAAAACGCATTTCTATCTTCAACATTTTGCTGTGCTTTTTGCAGATAATCTGTTATGTTCGTGCGTTTTAATAATATCATAGCTATATGCTTTTATCTCAAATTTATAGCATACCAATAAAGTTGACAAAATTGTTTACCTACAATCAAAAGTTAAAAAAAAGTTAAATTCTATGAAATGCACTAATAAATAGGTGGTAATAGGTGTTAAAGATATATCTTAACGATGTTTTTTGCAGTTTGTCGATGAATTGCAATGATAAAGTCAACAAACAACCAACGTAACTATTGTATAAAATGAATTTCCCCCAATCTAAAACCTACTTAACACTAGCGTTCTTATGCTTTACTTTGGTCTGCATGTCACAAGGTCAAGGACTTAGCGCAATACCTACAGGACTTTATTTATCCGCCAAAAAAACAATTGCGGAAAAAACGATGAAATCAGACCAATATCGTACCCTATATTCTGCCTTAAAGGCAACAGATTTAGAAGAGGTATTAGATATGGATGGTCCTTTTACATTTTTTGCGCCTACAGACACTGCTTTTGGAAAACTTTCTCCAGAAGAACTAAACAATTTATTTAAAGAAGAAAATAAAGCCAAGTTAAAATCGCTTTTAAGTTACCACTTAGTCGCAGGTCATTTATCGGCATCTAAAATTTTGAAAGCTTTATGTAGGGGAGGTGGTAAAACTTCTTTTACAACTATTCAAGGTAAAAAGGTAATTGCTACTATGAGTGGCTTAGATATTGTGCTTACGGATAGTTTAGGCAATAAAGCGATAATTACAGAAGCGGACAACAATCAGAGTAATGGGGTAATACATCAAATAGATCGTGTTATTTTACCAACTACAATGTAAAGACATAAATAAACAGATAAAAAAAGCCCAAACAATTGTTTGGGCTTTTTTATTTCTCTTTAGATGTTATCTTAAGCTTGCGCCTAGTTTATTGGCATAAGTCTTTTCTAGCTTACCCATAATTTTATCAATCTGTTTATCTGTAAGGGTTTTGTTTTCGTCTAAAAGCGTAAAACTAACCGCATAGGATTTTTTGCCCTCCGGTAAATTGGTACCGGTGTAAACATCAAATAAACTAACATCTTTTAGAAGTTTCTTCTCTGTTTCATTAGCTAGAGAATATATATCCTTAAAGGTTATCTTTTCATCTAATAACAATGCAAAATCTCTTTTAACTTCGGGAAATTTAGATACCTCTTTATATTTTATATCATGAGCTTTGACCAATTCTAAAACAACATCCCAATTAAAATCAGCATAAAGTACCTCGGTTTTTATGCCAAATTCTTTTAGTAAAGGCTTCTTTATTAGCCCAAAAGAAACTACAAGTTTATCATTATACATTAAATCTAAACCTTCGGAAAATAAAGCAGACGCTGTTGGTGTTTCTATAGAATTTGCAATGCCTAAGCGTTCTAATATAGAAATGGTTACAGATTTTAAATAGAAAAAGTCGCTCTTTCTATTTTGTTGTAGCCAATTGTTTTCAGTCTGATTGCCCGTTAGAAACAAAGCTAAATGATATTGCTCTTCAAAAGTATCATTGGTTTTCTTGTACGTTTTTCCAAACTCGAATAATCGTAAATCTCCTTGTTTTCTATTGTGGTTATAGGCAACGGTTTCTAGCCCACTAAATAAAAGTGTCTCTCTTAATTTAGAAAGGTCTGCACTTAACGGGTTTAGTATAGTAACCTGTTTTCCACTATCAGCTTTACCAAGATTGTCCTTTTGATTTATAGGAACCAAGCTGTTGGTCATAATCTCATAGTATCCGTTTGCGGCTAAATGATTACCCACTATATTTTGTAAACGGTGATTATCAAACTTGGACGTACTGGCAACGGAAGCAGTAATTTTTTGGTTAATACCAATGTTGTTGTACCCGTAAACCCTTAATATTTCTTCTATAACATCTACCTCTCTTTGTACATCTGTACGATAAGAAGGTATGGTGAGCCCCAGGCCGGTTTCGGTTACATTATTTACTTTAATTTCTAACGCGGCTAGAATAGATTTTATCGTGTCTTTGGGTAGGTTTTCCCCAATTAACTTATTAATTTTCTCAAAGGTTAAGAATACTTGATAATCTTCTTTTTTTACTGGATATAAATCCGCTATTTCTGAAGAAAACTCACCGCCAGCAATTTCTTTAATTAACATTGCCGCTCGTTTAAGGGCATACTTGGTAAGGTTAATATCTATATCTCTCTCATACCTAAAAGAAGCATCAGTATTTAGGGCGTGTCTTTTAGCTGTTTTTCTAATACTTACCGGATCAAAGTAGGCACTTTCTAGAAAAACGGTGGTAGTGTGTTCTGTTACTCCAGAATGTAAGCCTCCAAAAACACCGGCAATACATAAAGGTTTTTCTACATCACAAATCATTAGGTCATTTGCATCTAAGGAGCGTTCCACCCCGTCTAGTGTAACAAATTTTGTGCCTGCCGCTAATGTTTTTACCTCTACTTTGTTCCCTTTTATTTTTGAGGCATCAAAAGCATGCAAGGGTTGGCCAAGTTCATGCAATACGTAGTTGGTAATATCTACTATGTTATTGATGGGGGATAACCCTATTGCTTTTAGTTTATTTTTGAGCCAGTTTGGTGATTCTTGTACAAGAACATCTTTTATGGTAATACCACAATACCTAGGTGCTAGTTTTGGTTCTAGCACGTCTACGTCTATTTTAAACGAACGGGCATCAATATTAAAATTACTAACAGAAGGCGTAATTAATTCCTTAAAAATTTCTTGTTGCTCTAAACCGGCTTTTAAGTCTCTTGCTACGCCCATATGGCTCATTGCATCTGAGCGGTTAGGAGTTAGGCCAATTTCGAAAATTTCATCGTTTTCTATTTCAAAAATAGTTGCACAAGGTGTACCTGGCTCCAAAGATGGTTCTAGAATCATAATACCATCATGACTTTTACCAAGACCTAATTCATCTTCAGCGCAAATCATCCCCATACTTACTTCGCCTCTTATTTTACCTTTTTTTATTTTCCAAGGTTCACCTTCGGCTGTATATAAGGTTGTGCCCACAGTGGCCACAGGTACTTTTTGGCCTGCATCTACATTTGGCGCCCCACAAACTATCTGCACGGGTTCATCAAGGCCAATATCTACCGTGGTCAATTTTAAACGGTCTGCATTTGGGTGTTGTACACAGGTAAGAACATGCCCTACCACAACTCCGGATAATCCGCCCTTTACAGATTCATATTTTTGTATGCCCTCTACCTCAAGTCCTAAATCGGTTAGTAGTTCTCCTGTTTTTGGGGCTTCCCAATCTAACTGTATAAACTGCTTTAGCCAGTTATATGATATTTTCATTGACCATGTTTAAAGTTCGCAAATATAAAACATTGCAAGTGTAGATTCAATTTAAGAGTGGCTTAGATTTTAAAGAATGGTCCTTTAGTTTTACCTTTAATTCCTTATCGTTTAAAAATAATAACCTATGTATTTTAAATTAAGCCTATTAGCGTTCTTTTGTTTGTTGGTATCCTGTTCAAAAAAGAAGGCAATAGAGCCTATGGTGGGTACTTGGAGGGCAGAAATGGAAGTTATGGATAATCAAATGCTTCCTTTTAATTTTACCTTAGATAAGGCAAATACTGCTGATACTAATTTTAAAATAACCGTATTTAATTCAGATGAACGTTTTATAATTGATGACATTACTTTTAAAAACGATTCAATTTACATTAGAATGCCAGTTTTTGAAGGTTATATTGCCGGTACGTTTACTCCTAACGAAATACATGGGCAGTTTATCAAAGAAAGTTTGGATAGAAGCGTTCCGTTTATTGCAAAACATAATAACAACAAAAGATTTATAAATACACAGCCTTCTACATTAGACTTATCGGGTATTTGGAAAACCAAATTTACCGAGGAGAATGGGGAAACGTACATGGCAAAAGGTACGTTTTACCAAGATGAAGGTAAGCTTACGGGCACATTTAGAACCACTACTGGAGATTACCGCTATTTGGAAGGTACCGTTGATGGAGATAGCTTAAAACTATCTACTTTTGATGGGGCACACGTATTTCTGTTTTTAGCTAAAGCAAGCGATTCCACTTTGAACGGAAATTTTTACTCTGGTAATCATTATAAAGCTGCTTTTGAAGCCACTAGGGATGATGCTTACGAATTGCCGGATGCGTCCAGTTTAACTTTTTTGAAAGAGGGCTATGATAGATTTGATTTTAGCTTTCCAGATACAAATGACAAAATGGTAAGTCTTTCTGATGCTCAATTCAAAGATAAAGTGGTATTGGTGCAAATTATGGGAACATGGTGCCCCAATTGTTTAGATGAGACCAATTATTACGTGGAATACCTTAAGGAAAACCCCATCAATGATTTAAAGTTTGTGGCTTTGGCGTTTGAGTATGCAAGAACCAAAGAAAAAGCCATGCAGGGAATTAATAGGTTAAAAGATAGAGTAGGGGTTCCCTATCCAGTTCTCTTGGCTCAAATAGGTACTTCTAGTAAAACCAAGGCAAATGAAAAATTACCTATGTTGAACCAAGTACTCTCTTACCCAACTACAATTTACATAGATAAAAAAGGCGTAGTGCGTAAAATACATACAGGTTTTAATGGTCCTGCAACTGGAGAAAAGTACAAAGAGTTTAAAGAAGAGTTCAAGGAAACCTTAGCTACACTTTTAGCAGAATAATCTAAATAATAGTAGATTTTCCTAAATCTATATTTTCATTGTTCATGTTAATACGGTCATCATGACCCAAGATATGGTTGGCAATAAAATCGCCAACATGATTGGTGCCATATTGGCTATTAGAATCCAAGTCTTTGGTTACAATTCCATTTGAGATAGATTTATCTACTGCTTCCCTTACGGCCATGGCTTCTTCAAACAGCCTAAAATGTTCTAATAGCATGGCTGTGGCTAAAATGGTTGCAACGGGATTGACCAAATCTTTGTCCTTTAACTCTGTGTATGGACCATGTACTGGCTGAAAAAGTGCTTGTTTTTCACCCACCGAAGCTGAGGGTAGGGTATTTACGGCACCACTTATCATGCTGCTTTCATCTGCTAGGATATCGCCAAACATATTTTCTGTTAAAACAACATCATACCGATTTGGTGCTGCTATCATTTTCATGGCGGCATGGTCTACAAACTGATATTCTAATGCCACATCGGGATAGCTTTGGGCAATATCCCTAACCACCTTACGCCATAATTTAGAAGAGTTTAGTACGTTGGCTTTATCAATTAAAGTAACCCTATTGTTTCTGTTTTTAGCAGCTTTAAAGGCTAAATGGGCTATTCTGCTTATCTCTTCTTCTGTGTATTTACAAACATCAGATGCACTTTGTGCTTTGGGTACGTCTTCTTTGTTTTGATAATAAATTCCGCTAGAAAGTTCCCTAAAGATTAACATATCTGTTCCTTTAATAATCTCTGCTTTTAAGGGAGACTTATCTACCAAGCTTGGAAAAATACGTAAAGGTCTAATGTTGGCATATAAGCCCAATTCTTTGCGCAACTGAATTAAACCGTGTTCTGGTCTAATTTCGGCTACAGGATTGTTATTGAATTTATGGTCGCCAATTGTACCTACTAAAATGGCGTCTGAATTTTTACAAATTTTAAGGGTGTCTTTTGGAAGCGCAGTTTCATAGGTGTTTATGGCTTTCGCTCCAATAACTCCTAATTGAAATATAAATTCGTGATGAAATACTTCTTCTACCGCTTCAAAGCACTTTTTTGCTTGCTGTATCACTTCTTCACCAACACCATCTCCTGGCAACAAGGCAATTTTGTACTTCATATAAAGTAATTTATTAAACCAAACTCTTTATTCCCACTTCACTTGTTTCTATAATCTCATGTATATCATTATCTTCTATTTCTTTTTTACGGTCTGCGTATTTTAAGAAATTCTGATATACTTTATCTAATTGAAGCTTTGTTAATTCATAGCCCACATTTTTAGCCCTATAAGCCAATGCAGCCCTACCACTACGTGCGGTTAGTACAATAGATGATTCGCTAACACCTACTTCTGCAGGGTCAATAATTTCATAGGTTTCGCGGTTTTTAATAACACCGTCTTGGTGTATTCCGGAGCTATGGGCAAATGCGTTTGTACCTACAATAGCTTTATTGGGTTGTACGGGCATTCCCATTTTTTGGGAAACCATTAAGCTTGTATCATATAGCAGCTTACTGTTTATATTGGTATCTAAATTTAAGTTAGGGTGTTGCCTCATAATCATAACAACTTCTTCCAAAGAAGTATTACCCGCGCGTTCTCCAATACCGTTAATGGTACATTCTATTTGTCTGGCACCATTTATTACACCTGCTATGGAGTTGGCCGTGGCCAAACCTAGATCGTTATGGCAGTGGCAAGATAATATTGCTTTGTCTATACCTGTAACATTTTCTTTAAGGTATTTCATTTTTGCTCCATACTCTTCAGGCAAACAATATCCCGTAGTGTCTGGTATGTTAAGTACTGTTGCTCCTGCTTTTATAACAGCTTCACAAACGCGAGCCAAATAGTCATTATCTGTTCTACCCGCATCTTCTGCATAGAATTCAACATCTTCAACAAATTTCTTTGCATATTTAACAGCGGCAACGGCTCTTTCTAGTATATCTTCTCTATTGGATTTAAACTTGTGGGTAATGTGGGAGTCAGATGTGCCTATACCAGTATGTATTCTTGGTCTTTTGGCATATTTTAGGGCTTGAGCAGCTACTTCTATATCTTTTTCTACGGAACGTGTTAATCCGCAGACGGTTGCATTTTTCACTAATTTGGCAATTTCTTCTACAGATTGAAAATCACCAGGGCTAGAAATGGGAAATCCTGCTTCTATAACATCTACACCTAACTCATCTAACCTTGAAGCAATGACCAATTTTTGTTCCGTGTCTAACTTACAACCAGGGACCTGCTCTCCGTCTCTTAGTGTTGTATCAAAAATATGTACCTTATCTTTACCCATCTTATAAATTGATTTTATCTAATCTTTACGAAAGTAAAAAGGTGAAAATCAAATCTATTACATAAGACAGAGTAGTTACAACGTTAAGTGTAAAAATGTGCGATGTAACAAATTGATAATCAAAATAATAGTTATATATTTTTACGATGACAAGCACCTCTAAGGATACGTTGTTCGTTCTTATTAAATCTTTATCTAAATCTGAAAAGAGACAGTTTAAATTGTATGTTGGAAGATTAGGGGTAAATACGGACGCCAAATTTTTAGCGCTTTTTAATCTATTGGATAAGATGAAAGCCTATAATGAAAAACAAATTCTAGAAAGTGGAATCGTAAAAAAAGCGCAACTATCTAATTTAAAAGCCCATCTGTATAAGCAAATATTGGTGAGTTTGCGTTTAAATCCAGTAAACCAGACCATACGGGTACAAATTAGGGAACAGTTGGATTTTGCTACAATATTGTACCAAAAAGGGTTATATAAACAGAGTTTAAAGCTGTTGGAAAAGGCAAAATCTATGGCCATTGAAAATGAAGAAAAAAACGTGGCCTATGAAATTGTTGAACTAGAGAAAATTATTGAAACACAATACATTACCAGAAGCATACCAGACCGTGCAGATGAACTTGCGCTGCAGGCAAAGGAGTTAAGTTTACACAACGTAATGACTAGTAAACTATCTAACCTCTCCCTACAGTTGTATAGTATGATGCTAAAGGTGGGCTACGTACGTAATGATGCTGATTTAAAAAAGGTAAAGGATTATTTTGATTCTCATTTGCCCAAATATAGACTGGACGAGCTAGGTTTTAGAGAAAAATTATGGCTTTATAAAGCACATTTATGGTATAGTTTTCTAACGCAAGATTTCTTGGGTGCATTTAAATATTCTAGTAAATGGGTAGAGCTTTTTTATGAGCACAAAGAAATGATATATTTAAACCCTGTGTTTTATCTAAAAGGCAATCATTATTTGTTAGAATCCCTGTTCTTAATTAAATACAATTCTTTGTTTAAGGACACCTTGAATAGATTAGAAGAAACCGTATCTAATAGTAAATTTCCTAAAAACGATAATTTGGCTTCGCTTGCATTCATTTATGTAAATAGCAATAAGTTGAACCATCACTTTATGGAAGGTAATTTTGAAGGTGGACTTTACTTGGTCAACGTTGTGGAGTATGGTATTAAAAAACATAAAGATAAAATAGATGAACACCATGTAATGCTTTTGTATTACAAAATAGCATGCTTATATTTTGGGGTTGGCGATAATAAAAATTGTATTGCTTATCTAAAACGCATCATCAACAATAAAAACCTTAAAATGCGGGAAGATTTAATGTGTTTTTCTCGCGTTCTAAGTCTGGTGGCTCACTACGAGGCAGGTATGGATTACCATTTAGAGGTACAATTAAAAAACACCTATAAATTTTTGCTTAAAATGAACGACTTGCATGCCGTACAAAAGGAAATGATTAAGTTCTTAAGAAATTTAGGGGAAATTTACCCAACCGACTTAAAGGCGGAATTTCAAAAGCTTTATGATGAATTAAAGAAGTATGAAGACCACCCGTATGAAAAACGTGCGTTTTTATATTTAGATATTCTGTCTTGGTTAGAGAGTCATTTGCAAAACAGACCTGTATCAGAAATAATTAAAGAGAAGTCATTACAAGCAATTAGATAGTGGTTTAGTTGCTGTTAAGTAGTTGCGGCACTAGTTTTTGGCCAAACGTTTCAAAATCATTGTTTTTAGCCATTTTACGTACTTGCACTGGGTCAAAATTACCTTTAAAATAAAGAAAGGAGCCGTTGGTATTATCATTTTTGTATACCAAAATTTCTTTAACAACATCTCTTTTTTCCCTTATGGAGACAACGTTTCGCTTTAAGTTGTCGTTTTTCCTATAAATCTCTATAAATGCACTGCCCGTAAAACTGTTCATCTGATTATTTAAAAATTGGGCTTGTTTATCTGTGGCGATAGGAAATTGCATGTAACGCAAGTCTTTGGTATCGCCAACAAGACTATTCATTTCTGGAGAAATATTGCGTAAAAGAGAAAACATGAATTGGGGTACTCTAAAAGCAGTAACTTGATTATCGTTTTTATGTGCCTCATAAAAACCGTCTATAGAATTATAGCTGCTACAAGATAGAAAAAGAAGCAGTATAAGGGATAAAAGGTTATTTTTCATAATATAAAATTTATACTAAAAACGACTTTAAATACAAGAATCCCAAATAGGGTCTTTTGGAGGCTTAGCTTTAATGGCAATAGCTTCTTTGCTAACCGGGTGTGTAAAGGCTAATTTACGTGCGTGCAAATGTATGCTGCCATTTTTATTGCTACGGTCCGCTCCATACTTTAAATCGCCTTTAATGGTACTACCAATTGCCGATAATTGTGAACGTATTTGGTGGTGTCTTCCTGTATGTAAATCTACTTCTAATAAAAAATAATTATCTAATACTTTTACCGTTTTGTAACTAAGAACGGCTTTTTTGCTATTTGGTACTTCCTTGGTGTGGGCATATGATTTGTTTTGTTTCGGATTTCGCTTTAGCCAATGTGTAATAGTAGCTTCTTTGGTGTCTGGAACGTGTTTTACCACCGCCCAATAAGTTTTTTGTGTTTTGCCCTCAGCAAAAAGTTTGTTTAACCTAGGTAAGGCTTTAGAAGTTTTGGCAAAAAGTACAATTCCAGAGGTTGGCCTATCTAACCGGTGTACCACGCCCAAGTAAACATTTCCTGGTTTATCATATTTTATTTTTATCCAAGATTTTACAATATCGGACAAAGGGGTATCCCCGGTTTTATCTCCTTGTACAATATCTCCAGGACGTTTGTTTACCACTATAACATGGTTGTCCTCATAGAGTACATCTAAATTTTCTACTGTGGATTTAATTTGGACTCGTTTTTAGTGTTCAACATAGCTATTATTAAACAAATGGCGCCTATGGTTACCGATACATCGGCCATATTAAAAATACCAGTTTTTAATAAACCTATTCTTAAATGAAAAAAGTCGGTAACGGAACCATACAAAAAGCGATCTATTAAATTACCCAATCCACCGCCTATTAAAAAGGCAAAAGCAACCAAAACCCATTTATCTAGATTAGATTTTTTAAATATGCGATAGATTAAAACCAAAAGCACCGTCAATGGTAAAATATTCAGCAATACATTTTTTATCCAAGGAGAAAAATTAGCTCCAAACCCTAAGGCTGCCCCTGTATTTTCTACTTTGGTTAAAATTAGATTGTCTTTTACCAATGGTATATAAGCATTGTTCTCTACTTTGTTTCGTACCAATTCTTTAGAAATTTGGTCGCATCCAAAATTGATTAAAATTAGTGCTAGAATAAAAATGTGTTTGGTTTTCACAATTGGTTTAGTATGATTCTTCTTCGTTAGGAAAATCTTTACTTTTTACATCTTTCACATAACTAGAAATAGCACTTTCCATTTCATCATAAAGGTTCATGTACCTTCTTAAAAATCTTGGGTTAAATTCATGTGTCATTCCTAATAAATCATGCACTACCAAAACTTGGCCGTCAACACCGCCGCCGGCACCAATTCCAATAACCGGAATAGAAACACTTTCCGCTACCTCTTTTGCCAATTTAGCGGGTATTTTTTCCAACACTATTGCAAAACAACCTAGTTCTTCTAACAATTTGGCATCACTCTTTAATTTTTCTGCCTCTTCTTCTTCTTTTGCCCTTACGGTGTATGTTCCAAACTTGTAAATAGACTGTGGTGTTAAACCTAAATGCCCCATAACCGGTATGCCGGCCTCAAGTATTCTGCTAATAGATATTTGTATTTCTGAACCGCCTTCTACTTTAACAGCATGCCCACCACTTTCTTTCATAATACGAATGGCAGAACGTAACGCCTCTTTAGAATCGCCCTGATAACTACCAAATGGGATGTCTACAACCACCAATGCCCTTGCGGCTGCACGTACTACAGAACTGGCATGATAAATCATTTGGTCCAATGTTATGGGAAGCGTGGTTTCATGGCCCGCCATAACGTTACTGGCAGAATCTCCAACAAGTATAACATCTACATTTGCCGCATCTACAATTTTTGCCATGGAATAATCGTAAGCCGTAAGCATAGATATTTTCTCACCGTTTTGTTTCATCTCTACTAGAGATTTTACGGTTACTCTCTTATATTGTTTCTTTTTTGCTGTTGACATTTATTTTGCTTTGCTGATAAAAGTAAGCAGATTTGATTAATTTGAAATCTATAATTATCATCATTATCATGAGAAAATCTATTGTATTATTTCTAATCTCCTTATTGTCTTTAAATTCTTTTGCCCAAGACGATGCTAAAACTGCTGTAAAAAAAACTATTGAACGTTTTTTTGAGGGGTTCCACGCAAAAGATTCGCTACTTATGAAAGAGGAGGTTTTTGACCAAGTAGTTTTACAGACTACCGCTCAAAATAAAGAAGGTAACACGATATTGAAAACAGATAAAATAGGTGCCCTCTACAAGAATATCGCTACCATACCAAATACAGTTTCTTTTAATGAAAAACTCACATCTTGGGACATAAAAGTGGATAGAACCATGGCTAATGCTTGGGTAGGGTATGAGTTTTGGTTAAATGGTACGTTATCTCATTGTGGCGTAAATTCTTTTCAACTTATAAATTTTGAAGGCAAATGGAAGATTATCTATTTAATTGATACTCGAGGTAAAGAGGGTTGTGAGTAAGAAAGCTCACCTCTAGCAGGATAGTTAAGGATGGTTTCCAGATATTTCTCTTGTATTATTGAGAAAATTATTAAGGTAATTTCCAGATGAAAAAAATACTTCCCTTCCTGTTTTGGATAATAGTATGGCAACTTCAATCACAAAAGTATGCGCCAAACCTTGCTTCATTAAAACAATATGAATGTCCAGAATGGTTTGGCGATGCCAAATTTGGTATATATGTACACTGGGGAGTTTACTCTGTTCCAGAATACGGGGAATGGTATGCTCGCGAAATGTACATGGAAGGGCACGAGGTGTACAAATATCATCTTGAAAATTATGGCCATCCAAGCGAATTTGGTTATAAAGATTTTATACCCATGTGGAAAGCCGAAAAATTTGACCCAGATGCTTGGTTAGAATTGTTTAAAGCAGCTGGGGCCAAATATTTTACACCCTGTGCGGTACACCATGATGGTTTTGAATTATGGAATTCAAAATACACGCCCTACAATGCTGTAAATATGGGACCTAAAAAGGATTTATTGGGAATGATGCAAAAATCTGCAAAAAAGTATGGTTTGCGTTTTGGAGTTACCACCCATATGGCTAGGTCTATTTCTTGGATGCAAACCAGTCACAGAAGTGATACCATAGGACCTTACAAGGGAATACCTTATGATGGTAATAATCCTGAGTTTCAGGATTTATATCACATTCCTTATGCTGATGATAATAGAGCAGATACGGAAAACCCGCCATTGATGTGGCGAAATTATTGGTTGCTTAGAATGAAGGACTTAACGGAAAATTATAGTCCAGATTTTATTTATCTAGATTCTGCAGTACCATTTGCCGGCGAGGATAACGGTAAAACGGGTTTCGAATTTTTCGCGTGGTATTACAATAGAAACCCTGAGGGTATAATTACGCACAAAGGAAATAAAGGGGCAAAAAGAGCTCCTTATTTTGAGGGAATAGCCACCTTAGATATTGAACGTGGTAAGAGTAAAACAATAAGAAAGAATCCATGGCAAACAGACGATTCTATAGGCCCTTGGGGCTATAACAAAACAGCGGATTATAAAGATGCCAACGCCGTTGTAGATAAGCTAATAGATATTGTGTCTAAAAATGGTAACCTTTTGCTTAATGTACCACCCAAAGCAGACGGTACCCTTGATGATGAGACTATTAAGATTTTAAAGGATATTGGGGCTTGGTTTGCTATAAATGGGGAAGGTATATATGCCACCAAACCATGGAAAGTATTTGGCGAAGGGCCAAATACAGAAATGAAAGGCAGGGCAAATACATCTCCCTATACCTTTAAAAATATACGTTTTACACAAAGTAAAGATGGTAATACGCTATATGCGATACTGATGGGATGGCCCGGAGGAAATACTAAAATTAGCTTGAAGTCTTTTTCTAAGGACCATCCTGGTGAAAACTATAAAATTCAAAAAATTGAAATGTTGGGTAGTGCGGATAGGATAAAATTTAAACATTCTAGAGATGGGCTTTCTTTTTACACACCAAAAACAACAAAGAATGATTTAGCGGTTATTTTTAAAATTAGCCTTAAAGAATAGGTTTAACAATCACTCAAATTAACGCCTACGGCCAAACCACCTTCGGATGTTTCTTTGTATTTACTACTCATATCTTTAGCGGTTTCCCACATGGTTTGCACAACCTTGTCCAGAGGTACTTTGGCAAATGCCGGGTCACTATCTAAGGCTAACTCAGATGCGTTAATAGCTTTTATGGCGCCCATGGCATTACGTTCTATGCAAGGAACTTGTACTAGGCCGCCAATAGGATCACAAGTAAGTCCTAAATGATGCTCCATGGCAATTTCTGCCGCCATAAGAACCTGCTCTGGCGTGCCACCCATTAATTGTGTTAAACCAGCTGCTGCCATAGCAGAAGATACGCCTATTTCTGCTTGGCATCCGCCCATTGCCGCAGAAATGGTGGCACCTTTTTTAAAGATGCTACCAATTTCACCGGCTACCAATAAAAAGGTTTTAATATCATCAAAATTTCCATCATGATTTTCAATCACCAGATAATACATTAAAACCGCAGGAATCACCCCTGCGCTGCCGTTGGTGGGTGCCGTAACCACCCGCCCTAAAGAAGCATTTACCTCATTTACGGATAACGCAAAACAGCTTACCCATTTTATGATTTGCCTAAACCGCACTTCGGTATCTCTAATGCTGTAAATCCATTCGGTTGGGTTGCTATAGGGTTTAGAACCAATTAATTTATCATGTATTTCTGTAGCTCTACGTTTTACGTTTAAACCACCTGGCAAGGTGCCTTGTGTATGGCAGCCAGTGTACATGCATTCCAACATAGTAGTCCAAACCCGGTTTAATTCTTGATCTATTTCTTCATCGGTCCTCAAGGAACGTTCATTCTCCAATACCAACTCTGGAATACTTTTGTTTTCCGTATGGCAAAAATTAATTAGTTGGGTAGCATTAGAAATAGGGTAGGGGAATTGTTTAAAAATTAGCTTGTTTTCTTTGGCATTTTCTAGTTGCTCTTGTACTATAAAACCACCACCTATAGAATAATAGGTTTGTTGTTCTTTTTTTCCGTTTTCTAGTTGTGCTATAAAACGTAATGCATTGGCATGGAAAGGTAAAAATTCTTTTAAAAAATTAATATCGTTTTCATAATCAAAGGCTATGGTAAATTGCCCCCCTAATTTTATACGGTTAGACTCTTTAATTGCTGTTATTTTAGGTTCTATGGTGTCACAATCCATAGTTACGGGGTCTTCACCCAATAAACCAAGAACAACAGCTTTATCGGTTGCATGTCCAACACCCGTTAGCGATAGTGAACCATATAATAATACGGATACCTGACTAACTTTAGATAAAAGAGCCTCTTGCTCAAGGTGCTTTATAAAGTTTTCGGCCGCACGCCATGGCCCTAGGGTGTGGGAGCTAGAGGGTCCTACACCAATTTTCAGCATATCAAAAACACTAATGCACTCCATACCTAATTATTGATTAATCAAATATAAAGCAAATAGATCCTTGTGTATTATGGAATATATTTAAAATAGCAATGAAATTTTAGAATATGGCAAATTTGGTTTTTGGATGAAGTAGGGTCAAACTATCAGGTATATAAAGAAAACTGACAGCTTGTCATAGTAAAGTTCCGTGGCACGAACATTGACATAGTTGGGGTGTAAAATGAATAGTAAAAAACTTAAATATTTAGCATGAGTAAAATAATCGGTATTGATTTGGGTACTACCAACTCTTGTGTATCTGTAATGGAAGGTAACGAGCCTGTTGTAATACCCAATGCAGAAGGTAAAAGAACTACCCCTTCCGTAATTGCATTTGTGGATGGTGGTGAGATAAAGGTAGGAGACCCTGCAAAAAGGCAAGCGGTAACCAACCCAAATAAAACAATCTATTCCATAAAGCGTTTTATGGGGAACAAATTTTCTGAGAGTCAAAAAGAGGCCAACAGAGTTCCTTATAACGTAGTAAAAGGAGATAATGATACGCCACGTGTAGATATAGATGGGCGTTTATATACACCACAAGAATTGTCTGCAATGATTCTTCAAAAGATGAAGAAAACGGCAGAGGATTATTTGGGTCAAGACGTTACTAGGGCGGTAATTACGGTACCGGCTTACTTTAACGATTCTCAAAGACAAGCTACAAAAGAAGCAGGTGAGATTGCGGGTCTTAAGGTAGAGCGTATTATTAATGAGCCAACCGCAGCTTCTTTAGCTTATGGTTTGGACAAGAAAGATTCTGACCAAAAAATTGTTGTTTTTGACTTTGGTGGTGGTACGCATGATGTTTCTATCCTAGAATTAGGAGATGGCGTTTTTGAAGTATTGGCAACAGATGGTGATACACACTTAGGTGGTGATGATGTTGACCAGAAAATAATTGACTGGTTGGCAGAAGAGTTTAAGGCCGACGAAAGCATGGATTTGCGCGAAGATGCCATGGCATTGCAAAGACTACGTGAAGCTGCTGAAAAAGCAAAGATTGAGTTGTCTTCTTCTGCACAGACAGAAATTAACTTACCTTATGTAACAGCAACAGCTTCTGGACCTAAACACTTGGTGAGAACATTGAGTCGCGCTAAGTTTGAACAATTAATAGACGACTTAGTAAAGAGAACTATAGCACCATGTGAGTCTGCATTGAAATCTGCAGGCTTATCTAAGAGTGATATAGATGAAATTATTTTAGTTGGTGGTTCTACAAGAATCCCTGCGGTACAAGAGGCTGTAGAGAAATTTTTTGGTAAAAAACCAAGTAAAGGGGTTAACCCAGATGAGGTTGTAGCTGTAGGTGCTGCAATTCAAGGTGGTGTATTAACAGGAGATGTTAAGGATGTATTGTTGTTAGATGTAACACCACTTTCTTTAGGTATTGAAACCATGGGCGGTGTTGCTACTAAATTAATAGAAGCAAATACAACCATCCCAACAAAGAAGTCACAAGTATTCTCTACGGCAGCTGATAACCAGCCTTCTGTAGAAATACATGTACTACAGGGAGAAAGACCAATGGCAGCAGATAACAAAACTATTGGTAGGTTCCACCTAGACGGAATACCACCTGCGCCAAGAGGTACACCTCAAATTGAAGTAACTTTTGATATTGATGCCAACGGTATTATTAAAGTATCTGCAACGGATAAGGCAACAGGTAAGTCTCAAGACATTAGAATTGAAGCGTCTTCTGGATTAACAGAAGAAGAAATTCAAAAAATGAAAGCAGAAGCAGAAGCTAATGCAGAGGCAGATAAGAAAGCCAAAGAAACAGCAGATAAGTTAAATGAAGCTGATGGTATGATTTTCCAAACTGAAAAGCAATTGAGCGAGTTTGGAGATAAACTTTCTGATGATAAGAAAAAACCGATTGAGGAAGCTTTGGAGGAGTTAAAGAAAGCTTATGAAACCAAAGACCTTGCGGTGATTTCTCCAGCATTAGAGAAAATTAACGAAGCTTGGAAGGTAGCATCTGAAGAGATGTACAAAGCACAAGCAGAGGCTGCACAAGCTGGTGGTGACCCAACTGCGAACGCTGGGGGAGCTGCAGGAGCAAACGATGGAGCATCTGAAGGCGATAATGTTGAAGATGTAGATTTTGAAGAAGTAAAATAAACCACTAGCGTTTATAATACTAAAAACCCTGATGATTATTCATCAGGGTTTTTTTATTTATGACAATATTTATTTTAGTCTCTAGATAGAATACTTAGTATATACCAGAATAGCAACATTAAAGAAGCAAATAGACCTAATGAAGCTGCAACGTATTGCTCTTCATTATATTTATGTATCATATTAGAAGTTTGGTACAGAATTGAACCAGAAGCCAACACTACCATTCCTACACTAAACCAAAGACCTAGATTAAAACCGAATAACGCTCCTGCTATTATTAGACCCAAAGCAATAAAAAATCCAATTGTTAGTATAGAACGTAGAAAGGAAAAGTCTTTCTTAGTTATAAAAACTACCGCGGTTAATCCAGAAAATAAAGCTAAAGTTAGAATAGCCGCTTGGTTCAAAATTTCAAAACCGCCATCTTGGGCCATATACATAGCCATGAAAATTAAGGGTATAAAAATAAAGGCTTCTGCAACTACGTAAAGAACCAATCCTGCATAATGCATTTTCTTATCGTTACTACGTAATGCTAGTTTCTCTGCATAATTGGTTACCAACATAAAACCACCTAATAGCAGTAACCAACTTATACCTCCAGTTAAGGACAAAGCTAAATTTAATATACCATCTAGTTGAAAAAATAAGGTCTCTACTAGAATAAAAAGTAATACGGCACCCGCTAAATGTGCGTAGGTTTTTTTGTAAAAGGCAACTCTTGCTTGGTCTTCTAATTGTCCAACAAAGGGCTGAACAGGGTTGGTTTGGTTTTCCATTTTAAATATTTAAGGTTATACTGTTACAACTACCGAATAACGGTTTTTAGTATAACAATATAACCTTAAATCTGGTATTTTGTATAGAAAATAGACGAAATACCCTTTTGTAATCAATTCCTTAAGCGGACTTGAGTTCTGCCATTTCCATTTCTCTCAACTTTTCTAATGCTTCCCATTTAGAATTTACATTTAGCTTTAAATAAATGTTTTGAATGTGGAAGTTTACTGTACTTGGCGTTACAAATAATTGCTGCGCTATGGTCTTATAGGTATGGCCTTGCATTAATAAATCTGCAATTTGGTTCTCTCTTTTGGATAAAAACTCAAATTGTTTTTTCTGAAAAACCGTTACTACCTTTTTGGCTACATCATAACTAAGAGCGGTACCTTCTTGTTTAACAGATTCCAGGGCATTTAATAATCGGTCTAATGTTAAGGGTTTAGTTAAAAATCCGTTAACACCAGCTTTAAACGCTTTCTTTATCAAATCTAGCTCATTAACCTCACTAATCATAATACATTTAGGAGTATATTTTTTATGTCTTAACATAGTAATACCTTCTAAACCGTTGATTCCTTTAAGGTTAACTTCTGAAATAATGATATCTGGATTAAGTTTTTTATACTGGTCCAAGACCTCGTTAAAAGAGTCGAATACACCTATTAGGTCATAATTACCTAAATGTGAAAAGTAAGTTTCAAACTTGTTTTTTGAAATGGGGTCATTGTCTATGACAATAACTCTTGAAGTGTTAGCGTTCATAAATAAAAGATTTGGGGTTGTAAAAAGCAATCTTAGCTTCTAAAATTCAATTAGGTTAGAATTTCAGAATAAAATTTCTGTAGGCCACCAGTGGTTTGATGCCTAAAGCACAGTAATAGGTAATCTCTTTGATGAAAATCAAACTTGTGACATCCGATTTAAAAAAGGAGACTTAGCTATTTAATAAAAGTATTACTGCCAGAATTTTTGGTAAGTGTAAAAGTAGGTAATCATAGACTCGGGGATTTAAATTATTATGCTGCAATTTATAATTTTTTTTAAAACCTAATAATTTTGTGTAGGAATTTTCGACAAAACACACAAAAATTATTTGTATTGGGTTTTAACTAGTTGATTTTCATAGGCAAAAAAAAGTGGCCTTAAGCACGCTAACCTGCTTAAGACCACAAAAAACTTCCCCAAGTCTTTATTTTCAATATTGTTTTGCTAACCTAATTTCATCTTTTATTCCGTAAAGGTTACTTCTGCTGTTGCCACAGGATTGTTATAAACTTCCATTACCCATTTGTCTTCTGAATAAGAACCGTCAAGGTTGCTTGTCATTGCCAAAGAAGCATCTTCTTTACTGTTAAAATCTGCTAGATATACATAGTATAATCCGTTTTCTTTATTGTAAAACTTCTTGGCGTCTAAACCTTGTTCTTTAAGGTTACTCATAAAATTATTTAAGTAAGTTTTGTTCTTAAAAACATTTGCTATAACATAGTAACCTGATTTAACACCAACGTTGTCTGCATTTTTATGTTGACGAATAAATGAATCGTCATAATCTCTTTTAAACGGCTTTTTAGTTACCTTCTCTACGGCTTTCTTAGTATTGTTTTCTGCCAATCTAGAGCCATAGTATTGTTTCTTTTCTTTTCTAACTGGTTCTGGTCTGTCTAATATTTGCTTTACCTCATGTCTTATAAGACGTACCATGGTTTCAAATCTTTTTTCGAACATACGGTCCCTGGCTTTTTCTATAGAGTCTTGTCTTAAGATTAACTGGTCTAGTACCAATCTGTTTTCATAAGCAAGGCCATCTGTGTCTTCTAAAACCGCTTCTTCTCTCATCTGTTCTTTCAAAGAGTGCAATTGCTCTTCGTAGTTTCTAACTATTTCATCTACACGTGCATCTTCAGAAGAACCACTTTCTGCAATGTTTACATTAATACCTGTTCCTCTTAAATCATCTTTAAAGCTGTAGGCTAAAGATAATTCATGGTTCCACCCTAAATTTTCACCAGTATTGCTAAAGTTTTTACCCATTACATACCCTAAGGATAGTTTTTTGTTTAGATTAAAACCTATACCAGAACTAAATCCATATTTTTTGTCATAGGTACCTTGTAACCATCCAAATTTTGGTAAATCCAATAAAAGTGATCCAGTATACGTCATTTCACCTTCTGTAGTTTTACCTACTTGTACTAAAGGCATTACCCTTCCTTCTTCTAAAATTCCCCTGTTATTTTCAAATTTGTGAGTGTACTGTACCGTACTCCTCATACCCTCTAGTCCTAAGTTGGTAACAATCTCATCACTTGTCTGGTTGTAAGAGACCATATCTATCATATGCAATCCAAAATCGAACCCACCAATAGAAAGGTTAATACCTGGTTCTATTGCAATTTTGTTTTGTTTTGTAGCTTCAAGAATCAAAGGATCGTTTTCATTGGCAACTGCTCTATTTTTATCTAAACCAATGCTCATATATTTAATATTTGCCCCAAAGGTTAAAGCACTTTTTTCACCTAAAGCTACACCTGTAGCATAATTTGCATTAAAACCAAATTCCTGTATAACCCCAGACCATTGTCCGTACATACCCAAGCCAAGTGCCGTGTTTTTGTCCAGTTTATTGCTGAAACCTAAGTAATAGTTCTGATTGTTATCTTGATATCCGGCATACTGATTTCTTAATAGGACGTTTAAATAAGTTTTGTTTTCTCTAACCAAAGAGTACGTAGGGTTAATCATAAACCTATTAAAGAACAGTTGATTGTGGAAAGGGCTAACTACGTTGTAGTTGTTTGTTGTTTCCTGAGCCTTTACCGTGTTTGGGGCAAAAGCCAACCATATTAAGGCTACTAAAACTAATCTAGATACGGGGTTAATACTTGTTTTCATGATACTTGGGGATTTAGGGGTGAAATTTTTCAGGGGAGCTTTATAGCTATTGGCTATTATTCATCGTCAAAAGTTGTTGTTGATAAATCTTTTGTAGTGTCGTGATTTAACGCTCTCATTAAGGCGTCTTCGTCTTTTTGTATACTAATGCTGCTGTTACTTTTTGGAAAAGCCACTGCAACTTGACTAATGGTATTTGATTTTATTCTATTTGTGGTTACCTGTGCTAAACCATCTTGCCCGTTAAATTGTATGGCAAAGTCATCTTTAGAACTGTTGATGCTGTTACCAAGGTTTTTAGTGTTTCCCAATTTAGCACCATTTACGGTTACCGCGTATAAATCCAATCCACCGAAACCTTTTCTACCGTTAGAGGCAAAATATAAGGTATTGTCCGTTCCAAAGCTTGGATTAATATCGTCTTTCTTGGTATTTACCTTTGGACCTAAGTTTAACGGCTTACCAACTGATCCGTTGGCAAAAACATTGGCAACATAGATGTCATACTTACCATAAGTACCAGGCATATTAGAAGCAAAGAACAATTGCTTGCCATCTGCAGAGATAGTTGGGTGTTTAGCAGAAAAATGCTTTGGACATACTTTTAACTTAGTAATGTTGGTATACTTATCACCATTTAACTCAACTCGGTATAGTTCATGTACTTCTTCTTTTTTAGAAAATGCACCATATTCTGGTTTTATAAAAGAAGCCATTGTAAAAAAGGCATACTTACCATTAGGAGAAACAACAACCTCGCTGCTTAGTTTTAAGTTTTCTTTTAAAGCAGCAACACCGTGTTGTACGTTACTCGCGTTAGATTGGTAATCTTTTTCTATTTGTGCCAACCAATCTTCTGCAGAGGTTAATGTAGTATTACCGTTCTGCATTTTTTCTTGTGCAAAAGCCAATCTTTCTTCATATTTAGATTGGTCTGCACCAAGAGCGTTTGTCGCCATCAATTTTTCATACCAAAAAGCAGCAACATCATATTTTTCAAGAATAAAATTTACATTTCCTAAATCTTGGAAGATTTCAACTTCAGAATATCCCAAAGCTAAAAGCTCTAGATAATCATCAATGTTTTTGTTCGTTTCGTTTTTTTCTATGCCTTGCGCATTTAAAGAAGCGCTACTGGCAAGAACTGCAAAGAAAGCCGTTAAGCAAAGTTTTAAAGTAGGTTTCATAACAAATTGGGTTTTTGAACTATTTACATTACAAATGTCCGTAAAGAATGAAGTGAAGTACTTATGAAAAATTCATAGGTTTTGCATTTTAACCGATAAAAATGAGCATTTCGTCGATAATTAAGTGAAATGATATGTAGATGAGCGGTAAAAAAGTGTCGTTTAACGTGTTTTTTAATTATTTACTGAGTTCAAAACCCAGTTCTAATAAATAACCAAAATTGTTTTTTAGTAGAAGTAATTTCTGGTTTTGGGATTTTGTATGAATATATTGCTTAATACGAGTAAGATTTTAAAGCGTGGTAGCGGTTCACTATCAAGAAAGCTTCTACGGAGCAGTAATTAGTATCTATTTAAATATGTAAAACGGTAATAATACCTATTTAATAGTTTATGGTACTATTATTGTCTATATCTAATCAGTTATACTACAATTGTTTTAAAAATAGGATAAGGCAAAATAGTTCTATTATATAAACTGACTATCTCAAAAAGAGTAGGTCAGTGTTTCATAATTAAAGAAGCCAATTTAGGAATAATAAAAAAACCGCTAGAGCTAACTCTGCGGTTTTTCTTATTGGGCTTAGCACCCATTTGCGGAGAAAGAGGGATTCGAACCCCCGGAGGTGTGACCCTCAACAGTTTTCAAGACTGCCGCATTCGACCACTCTGCCATTTCTCCTAAGCGGGTGCAAATATAAGAACCTTTTTTAATTTCTAGAAAACAATTTCAAGTAAATTTTACAAATGGTTATTCCTTTTCTAATTCCTACTTTTGTTTTACTATTAAAAATAAGCTATGCCAGGTTTTGAAATTTTTTCGGATGAAGAAAAAAAAGAAGTAAATGATGTATTAAATTCTACTGTTTTAATGCGCTATGGTTTTGATGGTATGCGTAATGGGCACTGGAAAACTAAAGAACTTGAAAATGCGTTGGCAAAACGTATGCAAACTAGCTATGCGCATGCTGTAAGTAGTGGTACCGCTGCTTTAACCGTAGCTTTGGCTAGTGCCGGTGTTGGTGCCGGTGATGAAGTTATAATGCCTACATTTACTTTTGTGGCAAGTTTTGAATCTATTCTAGCCATTGGGGCTGTTCCAATTCTAGTAGATGTAGACGACACCCTTACCATAGATCCTGTTGCGGTAGAAAAAGCCATAACGCCAAAGACAAAGGTGGTAATGCCTGTGCATATGTGTGGTTCAATGGCCGATTTGGATAAGTTAAAGGCAATCTGTGCCAAACATAATTTATTGCTTTTAGAAGATGCCTGCCAAGCTATTGGAGGCACTTATAAAGGAGAGCCCTTAGGAAGCATTGGTGATTTGGGTTGTTTTTCTTTTGATTATGTAAAGACGATTACCTGCGGAGAAGGTGGTGCGGTAATTACCAATAATAAGACGTATTATGAGAATGCTCATATGTATGCAGACCATGGTCATGACCATATAGGTAAGGATAGGGGGGCAGAAGCACATCCATTCTTGGGTTATAATTTTAGAATTTCTGAATTGAACGCGGCGGTAGGCTGTGCCCAACTTAAGAAGTTAGACGGCATTTTGGCCTTGCAAAAACGTAACTATACCATTCTAAAAAATACATTGGGCCAATTAGATAAAGTCAATTTTAGACGAGTTCCAGAAGGAGGAGTTGAAAATTATTCATTTTTAAATTTTTACTTGCCCACTCATCAACTGGCTAAAAAAGCGTATAAGTTGTTTGGTGAAAATGGGGTAGATGCTTGTTTTTATTGGTTTGATAACAATTGGCATTATTATCGTAAATGGGAACATTTAATACACAAGACCGCGCTTGGAAAATTACCGCAAGAGGTACTTTATCAATTACCAGATTATAACAAGACAGATTTTTCTAGTTCTGACCAATGGGTATCTAGAAACATATCTTGTTTAATAAAACTAGGTTGGTCCGCAACCGAAATGCAAGAAAGGGCAAACAAAATGTTAGCGGTTATTTCATCGCTATAATTACTTGCTAGTAACCTACATAATCTACTATTTCTAGACCGTAACCAACAATACCAACTCGTTTGCTTTGTTCAGAATTGGTAAGCAACCGTATTTTGGTAAGGTTTAAATCATGTAAGATTTGTGCGCCTACACCAAAATCTTTGTTGTCCATTTCTATTTTAGGTGCTTTATATACACCGTTGATCTGTAGCTCTTTTACTTGAGCTAGCCTAGAAAGTAGGTTCATGCTTTTAGGTTCCTGGTTCACGAACACAAAAGCTCCTTTTTCTTCTTTGTCAATAGCTTTGAACATATCCGAAAGTTTATCGTCCGGATTATTGGTTAAAGTTCCTAAAATATCGTTGTTAACTAAGGTACTGTTAATACGGGTTAGTACAGATTCGCCTTTTTTCCAACTTCCTTTGGTTAGGGCAATATGTACTTGGTCATTGGTAGTTTGTTTATAGGCACGTAAGCGAAATGCACCAAAACGGGTTTTAATGGTAAAATCTTCTTTCTTTTCTATAAGACTATCGTGTTCCATACGGTAAGCCACCAAATCTTCTATAGAAACAATTTTTAAATCGAACTTTTTGGCAACTTTCATTAATTGTGGTAAGCGAGCCATAGAACCATCTTCGTTCATGATTTCTACAATAACCCCTGCAGGTTTTAAACCGGCCAATCTGGCAAAATCTATAGCGGCTTCTGTATGCCCTGTTCTTCTAAGAACGCCACCTTCTTTAGCAATTAATGGAAAAATATGACCAGGTCTCCCTAATTCATGTGCTTTGGTGTTATTGTCTACAAGAGACAATACGGTTTTTGCACGGTCACTAGCAGAAATTCCAGTGGTAACCCCATTTCCTCTTAAATCAACAGAAACGGTAAAAGCAGTCTCTAAAGGGTCTGTATTGTGTGTAACCATTCTATGCAATCCTAGCTGATGACACCGGCCTTCGGTTAACGGAGCACATATTAACCCCTTACCATGAGTAGCCATGAAATTTATGGTTTCTGGGGTAATCAATTCTGCAGCAGCTAAAAAGTCCCCCTCATTTTCCCTATTTTCATCATCAACTACAATAATTACCTTACCTGCCCTAATGTCGGCAATTGCTTCTTCTATTGTGTTTAATTGTATTTCTTGCATCTTAGTTAGCAGCTTGTTTCTTTTTCTTCTTTTTGAACAATTTAGATAATTGTTGGATCCAGTTGCCATCTCCCATTAAGCCTCTATCTTCGGTAGCTCTTTTGGTTAGATAAACCCCTAGCGGAAGCATAATGATGGTAGACAACCAAGCACCTAAAATAGGGTTGATACCGCCTTTTTTTGCAGAATTTTCTGCAAATACCCCAATAAAATAATAGGCCAAAAACAACACTATGGCTATTACCATAGGCAAGCCTAAACCTCCTTTTCTTATAATGGCCCCAAGTGGTGCGCCAACAAAAAAGAGAATTATACAGGATAGTGCCAAGGCAAATTTCTTGTGAAGTGATAAAATATGCCGGTTATAAATCTCGTAACGTTTGTTCAATTCATCTTTTTTGGAATTTACCGTATTCATTATATTTTTTACGGAATTCTTCGCATTATTATAAATTTGGGTCTGTTGCCATTCTTTATATAAATCGGGTATAGAAGCTATGGCAATGGTGGAATCTAGTTTGGTACTATCTAGTGCTTTTTCTTTAATGAACGTTTTGCTTACCGAATCTTTCTTTGTTGCCGGAAACGCCCCCATTCTGGAATAAATATTCTTAGAAAAGGCAGCAACTTGTTTTTGGTTGCTCTCTTTTAAGGAGTCAATATCTTTATTAAGACGAACAACATTTTTCATCTTATCCGTCATAATATCAGACTCTGCTTCAATATCTTGTTCGTTTAAAGACGAAACATCAATATTTTTAGTGTACACATCAAAATAAGAACGGGTATACGGATGCTTACGTTTCTTTTCGGCAGATTTGGCATTCATATCTTCGTAATAATGCCCATCTTTAAGCACTAACGATATGATATCAGAACCTTCACTACTAATTAGTTCACCTTGTTTAGCTTTAATGACCGTAGTGTTTACGTTATTTTTAGATTTTTGGTGAATTATAACGTCTTCTAAAAATTGGTCGTTATCCCCAGTTTTTTTGGCCACTTTCATATTCATGTCAGTACCTTCAATATCACTAAAAACGCCTTCTACTATAACAGCTGCTGGTTTTACTTTAGCAATATTTCTTCTCATGTTAAAAATCTTCTGTTCAGAAGCTGGTATAATATTGTTTGCTAAGAAAAAGGCCCCAACACCTAACACCATTACAAAAACAATAATGCTTCGCATGGCTTTTTGTAAGGATACGCCAGAAGCCTTCATAGCCGCAAACTCATAATTTTCTGCAAAGGTTCCAAATGTTAAAATAGACGCCAAAAGTACCGTTAGTGGTAATACTTTGTCTATAAGAGTGGGCATGTAATACAGCAAGAACTTGCCAATTATGGCCAAATCCAAGTCTTTACCCGCCAAATCGTCTATGAATAACCAAACAGTTTGAAAGATAAAGATGACCATTAATATGGCGAACGAACTAAAAAAGTTGTAGAGGAATCGCGATAATATATACCGGTCAATTATGGGTAACACGGGCTTGCTTTCTTGCGTTTTTTAAAAATAAAAGAGGGCCTAAGCCAAGGTCCTCTTTAACTTGTTTTATCTAAACTGGATATTAGTTTTTAATAATGTAATATCCTTCGTCTTCATACTTGGCTTGGTCAAAGGTAAACAAGCTTTTTGATAAAGGCTGATTCGTTTTAAAAGAATTAACTGTGATTGTAGTTTTGGTACTGTTTTTTCCAGTTTCTATCAACTTATAAATATGCTTGGTTTCGGCATCTATGCCCAACAAAATAGACTTAATTTCAGAATTACTATCTATGGGCGTAAGCTTTACGTATTGTATTTTTCTGCCATTTACATTTTGTAGAATATCCCACGCATAGTTATGCCCTTCTCTATAAAAAGTAAGCATTTTAGAAGGGGTAACCGTGTTTTCTTCCTCGGATTTATCGTCTATGGTTACCTCTTCATTATCTGGTACAATAGTATACACCTTATTACCATCATAAATTTGCGTTGCCCCAAATAAGTTTACACGGTATTTTTCTCCCGCAAGGCTTGCATTACCTTTGGTTTCGCTCTTGGTGTTAGCTTCAGTATTTTCTAGGGCATATTTAAAGGCTACTTCAATATTGTCATAAGATTTTACTTTGTTGTATACATCATCCAACAAAGCTTTTGCCTTTTGCGAATTTTGGGCAAATGCTGCAGTAGTTAAACCTAATACTAAAATTAAGGATAGTACTTTTTTCATGTTCTTCTATTCGTTTTAAATTACGATTCGTTTTCTAATAATTGGTCTAAAGCTACCATGTCCGGTACTAGTACCTGTCTAGCTTTACTACCTTCAAAAGGGCCAACAATTCCCGCTGCTTCTAGTTGGTCTATGATTCTACCAGCTCGGTTATAGCCTAACTTCAATTTACGTTGAATTAAAGAGGCCGAACCTTGTTGAGCAATAACGATAACTTCTGCCGCTTCTCTAAACTTACTGTCCCTGTCGCTCACATCAATATCAATTCCCGTGCCAGAGTCCTCACCTACATATTCTGGCAGTAAATGCGCGTCTGGGAAAGCCCGTTGAGAACCAATAAATTCGGTTATTTTACTAACTTCTGGCGTATCTACAAAGGCACATTGTATACGGGTAACATCATTACCCTGAGTGTAAAGCATATCTCCACGACCAATTAATTGGTCTGCACCTTGCGCGTCTAAAATAGTTCTAGAATCAATTTTAGAGGTTACCCTAAACGCAATACGTGCAGGGAAGTTCGCTTTAATAATACCGGTTATTACGTTTACCGAAGGTCTTTGCGTAGCAATTATTAGGTGTATCCCAATAGCTCTTGCCAACTGCGCCAAACGGGCAATAGGTGTTTCTACCTCTTTGCCTGCTGTCATGATTAAATCTGCAAACTCATCTATAACCAATATAATGTACGGGAGGTATTTGTGCCCTTCGTTCGGGTTTAATTTACGAGCTTTAAACTTGGTATTGTATTCTTTAATGTTTCTAACCATGGCCGTTTTTAACAGCTCATAGCGGTTATCCATCTCTATACAAAGGGAATTTAGCGTACTAATGACTTTGCTATTGTCCGTTATGATAGCCTCTTCAGAATCTGGCAATTTTGCTAAGAAATGGCGTTCAATCTTATTATATAGTGTTAATTCTACCTTTTTAGGGTCTACCAGTACAAATTTTATCTCTGCCGGATGTTTTTTGTAGAGTAGGGAGGTAATTACCGCATTTAACCCTACCGATTTACCTTGCCCGGTGGCACCTGCCATAAGCATGTGTGGCATTTTTGCTAGGTCTACCACAAAGGTTTCGTTGCTAATGGTTTTACCAAAAGCAATTGGCAATTGCATTTCTGCTTTTTGAAATTTAGACGATGCAATTACCGAGCGCATACTAACAATAGATGCATTTTTGTTAGGAACTTCTATACCAATAGTACCCTTTCCCGGTATAGGTGCGATAATACGAATGCCTAATGCGGCAAGGGATAGCGCAATATCATCTTCTAGGTTTTTAATTTTAGAGATACGTACACCAGCTTCTGGAACAATTTCGTACAAAGTAACGGTAGGTCCAATTGTTGCTTTAATTTGGGCGATACCAATTTTATAATTTTTTAATGTAGAAACAATTTTGTTCTTGTTTTCTTCTAATTCTTCTTGATTTATGGTAATGCTTGTATTGGTGCCATGCTGCTCTAACAAATCCAAGGGTGGAAATTTGTAATTACCTAGTTCTAAAGTAGGGTCAAACTCGCCAAAATCTTTTACCAATTGCTCTGCGGTACTACTACTTTCTTCTTTTTCTTCTTTGGTTGTTTCTACTTGTAGGCTTACATCTTCTTCCTCTTCTTCAGGCTGGGCAATGGTGATGTCCATATCCGATGTATTTGCTACAGCCGTGTCAGGCACTTCAGGTTCTAAAGGAGGGATGTCTTCTTTGTGGGTGTAGGTGTCAAGATTAATATCCGTATCCTCTTCAGAAATGGGTAGAGTAGTATCATCTACGTTTGAAGCAACCGTATTTTTTGCTGGTTTTGGTTTGCGTTTGGGCAAATCCATCGCCTTAAAATAATTGCCAATAGCTTCTGGTGAAAAATTGAATAGTTGAACTAAGATTACGACCAAAGTGAACAGTAACAACAGAAATATTCCAATTTTACCCACATAATCTTGGAGAAAATCGTTCATTTCATACCCTATCAACCCACCCAAAAGCGGTTGTTCAAATGCAAAGAAACCCAAAGCTATTGAGGTCCAAATCATGCCAATAAGGCCCCAAATCCATTTGCCAATTAAGTTTTTGTATTGCAATCCTAAAAAGAAATACAACCCGCTAATAGCCATGAGTACAGGCAATACAAAAGATGCTAAGCCAAAGCCTTTATACATAAAAAAGTGGCTTACCGCTGCTCCAAATTTATTGAGCAAATTTTTGGCCTCTGCATTGCGGTCTCTAAATTCTGTTAATAAGCTTTGGTCTGCTTGCCACGTAAAATAAAAAGAGATAAACGAGAAGAATAAGGCAATGCTCAACACGATTAAGAAACACCCAAAAATGATTTTATTCTTTTTGGATAATACAAACCGATTTGGTTTAGAAGTTGAGGATGCTTTGGATTTTCTCCGTTTTTTGGCCATAGGTTAGATTAAAGGGCAAATTTACAAATTTAGCTTAGCTGTAAAAGCAGAAGCTTTTTAAAGTATTTTGGGAATATATATAATTAGACCAACTGCCACCGCAACTAAGGAAACCAGCATAACAGCCCCGGCGGAAACGTCTTTGATTAGGCCTATTTTTTCATCGTATTCTGGTTGTACAAAGTCCGAAATCTTTTCTACAGCAGTATTTAGACCTTCTATGCCCATGACCATGCCAACAGCTAAAAATTGCAATGCCCATTCCATGGCCGATATCTTAAAATACCACCCCGCAATAGTAACCATAACCGCAATAAAAAGCTGAATTTTTATACTTGCTTCGGTAAAAAGCAGAATAAACAGGCCTTTAAAGGCGTACCCAACACTTTTAATGCGGTTAATAATAAATGGTTCTTTAGGCATCCATCAAGGCTTCAAGTGCAGCTTTATAATTAGGCTCGTCTACCGTTTCTGCAACTTGTTCTGCATACAGTACTTTTGCATTTTCATCTAAAACAACCACAGAGCGGGAGTGTAAGCCTTTTAGTGGTCCGTCTGTGAATTCTAATTGGTATGCCTTACCAAAATCTCCAGACCTAAAGTCAGAAACGGTTTCTACACTAGCTATGCCTTCTGCACCACAAAAACGGGCTTGTGCAAAGGGTAAATCTCTAGAGATACATAAAATTTTGGTGTTTTCTAATTCTGCTGCTTCTTGGTTAAACTGCCTAACAGACTGTGCACACGTTCCGGTATCTATACTTGGAAATATGTTTAGTACCACCTTTTGTCCTTTAAAATCTGATAGGGAGCATTCGCTCAAATCGTTTTTAACCAATATAAAATCTGGGGCAGTACTGCCCACTTCTGGTAGGTTCCCCATTGTGTGTATTTCGTTTCCTTTTAAGGTAACTGTAGCCATTTTTTTGTTTTTATGTTTTCTCAAAAATAGCACAAAAAGAAAACCTTCCACAAGTTAATGTGGAAGGTTTACATAATAAGGTGATAATACCTTTATTTATCAATGGCCCCAGTTACCCTAGACATAAAACCGTTTAAGGCTTCTTTTTTGGGTGTACCATTCTTTACTTCTTTGTAAACTTCTATAGCTCCGTAGATATTAGAAATTAATTCGCCTACCGTATCCAGTTCTTCATCTTTTAAAGACGGGCTTTCTGTAAGGTCTTCTAAAGTTTCTGCGGTTTCTATTAAGAAATCCTCATCGTTGGCTTCTGCAAAAGCCACCAAATGTTTAATTAGCGGCAACCTCATGAACTAATGTTTTTAAAACATCGTACTTGTTGGTCTGTACCTGGTTTTTTAAACTTCCATTTTGAAAAGCAGCAAATGTTGGCAAGTTATCTACCGTTGCCAATTTGCGCGATTCTGGAAACTTTTCTGCATCAACCAAAACAAAGGTCACATCTTCATTTTCCCTAGCTTCTTTTTTAAACTTAGGTTTCATGATTCTGCAGTTACCACACCAAGAAGCAGAATATTGCACAACTACATTGCTATTTTCAGCAATTATTTCTTGTAAATTGTCCTGTTCTAAT
This sequence comes from Croceivirga sp. ABH4_376, assembly GCF_056160685.1. Classification (NCBI taxonomy): domain Bacteria; kingdom Pseudomonadati; phylum Bacteroidota; class Flavobacteriia; order Flavobacteriales; family Flavobacteriaceae; genus Croceivirga; species Croceivirga sp. ABH4_376. The sequence goes on along the minus strand of NZ_JBSWXQ010000002.1, from coordinate 468,672 downwards.
TCTAGCAACATAACTATTTAGTTTACGTGGTTAGCCAAGTAATCTGCAACCCCTTTACGGTCTGCATTCATAGCCTCTTTTCCTTCTTCCCAATCTGCAGGGCAAACTTCGCCTTTCTCTTGTACGTGTGTGTAAGCATCTACCAAACGTAAAAATTCTGCTACGTTTCTACCTAATGGCATGTGATTTACACTTTCATGGAATACCGTACCTTCTTCATCAATAAGGTAAGTAGCTCTAAAAGTTACATTGTCACCATCTAACAATACAGAATCTGTTTCTTCATTGTACTCTTCTGTAGTATTGTCCAAAATATTAAGAGCACTGGCCAAGTTTCTGTTGCTATCTGCAATTAGCGGGTAGGTAACACCTTCTATACCACCGTTATCTTTTTCTGTATTTAACCAAGCAAAGTGAACTTCTGCAGTATCACAAGAAGCACCAACTACCAACGTGTTTCTTTTTTCAAATTCTGCTTGCGCTTTTTGAAAAGCGTGTAATTCTGTTGGGCAAACAAAAGTAAAATCTTTTGGGTACCAGAAAAGAACAACTTTTTTCTTTTCTTCCTGTGCTTTCTTAAGGATGTTTAATTTGAATACATCACCTAATTCATCTATTGCGTTTACTTCAATGTTCGGAAATTTTCTACCTACAATTGCCATAATTTGTGTTTATCTATTAAAATTTTCTGCAAAATTAATTCGTAGTTAGGGCAGTAGAAAAACAGTAACAATAAGAAAACATTATACTTAAATAGGGAAGTGCTATAATGCAAAAATGAAAGGGTAATATTGCGTTTTTGATAAAAATGAATCATTCATTTTACCATATCATAAAAAAAAGAGCGATTGTTTAAATCGCTCTTCTTATTTATTTTGATTCTAATTGCTTAATCTTAATGTTAAGTGCAGCAAATAAGAGGGTCATTAAAGGACTTAACCAATTAAAAATGGCAAAAAGAGCATATTCTGCAACGCCAACACCCAATACGCTGCTATGATAAGCCCCACACGTATTATAAGGAATTAATACGGAGGTTACCGTACCGGAATCTTCCAACGTTCTGCTTAAGTTTTCTGGGGCTAACCCTCTTTCTTCGTATGCTTTTGAAAACATTTTACCTGGTACAACTATGGCCAAATATTGGTCAGATGCCGTTATATTCAAAGCCAAACAGCTACCAACGGTGCTGGCAAATAGTCCAAAAGTAGATTTGGCCAATTTTAATAAGGATTTTGTAATTCTCTCTAACGCGCCAATACCGTCCATGATACCACCAAAAACCATAGCGCAAAGAATAAGCCATATGGTACCCAACATACCTTTCATTCCTCCAGAAGAAAATAAATCGTTAAGGCTACTATTTTCTGTTTCTATAGCTACGTCAACCGTAATGGCATCCATTACACCTTTATATGCCGTTTGTAGGTTTAGACTTTCTCCACCACCAATTTTTGCAACAATTTCTGGTTGAAAAAGTAGTGCGAATAATCCGCCTAAAAGCGTACCTACTAGCAAGGCCAATAACGGTGGTGCTTTTTTTACAATCATGGCCACTACAATAACGGGTACTAAAAACAACCAACCGCTCACATTAAAAGTACTGCTAATGGTATTTAGTAACGCATCTGTTTGTGCGGTTCCTGTTGTTTCTATGGTAAAGCCAAGGATTATAAACACAATTAAAGTAACAATTACCGTGGGTACGGTAGTGATGGTCATGTATTTAATATGCGAGAACAATTCGCCACCCGCCATGGTAGGTGCCAAGTTGGTAGTATCACTTAAAGGCGACATTTTATCTCCAAAATAGGCTCCGGAAAGTACAGCGCCCGCCGTCATCCCCAAAGAAATACCCAAGGCTTCTCCAATACCAATTAAGGCGATACCTACTGTTGCAGCGGTGGTCCAACTACTACCCGTAGCAATAGATATTATGGCACAAATTACAACACAGGCCGCTAAGAAAATGGTTGGGTTTAGTATTTGTAGTCCATAATAAATCATACTGGGAATAATACCGCTAATGAGCCAAGTACCAGAAAGTGCACCAACCATAAGAAGTATTAATAGCGCTCCCGTGGTAGACCGTACATTTTCTGCTACCTCGTCCATCATTTGTTTGTAAGAGACTTTGTTAAAAAAGCCAACAATGGCAGCTACAGCTGCGCCAAGCAATAAAATAAATTGATTAGACCCACTTAACGCATCGTCTCCATAGACAAACACATTAAAGGCTAGCATGCCCACAAGAATAAATACCGGGAGTAGTGCCTCCCAAATGTTTAGTTCTTTATTAGAAACTATATTCTCGTCTTCTCTGTGTTCGTAGGTTGGTTTGTTATCTGCCATGTAATACAAGTTGCAATCCTGTAATATTACGACTTTGACCTAGGTTCTGCAAGCCGTAAAACGCTTCTAATTATATCATAACTGTGGAACTGTCTAGTATTCCGAGTTTTAACATGCAACTTTTCATGGCTTGGTAAGTACGCTCTATATCATGGTCCAAACCAATAGAAAAACGAATTAAACCATCTGTTAGACCCATTTCTTCCTGTTCTTCTAATGGAATTTCTGAAGAGGTAGAAGTGCCCGGAGCACTAAATAATGTTTTGTAAAATCCTAAGCTAACCGCCAAATAACCCAAGTTTTTTTGTTGCATTAGTTCCATCAACGCATTTGCTTTGTCTAAAGAACCAACGTCTAAGGTCATCATACCACCAAAACCATATTCTGGATTCAATTGTTTTTTCATGGTTTCATGCCCGGGGTGAGATGTTAGACCAGGATACACCACTTTTAAGCCATCAGCTTCAAATTTGTTGGCCAAATAATGGGTGTTTTCACTATGTTTTTTAATTCTGATATGCAGGGTACGCATATTTTTTAAAATTGAAGCGGCACGTAAGCTATCTAACGTACTGCCAAAAAGCATACCTGCACCGTCATTTACATCTTTTAAACTCAGGCAAAAATCGGTAGTACCGCAAACCACACCAGCTACACAATCACTAGTACCATTAATGAACTTGGTTAAACTATGGATAACAATATCTGCACCAAGGCTTGCTGGGCTAATGCTTAAGGGAGAAAAGGTGTTGTCTACAACCAAGGGAATATTGTGCTGTTTTGCTAGTTGAGCCAATGCGGTAATATCTGCTATTTCTAAAAGAGGATTACTTACTGCCTCACAGTAAATCATTTTGGTTTTAGGCGTTATAGCAGCCGCAACAGCCTCTAATTTAGTAATGTCTACAAAACTGCTATTGATATTGAATTTGGGTAAAAAATTCTTCATTAATGCATAGGTGCCGCCATAAATGGTTCTACTGGTTACTATGTGGTCGTCAGCATTACACAATTGCATAATAACGGCAGTAATAGCACCCATGCCACTAGCATATACATTTGCTGATTCTGTTTGTTCTAATGCTGCTAAAGCTTCACCTAGATACAAATTTGAGGGGGAAGAATGTCTGCTATACAAGTAACAACCTTCGGTATTACCCTCAAAGGTATCAAACATGGTCTTTGCAGATAAAAAAGTATAGGTAGAAGAATCGGATATAGATGGGTTTACACCTCCAAATTCGCCAAAGTAATGTAAGTCTTGTAATTTCTGTGCGGCTTTGCTTTTCATGATAGAACTATTTTTTGGTAAAAATCATTTTTAAAAGCGTATTTGTCAATAGAATTTATAAAATGAAGAATTTAATTCAGATTTATTTTGATTATTAGAAAATTAATCACTTTTACTATCTTTAATCTCATGTTTAACGAATGACATTAAGATGGAATTAGATGCAACGGACAAAAAACTACTGAACCTGTTGCAACAAGACTGCAAAAAGACTACAAAAGCGTATGCTTTAGAATTAGGGTTGTCCACGACGGCTGTTTTTGAGCGTATAAAGCGGTTAGAGCGCAATGCCATTATTACAGATTATGTTGGGTTGGTGGATAAAAAAAAGGTGCAAAAAAGCTTTACGGTGTATTGCCATATTAAGTTGGTACAACACACAAAGGAAAATGTGTTACGTTTTGAGCATCAAATACAGCAATTAATAGAAGTACAAGAGTGCCAACATATTAGTGGGGATTATGATTATATAGTATTGGTGAATGTAGCTAATATGCAGGAATACAGGGAGTTCATGGTTAATAAGTTAACGGCGATAGACCAGATTGGCAGTACCCAAAGTTCTTTTGTAATTAATCAGGTTAAAAAAACAACGGCAGTTTACATCTAAATACCCTAGTTTTCTATACCAATATTATGTGGTATTTTTGTTTTAAATACTGAATTCTGAATTTATGAGTCAATTTGATGTGGCCGTTATCGGTTCTGGACCTGGAGGCTATGTTGCTGCTATACGTTGTGCCCAATTAGGCCTAAAAACAGCTATAATAGAAAAATATACTACCCTTGGAGGTACTTGCTTAAATGTGGGCTGTATCCCATCCAAGGCATTGTTAGATTCTTCTCACCATTACGAGGATGCTGTAAAACATTTTGAAGACCACGGGATTGAAATTCCAGGGGAAATAAAAGTGAATTTAGCACAGATGATAGCCAGAAAGGACAGGGTAGTAGACCAAACTACTAAAGGAGTTCAGTTCTTGATGGACAAAAATAAAATAACCGTTTTTGAAGGTGTGGGTAGTTTTAAAGATGCCACGTCAATTACTATCGCTAAAAACGATGGCAGTACAGAAACTATAGAAGCAAAAAATACCATTATTGCTACGGGCTCCAAGCCGTCTAGTCTGCCTTTTATTTCTATTGATAAGGAAAAAATTATTACTTCTACCGAAGCCTTAAAACTTAAGGAAAAACCAAAACATCTTTTAGTAATTGGTGGTGGTGTAATAGGTCTAGAGCTAGGTCAAGTATACAAACGCTTAGGAGCAGAGGTTACGGTAATTGAATATATGGACCGCATAATTCCAGGTATGGATGGTGCTTTGTCTAAAGAACTTGCTAAAGTGATGAAGAAGCAAAAAGTGAAATTTGCACTTTCTCATAAAGTTAAGTCCGTGGAGCGTGTTGGTGATGAAGTGGTAGTAAAAGCAGACGATAAAAAAGGCAACGAAGTTGAGTTTAAGGGCGATTATTGCTTGGTATCCGTAGGTAGAAAACCTTATACGGATGGTTTAAATGCTGAAGCAGCTGGAGTAAAATTAGATGATAGAGGTAGGGTAGTGGTAAATGATCATTTACAAACCAATGTATCTAATATCTATGCCATTGGTGATGTAGTGCGTGGCGCAATGTTAGCACATAAGGCAGAAGAGGAAGGTACCATGGTAGCAGAAATTTTAGCAGGTCAAAAACCACATATAGATTACAACCTAATTCCTGGAGTAGTATATACATGGCCAGAGGTTGCCGCTGTGGGTAAAACAGAAGAGCAATTAAAAGAAGAAGGCATAAGCTATAAAGTAGGGCAATTTCCTATGCGTGCTTTGGGGCGTGCTCGTGCTAGCATGGATATAGATGGTTTTGTTAAAATTATTGCTGACAAGCAAACAGACGAAGTGTTGGGGGTACATATGATTGGTGCACGTTGTGCAGATTTAATTGCAGAAGCAGTTACCGCTATGGAATTCCGAGCGTCTGCAGAAGATATTTCTCGTATGAGCCATGCACACCCTACGTTTGCAGAAGCAGTTAAAGAAGCAGCTTTAGCGGCGACGGATGATAGAGCTTTACACGTTTAATTTACTATTCATTACATAAATAAAATCCCGAAACTAGATTCAGTTTCGGGATTTTTTATTGGTTAAAGCAATTTACCAATAAACAGTTATGGATTCATTTGGCTTAAGACTTATCTCTTTTTTACGGTCCTTATAGCTAACGTTTGTTTTACCTCCTTTCACGGAAGATAGCGTGCTTTTAATTAGTTTACGCTCCTTCCAATTTAAATCAATTTCAAAGCCACCACGAGCTTTTATGCCTTTTATGCTACCTTCTTGCCATGCGTCTGGTAGTGCAGGTAAAAGATAAATAGTTTCTGGGTTAGATTGCATGAGCATTTCTATTACACCTGCAGCACCTCCAAAATTACCATCTATCTGAAAAGGGGGGTGTGCATCAAATAGGTTAGGATATGTGCCTCCTCGTTTAGAATTTGGCTTAGAAGTGTCTGGGTTAACATAGCGTAATAATTCCCTATACATTTTATAAGCTCTATTACCGTCCCATAGACGAGCCCAAAGATTTATTCGCCAACCTTTAGACCAACCTGTGGTGTCATCTCCTTTAATTTCTAAGGTTGTTTTTGCCGCCTCTGCCAATTTTGGAGTATGGTATGGGGTTATGTGGTTGCCAGGGTGTAATCCATAAAGGTGTGTTTGGTGTCTATGTTTTGGGTTTTGGTCTTCCCAGTCATAATACCACTCTTGCAGGTTACCTTTTTGTCCAATTTTATAGGGACTTAAATTTTCTAGAATGGACTTAACCTTTTTAGTTGAGTCATCTTGAATGCCCAATGTTTCTGAAGCATTTAAATAGCTATAAAACAACTCTTTTACCATAGCCATATCGGCAGTGGCCCCATATAAAGTTGCGCCAATAAAGCCCTCAGGGGTTTTGTATAAATTTTCTGGAGAAGTACTAGGGCTAGATATATACTGGCCATGTTTATCCTTAATTAACCATTCTGATGCAAATGTGGCCGCACCTTTAATAATGGGATAGGCATACTCTTTTAAATAAGTGGTGTCTTGGGTGTAAAGGTAATGTTCCCATAAATGACTGGTAAGCCAAACCCCTCCCATATTCCAGTTGGCCCAATTGGGGTTTCCTTGTCCAAAATCGCCTACCGGATTTGTTAATGCCCAAATATCAGAATTGTGCCCAGCTGCCCACCCATTGGTTCCGTAATAGGTTTTAGCTGTTATTGCTCCTGTTTTAGAGAGGTTGTTAATAAAACTCAATAAAGGTAAGTGTAGTTCTGATAAGTTGGCTGTTTCAGCTAACCAATAGTTTTCCTGTAGATTGATATTTATAGTGTAATTGCTGCTCCAAGGTGGTCTAATATGCGGATTCCATAAGCCCTGAAGGTTAGCAGGCACTTCTTTTGTTCTGGATGAAGCAATTAATAAATACCTGCCATAATTAAAGTATAAAATTTCAAGGTTTTGGTCATTTGCACCAGTTTCGTAACGTAGTAGCCGTTGGTCCGTAGGTACATTTGGCAGTTCTTTATGTACAAGTTTAAAATCTACTCGATTATATAATTCGCCATAATCCGCTAGATGTTCTTTTTTTAGAACAGCATACGTCTCTTTTTTGGAACTCTTTATTTGCTCTAAAGCTATATTTTCATGGTTTAGCCCTTCTGTTGCTGGGTTTTTGTCATAACCATTAAAGCTTGTGGCAATAGAAACTAAAAGTTCTACTTCTGTTGCGTTTTGTACCGATAGTATGGAGTCTTGAATATTAATCGTGCCATCTGTATGCTTTATGCTAAAAACGCTGGTAAACCGTGTTCCTTTATCGGCATCAAAAACAACAGGGTTCTTAATGGCACCCCTATAACTTGGTTCTACATGAACCGGGGCATAACCCGTAGCTATTAATTGACCGTCTAACTCTTTTGTTTTAAATTTTAATTGACTTTCAAACTTTAGGTCAAAACTTATGGCTTTCTCTTTGTTAGCTATAAATCTAACCACCATTATTTTTTTTGGGTAAGAAATAAAATATTCACGTTTGTATTTTACCGTATCGGTCTCATAGGTTACACTGGCTATAGCAGTTTTTAAGTCTAAATTTCTTTTGTAATTGGTTATGCTGGACGCATTTTTAAAGTGCAATAAAAGGGTGCCCAAAGGGGCATAAGATTCACTAAATTGGCCTTGTAAATTTTTATTTAAAGAATCGGCAAGTTTATAGTTCTCTGCTTTTAAAGCCGCTCTAATTTCTGGTAAATGTTTATATGCTTCGGGATTGTTATTATGGTTCATGGGTTCTCCAGACCATAAGGTAATATCATTTAGATAAATTTTTTCGTTTTGGGCACCTCCAAAAATAGAGGCACCCATTTTGCCATTTCCTAAGACTAAGGTTTCCTCAAAATAGTTTGCCGGTTTATCAAACCATATTTCATCTGAATTTTGGGCAATGCTTTTTACGTTATAAAATAGAAGGATTGTTGCTAATATTACCCTTAAAAGAGCGGGCACTCCAATGCTTGAGTTCATTTTATGGTAGCTTTTGGTCTGTATGTTTTAAAAATAACCAAATTAACTACAGTTGATAAAGACAAATTGTCTGGCGTTTTACCCTGTAAAAAAACAAATAGAAAAGAAAAACCCGTTTGCAACTTACGGTTGTAGAAATTAACGGTGCTATAAAAATTAGTTAGATTAATTTCTAACCCCAGCAAATATGCGCAATATGAGCCCTTTTAACCGTTCTAAAACCAGCTTAATAGGAGGAATTAGTAAAGTAGTGATACTTTGTAGCTGTACTAAAATTTCGCTCCAAATGTATCTTAATTGCCCTTTAACATCATCCTCATATTTTACGAAAAGTAACGAAAGATAGGTACATACAATCATAAAAAGTATAGCTCCAGGAATTGCAAAAGCTGGACTCAGTTCATGATGAAGAAATTTGTAAAGTCCTAGACCGGTAAAACTTCCATATAGAATAACAAAATGCATTACATATATGGTTAGTGTACTGCCACCAATTTTTAAAATGGTCTTTTGGTCTAAAACTTTTCGGAACAACATAAAAATGGCAAATACCAGAAAAACATCACCTAAGCGTATAAACAAATAGTTGTTGTTCAGAATTAAACCAAAGATTTCCCAGCCAGTTTTGTTTAACAAATACTCAAAGAAATTTGAGGATTGAAATAGTAACAAATACCCAAATGCCATTGCAGAGGGAATAGCTACAGGATATAGCTTATTGTTGTTTTTGTATTTGGTAAAAAGTAAAGAAACAAATGCACCTATTGTGGTATAACCAAACCAAGGAAAAATAGTAAATACAGACCCATTTGCTTTAGTAAAGTAATTTGCTAGTCCCACAGGGAGCCAATCTAGTTTCCATGTTTTGTAAATGGGTTCAAAAACAAATAAAACAAGGGTAATTAAGATTAGACTAAACGGTAGCACCCATGGTTTTTTCTTGGCTGTTACCAAATAAGCGGTAACAATACCTAAAATAGATAAACCAATACAATGCAGTACATCTACAAGGTAAAACCCATCATATAATTCGCCTTTTAGTAAACCAAAAAGGTTTAAACGTAATAAGTACCCAATGAATACTAGTTGTAAACCACGGCGAATTCCTTTCTTAACTCTAGGGTTTTTCCACCCATTTTCAGGAGCTGCTACCAACAAATAGGTGAAAATAAACCCAGAAACCGTAAAAAATACAGGGGCTGTTATTCCTCTAAAATAGAGCCAAATATTATAAACGCTGTTACTGGTATCTCTAAATATAGGGTCTAACAAACCATCTACAAAGTGGCCCTGTAGCATCATTAAAATAGCCCAGGCACGCATGGCGTCTATAAAAAATAGTCTTTTGGAATTTGCGCTCACTTTATTGGTTTAAACTAGATATACTTAATATTTCTAGCTTTGGATTATTGATGCCGCAAAATTAGCTAAAAAAGATTCAATTAGTTGATTTTAAAGTTATTTTAGTGATAAACATTTTAAAAAACACTATGGCTAGTATATTGGCATTTGCAGGTAGTAATTCTTCAAAATCTATCAATTATGAACTGGTAAAATTTACCGTCAACAAAATTCAAAAACATAAAACAGATAGTTTAAACCTAGCCAATTATCCTTTTCCTATGTTTAGTGTAGATTTAGAGGAGAAAGACGGTTACTCTAATTCGTTGGTAGAATTAAAAAACGAAATACAAGATGCAGATGCGTTGCTTATAGCTGTTAACGAACATAATGGGCATTTATCTGCCTACTTCAAAAATATGTTAGATTGGTTATCTCGCTTAGACCGAAAATTTATGTTGAATAAAAAAGTCCTTTTAATGGGAGCCTCTACCGGTAAAGGGGGAGCAAAAGGTGCAATATCAATGGCAGAGACTTTATTACCTAGATTTGGAGCAACCATTACGGCAACATTTTCAATGCCTAGTTTTGGTGCTAATTTTAATGCGCAAGAAGGTATTGTAAACAAAGATTTGCTAGAAGCACACCAAGCGGCATTGGAGGCCTTTTTAAAATCTGTTTAAACCGTACCTTTGTCCTAAATGCTGGACAAGTTTAAAGCACATATAGAAGAAAATTTACCTCAATTACTCCATTCCCGACTGTTAATTGCCTGTAGTGGAGGCTTAGATAGTGTGCTTCTTGCCCACTTATCAAAAGCTATGCATCTAGATTTTGCCTTGGTGCACTGTAATTATAAGCTACGGGGAAAAGAAAGTGAAGGAGACGAGCAATTTGTTAGAGATTTAGCCCAATCTTTAGCAGTACCCCTATTTGTAAAGCATTTTGATACTGAATTGATTCAGAAAAACGCATCAGGTTCGTTACAAATGATTGCTAGAGAGCTACGCTATACTTTTTTTGAAGAATTATGTGCGGAACATCACTTTCAATATATTTTAACAGGCCACCACGCCAATGATAGCCTAGAAACTTTTTTAATCAACTTTGCTAGGGGAACGGGATTAGAAGGTTTATTGGGAGTGCCAGCTATCAATCTTAATATTATTAGACCATTACTTCCATTTACCAGAAGAGAATTGTTGTCTTTTGCAACTGAACAAGCTCTTTCATGGCGCGAAGACAGTAGTAATAAAAGCGATAAGTACAAGCGTAACACCATTAGAAACAATATAGTGCCAATTTTAGAAGGCCTGCATCCTAATTTCGATACTAATTTTAGGCAGACGTTATCCCATTTAAACGGTTCTGCCAATTTATTAGAAGATTATGCAAAATTACTTCGTAAAAATTTATTTGTAAAGGATAAAGGGCAAATACAGATTCAAATAGCAGAACTACAGAAATTAAAACCTTTAAAAGATTATTTGTACTTGTTATTTAAACCGTATCAATTTACTCAGTGGAAAGATTTGGAAGCATTATTATCTGCGCAAAGCGGTAAGTTTATAGCTTCTGAAACCCATATGTTGGTTAAAGATAGAACTACTTTATTCCTCTCGGAAAAGGAAAATATAAATCAACCTAAGCAATATACAATACCCTCACATATTTCGGTTATAACTAATCCTATCTCCTTAGTTTTTGAAAGCGTAAGTGGGCTAGAGGAAAAATCCAATGAGATAGCCTATTTAGATAAGGATTTGTTAAAGTACCCGTTAGTTTTAAGGAAGTGGCAGAAAGCCGATTATTTTTACCCCTATGGTATGAAGGGTAGCAAGAAGTTGTCTAAATATTTCAAGGATGAAAAAATGCATGTTCTAGAGAAAAATCAACAGTGGTTGCTCTGTTCAGGCGATGATATAGTTTGGGTGGTGGGTAAAAGAATTGACGATAGATATAAGATAAAAGACACGACTGCCTCAATTTTAAAAGTTATTTTAGATTAAATGAAAAAAAGTTTCCTACTTCTATTTGTACTGATTTTTCAATTTTTTCATGCGCAGACCGAAGAAGAACCTGCCGTATGGTCTCATAGTGTAGAAAAGCTGTCAGACACGGAATTTCAATTACAGTTTAGGGCTAATATTTTACAAGACTGGTTTATTTATTCGCTCTACACAGCGGAGGGTGGTTCTATGCCAAGTGAATTTGAATTTGTTGGCGTTGGTGAAGATTACAAGTTGGTTGGTAAAACCAAAGAGGGTAAAACATATACCAAATACACGGAGGTTTTTGATGTTGATGAGACTTTTTTCAAGGAAGAGGCTGTTTTTAATCAACAAATAGAATTGTTGAAACCAAATGTTAAGCAGATTAAGGTTATTTTGTATTATCAAATTTGCAAAGAAGTATGTGTTTTAAAAGAAGAGGAATTTAATATTTCTTTAGATGGATCCGCCTTAAATCTGGTAACGGAAAAATTAGACGCAAGAAGCCAAAAAATGACGGCTGCACTAAAACTAGATTTAAAACATAAAGAACGATTAAACGGAGCCGAGGGAGCCAATAATAATAGCACAAGCAATTTATGGGTAGTGTTTGGATTAGGTTTTTTAGGAGGATTAATAGCCTTATTTACACCGTGTGTATTTCCTTTAATACCACTTACGGTATCCTTTTTTACTAAACATACGGGAACAAGAGCAAAAGGAATTAAAAACGCATTATTGTATGGTTTTTTCATTGTCCTTATTTACTTTTTATTGAGTTTGCCCTTTCATTTATTCAACTCAGTAGATTCACAAATTTTAAATACCATTGCCACCAACGTATGGTTAAATGTCTTTTTCTTTATCATTTTTATCTTTTTTGCGTTTTCGTTTTTTGGTTATTACGAATTAACCCTACCAAATTCTTGGGCCAATAAATTAGATAGCGCTTCTAACAAAGTGGGAGGAGTCCTTGGAATTTTCTTTATGGCCATAACCTTGGCAATTGTTTCTTTTTCTTGTACCGGGCCAATACTTGGGGGCTTGTTGGGCAGTACTACTTTAGCAGAAGGTAGCGTGGCCAATAATTTAACAGCTGGTATGACAGGTTTTGGAGTAGCACTTGCCTTACCGTTTATGTTATTTGCACTATTTCCGGCGTGGTTAAACTCCTTGCCAAAATCTGGTGGATGGATGACAACCGTAAAGGTTACCCTAGGATTTTTGGAGTTGGCATTGGCCTTTAAATTCTTATCCAACGCCGATTTAGTTGGGCATTGGGGACTTTTAAAAAGAGAAGTGTTCCTCGTTATTTGGATAGTAATTTTTGTATTGCTAACGCTTTATTTACTTGGGCTATTTAAGTTTCCGCATGATGGTCCTAAGCAAAAACTTTCGCTAGGCAGAAAAAGTTTAGGTGTCCTTAGTTTGTTATTTAGTGTGTATTTAATTTTAGGGGTAGCAAAAATTGTTCCTTTGAAATTACTAAGCGGTTTTCCTCCACCGGCTTTTTATTCTGTTGCAGAACAAGAGACAGATTGTCCGTTAGGTTTAAATTGTTACAAGAATTTTGAAGAAGGTCTAGCGGTTGCAAAAGCAGAGAACAAACCCATTTTATTAGATTTTACGGGGTGGGCCTGTGTAAACTGTAGAAAAATGGAAGAGAATGTATGGAGCGACCCAGAAATATACCCCATAATTAAAGAGGAGTATATTTTAATCTCGCTTTATGTTGATGATAGAAAAGAATTGCCAAATAGTGAGCAATTCAAATTTCAGTATGATGGTGGAAGAATAAAGACGATAAAAACAATAGGACAAAAGTGGGGTACGTTTCAAACGGTAAATTTCAATTCTGCATCTCAGCCTTATTATGTTTTGCTTTCGCCAGAGCTAGAGGTACTTACGGATGCTGTGCAATATGTAGATAAAACCACTTATCTAAATTGGCTTAAATCTGGATTAAATAAAAAGTAATTTTTTCTAAAAAAAGACTAATTTAGGGGTTTGACCAACTAGATCAACCCCCAATGAAAAAGTTACGCAAAGTACTTTGGTCCGTTTTAGGGCTATTGCTGCTTATTCTTTTTGCAGCATTTATTTTTATTAACACTTTAACCCCAACTTACGAAGGATCAAAAGAAATTAATGGTCTGGAAGAGGAAGTTACCGTTTATTTTGATCCTTATGGTATACCCCATATATATGCAAATAACGAGGAAGATGCTTACCGCTCCTTAGGGTATGTACATGCACAAGACAGACTATGGCAAATGGAGCTTATGCGCCGTATAGCTAAGGGAGAATTGAGCGAGGTATTTGGTAAGGATTTGGTAGATACCGATAAGTTTATGCTTTCTTTGGGTATAGACGAGCATACTAAAAAAACAGTTAGCCAATTAGATAAAAATTCAGAAATGGCTAGGTTGGCTCAGGCTTATTTAGACGGTATAAATCAATTTTTAGAGGAAGGACCTACACCCGTTGAGTTTTATTTGACCGGTATTGATAAACGTCCATTTAAGTTAGAAGATGTATATAACACGGTTGGATATATGGCATTTACTTTTGCCCAAGCACATAAGACAGACCCCTTACTTACACACATAAAAAACAAACTGGGGCCGGCGTATTTAAAAAACCTTCCTATAAATACCAATCCAACAACCGAAATAATAAAAAATTATGATGTAGACAAGGATTCTGTATCAAGTGAATTATCCGGAATAGCCTATAATGCCTTAAAAAAAATGCCAGTGCCCTTGTTTGAAGGGAGTAATAGTTGGGTATTGGCTCCTGAAAAAACAAAGAACGGAAAAGTTATTTTTGCGAACGACCCACATATTGGGTTTGCACAACCCTCAGTCTGGTACGAGGCTCATTTGATAACACCAACTTATGAAAAATATGGATACCACTTAGCAGGTGTGCCATTTCCATTATTGGGTCATGATAGGAATATTGCTTACGGGCTTACCATGTTCCAAAATGATGACTTGGACTTTTATTTTGAAATGAATAATCCTGAAAACCCCAATCAATATAAAACAGAAAATGGTTGGCAAGATTATAAGAACGTTACTAAAATAATTAGGGTAAAAGGTGAAGAGGACATAGAATTCTCGTATAAGGTATCTAGGCATGGTCCTGTTTTAAACGGCATTGCCAACCAAATAACAGATAAAACACCTGTGGCCATGTCGTGGATGTATACCAAAAAAGACACTAATGAAGTTTTAGATGGTCTTTATGGGATGATAAAAGCAAAGAATATAACCGATTTTAGAGCTGCATTACCCAAAATACACGCTCCTGGTTTAAATGTTATGTACGGAGATGCAGAAGGAAACGTAGCATGGTGGGCAACAGCCCAATTATACACTATGCCAGACAGTGTACAGACCAAGTTTATCCTAGATGGTACTTTAGGTAAAGAAGAACCAGTAGATTTAATTGATTTTAAAGACAACCCGCATGCCATTAACCCACCTTGGAACTATGTATATTCTGCAAATAACCAACCAGATAGTGTAAATGGTAAATTATATCCGGGTTACTATTTGCCAGAGAACAGGGCTAAACGAATTGTAGAGCTCTTGAACAACAAAGAAGACTGGACACTAAATGACACCCAAAAAATGATATTGGATGTTACTTCTTCTTTAAATCCAAAAATTATAAATGAATCCTTACGTTTTGTTGGAATATCTAATTATAGTCCGGAACAATTGGAAATATTAGACTTGCTAAACTCCTGGGAAGGCGATTACCCATTAAATAGTGTTGCGGCTACTTATTTTCACAGAAGTGTTTATTATGTTTTAAAAAACTCTTTTGAAGATGAATTGGGGCCAGAAAAATTTGAACAGTTTTTGGGAACTCACTTGATGAAAAGACACGTATCTACTGGCACAAGATTCAAAACTGGAATTTGGTGGGACGATGTTAGAACAAAAGATAAGATAGAAACAAAAGAAGACATTGTAGCACGATCTTTGGCAGACGCGTACAAATCTTTGGTTAGGGATTTTGGAGCAGATTATACCAAATGGACTTGGGATAGGGTGCATACAATTGAGTTTGAGCATCCAATAGGTCAAGTAGAAGCCTTGCGCTCTTTTTTTAATGTAGGGCCATTTCCTATAGAAGGGAGTAGGGAGGTAATTAATAATTTGAGTTTCCCCTATGACAGCACTGGCTTTTATAGAGTTTCTTCCGGACCGTCCACAAGACGGGTAATCGATTTTTCTGATATTGAGAATAGTACAAGTATTTTGCCAACTGGCCAATCTGGTAATCCCTTAAGTAAGCATTACAAGGATCAAGTAGAACAGTATGTAAATGGGGAGTTCAGAAAAATGATGATGAACCAACAAGAAATAGAGTCGGTTTCTAAAGATGTCCTAGTTTTGGAGCCAATTAACTAAATTAATGTGTAGTGTTTTTCTAATCAGTATTTTATAAATTAGCAGCAAACACTAACACATGCTTACTAAAGTATACGGTAGCGCCGTCTTTGGCGTGGAAGCCACTACTATTACTGTTGAGGTAAATATAGATAAGGGTATTGGTTATCACTTGGTAGGATTGCCAGATAATGCCATTAAAGAAAGTAACTATAGAATAGCTGCAGCCCTACAAAACAATGGTTTTAAAATTCCAGGTAAAAAAATTACAATTAATATGGCGCCTGCAGACCTAAGAAAAGAAGGCTCTGCGTACGATTTAACGTTGGCTCTTGGTATTTTAGCTGCATCTAATCAGATAAAGAGCCAAGATATAGATAAATACCTCATTATGGGCGAATTGTCGTTAGATGGTACGCTGCAACCAATTAAAGGCGCTTTACCTATTGCTATAAAAGCACAAGAAGAAGGTTATAAAGGTTTTATATTACCTAAAGAGAATGCAAAAGAGGCTGCCATAGTTAATAAGTTAGAAGTTTACGGGGTTGAGAGTATAAAAGAGGTGATAGAATTTTTTGATAATGGCACACCTTTAGAACAAACCGTTATTGATACGCGGGCCGAATTTTATAAGAAGCTAGATTTTCCAGAATTTGACTTTTCTGATGTACGAGGACAAGAAAGTATAAAGCGATGTATGGAAATTGCCGCAGCAGGTGGTCATAACATAATCCTAATTGGTCCTCCCGGTGCTGGTAAAACCATGCTAGCAAAAAGATTACCTTCTATTCTACCGCCTATGACGTTGCACGAGGCTTTAGAAACCACCAAAATCCATAGTGTCGTTGGTAAGGTCAAGGATTCT
Organism: Croceivirga sp. ABH4_376; assembly: GCF_056160685.1. Taxonomy (NCBI): domain Bacteria; kingdom Pseudomonadati; phylum Bacteroidota; class Flavobacteriia; order Flavobacteriales; family Flavobacteriaceae; genus Croceivirga; species Croceivirga sp. ABH4_376. The sequence goes on along the minus strand of NZ_JBSWXQ010000002.1, from coordinate 451,855 downwards.
GGCTTAATGAGTCAAAGACCCTTTAGATCGCCCCATCATACCATTTCAGACGTAGCACTGGTAGGCGGAGGTACGTATCCACAACCAGGAGAAATATCTTTGGCACATAATGGGGTTCTTTTTTTAGATGAATTACCAGAATTTAAACGCTCTGTACTAGAGGTTATGCGTCAACCCCTAGAAGATAGGGATGTTACTATTTCTAGAGCTAGATTTACGGTAACGTATCCAAGTAGTTTTATGTTGGTAGCAAGTATGAACCCAAGCCCAGGAGGATATTTTAATGATCCAGATGCCCCAGTAACGTCATCTCCTGCAGAAATGCAGCGTTATTTGAGTAAAATTTCCGGTCCTTTATTGGATAGAATTGATATTCACATAGAAGTTACGCCTGTCCCTTTTGATAAACTTTCAGAAGATAGGAAAGGAGAGAGCAGTAAAGAAATACGTAAAAGGGTTACAAAAGCTAGGGAAATACAAACTGTTCGCTTTCAAGAATTAGAAAAGGTGCATTATAATGCTCAAATGAGTACTAAACAAATTAGGAAGTTTTGTGTTCTTGATGAAGATTCAAAACTTTTGCTTAAAACTGCCATGGAACGCTTAAACCTTTCTGCACGTGCATACGATAGAATTTTAAAAGTTGCCCGTACCATAGCGGATTTAGACAATCAAAAAGATATTAATGGCTCACACATTTCGGAGGCCATACAATATAGAAGTTTAGATAGAGAAGGTTGGCTGGGTTAGATAACTTTAATATTTGCCTTTAATCCCTCCATAATACCAAGAATGTTTCGTACCGTATCTGCTAGATAATAGCGAACAACAATACTTGGTACGCGAATGGTTGTAAAACCGTTTTTAAATGAATGCATGGCGTCTTCAAGGTCGTTTATTGCTTGTTCATGGGTAATCATTTGGTATTCTGTTTCTAACTCAATATTTAGTTTTACTCTAGAAATCGCAATATCAATAGATTTATGTCCATCCCACCATTCTAACATAGGGTTGGCTCCCGCTTCTTTCAAGGCATAGTACAGTTGTACTGCCTCTAGTGGGGTGTTGTTCGTTTCTCTAATTTTATCAATTAACCGGCTATGGCGTTCACATAAGGCAACGCCATATTTTTCGAGTGAGTCTTGTTGCTCCCTAAAGCCGATATTTTTTTTACAATCACAACATGTCATGTAAGTAGGTCTCTTTGGTTTAAATTTAGATTTGGGAATATTATAACTGTACCATTATTCAATTAGTATATTATTTGTTCAACTTTTAGACGAAATACACTTTTTTAGATGAAATGCATATAAACTGAATTAGAACTGTTAAATTAACCCAGTGAATTGTAATCCGCATGTTTAAAAAAATTGGGCCAGGTGTACTAGTGGCCGCCGCTTTTATAGGTCCAGGAACCATTACCGCTTGTTCCCTGGCTGGTGTTCGTTTTGGTTTTGCTTTGTTATGGGCAATTTTACTTTCCATTTTAGCAACAATGGTTTTACAAGAGATGGCCGCCCGTTTAGGACTAATAACTAAAATGGGGTTGGCAGATGCAATTACCAAAGAGATAGGGCAGGCATGGTTTAAGTATCTTGTTCTTGGCATTGTATTAGGTGCAATTTTAATTGGTAATACGGCTTATGAGGCCGGTAATATTGGTGGGGCGGTTCTGGGTTTAGAAGCCATTTTTGGGCCTAATTTAAACACCTTATATCCAATTATAGTTGGTTTATGTGCTATAGGTTTGCTTTGGATTGGTAGTTATAAAAATTTAGAACGAATATTTATCGTACTTATAGGTTTAATGAGTGTTTCCTTTATAATTACTGCTGTAATAACAAAACCAAAATTGCTTCCATTGTTAGAAGGTTTGTTTATACCAAGGGTGCAAACTGGAAGTTGGTTTACCGTAGTAAGTTTGGTAGGTACTACCGTAGTACCTTACAATTTATTTTTACATGCGTCTTTGGTCAATAAAAAATGGAAATCCTATAGAGACTTGAGATGGGTACAGTGGGATACTGTTTTTTCTATTGGTATTGGCGGGTTAGTTTCTATGGCGGTTATTGTTGCGGCTGCTGCAATTCCTAAAGGTGAAATAAAAACGGTCATGGATTTGGCATTGGGCCTAGAACCCTTATTTGGGGCAGGGGCACGTTTTTTCATGGGATTAGGGTTGTTTGCTGCAGGATTAACCTCTGCTATAACCGCTCCTTTGGCCGCAGCTTATGTTGCCAATAGTTGTTTTGGTTGGAAAGCTTCTACAAAAGATTGGCGGTTTAGGTCTGTTTGGATTTTAATTATTATAATAGGTGTTTTTTCTCTTTCGTTCGATATTAAACCCATTCAGATTATAAAATTTGCACAAGTTGCTAATGGCCTACTTTTACCAATAATTGCTATTTTACTATTATGGCTCGTAAACAGTAAAAAAATAATGCGCCATTACGTAAATACTAAATGGCAAAATTTCACCGCGCTATTAATCATTGTTTTATCCATTGTTCTTGGATTAAGAAGTATCGTTAAAGTAATTGGGATTTTATAAATGATGTATACCATAGATTTAAATGCAGATGTAGGCGAAGGAATAGGTAATGAAGAACATTTAATTCCATTATTAAGTAGCTGCAATATTGCCTGTGGTGCACATGCCGGTAGCCCAACAATTTTTGAAAGCACACTGCTGTTAGCAAAATCTTACAAACTCAAAATAGGAGCGCATCCAGGATATCCAGATAAAGAGAACTTTGGTAGAGTTGTAATGGATATTTCAGAAAGTGATTTAAAAAATAGTCTTTCTAGGCAATTAAGCATGGCTTTTAAAATTGCTAACAAACATGGGGTTAATTTAAATCATATTAAAGCACATGGTGCGCTTTACAATCAATTACTAAAGAATTATAACCTGGCAGCTTTATTTGTTGAGGTAGTGCTAGAATATTCTAAATCAATCAAAATTTATACGCCTTATAATTCCGCTCTAGCTGAAGTATGCAAAAAAAATAATTTACCAATAGTTTTTGAAGGTTTTGCAGATCGTAATTATGGAAAGAATCTGAATTTAATTTCAAGGAAGGATTCAAATGCCTTAATTTTAAAAAAGGAAGAAATCTTGGCGCACATTTTACCTATGATTAAAGAAAATAGAGTGAAAGCTATAGATAACTACTATCAAGAAATAAAAGTAAATACGTTATGTGTTCACGGTGACACTGAAAATGCAATTGAGATTTTAAAATATCTAAGAACAAAACTAACGGAACATCATGTCCAAATTAGCTAATAGCAAACATCTACCTATTTTGATACAACCTTTTGGACAAAAAGCTATTGAGATTGCTTGGAAAAAAGATGTTTCAGAACAAATATTATATGCGAATTTGCTTTTGACTAGTGCTTTAAAGCAAAAATTTAATGACAATTGGGAGTTTATATCATCATATAATACGTTGACCTTGGTTTATAATGGAGTTGAATCATTTTCTTATCCAAAGCTAGTTGAGCTAATTAATAAACAATATGATGATTTGGTGCTTTCTGCTTCTAACCGTGAAGTTAAGTGGGTTTTACCCGTGTGTTACGATGAGGTTTACGGCATTGACTTATATGAAACGGCTAACTTTTTAAAGCTAAGCGCAAGTGAACTTATTAACTTGCATACAACATCTGTTTATACTATTTACGGTATCGGTTTTTTACCAGGTTTTATGTATTTGGGTGGATTACCGCAAAATTTAGAAATTCCAAGAAAGTCAGTACCGCGGCTAAAAGTTGAAAAAGGTGCTGTTGGTTTGGCATCAAAACAAACTGGTATTTATCCGCAGGCGTCTCCTGGAGGGTGGAACATTATTGGTAACTGCCCAGTTCCTCTTTTTGATGTGTCTAAAAATAATCCATGTTTTTTTAGTGTAGGGGATAAGGTTCAATTTAAATCAATTTCCCAATCAGAATATGAGCATATTAAAATTCAAATGGAAGTGGGGATTTATGAACCTGAAAAAGTGGTAATAGATGCTTAAAGTCATTAAACCTGGATTTTACACAACCATACAAGACGCCGGTAGGTTTGGCTACAGAAACAAAGGTGTTCCAATAAGCGGTGTAATGGATGATGAAGCTTACGATAAGGTAAATAGCTTATTAGAAAACCCAATAGGCACTCCTATTCTCGAAATAACCATGATGGGACCAGAAATAGAGTTTACGCAACCAACCTATATCTGCATGGGTGGGGCAGACCTTTCAGCACAATTAAACAAAGTTTCAATTACCAATTATAAGATTTATAAGATTAAAACTGGAGATAGCTTAAGGTTTGGAAAATTAAATACCGGTTTACGCTGTTATTTAGGTATCAAAAATGGTTTTAATACTGAAACCGTTTTAAATAGCGCATCTCAATATGCTCCATTAACTAAGGCAATTAAACTAGAAAAAGGAGATGTTTTAAATTATGATCGGGTTAATAGTTTTCAGCCTAAAATTCCGGAATTAAAGGTTAAAGAAAACTATGCTAAAGACATTCTATTGGTAGACAAGGGACCGGAGTTCGATTTACTTACAGATAATCAGTTGACCCGCTTGTTTTCTAAACAATTTAAGGTTGCAAAGGAGAATAATAGAATGGCCTATCAATTGCAAGAATTGTTGGTAGGGCACAACAGTTCAATTTTAACAGCGGCAACCCTGCCAGGTACCGTTCAATTTACGCCAGCAGGAAAATTAATAATCTTAATGAAAGACGGGCAAACAACTGGCGGTTACCCTAGAATTCTTCAATTAAGGAAAGAAGCCATAGCGTTACTGGCTCAAAAAAAGCATCAAGATAAATTGCAGTTTAAACTAGCTTAGGCAGCTTTTTAAGCTACACCTCTCATTTCTCACCACATATCCTATAAAAATTTTCAACTTTCTAAAAGAGTTGAATATGATATTTAAAATACAATTAAAATATTGATAATCAGAATTATAGGTGTGTTAGAATAATAGTGAACCTAAACACATAGGGTATGTTAAAAATATAGGGTGTTGTAAACATATATCTTTGATATTCGAAATAAAATGCAATAAAAAGACCCTTTTTAGGAAAATATACTAATGGAATTAAATAAGTACAGCAAGAACGTAACGCAAGATCCAACCCAGCCTGCTGCGCAGGCCATGCTTTATGCTTTAGGGCTAACAGAAGATGATTTAAAAAAACCATTTATAGGTATTGGGAGTACAGGTTATGAGGGTAATCCTTGTAATATGCACTTGAATGATCTGGCCAAACATGTAAAGGAAGGTGTACAATCTAAAGAGCTTGTTGGTTTAATTTTTAATAGTATTGGGGTTAGTGATGGTATCTCTATGGGCACCTACGGTATGCGTTATTCTTTACCTTCAAGGGATATTATTGCAGATTCTATGGAGACAGTAGTACAGGCTATGAACTATGATGGTCTGGTTACCGTTGTTGGTTGCGATAAAAATATGCCTGGGGCGCTTATGGGTATGATTCGCTTAAATAGGCCTTCTATTCTTTTATATGGAGGTACTATAGCCTCTGGTTGCCATAATGATAGAAAATTAGATGTAGTTTCTGCATTTGAAGCTTGGGGCGAAAAAGTAGCTGGTTCCATAGACGAAAAGGAATACAAATCCGTAATACAAAAAGCATGTCCGGGTGCAGGTGCTTGTGGTGGTATGTACACGGCAAACACCATGGCTTCTGCTATTGAGGTTTTAGGAATGTCTTTACCGTATAGTTCTTCTAACCCAGCGGTAGGTTCGCAAAAAAATAATGATGGTAAGGCAACAGGGGAAGCCATGCGTTACCTTATCGAGAATGATATTAAGCCTTTAGATATCATCACTAAAAAATCGCTAGAAAATGCAGTGCGTCTTATAACCGTGCTAGGTGGTTCTACCAATGCCGTTTTACACTTTTTGGCAATTGCCAAGGCTGCGGAGATAGATTTTACTTTGGATGATTTTCAACGTATTAGTGATACCACTCCGTTTTTGGCAGATTTAAAACCGAGTGGTAAATATTCCATGGAAGATTTACACAATGTTGGTGGTGTTCCTGGAGTTATCAAGTTTATGCTAGAAAATAACATGTTACATGGCGATTGTTTAACCGTAACCGGTAAAACATTGGCAGAGAATATGAAAGATGTACCTGGGTTGCATGATGGACAGGATGTGGTACACGATTTGGATAATCCTATCAAAGAAACAGGGCATTTAAGAATATTATACGGTAACCTAGCGGAATTAGGTTCCGTGGCCAAAATTACAGGTAAGGAAGGATTACATTTTTCTGGTCCGGCTAAAGTTTTTAATGGTGAGTTTGAAGCTAATGCTGGTATTCGCGATGGGTTGGTAAAAAAAGGCAACGTAGTTGTTATCCGTTACGAAGGTCCACAGGGAGGTCCAGGTATGCCAGAAATGTTAAAGCCAACAGCTGCTATTATGGGTGCTGGACTAGGTAAAGACGTAGCATTGATTACAGATGGTAGATTCTCTGGTGGTACACACGGTTTTGTAGTTGGGCATATAGCGCCAGAAGCACAGGAGGGTGGTAACATTGCTTTGGTAGAAGACGGAGATATAATTACCATAGATGCAGAGGCAAATACCATTTCTGTGGCTATTTCTGATGAAGAAATGGCAAAAAGAAAAGCCAAATGGGCTGCTCCAGATTTAAAAGTTAGAAAAGGAAGTTTGTATAAATATGCTAAAACGGTTTCATCTGCCTCTAAAGGCTGTGTAACTGACGCCCTTTAAGAAAAGGTTTATGGAAACATTAAAAGCAACAGAAGATAAAACAGCAAAACAAAAAAGCATGAGAGTTACAGGTGCAGAGGCTATAATTCATTGTTTGCTGGCAGAAGGTGTAGATTTAATTTATGGGTATCCAGGAGGGGCTATAATGCCCGTGTATGATGAGTTGTACAAGTTCCAAGATAAACTTACCCATATTCTTACACGCCACGAACAAGGTGCTACGCATGCCGCACAGGGGTATGCAAGAGTAAGTGGTAAAGTAGGGGTGGCTATGGCTACCTCAGGACCAGGAGCAACCAATCTGGTCACCGGGTTGGCAGATGCACAAATAGATTCTACGCCCATGGTCTGTATTACAGGGCAAGTACCAAGACATTTATTGGGTTCTGATGCTTTTCAAGAAACAGATATTGTTGGTATATCCACCCCAGTAACCAAATGGAATTATCAAATTACCAATGCTTCTGAGATTCCAGAAATTTTAGCAAAGGCATTTTATATAGCACGTTCTGGTAGGCCAGGACCTGTTTTAGTAGACATTACTAAGAATGCGCAGTTTGATGAAATTGATTTCACTTACGAAAAATGTACTGGCGTACGTAGTTATACACCTGTAAGTGAACCGGATGAGGATGCCATTTCTGCTGCTGCAGAACTTATCAATTCGGCCAAAAAGCCGATGATAGTTTTTGGGCAGGGCGTAATTCTTGGACAGGCAGAAGAAGAATTAAAACGATTGGTAGAAAAAGCGGGTATACCTGCAGCTTGGACTATCATGGGGCTTTCTGCAATGGATACCGAACATCCGCTTAATGTTGGTATGGTTGGTATGCACGGTAATTACGGTCCTAATGTATTAACCAATGAGTGCGATTTGTTGATTGCTATTGGGATGCGTTTTGATGACCGAGTTACGGGTAGTTTAGATACCTATGCAAAACAGGCTAAGGTTATTCACTTGGAGATAGACCCAGCAGAAATAAATAAAAATGTTAAGGCAGATGTAGCGGTTTTAGGGGATTGTAAAGCCTCCTTGAAATTGTTGTTGCCTAAAGTAAAAGAGAATTCGCACGAAGCTTGGAAAGCAGAATTCGATAAAAAATACCAAGAAGAGTTTGAGGCTGTAATTAAGAACGATATTCATCCAACCAAACCTGGTCTAACCATGGGAGAGGTGATAGAAGGGATTAATATAGCTTCGGACCAAAAAGCGGTAGTGGTTACAGATGTGGGTCAACACCAAATGATAGGCTGTCGCTATGCAAAATTCCGTCAAAGTAAAAGCAATATCACCTCTGGTGGTTTGGGTACTATGGGTTTTGCATTACCAGCAGCCATTGGCGCTAAAATGGGAGCTCCAGAGCGTCCTGTGGTTGCTATTATTGGTGATGGCGGGTACCAAATGACCATTCAAGAATTGGGGGTTATTTTTCAGCACAATGTGGGTGTTAAAATTGTGGTGCTTAATAACAATCACTTAGGAATGGTGCGCCAGTGGCAAGAATTGTTTTTTGATAAGCGATATGCTTCCACGGTAATGACTAACCCTGACTTTGTAAAAATTGCAGAAGGGTATCACATTAAATCGAACCGAATAGAAGAAAGAAAAGATTTAGAAGCGGGCATCAAGGAAATGATGGAGCATAATGGGCCGTATTTCTTGGAGGTAGTGGTAGAACAAGAGGATAACGTTTTTCCTATGATTCCTTCTGGTGCATCCGTATCTGATATTCGTTTAAAATAAGAAAAGAATCCTATGGAAAGTCAATGGTTTACCATTTCGGTATATTCAGAAAATAGTGTTGGATTGTTAAATAGAATATCAGGAATATTCTTAAAGCGACACATCAATATAGAGAGCTTAAATGTTTCTAAATCAGAAATTGAGAATGTTTCTAAATTCACTATCGTTGTATTTACTACAGAAGATTGGACACGTAAAATTGTACAACAAATAGAAAAGCAGATAGAAGTTATAAAAGCCTTTTATCATACAGACGATGAAATAATTTATCAGGAATCTGCCATCTTTAAAATCGATTCGGATTTATTGTTTGATGAGCGTCAAATTCAAAATATTATAAAGGAGCATAATGCAACCATAGTAACGGTAGCTAGAGACTTTTTTGTACTGGCCAAAACAGGTAGAAGAAACGAAATTGACGAAATGCATGATGCTTTTGAACCGTTCGGTATTTTACAATTCGTACGCTCAGGTCGTATTTCTGTTTCTAAAGAAACCATGCCAATTTCCAATTTATTAGAAGAATTTCAATTGAATAACTAAAAGTAATACCAATAAACACGTATAAAAATGACAAATTATTTTAATACACTTTCGCTTCGTGACCAATTAACGCAATTGGGAAAATGCCGATTTATGGATACTCATGAATTTGCGAATGGTGTATCTGCACTAAAAGGAAAGAAAATTGTAATTGTTGGTTGCGGCGCCCAAGGGTTAAACCAAGGTCTTAACATGAGAGATTCTGGTTTAGATGTATCTTATGCCTTAAGAGACGCAGCAATTAAAGAGCAAAGACAATCGTATAAAAATGCTACAGAAAACAATTTTGTTTGTGGTACTTATGAAGAATTGATTCCTATTGCAGATGTGGTCATTAACCTTACGCCAGACAAACAGCATACCAATGTGGTAAACGCTGTAATGCCGTTGATGAAGAAAGGCGCAACCTTATCTTACTCTCACGGATTTAATATTGTAGAAGAAGGCATGCAGGTACGTGAGGACCTAACGGTGATTATGGTAGCCCCTAAATCCCCAGGTTCAGAGGTTAGAGAAGAATACAAAAGAGGTTTTGGTGTGCCAACCTTAATTGCTGTACATCCAGAGAACGACCCAGAAGGCAAAGGTCTAGAACAGGCCAAAGCTTATGCAGCCGCCACAGGTGGTGATAGAGCTGGTGTTTTAGAGTCTTCTTTTGTGGCAGAGGTAAAGTCAGATTTAATGGGAGAGCAAACTATTCTTTGTGGTTTGTTGCAAACCGGTTCTATCCTAAGCTTCGATTTAATGGTGGCTAAAGGTATAGATGCGGGTTATGCTTCTAAATTAATTCAATACGGATGGGAAACCATCACAGAAGGGCTTAAGCAAGGTGGTATTACTAATATGATGGACCGTCTATCTAATCCTGCTAAAATAAAAGCTTTTGATTTGGCAGAAGAGTTAAAAGAAATTATGCGTCCGTTGTTCCAAAAACATATGGATGATATTATGAGTGGTCATTTCTCCAAAACAATGATGGAAGATTGGGCTAACGATGATAAAAACCTATTAACGTGGAGAGCGGAGACAGGAGAAACTAATTTTGAAAAAACTCCTGCAGGGGATGTAGAAATCTCTGAGCAAGAATTTTATGATAACGGGGTGTTAATGGTAGCATTTGTTAAATCTGGTGTAGAATTAGCATTCGAAACCATGACAGAATCTGGAATTATCGCAGAATCTGCTTATTATGAATCTTTACACGAAACACCACTTATTGCGAATACCATTGCGCGTAAAAAGTTATTTGAAATGAATCGTGTAATCTCCGATACGGCAGAGTATGGTTGTTATTTGTTTGACCATGCTTGTAAGCCTTTGTTGACAGATTTTATGAAAACTGTAGATACGGACGTAATTGGTAAAACATTTGCGGAAGGCCAAGGAAACGGCGTAGACAACCAACGTCTTATCGCTGTAAACAAGGCGTTAAGAGAACATCCGGTAGAAGTGGTAGGGGCACGTTTACGAGCCTCCATGACTGCAATGAAACCGATAGCTTAGAACAATATAAGGCAGGTTTTAAACCTGCCTTTTTTTATAGCTTTTTTTTGAATGAAAGTAGAAAGTAATACCTATGTTCCTAAGATAAGTGCTATACAGCAGGCTGCTATTACCATAAGTAGTGTTGCAGCAGAAACGCCTTTGCAAGAAAGTATACGACTAAGCAAAGCGTTTGGAGCAAATGTTTTGCTAAAACGCGAAGATTTACAACGGGTGCGTAGCTACAAAATTCGTGGTGCTTTCAATAAAATTCATTCACTTTCCAAAGAAGCATTGGCAAAAGGCGTGGTATGCGCTAGTGCAGGTAACCATGCACAGGGCGTAGCATTTGCTTGTAGCCATCTTGGTGTAAAAGGTACCATCTATATGCCCGTGGTAACGCCAAAACAAAAGATAGACCAGACCAAAATGTTTGGTGGTGATTGGGTTACCGTGGTTTTGAGTGGTGACACTTTTGATGATGCTTATCTGGCAGCTCAAAAAGATTGTGATGAACAGGGTAAAACCTTTGTACACCCATTTGACGACCAAAAAATTATAGAAGGGCAGGCTACCGTTGGTTTGGAATTGCTCAATCAAACCAGAGTACCTATAGATTATGTTTTTGTACCTGTTGGTGGTGGTGGTTTGGTGTCTGGTATCTGTTCCGTCTTTAAAGAGTTGTCTCCCAACACCCAAATAATTGGCGTAGAGCCAGAAGGTGCTCCATCCATGAAAAAAGCATTGGAGTTAGGGAATGTAACAGTACTTGAAGAAATTGATAAATTTATAGATGGCGCTGCGGTAAAGCGGGTAGGAACGCTTAATTTTAATATCTGTAAACAGCATTTAAGTCAGATGGTTACGGTGCCAGAAGGTTTGGTTTGCCAAACTATTTTGGACTTGTATAATAGGGATGCTATTGTAGTAGAACCTGCTGGAGCTTTAACCATTGCAGCATTAGGTCAATTTAAGGACCAGTTAAAAGATAAGAATGTGGTATGCATTGTTAGTGGCAGTAATAATGACATCACTAGAACAGCAGAAATTAAAGAGCGGGCGCTGCTATATGGTAAGGTAAAGCATTATTTTATTGTTCGTTTTCCGCAAAGACCAGGGGCATTAAAACAATTTGTGGCAGATATCTTAGGGCCTACAGATGATATCACCCATTTTGAATACTCTAAAAAGTCCAGTCGAGAAAATGCACCTGCTGTTGTAGGTATAGAATTGCAAGCGCCTACAGATTTGGAGCCATTGATTAAACGTATGAAAGAAAACAACTTCTTTGGCGACTATTTAAACGATAAACCAGATTTATTTCAATACTTGATTTAATTAAAAATCAAACAGAAAAGGGATTAAATACAACAACACTCAGTATGACAACAACACCACAAATTCCTGAAGAATTTCAAATAACAGAACAAAAACACCAAAAACACTATTTGGTTAATGGTGAACTTAGAGCGTGGAATGGAGCTACAACAGAAGTTATTTCCACTATTTCTAGCACAGAAGAATACCAGCCCACCGTTTTAGGAAGCATCCCAGATATGGGAGAAAAAGAAGCCCTGGACGCCTTAGATGCAGCCCTAAAGGCGTATGACCAAGGTCAAGGGCTGTGGCCTACCATGAAAGTTAAGGACCGTATTGAATGTATGGAGACTTTTGTAAAAAAGATGGAGGCCAAAAGGGAAGAGGTGGTTAAACTTTTAATGTGGGAAATTGGGAAGTCTAAGCCTGATTCTTATAAAGAGTTTGACCGTACTGTTGAATACATTTATGATACCATTGAAGATTACAAGCAGTTAGATAGGGATTCTGCTAAATTTCAAAAGCACGATGGGGTTTATGCACACATACGCCGTGGACCTTTAGGAGTTGTTTTGTGTTTAGGACCTTACAATTATCCGTTGAATGAGACTTTTGCGCTACTTATTCCTGCGATTATCATGGGTAATACTACCATATTTAAGCCTGCAAAACACGGTGTTTTGTTAATAGCTCCTTTGTTAGAGGCTTTTCAAAGTAGTTTTCCAAAAGGTGTGGTCAACATTCTTTTTGGTAGGGGTAGAGCAGTTGCGGCGCCAATTATGCAAACAGGAAAAGTAGACGTTTTGGCGTTAATTGGTAATAGCAAGTCTGCCAATGCATTGCAAGAGCAACATCCAAAGAGTAACCGTTTAAGATTGGTTCTTGGGCTAGAAGCTAAAAATCCGGCCATAGTGCTTCCAGATGCAAATATGGATTTAACGGTGAACGAAGTCATTGCTGGGACAACCTCTTTTAACGGGCAGCGTTGTACCGCCCTAAAAGTGGTTTACGTTCACGAAGAAGTTAAGGATGAATTTTTTGAGAAATATACTAAGGCTATCGATGCCCTTAAATTTGGTAATCCATGGGAAGAGGGTGTAAAACTTACGCCGTTACCAGAACCAGGTAAACCAGATTACATTCAAGAATTAATTGATGATGCCTTAGCCAAAGGCGCTAAAATAATGAATAAAAAAGGCGGTCAACGGTTTGATAATTACATTTGGCCAGCGGTGTTATATCCCGTTACAAAAGATATGCGTGTATACCAAGAAGAGCAATTTGGCCCAGTAGTACCCGTTTTATCTTTCAAGGATATATCTGAACCTTTAGATGATATGGCAGAATCTAACTATGGGCAGCAAGTAAGCCTTTTTGGTAAGGATGTTTATACCTTATCGCCATTAATAGATACCTTAGCCAACTTGGTTTGCCGGGTAAACCTGAATAGTTCTTGCCAACGTGGGCCAGACGTATATCCTTTTACGGGGAGGAAAGACTCGGCACAAGCTACATTGAGTGTGCACGATGCTTTACGTTCTTTTAGTATTAGAACGTTTGTTGCCTTTAAAGATAACGAGGTAAATAATGAAACCGTAGAGCAATTGTTAGAAGCAAAAGTGAGCAACTTTTTAAGTACGGATTACATATTATAATTGCAATTAACTAGAATTAAAACTGTGCGGCCCTTGTTTAGACAAGGGCTTTTTTATGGATTGTCTTATTTTTGAAAAACTTAAAAATAGTAACTATGAAAATATCTAAAATTACATTGATTTTGGTGGCTTTGTTCACGTTTGGTAGCTGCGCGGAACTACAACAGGTGGTAAATAACCTACCCAATGCGGGAGGCCCTGTAACCCAAGAAGAAATTATCGGCGGATTAAAACAAGCACTGGAGTTTGGTGTGGTAGAAGGTGTAAATATTTTAAATAAAGAGGACGGCTATTTCAAGGATGAGGCGGTGAAAATTTTATTGCCAGAAGAATTACAGAAGGTAGACGCTACGCTTCGTAAAATTGGCTTATCCAATTTAGCGGACGAAGGTTTAAAAGTATTGAATAGGGCGGCAGAAGACGCAGTGAGCGAGGCTAAACCCATTTTTGTACAGGCCATTAAGGATTTCACCTTTGCTGATGCCAAAACCATTTTAACATCATCTAATGACTTGGCCGCTACTGAATATTTAGAGGGTAGTACCTCTACTAAATTAGCGGCTGCTTTCGAACCAAAAATTGCTGCTTCATTAGATAAAGTAGGGGCAAACGATATTTGGACAACTATTATTCAGAAATACAATACCGTTCCATTGGTGAAACCGGTAAATCCAAATTTAACGGAGTACGTGACCAATCAAGCAATAGACGGTTTGTTTGTAAAAGTAGGAGATAAGGAAAAGGAAATTAGGAATTCTGTTTCTTCTAGGACTACCGCTTTATTGCAAAAAGTATTTGCGCTTCAATAAAATACTGATTTACAAGGGTGAATTAGGTTTTGCGCTATTTTAACATACAATTAATCTTATATTGTTTTTCACTGTTAAAATAGCATAGATATTTGCAAATTAAATCGTTTTAAGAACTATGGGGATAATGCATTTTTGTATCATCATTTTTCATTAAAAACAAACGGACTTGCAAATACAAATGGAGAAAAAATTCAACAATAAAAAAGCCTTATTATCATTAGCCTTAGGGGGTTTTGGTATTGGCTTAACCGAGTTTGTTATCATGGGTATTTTACCAGAGGTAGCAAATGGTTTACAGGTAAGTATTCCAGAGGCGGGCCACTTTATAGCGGCCTATGCTTTAGGTGTAGTAGTAGGTGCGCCATTACTGGCCTCTATTGGCGATAAATTGCCTTCCAGAAAAATGCTACTGCTATTAATGGTTTGGTTTACGGTTTTTAATACGTTTTCTGCCTTTTCTACTAATTATTATACCATGCTGAGTATGCGGTTTTTATCAGGGCTGCCACACGGTGCATTTTTTGGAATTGGCTCTATTGTTGCTACTACTTTAGCTAAAGAAGGAAAAGCGGCCCAGGCAATAGCCATCATGTTTTCTGGCTTAACCGTCGCCAATTTAATTGGAGTTCCTTTGGGCACTTATTTAGGGCAAACCTATAGCTGGAGCATATCTTTTTTCTTAGTGGGTATTGTTGGTATACTAACTTTTTTGAGCATATTTTTCTGGTTGCCTAAAATTGATGGTGAGGTAAAACAGCATTCTGAGGAAAAAGAGAATCCTAAGACTAATGTTCCGGTATTTAAAAATGGAGAACTTTGGGCCATAATTGCTTTAACGGCTATTGGTACGGGTGGCTTTTTTGCTTGGTATAGTTACATTGCTCCTTTAATAACAGATGTAGCAAATTTACCAGAATACGTAGTAAGTTATGCCATGGTTATTGCTGGTGCAGGTATGGTTTTGGGTAATTTTATTGGTGCTAGAATGGCAGAGGTATATAAACCTTTAAAATCGGTCATTATAAGTTTAACCGCAATGAGTTTGGTTTTGTTGATTAATTCTTTCTTTGCATTTAATGCTATAGTGGTGTTGGTTTTAGCCTTTTCTATTGGATTAATAACCTTTACAGTTGCCGCGCCTCTGCAAATGGCAATAATTAATAGTGCAAAAGGAGCGGAAAAGATTGGTGCATCTATGAACCAAAGTGCGTTCAATATTGGTAATGCGTCTGGCGCTTATTTGGCCGGACTACCGTTAGTGTTTGGATTAAGCGTTACGGCAGCAAGCGTAGTAGGGGCTATTTTAGCTGGTTTAGGGGTTTTAATTGCCGTTGGTATTCTGGTTTATAGAAAGCAGAAAGTAAAAAGCGAGAAACGAAAAAAACAATTAGCTTCTTGTTGCTAATTTGAATAAACGAAAAAAAGGCCTGAATAGTAAGTTCAGGCCTTTTTTATGATTATAAACTATTGTTTATATGTTTTTGGCTAGCCAGTCACCTACCTCAGAGGTTTTGTATGCCTTGCCGCCTTCAGCTAAATCTTCCGTTACGATGCCTTCTGCTAATGATTTGTTTACCACATCACGAATAGCTTGCGCTTCTTCAGAAAGCCCTTTGTCTTCAAACAACATAGCAGCAGATAATACGGTTGCTAACGGATTAGCAATGTCTTTACCCGCAGCTTGTGGATACGAGCCGTGTATAGGTTCGTATAAAGAAACTTCACTACCAACCGAAGAGGATGGCATAAGCCCCATAGAGCCAGAAATAACAGAAGCTTCATCGGTTAAAATATCGCCAAATAGGTTAGCGGTTATTATAACATCATATCCTTTAGGCCATTGAATTAAACGCATGGCTACAGCATCCACAAATTCATAGGTTACCTCTACTTCTGGATAATCCTTTTCCATAGCTTGCACGGTTTCTCTCCAAAGACGAGAAGCCTCTAAAACATTGGCTTTATCCACACAACACAATCTTTTTCCACGCTTTAATGCCATTTCAAAACCTTTTTTAGCTAAGCGCTCAATTTCAAAACGATGATATGTCATGGTATCAAAAGCGGTATCTCCTTCATTTAATCGACCTCTTTCTCCAAAATAAACACCTCCGGTTAATTCTCTCAAAATAATCAAATCGGTACCTTCTATACGGTCTTTCTTTAAAGGAGATTTATCTATTAGAGAGGGAAAGGTAAAGGTTGGTCTAACATTGGCGAACAAACCTAGCTTTTTACGCATTTTTAATAATCCCTGTTCCGGTCTCACCTTTGCAGAAGGGTCATTATCAAAACGCGGGTCCCCTATGGCACCAAATAATACAGCATCTGCACTAGCGCAAACTTCATGTGTTTCATCAGGATAAGGTTCTCCCACGGCATCAATAGCAGCAGCACCAGTAAGTGCTGGCTTCCAAGTAATATCATGTTCAAATTTTTTGGCTACGGCATCACTTACCTTTACCGCTTGATCTATAACTTCTGGTCCAATTCCGTCTCCTGCCAATAGGGCAATATTTAATTTCATGTATGTATTATCTATGTGTGGTTATCAAATTAAGTTTAGCATTTTTTCCGTGGCCTTGATAGCAGATACCGTTTGGTCAGAATCTAAGCCAGTTGTCACAAAGTCGTGCTTCTTGGTCTTCCATGTTATCATGGTTTCGCAAAGTGCGTCAGAATTACTACCTGGTGGTATACGCACGGCATAATCTATAAGCTTTGGAAGCTCACGGTCATTTTGTTTGTATATTTTTTTCAAGGCAGTGATAAAGGCATCAAACTGTCCATCGCCTTGTGCATTTTCTTCAAAAATTTTCCCTTCTATTTCTATTGACAGTGTAGTAGAAGGCTTTAATCCTTTAGCATGTGTTAGCACATAAGATTTTATAAAGACTTTTTGCTGAAAAGCACTACTATCCAACACATCAGAAATAATGTATGGTAAATCCTCCTTGGTTACTTTTTCCTTCTTGTCGCCCAGCTCAATAATCCGCTCGGTAACCTTTTTAACCTCATCATCATTTAGGGTGAGTCCAAGTTCTTGTAAATTCTTTAAAATATTGGCTTTTCCAGAGGTTTTACCTAATGCATACTGCCTTTTTCTCCCGAAACGTTCTGGTAACAAATCATTAAAGTAAAGATTGTTCTTGTTGTCTCCATCTGCATGTATACCAGCGGTTTGTGTAAAAACATTATCTCCTACAATAGGTTTATTTGCAGGGATGCCAAAACCTGTAAACGTGGAAACCAATTTACTTACCTTGTATAAGCTAGATTCCTGTACCCTAGTGTCAATTTCTGGTAAAAAATCATTTATTACCGCAATGGTGCTTGCAAGTGGTGCGTTACCGGCACGTTCTCCCATTCCATTCACGGTAAGGTGTAATCCATGACAACCGGCCTCTAAAGCTTCCATGACATTGCTTACACTTAAATCATAGTCGTTATGACCATGAAAATCAAAATGTGTGTTAGGATAACGCGCTACTATTTTAGAAATATACTGATGCGTTTCTTTAGGTGTAAGCACGCCTAAGGTATCTGGCAACAACACCCGCTTAATGGGCTGTTGGGTTAAAAAGTCCAAGAATTGAAAAACATAGTCTTGCGAATTACGCATGCCATTGCTCCAATCTTCTAAATAGACATTGGTAGCAATACCTTTAGCTTTAGCTTGTGCGATGGTTTCCGCAATAGCTTGAAAGTGTTCCTCTGGTGTTTTTCTAAGTTGATGGGTTAAATGATTTAGAGAACCCTTAGTGAGTAGGTTTTGCACCTTAGCACCAGCTTTAAGCATCCAATCTATGGAGGGGCCGCCATCTACAAAAGTTAATACTTCTACCTTATCTATGCAATTGGCTTCTGTGGCCCAAGAAGTAATGTTCTTAACCGCTTGAAATTCCCCTTCGGAAACACGTGCCGACGCAATTTCTATACGGTCTACCTTTAGTTCTTCTAATAAAAGTTTGGCCAAAGTAAGCTTTTCCGAGGCGGTAAAAGACACTCCGGAGGTTTGTTCACCATCCCTAAGGGTGGTATCCATTATTTCTATGGTTCTCGCCATGGAATGTTTTTAGATAGGTCTAGAACTAGCGAATTCTTTGATGTCTTCTTTTAAATTCAGTAGGTAATCAATATCATCAAAACCGTTTAAAAGATTCCCTTTTTTATACTCGTTAATATCAAAAGATTCTGATTCTCCAGTTTCAGAAAGCGTAATGGTCTGTGAAGGCAAGTCTACCTTTAGTTCCGTATGTGGGTTCTTTTCAATAGCCCTAAAAATCTTTTCTAAAAATTCTGGACTCACTTGTACGGGTAACACACCAACGTTTAAACAGTTGTTTCTAAAAATATCTGCAAAAAAACTAGATATTACACATCTAAAACCATAATCGTACACCGCCCAAGCAGCATGTTCTCTAGACGATCCAGAACCAAAGTTTTTACCACCTACAAGAATTTTACCTCCATATTGGGCATTATTTAAGACAAAACTTTCTTTGGGAGTACCGTCATTATTGTATCTCCAGTCACGGAAAAGATTGTCTCCAAACCCTTTACGTTCAGTAGCTTTTAAGAAACGAGCAGGGATAATCTGGTCCGTATCAACATTTTCTATAGGTAAGGGTACTGCAGTACTCGTTAAAACTTCAAATTTATCGTATGCCATAATAGTATGCTTTTTTGTTATTTCTGCCTAAGCAGAAATGTTTTGATTTTAGATTGATTACGCTTCTTGCAATTGCATTAATTCCCGTGGGTCTGTTACTTTACCTGTAACCGCTGCTGCTGCTGCAACTAACGGGCTAGCTAATAGTGTTCTAGAACCAGGGCCTTGTCTACCCTCAAAGTTTCGGTTACTGGTACTTACCGCATATTTGCCAGCAGGCACCTTGTCATCGTTCATAGCTAAACAAGCAGAGCAACCAGGCTCTCGCAATTCAAAACCAGCTTCTTGTAAAATATCTAAAATTCCTTCTTCTTTAATAGCAGCCTCTACTTTGTGAGACCCTGGAACTAACCAAGCCGTTACATTATCTGCCTTTTTTCTACCTTTAATGATAGAAGCAAAGGCTCTAAAATCTTCTATACGGCCGTTGGTACAACTACCTAAGAACACAAAATCTATTGGCTTTCCAATCATAGAATCTCCTTCGTTAAACTCCATATAGGCCAAGGACTTTGCAAACGTAGCTTTAGCGCCATCTATTTGTTCCGCTGTTGGGATAGAGTTACTGATACCAAAGCCCATACCCGGATTGGTACCGTAGGTAATCATTGGCTCAATTTCACTAGCTGCAAAAGTCAATTCCTTATCAAACGTAGCATCATCCTCCGTGTATAAGGTCTCCCAATAAGCCATAGCTTTATCCCAATCTGCGCCTTTTGGTGCAAGCTCTCTCCCTTTAACATATTCAAATGTTTTTTCGTCAGGGGCAATCATTCCACCACGAGCTCCCATTTCTATACTCAAGTTACAAACCGTCATACGGCCTTCCATGCTCATTTCTCTAAAAACGCTACCGGCGTATTCTACAAAGTAACCAGTAGCGCCAGAAGTAGTTAGTTTAGAAATTATGAATAAGGCAACATCTTTTGGCGTTACGGCTGTGCTCAACTCACCTTCAATATTAATGCGCATCTTTTTTGGCTTTGGCTGCATAATACATTGGCTAGCCAATACCATTTCTACTTCTGATGTTCCAATACCAAAGGCAATGGCACCAAAAGCACCGTGGGTAGAAGTATGGGAATCTCCACAAACAATTGTGGCACCAGGAACGGTAATCCCGTTTTCTGGACCTATTACGTGTACAATTCCGTTTTTTTCATGTCCAAGACCCCAGTAAGGAATACCATGTTCACCCGCATTTTTTTCCAATGCTTTTAATTGGTTTGCAGATAATTCGTCTTTAACTGGTAAGTGTTGGTTTATAGTAGGGGTATTGTGGTCTGCTGTTGCAAAAGTTCTATTTGGATATAAAACAGGAATACTTCTGTTTTTTAGCCCTAGAAAAGCTACCGGACTTGTTACCTCATGTACCAAGTGGCGGTCTATAAATAGTACATCCGGACCGTTTTCTATATTCTTTACAACGTGTGAATCCCAAACTTTATCAAAAAGCGTTTTACCCATGTCTCTGTAATTACAAATTTAGCTTTCAAATCTAAGCAATAGCATTGTTTTTGTAGGGTAGGGTACGCTATCAAATTACGATGTTCAACAGAAAAGTTGGCTAATGTTACAGCTGGGTCAGTTTAACTAATGTAGCCCCAAAGTCCTTTGCCTTTAACTAGTTGCGCATAGGTGTTTCTAATTACGTGGTGGTCTGCTTGCTCCAATTTTGGGTCGTTCTTTAGCAATTGTATCGCATGGTAACGCGCCAATTTTAGAATGGGATTGTCCTTTACGATATCTGCAATTTTAAGATTTAACATGCCACTTTGCTGCGTACCCATTAAATCTCCCGGTCCGCGTAATTTTAAGTCTACTTCGGCAATTTCGAACCCATCATTGGTCCAGCACATGGTTTCTAAACGTGTTTTAGCATCTTCAGATAGTTTATGGCTCGTCATTAGAATACAAAAACTCTGTTCTGCACCTCTACCCACACGGCCACGCAGCTGATGCAATTGGGATAATCCAAATTTTTCTGCACTCTCAATAATCATAACCGATGCATTGGGCACGTTTACACCCACTTCTATAACGGTAGTAGCAACCATGATTTGTGTTTCACCCTTCACAAAACGGTCCATTTCATAATCCTTGTCTTGCGGTTTCATTTGCCCATGTACAATGGAGATTTGGTATTTGGGTGATGGGAACTCCCTTGCAATACTCTCATAACCATCCATCAGGTCTTTATAATCTAAAGCTTCGCTTTCTTGAATCAAAGGATAGACCACATAAATTTGTCTGCCTTTTTCTATTTCGTCCTTAATAAAACGGAAAACCTTTAATCGATTAGCATCAAAACGATGTACGGTTTTAATGGGTTTACGTCCCGGAGGCAGCTCATCTATTACAGAAATATCCAAATCACCATACAAACTCATCGCCAACGTCCTGGGAATAGGGGTGGCGGTCATAACCAAAATGTGAGGGGGAATGGTGTTTTTTTGCCAAAGCTTAGACCGTTGGGCTACACCAAAACGATGTTGTTCATCTATGATGGCTAAGCCTAGATTTTTAAACTGTACTTTATCTTCCAAAACAGCATGTGTGCC
Source organism: Croceivirga sp. ABH4_376 (assembly GCF_056160685.1). Classification (NCBI taxonomy): domain Bacteria; kingdom Pseudomonadati; phylum Bacteroidota; class Flavobacteriia; order Flavobacteriales; family Flavobacteriaceae; genus Croceivirga; species Croceivirga sp. ABH4_376. The sequence continues at coordinate 430,289 of NZ_JBSWXQ010000002.1, read as the reverse complement.
AACCAATATATTAAGATTGCCATTTTCTAACTGATTGTGCAAAAATGTACGTTCTGCCTTTTTGGTAGAGCCGGTTAATAAGGCAATTTTTATGTCGGTTTTATGCAACAACTCCTTTAATCCATTGTAATGCTGCTGTGCCAATATCTCTGTAGGTGCCATTAGGCAGGCTTGGTAGCTGTTATCTATAGCCAAAAGCATACACATTAATGCTACAATAGTTTTACCAGAGCCAACATCGCCTTGCAACAGGCGGTTCATTTGGGCACTGCTACCCATGTCATTACGGATTTCCTTTATTACACGTTTTTGGGCATTGGTAAGCTCAAAAGGTAGGTGATTGGCATAAAACTCATTAAATTTTTCCCCAACTGCGGTAAAAGGCATGCCTTTTATTTTCCGTTTTCGCACTGCCTTTTTAGATAGCAATTGCAGCTGCACATAAAACAACTCTTCAAATTTTAACCGAAACTGTGCTTTGGCCAATAAATCTTGACTTTTTGGAAAATGGATGTTTAGCAGTGATTCTGGCCTAGGTAATAAATTTAATTCACTAAGTAAGCCTTGGCTTAAGGTTTCAGAGAAATTAGCCTTTGTTTCCATGAATAATTGCTGTACCATTTTACTTACCACTTTGTTTGTAATGCCTTTGTTGGTAAGTTTTTCTGTAGACGGATAAATAGGTTGCATACTTATTTTAAGTCCAGCTTGGTGGTCTTTAATCAATTCCATTTCTGGATGTGGCATGGAAAAGGTACTACCATACTTATTTACCTTACCAAAAACAACATAAGGCGTATTCATTTTTATGTTTTCTTTTATCCATTTATGCCCTCTAAACCAAACCAATTCCATTTGGCCAGTATCATCTACATAGGTGGCTACTAAGCGTTTGCCTCTTTTTTGCTCTACGGTCTTTAGATGCACTATTTTCCCAACTATCTGTACATCTGCCCCGCTGTTCTGCAATTGTGCAATTTTGTAATATTGGGTCTTATCTAGATACCGATTGGGATAAAACTGGAGTAAGTCGCCATAGGTTTCAAGGCCTAATTCGCTTTTTAAGGTCTCGGCACGGTTTGGGCCAACACCTTTTAAATATACTAGGGGTGTATAGAGCAAATTAGGTTTCATCCAGTTAAAAATAGCTAAATTGGTCTAGCTTTTGATTTAGCCAATTTATGAGATTCTTTTCACTTTTACTGTTCTGTTGGTGCTTAAGTGGTTTTGGACAAAAACAACAAGCGGTTGATTTTATCCATGCTGCCGTTGTAATTGAACCAAATGGTATGGAAAAAACGGTAGATGGAAGCGTTGATTATACCTTTTTAATGAAAACTAAAGTTGATAGTATTTTTTTAGATGCGGAGAACATTACAGTATCCAATTTCAAATTGAATGGTACCAATATAGATTTTACAAATACCGGAAAGAAACTTGGATTTAAGTCGCCCAAAAAACTGGGAAAACATCGCTTACATATTGCTTATCAAGCAAAACCAAAACAAACGGTATATTTTTTGGGATGGGAGGATTCCATTGTGGGTAATGAGCAAATTTGGACACAAGGTCAGGGAAAATATACCCGGCATTGGCTTCCTAGCTTTGATGATATGACGGAAAAGGTAGAATTCGATTTATCTATTACGGCACCAAATAACATAGAAGTAATCGCCAATGGTGAGCTTAGGGCAAAAACAAGCCATAAGGATAAACAAACCTGGAAGTGGAACATGGAACACCCCATGAGTAGCTATTTAGTAGCTTTTGCCGTGGGCAATTTTAACAAAGAAACCAGAACATCAAGTTCAGATGTGCCCATTGCGTTGTATTATCATCCAAAAGATAGTAGCAGGGTAGTGCCTACCTACAAGTACACCACAAAACTCTTTAATTTTTTAGAGCAAGAAATTGGTGTTCCGTATCCATGGCAAAATTATAAACAAGTGCCCGTACATGATTTTATGTACGGCGGAATGGAGAATACCAGTTGTACGCTGTTTTCTGACCAATACATGATAGATGAAAAGGGTTTTGTTGATAAAAACTATGTAAATGTAAATGCGCATGAGCTTGCCCATCAATGGTTTGGTAATCTTATAACAGAGGTTAGCGGTAATCATCATTGGCTGCAAGAAGGTTTTGCTACGTATTACGCATATCTAGCTGAAAAGGAGGTATTTGGAGCCGATTACTATTACTGGAAATTATATGAAACAGCACAAACCCTGATCGCAGAATCAGACAAGGGAAATGGAGAGTCGCTTTTAGACCCCAAAGCTAGTAGTCTTACTTTTTATGAAAAAGGCGCTTGGGCATTGGTACTATTACAAGATTTGGTAGGAGATAAAGCCTTTAAAAAAGGAATACAAGCGTATTTGTCAGAATTCAGTTTTAAAAACGCAACTGTATCAGATTTTTTATCCGTGATGGAAAAAGCATCTGGTAAAGATTTAGCTGATTTTAAAAAACAATGGTTGGTGGCAACTGAATTTCCCAGCGCAATTGCCTTAACCTATTTAAAAACGAATCATTCCCATATCAAAAAGTTAGAAGAAATAGTTGCTACAATTGATAGCGCTACCTTAATTAACAAAGAAAACCTAACTCATTTTTGGGATGATACCGCTCCCGTAGGTTTTAAGGTGGAATTTTTGAAACGTTATGTAAATCAAATAGATACACCAACGCTTCAAGGGGTTTTAAAGCGTGGGGAATTGCAGGTAAGGCAAGCTATTATAGCCAATCTCGAAGAAATACCTACCGAATTACAAACTGATTTTGAAACGCTATTACGGGATGACAGCTACCTAACTCAGGAATATGCTTTAATGGCATTGTGGCAACAATTTCCAGAACGGCAATCAATTTACCTGGATAGCCTGTCCAAAGTAGAAGGTTTGCCCAATAAAAGCTTACGTATATTGTGGTTAACCCTTGCTTTGGTAACAGATAACTATAATACAAGGGCTAAAAAGACTTATTATGAGGAATTAAATGCGTACACAGCGCCTCATTTTAACTTTGAAATCTGTTTAAACGCGTTTCGTTATTTAATTCAAATACAAGCACTTAACGATAGTAGCTTACGCAATTTGGTACAAGCAACACAACATCATTCTTGGCAGTTTCGTTTATTTGCCAAAAGGCAACTAGAACATTTAGTAAGTTTGCCAGAAACGGCAACAAGGCTAGAAAGCTTACAAGCTAGCTTTTCTAAGGCTGAAAAGGAGCTAATTTCTAAATTATTGACAGAATGAGGGCATTGGTAATATCTGGTGGTGGAAGCAAAGGTGCTTTTGCTGGGGGTGTGGCACAATATTTAATACAGAATGATAAGCGGGAGTACGATATTTTTGTGGGTACTTCTACCGGTAGCTTATTAATTAGTCATTTAGCTTTAAATAAGATAGATAAGATTCGAAATATCTATTCCAATGTAAACCAAGACAGTATTTTCAGCAATTGCCCGTTTGTAGTCCGTAAAAAATACGGCTCGGATATTATAGGTATGAACCATTGGAACATTCTTAAAAACTGGATGCGTGGTAAAAAGACCTTTGGAGAGAGCGAGAACTTAAGAAAACTAATAAGAAATAGTATTACTAGGGAAGAATTTGAAGCTTTAAAAAACGGTCCAAAAAATGTTGTAGTTACGGTAGCTAACCTATCCTTAAATCAGGTAGAATACAAATCGGTCAACGATTTTAATTACGATGAGTTTTGTGATTGGATTTGGATTTCTTCTAACTACACGCCTTTTATGAGTTTGGTGCGTAAGAATGGCTGTGAATATGCAGATGGGGGCTTGGGAACATTGGTACCTATAGAAGAAGCTATAAAAAGAGGAGCTACAGAGGTAGATGTTATTGTTCTGCGTACAGAAGTAAGCAATTACAATAGAATGCCATCTAGAAATGCGTTTGAAGTACTTACCAGTATGTTTTCTTTTGTTTTAGACCGAATAGAAAATCAGAATATACGTATAGGTAAATTGGTAGCAAGCCAAAACGATGCCATTATAAATTTGTACTACACACCAACTGTGCTAACTACCAATTCACTAATTTTTGATAAGGAAAAAATGACCTTATGGTGGAAAAAGGGCTTTCTCTATGCGAAAAACAAAAATGAGGAAAGCATGCCAATAGAACCAGACTTGCAGGAATAGTTAAGCGCAGTGTTACCAGAGTTCGGAAATTTCTTTTTTAACAAAAGCAAGTGCAGTAACAGAAGGAGATGATTTTTCCATAGATTGGTTAAGGATATCTTCCCTAAGCTTGTCGGCCGTGTCAGACTCGCTCATAGCAGCAGACCTTATAGCCTGTATAGTTGCATTTTTTGCAGCTTTAATAATATTCCAACACTGATCGGTCATGTATATTTGTTGTGATAGGTTGTGGTCAAATTCGTTTTCAATTTGTTTGATCAGAAGGTTTTCATAATTGCTTTTATCCTGTCCTACGGGATGCACCCTTACAACTAGGTTATTAATAGCAATTCGTTCTAAAAATAAGGCCATACGCTCATAGGCTTGTAATCTTATAGGTAAGGTGTCTTTAGTGGTATTTTTGTGTAGTAGATACCTTCTTCTGCCTTCTTCATTTTTAGTATGCATTTTAAAAAAGTAAAAAGCAACAACCCCAGTAACCACTGCAGGTAATAAAAAGCCAAATAATTGAAGGATATTTTCTGTACTCATAATGTTATTATTCTCTTTTGGTTGTTTGTTGATATGAAAACGCAAACCAAAAACAAAAAGTATATTCTTAGTTGTATTATCTAATTTTCCTTTAAAAAACTTGCTGTGACCAGTAGTTGCCCAATATGACGTTGACTGTGCTCTGCAGCATGAAAAATGAGGCCTAAAACATTAGTAGGTAGGTGTTTTCTACCCACCGTTCTTGGTGCAAGAAGGGTTTCTGTATTCAAGGTTTTAAAATAGTTTAAGGCTTCTGCTACCTTAACTTCAAAATTCTTTAAAAGTGCTATAGGGGTTATAGTTGTATTGGGAATTCCTTCGTTTTTCAAGTAATTAAACTGTTCATTGGTTAGCGCTTTTCCTTTAGCATACGTTAATAATCTATCTAGTACACCGGTTAAATGCTGCGCATGAAAGCCTACGGAAGCTCTTTCACCAACTTTCTCCCATAAAAGTGCATCTGGAAAATCTGTTAACAATTCTTCTAATTCCCGCAAGGATTGCAACAAAGCATGTGCTGCGGGTTGTGCTAAAACAGGAATGTCCGGTACAGGACCGGACAACCAAAATTCTTCTTGTGGCATCAGTATTATTTAAATTCTGATTTCATGGTGGTATAAAACCCCTTATAATCTGCCGCTAAACGAATTTGTACCCCTTCAGAAAAGTTGCCATCTTTTGCTAAAAGTTGCAATTTTTCCGCACCTATGCCATCTATGGCAATTAATTCGTTAGCAACAGCTTGTACTTGTTTGTAGGTTAGGTCAAATTCTCCTGTAATATTTAACCCTTCTATTGTTACCGTTCTAGATGGGTTTTTCTTAATAATTTCCGCTATACGATTAACCCAATCTATACCTGCCGTGGTTAAAACCAACCCACTGTCCGAGCCAAATAGGGTAGGTAGGCCATTAGAAATAACAATGTCTCCACCAGCAATTCCAACCGTGGCATCAGGGCCTAAGGTTTGCTTGGCTTGTGTTAGGATAGCAATAGCCGTAGAGTCGTTACTAGAAAAAGTATCCGTAATAATGCGCATTTGTTTTTCTTTGGCAGAAAGTGTTGCCAATGCATTGTTCACGGTCTCTGTGTTTTTTTTAGAAATTTTTGAAAAGTTGGTTAGATTGCCTAGTAAGGTGTTATTGGCATCTCTAAGCTCTGCATTTTCTGCCGCCAAAAGTTGTGCTGTAGAGTTACTCTTGTTCATTTCTCTTTTAGCCTTGGCAATGGTATCCTTTAAAACAGAAATTTCTCGTTTTAATTGAGATACTTCGGCTATTAATTCTGATTTCTTTTGCGCATGAATGGTTGTCATGGCAAGCATAAGAAATAGGGGTAAAAGTCTTTTCATAATTAAGATTTGTTAGGCAATGTTCCTAAATATTCACATGATTTTAAAGATGCCATTCCGTTGAAGGGAACTTGGTCTTTTTGATAGCGATATACTCTTCGTAAATCGCTGCTAAGATAATCATCATCCACATTTACTTGCACATCTTCCATATTAAATTGGCAGGGATGTTCATAACCTGCCGCATGTGTTATTTCTAGGAGTTCTTTCCTAAATGTTTTAAAATATTGTGCCAACCGATCGGACTTTAATGGAACATTAATTCCAGATTGTAACCATTTGCTTTGTGTGGCAACACCTGCTGGGCACCTGTTTGTATGGCACACTTGGGCTTGTATACAGCCAATACTCATCATAGCTTCCCTTGCAACATTAATTACATCTACACCCATTGCGAAAGCCATGGCTGCTTTAGCCGGAAACCCTAATTTGCCACTACCAATAAATACGATATGTTGTGTTAAACCTCTTTCTTGAAAAAGCCTGTAAATAGCAGTAAAGCCGTAAGAAAAGGGTAAAGAAACATGGTCTGCAAAACTTGGAGGTGCAGCACCTGTACCACCTTCACCACCATCTACGGTAATAAAATCTGGGCCCTTTCCTGTTTTTTTCATTAAATCCGCTAATTCTTCCCATTGGGATAATTTACCAATAGCACCTTTAATACCAACGGGTAGCCCTGTTTCATAAGCTATTTCTTCTATTAATGTTACTAATTCTTCTATGGTGTTAAACGCTTTATGGGTAGATGGTGATAGTACATCTTTACCAACTTGCACCCCTCTAATTTCTGCAATTTCAGGCGTAATTTTAGCCCCAGGTAATACACCGCCCTTTCCAGGTTTGGCACCTTGGCTTAGTTTTATTTCTATAGCTTTAATCTGCGGATTTTCCGCAGTTAGCTTTTTCATTTTTTCCATGGAAAAATTACCATCCTCAGAACGTACACCAAAGTACCCAGTGCCAAAGTGAAAAATAACATCACCTCCTTTTTTGTGATAAGGAGAAAGGCCACCTTCTCCCGTATTATGGTATGCTCCACTTTTTAAAACCCCATTATTCATAGCCTCTACGGCCGCGGCAGAAAGTGAACCAAAGCTCATAGCGGAAACATTGATGATAGAGGCAGGCCTAAAGGGTTTTTTACGTTTATGGTAGGCGCCCATCACTTTTGCGCAAGGTAAAAAATAGGGGTCCGTAGTATTGGGATGACCAACTGGAAGTTGATATGCCAACATAGCGTTTTTTACAAATAAATGCTGGTGTGCGTAGATGTCACGATCCGTTCCAAAACCTTCATAATTATTTTCATTTTTGGCAGAAGCATAAATCCAGCCACGTTCTATGCGGTTAAATGGAAGCTCCTCTCTGTTGTTAGCTACAAAATATTGGCGCATTTCTGGTCCAATACTCTCTAACCAATACCGCAAATGGCCTACTATGGGATAATTATGTTTTATGGTATGTTTGCGTTGGATAAAAATATCCCAAAAAGCAACTAAAGCTAAAAATATGAGTAAATAGGCCCACCATGGGAGGGAGCCAAGGGTTTCTAATAATGCGTTCATCAATGAGGTATTTATGCAGCAAAAATCGTAAACTTTTATATATCGCCATAAAAAAAGCCCAAGACATCCCTATAAATATCTTGGGCTATTTAATTAATTCAAGAAATTATTTTGTTGTGTTTAAATAATCTAAAGTTAGTTCTGTCATAGCTTTAACACCCAGCTGCATTCCTGCATCGTCTATTAAAAAGTCTGGCGTATGGTGTGGGTAAGATTCCGTAGTGCCAGGAGCCATTCCTCCTAAGAAAAAGAAAAAGCCAGGTACCTCTCTTTGAAAATATGAAAAGTCTTCTGCCCCTGTGATTGCTTTTTGTGTAACTACTTGGTCTTTACCGGCAACTCTTTCTAATGTGGGAATCATCTTTGCGGTTAGCGCGGGATCATTATAGGTAATATCCGTAGCGTCTTTTATTTCACAAGTAGCTTCTCCGCCATATGCCTTGGCAATGGTAGCCACCATTTCTTTCATACGTTTATTAATATGATCTTTCATATCATAATCTAACGTTCTAATAGTACCTATCATTTCGGCACTTTCCGGAATGATATTAAAGCGGACGCCACTTTTAATTTTGCCTACGGTAATAACTGCTGCCTCATTGGTAAGTTTAGCTTCCCTACTAATAATGGTTTGTAGGCCATCTATAATTTTTGCACTTATTAAAATAGGGTCTACACCGGACCACGGTTGGGAACCATGGCTTTGTTTTCCTTTAACTTTTATGGTAAAGCTTTGGGCTGCGGCCATAGTACCACCGCTTTTGTATCTAATTGTGCCAACTGGGGTTTCAGAATTTATATGTAGACCAAAAATTGCATCTACATCTGGATTCTTTAACACGCCTTCTTTAACCATTAACAAAGCCCCGCCTTCTTCTCCAGGTGGTGGACCTTCTTCTGCAGGCTGAAATATAAATTTAACCGTTCCTTTAATTTTATCTTTATTATTGGCCAAAACCTCTGCTACTCCCATAAGAATTGCCGTATGCGTATCATGACCACAGGCATGCATAACGCCTACATTTTCCCCTAAAAATTCGGCTTTAACCTCAGATTTAAAAGGTAAATCATTTCTTTCGGTTACCGGTAACGCATCTATATCTGCACGTAGGGCAACCACTTTTCCAGCCTTTTTACCCTTTAAAACCCCAACAACACCTGTATGTGCAACGCCAGTTTGCACCTTAATTCCTAAACTTTTTAGGTGATTGGCGATTTTTTCTGCTGTTTTAAACTCTCGGTTACTTAGTTCTGGGTTTTGGTGAATATCATGTCGCCACGCTATTACCTTTTCTTCTACATCTTTGTATGACTTTTCTAGTCCGGATTGTCCGTAACTAAAGGCAGTCAAAAGCCCTAAAAAACTAATGCACAGTTTTTTCATAAAATTGATACTTAAAATTTAACAAGTCTATAGCCTTGGTCTTGTAATTGTATTAAAGCAGTCATTGCAGATAATGATAATTGCACACCATCAATTAGCTGCTCTTTGGGTATATTTCTAGAATAGGAAGATTGGCCACAAAATATAATTTGAACTTCATTATCCATTAAAGCATCTAGTAAATCCTTATTTGGATTTTCAACTCCAAATTTTTTCTCATAAAATGGGTTGTCCATTATATCTTTAGAGGCTGCATTATGTACAACTAAAGCTACTTTTAAATTTTCTTTTGGTACACCTGCTTGGGCATGCATATTTAAAAAACGAGCTGCTGTTTCTACGCTTCTATTTAAAGCAGATGGGTCTTCCGGGCTACCCATTATATCAAAAACAACTTTTAATTCTTGCGTTTTGTATACTTTATAATCGGCGTTTTCAACAGCCCAAACCGCACCATAATTTTTAATTATGGGGCCTGATGATTTTTCTTGGGCGTAGGTAATTATACCAAATAAACCCATCACAAAAAATAATATATTCATTTTCATGTGTTCTAAGGTATTCAAAAAATAATAAACGCAACTGTGGCTGTTTAAAAGTAATGCAACCAACATTTTAGTAACCGCCTAAGAATGGCTAATTTCACGTTTGGTTTAAAATTGCTAAAAAAGACATGTCTTATATAGATGAATTGAACGATGCCCAAAGGGGTCCTGTTTTACATAAAGAAGGTCCGTTAATGGTCATTGCAGGTGCGGGTTCTGGTAAAACAAGGGTGTTAACGTATAGGATTGCCCATTTAATGGAACAAGGTGTAGATTCTTTTAACATTTTAGCCCTGACCTTTACAAATAAAGCTGCACGAGAAATGAAACATCGTATTGCTGCAATTGTAGGTAATTCAGAAGCTAAAAACCTTTGGATGGGAACGTTCCACTCTGTGTTTGCCAAGCTTTTACGTTATGATGGTGATAAATTGGGTTTCCCCAGCAATTTTACCATCTATGACACCCAAGATTCACAACGTCTTATTGCCTCCATTATTAAAGAAATGGGGTTAGATAAGGATATTTATAAGTATAAACAGGTACAGAACAGGATTTCTTCGTTTAAAAATAGCCTTATCACAGTTAAAGCCTATTTTAATAATCCAGAATTAATAGAGGCAGATGCCATGGCAAAACGGCCACGTCTTGGCGAGATTTATAAAAATTATGTAGATCGATGTTTTAAGGCGGGGGCTATGGATTTTGATGATTTGTTGTTGCGCACCAATGAATTGTTAAATCGGTTTCCAGAGGTTTTAATGAAGTATCAAGACCGTTTTAAATATATATTGGTAGATGAGTACCAAGATACCAACCATTCACAATATTTAATTGTAAAAGCATTGGCCGATCGTTACCACAATATTTGTGTGGTAGGAGACGATGCACAGAGTATCTATTCTTTTAGGGGTGCTAATATTAGCAATATCCTAAACTTCCAAAGAGATTATTCAGATGCTAAGGTATACCGCTTAGAGCAGAACTATCGTTCTACCAAGAACATTGTTAACGCTGCTAATTCGGTTATTGAAAAGAATAAAAATCAGCTAGAAAAAGTTGTTTGGACCTCCAATGATGAGGGTAACAAAATTATAGTACATAGGAGTCCTACAGATGCGGAGGAAGGTAGGTATGTTGCGGGTTCTATTTTTGAGCATAAGATGCAGCAGCAACTACCAAATGGGGAATTTGCCGTTTTATACCGTACCAATTCCCAATCTAGGGCCATAGAAGATGCATTGCGTAAACGAGATATTCCTTATCGTATATATGGTGGCCTATCCTTTTACCAGCGAAAGGAAATAAAGGATGTTTTAGCGTATTTACGATTAATCATCAATCCAAAAGATGAAGAAGCCTTAAAAAGGGTTATCAACTTTCCGGCTAGGGGTATTGGTTCTACCACGGTAGATAAATTAACCGTAGCAGCCAACCATTACGGTAGGTCTATTTTTGAGGTGATGGAGAATTTGGACCGAATTAACCTAAAAATTAATTCTGGTACCCAGCGCAAATTGGGCGATTTTGTGACCATGATTAAAAGCTTCCAAATTATGAACGAAGCTGCGGACGCCTTTGCCTTGGCAGAGCATGTTGCCAAGAAGACAGGCTTGCTCTTAGAGTTTAAAAAAGACGGCACTCCAGAAGGTATTGCCCGTATGGAAAATATAGAAGAACTATTAAATGGGGTTAAAGATTTTGTTGAAGGCCAAAAAGAAGTTGCCGATGCCACGGGTAGTTTAACGGAATTCTTGGAAGACGTAGCCTTGGCCACAGATATGGATAAGGATACCGAAGATGATGATCGTGTGGCACTTATGACCATACACTTGGCAAAGGGGTTGGAGTTTCCGTATGTATATATTGTAGGTATGGAAGAAGATTTGTTTCCGTCTGCCATGAGTATGAACACGAGAAGCGAACTAGAGGAGGAGCGACGCTTGTTTTATGTGGCTTTGACAAGGGCAGAAAAGCAAGCTTATTTAACGTACACCCAAAATAGGTATAGATGGGGTAAGTTAATAGACGCAGAACCCAGCCGTTTTATAGAAGAAATAGATGAGCAATACATAGAAAGTCTAGTTCCTATAAATGATGGGTACCGCTATAAGTCTATGCTAAAAGATAATATCTGGGGAGATGTAGATAAAAGTAAGTTAAGACAAGTAAAACCTAAAACTGGAATACCACCTAGTGCCCCAAAACCAAATGAAAATCAATTAAGGCGTTTACGTAAACTTAAACCTAATTTAAGTGAAACCGCTGCAAATACCAATAGCGTTCCAGATAACTTAGTACAGGGTGCCCTTGTAAACCATACTAGATTTGGTAGGGGTAAGGTTTTGAATATTGAAGGGGTAGGTAATGATAAAAAAGCAGAGATACGTTTTGATAGTGGCAACATAAAGAAACTGTTGCTTCGTTTTGCTAAATTGGAAGTACTAGAATAACATTTAGTTTAAGATACTGGTTCTAGATAATTGGGTAGGTATAGTAAACGTAAAACTACTGCCAACCCCAACTTCAGAATCTATTTTAATTTTACCACCATTTCGTTTAATAAAATCTAAACAAAGACCAAATCCAAGGCCATTACCTTCTTCATTGTTTGTTCCTTTAGTACTCATTTCTTGCTTGTTGGCGCTCAATAGCTCTTTTATTTGAGTTTTGGTCATACCTACGCCAGTGTCTTTTATGGTAATGGATAGCTCATGTTCTTTTTCTGTAGCGGCAACGGTGATACTTTCTCCTTCAGGGGTAAATTTAAGTGCGTTGCTCAGTAAGTTTCTAACAACAAAATCTACCATGTCTTTATCCGCATAGGCTTTTAAAATAGCTTTTTGGTTTATGCTTAAAGAAATGTTCTTACGGATGGCTATTTCACTAATTAATTCAACATTTTTTTCCAATACTTTATTAATATCAAAAGAACGCTTGTTTAAATTTTTATCGTTCATTTGGTTTTTTGCCCAGTTTAGTAGGTTATCTAACAATAACTGAAGGTTCTGGGCGGTATCTTGTAAATGACTACCAAATACTTGTCTTTCTTCCTCTGTTAGTTTTTTGTTGGCGTTCAAAACTTGCGTCATGGACACAATGTTACTTGTGTAACCCTTAAGATCATGAGAAATAATAGAGAAAAATTTATCTTTTATTTGAGAGGCATCTTTAAGTTCTACCTCAGATTCTTTTAATTTACCATTTAAACGTTCTAACTCAGCGTTTTTTATGTTTAAGGCGTTTACTTGCTCCTTGATGGTTTCGGTAAGTTTGGTGTAGCTGGTTTTAAGTTGCAGTATTTCTTGAGTACTGCCTTTGGTTTGTATAGCGGTTTCGGTTTTAAACTTACTTGCAATTACAAGGTCCATATCTGCAATTAGCAACTTAATGGGTTTGGTAATGTAATTTGAGAATATAAAGGCAAAGGCAACTAGGAATACAATAGTTATCAATAAAAAAAGTATGATAAAATTTCGGATGCCCTTGGATAAAAGGGTTAGGTCTTCTTTTAACACCCCATGTAAACTCTTAACATCTTGATCTAATTGATTGGATATTTCATGGATATTGTGTACTAAACCAGCATTTTCATTACCAATTGCAGATTCAATTTTAACTATGTCGTTAAATATTTCTTTATATCGATTCAGGACAATTATAGCTTTATGGTTTTCATCAAAATCAGCGGCCATTCTTTCTATTAGACTGTCTGCATTTTGGTTTAATAGGTTGGCATAGTGCAAATCTCCCCGTAAAAAGAAATCCTTTTCCCTTCTTCTCAACATTAGGTTTTCACTAAGGCTTATGCTGGGTACATTTTCCAATTGATGAATTTGGCTGCGCATGTTACCTTCCAATCCATAGTTCTTGAAACCTCGCTTTCTTTTTAAGCGTATTAACTCATGTACATTGCTATTTAGCAAGGATAATTTATGCGCTATGCTTTCTCTTCGTAGTTCAACTACTTGGCTGGTTAATTGTTGATTTTCTTTTAAGTTATTTAAGGCATTAAATGCCTTAGTATAATATTGTTGGTACTTTTTTATATTGTTAGTGCTGTTTTCTAAATAAAAAGCATCTAACTTAGAATCTGATTCTAGTATTTGGTTATATACATTAAGTGCTTTGAGTCTATTTAGGTTAAAAACATCTACTTGTTCTTTAATGTTCTGTGCTAGTCTAATTTTTTCTGATGAACTAAAATAGAATAATATTACTGGCGTAGTTAGTAAACAAAGCGCAGCAAATGCAAGTAGAATGCGGCCTTTAATTGTATGCATTTTTAGGGTGTATTGGGAATAATATAACGCTTTCGTGTAGGAATAATTGTATAAAATGTAGTAATTGTATTACAAATGGCAGAATTTATTAAATTGTATGATGATAATCCTGATTTAAGGAAAATTTCTAGGATTGTGGCCGTATTAAGAAAAGGCGGATTGATAATTTACCCAACAGACACGGTATATGGATTGGGCTGCGACATTACCAATTCCAAGGCTTTAGAGAAAATAGCTCGTATTAAGGGTATAAAATTGGCAAAGGCCAATTGGTCTTTTATTTGTCCAGATTTAAGTAATCTATCTGATTACGTTAAGCAGATAGATACAAGTACGTTTAAAATTTTAAAAAGGGCTTTGCCAGGACCCTATACATTTATACTTCCTGGAAGCAATAATTTGCCAAAAGACTTTAAGAAAAAGAAAACAGTAGGTATTAGGGTACCCGATAATAATATTGCCAAGACAATTGTAACAGAGTTGGGCAACCCAATTGTATCAACCTCTATACGAGATGATGATGATATTTTAGAGTACACCACGGACCCAGAATTAATTTTAGAAAAGTGGGACAATCTTGTAGATATTGTAATAGATGGGGGCTACGGAGACAACATTGCTTCTACTATTATAGATTTATCTGAAGGCGAACCTGTTGTGATTAGGGAAGGTAAAGGTGATTTGAATATTTTATAAAAAAAAGCGGCTCATATAAATGAACCGCTTGTTAATTTATAAGGTGTTTACCTTAAATTATTTTCCGCTTCCGCCGATTGCAGGATCTTTCATCCCTTCTTCAATCATGCTATAGAATTGGTCTAATTTTGGAAGTACAACAATTCTTGTTCTTCTGTTTTTACCTCTGTTGGCAGAAGAATCATTGCTTACCAACGGTACGTAGTAGCTACGTCCGGCAGCAGTCATTCTTGCTGGATCTACACCAAAATCGTTCTGTAAAATTCTTACTACAGAAGTTGCTCTTTTAGCACTTAAGTCCCAGTTGTCTAACAACACACCTTTACGGTAAGGTACGTTGTCAGTGTGGCCTTCTACCAAAAATTCAAAATCTGGCTTGTTGTTAACCACTTTAGCTACTTTACCAAGTACTTGCTTAGCTTCTGCGGTTACGTTGTAACTACCGCTTCTAAATAATAATTTATCAGAGATGGAAACAAAAACCACACCTTTTTCTACAGATACCTCAATATCTTCATCGTCAAGGTTACCAAGTACGCCTTTAAGGCTTTGTACTAAAGATAAGTTTACAGAATCTCTTCTAGTAACAGCATCTTGTAACTTACGTATGGTTAAATCTTTCTCTCTTAAACTTTCTAAAGATTTTTCTAGGTTTTCTGCACCTTTGGCAGTTAACGTAGTTAAATCTCCCATGTTGTTTATCAGCTCTTGATTGTTGGCCTTTAAAAAAGCATTCTGCTCTTCTAAGGCGTTCATCTTAGATGTAGCGGTTGCTTTTTCATCCAAACAATCATTAAGTTTTACCGTTGCAGAGTTTAGTAAATCTTGTGTTTCTTTATGCTTTGCTTCTAAATCTGCGTATTTCTTTTGAGAAACACAAGACCCTAATAAAAGGGCAATTCCTAAAGTACCTAGTACTATTTTTTTCATAATTATTTTAAATTTAAATTTTCGCTAGTCAATCCAAAATTATGCAAATTGACAGGTATTAACATTTAGCCTTAGTTAATCTTTTACTAAAATGTTAAAATGCTTTATTTGATTTACGAAGTAAGACCAAACTATGGATTTCACGAAATGATATTTTAATAAAAAATTAGCTTTTTCCCGCTTTTTATACATTTTTGGGAAGTTGGCATAAAAGCTAAAATGGGCACGTAAAATAGCCCAAGCATGCAAGCCTCTAAGTTGAAGTAAAAAACGTGCTGCCGCTATACCATCCAATATTAATCGTATAAAAACAATACCAAATGCCTTTCTAGTAGGTAAATTTTTTGTGATGGAGTATAATGAATTTCTAAAGTTTAAAAAGGTTTTGTGTGGGTTGCTATTTTTAAGGGTAAACCCTCCTAGATGAAATACATGGCTAGCTCCAATGTAATAAACTTTATGGCCTAAATTTTTAGCACGCCAACATAAATCTATTTCCTCTTGGTGCGCAAAATAGTCTTCATCAAATCCTTCTAGGGCATCAAAAACCTCTTTTTTAATGAACATGCAGGCACCAGTTGCCCAGAATATTTCAAGGGTATCATCATATTGTCCTTGATCCTTTTCTATGGTCTGAAAAATTCTACCTCTACAAAATGGATAACCAAAGGCATCTATAAAACCACCACCTGCACCGGCATATTCAAAATATTCTGGTTGTTTTAAATCTAAAATTTTAGGCTGCGCAATTGCAATCTCCGGGTTGTTCAAAAAGGTTTCTTTAATAGGGGGCAACCAACCTTCACTTACGGCCACATCAGAATTGAGCAAACAGTACAGGTCCGCATCAACATGCTTTAGGCCTTGGTTGTAACCACCGGCAAAACCAAAATTTTCCTTGTTAACAATACAGTTAACCGTGGGGAAATCATTTTCTATTAGGGCAACGGAGTTATCTGTAGAAGCGTTATCTATAACATAGATGCTAGCCTCGTTAGAATAGTTGATAACATTGGGTAGATACTCCTTTAATAGAGCTGCTCCATTCCAGTTTAATATGACTATTGCAATATTCAAAACGGGTGCAAATTAACGGCTAAATTCAGGAATATCCTTTAGAAAAGTATAATTTTCCGTTTCTTGGTTCATTAAACAGTAATAGTGCAGCAATCCGTTTGTAACCATTAGGTAATCAGCATCTGCATTTAAATTATAAATAGCAATTTGGTTAAAGGTATTTTGGTTAATAGTCACCTTTGGTGCCTTACATTCTACCAACAGGGCTATTGTACCGTCTGGCTTAAACACAACTACATCATATCTTTTTTTTAAACCGTTGATAATTAGTTGTTTTTCTACGTTTATTAAGGATGCTGGGTATTTTTTTATTTCTATTAAATGATGTACAACATGTTGTCTAACCCATTCTTCTGGTTGCAGTACCACAAATTTTTTTCGGATAATGTCAAAAATATGGAGTCTATTTTCGGTATTTTTAAACCGAAACTGAAATGAATCGAAATTTAAAACTTGCATAGCGCAAAAGTCCAGTTTTTTTTTAAATGGAAGAAGTAAAAAAGATTGTCTCTGATATTAAAAATAGAAATATAAAACCAATCTATTTTTTTATGGGAGAGGAGCCTTATTATATAGATAAATTAACAGATTATATAGCCAACAATGTACTTACGGAAGACGAAAGAGGTTTTAATCAGATGACTTTATATGGCAAGGATACAACTATAGATCAAATTGTAGAAAATGCCAAGCGTTTTCCCATGATGGCAGAATATCAGGTTGTTTTGGTCAAAGAAGCCCAACACTTGTCTAGGACAATAGATCAACTGGAAGCTTACGCAAACAATCCGCAGCCATCTACCGTATTGGTTTTTAATTATAAGTACAAAAAATTAGACAAACGGAAAAAGGTATTTAAAACCATTGCCAAAAATGGTGTATTGCTAGAAAGTAAAAAGCTATATGAAAATCAAGTAGCAGATTGGATACGAAAAGTGTTGGCTGGTAAAGGTTACAAAATTACACCAAAAGCATCTGCATTATTGGTAGAGTTTTTGGGCACCGATTTAAGTAAAATCAATAACGAGCTAGAAAAATTGTTCTTGGTATTGTCTAAAGACATTGAAATATCTGCAGACCATATAGAAACCCATATTGGTATAAGTAAAGACTACAACAATTTTGAATTAAAAAAAGCAGTAGGGGAGCGTGATTTTAAAAAGGCGGCACGCATAGTAGCTTATTTTGGGCAAAACCCAAAAGACAATCCTTTTCTATTAACCGTATCCTTGTTAAATTCCTTCTTTGCCCAATTACTAGAATATCATGGTTTAAAAGACCACTCGCAAAAAGCGGTAGCAAGTGCCTTAAGAATAAGTCCATTTTTTGTGAAAGAATACCAAACTGCAGCAAAAAATTACCCTATGAAAAAAATTAGTTCCATCATTTCAGGCCTACGAGAACTAGATTTAAAGGGAAAAGGTTTAGGCGCAAGTAACTTGTCTCAAGCAGATTTGCTTAAGGAGCTATTAAATACCATTTTTTAGAAAATTATTTCTTGTCAATACCAAATTTACCAGGGCCAACCAATGCTATAACTATAAAGACTACAGCATATAAAAGGGGTAATTCTTTTTTGCCAAAAGGGTCTGCACCATGTACTATAAAAACAGCAACCAACATGGTAATGATCACGGGTATAGTGGCAAATCTTGTTTTAAATCCAAGAATGATAAAGATTGGAGCAATAAATTCTCCTACAACCGCTAGAAATAATGATGGTGCTTCCCCAATACCTATTGGGTTGGCAAATGCAAAATCACCAGAAAGCATTTTCTGTAATTTTGGAAGCCCGTGAGACATTATCATTAGGGAGGGAACAATTCTTAGTAAAGCTAAACCTAAATCTTTGGTAAAAGCGTTTTTCATTAGTACAGGGGGTTTTAATTGGACTTTACCAAATTTAATAACAAATGGTTTATTTTAAAAACAAAACCCATATAATGCCAGTAACCAAAATTGTTTTATCGCAACTTTGGAAACTTTTTAGGGGTAGCTTCATGCATAATTGCATATACCTTTTCAACAATATCTTCTAAACTAGGTTTGGAAAAATAATCGCCGTCCGTAGCATACGCAGGTCTATGAGCTTTAGCGGTTAAGGTTTGTGGTGCACTATCTAAATATTGATAACCACCTTGCTTTTCTAAAATTTCTTGCATTAAATAAGCAGAGCAGCCTCCTGGTACATCTTCATCTATTATTAAGAGTCTATTGGTTTTTTCAAGACTTTTTACACAATCGTGTTCAAGGTCAAATGGCAATAAAGATTGGGCATCTATAAGCTCTACGTCTATACCCAAAGCCATTAGTTCTTTAGCTGCTTGCTCAACAATTCTTAAAGTAGAACCGTAAGATAGTATGGTAATATCTTTACCCTCTTTAATGGTTTCTACTACACCAATTGGTGTACGGTAGTTACCTATATTATTCGGCTTCTTTTCTTTTAAGCGATAGCCGTTTAAGCTTTCTATGACCAATGCAGGCTCATTACAAGCCAAAAGTGTGTTATAAAATCCAGCGGCCTGGGTCATGTTTCTAGGTACTAGAATATTCATACCTCTTAATAAATGTACCAAGCCTCCCATTTGGGAACCAGAATGCCATATACCTTCTAAACGGTGCCCTCTGGTACGGATAATAAGCGGCGCAACCTGTTTACCTACGGTTCGATAGCTTAAAGTGGCCAAATCATCACTTAATGTTTGTAATCCGTAAAGAATGTAGTCTAAATACTGTATTTCGGCTATGGGCCTTAAGCCTCTTAATGCCATTCCAATGCCCTGACCAACTATGGTGGTTTCTCTAATACCGGTATCTGCTATTCTAAGTTCTCCATATTTTTCTTGAAGACCTTCTAATCCTTGGTTAACATCACCAATATTACCAACATCTTCTCCAAACACTAAAGTATTGGGATATTTTTCAAAAAGCTTATCAAAATTATCCCTCACAATGATCCTACCATCTACCATTTCTGCTTCAGCATCGTACTGGGGTAAAATAGGTTTTATATCTGTTGCTTTTTGGTTATAGGCATTATAAAGGTGTGAACTATATTCTTCTTGCTTATCTGCCAAATACTTGTTTAGCCAATCAATAAAGTTCTGCTTAGAAGGTGTGTCCTCCCCAATAACATAACGTAATGCGGTTCTTGCAATACTTGCAATGTTCTTTTTTATAGGCTCTTCTATCGCAATTAAATCATTTTTTAATTTTTGAATAAAAACCTTATTGCTGCTTTCTGCGGCTAATTTATCTAAATGTTGTACCAATTCTTTTTTGGTGGCAATTATTGGGGCCAAAAACTCTGACCATGCCTCCTTTTTAGCGCTTCTAACAGCTTGCTTGCAAGACTTTTCTAATTCCTTAAGTTCAGTTTCGTCTGCAATATTATTGGCCAATATCCATTCTTTAAAACGCTTGTTACAATCGTTTTCTTTTTCCCATTCTAGGCGTTCCGCACTTTTATAGCGTTCATGAGAGCCAGAAGTGGAGTGTCCTTGCGGTTGTGTTAATTCGGTTACGTGTATTAAAATGGGAACATGTTCTTCTCTGGCAATGTCACTTGCATTTTCATAAGTATGTATCAAGGCGGTATAATCCCAACCACGAACTTTTAATATTTCGTAGCCGTCATTTTCATCGTCCCTCTGGAAACCTTTTAAAACTTCTGAAATATCGCTTTTTGTAGTATGATATTTTGCAGGTACGGAAATCCCATAATCATCGTCCCAAACACTGATTACCATTGGTACCTGTAATACCCCTGCTGCATTAAGCGTTTCAAAAAAGTGACCTTCACTGGTACTTGCATTACCTATGGTACCCCACGCAACCTCGTTTCCGTTGTTAGAAAAGTTGGTTTGGTCAATACCGTTAACGTTTCGGAATATTTTAGATGCTTGCGCTAATCCTAATAATCTTGGCATTTGGCCAGCAGTACAGGAAATATCTGCACTACTATTGGGTTGTTCTGTTAGGTTTTTCCAAGTACCATCTTCTTGTATACTATGTGTTACAAAGTGGCCGCCCATTTGCCTACCTGCGCTCATGGGTTCTTTTTCAATATCTGTAGTAGCGTACAGCCCATGGAAAAAGGCTTTTGGTGTAAGCTCTCCTAGAGCCATCATAAAGGTTTGGTCCCTGTAATAACCACTTCTAAAATCACCATCTTGAAAAGCTCTTGCCATAGCCAATTGTGGTAACTCTTTACCATCACCAAATATTCCAAACTTAGCCTTTCCCGTTAATACTTCCCTTCTTCCCAATAAGCTACACTCCCTACTGGTTACCGCTACGCGGTAGTCATTTAGGATTTGACTTTTAAAATCATCAAAAGAAATTTCGCTACTGGTTTTTGGGTCTGTATTCATGTAATTGGTACTTTTTTGCGAAAGTAATAAATTTTGACATGAAAAGCTAGCGGAATGAACGCTAATAAAATGATAAAATTATAATTTTATTGTTTTAAAATTCAGTATTTAATAATTTGTCCTTGATTTAAAAGGGTTTTATTGCGAATAATTAAATTTAAAACCATTTTCTGGTAAATAGCCCAATCAAGGTTTTTGGGCTTACAGTAACTATAAATCGAATGGATTTTTCGTACTCTGGCTGTGCAATTTCCCAACCTTTATTGCTATAGACCGGTAGATACAATTCAAAATAGTCTGTTACTAAATTTAGACGTACACCCGAGTCGTAAGCAAACCAAGCAGATTGGCCCCGATCAGCAATAAAACCTACATCGCCATACAGTTCTATCCATCTCCAAACATTTATACTTCCGTTTAAAGTTGCAATCCAATCACTACCAAATTGATCTTCGTATTGTGTTTTAAAACCACCTTCTGCAATAATTATTTGTTGACTGGTTAAGCCAGAAGACTCGGATCGACCAAGGTAGTTTAGATCAAACATGTAATCCGTTGGGCGGTCTAGCGCAAAGCTGAAAAAATCTGAGTTGGTTTTGTTTCTAATAAACTTACCTGCAAAAAAGCGAAGGTTTAATTGTCGGTTACTTTCGAACAAGCGCCTGTATTCTAACTCAATAGAAACTTTTGTAAACTGTGCAGCATGCTGAAAGTCAATAGTTCCAGAGCGATAATTAATTAAATTGTTATTGTAGTTTAAATACCGGGCGTTAAAAACACTATAGTCTGGGTTATTTTCTAAATCTAGGTCTATATCATCATTCCGCAAAACGTTCTCACCTATATTCCTAAATACGTTTCTATGTCTTAGGGTTAAAATCTGCCTTTTATTGGAACGTAGATCATCTGGGCGCCATGCAAAACTCATAAATGGCGTTAAGGTGCTAAATCTAGAGTTTTCTTGAAAATGTGAAGTGCCACCAGATATACCATAATTGGACACATATAAACCAGATTTACCATGATATTTTCTATACCTAAGGCTTGCCCTGCCCACCATTGTTTTTTCCGCAAAAGAATAGGTGGGGGAAATATCATAAGTAAAAGGCCGCTCTAGAAAAGGTTTGTTATAAAGTCTTAAACCTGGGGTTAGCCCATCGTAAATATTAAAATTGGCAATAGGTACGTAAAAAACTTGATTGTAATAGGGGTTCTCTGTATCCTTAAAAAAGGTAAACTTTAATTTTTTATTGCTGCTAAAAAATCCGTTTAAGGTTTTCCAATTGTCCCTTTGATTAAATTCTGGAATTTTCTGATCATAATTCAATACCAATTTCTCTGCATCGGCTCTAGGCAAAGTAATGATTCTACTGGTATCTATATCTTTAAACCAATACTTAGCAACTACCGAATCATTTTTTAATCCAAATAGACTAATAGGAACATTTGTTCCTGTCTTATTTTTAAGGGTAAAGGTTACGGAATCTTCAGTTTTTTTAAGGTTTTTTATTTTAAAGTCTATCTTGGCCCTGGTCTTAACGTACTCATTAAAAAACCACGATACATCGTCATCAGAGCAAGCAGTCAAAACTGCTTCAAAATCACTTACGTTAGTTCTGCTAGCTAACTTGTGAACATTATAGAAATCTATGATTGTACTGTCTACTCGTTCTTTGCCAATATAATTGGCTAAATACGCCAAACCAGATCCAGCTTTGTACCGATTAGCTATTTTTTGATTGAATTTTATCAGCGAATCATTAGGAGTAGTAAGGCTCTGATCAATATTACTTCTAGAGGGTAACATTTGTAGTAACGTATACTGCTCATTAAAATCCATTTTTGCTAAATGAAACCCCTTAACACCCCAAATATTAGCTAGTTTTCCAATTAACTTTTGATCTGGATAAAACTCCTCTACAAATTTTATGGTCAAATAGTTGGCTATTGCATCGTTTACCCATCTTTCTTTTCTGGGGTCCATAAACAAGGTTTCCTCTAAAAAGCTGTTTAAGCTAGTTTTTAGGTAGGCCATTTCAAATTGAAACTGCTCATCATAAGGTCTTATAAAAGACGGTAGTTGATTTAGCCCATAAAGTGGATTTTTCTTGTACTCATAAGAGCTAACCAAAAGGTTGCCATGTGGATATTGCCCTAGATTATCCGTAATATATTTATTAATACGGTTAATGGATATACCCTGGGCAATTTCATCGTACCTGACTGCATCTAAATCTGTGGTAACTTGAAGATAAGGTGTAATATGAGTGGTAAAAGCCTTCGTTTTATCTAAAATAACTACGGCATTTTTTCGCTTTATGGCAGAGAGGGCCACATTTTGTCCTTGCGGAAATGAGCTAACGTTTTGGTACCTGAAATTACTGGCAAAATATAGATTGGGAGGAAAAGTTAAGTCTATTCTAGTGTCCATAACCTCCGTGTATAAATCTTCTAAGCCTTTGTTAGGATATAAGTGCCATTCACCATCATAAACAGCCGGTGTTAAATACCAATCTTTTAAATAATAACCACCATCATTTCTATGTCCATAACCAGTAAACTTTGCTTCGGGTAAGCGAAGCAGATATCTAAAATTTAGTTCAACGGTTTGGTTAGGGGGTAGCGGCTCTTTTAATTCAATTTTTAATATATCTGCGTGTATGGTTCTATCCCAAGAAACGTTGGTGTTTGCACTATCCTTTATATAGGTTATTTTGGTAAATCCCCTTTCGTGAGGTTTGGCCAAGTGCAACCTACGGTCAAAGTCTTCGCCAAACCGCTTAGAGAGTGCCGTGGTATTACTACTATAGGCATTATTCCAATCGTTGAAATATAAGGTGTTCAACGTATCCTTAGAGTTGTTGAAATACCTAAAATTCTGCCTAATAGTTATAACTTTGGTAGAGTCTTTTAATATTGCACTAACGTTATTGGTGTGCTGGGCGGTAACCGCCATAGCAACCAAACTAAAAACTATAAGTGTAAACTGTCTTACCAAACGTATAACCAAAGTTAGAACTAAAAATTAGGGCTAAGGGTATTGCCTTTATAAAAGGCGTCTATGATTTCTACCACTTCATCCGCAGTGTCTACTACCTTGAGCAAATCTAAATCTTGCGGACTTATATTTTTAACCGTTAACATAGTATTCTTTATCCAGTCTACCAAACCAGACCAGAATTCGGTACCAACCAATATTATAGGGAATTTATGGATTTTGTTGGTCTGGATTAGGGTCATCGCCTCAAAAAGTTCATCTAAGGTTCCAAAACCACCGGGCATAACCACAAAGCCTTGAGAATATTTCACAAACATTACCTTTCTAACAAAAAAATAGTCAAAATCCAAACTTTTATCTGAATCAATATAAGGATTGTCGTGCTGTTCAAAAGGCAAATCTATGTTTAAGCCAACAGAAGTACCGCCTGCTAAGTTAGCACCTTTGTTGCCTGCTTCCATAATACCGGGACCACCTCCGGTTATAACGCCATAACCAGCTTCTGCAATTTTTTTTGCGGTATCTACCGCTAATTCGTAAAAGGGAGCCCCTGGTTTGGTCCTAGCACTTCCAAAAATGGATACACAAGGCCCTATTTGACTCATTTTTTCAAATCCGTTTACGAATTCGCCCATTATCTTAAAAAGAGCCCATGAGTCATTCGTTTTAATCTCGTTCCAACCTTTGTGGTGTTTTTCTGTACGCATATCTTAACTTGCTTTTGCAATTTTCTTTTTTGCTAATTCTAGTTCTTTTTTTAAGAATTTAGCCGTATAACTTTTGGTGTTTTTTACAACTTGTTCCGGAGTACCATTGGCAACTACTTCGCCACCGCCCTTGCCACCTTCATATCCAATGTCTATGATGTAATCTACCATTTTTATTACATCTAGATTATGTTCTATAACCAATACCGTATTGCCTTTGTCTACCAGTTTATTTAGAACTTCCATCAATACTCGGATGTCCTCAAAATGTAAACCTGTAGTGGGCTCGTCCAATATATAGAAAGTATTTCCAGTATCTCTTTTAGATAGTTCAGTGGCCAATTTAACACGCTGGGCTTCACCACCAGAAAGTGTAGTAGATTGCTGTCCTAAACTAATATAACCTAAACCTACATCCTTTAACGTCTTTAATTTCCGGTAAATTTTAGGAATATGCTCAAAGAAATCTACAGCTTCATTAATTGTCATTTCTAACACATCTGCTATTGATTTCCCCTTGTATCTAATTTCTAAAGTTTCTCTGTTGAAACGTTTACCGTTACAAGTTTCGCATTCCACATAGACATCTGGTAAAAAGTTCATCTCTATAACTTTTAGTCCGCCACCCATGCAGGTTTCACAACGTCCACCAGCAACGTTAAAGCTAAACCTTCCAGGTTTATACCCACGTATGGTAGCCTCCGTAGTTTTAGCGAATAATGAACGTATTTCGCTAAAAACGCCGGTATATGTAGCCGGGTTAGACCTTGGTGTACGGCCTATGGGCGATTGGTTTATATCAATGACCTTATCTATATGTTCCAAACCTTTTATGGATTTGTATGGCATTGGTTTTTTAACGCCGTTAAAGTAATGCGCGTTCATAATAGGGTAGAGGGTCTCATTAATGAGAGTGGATTTTCCACTTCCGGAAACACCGGTTACGCCAATCATTTTGCCCAAAGGGAACTTAACCGTTACATTTTTAAGGTTATTGCCGGTACAACCAGCAAGTGTTATGTTTTTACCCGTGCCTTTACGTCTTTTTTCTGGAACTGGAATTTCCATTTTCCCCGTAATGTATTGGGCAGTTAGGGTTTGGTGTAGTTTTAATTCTTTTGGTGGGCCTTCAGAGATAATAGTACCGCCATGTTTGCCCGCTTTGGGCCCAATATCAATTACATGGTCTGCTGCTTCTATCATATCTTTATCGTGTTCTACCACAATAACAGAGTTTCCTATATCTCTTAAAGAAACCAAAGAATTAATTAAGCGCTCATTGTCCCGTTGATGCAACCCAATACTAGGTTCGTCCAAAATGTAAAGCACCCCAACCAATTGAGAACCAATTTGGGTTGCTAAACGAATTCGCTGTGCTTCGCCACCAGAAAGTGTTTTAGAACCTCTGTTTAGCGAAAGGTAATCTAGGCCAACATCAAGTAAAAATTGAATACGGGTTCTTATTTCTTTTACTATCTCTTCGGCAATTTTTTTCTGATTACCGCTTAAGGATTGTTCAAATGTGGTAAAAAAGTTGGCCAATTCAGCAATATCCATATGTGCCAATTGCGCAATATTTTTTTCGCCGACCTTAAAGTATAAAGATTCTTTGCGTAAACGTGCTCCTTCACAAGTAGGGCAAGGTATCTTATCCATATATTCCTTGGCCCAACGCTTTATAGACGTACTATTTGCTTCGTTGTATTGGGTTTTTATAAAATTGGAAATACCCTCGTAATCAATTTTATAGTCTCGCTTAACGCCTAGTGTTTTAGAATTTACCGAAAAACGTTCTTTTCCACCGTTTAAAATTACGTCCATTGCTTCTTGTGGAATATCCGTAATTGGTGTGTCTAAATCAAAATTATAGCGCTGAGCAATTGTTTCTAATTGCTTAAACGCCCATGATTTTTTATAATTTCCTAATGGAGCAAAACCTCCATTTTTGATGGAAAGTTTGTTATTTGGAATAATTTTTTTCTCATTTACCTCAAAAACGTGCCCTAAGCCATTACATTCTGGGCACATTCCTTTTGGAGAATTAAAAGAAAATGTATTGGGCTCAGGTGTGGGGTAACTAATGCCAGAAGACGGGCACATTAAATCCCTACTAAAATATCTTGGTTCATCAGTGCCTTCTTCCAAAACCATTAACACATTATTGCCGCTATACATAGCGGTGTTTATGGTTTCCATTAATCGTTTATCAAAATCCTCGCCTTGCCCAACCTTTAAACGATCAATAACAATTTCTATGTCGTGTGTCTTGTACCGGTCTACTTTCATACCCTTTACAATATCCTTAACCTCTCCGTCTACCCGTACCTTTACAAACCCCTGTTTGCCAATTTGTTCAAAAAGTTCACGATAATGTCCTTTTCTAGATTTAATGATTGGGGCCAAAACATTGATTTTCTTGTTGGCATAGCTTTCTGTTATCAATGTTTTAATTTGTTCATCGCTGTAGCTAACCATTTTTTCTCCAGTAACATAGCTATACGCATCACCGGCTCTAGCAAACAACAAACGTAAAAAATCATAAATTTCGGTTATGGTACCTACTGTTGATCTTGGAGATTTGGATGTTGTTTTCTGTTCAATAGCAATAACAGGAGACAAGCCATCAATTTTATCTACATCTGGCCGCTCTAAACCACCTAAAAATTGTCTGGCATAGGCAGAAAAGGTTTCTATATAACGTCTTTGGCCTTCTGCGTAAATAGTATCAAAAGCTAATGAAGATTTACCACTGCCACTCAGACCGGTTATAACAACCAATTTGTCTCTAGGAATGGTAACATCAATATCTTTTAAATTGTGAACGCGGGCTCCGCGAACTTCAATATTTTCTTCGTAGTTAATCATAGCACAAGATGCTAAAGTAAGCAATTGAAGTTTAAATTGGAAGTTGGTATATGTTGCTTATTTGTTAATTGATGTCTTATTTTTAGGCTAATAATTGAAATATATTTTAGAACGATGAAAATATTAGGAATTGGATCTAGGATAGACCATCCAGAATACGGTAAGGGAGTGGTTACCAATGTAACTTCTAAACATTATTGGGTAACTTTTTTAGAAAAAGGTCTTGAAACTATTGACTTAGATAGTGAATTTGAAACCATTGAAGCCGTTGAAGACGAAGTTGATACAGTTAGTTTTTTTGAAGTGGAGCGCTCTCTGGTTAAAATATTGGAGAAATGGAGTGATACCCATGAGAAAGTAGCTTTAGCAGATAAATGGAAGGGCGGTAAATTAATTTTGGAACCAAACGGGGCAACTTCTAATAAAGAGATGCCCATAGACACCTTTTTTCATAAAATAGTAATGGTAAGGGATAGGTTGCGTGTAATGGAACAAAAAATAAACAGCAGTAAAAATCTAGATGATCAAGAAAAGATAGATTTGCAGCAATACATTACTCGCGTATATGGATCCTTAACAAGTTTCAATGTTTTGTTTAAAGCTAAAAGCGATGGCTTTGTTGGTGAAAAAAGCAAATAATAAGAAAGGATGCTAAACGGCATCCTTTTTTTCACTTAAATATTTCCAGTAGCGTTTAGGTACATGTTGTTGATGTAACTTTTTGTTGATTCTAGATTTTATATTGGTACTGTTGAAGTAATTGGTCCAAAGGTTTTGATACTCGTACTCGTTTTCTTCAAACACCTCACTTTTACGGGTTCTATTAAAATGAACTTCATTTAACGCTAACTCAACCATTTCTACCTTATGCAAATCATAGTAAATACCATATTTTCTTTTGGTGTCATAAATTAACCATTCTTGATCTGCATATCTATTTTTAAAGTGCTTGGATATTAAGGGCAATACGTTAAAATCTGGCTCTATATTGGCAAAATAAATTTGGTCTTTGGTCAGTTGAAACCGCACAAAAGCTTCCATTCTATGCTTTTCCCTACCCACTTTTTTAGCTAACTGGCTTATGTGTAGTGAGGTAGTGTCTCCATAATCTAAACCTTTAAAGTTCTGCTGTGCCATCATTGTTTTGATAAAGGAATAAAGCATAAATTCAATTCCTTCATTTTCACTTAAAAAGGCAAAATAAATGGAGGTTAGCGCATTGTAATTCTTTTTTTTTAGTCCATTCCAAACACGTTCCGCTTTGGAATTATCGGTAAAAACAGTCTCTGTATTAGAAAACAATCCGTTTTGGGCTTGATATTCTTTTTGTATATCAGCTATATGAAGTTTATCTTCAAAAGCCGTAAACACTGCAGTTAAAAAGCCGTTGAAACTTCCATCGTAAACTAAGGTGGTTGCAAAAGAATTCATGATTTTAGAATTAGCTGTTTAATTAAATAGCGAAAGTTGGGTGCTGAAATTGCTACGAAACTTCCCCGTTGAATTTTGGAGTATTAAACCTTTAATTCGTTCTGCGGGTAAGTCCTTTCTAACTTGGTCTTTGGCCGTGCAACGAATAAAATATTGGGCTCTGTTAAGGGCAACACCAAGTTTTTTAAGGTGCTCCCAATTTAAATTTCTGTATTTTCTGGCTTGTAAGATTTTATGGGCGGATTTTACCCCCAACCCTGGAATACGTAACAACATATGTTTCTCCGCTAAATTAATATCTACCGGGAACAGATGCAGGTTTCTTAAGGCCCAAGATAATTTTGGGTCTATGTCTGGGTCTAAATTAGGGTGGTTTTTATCCAGAATTTCGGTAACAGAAAAACCGTAAAACCGCAATAACCAATCGGTCTGGTACAAACGGTTTTCCCTTAACATGGGCACCTGACTTGTAACACTGGGCAAACGTTTGTCTTGGATTACAGGTACATAGCCAGAATAGTAAACCCGCTTCATGTGAAATTGCTTGTAATAATAAGTAGCAGAATACATGATGTCTTTATCTGTTTCTCCCGTGGCGCCAACAATCATTTGGGTGCTTTGCCCTGCAGGGGCGTATTTTGGGGTGCTTTTTATTATTTTTCTTTCATTATTAAAACGGATAAGTTCGTTCTTAACCTTAAGCATGGGTTTGGTAAAATCTTCGTGCTTTTTCTCTGGGGCCAATAATTTAAGGCCAGAGATAGTGGGTACTTCAATATTAACCGATAAACGGTCAGCATACAGACCAGCCTCATACATTAATTCATCACTACAACCGGGAATGGATTTTAAATGAATGTAGCCATTGAATTTTTCTTCTAACCGTAATTTTTTAGCTACTTGAACCAATCGTTCCATAGTGTAGTCCGGACTTTTGAATATTCCAGAGCTTAAAAAAAGACCTTCTATATAATTTCTGCGATAAAAATTAATAGTAAGGTCTACCACTTCTTGTATTTTAAAGGCAGCACGTTTTACATCGTTGCTTTTTCGCGTAACACAGTAAGCACAGTCATAAATACAATGATTGGTTAAGAGTATTTTTAAAAGTGAAACACATCGGCCATCCTCGGTATAACTATGGCAAATGCCCGTTCCTGTACTATTTCCAAGTCCCTTATTGGCATTTTTTCTATTGCTGCCGCTGCTGGCACATGAAACATCATATTTTGCAGCATCGGCAAGGATGTTTAGTTTCTCCTTAATACGTTCAAAATTCACAGCTTTAGGTTTTTATCCAAAATTATGGAAAAATTCCAAATAATGGAAAATATCCAAATTTATTTTTGGAAATATTCCTAATCTAGTATATTTGGATATGGAAAATGAACTTACCTTAAAACGCTTTGTAGAATTAAGGCGCGATTTAGGCTACACCCAAGCAGAATTTGCAGCTATGATAGGTGTTAAAAATACTACCGCGGATATTGAGAGAGGGCGTACCAAACTATCTGGAAAAGTAGTAGCAGAACTTTTACGCCAGTTTAAAATAAATCCGCTTTGGTTATATGGGGATAGTGAAAGCAAGTATTTGGATACCAATAAGGTAAGCGTAATACCAAAAGTGGTAACGGTAGATAATTCTGAACAGGATAACATGGTATTGGTTAATGTCAAAGCCGCTGCAGGTTATCCTCAAAATATTCAAGATACGAGCTGGTACCAACAACTACCTGCTTTTGATTTACCAATTCCGGAATTTAGAAATGCTACCTATAGAGGGTTTCAAGTTGAAGGAGATAGTATGTTGCCCAATTTAAGACCTGGAGAATGGGTATTGGCGAAGGCCATAGAACACATAGATTATGTAAGTGCCAATAAAATGTATGTGGTAGTCTTGCATGATTCGGTAATGGTAAAGAAAATAGAAAAAAGGCCAAATTCTAATAACATCACCTTAATATCCTTAAATGAAGCTTATCCGCCTTATGAAATAAAACCTTTTCAAATACAAGAAATTTGGGAGGTTAGCAGTAAACTTACTTTTAATGTAGATGCTACATCAGACCGTGGGTTATTACGCCAACTGCAAGAGTCTATGGAGGAATTGAAACGACAAGTAGGACGGGGAACTACTTAATTAATAGGCTGGCCATAGGTTACAAAAGAAAGTCCTTGTTGGCCTTGGGTAGAAATCATGACCGCTTCAAACAAAGGTGAAACGGTATTTTGTTTTGTAGTCCATTCAAAAATAAAATTGGCACCGGTACCTCCTTCTTTATCTTTTTCATTGATTACAATGTGTACGGTTTCCATTGGCTCTAGGGCAAAAGGATTGGATACATACTCGTGTAATGCTTTTCCCTTAGTGTCATAAAATGTTGCCTTTTTAATATATACGGGATTTTTAGCGTCTCTATTTCTTAAGCTTATAGTAGAAGTTAAATTATGCGTAGTATGTTCTGAGTAGCTGTAGACCTCTGAATAGACCGATAAATAAGTCTTTCCATTTATTTTAAGGCTATCTGCTGGTAATTGAGCTACAGGTTCATCTGATAGGTCTGTCCGTTTTGGCTCTTCTTCTCTAACTGGTATATCGCAATTGATAAGACTTATCAAAAGCAATAAAATAAACCCTAATTTAAACACATGCTTCATCATACTACAAATATGGCGAAAATAAGGTTTAGTTGTGCCCAGCAACGTTTCCCATATTTAGATTAAATGGCCCTAACTTGTGAACCTTAGGTAAAAAGGCCCCACTTTCGGTAACAAGCCAATCGTCCCAGGTGGCTTCTAGGCCGCCTATGGGGATGATGCTTACCCACATCTTGAAACTGTTGGGAAATCCATTTTCATCTAAAATCCATAAATAACTGTCACCTGGTGTAGAACCGCCTTCCATATAGGTAACCATAAGACCTTTGGTACCATCTTCTAAATCTACCAATGTGCGCTTTGTACCTTTATCTAAAACTTTGTAAGGAGCTACCAACCAAAAGGAATCGTTATTAAAATTGACTATACCTTTTGTTATAAGTTCTTGTTTTTCTTTCTTTTGAAGATTTTTGGGAGCAAGGACTTTTGATTTTTCAGGAAAACTTAGGTTTAGCAAAAGTTTGGTGTTCCCCATTTGCATTTGTACAAACCCCATTTCTTTATCCCATTTATACAGGTTTTTTCCATTTTGGAAACTCCATTCTAAATGGCGCGTGTTTTTATATGCAGTGTAGTTAAGCCTCCTTAACATTTCCTGCGCCAAAACATCAGCCTCTTTGGTGGGATTAACCGTTGGCCGTTTCTCATGCAATATTAAGCCTGCAATGCCTAAAACGAGGAGTATCGCTATAAGTAAAACACCGGTCCATTTTAAAAATTTACGCATCTTCTTTCTTGCTAAAATAGCGTATTGGATTAAGATTTGTTGGTTTGTTCGCTGTATGTACTCTCAAAAATCTTGTCGGCATTAGCGGCTTCAAATCCTTCCCTACGCATAGCGGTGGTTAATTCTTCTGCCGGCAAATGGGCAAATTTTGGTAAAGGTAGCCGTTCTGCAAACTCTACATAACTACCACTTATTTCTTTGGTAGTACCATTTGCAAAAGTTGCCGGTATCATTTTAGCTACAGAGCTACTTTGTTTAAGTAAACCATCTGCACTAATTTTAATTTTTGAGCCGGAATCATTTAAAACTATTCCATTATCCTCTAGAAATGTATTAAAGGTGGTAAGGTGGTTATAGGGTGCAGGTAGGGCATGAACACTAATCGTATAATGATTTAGGTAATATCTATTGTAAATAACCCAAGCTGCATATTCACTTTCTTTGGCCAAGGTATTGTAGTCTTCTAAAGTGGGTAGTTCCCACAGTGGCTTATAGAAAAAGTCACCCACGGCTTTAACATCATTCAAATCAATAGCATCAATAGGGTCTTTAGTAACCGCGTCTGTGTATTTATGAATTATGGCTTGTGTTTCTTTTGAAAGGTCTTTTACCCGAAGTTCACTAATGAATATTCTTGGATATTCTGGACTTGGTGGTGCATACCAAAATGCATCTAACTTTTTCTGTTCAAAATAATAAGGCTCCATTTTTTTATAACCATGGAATAGGAAAATTTTTTCAAAAGAAGCTATTCCTAGATTAGGAACGCCCATCGTTCTAAAGGCAATGTGGTCGTTTAATATGTCTTCTTCTTTATTAATGATTCCCTGATTCAACATGGCCGTAACAATCCGGTCTACATCAGGGACACTTTTTTTGTATGGGGTAAAAAGGGCCTCTAAAATCCCATCTAACGCAACGTCTTTGTTAAATATCATAACATGAAGTTTATAAATTGTTACAAATATAAAATTTTAACAATCATAAAAAGGAAAATGTAAATTCATTAATCCACGGTAATAAGAAAATCCAATCTTTTGATTTTTAGCGTTTCTATTTAAAAACCAACTGCTTTATCGTCACCTCTTTTATCCGCGCCACCTTCTAGCTTACCATCTGGTAAAACCCTTATGGCATCTACTTTTCCAATAATTCGTGTTCTGCCTTCTAGAATGGAATATCCTTTTGATTTTAATTGGTCTTTTAAATCGTTAGAAAACCCTTCTTCTTCAAACATAATCATATCTGGTAACCACTGATGGTGAAATCTTGGGGCATTAACGGCTGCTTGCATGCTAAGCTCGTGTT
This sequence comes from Croceivirga sp. ABH4_376, assembly GCF_056160685.1. Classification (NCBI taxonomy): domain Bacteria; kingdom Pseudomonadati; phylum Bacteroidota; class Flavobacteriia; order Flavobacteriales; family Flavobacteriaceae; genus Croceivirga; species Croceivirga sp. ABH4_376. Next base: position 396,683 of record NZ_JBSWXQ010000002.1, on the reverse strand, counting down.
CGTATACATTTAAAATGGTTTGCGCTACCGCGGTTATAATGGTAGAACCTCCGGGAGTGCCTACAACCATATATAGGTTGCCATCTTTTTCTACAATAGTAGGGGTCATACTACTTAGCATTCTTTTTTCGGGCGCTATACTATTTGCTTCTGCGCCTATTAGGCCAAACATATTTGGTATGCCTGGCTTAGCGCTAAAATCGTCCATTTCATTGTTAAAGAAAAAACCCAATTCATCTGAATATAATTTGGATCCGTAAGCACCGTTCAAAGTTGTAGTTACAGAAACTGCGTTTCCTTCCGTATCTACAATAGAGTAGTGGGTGGTCTCATCACTTTCAATAATCTCAATATTACCTCTTGAAATACTATCTGATGGGGTAGCCTTATCAAATGAAAAACTGGCCATTCGTTTTTTTAGGTAATTTTTAGAAGTCATTTCTTGTGTTGGAATGGTTACAAAATCCGGATCACCTAAAAAATAATTGCGATCGGCATAAGCTCTTCTAGCAGCTTCTGTAAACAACTGAATGTTTTTTATAGAATTATGGCCATAGGCCTTAATATCATGGTCTTCCATCATTTTAAAAATCTGGTTCATGGTAATTCCTCCACTACTTGGCGGACTCATGCTTATGATTTTAAGGTCTTTGTAATCAAAAACTATAGGGTTGCGCCACTTGGCTTCATATTTGGCTAAATCTTCTGTGGTTATATACCCCCCTTTACTTTGGATAAAGCTGGCTAACTTTTCAGCAACTTCACCTTTATAAAAACCGGCTTTACCTTCGTTCTTAATTTTTGTAAGCGTAGTTGCTAAAGCTGGATATTTAATAGTATCGCCTACTTTAAAAATTGTAGCAAACTTGGTACTATCTCCATTAACGGAAATAAACTTTTCTCGGGTGTTTTCTAAACGTTTGGCTTGTTTTTCGGTTACTATAACCCCCTTTTGGGCTAATGCTATTACGGGGTCAAAAATCTCTTTTAAAGATAGTTTGCCAAATTTATCATGGGCCGCAATTACCCCAGCCACTGTACCTGGAACACCTACGGCGGTAGCCCCAACAGTGCTCATATCTGGTATAACATTACCTAAAGAATCCAAATACATGTCTTTATGGGCAGCTAAAGGCGCTTTTTCCCTGTAATCCAAAGCCCCAACACTACCATCTGCTTTTCTATAGACCATAAAACCGCCACCTCCTAAATTACCCGCAAACGGATAGGCTATGGCCAACGCCATTTCAGTAGCAACCATGGCGTCAAAAGCATTTCCTCCTTTTTGCATAATTTCTACCCCTATCTGTGCGGCTTCTTCCCTTGCGGCTACTACCATAGCATTTTCTACCACTAATCCGGTAGGTGCTACTTGCTTAGGTGAAGTTTTACAAGCATGGAATACAATACTAAGTAGGAGTATAGCAATTAATCTTGGCATAATTGGTTGTATTTATTTTTTGAAAAGGTAATCAATTCATTGAAAAAACTTATAAACTCCGTTTCAAAAACAGTATAGTGGGTTTGTAGATCCGTTATGGCTAGGTTCATCTTACTTTTGTTCTTGGTACGTTTGTTCATACCATTTAAAACCCTAGCAATACCATCCAAGTTATTATAGTTTAATAACCAATTATCGGCTATCATATAAGGCATCATCCGTTGTGTGCTTTTTGGGAGTATTTCGTAATTATCCTGTAAAAGCCCATAAAAATCATCTACAAACGTATCTAAAGGTGTGTTGCTGTAATTAGTCCAATTTTTAGCTAAAAAATGATCATAATAGATATCTACAATTACCCTGCTATAATGCCCGTAATTCTTATGCAATCGTTTACTGCTTTTTTTTGGTGTAGGGTGGCTATCTGTAAAGGTGTCAATAGCCCTATGCAATACAATTCCTTTTTGGATGTTAATAGGTAGGTGCTTGTATTTATTTGCCCGTATTTGGTCTGCAATAAAGTTACCAATGGTAATTTCTGGATGGTTAAACGATAAGTAAACATGGGCCAAAAAGTTCATAGAACTGTTTTATATGATCAACAACCGAATTTACAAAGAAGAAACACGAACTACGTAACATCATTTTATATTTGCACAAACTTTCTTAACAAATGACATTAATAAAATCTATATCTGGCATAAGAGGAACTATAGGTGGTTCTACAAACAATAATTTAACACCCATAGATGCGGTAAAATTTGCCGCTGCCTATGGTACTTGGTTAAAAGACTATTCTGGAAAAGAAAAACTAACCGTTGTAATTGGTAGAGACGCTAGACTTTCTGGGGAAATGATTCAGAATCTAGTGGTTTCAACACTAGTAGGTTTGGGAATAGATATCATAGACCTGGATTTAAGCACTACACCAACCGTAGAGCTAGCCGTGCCTTTAGAAAAAGCCGATGGTGGTATTATTTTAACGGCCAGTCATAATCCAAAACAATGGAATGCCCTAAAGTTATTAAATGAAAAAGGTGAGTTTTTAAATGCAGAAGAAGGAGCTAAAATACTTGCAATTGCAGAAGCGGATGATTTTGATTTTGCATCCGTTGATGACTTAGGAACGGTAACCAAAAACGACGCTTATTTTGATATTCATGTAGATGAAGTATTAAATCTTTCTTTGGTTGATGCAGCGGTTATAAAAGCCAAAAAGTTTAAGGTAGTGGTAGACGGGGTAAATTCTACTGGTGGTATTGCCATACCTAAGTTACTGGAAGCTTTAGATGTAGAAGTGGTAAAATTATATTGCGAACCTACGGGACATTTCCCACACAATCCAGAGCCTTTAAAAGAACATCTTGGAGATATTTGTAAAAAAGTGGTAGAAGAACAAGCCGATTTTGGTATTGTTGTAGACCCAGATGTAGACCGTTTGGCATTTATAAGCAATGACGGGGAAATGTTTGGCGAGGAATACACCTTGGTAGCCTGTGCGGATTATGTTTTAGGTAAAACACCGGGTAGTACGGTTTCTAACTTATCTTCTTCTAGGGCATTAAGAGACGTTACACTAAAACATGGCGGTAGTTATGAGGCTGCTGCGGTGGGCGAGGTTAACGTGGTCACCAAAATGAAAGAAAACAAGGCAATTATTGGTGGCGAAGGCAACGGTGGTATTATTTATCCTGAAAGTCATTATGGTAGGGATGCTTTGGTAGGTACGGCATTATTTTTAATGTTAATGGCAGAAAGGGGAGGCACGGTTGCAGAATTACGAGCTAGTTACCCTAGTTATTTTATGAGTAAGAAAAAGATTGAGTTAACCCCAGAATTAGACGTAGATGGTTTATTAAAGGCTATGTTTGAAAAATATCAAGGTGAAGAAATCTCCAATGTAGATGGAGTAAAAATTGATTTTGCCGAGAATTGGGTGCATTTGAGAAAATCTAACACGGAACCTATCATCCGTGTGTATACCGAAGCAAAAAGTCAGGCCGAAGCAGATGGGTTGGCAGACAAAATAATATCGGAGATAAAATCCATTGCCGGTATATAAATTAAAAAAGCCCCTTAAATGGGGCTTTTTTTATGATACTTTGGCAAAATGTGCAGGTTGCTTGTTTCTATGCTTCCAGCGCTTGTGGGTCCAGAAGTAGTATTCCGGTTGTTCCTTTATTTGTTGCTCCGTTAGTCTTAAAAACGTATCCGTTATGTAGTTTTCAGGCGTTTCTTTACCACTTTCAGCTATGGGAATAAATTCTGCTTTGTAATAGCCTCTTTTAACCTTACTTACTTTTAAGAATACAACAGACAGGTCTAATTTTCTGGCCATTACTTCTGCTCCGTTAAAAATAGGAACGGTAATACCCATAAAGTCTGTCCAATATTGTGCTTTATGCGCTTGGGGAGATTGATCACTTACCATTCCAAAAACCCCTTTAATTCCATCTCTTTTGTCCCTTACAACTGTTTTTACGGTCTGGTTTTGCGTAATAAGCGTTGTGTTCCATTTGGCGCGGACATTTTTAACAAAATTGTCAAAATACTTGTTAGACACGGGCTGGTAAACGGCATAACCTTTTGCTTTTACATAATTGTTAATACTAACGTTCCATTCCCAATTGGCATAATGTGCACAAACTACTAGTACGCTTCGGTCTTTTTCCAATTTATTGATCAATTCAATATTTTGTACAGCATACCGTTTCTTAACTTCGGCTTTGCTCAAAGCCATGGTTTTAATCATTTCTAAAAACATATCGCACATATGTTTATAGAATTTTTTTTGTAAGACCAACAGTTCTTCTTTTGGCTTTTCTGGGAAAACCAATTGTAAATTATTGAAGACTACTTTTTTACGATAACCAATCACATAAAAAAGAAGAAAAAACACAAAATCCGATAGTGCATATAGTGCTCTAAAGGGTAACCTAGAAACCAGCCATATCCAGGGATAGGCAATAATAAAAATCAGTAATTGCATACAAAATAAGAATGCACAAATATAGCTATATTTGACCCAAAGCCTAGAACTATGCTCAATTTGCACATTGCAACAATTGCTATAATAGCGGCCAATGTATTGGTGTCTCTTAGAGGGTTTAAAGACCAATTGTTTTTTGATCGCTACAAGTTTCAAATTGGTGCTATACAAGCCGGTCAAAAAGAACGCATGTTCACCTCTGGTTTTTTACATGTAGACATTGCACATTTGTTTTTTAACATGTTTACCCTGTATTTTTTTGCAGATGTTGTAATAGCTTGGTTTGGGCCGTCTAAGTTTTTTATTGTTTATGTAATTAGTTTGTTGGCCGGTAGTTTATTGGCATTGTATTTTCATAAGAACGAAACGTATTATAGTGCTGTTGGAGCTAGTGGGGCAGTTACAGGAATTTTATATGCTGCAATTTTATTACAACCTAATATGCAGTTGGGTTTGTTATTTATACCGATACCCTTGCCTGCTTATATTTTTGGAATAGCTTATTTGCTTTATTCCATTTATGGGATGAAAAGTAGGTTGGGAAATATTGGTCATACGGCTCATTTTGGCGGAGCCATAGGGGGTTATGCTACAACTTTGTTGTTTAGACCAAGTCTTTTAACAACAGACCCATTAATGGTATTTCTGTTGGCAATACCAATAGTCATCTTATTTGTTTTGACTAAAACGGGTAAAATTTAGGATTTTATTTACCGATACTTTTAAGCCATCTACCTATACTTTAGGCGTATTTCATCGAAAACAGAATTTGTTATTGAAATAATTTAACAAATTGCACGTTCAAATTTGACCAAATCTTAATTTAACCTACATGTTATGAAAGGAAAATTACTATTTCCCCTTGCAGTTTTGGCTGCAGTTGTAATTTCCTGTAGTGATTCTACTACAGTTTATGAAGAGACTAACGATAATGTAAGTCTTGAAACTAGTGCTACTGTTCTAGAAAACAGTATCGATTTTGAGTCTAGCGGTGTTTTAGATATCTATGCAGAAAGTTCCAATTCTGGAAAATACGCAAGGGAAGGAGAAGAACAAGCCGGTGACTATCCTTTATCTTTAGTTGCACAAGTTACCCCACCATCTTATGCGGGTGCGGAAAATTTAACTGCCTCACATATACATTTAGTAGATGATTATGTGTATGTGTCTTATAATACGGCACAAGATGATTATGCAGGTGCCTTAGATATAATATACGTAGGAGACCCTTATCAACCTAGGGTTACCTCTAGATTGTATTATACCAATGCAGATATTAATGCTATAAAGTATGACAATGGTTTTGTTTATGTGGCAGGAGGTGTAGATGCGGAACAATCTGCTACCGCTACCGCAAATTCATTTTTAGCAAAAATTCAAGTCAGTAATAACAAATTTAACCTAGACGCTGGTATATCCTATGCATTTCAGGAAGGTTATAACGCTACGGATGTGTTGATACAACCTAACAGTGTTATAGTAACATCTGGTAAAGAAGGGTATTTACGTGAATATAACAAAGCAGATTTGGCTATTGTTAAGGAAGCTGCTTTTGAAGATTTACGTTCTTTAGCGTATAATGGAAGCCAATATGCACTATTAGATGCCAGTTATGGTGTTCGTATTCTTAATGCTGATTTTGCCGAAGTAAGTACAATCGCTATTTCTGGAGATTTTAGAGAGGCAGACAAACGTACCTTAGATTATTATGGCGATTTAATTGTAGTTGCAGAAGGAGAAAACGGTGCAGGTGTGTATAATTCCCTTACCGGCAATTTGGTAGAACGAGTAGCCATACCAATTAGTCCAGAGAGTGTTGAAGTGGGTGATGTGGTAACTAACGCTGCAGCTTTTAACGATAATGTGTTGTTAATGGCGAATGGTGGTGCTGGCCTTTGCTTGTCCGAAGAAGAAAATGGAGTAGATGTTGTTGGTATCATTGCTTTGGATGGGAGTATTAATTATGTAGAGACTAAGGACGATTATATTTTTGCGGCATCGGGTAGAGGTGGTTTGCAAATTATTAAGATGAACAAGCCTGCTCAAAGTCTAGAAGAAGCTTGTACCGATACCTCTAGATATTCTGGTAGCTCAACCTTAAACGTAGCCAGCAACCAAAATTTACGCTATAATGGGTCTAAACGATTTAACAGTGTAACCGTAGAAGGAACATTGTTATTGTGTGGCTCATGGACCGTTAGGAACGATGTAAAAGTAGATGTTGAAGGCGCATTGGATATGCGAGGAACTTTTATAGTAGGAAGAAATAACAGTAGAAAGGATGTAGTGGTAGAAGAAAATGCCACCTTGCGTGTAGAAGGCGATTTTGCGGTATACGGAAACCTTACCCTAAAGAAAGGAGCAAAATTGGAGTTTTTAGGTGATACAAACCGAGCATATGTTACTGGAAATGTCACCATTGAAGAAGATGCATCCGTAACAGGAGATTTTGAAGATATGAACAATAAGTTCTAAAATAGACTAGATGAGAATGAGAAACCCCGCTAGAAATAACTTTCTGCGGGGTTTTTATTTTATTAAGAATTCAGAATTTAATTCAAAAGTTCCGCAACCTTTTCTTCTAAAGCGGATCCTCGCAAGTTTTTAGCAACAATTATCCCATTTTCATCCACCAAAAATGCAGCAGGTATGGCATTAATATTATAAGCCTGCGCTATAGGGTCCTGAAAGCGTTGCAAGTTAGATACATGGTTCCATTCCAAGCCATCGTCCTCAATAGCCTGTAGCCACATTTCTTTCTTTTGGTCCAAAGAAACACCAACTACATTAAAACCTTTGTCCTTGTATTTGTTGTAAACCGCAACAATGTTAGGATTTTCCATTCGGCAAGGCCTACACCAACCGGCCCAAAAGTCTATAAGGGTAAGCTTACCCTTTACCTGATTAAAAGCTAGTTCACTACCATCTGGGGTTGGACCACTAAAGTTGGGTGCTTTGGAACCAATGGCTGTAGTTTTTTCTACTTCTAATTGTTTACCAATTCGTTTTCCAGGTCTGGTTGCTTTTATTTCTGGGGATAAAGCGTTGTACATTTCTTCTATTTCAGAAACAGGAAGTGTTTTTGTGCTTAATAATTTATCTAAAATTAAGGCACTTATCAATCCATTCGGATTCGCTTTTACAAAATCTAGCTCAAAAGATTTGGCCTTCTCCTGTAGCTCCATGTATTCTTCGCGTAGTGATTTTATAACAGCAGTATCCCTAGCGGCATTCGCCTTTTTGAATTCTTCGTTCATGGACTGGCTCATTTCACCCATTTTTCGGGATTCGGCCATGTACTTCATAAAAATCTCATTTTGTTCAGTACCACTTACATCGGCATAACCCAAACTGTCTTTTTGTGCTTCAAAAGAAATAGCGCCGTTTTCTAGTATTATAGGGGTATTTCCTCTTAATCCGTCAAAGAACAGATAATGCATTTGCGGGCTGTCTACCATACCTGTAAAGGTAAAAGTGCCATTTTCTACAGTTGCCGTATCAATTTCTACTAGCCCCCTCATTAAAGAGTCTGTAGTTTTTAAAAATACTTGTGTTCCGTTTTTTACTTCTCCAGTAAGTGTACCGTTTATGGTGTAGCCTTCTGGTGTGGTAGAACAGGAAAATACTAAAAGTCCTAAGGAAAAAATAGATAGGATTTTTCTCATGTGAATATTTAATTTTGGCTAAAGGTACACAAACCACTGCATAAAAAAAGTGCCCCTAAAGGCACTTTCTATTTTTAACGTAATTTTTAAAATCTAAAATTGGTAACGTAGGCCCAATGCTATATCAAATAAAAAATCGTTGTCAAATTCGTTAAAACCAACCAATCCTATCTCTGGTCTAATATCCAAGGAAATTAAAAGTGGAATATCAAAATCATATTCTATACCTAAGTTACCGGCTGCAAACACAAATAATCCATCATCACGGTCTCTATCTGGTATTGGCTCGTAATCAGAATTTCCAAGTCCACCACCTACACCGTAGTACCAGTTAAAACCGCCATCTAGATTGTGCACCCATTGGTAAACACCGGCTAATTTAAACGCATCATACTCACGGCTATCTCGCCAACCTAGGTTAAATTCCGCTCTATTGGTACGGCCAATAGATTTCTGATAAGAAATTTCAGCACCAAATCCATCGCTATCTCCCAGTCGCAACCCTAATGTGTGTTCAGAAATGCTTTGTGCATTAACTGCTGTTGTTGCAATTGCAAACAACGCAATAAAAAATGTGGTAATTCTCATAGGTTTCTCTTTAAGTTTAAAATATAAAATAGCTTTACCTTAGCCATTCGTATAAAACAAGTCTAACGGACCAAAAATTGTTCCAATTTGGATAAAATTATCTTAAAAAAATTTGCTGACGCCTTTGAGGGTGATTTTCAGTATGATGCACTAATTAGAACGTTATATGCCACAGATGCATCTGTATACAGAAAACTACCGAAAGCGGTAGCTTTTCCTAAAAATGATAATGATTTAAAGAAACTGTTACAGTTTGCAAAAGAAAATAAGATAGGTTTAATACCTAGAACGGCAGGTACTTCTTTAGCGGGGCAATGTGTTGGTGATGGTATTGTAGTAGATACTTCTAGATATTTTAATCAAATAATTTCTGTAGACGAGAAAAAGAAACAAGTTACGTTACAACCCGGAGTGGTAAGAGATGAATTGAATCTATATTTAAAACCAATGGGGCTGTTTTTTGGTCCTAATACATCTACTTCTAACCGTTGTATGATTGGTGGTATGGTAGGCAATAACTCTAGTGGAACAACCTCCATCCAATATGGCGTAACCAGGGATAAGGTGGTAAAATTAAGAACCATTTTGTCTGATGGTAGCGAAGCTGTTTTTGAAGAATTAGATAGGAATGACTTTTTGGTGAAAACCCAAAAAAAGACATTGGAAGGTGCTGTTTATGCCAATTTGTACAATGAGCTAAGTAATGAGGACACCCAAAAAGAAATAAAAAGGGAATTTCCAAATCCCAATATCCATAGAAGGAGCACGGGATATGCGGTAGATGAACTGCTAGATAACGAGGTGTTTGGTAAGGGTGATTCCAAAATAAATCTTTCTAAATTATTGGTGGGTAGTGAAGGAACATTGGCTTTTACAACGGAAATAACCGTACAATTAGACGATTTACCACCAACATTTGCCGCTATGGTTTGTACCCACTACAAAAGCCTAGAGGCTTGTTTATCTGATGTTGTTCCTGTAATGGACCATAGTTTACATCTATGCGAAATGATGGATAAGGTTATTTTGGATTGTACCAAAAACAACCGTCAACAATTAGCTAATCGTTTTTTTGTGCAAGGAGATCCAGAAGCCATATTAATGCTAGAACTTAGGGCGCATACCAAAGAAGCACTAGAACAGCAAGTAGCGGCATTGCAAGAATCCATTTCAAAATCGGGTTTAAGTTATGCCCAACCGGTTTTGTATGGGGTAGATATACAAAAGGCAATTGAGCTTAGAAAGGCGGGCTTAGGCCTTTTGGGAAATATGGTAGGTGATAAAAAAGCGGTGGCTTGTATAGAAGATACCGCAGTTGCCTTGGAAGATTTGAAAGCTTTCATATTAGAGTTTTCACAAATAATGGCAAATTATGACCAAAGAGCCGTTTATTATGCACACGCTGGGGCAGGAGAGCTTCATCTAAGGCCTATTCTAGATTTAAAACAGTCTAAGGATGTAAAACTGTTTAGGCAAATTACCACAGATGTTGCCCATTTAACCAAAAAATATAATGGCAGTTTTAGTGGTGAACACGGAGACGGAATAGTACGTGCAGAGTTTATCCCGTTAATGATAGGTGAAAAGAATTATGAACTATTACGTAGGGTTAAATCTTACTTTGACCCTAATGGCATTTTAAATCCCGGTAAAATAGTAGATGCGTATCCTATGGATCAGTCTTTACGCTACCAAGTAGACCGTAAAGAACCAACTATTGAAACCTTTATGGATTTTTCTGATAGCCAAGGTATTTTAAGGGCCGCAGAAAAATGCAACGGTAGTGGAGATTGTAGAAAAACAGAACAGATGAAGGGTGCCATGTGCCCTAGTTTTCATGCAACCAAGCAAGAAAAAGATACCACAAGGGGCAGGGCCAATGTTTTGCGTGAATTTTTAACACAATCCGAAAAACCTAACAAGTTTGATCATAAGGAGCTTAAAGCGGTTTTTGACCTGTGTTTAAGCTGTAAAGCTTGTTCTAGCGAATGCCCAAGTAATGTGGATATTGCAACATTAAAGTCTGAATTTCAGTTTCAATACCAAGAAACCAACGGTTATACGTTACGTTCCAAATTATTTGCCCACAATACCAAAATAAACGCAACTAATAGTAGAATATCAGGTTTGGTGAATACTGTGTATAAATCACCGCTAGGCTCGTTGATTAAATCCGTTTCTGGAGTAGCCCAAGAACGTCAGTTGCCACCAGTATATCGTTTTAATTTTGATGCTTTTCTGGCTAAACAACCACAAAATCCTGAAGGAAAAAAAGTGGTTTTGTTCATAGATGAGTTTACCAAATACTTAGATGTTACTGTAGGGAAAGATGCAATTACAATGTTAACTAAATTAGGTTATCAATTAGAACTGTTTTATGGCGATAGTGGACGTACTTATTTGTCTAAAGGATTTCTAAAGCAGGCAAAGGAATTGGCAGAGAAAAATACCAAGGCTTTAATGCCTGTTGTTACTAAAAATATCCCGGTTCTTGGAATAGAGCCGTCTTCAATACTTTCATTTAGAGATGAGTATAAGCGTTTGGTTAAAGATAAGGATGAGGTTTTAAAATTAGCTAAAAACAGTTTTATTGTAGAAGAGTTTTTGGCATTAGAATTGCAAAACGGTAGTTTGTCTTCAGATGTATTTACCAAAGAAAAGCGTACGGTTAAAATGCATGGGCATTGCCATCAAAAATCACTATCTAACCAAAAGGTAACTTTTGATATTTTAAACCTACCAGAAAACTATTCCGTAACCATTATCGCATCTGGCTGTTGTGGAATGGCTGGTTCTTTTGGGTATGAGAAGGAACATTATGCAATAAGTATGAAAGTAGGTGAGCTAAAATTGTTTCCAGCGGTAAGAAAGGCGTCTTCTGAAACTATAATTGCAGCCAATGGTACCAGTTGTAGGCATCAAATTAAAGATGGTACCGGAAGGGAAGCGTTACATCCCATCACCATCCTTAAAGAGGCCTTGGTTATCTAATAAATCGTCATCTGAACCTTTAGGGTTAGTTGGGTTTTCCGGGTAGTTATAGCCGTTTTCTTCGGCTTGTTCGGTAATTGATGCAATAAGCTCGTTCATATCCATCTCTTTTAGGTCTTCATCTACAAAGAAAGGAGATAACTTATCATGGCTGTAATGGTATATACGCCAACGTTTAAAGGAGTATTCCAATGCGGTTAGATTTTCTACCCAATCCCCAGAATTTAAATAGGTAGTGCTGCCTTGTTTGGTTTCTACTATTTCTTTTTTAGGCTGGTGTATATGTCCGCAGATAACATAATCGTACCCATTTTCAATGGCTAATTCTGCAGCGGTCTGTTCAAAATTATTGATATATTTTACAGCACCTTTTACACTATTTTTTATTTTTTTAGAAAGTGAATATTTTTCCCTTCCAACTTTATTTAAACACCAGTTTACAAAGCTGTTCATCAATATAAGCAAGTCATACCCCCAACCACCTAATTTGGCCAACCATTTTGCTTTTTGAATAGAGATATCAAAAACATCGCCATGAAAAATCCATGCCTTTTTACCATCTAGATTTAAAACCATTTTATTCACGATATTAAAGTTTCCCATAGCTGTGGGGGCAAACTTTCGCAACATTTCATCATGGTTGCCTGTAATGTAATAGACTTCTGTACCTTTAGAAGCCATTCCTATTATTTTTCTTAAAACCTTTAAATGTGCTGATGGAAAGTACCGTTTTTTAAACTGCCAGATGTCTATAATATCACCATTTAAAATAAGCTTTTTGGGCTTAATGCTGTTTAGGTAGGTTATTAGTTCATCGGCGTGGCAACCGTAAGTTCCTAAATGTACATCAGAAATAACGGCTATTTCAATCTTCCTCTTTTTCAAAGTATAAAAGTTTAACTGCAAATTAAACGTGTAGGAATAAACTTAATATTACTTTAAAATGAAGTATATATGAGAATTGCGTTAAATTAATGTCATGACTGGTATTTACATGTTGCCAAATCTTTAAGTGCTGTTTCTCTTTTTTAAAAGACTGATAAAAATTACCTTTACCGCTTAATTTTTAGACAATGGCCGGAAATTCTTTTGGAACCTTATTTAGAGTAACAACTTTTGGAGAATCCCATGGTAGGGCCCTTGGTGGTATTATAGATGGATGCCCTGCTGGTATTGAATTGGACGAAAAAGCAATACAAGAGGAATTAAACCGCAGAAAACCGGGGCAATCTGCCATTGTTACACAACGTAAAGAACCAGATACCGTAGAAATTTATTCTGGTGTCTTTGAAGGAAAAACTACCGGTACGCCTATCGGTTTTGCTATCCACAATACCAATCAAAAGTCTAAAGATTATTCGCATATTAAAGACTCTTACCGTCCTAGCCATGCAGATTATGTGTATGACCATAAATATGGTTTCAGGGATTATCGCGGTGGTGGGCGTTCTTCTGCCAGGGAAACGGCAAGTAGGGTAGTTGCAGGTGCTGTTGCCAAGCAATTCTTAAAAGACATAAAAATTAATGCCTTTGTTAGTCAGGTTGGGGATTTAAAAATGGAAACACCTTATCAACAATTAGATTTTTCTGAGATTGAGAAAAATCCCGTTCGTTGTCCAGACCCAGCTATGGCTAGCCAAATGGAAGAATACATCAAATTCATCAAAAAAGAAGGAGATACCATTGGAGGGGTTATTACTTGTGTAATTCAAAATGTACCAATTGGATTAGGAGAACCTGTTTTTGATAAACTCCATGCAGAATTAGGCAAGGCTATGTTGTCTATAAATGCGGTCAAGGGTTTTGAATACGGAAGTGGCTTTGAAGGTGTAACACAAAAAGGAAGCGAACATAATGACCAGTATAATACAGATGGCACTACCAAAACCAATAAAAGTGGAGGTATACAAGGTGGCATAAGCAATGGAATGGATATTTACTTTTCTGTGGCCTTTAAACCGGTTGCTACAGTGCTTCAAGGATACGACACCATTGACAAGGAAGGCAATAAGGTCTCTACGCAAGGTAAAGGAAGGCATGACCCCTGTGTGGTGCCTAGAGCGGTGCCTATAGTAGAGGCAATGGCGGCATTAGTGTTGGCAGATTATGCTTTGTTGGCAAAGGGTAACAAAATCTAAACCGCAATATTTGGGGCATTTTAGGCAAATTGGTATCTTCCAAGCCTAAACCAACTTTATATGCGTAAACTGGAACTTCACTGGCAGATACTTATTGGAATGCTGCTAGGTATTGTTTTTGGATTTGTGATGACCAAAGTTCCTGCGGGAAAAGATATTGTATCTGACTGGATACAGCCTTTAGGGGCAATATTTGTTAAGCTTCTTAAGCTTATCGCCATTCCACTTATAATTGCCTCTTTGGTAAAGGGAATTTCCGATTTAAAGGATATTTCTAAATTTAGAAATATTGGTTTAAGAACAATTGGTATATACATTTTAACTACGGTTGTGGCCATTACCATTGGCTTGGTCTTGGTAAACATGCTAAATCCAGGGGCTGGTATTTCTGAAGAAACAGTTGCTAAATTAACCGAAACCTATGCCAACGATTCTGGGGTTACTTCTAAGTTAGAGGAGGCATCTAGGCAAAAAGATAGCGGTCCGTTACAGTTTTTAGTAGATATGGTACCGGATAACGCAATAAATGCCTTGGGGAATAATAGCGCCATGCTACAAGTTATTTTCTTTACAATTTTCCTTGGAATTTCTATGTTATTAATAGGCGAAGAAAAAGCAAAACCTTTAAAAGACTTTTTTGATTCGTTAAATGATGTGGTCTTAAAAATGGTAGACTTAATCATGCTTACTGCTCCTTATGCCGTATTTTCTTTGTTAGCTGCGGTAGTGGTTTCTTCTAGCGACCCAGATTTGTTGTTGGCACTATTAAAATATGCCGGAGTAGTAGTGGGTGGTTTGTTTTTAATGATTGTATTTTACGCCATTTTGGTGGGCACTATCACTAAGAAAAATCCTTTCTGGTTTTTACAACAAATGAGTCCAGCTCAATTGCTTGCTTTTTCTACTAGTTCTAGTGCGGCAACCTTACCAGTTACCATGGAAAGGGTAGAGGAGCATATAGGGGTAGATAAAGAGGTTTCTAGTTTTGTATTGCCAGTAGGTGCAACTATAAATATGGATGGTACAAGTTTATATCAAGGGGTGGCTGCGGTTTTTATAGCTCAGGCATTAGGTTTTGAGCTAACTTTGGCCAATCAATTAACCATTGTACTCACCGCACTTTTGGCCTCCATTGGTTCTGCAGCGGTACCTGGGGCAGGAATGGTCATGTTGGTGATTGTATTGGAGGCAATTGGTTTCCCTTCAGATAAATTAGCAATTGGCTTGGCCTTAATATTTGCTGTTGATAGGCCTTTAGATATGTGTAGAACCGTGGTTAACGTTACGGGAGATGCAACTGTTTCTATGCTGGTAGCTAAATCTGTTGGTAAATTAGGAGAGCCAGATGTAAAGGAATGGGATGATAATTATGAGGATGTGAAATAGCCATTTAGCTTAACCCAAAATAAAACATAACGAAATGTCAGTAGAGCCAAGGTTTTACTGGCATTTTTTTATTTAATGTTATTTCAATTAAAAGACTTTATAAATTTGACATTTAAAAAAATAACCTATGATTGGTGTAGAAGAATTACTGGAGTTGCGCAACGATTATCCTAATTTGTTTGATATTGATTTAAATTTAGACCGATTGGTACGGAAAATCGAGTTGTTAAGCTATGTAAATCCAGCCAATATAGAAAAAGAGAAGCAGCGGTTTTTTAGTTCAAAATATACCGAAGAGCCACAATTTAAGTATCCAAAGTTAAAATTCGATGCCTACAAGTTGCAGCGACTTTTCTTTTCACAACGTTTGGAACGTATTAAGGACGAAGAGATACAGAAAATGTATCGAGATATTGTGTATTACTATGCCAACATGGTACAGTGCATTGAGACTATTGGAAAGGGGCAAGCGTTTTACTATAATTCCCTTCGTTTGTATGGCACACCAAGGGAAAGAGATGTTCAAAACGCACGGTATATTTTGCATTTTCAAGATGAAGCACCGCGAGAGGATATGATTTCTTGCTATTCCGCTTTGGAAGCAAAGACGTATTTTGAAGAATTTATGTCGCAATACCGTTTTCCGTTACACATCAAATTTAGCAATCAAATCGCGGCAGAAGCCATGGTGCGTAACAGAGACAAAAGTTTATTGTTAAAGCGAAATGCAAAGTTTAGTAAAAATAGAATGGAAACGTTGGCCAACCATGAAATAGGTGTGCATTTGGTGACTACATTTAATGGAAACGAGCAACCTTTACGAATCTTTGCTAATGGCCTGCCTAGAAATGTAGAAACCCAAGAGGGAATGGCGGTGTTGAGTGAATACATGAGTGGCGCTCTAACTTTAGAGCGACTAAAGGTGTTAGCTTATAGAGTTTTAGCTAGCGATAGTTTAATTAAAGGTTACAGTTTTGCAGACACTTTTGATTTAATCCATGGACAATATAAATTAGATAGAGAAGCTGCGTTTAACATTACCCTAAGAGCGCACCGTGGTGGGGGATTTACCAAAGACCGATTGTATTTAAGTGGATTGAGTAAAATGTATAAGCGTTATAAAAAACAACAAGGTTTTGATGTATTTTTAACGGGAAAGGTAGCGCAAGAGTTTGAGGATAAAATTTTGTATTTGCAAAAATTAGGCTTAGCAAAACCGATAACGCATCAAAGCCATTCGTTTGATGCGAATAGAAATACAAATGCCACCTTAGATTTTATTCTTAACAATTTAAAATAAGCCGTTTTAAGCTTATCTTATTCATCTTTGCTGTCTACTGCTTCTTCCGCGTCCTTAAAGTTAATATCATTATCTAAAACGCCTTTATAGGCCTTTATCCAAGCATTTTTAAAAATATTGGTTACGGTAGGCCATATTTTAGCTCCAGCATTATTCAAATCACCTTCTATGGGCACTTTTGTGGCTAGAGTGTTGTGCTTTTGATTTTTAAATAAGAATTTAAAGAATCCCACAAAACCTTCCCAAAGGGAATTTAAAAAGCCATCTTCCTTGCCAAGTAGCTTAGCGTTGGTTAAAATTGGTTTTACACTGCCCTTTAAATAACCGTCTGCAATGGCAATTTCGCCAAAAACCTCAAAGGTGCCCTTGTTAAAATCAATACCAGCGTAATGATTGGTAAAATCGTTAAGAGCAGTGGCATTGGCGTTTGTGAGTTCAAAAGAAATATCCATATCCGGTATTTGTTTCACAAGATTTAAACGTCCGTCCAGTTCCAAATCGCCATCCCCAATTGATGTGGCCGTGGCGTGAATCTCAGAAGGTAGGTTTCGTTCTTGTTGAACAACATTGCGCAAGTTGTAGGCTACCAATTCAATGTTTTTTAAGTGTAAATCTATATTTGGGTCTGCCTGTAGTTCTATAAATGCGGCAGTTCCGTTTGCTATTTGTAAACGGTTTATATCAATCGGTATAATATCTGTGAGTGCTTTGGTCCAATCTTCTACTTCGGGGTCAACACCCTTGGCTTGCTGGTCTTCAAACACATAGATAAACTCTGGTTGGTAGAGTGTAAGCTCACTTACCACCTTGCCATTAAATAAGGCGCTCCATTCTATGGAAATATCAGATTTTTTAATGGAAAGAAATGGAACTTCTGAAGTGGCAGCTACTTTGTTCAACTTTAAATCGTGTATTAGGTAAGCGCCACGGTAAAGAGCAATATCTATATCCGCAACATGACCATGATAGCCTGGAATCTCAGACAGCACTTTGTTTACATAATCTTTAACAATATAGGGTAGCGCTATTCTAAAAGCTAAAAGGACAAGGATGACCGATAAGGGTATCCATGTCCTTTTTCTTTTAAACCAACTCTTGTGATCCTTTTCTTTTGTAGAATTCATATCGCAAGTAACGCCAATTTTCTGGTAAACTTTAATCCAATTCCACAAAAAATGAACTCAATTTATAGTATTTAAATTTTAATTTAAATAAAGGTGTTTAAATTATTGAAAAACAATTTTATATAAATTTTGTTTAACGTGTCAAAATTTGAATATATTCGGCTTATAGTGATATAAATTTACCCTTGGGGTGCTTTACCCTAAAACTAAATTCTTTTGTTGTAGAAGCTTTGGCATCCAAGGAATTGTTCCAACTCAAAATTCCCTTTTTAGCATCATATATGGCATCTCCTGTAACTACATCATCTACCTTAATATCTTTATTCTGGGATAAAGGAATACGGTCCATTAATTTGAGATTGATGGGAATATTTTTATTGTTTTTTATCGTGATAGTGTAAGTCCTATCTAGCAATCTATTGGTGCCAGCAAAGGATTTTGACTTAAAATTGCGTTCTTGTTTACGCTCTACCTGAATGTTGTGGTCTATCCCTAATGAAATTGTCATTTCTTTTTTAGTTAAGTAAGGGTCTATTACAGTTTTTCCTTCATAACGTCCATCAAAATAGATGTTGGCTTCTCCGGGCAATAGATTAAACCGTTCCCAATCTGTAAAAGAAGCCGTTAAGAATACATTGGAATCTAGTACAGGTATTGCTAAATACTGATAGCTAGCTTTTAGTTGGTAAAGGTTGATGTCTACTGAGGTTATCTCCATATTGCTTTTAATCGTATACGATTTTGGAATACGGAAAGTAGTGTTTTTTCCATCGGTTTGGGTACTACTTTTATGGGTATTGATGATAATAACACCATCTGTGGCTCTAGAGCCATACAAATCCATAGCATTTTCATTTCTTAAGGTTTCTACAGAGGCAATCTCACTGGCATCCAAATCACCTTCGGTAAACCCTTCTACTGGAATTCCGTCAATAATGTACAAAGGTTCTGGGGTGTGCACTTTCTGTGAATAAGAACTAGCTCCCCTTATTTGTACGCCAGCGGTTCTGCCAGCAAGGCCATAACCCGTAATTACAACCTCATCTAAGGCTTGTGCGTCTTCTTCTAATTGCAAATTCATAATTGAGGAATAGATGGGTAGGTCGATGGTTTTAAAACCAATATAGGAAAAGGATAAGCTTCGCCCATTAGGGACATCTAAGGTGTAGTTTCCGTCAAAATCGGTTTGAGTACCTTGGTTGGTACCTTCTATAACTATGGATACGCCAGGTAAAGGTTCGCCTTCTGGGTCTGTAATAGTTCCAAATACTTGTTTTACCATAGGATTGTAGCTATAACCATTTTTTCTAGTGGTAGAATTATACTTTTTGGTATAAGAACTGGAAAAGTTTAGGTATTTGGTTTCCAATTTTGGCTTACTAATGTTACTACTAGGCTTGTTGGTGGCTAAAGTAAGGTTTACATTCTCCCAATCCTCTGCTGTATTTTGGTACACATGTGCTTTGTATGTTAGTTGCAAGGGTTTGTCTATACCCGTAGAACGAATGTCATAAGTAGGGACCCAACCCGCTTTTTCAACTTGATAAGAAATACTGAGATTAGTGGTTAACGCAATTGGAGTGTCTAGTATAAGTTTAATTTCTCCCACTGCTTTTTTAGGGCTTCCTTGTAGTTTAATTAGTTCATTAGTATGCAGTTGAATGCTGTCTATTAATTTTTTGGTTTTACTAGCATTCGCATAGATTTCATTATAAATTGCTTGTGTTCTTTCTCGGTAATAGGTGCTTATTTCCTTTAAACGATTAAGGTCTAAATTTTCATTATCCCCAGAGATGCGCCTATTTAGTTCAATCATTTTTACCTCTTCCTGTAATCCTTGATTGGCGTGTTCTAGATAGGCTTTATCTTCTTTAAGTTGTTCTATTTTTTTAGAAAGTAAAACAACCTCTGGACTTTTTGTTGCCACGTCCAAATAATTAATTTCATACTTCATACTCCGTATAGATGCCTGTTTAAGGCCTGCAAGCTGCAGGGTGTTTTCATCCAAGTCGGCGGATACCCCTTTAATGTTAATCTTATTGGCACCTTTTTGTAAGGTACAACGAACGTTACGGTGAACTTGGGCACCACTTAGGTATACAGTTACGGAATCAATATCGGATTGCAATTCGCGCTCTTGTGATAATAATACAATTGGTATAAAAAATAGGAATGAGGATAGTTTTTTCATGATTGGTGATTTAAAAGTTGCTTAAACCTAGTGTTAGCAAAGGGCTTTTAAAACCAAAAATGAGTTATAAGGTAGTTACGGATGAGGGAAAACCGTATTTGGGTGAGTTAATCTAAAAATCGGGATTTTAATTCGGGTGTAGGAATCATACAAGCCTTTTTTTTGCCAAACCATTTATACCTATTCTTTGCTATAAAATCGTATACGATATCTCTAAAACCTTCCGGAAGTATTGTAAATAGGCGGGTAGCGTTCCAAATACCACCAAAAGATTTCATAATCTCCAAGGCAGCGGTAGATTTACTGTAATAAGCAATGCCAGGTTCTATTAAGATGATGGAATCTAATAATTCCGTGTCTATTCCACGCTCTTTTGTTAGCTGTTTGCCAATTTCGCTTTGTAGCGAAGCAAATTTAAATACAGATTTCTTATCCCGTTTAATAATAAATTGTACCGCTCCGTTGCATAAGTTGCAGACACCATCAAAAAGGATAATTTTTTTTGCTTCCATCTGCTTATTTTTTTCGTTCTACCAATTCTAATTGGTCCACACTTACATTGGTAGTGAATAAACCGTAATTTACTACGGCTTTTCCTTTCTCAAGGGTATCTATGGTACCCACAGCCTTACCATCTTGCATACGAACGCGGTCTCCTAATTTTAGAATTGCTTTTGGTTTAGCTTTTTCTTGCTTTACCGCCTTTGCTTTTTGTTCTTTTTTCTCTTCCCTAACTTTAACAATTTTTTGCTCTAGTTCGTTAGCGGTCTGTTTTTTGATAGCTTTTTTAGCTTTGGCTTCCTTAGCAGTAGCCTTTTTCCGTTTGCTATTTTCCGTTTCTACTATACGTAACATTTCAGATATTAGGGCACGTTTCTTTTTATCATGAAAATAGCGCTCAGCAGCATCGTTAAGCTTATTACCTAGATAAATCATACGCTGGTTATGGTCGTACAACTCTTGGTAATTTTCTAGCTTATTCTTGATTTTAGCATTCAGTTTTTCTAGTCGCTCTGCTTCTTCCTTTGCTTTTGCCTCTTTATCCTGTAAACGGGATTCCGTTTTAGACATTTTGGAACGCTCCTTTTGCAGTTTAGAAATGGTAGCATCAAACCGTACCTTGCCACGGTCAATCTTCTTTTTCGCTTTATTGATTAGACTGTATGGAATACCATTCTTTTGGGCTACCTCAAACGTAAACGAGCTACCCGCTTCGCCCATTATCAATCTAAAGGTGGGTTCTAATGTTTTATTATCAAATTGCATATTGGCATTGGTCATGTGTGGTAATTCATTAGCCAATAACTTTAAATTAGCGTAATGGGTTGTAATTACCCCAAATGCCTCTCTTTCATAAAAAACCTCTAAAAAAGATTCCGCTAATGCACCACCTAATTCTGGATCAGAACCGGTACCAAACTCATCAATTAAAAAAAGCGTGTTTTTATTGCATTGTCTTAAAAAGTAGTTCATGTTTTTAAGGCGGTAGCTGTAGGTGCTTAAGTGGTTTTCTATGGATTGATTATCACCAATATCCGTTAAAACCTTATCAAAAAAACACATAGAGCTGCGTTCATGCACCGGTACTAAAAAACCAGATTGGAGCATAACTTGCAATAAGCCAATGGTTTTAAGAGTAATGCTTTTACCGCCCGCGTTAGGCCCAGAGATTACAATTATTCTGTTGTCTTGGCGTAGTTCAATAGTTTGTGGCCAAGTCTTTTCCTTCTTTAGCTTGTTGTTCAAAAGCAATAAGGGATGGAAAGCGTCTCTTAAAAAGAGTTTTCTTTCCGTATTGATATTTGGGAGTATGGCATCCAATTCCGCAGCATATTTTGCTTTAGCGGCAGTAATGTCTATATGCGTAAGAATCTTTTGGTATAGGGCTAAAATTTCGGTTTCTGGGCGTATGCTATTGGTAAGTTCCAATAATATTTTACGAATTTCCTCTTTCTCTTCGTATTCTAAATTGGAAAGTTCCGTGCTAAACTGTAATGTTGCTTCTGGTACAACATAAACAATGCTCCCTGTTTTAGAACTACCCATGACCGTACCCTTTACTTTTTTACGATGCATAGCTTTTACGGCCAAAACACGACGGTTTTCTACGATAGATTCTTTGATGTCGTCCAAGAATTCTGAAGAATTGTAGCGGGACAAGGCGGCTCCAAAACTTGAATTTATTTTTGCGCGAACAGTATTGATATCCATTCTTATACGCTTTAAGTCTACCGAAGCAGTATCCTTGATTTCGCCAAAGCGGTCTATAATCCCCGCAATAGCATTTGGTATAAATGTATTTTCTTCAATTGGATCTATGTATGCGTAGAGTAAGGGGTAATATTCCTTGAACTTTTTAAAAAATTTCTTATGCAGTCCAATAGTGTTGCACAGATGTGATATTCTTCTAAATCCAGAAAGTTCTAAAACGGTATTTTCTATTCTTAATAGTTGTAATTCCTTATCGATACTATCAAAACCGTGATTGGGAATCCTATTTTCATTGGTAAACGAAGCTAAATATTCAGAGGTTTGCCCTAAATAGTCCAAGAGCTGTTCCTTGTCCTCAATTATGCCCACCGTTTTGGCAGCTTCTTTTCCTTTTTCGGTATTGCATCTTGCTGCCAATTGCTGTAAAACCGTAGGAAATTCTAAATCTTGTAGTGTCTTTTGGTGTACGACTTGCATATTCTTTTTCTAGCGGGGCAAAGATACGTTATTTGCCACTTTTACCCCGTACATCTAATAGGCTATACCAAGGCTTGTACCAATTTCTCAACACCAAAACGAACCACATCCGTGGTTGGTAGATTAGTCGTTTTTTCCGTTGCCATTATTTTATCTTTTGCTTCGGTTTCTGATAAACCAACCGTATTTAAAGCAATGCCTATAGTCTTGGCTGTTTGCAAAGACCCGCAAACTGTTGCCACTGCTTCATTTAGCGCTACAAATACATCTAATGGAGGTATGGCTACATGTTCTACAGGAGGTCTTAAGTGTGTGTGGGCGGCCTTGTGGCATAAGATTAAATGTGTTGGTTGTGAGCCACGCATTAGGGGAAGGGTGGCAGTACTGCCAGGATGGGCCAATGAACCTTGGCCTTCAATGATAATTATGTCTTTATCTGCCTGTTCCAGAACGGCCTCTTCTACAGCACCTGCTGCTTGATCAACTTTTATAGCATCCAAAGGAATACCATTGCCCATAAGTGTTATTCCAATTTGTCCTGTAGGCACAAAACCCACGTTTACACCTTGATCCATTAAAGCAGCGTATAGTTCTAATCCAGCTGTCATTTTACCTGCAGCCATATCGGTGCCCACCATTAGTATGCGTTTGGCTTTTAGGGTAGCCGCTTTGCCAGATGCTATAGGGTAGGTAGATTTAGGTTTTCTTACATCCCATATGCTGTTGGTTGTTAAATACGTGCCAGAGCGTGCATTTAAATCGTCATGTAGGCCGTTAATTAATGATAACCCATTTTTTAAAGCCATAATTACGGGTTTATCCCACGCATCTGGAAATTTACCACCACTAGGTGCAATGCCCAAAGCCATTATCTCTGGCTTATAAGCTAAAGCCTCCTCTACATTTGCAACCACAGGAATGTCATAAGGTAAATTCACACTATCCTTGACCATTTTACCCGCAAAATTAGAATCTATGACGCAGACAATAGGGTGTTTGGAAAAACGCATGAGTCCGTAACCCATTTTACCTGCGTCCTTATCTAACGCACCTTCCATAAAAATGCAAATAGGTTGTTTATCTGAAAACATCTAAATAGTAGTTCTTTAAATTATAAATCTGTTCTAAACTGTCCACCATGACCCGCAATTTCCAAAGGGGTAATTACTTCGTTTACCAAAGGAGCTCCCGAGCACGGGTCTGGGTTAAGATTTAAATGAGAATCTAAGTCTATGTGGTCCAGGGCTCCTGAAACTGCTGCGCCAGCCGCAATACTAATAGAACTCTCGCCCATACAGCCAATCATTGTTTTAAGACCAAAGGCGTTTGCTGTAGCAATTATACGTAGTGCTCCAGTAATACCTCCACATTTCATCAATTTCATATTAACACCATCAACCGTATGGGCCCAATTGGGGATATTGGTTGCAAAACGGCAACTTTCGTCTAAAAAAATGGGCAAGGGCCTATTTTTATACAAATAGGGTAAGTCTTCTTCTTCGCCTTCTTTTAAGGGTTGTTCTACATAATCACAATTTCTTTGTGCCAACCAATCCATCATATGTTTGGCATCTTTGGTAGACCATCCACCATTGGCATCTACGCGTATGGCAATAGGGTATTTTTTATGGTATGCTAAAACTTCGGTATACATGGCTTTGTCCGCTTCTATACCCGACGGATTGCCCAGCTTAACTTTTAATGTTCTAATACCATCTTGTTCCAAAATAAGCGGCAATCTCTCCTTTGCTTCTTCTGGAGACATGATGCCAATGGTTATAGAGGTAGCTTTTGATGGTTTTTTGTAACCCAACATTTGGTACAAGGGCATACCGGCTTTTTTTGCTTTTAGGTCCCAAAGTGCCATATCCAAGGCGGCCAACGCACAAGGAGGCACTTTAGCTTCTAGCGCCTTGTCATAAGTGCTAAATATTGCATTTAGGTCGTGAGGGTTAGCTAAAAACTTTTCCAAGCTTTCTTGTGCCAATTCTGAGGTAGCTGCACCTTCTGAAGCTCCAGGAGAAGTTTCGCCAAGGCCCGTTAATCCGTTATCCGTTACCTGGATAAATAAATTGTGTTGTCCGTCTCTGGTTCCTCTACTAATACGAAGGGGAAATCGTTTTTTTAAATATTTAATTTGATAGGATATCTCCATTACTGTTTGCTTAATACCTAGAAGTAAATATAGGGTAATTACTAACTTTGAATACTATATTGATGTCTAATTAGATTAGAAATAGCTACAATATATTAGTAAGTTAATATGGCAGTAAGCCTTAGGTACTTAAAAGTAATGCACATAATAGGGTTAATTTAAATGGAAGTCGAAATATCAGAAAGTTGGAAAGTTATTCTTAGTGAAGAATTTGAAAAAGGATATTTTAAAGATTTAGTAGAATTTGTGCAAAACGAATATGACAACAACACTTGTTATCCAAAGGGCAGCAAAATATTTGAGGCTTTTAATGTTTGCCCTTTTGAGGAAGTAAAAGTTGTAATAATTGGTCAAGATCCTTACCATGGTCCAAATCAAGCACATGGTTTATGCTTTTCCGTTAATGATGGTATTGCCCATCCGCCTTCTTTGGTAAACATTTTTAAAGAACAAGAGGCAGATTTGAGTAAACCGTATCCTGTAAGCGGAAATTTAACCCATTGGGCCCAACAAGGTGTTTTATTGCTCAATGCCACACTAACCGTTAGAGCAGGAGAGGCGGGTAGTCACCAAGGAAAGGGTTGGGAACGTTTTACCGATACCGTTATTCAAAAGATTTCTGACGAAAAAGCGGACGTGGTGTTTTTATTGTGGGGTGGCTTTGCTAAAAAGAAACAAAAATTAATAGATAGGGATAAACACCATATCTTGGAAAGTGGGCATCCTTCTCCATTAAGTGCCAATAGGGGCTACTGGTTTGGAAACAAGCATTTTAGTAAAGCTAACACGATACTAAAGCAACTTAGAAAAAATACTATTGATTGGTAATGATTTTTTTTAATTGTTTTTAAAAAATAAATAATTATAGTAGGTTTGTATCTTACTATGCTATAAGAAAATTCCTAAAAAAGGTGGCGAAACTAAAATCTGTATTATTGGTCGATGATGATGAAACGACCAACTTTCTCAATAAGTTTTTCATAAAACAGATAGACTCATCCATAGTAATACATTCTGTGGCCAATGGAAAGGAAGCTATGGAGTTTTTAGAGAATCCTGATCAGGATATGGAATTTCCATGGCTTTTGTTATTAGATACCAATATGCCTGTAATGAATGGATGGCAGTTCTTGGAAGCTTATGAAACGCAGTTAGATGAGCGTTTTAAAAGTAATATTACCATAGTAATGATTACTGCTTTGGAAAATGAAGAGATGGTACGTAAAACCTTAGCGAATCCTAATGTAAAGGATATTGCACAAAAGCCGCTGTCTGACCGTTTGTTCCGTAAGATATTTAGCAAGCACTTTTAATTCTTATAAAAGTAAACTGTCGGAAGGTAATTTTTCTTTAATTATATTGAGTTCTATTAGTGTATCCTGTATTTTATGTAGTTCAGATAGTGCTAATTGTTCTTGGCTCCATCTCGTTTTTGACAACCATTCTTGAATATCTTCTAACTTTTGTCCGTACCTATTGGCTAAAGTTCTATCTATACTTGGAATATTAGTAAATTCTATCGTATAGGTATTAATAACCTCTAATATATGAGTTATAAGATTAGTTTTTTCTTTTATAAATGATTCACTTGCAGCAATAACGAAGCAGGGCCAAGGGGTAGGGCAGTCTCCCAATCGTCTAAAGGTATTGTTATCTACTAATGGTTTAGTTGTAAAATGTTCCCACATAAAATAATCTGCAGTACCGTTTGTTAAGGCTTCAACTGCACCATCTAAATTATTTATTACTTCAAAGTTTAAATCAGCTGTTTTCCAGTTTAGGTTTTTTGCATTTACAAAAGCCATTAGGTGGCTACCGCTTCCAAACCTACTTATGGCAGCTTTTGTATTTTCCAAATCCTCCAATTTGGTGTAAGTACTATTTGCACCAACATGTATACCCCATAATAGGGGAGATTGCACAAACTTTTGAATAATCTTGGCTTTATTTGCATCTTCCGTAATGCTTTTAACCATTCCTTCGCTAAGAATAATGGCTAAATCGGTTTCATTGTTTTTTAATAATTGAGCCATTTTACCAGTACCTTCAGGTACATCTGTCCATTCTAGTTCTACACCCCTGTCCTCAAAAGCTCCATCTTCTATGGCCAAATGCCAAGGCAGATTAAAATGTTCTGGCACGCCTATTATTCTAACTTTCTGCATTGTACTTGTTTTTTAAATAGTTATAAATGGCATATTGAGACCGTATATCGAACTCTGGGTTAACAGTTACCTTTCTGTTCGTATCATTTGCATCTAAAACCCTTGCTTTAACGTTATCTGCCATTTGAAGCTGTAGTATATCTTTTAATTCTTCAAACACATCTTTATCTAAAATAGGGGTTAAAACTTCAATTCTACGATCTAAGTTACGCGTCATCCAGTCTGCAGAACCAATATACATTTTTTCTTTTCCTCCATTTTCAAATAAGTAGATTCTACCATGCTCTAGAAAACGGTCTATGATACTAGTAATATAAATGGGTTTTTCTTTACCTTTTACTTCATGCGGTTCTTTTGGTATAAGTCTACAAAATCCCCTTACCAAAAGTCTAACTTCTACACCCGCTTTACTGGCTGCTTCTATAGCGGTAATCATTTTAGTGTCTTCTAGACTGTTCATTTTGGCGGTAATTTTTGCAGGCAAACCTTTTTCTGCATTGGTAATCTCATTTTGAATGAGCTCCATGAACGTAATCCGGGTACTAAAAGG
Source organism: Croceivirga sp. ABH4_376 (assembly GCF_056160685.1). Taxonomy (NCBI): domain Bacteria; kingdom Pseudomonadati; phylum Bacteroidota; class Flavobacteriia; order Flavobacteriales; family Flavobacteriaceae; genus Croceivirga; species Croceivirga sp. ABH4_376. Next base: position 369,312 of record NZ_JBSWXQ010000002.1, on the reverse strand, counting down.
GGATACCAAGAGTTTTTTAGTTTTTGGTATGATTAGTTTTCGTTCCAAAACATCAAAAACCTGATTCAATTCTCCAGTGATTTTTTTATGGGCCGTAAAAAGACCATGGTCGCAGTAAATACGGGCTGTTTTTGCATTAAAATTACCCGTTCCTATATAAGCGTATTGTTCTACATAGTCATTAACCTTACGCGTTACCAGTGCTATTTTGGAATGTACTTTTATATTGGGTACACTGTATAGCACTTTTGCCCCGGCATCTTCAAATGTGCGCCCCCATTTAATATTATTGGCTTCATCAAACCTAGCTTGTGCTTCTACAAATAAGAGCACTTCCTTACCGTTTTCAAGAGCCTTTAAAATAGAATCTGTTAAGGCCGATGTTTTGGCAATGCGGTATAATGAAATTTTTATACTAACAACATTATTGTCCTGAGCCGCTTGCGCAATAAAGCGTTCAACGGTATCAAATTGTTGATATGGAAAATGAACCAATTGATCCTTGCTTTGTATAGCCTTGAACATATCCTTGCAAGAGCTTAAGACAGGGTGGGGTAGTGGTTTTAAGGGTTTATACTTTAATTCTGGACCAGCTCCTTCAATATCAAATTCAAAAAAATCGGATAAATTATGATAGCGGCCACCCGCAACCATATCTACTGATCCTAAGCCGAGTGTGTTTTGTATGTTTTGCTGAATTTCTACCGGCATTGCCGAATCAAACAATAGCCTTGTGGGTTGTCCGGATTTACGTTGTCCTAGACTATCGTATATTTTTTCTACCAATTGCATGTCCGTGTAGTCATCGTCTAGATATAACTCCGCATCTCTAGAAATTTTTATGGAATAGGACCCTAATATTTTTTCGTTTGGCAACAATTCTGATAGAAAAAGCCTAACCACATTATCTAAATAGATAAAATTATGTTCTATTCCAGGTAAAGCTATAAACCTGCCCACCTGTTTAGATGGAATTTTGACTATTTGTAATGGCTTCGATTGGGTTTCTATAACCAAATAAAGCGCTCCATCTTTAATTGATTTTGGGTCTGAAAAGTCTAGCAATTGACATTGCGCCTTTATTTCTCGGTTAAATAGCTCTTTTAGAAATTGATGTTGTTCTGGGTTTAATTCTGAAATTTCCCTTAAAAAAACACCTTTGCCCCTTAGTTCTACTAAAGTTTCTTCAATAACCTTTCCAAAGAGCCGTTGTTGTTCTGCTATAGTGGATAAAATTTGTTTTAAGGTTTTGTTTCCTTTTAGGGCCAATTTTCTCCTTAGGCTTTTTTCAACATCTTTTAATTGCCTTAATTGAGACACCCTAACTTTAAAATATTCGTCAAGGTTGGAAGAAAAAATGGCCAAGAACTTTAGCCTTTCTAGTAGTGGTGTGTCCTTGCATTGCGCTTCTAGCAACACACGTTCATTAAAATAGAGCCAGTTTACGTCTCTATGTTTTAGAGGCTGTTTTTTCATGTAGGTATTTTGCCAAAAATATAAAATTGAAATAGCTTACTTTTTAAACAAATGTTAAGTAAGCTTTTCCAGACAATAAGTAATTAGGTTGTTAACCGTTTTATGAGGTGTTTTGCTAAAAGTACCATTATGCCTATTTGCTAAAATAGCATTCATGGATACAGCTTTATGCCCCAGTAGTTTGGCTAAACCATAAATACCTGCTGTTTCCATCTCCAAATTCGTTATTTGTTGTTGTTGATATGAAAAACTTCTTAGCTTTTCATGAAAATCTGAAAGCACTGGTTTTTTTCGTAACTGTCTACCCTGTGGAGCATAGAAACCAGCATTTGTTACCGTTATACCGTCATGTATTTTAGAATCATTAAATAAGTCAGCTAAAGACTTACTACAGCTATATACATATGGAGAGATGGCCAAAGGCCAATCTAAGTGTGACTTTAAGGCATTGGTAAAACTAGACTCTTCTTTATTGTCTAGCTCATAAAAATGCATGAGTCCATCTAAACCAATAGCTTTTTTTGAAATTAGAAAGCTATCTACGGGAATGTGTTCTTGGATCGCACCAGAGGTGCCAATTCTTATGATGTTTAGACTTTTCTTATTGGGTTTAATTTCCCGTGTTTTAAAATCTATATTAACAAGGGCGTCCAATTCGTTTAGAACAATATCTATATTGTCCGTACCAATACCAGTAGATATTACCGTAATTCTTTTTTTGTTGTAATAACCAGTATGGGTAATAAATTCTCGTTTGCCTTTTTTTAATTCTACCGTATCAAAATGGTTAGAAACAGCAGAGACCCTATCTGGGTCTCCAACCGTAATTACGTTATCTGCAACATCTTCTGGTAAGATGTTTAAATGATATATGCTATTGTCCGGGTTTAAAATTAGCTCGGAATCCGCTATGGGCATAAATAATATTAAAGTTTTAAAATTCGTTTATTGTCCGTATTGTAAAGGAAGTTGTATTTGAGTGCCCCTCCTAAGTAATCATTACTTTCTCTAAGGTTGGCGTAAAAATTAGTCTGTTCTGCTAGCACCTCTTTACCCATTTTGGATAGTCTTGCAGGGTTAAAAGAAGAAATTAAAGGTTTAAGCTTGTTTAGCATACGTTCATATTGCGAATCGCCAAAACCATAATCGTTCTGAACTTGTAATAAAGTACCTAAAAAAGCCTTTTTTGATTTTGGTTTTTCGTTAGCGGCGATGGATAGGATTCTATTTTCTAATTCGTTTAAGCCGTTTTTAATGGTTGGAAAACGTTTAAGGTGTAACTGAACGGCGTCTGCCAAATAAGCAAACTGATAATTTTCAAAATCACCTAAATTTTCCAGTCTTATGGGGTTATCACTACAATATAATTGCCAAACGTAATCTGCAAATTCAATATCGTCTTGGGTTAGCACAATTTTGTTGGCATATAGCTCATGAAGCCGCTCATCGCTCAATTCATTTAAGGCATAGAGTTTTTCGCCACCATTTTCTTTGCCACTACACACTAAAGATATTTCTGCATGTCTTCTATGGGTTTTTAACCAACTTATTACAGCTAGCATATTTACTTGGCAAAACAAATCATACTCAAACCAAAGAATAATTTGGTCTTGTTGTTTGTGGTTGCAAAGAGAGCGGTATTCTTTAAGGGTTTTTTCTATAAACCAGGACTTACTTACTTTATAATTCTCATTTAAGAATTCAAAACGGGTTTTCCAGAATGTTTCACTACCAACCGTACTCACGGTTTTACCTTCACATAACATTTCTCGCCATGTAATTATATCACCGTTGATGGATAGCCCTTGGAGCCTTTGTGTAAAGCTATCACCATTGGTAATGTGTAATAAATTTTTCATTTTAAGTTCGTTGTTTTCGTTGGTTAAGAGAATTAAATGTAAGGCTTAAAGAAAAAAGCGCAAAACAATACCAATAAAACCTATGAGGTAAAGTGCTAATTTTAACAGATGAACGATTAAAATTGCACTTTCTTAAGTTTTTGGTAATCAGCCTCCAACTCTTTTAACCTGAAACCCCTTTTCTTTTAAAAAATCCATAATCTTGTCTCTATAATCGCCTTGTACAATTATAGTTTCGTTTTTATGGCTTCCTCCAACGCTAAGCAATTGTTTTATTGCTTTGGTCAATTTTTTAAAATCTTCTGGCGCTCCGTTATACCCTTCAATAATTGTAATGGGTTTACCCTTTCTTTTTTCGTACTTGCATATCAGCGGCTGTTCTTGTAACCAAAAATTAGGTTTTTCTGGTTTTTCGGCCTCTGGTTCTGGTTCGTGGTCTGGGAAAAGGTTTTTTAACTGGTCCTGTAAATCCATCTTATTTTTTTACCAATCCTAATTCCACCAAACGTTCGTACAGATACTCCCCTGCGGTAATGTCCTCAAATTGTTTAGGATTGACTTCAGTAATACAATTTTCTAAACAGTTAAGCGGCATATCGCTAACTGGATGCATAAAAAATGGGATGGAATATCTTGAAGTACCCCATAATTCTTTTGGCGGATTTACCACTTGGTGTATGGTAGATTTCAATTTGTTGTTAGATAACCTAGAAAGCATATCGCCAACATTAATCATTAACTGATCTGGCTTAGCAATAGCATCTACCCAATTGCCATTATGGTCTTTAACCTGCAGCCCCTTTCCATGGGCTCCCATTAACAAAGTAATCAAATTTATATCGCCATGAGCTGCAGCCCTAACAGCGTTCTTTGGTTCTTCCTTTATTGGCGGGTAATGTATAGGTCTTAAAATGGAATTTCCATTTTTAATATACGCATCAAAATACGTTTCCTCTAGATTTAAGTGTATTGCTAATGCTCTTAAAACATATTTAGCGGTTTTTTCTAACATTTTGTAGGTTTCTTTGCCTACTGCATTAAAATTAGGTAGTTCTTTAACTTCTACATTGTCTGGATACTCCGCTTCTAATTTTGGATTATCCGCTACATATTGTCCAAAATGCCAAAACTCTTTTAAATCGCCCTCTTTTTTCCCTTTTGCGTGTTCTTTTCCAAAAGAGGTATACCCTCTTTGCCCGCCAATTCCTTCAATTTCATAAGAATCCTTGATTTCTTGTGGCAGCGCAAAGAACTTTTTTATTTCTTCATACAAATCATCTACCAACTGGTCCGATAAAAAATGACCGCTAAGTGCTACAAAGCCAATATTTTCAAACGCGGCACCTATTTCTTTAACAAACTTTTCTTTTCGCTCAGGATCATTAGAGGTAAAATCCTTTAAATCAACACTTGGTATAGCACTCATGTTACTATTTTAAAATTAGTCAAATCAAATTTACACAAACTTCTGAATTACAGCACAAATTTTAAGGCAAGCTACCGTATTTGCTAGGTCTGGTATATTGACTAATAATCAATAGAGATAAGAATTAAAGGTTTTGAACCAGTATGTATTGCAATTAGCGTGTTCTTTTGCATTTAGAAATAAGCTATATCAATTTAACATTTATTAACAGGGTTTAAAAATCCAAATTATGGGATAAACGTATATAGCATAACAAATCTAATCTTATGAAAACAGGAAAATACATAGGTATGGCCATTTTAACCTTTATAATGGTTTCATGTTCCGTATCTAAATCGTCCAGGCAACAGCAAAATATATTAAGTGGAAGCTGGATATTGAATAATGTGTCGTATGAGGGTACTGATGGTATGTACAAATCAGTTCTTTTTAACGATAGCCAAGCTATATGTTTTGAAGGCAGTCAGTGGTTTTTTAGGGACAATAACAATACTGGACGTTACACGATAAAAGGCGGAAGTCTTTGTCAGGGTGGTGACCGTTTTATTAAATGGACCATTGTAGAGCCTACCAATGCAGTAAGTCAATTACAGTTTAAGTTTATAGATGAAAAAAACAAGGATATCTCTGGCGGACTTGGATATAGATTGGATATAGCCAATCTTACAGAAAATCAGATGACCTTAAAATCTCGTGTAAACTCTGGTGGAGAGATGGTAACCTTGGTTTACAACTTTACAAAACAATTATAAAAAAGAAATAGCATGAAAAATTATAAAATAAAAATAACAGCTTTAGCCATGTCTTTGGTATTAATTGCGAGCTGTAGTACTGTTAGAAATGCCAATAATACTCAAAAAGGAGCCGTAATTGGTGCCTCTGGTGGTGCGGTAATTGGCGGTGTAATAGGTAACAACGTAGGTAAAGGTGGTAATACTGCCCTTGGTGCTATAATTGGTGCCGCAATTGGTGGTGCTGCTGGTGGTTATATTGGTAACCGAATGGATAGACAGGCAGAGCGGATAGAGGAAGAAATTCCGGGTGCAGAAGTACAACGTGTTGGCGAAGGTATTAACGTAACATTTACCCAAGATGCCGGAGTATATTTTGATACCAATAAATCTGAAGTTAAAGGCATGTCTGCTACCACATTGGATAAAATGGCAAATATTTTAAATGAGTATCCAAAATCAAATATACTGGTTGAAGGACATACAGATAGTGCGGGCGCAGAAGATTATAATATGTCCCTTTCTCAAAGAAGAGCAGAATCTGTAACCAATTATTTAATTGCAAAAGGTATAAGCCCTTCTAGATTTTCTACTAAATGGTATGGCGAAACGCAACCAAGGGAATCTAATGATACTGCAGAAGGTAAAGCAAAGAATAGAAGGGTAGAGTTGGCTATTATAGCAAACGATGCACTTAAAGAAGAAGCTATGAGAGAGACCAAAGGTTAATCGAATACATTTGAATCAATTCACAACAAAAACCCCGGTATTCATCGTACCGGGGTTTTTTATTGCTTTTCAATTAAATAAAAGTACTAATGATGCGCTTTCATTTTTTCCTTTTTCTTGCTTAGTTGTCTGTCCAATTCATGAATGGTCTTATGAATAGCGTTTTCGAAATTTTCTTCATTTGCTTCTGCAAACAATCTTGGTCCTGGAACGCTTAATTGTATGCCACATATTTTACCCGTTAATGGAGACGTGGTATTTTCTTGTTTTATAAAAACCGAAGCTTTCACGATAAAATCGAACTTTTCTTCTAAATGTTCCAATTTTTTACGGGTTAGGCTTTCCAAACGCTCGCTTGATTTAACATCGTGGTATTCAAACGTAATATTCATAATCTTCTTTTTTAAAATTTATAATTAAGTTAAACATATCAAGATTAAAAATCTGTTAGGGCTATGTTATAACTGTTTAAAATCAAAGGTAAACAGTGTTAAAGTATTGGAATATGATAAATATCATGTCCTTTTTGAAAGAATTTTCTGTAAATTTAAAAGACAGGCTATTCACAAAAAACTAAACGGTTATGAACGTACAAACTGCTAACAATGATTATGACCAATTGGTGTTTCGTTTAGAGCGAAATCACCGTTGTGTACTACGTATGGTACGTAAGTTAAATTCGTATCAATTTGAACCAAAAAGCCCACAGGGTTTTGAAAAAATTAAAGAGATAAAACAAGGCTTTAATGAGCTGGCAAAGGACCAGATGTTGTTGTTCAATAAATTACAAAAACAGCTATTAAACCCAGAAACGGCTTATGAACAGGTAAAATTATCTTTAAAAAAATTTAATTTAATGGAACAAAAGGTGGCCGCCTATATTTTGGATGATCTCTAGTATCTCTGGTTTACCTTGCCAAGCCTATAAATTTTGTACATCTTTACAACATGTATTCCAAGATAATTACACACGTTGAAAAGTATGTTACCCCAAGCAGCCATGCGCTCAAAGCATTTACCAGTGTATTGCAACCCTTGGAACTCAAAAAAAAAGAAAATTTAATACATCCCGGAACCTATATACAGCACGAATTTTTTGTTGAGACCGGTTGTTTAATAGCCTATTACTTAGACAAAAAAGGGCATAAACATATTATACAATTTGCCATAGAAGATTGGTGGGTTGGCGATTTTGATGCCTTTTACAATAAAATTCCTTCTAAATTATACATTGAAGCTATAGAAAATGCCAAATTATGGTCTATTAGTTTTGATGATCTGGAACAATTGTATCATGACCATCCTATTTTTGAACGGTACTTTAGAATTTTAGTCACTAGAGGATTTATTTCTCAACGTAAACGGGTGCTATCTACCTTGCAAGAGAATGCAAAAGAGCGGTATCTGGATTTTTGCAAAACCTATCCCAACATAGAAAGTAGGGTACCCAATTATCATATAGCCAACTACCTTGGTCTATCTCCAGAAAGTCTAAGTAGAATTAGGAAAACATTAACGGAGGAAGGAGTAAATATTGATGTAGGTCAACCATAGAAACCTAATTGTCTAGTAATTTCGACAAAAAACAAATTACTATGACAACTTTGCAACCGTTACTAAAGCCCTATACTTTGGGCGATATAGAATTAGCCAATCGAGTAATTATGGCGCCCATGACAAGGAGTAGGGCCGCCAATAACGGAAACGTACCCACGCTAGATTTGCATGTTCCATATTATGCGCAGCGGTCTGGAGCAGGTTTAATTATTACAGAAGGTTCACAAATTTCTAGGCAAGCCGTTGGTTATGTAAATACATCGGGTATACATACCAAAGAGCAAGTGGCTGGATGGAAAGCGGTAACCAATAAAGTGCACGAGAACGGAGGTAAAATTTTTATACAGTTGTGGCACGTAGGTCGTATGTCTCATCCAGATTTTCATGATGGCAAATTACCCTTGGCCCCCTCCGCTATTAATCCAAATGCAAAATCTTACACGCCAGATGGTTTTAAGGATACGGTTACGCCAAAGGCCATGAGTATTGAAGACATAAAGCAAACGGTTGAAGATTTTAAACAGGCTGCAAAAAATGCCATGGAAGCCGGTTTTGATGGGGTTGAAATTCATTCTTCCAACGGTTATCTAATCCATCAATTTTTTAATGGCACATCTAATACTCGAGAAGATGCATACGGTGGCAGCATAGAAAATAGGTCCAGATTCTTTTTTGAAGTCTTAGATGCTATTAAAAGCGTTGTGCCAGAAAATAGAATAGGAGTAAGGTTTAACCCATCCTGTCATAACATTTTTGGAATTAGGGTAGATAAAGATACCATCCCAACCTTTGAATACGTTATAGACCGTTTAAACAATTATAATTTAGCCTATGTGCATTTGACAGAACCTTTTAACGACGTTTCTGATGTGGACTATGCCATAGCCAATATAGCAGAACATTTTAGGCCAATTTATAAGGGCACCCTAATGATAAATGCAGGTTTTGACAAAGAGAAAGGGAATGCCGTTTTAGAAAAAGGTTTGGCAGATTTGGTAGCATATGGTAAGCTTTTTATCAGTAATCCAGATTTAGTTCATCGATTTGAAAATAATTATGAATTAAGTGATTGGGACAAGGATACTTTTTACACTCCAGGAAAAGAGGGATATTTAGATTACCCAACTTATGAACATGAACAAAACAGTTAAACAAATTCAGAATTATGAAAACAACTAAACATAAAGCATACGGAGCAAGCACAAATACGGCTGACCTAGAGTTAATGGAAATTGATAGGAGAGAAGTAGGTGCTAAAGATGTAAAAATAGACATCTTATATTGTGGTATTTGCCATAGCGATATACATCAAGTAAGAAACGACTGGAAAAATTCTAAATATCCGGTTATTCCAGGCCATGAAATAATTGGAAGAATAGTAGAAATTGGTAGTGAAGTTACTAACCATAAACAAGGAGATTTGGTTGGTGTTGGCTGTATGGTAGATTCTTGTAAAAATTGTGATTCTTGCAACCAAGATTTAGAACAATTTTGTGTAAACGGCGCTACTTTTACGTATAATAGCCCGGACAAACATCTTGGCGGGCACACCTTTGGAGGCTATTCTACAGGAGTTACGGTAAACCAAGATTTTGTACTTAAGGTTCCAGAAAATATAGACCCTAAGGGAGCAGCACCATTGCTTTGTGCAGGCATTACTACGTTTTCACCTTTAAACCATTGGAATGTTAAGAAAGGGGATAAGGTTGGTATTGTAGGTCTTGGTGGTTTAGGACACATGGGGGTTAAGTTTGCCAACGCCATGGGAGCACATGTGGTAATGATTACTACCTCTCCAAATAAGGCGGACGATGCTAAAAGATTGGGGGCTCATGAAGTGCTAATCAGTAAGGATAAGGAACAAATGGCGGCGCATGCCAATAGTTTCGACTTTATTTTAAACACGGTACCTGTTGGTCATGACATAAATCCGTATGTAAATTTGCTTAAAATAGATGCCACTATGGTTTTAGTAGGAGCGGTAGAACCTTTAGGCTCTGTAAATGGCGGTGGACTTATAATGGGTAGAAAGCGTGTCGCGGGATCATTAATAGGAGGTATTAAAGAAACACAAGAAATGTTAGACTTCTGTGGGGAGCACAATATCACCTCAGATGTAGAAATGGTAAATATGCAAGATGTTAACGAAGCTTTTGAGAGGGTAGTTGCAGCAGACGTTAAATACCGATTTGTGATTAATATGGAATCCTTAAAAAATTAAATGGGTACCAAATAAAATAAAGAGCGGTTTAAAAAGACCGCTCTTTTTATATATAAGCTTAATTTTAGGGGTTAATAAACATTACACACATAAATGAAAAAACTAAGATATCTAGGAGTACTTTTTGTTACGGGTGCCTTTGTAATAGGTTGTGCAGAGAAAAATAAGGAGCAAAAAGAATCGGTTACAAAGGAAAAAGTATACACTTCTAATCTACCGTTAGATAGTTTAATTATGCCAGATGGCTTTAAAGTACATACGGTTGTAGAAGGTTTGGATGGCGCACGATCCATGGCCATGGGGGATAAAGGAACCTTATTTGTGGGTACGCGCACCGAAAATAAATTATATGCAGTGGTAGATAGTGATAATGATTTTGTTGCGGACCGTACTATAGTTTTGGATACAACGCTTGAAGTACCTAATGGTATTGCCTTTAAAGATGGGTCATTATATGTTGCAGAAGTGAATAGATTATTAAGGTATGATAACATAGAAGACAACTTAGATGCTGTACCAGAACCTGTAGTTATTTATGAAGATTATCCAGATGAATTTCATCACGGTTGGAAATATATAGCTTTTGGCCCTGATGATAAGTTGTACATTCCTGTAGGGGCACCTTGTAATATTTGTGATGATACAGATAAAGATGAACGTTTTGCTACCATAACCCGTATGGACAAAGATGGTGGTAACAGAGAGATTGTTGCACGTGGTGTAAGAAACTCTGTTGGGTTTACTTGGCATCCAGATACTAAAGAACTCTGGTTTACGGATAATGGTAGGGACATGATGGGAGATGACATTCCTCCTTGTGAATTAAATAGGGTTGCAGAAGTAGGCCAACATTTTGGTTATCCATTTTGTCACGGCGGCACCATAGCAGATCCAGAATTTGGTGCCCAGCGTTCTTGCGATGAGTTTGTGCCTCCAGTACAAAATTTAGGTGCGCATGTGGCCCCGCTAGGAGTTAAATTTGTAGAAGGTTCCATGTTTCCAGAACAATACCAAAAACAAGTGCTGATTGCAGAGCACGGTAGTTGGAACCGAAGTAAAAAGTCTGGTTATCGTATAACAAAAGTTACGCTAGAAGGTAATAAGGCCGTAAAATACGAACCTTTTATAGAAGGCTGGTTAAACCAAGAAAATCAAACGCGTTGGGGCAGACCGGTAGACCTTTTGTTCTTAAAGGATGGCTCCTTATTGATTTCTGATGATTATGGGGATGCTATCTACCGTGTTTACGTATCAAGTTAAGACTAATTATATTCCGCAAGTGCGTTAATAGCACTGCCTTTTAGGTGTTTGGTTTTTTGAGAAAAGAAATAACAATTGAGCATTGCCCTGCCCATTTTTGTGGTGGTGGTTACCATTTTTAGTTTGTTCATTAATGGAAATACGGGTTTAAAGACGCGGTAAAATAGGTTGTACCACTTGGTATTTGAGGTAATGCCCTTTTCGGGTAAAATAATACCAGGTCTAAACATATAGGCATCTTTAAACCCTTTTGCCAATAAGTAATTCTCTGTTTTTCCTTTAATTCTTTTCCACATGGTTTTACTTTTTTCACTACTATCTGTTCCTTGCCCACTCACATAAGCAAAAACCATATTCGGATTTAGGTTGTATAGAATATCTGCCAAGGCTTTTGTCATTATAAAAGTGTAATGATTGAATTTTTCTTCATTCAGTCCTGCAGAAGAAACCCCCATGCAATGGCAACATAGATCGTACCCATTTAGCTGGTCTTCTATTAATGAAAAATCAGTAAAATCAGCATGTAAAACTTCTTTTACTTTACGGTATGGCGTTCCCAAACTATTTCTACTGATCACCAGTATTTCGGAAACTCTAGGGTCTTCTATGCTTTCTAATAACACAGATTTTCCTACCATACCTGTTGCACCCGTTATAATCACTTTCATAGCTCTATTTTCCTTTAGAAAATTTTTATACCTAACCCAAATACATGCAAAATAATGGAATTTCCAGTTCTTGGGAACTCTTCATTCATTTGGGTCAAGGATAAAAGGAAAGTGGTTAAACATTACAAGCATGGTAAATTATCTTGTGGATACTAAAATGAAAAAGAAAAAAAACAATGAATCACACAGTTAGTATACAAGACACGGGGTTTGTTACCCATGATGTCTTACAAATTAAAACAGATAGACCTGCAAATTTTGAATTTACACCTGGGCAGGCAACGGAAGTAGCCGTACTTAAAGAAGGCTATTCTAATAAGAAAAGACCTTTTACATTCACCAGTTTGCCTTCTGATGGGTTTTTACAATTTACTATTAAAATCTACCCTGATCACAATGGCGTAACAGATAAGATACAAACCTTAGAACAAGGAGACCAACTGGAGATAAGTGATGCCTGGGGGGCTATTTCCTATAAAGGACCGGGAACATTTATTGCAGGTGGGGCAGGAGTAACCCCTTTCATCTCTATTTTTAAAGATTTGGCAGGTAAAAATCAATTGGACGAGAACAAATTGTTGTTCGCCAACAAGCGCGAAAGGGATATTATTCTAGATTCTAAATTTAACCAATGGTTAGGTGCTGACTTTGTAAACATCTTATCAGAAGAACATAATCCCAAACACGCGTATGGAAGAATGGATAAAGAATTTTTGAAGGAAAACGTAGCGGATAAAGACAAATTCGTTTATATCTGCGGACCAGTACCTATGATAAATTCAGTAAAAGAAGATTTACTAGAATTAGGTGTTAAAGGTGATAAAATTATAACAGAAGATTTATAGAATGGAAAGAGTATTAGTAGCAGGTGCCAACGGCACCACAGGAAAACAAATAGTAAAGCTTTTAAAAGAATCGCAATATTTTGAACCGGTAGCAATGGTTCGTAAAGAAGCTCAAATGGAGCAGTTTAACCAAGACAATATAGAGGCTGTATTGGGCGACTTGGAAAATGATTTATCCCACACTACCAAAAATATTGATAAAGTACTTTTTGCGGCAGGCTCTGGTGGTAAAAATGTTGTTGGTGTGGACCAAGAGGGCGCCAAAAATATAATTAAACAGTCTACCAAAGACAATATCAAAAAGTTCGTTATGCTAAGCTCCATGGGGGCAGACAACCCAGAACAAGCAGAAGAGTTAAAAGATTATTTGAAAGCAAAACACAATGCAGACGAATTTTTAAAAGAAAGTAATTTAAAATATACTATTATAAGACCAGGTTCTTTAACCAATGAAAAGGCAACCGGGACTATTAGTATTGCCGAAAAGCTAAATAGAAGAGGAGAAATTACCAGGGCAGATGTGGCACAGACCTTGGTACGTTCATTACACGATGATGCACCGGTTAATCAAACCTTTGAAATTTTATCTGGTAATACTTTGATTGGTGAAGCCTTAGAATCTATAAACGCTCACAAATAAGATGTTTAAGCCTAGAAAAAAAGTGCCAAAGCTAGAAATTAGCTTGGTCAACGGCACTAGTTATAATTTAGAAGAACAAGAACCAGACCATTTTACCATGGTGATATTTTATCGGGGAAAACATTGCCCGGTCTGTAAATCGTATTTGGAAGAATTACAAACCATTTTAGGAAAGTTCGTAGAAATAGGGGTCAATGTAATCGCTATTAGTTCGGATTCTAAAGAACGTGCCGTAAAGACCTATGAAGAATGGAAAATTGCCGACATCCCTATTGGTTATGAAATGCCCATAGAGGCGGCAAGAGAATGGGGCCTTTACATCTCTGAGGGAGTAAAGGATAAGGAACCAGATATGTTTATAGAGCCCGGTCTGTTTTTAATTAAAACAGACCAGACACTTTATAGTGCAAGCATACAGACTATGCCTTTTGCAAGACCTGAATTTAAGGACCTGTTAAAGGGTCTAAAGTATATTATTGAAAATAAGTATCCTGCAAGGGGAGAAGCTTAATAAAAGCCCCATCTTTGGGGCTTTTCTTTTATCATTTCATAAATAGTTGGTCATTTTTATAGGATTGTTGTAATTCTCTTAAAAATGTAAGGGCTTAAAAGTCCAAAATGGTATATAATGCGTAGATAAAATGAGATTTACCAATCTAAAGAATCAAACTAACAATAATGAAACTTTTAAATAAAGTTCTTTTTCCAATTTGTGCCTTATCCCTTTTTGTAGGTTTTACTTTTCCACTTTGTGCACAAGACCTAAAAGAATACGCTGGTCCCTACACCGTAAACGGCTATCAAGGTAATGCTAATTTTGGCTATTTTCTTAAGGACGGCGATACGGTATTTCAAGGACCATTTTTGCTTAGGCGGTCTAGCTTGGATGCTTTGTTGGAAAAAGAGGATGAATCGTTTACAATCCGAGGAAATTTCAATGCTGGCGTGCCAACCGGCAGATGGACTTTTTCTTTTGGGGAATTTAATTCTAACAAACAAACAGAAGTAGAAGATTACCAATATCGTGTTCTGGTAAGTGGCCAGCAGGAGGAGGTCAGCGGAGAATTTTTAGATGGTAAACTACAAGGAAATTGGACTTATAAGGTTTCAAAAATAAAAGACTCTGAAATAGAGGAAGAACGCTATTCTAGCTCAATTAGTTACGAAAAGGGTTTACCCATTAAAGATTTTAGTATTGCCAATACCACAAGCACTTTAGTAGGGCGTTTTTTAAGAGATGGAATAGCCCATGATAATTGGGAGTTGTTCTCTGCAGCTGGAGCAGGTACGGAAGAAAGCTGGATTTTTGAAAACGGCTTGTTATTAAAGGTGGTTCAGAGGGAGGGGAATAAATCTAATGTTTTTCCTGTTTTTGAAAATAATTCCACTGAAACAGAAATAATAGACTTAAATACGGGGTATTTAAAATTGGTAAAATTAACCCAGACCAATACAAATGCCGACTTTTCAAAAGGTTTAATGCAACAATTGCTGGCAGAGAATGCTAATCGATATCAGAAAATCAACACTTTCTTTTTAGCATTAAAATATGATGGTTTTAAGCCTAAGTTTAAAGTTAAGGTGCCTTATTTTCCTTTAGAAGCGTCCAGTGTTGAGCACTTACAACAGGCGGTTAAAACTGCTGCTAAATATAAACCTACGTTAGATTCCTTGCTATCTAACGCACATTTAAATATTTTAAAGCGAACGGATGATGATGTTTATTTTCAGCACAATGTTTTAGCTTCTATTAACGAGAATTTCATAAAGCCGTTTAATGAGTTAAATGCATTAAATGAAGCGAGTATTGTAGATAACTTATCTCTTGAGCAGACATACGCTAGCTTATGGAAAAACGGTGTGCCAACAATTCCTTTAACGGTAAAAGCTTCTGTAAAGGACGATAAAATTGTAAAAAATTACGTGCCAGAATCTTATGAGCTTCAAAAATTTGAATTAACTAGTTTTCAAGGTTTTGAGCAAATGGCAGAATTTGCCGCGATAAGTATATCCGAAATAAATAAAAAACTACAGCGCTTAATACGTGAAGAGAAGGGGGAACAGCAATTACTACAAATTGAAGACCAATGGTTAAAGCAACAAGAAGCTATTCTGTTGGTTAAAGATAGTATAGAGCAATATGGTAATAGCAATCAAAAAAAGACCTTAACGGCCATACAACAGCTACTAGAAACCAACCTAAGTGTTTATTCTAATTTGCAGGCCATAGCGGAGAAAAAAGCATTTGCTAAAACGCAATTAACATGTACGGAAACACTACTGCAAATCGCAAATCAAATTAGCCAATTACCAGAAAACGTCAAGAACATAGAAGAAGCTTATTTGGATCCCATATGGAATCCTTTTATGGCAACGGTCATGAACGAAGAAATTAAAAAAAGAATAACGGGAGCTTATAAAAAGGTACTCGTACCTTATTTCTATAGGCAAAGTCAACAAAAATTGACCTGCGAAAACGCAGAGACCCTCCATACACAAATGACATTTGCATATAACCGAATGCTGCAACTAAGAAATATAGATACGCATAAACTGGAACGAAAACTAAAACGAGAAAAAAATCCAGAAAAAGTCTTACAGCTTTTTGAAGAAGTTAATACCAAAAAATCGAAATAGTAATGCAAAATTCTAGATTAAAATTTTTCGGTTTGGTATTGGTAATACTAATTAGTTCAATTACCGTTGCTCAAGAGATAGAAGATAAGGTGTACTTACCCAAAGAATCTAAATATAAAGATCCAACCTCTAAAGTTTGGGTAAATACATATGGTAAAATAAGGATAGGTAAACGATTCTTTTGGGATGCTCAAACACATTTTAGGTTCCAAGAAACCGAGGCAACCCCATTTGTTGGTCAGGTAGCCCAAATCTACAATAGACATGCATTAGGGTACATTTACAATAAAAAGGTAAATTTTAGTTTAGGAGGTGTTTTAAGGGTAAATTTTAATACGGATGAAGACTCCATAGATCGAAATGTGGTTCCAGAATGGCGTATTTGGCACCAATACCAATTTGCCATGCCGTTGTATAGTGCTATGATTTATCATAGAATACGTATTGAGCATAGGTGGACACAAGGTTTTGCTGAAGATAGTGAATACATTTTCAGGAATAGATGGCGGTATATGTTCCGGGCTAAAATTCCTTTGAACAATCATAAATTAGAACCTAAGACGCTTTACGTTTCTCCCGAAGCAGAATTAATAATGCAAAGTGGCAAGGCTGTGGTTGCTAGCCCAATGGAAGATTTACGACTTACTACTACCGTAGGTTATATTCTTACACCAAGACTAACCGTGGCGGCTGGCCTTATGTACAGTCAAGGGCAGGCATTAGAAAATGGTGGAGAATATAAACAAGCTTGGACTATGCGTTTTCATATGTATTATTCACCTGATTTTAGACGCGTTAGAAAAAAATTGCCAGACATTCACTTAGATGACTAAACCATGAAGAAAAGAACTTTATTAGCTGTAATGGCCCTAGCGGTAATATCCCTAGGAATGGCCACGTTTTTCTATGTAAAATCTACAGCATTAGGTAGCAAGCTTCAAGAAGAACAAAAAACGAATACGGCCTTGGAGCGCGCCCTTAACGAAAGGGAGGCCGTACTGCGTATAGATACCATGCTGGTTAATGGAGATTATGAAAATGCGCTACAGGCCTACACTAAAGAATTGGAGAAAGAGCCCAAAGGTTATGATAAGGATTTAAAAATGAGAATTGCTTTAACGCAAAAAATGAGAGCATTGGGTGGCGGACCAGTTTTACCAAAAAAGGAATTGGATTCAGTTCTATTGGATAGTCTAAGAATGCGCTTTTCTAATACCCAATTGCCTGTAAAACAATTAGATTCTATGGCCTTTGCGTTGCAGAAAGCCAAAGTACAGATTACCCGTCTAAAACAACAATTGCAAAACTCCGCCGCTGGTGAATACTTGACTTTTAAAAGTAAAAAAGGGAGTGCGCTCCATTATGTTGGTCAGGTAAAAAACGGTAAAGCCAACGGGTATGGTATTGCATTATTAGAAACAGGCAGCCGTTACGAAGGTCAATGGCAGCAAAACCTTAGACATGGCCAAGGTACATTTTACTGGCCAGATGGGGAATACTATATTGGTAATTATAAGCAAGACAAAAGAGAAGGAGAGGGAACCTATTTCTGGCCCAATGGAGAAAAATATGTGGGACATTGGGAAGATGATAAACGTAACGGCACGGGCATTTTTTACGGGGAATCTGGAGAAATTATTACCAGCGGAACATGGAAAAATGATAAACTAGTAAAACCCGAAAAGAAAAAGGGAAAGTAATACCGGTTTAGGTATCTTTAGTTAAAACAAAATTCTTGCTTTTTAGAAACAAATTAATTCGGTTTTTCATTATTCCTGTGCTTGGAATAGTGCTTTCCTATTTTTCGGTAGACCAAGGCGTACGTTTTAGGTGGCAGCAATTTTTAGCCAACAAAGAGGCCCAAGGAGTTCTAGTGAATTATAAGGGCTTGGAACTTAAGCTTTTTCAAGGTACGGCCAAGTTTGTACAACCTACAATTATACTATCTGAAAAAACCAATTCTGGATTCACGGGTAATTTATCCTTAACAAACATAATAATTAAGGATATTGGCTATGTACGCTTATTATTGACAGGAAAGCTTCCTATTGAATTTATAGAAATGAATGGTTTAGACGGTCAATTAGTTAAGCTGAAACAAAACGAAGAAGAAATTGACCCTAAAAAGACTACTAAAGATGAAATTGGTTTTGTAATTAAGTTAAAAGAACTTATTCTTACCAATACCAAACTTAAGGTAACCAATGCCAATAAAGAGGAAGAGCTATTAAGTTTAACCAACTTTAATCTTACCATTAAAAATATTCTTGTCTCGGATAAAACAATTGCCAAACGTTTTCCTTTTACTGGGGAAAGTTACCAGATTAAATCAGGCGCCGTTTTTGTTAAAGCTACCCCTTTTGAAGATATCACAATAGATTCTCTAAACGGAACTACCAACCATACGGATGTTTATAATGTGAATTATAAGACCGTATTGTCCAAAGAGAAATTTGATGCGCAATTGGAAAAAGAAAGAGACCATTATTCCGTTCAAGTAAAGGCTGTTTCATTAAAGAATCTACGCTTAGAAAGCCTAAATGAAGAATTGGCCTTAAAATCTAATATCATAACGTTTAATAAACCGGAGGTTACCATTTATAGGAATAAATTAATTGCAGACGACTTTAGTATTAAACCGCTTTACGGTTCTCTTTTGCGGGAGGCCCCAATTGGTATTGCCATAGATACTTTTAGTTTAAATGAGGCTAACATAACCTATATAGAAAAGAGTAAACCCAATAATGAAGGTGGGGTGCTAACATTTAATGCGTTAGACGCTACTATCTCTAATTTAGGTAATAAATATAAACAACCGGTTCAGCTGCATTTTAAAAGTAAGTTTATGAATGTTGCGCCATTTGCAGCAGAC
Organism: Croceivirga sp. ABH4_376; assembly: GCF_056160685.1. Taxonomy (NCBI): domain Bacteria; kingdom Pseudomonadati; phylum Bacteroidota; class Flavobacteriia; order Flavobacteriales; family Flavobacteriaceae; genus Croceivirga; species Croceivirga sp. ABH4_376. The sequence continues at coordinate 350,391 of NZ_JBSWXQ010000002.1, read as the reverse complement.
TGGACATTTGACCCAAATAACCAGGATGATACTTTTACCTTCAAAGGCGAACTCCACAATCTAGATTTTACCAAGGTGAATGCGTTTACCATACCGGCTGCTTATACAGAGGTAGAGGGCCAGATGACGGATTTATATTTTACCATTTACGGACAAAACGATAATTCTACCATAGATTTAAAAATTGCCTATGAGGATGTTAGTGTTTACTTACTGCATCCAAACAGTTATAAACGTAAAAAGGTATTGAATACCCTGTTGAATCTTTTTATGCCCAATAATACCAAAAACAAGGATAGTAGGTATAAAGACAGCCACATAAACGTCAGTAGGGATAAAAACAAGTCACCTTTTAATTACCTCTACAAGAATATTGAAAAGGGTCTGCAAGATGTAATCTTATAATCTTGTAGATATAACCATTAAAATTTTACCCTGCTAATCTTAAAGGTTTAAGCTTGGCAGTATGGCCCAAAAGTTATGATAATGTTATTGGCTACAATTTGTGAAACTTGGTAAAAAATCTGGATTTAAAGATAAAGCGTTTAATGAAAAATTTGAACAGTTACTAACATTAGACACATCCCAACTCCCTATATCTTGATTAAATGAGGAAGCATCATTAAACATAAAACTCATATTGGTTACATTGGACACCTCCCAGCTTCCTATATCTTGATTAAATGCGTAGGCATCCCTAAACATATAACTCATATTGGTTACATTGGACACATTCCAACTCCCTATATCTTGATTAAAAGATGAGGCATTATCAAACATAAAATTCGTATTAGTTACGTTAGACACATCCCAACTTCTTATATCTTGATTAAAAGATGAGGCATCCCTAAACATACTTCCCATAATGGTTACTTTAGACACATCCCAACTTCCTATATCTTGATTAAATGCGTAGGCATCCCTAAACATACCACCCATATTGGTTACCTTAGACACATCCCAACTTCCTATATCTTGATTAAATGCGGATGCCTCTCTAAACATAAGGACCATATCGGTTACATTGGATACATCCCAATTTCTTATATCTTGGTCAAAAGAGGAAGCTCCATCAAACATACCGGCCATATCGGTTACCTTAGACACATCCCAACTTCCTATATCTTGGTTAAATAATGAGGCTCTACTAAACATATAAAACATATCTGTTACATTAGACACATCCCAACTCCTTATGTCTTGATTGAAAGAGTAGGCTCCACTAAACATAGAACGCATTTTGGTTACCTTAGACACATCCCAACTTCCTAAATTTTGATTGAAAGTGTATGCATTATAAAACATAATATACATATCTGTTACATTAGACACATCCCAACTTCTTATGTCTTGATTGAAAGTGTATGCATTATAAAACATACCGGCCATATCGGTTACCTTGGTAGTACAAACTTTTGTTACGTCCTGATCGTTGTCAACCAACTCATTAAGCATAGACTCATCAACAACAGTATAGGTAATGCCATCTATAATACCTGTATCCCCTATTTCAGCCCAATCATAAGCTTTTATGGTTACACCATTTTCAGCTAGGTAAACCGCAGATGTATTAGTTTCATCGGCTACAGTAGTAAAACTCCAAACATCTGAAGAAGCAAGTATGTTTTTAGCATTGTCTAAGGTTTCAATTTTCCAATAATAGGTGGTATCACTGTTTAATGCCTTTGTACAGGAGTTTTTAGAAATTGTCTCAGGTTCTCCTAAGTCATCGGCATTGGCACTAAAGTATAAATTAAAAAAAGCATCTTCTGGAGTATTTTCTCCAATCTCAAAGGTAATGGTGTCAATAGATGTTTCCACATCAGTAGCCTTATCTGCAGGCATTGGATTAAATGCCTTTTCAACTTGTACATTTTCTTCTGTATCAGGTTGCGATTTAGTATTGTCTTCCGTAGCTGAATCTTTTGAACAACTAAAAGTTATTAGAAGGATAAAAACGGCGGCAGTAATAAATTTCTTAGTCACAGTATGGTGTTTTGTTTTTTAAAAGAGGGAATTATCTAAGGTTAAAAGTATTTAAAAATGACCTCCACTAAATAACGTAGAGCAATATGAGTTTAGTATAAGAGAAGATATTTCTAGTAGATAAATATAATTTGCTTAGTATTTAAGTGGGTACGAGTTTGGGCTAACTGAGTGTGGCAAGTCATTATCTTATAACCTTGTTTTTATTGCTCTAAGAATTTAATCTGCTTATTTAAAAGTTTTTAGCTCGGCAGCCTGGCTTATAAATTAATTAGTAAACGTTTACTAAAAATTCATATATTTACGTAATTAGTTTAAAAATGAACAATGAAAGCCAACATAAAGGCAACAGCTATAAAATTGTTTAATAAAGCGGGAATGTCCAATGTTTCCATGAAACAGTTAGCAGACCATATGGGCATAAGTGCGGGTAATTTAAAGTACCATTACAATACCAAATCAGATTTGTTAGAAGCGCTCTATGAAGATATGTACACGGTGACCTTAGATTATATTTTGCCTAAAAATACCTATCTAACCTTGTTTCATTTAGAAGAAATGATGGGCAAATTTGATGCGCTGCAACAAGAATATGCCTTCTTTTTTAACGATTTGGTAAATATTATTAAAACCCATCCAACCATTGCGAAACGCTATGAAGCCGGGAATTTAGAACGTTTTAAAGAAGCACGTAAACTAATAGATTACTATGTTGAATCTGGTCGTATGAAAGCAGCGAATGATGTTGTAGACTATGACCAAGTTATCTATGCTATTTGGATGTTGAGCACTTTTTGGCAATCGCAAAAAATAGCAATTAATAATCCAAGTTATAAAGTAAACAAAACCTCTAGTATTCAGCTATTATGGCAATTGCTACTTCCGCATTTAACGGAAAAAGGATTGGAAGAATACCAACAACTACGTCAGTTTGTAAAAACACCTAATCACTAACTATAAATTTTTTATGAGAACTATTGATGCTTTATTATCTGAATATGCCGAAAGTCACCAAACTAAACTGAATATTAGTATACATTACATCTGTGTGCCACTTATCTTTTTTAGTTTAATAGGCCTGTTGGCTTGTATTCCGTTACCGGATGCCCTAACTTCAGTATTACCCACATTTTTACAACCTTTTTCGCACGTTGGAACTTTACTAATCATTTTTGGATTGCTCTATTATCTACGCTTATCTATAGTTTTATTTGTTGGGATGCTGTTGTTTTCTATCGGTGTGCTTTGGGGTATTTATGCCATTGCTCAACTAAATTTTGCACCGCTTTGGGCGCTAATGCTCGGTATCTTTGTCGTTGCATGGATAGGCCAGTTTATTGGACATAATCATGAAGGAAAAAAGCCTTCTTTTTTAAAGGATTTACAATTTCTAATGATTGGCCCGGCATGGACTATGAGTCATTTGTTTGATGCCTTAGGGATAAAGTTTTAGGTAGAACAAGGGCTACGTTTTAACAACTGGTATTCTCCTTTGCGCTTAAATTCTTTAAGTGTTAAGCCAGAATACCGTTTAAAGGTTTTAGAAAGGTGACTTACATCTGTAAAACCCAGCTCGTCTGCAATTTCTGTAAACGTATAATCGCTATTAAGTAGTCTTATTTCTACGAGCTTTAGTTTGGCTTTTATAATGTATTCCCGTAAGGATATATGCATCTGCTTTCTAAAGAATTCGCTAACATAGGTGGCCGACATATTAAAAACTTCGGCTAAATTTTCAACCTTTAATAGGGGAGGGGTGTTTAGGTTTTCATTAATGTAATTAAGCATTCTACCCATGCGTTCATCGCCTTGAGCATTAGAGGTACTGTTTAAAAAAACACTTTTCTTAATATTACGCATTAACAGTTCCAAAATACTGGTCATTAGGCTAGTGATAAGACTTAAGGAATCTTCAGAATAGTTACGAGACTCTTCTAAAATTATCCCAATAAGGTTGGTTATGTACTTTCGGTCTACATTAGAAGTAATAATATCTCCCGGTAATTGGTTGTAATTAGAAAGTACGTAAGCAGCTTCTTTAAACCAAGCATCACGATCTATGTTTATTTTGCTAGAATTTTTAAAAAATGCATCGGAAAATTTAAGAAAGATAAATGTAGTGGGTTCGGCAATAGTAAACGAATGGCATTTAAGTGGCGGTAATAGAAAAATATCGCCCTTGGCATATTTGTATTCATTGTAATTAATGCACTGAGAGCCGTTCCCATCTTTAATCAAAACCAACTCAAAAAAATTGTTTTTAATGGGTCGCTGTTCCCACGTATCTAATCGCACTTCTTGTATTTCTAAAGGTTTTATTGCCTGTAAAACTTCCATATGATGCTATTTTAGCTTCAAAAATAGCTTAAAATAACCTTAAACTATTGTTAATACTAGGGCACAACCTTTAAATGTACCAAACAAACCTCTATTTGTACATGGTTGTAAGCTAAATCCGTGCCTAACTTTGTTGCATCAAACATTCAGAAATATGAAAACAGTAATTAGTTTTATAATAGTATCGCTTATGGCCTATCAATTAGGATGGAGCCAACAAAAAGAATTGCAAATAGCGGCAACACTACCTTTTAGACCAGGAAATGTAGCTGTAAGTAATGATAGAATTTTTAGTACTGTTCATCCGCTAGGTAATGACGGTGTAAATGTGCAACTAATAGAAATCACCGGAAAGAATAGTTATACTCCTTTTCCAGACGCTAGTTATCAAAGTATTAAAGGTGCTCCAAAAGGAAAGCAAATAGACAGCCCTTTGGGAATTAGAATTGATGCTAAAAATAGACTTTGGATTGTAGACATGGGGCAAAATCGTGGAACTACTAGAGTGTACGCATTTGATATCAACACGGGTAAGGAGGTATACCAATACGAATTTTCGCAAGAAATAGCACCAAAAGGAAGCTTTATCCAAGATTTAGCGATAGATGATATTAATGGGTTTGTATTCTTGGCAGATATAGCCAACCCTGGAATTTTAGTATTAGATACCAATAGCAACACGGCAAATAGAATTACACATGCAAGCATGCAACCCGAAAATATTGACACTTATATTAATGGAGAATTGCTGCTATTTGGTGGAGCACCAGCGCGTGTTGGTATAAACCCTATTACCTTAAGTGCTGATAAGGAAATACTTTTTTATGGGGCTATGAGTGGTACTACTTGGTATGCAATACCTAGCTCTGTTTTAAGGGAAGGGAAGTCTAAGGATGAATTTGACAAAGCACTAAAAATTGTAGGACCAAAACCAGTTTCTGACGGTGTTATCACCGCTAAAAATGGGGTGCATTATATGACTAATTCCCAGAATTACGGAATAGACAAATTGACAACAACAGGAGATTTGCTTCCCGTTATTCGTGACAAACGATTGGATTGGCCAGATAACGTAGCTGTTAATGAGGGCTACCTCTACATTGCTGTAAATCAATTACATAAAACAACTGCTTTTACAGGCGAGGCAGATGCCGGTACTAAACCCTATTACATCTACAAATTAGCTTTAAAATAAAACTTTTAAGAACATAATAAAATTTACAATACCTATGGAAACAACACAAATAGCAAAAGAAGACATTTTACAAGCATTTAATTTTCGTCATGCCACCAAAGAGTTTGATGCCACTAAGAAAATATCAGAAGCAGATTTTGAATTTATTTTAGAAACTGCGCATTTATCACCTAGTTCTTTTGGTTTTGAGCCTTGGCATTTTGTAGTGGTACAAGACAAAGAATTGCGAGAATCACTTAAACCTTTCGCTTGGGGTGCACCTTTAAAATTAGACACGGCAAGCCATTTTGTGTTAGGGTTGGCAATGAAAGCCCCTATGGTAAAACATGATGCGGAGTATATAGATGATATGATGCGTAAAGTGAAGCAATTTCCAGAAGATGTTGTAGAAACGTATTCCAAGTTCTATAGAGAATTTCAGGAGCGCGATTTTAACCTGGATACCGATAAAAAATTATTCGATTGGTCTACCAAACAAACCTACATAGCCTTGGCTAATATGATGACTTCTGCTGCTTTAGTGGGTATAGATAGTTGCCCAATAGAAGGGTTTCATCAAACGGAAATAGAACCCTTACTAAAAGACAAATTTGGTATTGATACGGACAAATATGGTTTAGCCTTTATGGCCGCCTTTGGTTATAGAAAAGCAGACCCGGAACATCCTAAAGTGCGAAGGGAAAAGTCAGACATAATTACGTGGAAATAGAAGCAATAAACATGAAAAAATTCATATTAGGTGTTTTTGCATTAGCAGTAATAATAACAGCCTCTGCACAAACACCCACAACAGACACCGCAAAAAGTAAAAACGAGGTAGTAACCCAAGACCAAATAGATTGGGGATGGTTAAATCCTGCCAGAGGCGATAAAAGTCCGGCTGCAGGGCAATTATGGGGAGACCGTACCAAGAACGAACCGTCTGGATTTTTGGTGAAGTTCAACAAAGGTTTTTCCTCACCGCCGCATATACATAATATTACCTATCGTGCAGTGGTAATTAAAGGATTGTTGCATAATGATGACCCAAAAGCTGAAGAAATGTGGTTGCCTGAAGGGAGCTATTGGCAGCAGCCTGCTGGTGAAGGACACGTAACCGCTGCAGATGGAGAAGAAAACATGGCTTTTTTAGATATTCAAGAAGGTCCGTATTTAGTGAAACCTACAGAAGAGGCATTTGACAATGGGGAGCGCCCAATTAATATAGATGAAGCTAACCTAGTATGGTTGCATGCCAAGGATATGGAGTGGGTTTCTGAAAAGAGTAATGTAGAAACTGCCTTTTTATGGGGGAGTCATGATGCCAATCAGTTACGAGCAACCCTATTAAAATTGCCAGCAGGCTTTAAAGGAAGTATTAAAAATTTAAGTCCAAATTTTAGAGCTGTGGTTATTTCTGGCAAAGTAACCCATCAATTTTCTAAAAAGGATGCTAAAAATGTTTTGGAAGCCGGGTCTTATTTTGGTGCAGAATATGGCGCTTCACCACGTTTAAGTACAGATACAGAAACGGTTATTTACATCCGCTCTAATGGCGATTTTATTGTGAAATAAACCTCATGGATTTCAGTAAATAAGATAAAAAAAAGGAAAGCTAACATATGGCTTTCCTTTTTTTGTCTACCTTTTAAACTTTGGCAAGAACTATTCTAGAAAATATCGTTATTCAGCAAAACAAAGAGCAAACATTTTTCTCGTTTTGTGAGTATACCAACATTCGCTTTTTTGAGATACTGTATTTTGAAAAGGGGAGTGGTAGCATCAAAATTAACGGTAAAACGGTATCTTATGATTCCAATAGTTTCTTTGTGTTTGTTCCTGATGACATCTACATTGTAGAACCTAAAACGGCTACAAGTACCATTGCCATTAAGTTTTTGAAAAGTTTCTTTAGAAATACCAACTCACAAAACCAAGAATTAGCCGTAAACGATTGGTTTCGTAAAATTGAAGAAATTTTAAATAGCGAAAGCCATCAACTACGCGAAATGCAGTTTGAAACAACATCCGATAGGGCGCATTTAGTGTCTTTAGTGAATATGACGGCTACGGAATATTTGAATACAAATACACGAGACGTTTTTATAATACAAAACTCCCTATCGGTAATACTTCACTTAATCGCTCGTAACATTCAATACGTGAACACTTTAGAGGTTAAAAAAGTCAAATCCTCTAAAATTCAGCAAATTATAAATTACATTCATTCCAATATTTATAATCCGGAATTACTTACCACCAAAAGTTTAGCCAAGGAATTTCATATGGCAGACAATTATATTAGTGAGTATTTTAAAAAACATACCGATGTTTCCTTAAAAAGGTACATCATCAATTACAAATTAAAGTTGGTAGAAACCCGATTGAAGTACACCGATGCACAAGATTCTGAAATTGCTTTAGCGCTTGGTTTTACCGATTCTAGTCATTTAAACAAGACGTTTAAAACCTATAAGGGCATTAGTTTAAGTGCCTATAAAGCTAGTTTAGTCTAGTTTTTACTGGAAACCTTATTTTTTACCAAAACCACATTGTTTTCTACCAAAAAATAGCTGGATGGCTGAAATACATTTGTAGTGTAAGTAAAAAACAATAAGAAATTATCATGAAAACAATAGAATATACAAACGCACTTAAAGAAGTACTTGCTTTAGAAGTGCCATCAAGAGAATTATCATTAAGACGCGATCCATCGGTTTCTAAATTTTGGAACGAAAACCGTAAATTATTAGAAGCTGCTTGGGCGGAATGGGAGCAAGAAAACAAAGACAATTTACTGTTGCCAGACGAATCTTTGCTCGACCCAAAATTGCGTAAAGCCATCAACGATGCTTGGGAAAATCCAGAAAAAGAGAGTGCTGTAGCAAATTTGTGGGAAGAAATTATTCCTGGTGTGTACGAAACGCAGTTTTTCGATTTAGAACGTTTAGCCGATTTTAGAAAGTATTTAGAAGATGCGGTTAATTCAGGAATTCCGAAACGCGCACCTTACGGTATTCAATTAAATCGTTACGGTATGATGTTAGACCCACGTTCTGAAGGGCATTTGGCAGCACCAAGCTTTCAAACATTTTATAATGCTATTATGGACCGTTATATGCGTCCGATTTCTCGACTTTTACTTGGAACTTACGGTTATGACAATCAGACTTTCGGATTTTCAATACAATACAATCCAGATAAAGACAAAGATTTACACGCACATACCGATGCTTCATCGGCAACCTTAAATATCAATACTAATTTACCTGATGAAGAATTTACAGGTTCTATAGTTGATTTCTATGATAAAGCTTCAGGAAAAACCGTGCAAACTAAGTTTCAACCAGGTAAAGCCATTATTCACAGAGGTAATGTACCACATGCAACACATCCAATAGAAAGTGGCCAGCGTAGTAATTTAGTAGTTTGGTTGTATGGTGACAATATGCATATACCTAGAGGAAGTACCAGTAGTTATGGCAACATCAGTAACAATTCAATTAAAGATGTTGCATTGGACAGTGTTACCCCTCGCGAGCGATGGAGTTTACCAGATGGACCAAAAGATATGATTGCTCCTTTTTAAACTTCTCGATAATAATCTCACTCAATATAATCGTGAAATTCACTCGAAATGAGGATTTTTAAAACAATTGGATTATAAAAATAAAACAAAATGTCACCTTGAGCGTAGTTGAAAGGTCTCATTAGTTCTCGACTGCAATCGAACTGACATTCAAAATAACATAAACAAAATGAAAACAATATTAATAACAGGAAGTACCGATGGTATTGGTAAATTAACAGCATTACAATTAGCCAAAGAAGGGCATACCGTTTATATTCATGGTAGAAATGCACAAAAAGTAGAAGCTACGGTAAAAACTATTGCAGAAGTAGGTAGTTTAGGTGGAGTAGAGGGTTTTGTAGCAGATTTGTCTAAACTAAATGAAGTAGACGCCATGGCAAAAAGCATAAATTCTCAATTTTCAAAACTAGATGTACTTATCAATAACGCAGGCGTTTTTAAAAGTCAAGAAGAGCAAGCAGAGAATGGGGTTGATTTGCGTTTGGTAGTAAATTACTTAGCGCCTGTATTATTAACTGAACAGCTTTTGCCTCTTCTGCAACAATCAGATGCGCCAAGAATAGTCAATTTAAGTTCCGCGGCGCAAGCACCAGTATCTTTGGAAGCTTTACGAGGAGAAGCGTCTCTAGGTACCAATGAAGCTTATGCTCAGAGTAAATTAGCGCTGACCATGTGGTCTTTTGAATTCGCAAAAAAACATCCAAATATTGTAACATTGGCGGTAAATCCAGGTTCTTTATTGAATACGAAAATGGCAAAAGAGGCCTACGGACAGCACTGGTCTCCAGCATCTAAAGGGGTAGATATTTTATATTCCTTGGCTTTGGATAGCATTCATGCAGATAAAACAGGTCAGTATTTTGACAATGACCGTGGTGGCTATAACAAGGCCCATGCAGATGCTTACAATGAAGATAAAATTGCACAGCTTATGGAAACAACACATCAATTGATTTAAAATATAATTGTAAAATATAAAAAAGGGTTTCTAGTAACTAACTAGAAACCCTTTTTAGTAAGTAGTTATTTTTATAGCTATTACCAAGCACCAATAAAATGGCTGCCTTCTACGTTAACCAATTCCGCACCTTTTGTAACGGCACCGGTTTCAGTATCTACCACATAGATATTACCGTTCTGACCCACTGGGGCTTGCGTTAGGTAAATTTCATTACCATCTACGGCATAACCTTGGTATTGGAACAGGTAAAAATCTGGGTCGTAAGGAATATCAGTTAACTGAGTTGCGGTTCTTGCATTCAAATCAACTAGAGCAAAAAATCCTTGCGCACCTGCAACACCTTCTTCAGAACCATTGTGTCTATAAGCTAAGACAGCCTTTCCGTTTGCAGCCGGTCTCCAAGCCAACACATATGCACCTTCTACACCCAAAGCATCATCCAAATTAAAAACATAAGAATCATCATATTGGTTGTCTGCACCAATTTTTAGAATGTAAGAACCATTTGGGTCACTTTGATTAGCTTGGTAAACCGCACCATTGTACTCAAAAGAATTGATACTACGGTAGCCATTGGTATTACCATTACTAATTCCAGAAGTTATGATTGTTGGGTTGGTTAGAGATGGGTAGTCTAAAACAATAGTTTTAGAACCTAATATTTCATAATCGCTCTCTCTTTCACCCGTTGCTGGATCTAACTTTCTAACGCGAGCACCAATATACAATTTGTCGCCAGCGGCGTTTAAAGTTGGCATATCAATCCTATCAATATAATAGCCATTTGCAGCATCTTCGTCATTTAGGGTAAAGGTTGATTCCTCAAAATTAACGATGGCAGAATTTTCTAGGTCTAAAGTTACCACTCCCATAGTAGAAACGGTATTGATGTACGTATCGTCTGTCTCGTCATCTGGAGTATCATTATCATCATACATATTTTCTGTAGATACATAAACGGCTGCACCCGTTTTATCGCCATCAAATAATTTAATCCATCTAGGAGCGGAGCCTACATAAGGAGCGATGCTTATTTCTGAACCTGTTTGTTCAAAATCTTGTCCGCCATTCACCAAATATTTGGTGTAATTACCGCCGGTGTCCCCAGCGTAGCTTATATTAAAAATAGTGCTTCCATCTTCAGAAGCCTGTAATCTAGCCGTTCTATTAGAGGGTACTATAAAACCGTTATCAAAAGGTGCAATGGAAACGGTTGGGTCTTTGGCATCTTCACTAGTTAAAGCATAGATTAAAGTTCCGCCGTTACCATCACCAGGATTTTCTCCCATACGAGCAGCTGCAACTGTAATCCATCTTGTGTCTTCTTGGCCTTGGTCAGGGTCTGGTGTTGTCCCTGGGCCATCATCCTCGTTACTACATGCGGTAAAAAGACCGGTAGCGATTATAGATAAAACAACTGCTTTAAAATTTAAATTAGTACGTTTCATATTGTATAGCATATTTATATTTATAAGTATTAAAAATTATTTAGGTTATAGGTTAATTTTAGATAGAAAGCCCTACCTGGTTTTTGGACCGAAAGGTTGTCGTAAACCGGCTTATCAAAAATGTTTTTGGCATCAAAACTTAAAATGATGTTCTTGCTTGGAAACGTGTAGCTCAATCCTAAATCTTGAACCAGCTGTTCTGGTACCCTAAAGAAATCGTCTCCCGTGGTGTTGGATCCTTGTGGCACCAAATAAGAAAAATCGTCTGTATAGTACAGGTTATAGAAGAGGTTTAATTGGGCGTTTTTCTGAAAAACGTTATTAAAACGATATCTGGCACTACCGTTCATAGTTAAGAACGGTGTGTTAGGCACATCTATCGCTGTACCTCTATTTTCAATTTTTAAATCGAACTTAGAAACGTTAAAATTAAGAGCCAAATTATTATTGTAGGTATAGCTTAATTGCGCATCAATACCTTTAGAAGTACCACTGCCTTGGTTTACATAAACAATTAATTCATCATTTACATTTAAAGAAGTTTCTAAGGGCAGGCCAATACGGTCTTTAATGTTTCTAGTAAAGAAATTGGTGTATACAGAAAACTGATGCTTTTTAATATTGAAAGAACCAAAACGGAACCCCACGTTTAAATTATCACTACGTTCAGGATTTATACTAGAATTGGCAACAACATTATCCCCGTCATTCCCAAAAATTTCGGTTTCATTAGGCAATCGTACTGCTTTTTCCGCAGAGGTTAACAAGGTAAATTCTGGTATAATTGCGTAAGATGCAGCAAATCCGTAGCCTTCGTTAGTAGTATTGTTGGTTACAATTTCTTCAACTATAATAGAGTTACCATCTTCATCTTCTGCAATTTCTGGGTCTTTGCTAATATTCTTTTGCTGGTAATATTTACCAAAAAGGCTTGCTTTAAATCGGTTTTCAAATGCAGATACATCGTAGGTTAATGAAAATATATTCTTGCGCAAGTCTCTTGTGCCCACAAAAATGTTTTCTAACAAGGTATTAAGAGCATCACTATCTTCTCTATCAATACTACTAAATACATGATTGAACAAAACCTTATGGTTTTTATTAAAAGCATAGGAAAGTCCGCTTCTAACCGAGGCAACATTTCTTTTAATTTTTGCTAGGGTAGGGCCACCTTCTTGCTGTGAACCCCAAGTATATTCATACTCATCTCCCCTAAAATCTATGGCACGTTGCCCATTCCACGCATAGGCTGCAGCAAGCGTATCTACCACCTGTCTGTTGCGTTTGCCGTATAATCCTATGATGTTTAAATCTAATCCTTTGGTAAACAGATTTTCCTTTTTATAGGTAAGATTGCCCAACAATGCATCAGACTCTAAATACCGGTCTTTATAAGGGGTTATGGTCATAAATGCACCATGTTGCACCTCTTTATAATCATCTGAAGCGGTAATGCCTAAAAAGAATTGATCCGCCCAAGCAACATCTGTAAAACCAAATTGTGCAATACCACCCACGGAACGGTAGGCATCATTAAAACGTCTTGCCGTAATTGGTGTTTGTACGCCACCAAGACCTGTAACTACAACACTACGACCAGAAACTTCATAGTCATTATCAGAATAGTTTTGAAATAAAGACGCCTTTACGGTGAACCCAGAAGTGTCCATTCTATAAACTGCATTGGCGTTGGTCTGTAGGGTGTTAAAGGAACCATAGGAAGCAGATACATTTAAGGTATTTTTTGCTTGGCTGTGTAGTTCAATATTAATGGCTCCGCCAAGGGCATCACTAGCCAAATGGCCGGGAACCACACCCTTATACACCTGTATTTCTTTAATTAAAGAAGGCGGAATGCTGTTTAGGTTAAAAGAATTACCATAAACAGAAATGGGTATACCATCTACAAAAATACGTACGGCACTACCAGATAATCCGTTTAAACTATATTCTACATTAGCGCCTAAACCACCATTTTGCCTAATTTTTACACCAACGGTAGTATTTAATAGTTCATTGGTCTGTATGTTGCGTATGCTTGCTTCTTCCGTTTGTATGGCGGTAACGGCAAAACCTTCTGTTTCTAAAGCAGTTTTTTTAGATTTTCCGCTTACTGTAACGTTATCCAAATTATTGGTGCGTTCTACCAATACAAAATCTGCCGTTAAATTTTTCTCTCCCTTAAGGAAATTTACACTTTGTTTTTTGTCGTAATAACCAATGTAAGAGGCTTTTAATTGTACTGTAGTTTCGGTTATATTTCCTAGCGTATAATTTCCATTTATATCTGTTTGCGTTCCTGTTTGGGTACCCGCTATAACAACGGTTGCTCCAAATAAAGGTTCGCCGTTTACAGTACTTATTTTACCAGTAATTGTTCGGTTTGTTTGGGCTTGCAGGTAAATGCAATTAATAAGGACTACTAGGATTAAATAATAAAAACGCACTTAATTTTTATTTAGAACGATTTAAAATAATTAGGTTTGCAAAAGTAAAAGGCAACTAAAAACAAACGATAACGCAAACGGAAGTTAAAATGACCCAAAAGGAAGTTTATAATGGGTAAAGAGGAAAAATGGCATTTTAAAGGCACCAACGCTCCACCATTTTCATTGCAAGCCTTTGAGGAAAAAGGAACTCAACTAGCTTTTATAGGAGAAAATGGAATTCAAAAAAGGTATCAATTAAATGGCTGTGTGTTATTGGGTTTGTCTTACCATCCCCAAGAAAAGTTACGGTCGCAATTGTTCCAAGAGCACAAGGCCCTAAAATTTGTATTTCAAGTCTCCGGTAGCAACCAATTAAAGTTCAAGAAAAAAATGGTTGCTCTAGAAGCAGGTTTTTATAATCTGTTAGTTAACCCAGCCGGTAACCTTTCTGTTGTTGCAGCTGGTGAAACTAATGCTTGTTATATTTTAACCGTGCAATTCGCATTTTTAGCGCATTTATTTAAGGAGGACGAGGAATTGCTTTATGCCTTAGAAAAACTCTATTTGAATAATGACCTAACTAGCTATTGGAAAGAGAACAGACCTTTTAACGATTCTATTTGTGCTATTTTAAATGATTTTGACACGGCTACCGTGGAGGGTGATTTAAAAAAGGCTTACCTACAAACCAAAACGGTAGAGCTTTTGTACTTAATATTTCATAAAAACGAAACAAAACGAAGCGCCTTTATAACAGCAAGTCCTCCAAAACTAGCCGATACTTTAATGGCGAAAGTTAACGCTTACCTAGTCTATAACTTGCACCGGTCTGTAACCATTCCAGAACTAGCTCAATTTGCAGGAATAAATACTACCAAATTAAAGACCGATTTTAAGAAAGTTTACGGAAAAACCATTTTTAAGCAATTAACCGCACTACGCATGCAGAAAGCGCATAACCTGTTACGGGCAAAAGAATTAAGTATTGCGCAAATATCCCAACAAGTGGGTTATAAGAACCCCCAACATTTTACCGTAGCGTTTAAAAAATTCTATGGGCATTTGCCAAGTGAATTATCTTGAGTGCAATACGGGTAATTAATCTGCTAAAAGGAGCCTATTTAGCCAATTGTTGTGCTTAATTTTGAAGATAAATGTAGAATTATGGAAGTAGCTAAAAGTATTAATCCAGCCACGGAAGAGCTAATAAAAGAATATCCTAGACATACAGAGAAGGAAGTTTTAACTAAAATTGAGCAGGCAAATAACGCTTATACGAAATGGAAGGGGCAAAGCTTGTTAGAACGTTCTAAGTATTTACATAGACTGGCAGATGTTCTTGAGAACAATAAAGAAGTTTATGCAGAATTAGCTACGGAGGAAATGGGTAAACTTTTAAAACAATCCCAATCTGAGATAGAGAAGTGTGCTTGGGTATGCCGTTATTATGCAGATAACGCCGAAAAATTGTTAGCTAAAGAGGAAGTGGAAACGGAAGCCACAAAAAGTTATGTTACTTTTCAACCTTTAGGTGTGGTATTGGCCGTGATGCCATGGAATTTTCCTTTCTATCAAGTAATCCGCTTTTTGGCTCCAGCGCTAATGGCCGGCAATGCGGCCTTATTAAAACATGCTTCTAATGTACAGGGTTGTGCCTTTGCTATTGAAGCAGCGATGGAAAAAGCAGGTTTTCCAGAAGGGTTGTTTGCTAATCTTAATGTTGGGTCTTCCGCAATTGAAGACATTATTGCAAATAATGCAATAGTTGCCGTAACCTTAACCGGTAGCGAGCCAGCTGGCAGATCCGTTGCAGCAATAGCTGGCAAACACTTAAAGAAATCGGTGTTGGAATTGGGCGGTAGTGATGCCTACATTATTTTAGACGATGTGGATTTGGATACTGCTGTGGAAACAGCGGTATTTGGTAGATTACAAAACAATGGGCAAACGTGTATTGCAGCTAAACGTTTTATTGTTTTAGAAAAGGTATACGATGCGTTTTTGGAAAAATTTACCCAACGCATGGAAAATGCAATCCTTGGACAACCTAAGGACAAAAATTCTTTTTATGGTCCAATGGCCCGGGTAGATTTAAGAGACGAGTTGCACCAACAAGTTTTAAAAACCGTAAAGCAAGGAGGTACATTACATTTGGGTGGTCAAGTACCAGATAGGAAAGGGGCTTATTACCCAGCAACTATTCTCACCAATTTAAAACCAGGGATGGTTGGTTTTGACGAGGAACTTTTTGGACCGGTTGCTTCAGTAATTAAAGCAAAAAACGAAGCAGAGGCCATTAGCTTAGCAAACGCCACCAATTTTGGACTTGGAGCTGGGGTGTTAACTGGTAATAAGGAAAGAGGTGAAAAAATAGCCTTGCAACTAGAAGCCGGTAATGCTTTTGTAAATAAACTGGTAGCATCAGACCCTAGATTACCTTTTGGAGGAATAAAAAATAGTGGCTACGGGCGTGAGCTTTCCGGTTATGGGATTAAAGAATTCACCAATACCAAAACCATTTGGGTAGATTAATATTTTCCAGTTTATAGTAAACAAAAAAAGACCGTTACAAACGGTCTTTTTTATTGAGGGATGTCAAAGTATATTAACTCTCATAGATTACTTGGTAACCTTCTAATTTATTTTTTAAGGTCTCCATGTCTTTTACATAGGTGTAAGAAGAATTAAACACCTGTTCTGGTCTTTCGCCAATTATATAATACTTTACATTTAAATCTGGCGCATTTAATGTTACCTGGTCAGAAATACGCATTTTTTTATCACCTAGACTTTGTTCGCCTTTTTCTAAAGAGGAAACAACAATTAAATTATCCTCACTGGCATATATTTTTTCTATATCCAAATTATGGTTGGTCTCTGCAATTTCTGCTTCTACGCGTAGGGTACGTTCTATTTTCTCGCCATAATCTTCTGGCATATCAACATCCAAGTAAGGTACTTCTACCTCTTCCTCTTCCATGACCACAACTACTTTAGGTATTTCCATGGTCTTAGTGGTCGTACCCACGTTTACATCTGCCCAATCCACATCGTAAGACGGTAATTGTCCGGCTGCGGTTTCTATATCAACATCTACTTCTGGTAATTCTGCTTCTTTTTTTTGGTCTACTTTACAGCTTCCTAATAAAATAGGTGTTGCTACTACTAAAGATAAAAGTGTCTTTCTCATATTGTCTGTTTTTTATTGTTTTAATTCACTTCAAATGTATACGTAGCTACCTGCAAAGTTTTGCTATAATACGGAAAACCTTAGCGTATTTGCTATATGATTGTTCTAGTAGAATATGGAGATGCTTAATATTTGATACTGTGGTTTAAAGAGTTAAACCAATATGTAAATGCACTAACGTTTGTTTATAAATAGTCCCAACTTTGTTTCAAACAAAAAAATAACACTATGTCAGTTTTTGAAAAGAATACAGAAGAAAAATTAAACGGTCTTTTAGCTAGGGCCTATGATGCAGAGCAAGGATTTACCAAAGCGGCAAATCAAGTAGAAAGTAAAGCGTTACAACGTTTATTTGAACAAAAAGCCAATGAGCGTAATCAATTTAAAGCAGAATTGGAACATGAACTTACCGCCAAGGGAATGGACGTGACCAAATATACCGGTACCTTTAAGGGAGCAGTACACAGGGCATGGATGGATACAAAAGCGTTATTTTCTAACGAGGATGAAGAGGCTATGCTAGAAGAAGTAAGAAATGGTGAAAAAGTAGCGTTAGAAGATTACGAGGATGTACTAAAAGAAACAACTTTGCCAGCAAGCACGATTAACGTTTTGACCAATCAAAAAAATAAAATTGAACAAAGCTATAATCGTGCAAATTACTTAGAGAACGCGTTTTAAAAATATTATTGTGAAGGAGAAAAGACCGCCCGTAAAAAGGCGGTTTTTTTATGATAAAATTAGCTCGGACGGTAACAATTGTTACTGTTTTCTTAGGTTAATTAACGGACATTTATGTCCTAATTAATAATAATATGAACACCATGAAAAACAGTACAATAATTACAGAAAAGGGAATTGGCCTAAACGAATTGGAAATGAAAAGGGTCGCGACCAATCTACAACGTCTATTGGCTAATTATTCTATTTTTTACCAAAACGTAAGAGGATATCATTGGAATGTAACTGGACCACAATTTTTTATGTTACATGAAAAATTTGAGGAATTGTATACAAACATTAATGGCATTATAGATGAAGTGGCAGAACGAATAAGGGTATTGGGCGAAAATCCTACGTCTAAATTTTCTGAATACCTTGATAGTACCGATTTAGAGGAAAATTCGGCAGTGAACGCAGAACAACAGATTAAAGAGGTAGTAAACGGATTAAAAATTTTAATTAGTGTGCAACGGGAAATTTTGGAAGTGGCTGCTAATTTCAACGATGAAGGTACGGTAAGTCTCATGGGAGACAACATTTCCGAACATGAAAAGCAAGTATGGATGTTTAGCGCGTTACTGTCCTAAGAACAGTGTTATAGAATTGGGCACTTCTTTGGAGTGTCCAATTTTATGCTGTTTTGGAGTAATTTGGCTGTATTATCTTAGTAGCGTTAATTTTTGGTGTGTCTTTTACTAAAAAGTCCTCAAGGGCTTGTAGTCCATTTAAGAGGCTAACTTCACTTTTATTAACGGCAACAAGGTCTAATTCCTTAACATAAACCTTATTTCTTAATGCAGCTTCTATTTCTTGCCAGATTACTGGTAATACTTGCTCTTTGGCTAAATTAATTAGCCTAACATTTGAGGCGCTCATTTTTTCTTGTAATGCTTTTATTTCAAACGCATCGTAAGAATGGTATAAAACTATTTTTTGCTGATTAAAAGTTAAAAATCCCATGTTCTAAACTATTTGAATGGGTAGCAAATTCCATTTTTTATTTAGTACTTATTATCGCAAAAGCTAATTTAATGCGCTCTTTTGCAATTGCGTAATTAAATTCAAAAGAGTTAACTATTTGGTTAATAGAGGTAAAGACGTTTAGTTCTTTGCTACAAATTTGTAAGTGTAAAAAAGAGATTGCTTAAGAGAGAATAAATAGGGAATACAGTTTTTTGGTTAGTTTGGTTTGAAAAAGATTGCACAACACTTCCGTGCAATCTTTTTTTATGCAATACTCTTAAAATTCTTAATTCTTAAACAAAATTTGTATCTTAAACAGATGCAGATAATAAGGTTTCTAGAATGTGTTCAATTTAAACAACTTATGACTTTATCTGAAATACAAAATCAGAAATATCGGCTTTATAAACGATTAAACTGTTTAACATTTAAAAGTTGTTTAGTAAGTCCATTAAATGATTAAACATTTTTTATGTTAAATAAAGAATCTTGTTTATAGTTTTGTTCTAAGTTTACAAAAGCGTATAGCTAATTTAGTGTGTATGACATTACATCTTAAATACGACCTATCACAGACCTACAAATCTGTAATAGAGTTTGTTTTAAAGAATTTGAGTATTGATTATTATTTGGTAAATCTTAATGAAATAAGATTAAAAGAAGCCTTGGATCTGGCCCAGAAGGTAGAATTACAAGAGCAGTTGAGTTTATTTAATATTTCTATTGTAGATGATCAGAAGCTAAGTTTAATACAACGCGTAAAGCTGTTGATTAATTTTTATTTAGAACACAAAGAAATACAAACCAAAAATGTAAGTGATTATTTGTCAGAAGAATTGGATTATTCCTATGCTTATTTGTCTAATTTATTTTCAGAGGCAACCTATTCTTCCATTGAAAGTTTTATAATCTTGAGAAGGGTAGAATTGGCAAAGGATCTATTATTAAAAACAGATAAATCATTAACAGAAATAGCATTCGATTTAAATTATAGTAGCGTAGCCCATTTATCAAGTCAGTTTAAAAAGACCACAGGTTTAACACCATCGGCCTTTCAAAGAATTATTCAAAAAAGAAAAAGTATTAATCCTAATTAACCACCACGATGTTACAGGACAGATTACGAATTAATTTAACAGATGACGATGTAGACGACCGTTTGTTTTTTGAAGAGGCCATTAACGACCTTAAAATGAACACGGAATTAACCACCTTTTGTCATGGTGCGGAGCTTATGGAGTTTTTAAATGCTAATTTGGCCAATAAGCCAGATTTAATCTTTCTAGATTTAAACATGCCTATTATGAATGGTATGGAGTGTTTGCAGCAAATTAAATCTTCTCCATTATTAAAAGATATTGTTGTTGCTATTTATTCCACATCCTCATCAGAAAAAGACATTGAGGATACGTTCATAAAAGGTGCCGATATTTACTTGACCAAACCTAGTTCTTTTATAGAGTTAAAGAACGCCATACAACGAGTACTTAAAATGAATTGGCAATACCATACCTCTTCTTTAAACAAAGAAAACTTTCTTTTAAGGGTCTAAATTATGCCAAACAGAGCGTTACAGCGTTCCAATAAGGCTTCTACATTTGCAATGTTGGTTGCATTTGCCGTTTTATTGGCCGTTTTTATATTTTCTTATAATCGCTATTTTCAATTAGATGATGACCGGGTTAGGTCTTCAGAACAATTTAAAGAACAAATTAAGGCAGAGAAGCTTTTTAATACCTATAACGAGCTTCAAATTACCCAACTACAATCTTCCTTTGTAAAGGAAAGGGTACCTGTTTCGCAATTTCAGGCATTATTAGATAGTTGTCAGCGAATCTTGTCGGACTTAGAAATAAGTTTTAAGGATAACCTTACACAATTAAATCATTTGTCTACGTTACAAGGGCAGCAAGATAGTTTGCTCAAAGCTTACACCAAATTAGATTTAATAGTAAGTGCAGAAAATAGTAGCAGTTTAGATGTTAGGCGCATTTTTAAAGAAATGAATACCATTTTATCTTCCATAGATACCACTAAAGACAAAATTATAGCAGAACAGCAGCGTAATGTTGCACAAAGTGAGGAAAAGGTAAAACAAAGTAACCGTATTTATGCCATCCTATTTTTTGCTGCTGGTTTTATATCCCTATTAATATCAATCTTGGCTTTTACACGCATTATAAAAGATAACAAACACATTGTAAATACAACCGAATTTTTAGAAAGCGTGCTAGAGGCTACGGAAGAAATTGCCAACCTTTATATACCGGTATATAATGATGAAGGTGAAGTTGTAGATTTTAAAATTGAATATGCTAGTAAGGCTAATGAAAATATAACCAATTATAAGGCAGAAAAACTGAGGGGTGTTTTGGTTTCCAAAGCGTTCCCCTTTTTAAAATCTACAGGAGAACTTGATCGTCTTATCAATTGTTTTAATGAACAACAACCTGCTAATGATATTCTAGATTTTAAAATATTTAAAGAACAACGCTACTTCTGGGTTAGGTATTTCCCCTCTAAAAACAATGTAAAAGTATTGGTGTCGGACGTTACGGAAAACAGAATGTACGCCGCAAACTTAGAACGTTTAAATACGGAATTAGAAATGAGCAACTCCCTTCTTAATGAAGCGGAAAAGATTGCATCTATGGGTAGTTACATTTGGAATTTGGATAAAGACCAAAGTGTACTTTCAGATAACGTATACCGTATTCTAGGCTATAAAAAGGAAGACATGGACATGTCTGCTAAGAAATTTAAAATGTTTGTGCATGAAGATGATTTGGAGGAATATGAAGAGCACGTTCAAAATGCGTATGACCTAAAAAAACCGTTGGATTTTAACTTTAGGGGCATAAAAAAGTCGGGCAAAGAGATTCACTTGTATACGCATGGTGTTTTTGATGAAACCCAAGATGAAAGGGTTATGATTGGTGTAATCCAAGATATTAGTAAGCAAGTACGTTTAAATAAACGCTTGTTAAACCAAAATAATAGCCTTTTAAAGAAGAATACAGAACTGGAATCTTTTAATAGGGTGGCCAGCCACGATTTGCAAGAGCCCTTACGTAAGGTGCAGATGTATTTATCTAGAATTTTGGAAGGAAATCAAAACGAAGCACTACCGGAACGTAAATTAGCCTATGTTAATAGAGCTTTGGATGCTTGCTCACGTATGCGCGTTCTTATTAACAACTTACTTTCTTTTTCAAGAATCGACAAAAGGGGAGAGGTGTTTGAAAAAGTAGATTTAAACGATGTTTTGAATGGTCTAATAAATGATTATTCTATAAAATTAGAAGAAACCAATTCAGAAATAATCTTAGGAGAATTGCCAATTGTAAGAGGTATACCTT
This sequence comes from Croceivirga sp. ABH4_376, assembly GCF_056160685.1. Classification (NCBI taxonomy): domain Bacteria; kingdom Pseudomonadati; phylum Bacteroidota; class Flavobacteriia; order Flavobacteriales; family Flavobacteriaceae; genus Croceivirga; species Croceivirga sp. ABH4_376. The sequence goes on along the minus strand of NZ_JBSWXQ010000002.1, from coordinate 328,229 downwards.
TTCAATTAGAACAATTGTTTAGCAATTTAATTAGCAACGCTATTAAATATAGGGTAAAGGAATGTGGAGTTATCGTTAAAATAGAATCAGACTTTATTCAACAAGAAGTAGCTATGAATGATGGTTTAATTGTAACCACGGACTATCATCTAATTACGGTAGCGGATAATGGAATGGGCTTTGATAACGATAAGCGAGAAAAAATATTCGATATTTTTCAGCGGTTACACCAAAAACACCAATACACGGGTACAGGTATTGGATTGGCCATTTGTAGAAAAATTGTAGGCAAACATAGGGGTAAAATTTACGCTTCTAGTACTCCAGGCCAGGGAGCAACCTTTACCATAGAACTACCAGTATATTCTTAATTATATGTTAATGGTAGTTCCTTGTTAACATAATTTTAGCACATTTTAAGACCAATCTAAAAATCTTATAACACAAACAAAAAATTGTGTAATGCTTTTGGCTTTCACTTAAACGATTTTTACATCATCGAAATTTAAGAAAAAGAAAAGCCATGAAAAATCAACCTTCCAATACATCAAGATTGTTCGCCCGGGTAGGGAGGACTATCGAAAAATCAAAATACTTTCCGCAACCTACAATTCCTGTGGTAAAAACCCAATTAGTAGAAAAAAGTCATTAACCTTTAAAAACAACAGTATGAATACCTTCACAATACATTCAAATACGCTTAACAAAGGATTATTAGAACTTAAGGAACAATTAAATGCTGAAGCTGTTTCCAATTTTAAGGAGAAGCAACTTACCTTTAATAATGTGCTTGGAAAAGGACAAATAGTAGGTGTGGCATTAAAAGGAAGAATCAACTATTTAGAATTCAATGTTACATTTAAAGAAGATACTCAAGTATTATTGGGTACTGAAACACAGAATTCACTTTTCTTTGCTTACTGCGTAGATGGCAGCTTAAGCCATAAATTTAGTGAGCATAGTGAGACTATTGTTTTGGAGCCGTTCCAAACAGCAATCATGGCAAACAGTGTTTCTCCCATCAATGTTTTAGAATTTAAAGCCAATGAGCCAACCAATGTAAGTATTATTGGTGTTTATGGTATGCAAGAGGCAGATAATCCTGAAACCATAAAATATCAATTAAGAGAAACCTTTATAAAGGATAAGAAAGAAGACTATCGTTTTGTAGGGTCTTATAATTTAAAGATTGCAGATAGCATTAGACAACTAAACAACCTTAAGATGAACGGTATGGTTAGGGCGCTAATGACCGAAGGCTTGGTGCATATTATATTGGCCATGGAAATTCAGCAACACCAAAGAGACAGTCTATTAAAAGACGAAGCGCTTGGTTCTTTAAATAGTAGAGACCGTAAAATGGTAAAAGAAGTTTCTGATTTTATTCAAAATTATCCAGAAACCAACAAAACAGTAGTGGACTTGGCTTCTAAAGTAGGAATTTCGCCAGCAAAACTTCAAGAAGGTTTCCGATTGATGCATAAAACTACCGTTAACGATTTTATTAGAAACGAACGAATCAAAAAAGCGGAAATGCTTTTAAAAACAACGGATTTTACCATCTCGGAAATTGTTTACACCATTGGTTTTAGCAGTAGAAGTTATTTCTCTAAAATATTCAAAGAAAAATACAACTGTTCTCCAGTGGAATATAAATCAAAAATTAAAATGGCTGTAACCGCTTAGTAAAAACATTTTTAATTACTTAAACCAGTCAACCGTTTATCTTTTAGGTAAGCGGTTTTTCTTTTTTTAGGAATTTCCTTTATCCTAACCAACGGCATTAAAAAAAGGACTCTAAATTGAGTCCTTTTTTTTGGATATATGAGTAATTAAGTGAGTGTTCCTATTTATTTACCATAAAGGCGTGTATTACACCCGGTAACCATGCCAGTGCCGTTAGCAAAATGCTAATAAGTAAGGTTAATCCTATTCCATGTTTTAATCCTACTGCTAATGGCGGTAAAAATATATTTAAGAGTATTGTTAATAATGACATCCTTATTCAAAAATTAATCGGTTTAGTATGCTTCAAATTTAGAGTTAGCCAATTTTAAGTGTGAACCCATTTAAAAAATAGCTTAACTCAATCCATTAATCCAATTCTGTCGTGATTTTATAACCAATTGGTTTAAAAGAACCACCATTGCTATCCTTGGCACTGCATGCGGTCAAGGCCACAATTAAGTTTTCCATGGCTTTAAAAATTATCTTATCTCCTTTATTAGATATAGGAGTCTCAACAGAAACGGCGCCTTGGTTACCAATCTTAACGTTCATGAACACATTAAAAGCCGTGGGTATGGCATCGCTCTGAATACCGAAGGGTTTCAGACTCTTAGACAAGTTATCCCTACAACTAAATTGAGTGTCATGGTCTTTGTACATTATTTCAAAGGTTTCCTTACTGCAAGGTGCTAGTAGAAAATCGTGTACGCCAACATCGTCCTTTACAATTTCTAAAAGCTTGTTACTGCGGTTACTCCATATAAAGTTACCCTTAGTAAAACGAATGGTTTCCTCAAAATCTATTGATTTACCCGAGGAAATGTATTCTCCGGTATCCTCTGCATTAAAGACCACCATATCAGAAACCTGTTGGCCATTAATATCTACTACTGTTAAGTACTGCCCTTTTTCTAATAAAAAGGCAGTACCGGTTCTGGGTGCTATTTTGTTCATTAATTAGATTTTATGAAATGGGCATTTCCAATTGGCTCCATTATTTCTACCAGAATATTGTAGGGCCTCACTGGCCGTGCCAAAATCTTTTAAAACTGGGTTTATACTTCCGTTCTTATCTAAATCCCGTTGTCTTATAGTATCCCTTACATTCTCATATAAACCTTGCCTACGTAATTCTTCAAACTGCCAATGTAGATTAAAGGCTAACATAACATACGGGCTTTTTCTGGCTTTTCTAGAACTAGCTGGGTGCATGCCTACAATGTAGAATGCTTTTCCTTTGATACTGAAGCTAAAATTCTGGTCGTTCGGATTACTGGATACGCTGGGGTCCCAGGGTTCATTGTCTTGTAGGTGAATATTTTGCAGCAATTGCCACAATGCGTTTTCAAATTCTTCTTCATTGTTAAATCCATTTAAAGGGAATACGGCCAAAAAGGACTCGAATTTATTGGTATTAAAATCATAGTTGTTTAGATAATCTTCAATATGCTTAAGTAACTTAGCAGCAGTACTATTCTTGCGCATATCGTCGTAAAGGTGATAAGTCATTTTATCCAGTTTATGTACGGTCTGTGCCATAATACAAGGATGGTCTTCCTTTACTAAAAAATCTTCTAATCTGTCCTCAAATTTTTCTCTGGATAAAAAACGTGTACAGGGCGTAATTTCGTTTTCAATTAGTGTCATAGCGTTATTTTTAAGTGTCTGTTTCTTCGAAGATATTCTAGGTCACAAATTGCTATTAACACGTATACGTATAATGTTATCTTTAACCGTTATTTAATGTTTTTTAACCATTGCCCTTAAATCCTGGGTAGGTTGTCATACCCCCATCTACATATAAGGTTTCACCGTTTATGTAATCAGAATAGTCGCTAGCCAACCAACAAGCCACATTACCTATATCTTCCGGTTCGCCAATACGCCCATACGGTATTAATTTAAGCATAGCTTGTCGTTCTTCTTTAGTACCTCTAGCGTCTTTGTTAATTTTTGTTTTAATTGCCCCAGGAGATATTGCATTGCAACGTATTTTGTCTGCAGCGTACCCTTGTGCAATACTTCGCATTAGCAGCTCCAAACCACCTTTGGCAGCGGCATAATTGGCATGTCCGGACCATGGAATTACATCATGCACGGAGCTAATGTGGATAAGCTTACCAGCGGCTTTAGAGATGTCTTTACGAATACCTTGTTTTAGAAATTGGTTTATAGCTTCTTTAGCACATAAGAACTGTCCGGTAAGGTTTACATCCAATACCTGTTGCCAAGCCTCTAATGGCATTTTATGCAATGGATAATCTTTTTGGATTCCTGCATTAGGCACTACAATATCTATAGCACCAAACTCCTTTAATGCTGTAGTAAACAACTTTTTTGTTGCTGCCTCTTTGCTCACATCTGCTTGTACTACAATGCATTTAGCTCCTAATGAACTAATTGTTTGAGCGGCATTTTCCGCACCCTCTTTATTACTATGGTAATTTAGCACTATGGAAGCGCCCGCTTTGGCCATGGCAACTGCAATACCTTTACCTATCCCAGAACTGCTACCGGTAATCAAAGCGGTTTGATTTTTTAATACGTTAACCATCTAATTTTTTGTTTAAATGTAGGAGCAATAGCTGCAAGGTATTGACGGTAATACACTTAAAATTAATTCAATACAGAAGTGATGCAGGACTTAATATTGCGGAAAAAGAAATTTTGCTACAACCAATTGGTTTTGTTACTACCAAGAAAAAATAGAATTCCTTCAATAGGTAAAAAGCCCGCTAATCGCGGGCTTTTTTATTTTCGTTGTATTAAAAAAGGCTACACCTTCACAATCATTTTTCCTTTGTTTTTTCCGTTCATCATGTCTAAAAAAGCCTGTGGCGTATTTTTAAAGCCTTCTACAATAGTCTCGGAATAGGTTAATTTATCTTGCTTTAACCAAGTAGCTAACTGTTTTGCTGCTTCTGGAAATTTAGCTGCATAATTAGAAACGATAAATCCTTGCATAAGTGCGCTGTTCTTTACCAAAAAAGGTTGCACTGCAACACCGGTTGGTATTTCCGTATTGTTGTACACAGAAATTGCACCACAGATAATCATCCTTGCAAAACGATTGATATTGAATAGTACCGCATCGGAAATTGGACCTCCAACATTATCAAAATAGATATCAACGCCACTAAGAGCGGCCTCCGCTATAGCTTGTTGCATATTTTCCGTGGTCTTGTAGTTAATAGCGGCATCAAACCCAAATTTAGATTTTAGCATAGCCGTCTTTTCGTCGCTACCCGCAATACCAATTACCCTAAGTCCTAATAATTTTCCTATTTGACCAACAACACTACCTACTGCGCCAGCAGCTCCCGATACAACCAAAGTTTCGCCTTCTTTTGGTTTTCCTATTTCATGTAAACCTAGATAGGCCGTGAGTCCGGTCATTCCAATAATGCCCAAATAAGCGCTTAACGGGGCTAAATTTGGGTCTACCTTTTGTAACCCTTCTGTAGTTACTACTTGTTCAGTTTTCCAAGGCAGCATCCCCGAAACAAAATCACCTTTTTTAAAAGCCTCGTTCTTAGATTCTATTACTTCGGCAACCATACCGGATAGTAGGGGCTTGCCTACTTCAAAGGGCGGTATATACGATTTAGCGGCACTCATTCTACCTCTTAAGTAAGGATCTACAGAAATATATGCTGCTTTAACCCTAAGCTGTCCATCCTTAAGTTCAGCCGTTTCTTCTTGGGTAAATTCAAAATTGTCTAAAGTAGGTTCTCCAACCGGTCTACTTTTGAATAAAATAGTATCTATCATAATATGTTATTTCACTTTGTTAAACTTTTATGCTTTGCCATGCCGTTTCAAAAGCATGGTCTATTATAGTATCATTTAATTGGTAACTACCACGTTCATCCATCAGTATTAGAAAGGCAATAGGATTTATGGTAAAGCCATAGAGCAAGTAATTGTTCAATGGTTTTATCAATTTTTCTTTCTTTCCTTTATCCCATAATGCTAATAAGGGTTCTAAATGTTTTATTCCCTTGTCCCTAATAACTTCATCTATCATAGGAGTACTGTCGCATTGCGCTAGAAATAAAGCGTTTTCACGATTAGCTAGCTTGTAATTGAAAATAGCACGCCAAATGAGTTCAAAGGCTTTTTTAAGCGGTAGGTGGGTGGTTTCGGTCTTAAAAATGAAGGAAGTAAAATCTGCCTTTACACTTAGATAAGCTTGATTTACCAAATCTTGTTTGTTCTCAAAATAAAGGTAAATGGTTGCTGGTGATACTTGCGCCATTTTGGCTATTTTACTCATAGGTGCAGCATGAAAACCATTGTTAATAACCAAACTAATAGTAGCCTGTAGTAATCTATCTTTTTTTTCTATGCTTTTTTGTAACCGAGCCATTGCCTAAAATATGAAGACAAAGGTACCTATAAAAAAGAATGAACATTCATTTTTTTAAAAAGGTTTAGCAGAATATTAAGCTTTTAAATCAGGTTATTATTCGCTATAAAGTATAAGGAACACTCCAATAAGAATACCAAATAGGGGTACTAATTTTTTTCGTTTGTTCTTTTCCTTAAAAAGGAGTCCGCCTAAAACTACCGCTATTAATATTTGGCTCCTTTTAATGGCAGATAATAGCATTATTAACGCATCGGGGTCTTGTAAGGCCTTAAAATAAAAATAGTCTGCCAGTTGCAACAACACCCCAACCATGGGTATGGTCCATCTAAATTGAAAACTTTGTTTAATAGCTACACTTTTTCTTCTTTTATATATTACTAGGGCACCTATAATGAGCATGGTATACGTGCAGAACCAAAATTGTAGGGTAGGGGGATTCAAGTTTAAACTTTGGATTAAAAATTTATCATACAACCCGCTACTTGCTCCTAGAAAGGTAGCGGCTACTATGGCGTATATCCATTTATTGCTTTTAAAAATAATCCCTTCTTTTTTACCAATCCGTGAATACAGAAAAACGGACAGAATTATAAGAAAGAAACCAATCCATTGCCAAAAATTAGGTCGTTCTTGATATATTAAAATAGCCCCGATAAAGGTAAAGAAAGGACCTGCCGAACGTATAGGGGTTACAATGGTTATAGGCAAATGCTTAAGCGCTTGGTAAGCCAAAACCCAAGAAGCAGCCATGATCATTGCCTTAATAAGAATGTAACCGTGTTCTTCTATGGATAATGGGTTTACATAGAGTTGTAGTTGTTGTAGGTATTCCGGTTGCAAAAAAGACCCTAAAAAAAGTGGAAATAGCAATAAAAACCCAGCAATTAAAGTGCCCAGTAGAACCGTATACGTTTCATTATCACGTACCGCGTGTTTCTTACATAAATTGTGTAATCCTAAAAATAAGGCCGCTAAAAGTCCAAGATACATCCACATAATGCGCGCGAAGATAGTTTATTGCATAAAAAAGACCGCTAATTTTAGGTTAGCGGTCTTTTATTTTTAGTTTTTCGAATTTATTCCTCTTCATCTGCCGTGGCCATAACATCTGCCATTTCTAAGTCCTCATCCATTTGCAATTTTTCTGGCACGGAGTTTTTGGCCGCATTAAACTTTTCGAGGCGTTCCATTTCGTCTTCATCTCCAGAAAAATATGGAAACACATCAATTATAGGAGATTCTGCAACGGCAGGTATAGTATATTCTCCCATGGTACCTTTCATCACTTCAATAGTATTATCGTATGCCTCCTTAACATCATTGGCTTGTACCAATAAATACATGTTGGTTTTACGTTCTTTGCCGCTCTCCTCGTCATATGCAATTAAAGAAACTTTAGACTTAAACCAACGATCTGTATTTTCAAAAGGGTGTATTTCTGCATAATTAGCTACTTTAATATTGGTGATTTTAATTTCTTCACTATCCATTAAATAAGCCTGCATTTCTTCGGTAATTCTACTTTCTGCTTCGGTATACGATATAGCATCTACCAAAAAGGGTTCTGTTTTTACCTTTTGCATTCCGGTTGCCTCGTCTAATTTTCTATACTTTACCTTACACTCGTACCAAGTTGCGCTCATAATTCTTAATTTTTTGGGGTGCCAAATATAGCTTTTAGGGCACGGCGTTGCGAAATAAAAAAGTAATAGATATTCACAATTTATAGCATCAAGAACTAGTTGGCAGATAATGAACGGATTAGTTGTTTTAATAGTTCGGCAGCATTAGAAAATGAAAGTTGTACTATTTTTTAAATATTTGTCACTATTTCTAGTGCTATAACCATTTATTAGCCTCACCTTTGCAACTTATTAAAAATATTAAGTATAATAACATGAGTAAAGGAACAGTAAAATTCTTCAACGATACCAAAGGTTTTGGTTTTATCACCGAAGAAGGTGTTAGTAAAGAACACTTTGTACATGTTTCTGGATTAATTGACGAAGTACGCGAAGGTGACGAAGTTGAGTTTGATTTAGAGCAAGGTAAAAAAGGATTAAATGCAGTGAATGTAAGAGTAATCTAACAAGATATATCCTAAACAAAATAGCCTATCTGGAAACAGATAGGCTTTTTTTATGACAAAACATGGATTTTACTTAAGAAAACCTTACCTTATCGGCTAACATAGAATATGGCAAAATCACAACAAACCTTTAACAAAAGGGAAAAAGAAAAAAAGAAGCTTAAAAAACGAGAAGAAAAGCTGAAAAAGAAAGAAGCAAGGCGCGCCGAAGCAAAAGAAAGCGATGGCGGAATTCCTTTTGCTTACGTGGATAAATTTGGTAACCTTACCGATACACCTCCAGAACCTACAGAGGAGGAAGAAATTGATGCCTCTGAAATAGTATTGGGTATTCCACAGAAAGAAGAAACCGATGAAGATAAATTTGATCCTATCCGTAAAGGAAAAGTGTCTTTCTTTGACCATTCCAAGGGTTTCGGATTCATAATTGATTCAGAAAATAACGAAAAGTATTTTTGTCACGTAAGTGGTTTAAATGATGAAATCTCAGAAAACGACAAGGTAACTTTTGAGCTTGAAAAAGGGCAACGTGGAATGAACGCTGTTCGTGTAAACCTGGATAAATCCTAAATTTATTTACAACTAATAATTTAAAGCTACACTTTAAATTAGTGACGTTTAAATACTTTAAATAAATAACTTGCCTTTTAATTAAATCTATTTAGATTCTACATTAGGTAGGTTGTAGCTACGGTAGGCCCCGTAAATTCCGAAAACGGACAAAACAAGAATTACGCCTTTGGTAGAAATTAATGCTACCAAAGCGCTAATACCACCAGTTATTAAAAGTATGGCGCCAATCAACGTATTGCTTACAGATACGTAATCCGTACGTTGGTTGCCTTCTGCCATGTCTACTATATAGGTTTTTCTTCCTAACCGTACCCCACTATGGGCAATTCCTAAAAGAAAGAAGGCTATTGGATACAGCCAAAAGCTATTCTTAAAATTGGGTATAAAGGCGATGATAAAAAACATTGCGATGCCTAAAATGGCAGCAAAAGATGCCGCTATGGCCATAACGTTCTTACTAGAAGTATCTGCCATTCTTCCCCAAATTGGAGCACTAATTATAGAGGCAAGACCATTAGCCAAAATAAATAATCCTAGCAAGTAACTTTCTTTACCTAAATTATCTTGTGCCAGTAATACATAATAAGGTGCCGTAAGCGCGGAACATAATAAAAGCGAACGAGCTATGACAAAATTTCTAAAATGGACATCGGTTTTAATTAGGCTCATTCTTTGCAATGCTTCTTTCCATGCGTTTTTACCACCGTCCGTAGCGCCTTTTTCTTCGGCGATAAAAGCATAAACCAGAGCTGCTATGAGCCATAAGCTGGCGGCAAAAAACAACAATGTGGCATAGAAGGCAACGTTTGCATCGTTTTTAGATTTGTAAATAATATATAAACCTGCAAGTAAAACCAAAACGCCAGACACGGAAACGGTATACCCTTTTAATTTGCCACGTTTTTTCTTCGGAATGGTTTTTCCCAACACATCTTTGGATGCTACGGAGCATAATCCGCGCGATAAACTAAACAAAATCAAAAAGAGAATAATGGTATATCCTGCCGTTACACCTTTTGTATACAAGGTAGCAAGCCCAATTGCGGCAATACTCAAGCATTGTAAAACACTCCCTATTACATAGACCCATTTACGCCGTTTTTGCGTACGAACGTAACTTGCAATTACGATTTGTGGTAACATAGAGCCAGATTCCCGTATGGGTACAATAAAACTAATTAGGTAAACCGGGGCGTTAACATAACTCATTACCCATGTTAATACGGTTTTAGGATTACTAAGGGTGTCGCCTAATTTGGTTAGGGTATTGCTCAATAGAATCAGAAAATAGTTTCTAGGGGTTTCTTTGCAGGCATCTTCACTAATAGCGCTACAAGCACGGGCATCTTCCTCGTTGTTGAGATAATCGTACAAACGTTCGGTAAAAGAATTGGTTTTCATGCCTAAAAGATACAATTTACTGTAGGTTTTTTGCGTTTTGTATAATTAACAAAGCTTTCTGGTAATTCAATTGTTTTAATAGCTTGGTTTGTAGTATTTTTAGTAACCCAAGTACTATCGGTTTATGAACGAGAATCTTTTAAGTCAGCAAGAAAAAGACCAAATCATTGAGCGCCAATTGCGCTTTCAGGAACTGTTAATCAGTATTTCTACCACGTATATTAATTCTGACCTTTCAGATATTGACCAACTCATCAATAAATCGTTAAAACAAATAGGAGAGTTTGTAGCATCTGATAGGAGCTATATTTTTTCCTATGACTTTGAAACCAATACAACCACCAATACCTATGAGTGGTGTGCGGAAGGAATAACGCCAGAGATAGACAATCTAAAAAACGTTCCAATAGACTATATTCCACAATGGTTGGCAGCCCACCGAAAAGGAGAGGCTTTTTGGGTAGAAGATGTTAGCAAACTGCCAGATGATGGGGAAATGGGACTAAGGGCTATTTTAGAACCGCAAGGAATTCAAAGTCTCATAACCATACCTAAAATTAAAAACAATGAACTTATTGGGTTTATTGGGTTTGATTCGGTTAGAAAAATCAACAAATACAACGATAATGAAAAAGATATTCTTTTTGTTTATGCCAACATGTTGGTCAATGTAATACAGCGTAAAGAGCAAGAAGAAAAGATTAAAGCACAAGAGGCTAAAAAAGAAGAGTTATTACAATCACTCTCAGAGCAAAACCAAGCCTTGAACGAATATGCCCATGTAGTTTCACATGATTTAAAGGCTCCTTTAATCAATATGCACACCCTGTTATCTTGGTATATGCAAGATAAAAGAGCAAGCTTGGACAAAGAAGACAAGCATACCCTTAAGCAAGTACTTTTTAATGTGGAAAAGATGGACTCCCTTATAAAGGGAATTTTAGACTATTCTACCATTGACCGTATTGCTGAAGAAGACACTTGGGTTAGTACGGATTTAATTATTACAGAGGTACTACAAACGCTTTTAGTACCAGAACATATAACCTTGCAAGTACAAGAGCCATTACCAAAGCTTTATGGTAATACGTGGCGTTTTAGACAAGTCTTTCAGAACTTAATACAGAATGCCATAAAATATTCCGATAAAGAAAAAGGTAAGATTGCCATTGGATATTTTGATAGGCCAGAAGCTTATGAGTTCTATGTTAAAGACAATGGAAAAGGAATAAACAAGGCTTATTTTGACCGTATTTTTAAAATTTTTACCAAACTGGATAATACCGCCAGCTCTTCTGGAATTGGTTTATCTATCGTAAAAAAAATAGTTACCCATTACAAGGGAGAGGTTTGGTTAGAAAGTACGGAAGGGCAGGGGTCTACTTTCCATTTTAGTTTACCAAAAGTCGTTGTAGCTAAATCTAAATCGTAGTACGCTTCTGTTTTTTAAGTGGTTATAGCTTCAATTTAAAGCTTTTAGTTAAATAAAATCAGTTTGCTTAAGATTTACATTTCGCACCTTAAATTCTACAATTCAGTAGTTTCTATTGTTGTTAATGTATAAGAAGGTGCACTTTTGTGATGTACTAACAAATCAAAATCATCATGAAAAAAACAATCATCTTATTATTTCTTTTGGTATTTGCCCAAGGACAATCCCAAATAGAAACAACACCAACATCCACGCAATGGCAAGAAGATTTAATCTTTCTTCAAGACCAAGTGCACACCAACTTTCCATTTTTATTTAAAAAAGTAACACAAGAAGATTGGGACAAGGCCGTAGCCCAATTGCATAAGGAAATTCCAAGTTTGGAACCACATGAAATTAAAGTAGGTTTCTCTAGAATTGTATCTCTTTTTCAATACGGTCATACCCAGGTTCCGTTTAGCACACTTGGTAAAGAAGGGGTTTTACCACTTAACCTATACCATTTTAAAGATGGGATATTTGTAGAAGGGGCCACTAAGGAAAATCAAAAAATATTAGGAGCAAAGGTGATTAAAGTTGGAGAGATGCCAATTGCTGAAGTCCTAGAGCGTATACGACCTGTTGTGCCCGTAGAGAACGACAGTTATTTTAAAGCATACGGACTACGTTTTTTAACGGTACCTGCCGTTTTACACGCACAAGGGGTAGTACCCACTTATTCTGACTCTATTGAAATGACGTTCGAAAAAGGAGGTGAATCTTTTACCTATACTTTGCCAACCATAGCATACAAAGACCGTTCTACGGATTATTTGCTAACCACACCAAACGAAAAATGGGTTAGTGCTAGAAATCAGTCTAAAACGCCACTATACTTGAAAAAGTTAAACGATACCTACTTTAATTTTGAATATTTAGCAGATTCCAAAACACTTTATGTTCGCCAGAGCTCTGTTTTTAATCATGAAACGGAAACTATTAAGGCGTTTTACGAACGATTATTTGCGTTTGCTGATGCACATGAGGTAGCTAAGTTTATTTATGATGTTCGTTTAAACGGCGGTGGCAATAACTATAATAACAAAGGGTTAATACAAGCCATACTGGCTAGGCCTAATTTGAACCAAAAGGGTAAGTTCTTTTTCATTACCGGTAGGCAAACATTTTCGGCTTGTCAAAATTTAACCAATGAGATAGAAAATTATACCAATGCCATAATGATTGGTGAACCCACGGCAGAAAACAAGAATTTTTATGGGGATAATAAAAAAATAGAATTACCCAATTCCAAAATTAGAGCCTATCTGTCTTTTGCTTGGTGGCAAGATATGCCGCAATGGGAAAATGCCGATGCAACGATACCCGTTATCGCTATTGAGCCAACGTTTGCACAATACCAGCAAAATCAAGATCCTGTGGTAGACTTTATAGTGCAAAATAACATGGAAGGTTTTATTGCCGACCCCATGGCTCATTTAACAGATTTGTTCGTTGCAGGTAAAATAGAAGAATTGCGTTCAGAATCTGCCCGGATTTTAAAGGACCCTATTTATGCCCACATTCCTTTTGACAAACACTTTATGCAAGCAGCAGAGAATATGACGTTTCAAGGACAACTTGAAGGTGTTTTATTGATATACCAGTTGTTATCAGAATCGTATCCCAACAAGCCAGAAGTGTGGCAAAAGTTAGGGGAATCCTACGATAAATTGGGTTATGATGCGCCTGCTAAAGAAGCATATAAAAAAGCGGAAGACCTACAAAAAGAGTAGGCCTGCGCATTATTTGTAAACAACTAAAGTGGCCTAAGGCCGCTTTAGTTGTTTATATAGTTATATAATTCTTGAATTTTTTCTGGGGTGTTGAATTTACCTCCGTAAAAGGATGTTACCGTTGCAGAAGTATCGTCTTTTATACCTCTAGAGGAAACACATAAATGTTTGGCATCTATAATAACGGCAACGTCTTCTGTATCTAATATTTTTTGAAGTTCTAGCGCAATCTGGTTGGTAAGCCTTTCTTGTACTTGTGGCCTTTTGGCAAAATACTGTACAATTCTGTTAAGCTTAGATAAACCAATTACCTTACCAGAAGATATGTATGCTACATGTGCCTTACCTATGATTGGTACAAAATGGTGTTCACAATTAGAATAGAAGGTAATGTCTTTTTCCACCAACATCTGGTTGTACTGATACTTGTTATCAAACAGTGCAACTTTTGGTTTATTGGCAGGGTCTAGACCAGAGTATATCTCATCTATATACATTTTGGCAACACGCATAGGTGTTCCCTGTAAGGAATCGTCCTTAAGGTCCAAGCCCATAACGTCCATTATTTCTGCAAACAATTCGGCAATACGGGTTTTCTTTTTATGATTGCTAAGTACAAAGGCATCTGGTTTTAAGGGCGTTTCTACACCGGTATAAAGATGGTCGTCACCTATTTCCTCATGGGTATGCCCGTTTAAATATCCGTTGGTACTTGCTAACGGTTCTAATACTAAATCTTTTTCTTTCATAGCTTTTAATTCCAGTGGAACAGTAAAGAGTTCCCAGTTCAATTAAATTTCTTTCTATAAAAGTACGTATATTGTTTAATATTATTTGTTAATTATTAAACAAAAATATTATCGCTAATTATTTCAACTAGAATATGAAGTGCATGGAGCTTCTTACCATTTAATTTATTCCTTTTAAGGAAGTATATAATTCCCTTTAAACCTTAAGGATTATGCCTTGCGTAAAAACTTAAGCAGCGTACAAACGGGTACGTGGAAAGCTTAATTCAAAGGTTGTTCCCTTGCCTTTTCCATCTGAATATGCCGTTAAAGTACCTTCATGAGATTCCACTACCTTTTTAATCATGTATAAGCCTAATCCGGTGCCCTTGGTGTTTGAATTAAAGCGTTCAAAAGGGGTAAATAACTTGCTTAGTGCATTTTTATCCATTCCAGAACCATTATCAATTATTAGAATCTTTACGTCGTTAGCTGTAGCAAAGGTTTTAATTTTTATATAAGGAGCTTCTTGTTCTCCCATATACTTAACGGCATTATCCAATAGGTTTTCAAAAACCTGAAAGAACCGATTATAATCCCCAATGAGTATAGGCAAATTATCAGCTATAGCAATGTTAACGTTCTGCTCTTTAATCCTACTTACCATCATATCCAACACCTTGTTTATAACCAGTCTCGTATTTACTTTTTCATTTTTATTTTTTATATGACCTAGTTTGGCTATTTCAGTGATATCTGCAATTAACGTTTGTAGTGTTGTACAGGATTCATTGATGAATTCGAGGTATTTATCAGTGTCCTCAGAAATTTTATCACCTAAATCCTTGGCAATAAAACGGGTTAATAAGGTAATATTATTTAATGGACTTTTTAAGTCATGAGATAGGGCATAGGTAAATTGTTTTATTTCTTCGTTTCTATCAGAAAGCTCGTTGGCTGTTTCTATTAATTTATGCTGCTGCTGTTCCAATTCAAAAGTCCTAGCTTTAATCTCTTTTTTTAATCGCTGCTGATACGCTTTTATACGTCTGGTTCGCTGAAGATAGAAGGCATAGACCAAACCAAGTATTACCAAGGTTAAACTTATACGGAACCACCAAGTTTGCCAAAATGGAGGCGTAATTTTTATAAACACACTTATGGCATTGTCTACCCATATGCCATCTGCGTTACTAGATTTTATGTGAAAGGTATACGTACCCGGATTTAAGTTGGTGTAAGTAGCCGTATTTTTATCCGCTACATAATTCCATTCGGTCTCAAAGCCTTCTAAATAATAGGCATATTTAACTTTTGCCGCATTCTTAAAGGTTATGGCGTTAAATTCAAAATCGATTACATTGTGTTTGTAGGATAATTTTAAAGAGTCGGTTTGGCTAATATCTTTTGTAAGTACACCAAATTTGTCGTTAGGTTTAACGGCCTGATTAAAAATCTTTAGATTGGAAAGGTAAAGCGGTATACGTTCCGTATTCTTCTGTATTTCAGTAGGATTAAATAGGTTAAACCCTCCGCTGCCACCAAAAAACAATTCCCCTTTACTTGTTTTGTATGCTGCATCTTCATTAAATGTCTCACTTTGTACACCATCAGACTCATCAAAATGTAATGTTTCTTTAGTAGTTAAGTTGTATTTTACTAGGCTATTGGATAAGGAAATCCAGAGGTTGCCATGATTGTCTTCAATTAAAGCTTTTACAATTCTATTCTTATCAATCCCAGGCAACTCAAAAACCTCAAAATCATCTATTTTTTCATTGTATTTGTTTATGCCCTCATTGGTAGCCGCCCAAATATTGTTTTTAGAATCACACAAAAGTTGGTTTACCACATTGTTTCGTATAAATCGTTTGGATAATTTATTGCTGTAATGTAGGGTTTCCCAGTTACCGTCTTGTTCTGTTACTTTAAAAAGCCCCTTACTACGGGTACCTACCCAAATATTACCTTGTTTATCTTGGGTAATGTTTGCCAGAGTAATAATCTTACTCTTATCGGATTCTACCCTAAGGTCAAATTCTTTATGTGTTTTGTTAACGGGATTATAGCGAAACAAACTTCCGTAGAAATTAGCGATCCATATCTGTTTCTTTTCATCTATATGTAAATCAAAAACATGATTGGATTGTAAGAATGAATTCTCTTGATTAAGAGCAGTATACTTTTTAGTAGTAAGGTCAAAAATCTGAATGCCCTTACCCCAAGTACCTGCCCATAAAGTATTATCATCTGGCTTAACCAAAGAAAGTACTACATTACTTCCAAACGTACTATTGGCAAGAGCATAATGTTCAAACGTATTCTCTTTACGGTTCCAATAATCTAGTCCGCCGCCGTCTGTACCTACCCAAAAATTACCCTCTTTATCTTCTAAAAAGCAATTAACTATATTGTTACTAAGCGATTCTTGAATATTCGGGATGGATTCATAATGTTGAAAGAGCAATTGTTTGGGATTATAATAACTAATTCCCGATTTATAGGCTGAAGTCCAAACTACACCATCTTTGGTGGCCATAATAGACCATATAGAATTACCCGGAATACTCTCAGGATTATACGGGTTATGGGTTAAATGAATTTTATTATTGTTTGCCAGGGAGAAAATATGAATACCATCATTAAAGGTGCCCGCCCACAGATTGCCCAGGTGGTCTTTGGCTAGCGAATTAATTCCGTATCCTTTGCATAGTTCTTTATGTTTAAATCGTATTTTATCATTAACTATTTCTAGATCAATAATTTTTCCGGTACTGGTGCCAATAATAAATCGGTTACTACCTTCCTTATAGGAGCTTAAAATAGATTCACTAGTAGAAAAGGAATCTAGAATTTGTAATTGAGAATTGATTACAAAAACCGTGTTATTGCTAATTACCACTAAATTAGAATTATCTATAGCCTCTATTGCTCTAATAGGTCCGGTGTTATATGTGGCGTTTTTGCTAGGGTCTATGTAAAAACGATGAACAGAACCAGTATTTATATTGTATTGGTACAAACCAGATTCATAAGTACCCAAATACATGTAATCCTTAATATACTTTAATACCCACAAGCTTTTATCCTGAATTTCTAAACCTTCTTTTTTAAAAGGATAGGGAACAATTTTGTTTTGGTTTCTGTTGTAAACATTTAAACCGTTTAGGGTTAATATGTAAAGGGAGTCCTTGGTTTCATATAAATTGGTAATGTAGTTATTCTGTAGACCGCCAGAGGTACTACTTTCTTTTTTATAAATGTAAAAGTTCTCACCATCGTACCGGTTAAGTCCATTTGGTGTACCGATCCACATAAAGCCTTTTGAATCCTCTAAAAAAGAAGTAGCATAATTAAGAGACATTCCCTTTTTTATATGCTTAAAGGAATAATCCATTGCATCTTGTGGTATTTGTGCAATAAGCCCTAGATGCAGAAGCATAGTAAGAACCATGCAGAAATGGGGTTTCATCAACGTCTAATTTATTCAAATTGCAAGGCGAACAAATTACAATAAAAAGTAAGAAAATACTTATTTATGTTGTGTAGATGAATGGTATTGTGGTAGAAATACCCCGTTGTAATCATTTTTTAAAAATGGAAACGTTAATTAGTCATTAACAAATCCTAAACTAAGATTCAAGAAGCGGCTTTAGGTAAGGCCATACATTATTGGCCAATATCTGGTGTCCTTCTTCCGTTGGGTGTATACCATCGGCCTGGTTCAATTGGGCTACGCCACCTACATTCTCTAATAAAAAAGGCACCAGAACCAGGTGGTTCTTATCGGCCAAGTCTTTAAATAGTTGACTAAATTTTGTGGTGTATTCTTTTCCCATATTGGGTGGTAATTGCATACCGGTTAATACAATGGGAATATTCGCATCTTTTTTACGTACCGCATCTACTATTCCTTGCAAATTAGCTTTGGTTTCAGATAGTGCGGTACCCCTTAATCCATCGTTTGCACCTAATTCCAACACAAAAATAGTTATGTCTTGCTCCAATATCCAATTAATTCGTCCCAGACCGCCTGCAGTAGTTTCGCCGCTTAATCCAGCATTGACTACTTCGTACGGATAACCTAGGGAATCTATTTTGGTTTGTATCACCCCTGGATAGGCATCTTTGGTATCGTCTAGGCCATATCCCGCCGTTAGGCTATCGCCAAAGAACAAGATAACTTTTTTGTTATTGGTTGTAACGGTAGCTTCCGTACTAATTTCTGGCTCCGCTACTTCTTTTTTTTCGTTTTTGGAATCTTGCTTGCAAGAAAACAACAGTATAACGGCCAACAGATAACAGAATTTTAAGAAGTTTCGGTTGGTTTGAAGTGGTGTATCTGTGTACGATTGTTTAGTTTTAGACATTGGCGTATAACTGCTTTTACATGGATAATTCAAAGATATTAAAGATTAATGGGCTGCAAAAAAACTATACGAGTGGCGCAAAACAACTTACCGTGCTACAAGATGTTTCTTTTGAGGTGGAAAAAGGGCAAACTTTTGCTATTGTTGGCCCGTCTGGTAGTGGCAAAACTACTTTGCTAGGTCTATGTGCAGGCTTAGATACGGCAGATGCCGGTACGGTTACCCTTTGTGGACACAATTTGCAGCAATTAACCCAAGACCAACGTGCCCAACTTCGTAACCAAGAAGTGGGCTTTATATTTCAGAATTTTCAATTATTACCTACACTAACCGCTTTAGAAAATGTAAGTGTGCCTTTAGATTTACAAGGCGATAAAAATGCGACGCAAATAGCAAAAGAGTTGTTAGAAAAAGTAGGTTTGGCTAATCGGTTAGACCATTACCCATCCCAATTGTCTGGTGGGGAGCAACAACGGGTGGCTTTGGCACGGGCATTTAGTAACAGGCCTTCTATTTTATTTGCGGACGAACCCACTGGTAATTTAGACGTAGAAACAGGTGAAACCGTAATTAAGCTTTTGTTAGAACTAAATCAGGAAGCGGGTACTACCTTGGTCATCATTACGCACGATATGGATTTGGCCCTTAGAACACAGCAAATTTTGCGCTTAAAAGGCGGCCAAGTAGTTAGTAACCAACCAGCAGCGGCATTTTGAACAACATTCCCCTAAAACCAGCCCAAAAAGCCAACACCGCATGGCTTTTTAAAATGGCATGGCGAGATGCCAAGGCCAGTAAAGTACGTTTACTGTTGTTTATGGCCTCTATAGTCCTAGGCATTGCGGCCGTTGTCTCCATTCAGCTGTTTAGCGGTAACCTTAAAAACAACATCCAAGGGCAATCTAAAAACCTTATGGGGGCAGATTACCTTATAGATACAGACCAAGAACCTACGGAAAGGGCCCAGCAGCTAATCGATTCGTTAGGTCCGCAAGCTATGGAAGTGAATTTTGTTTCCATGGTGGCTTTTCCCAAGAATGGCGGTGCCCGCTTGGTTCGCGTACGGGGTATAGCAGGGAATTTCCCTTTTTATGGAGAAATAGAGGCAGAGCCCCCAACCGCAGGAAACACCTATCAAAAGCAAGGTGGTGCCTTGGTAGATGCCACCTTAATGCTACAATATAATGTGGTTCCCGGAGATTCCATTAAAGTAGGGGAGGTTACCTTACCCATTGCCGGCGCCCTAAAAGCCATACCGGGTACAACGGCTATTTCTACTTCTGTTGCGCCACCGGTTATTATTCCTTACGCCTATGTAGAACAGACCCAATTGCTTCAATTTGGTAGCCGTAAAGAATACCAATACTTTTTTAAGGACGAGACGGTAGATTTAGAATTATTGGACCAAACGTTGGACCCAAAGTTAGACATGGAAAATGCCGATATTGATACCCATACCAGTACCAGTAGTCGGTTAGGCCGGCGGTACGATAATGTTGGCAAATTCCTGAATTTGGTGGCTTTTATTGCCTTATTGTTGGGTTGTGTGGGTATTGCCAGTTCTGTTAACATCTATATCAAGGAAAAATTACCCTCCGTTGCGGTGCTTAAATGTTTGGGAGCTAGCCGTAAACAAAGTTTCCTCATATTTCTAATCCAAATTGCGGGTATTGGTTTATTAGGGGGTGTATTGGGTACGGCGCTTGGCGTGGGCGTACAAAGTATGTTTCCCTATATCTTGCAATCCCTGTTACCCTTTCAAGTAACAATGGAACTATTGCCACAACCCCTGATTTTAGGGGTGTTAATTGGGATTTTTATGTCCGTTTTATTCGCTTTGTTGCCCTTATTAAGAACCTGGTACGTATCGCCATTAGAAGTTTTGCGTTTGGGCAGTAGTGGCACGGTAAAATCTAACTGGGCCAGATGGGTTTTGGGTGTTTTGATTTTCGGCTTTTTATATGGTTTTTCGTTTTGGTTGTTGCAAGATGGTGGGTACGCTTTGGTTTTTGTGGTTGGGGTAGTGGTAACCTTTGCTGTATTGGCGGGTATTGCTATGTTTACCATGAAGTTGGTAAAGCGCTTTTTTCCAAAAAATGCCAATTATACCTTACGGCAGCCTCTGTTAAACCTGTTTAGGCCCAACAACCAAACCATGGTATTATTGGTGGCCATTGGCTTGGGCACCTTTTTAATTACCACACTGTACTTGAGCAAGGATATGCTTTTGGCCAAAACTAGTATAGAAAACAATGCCAAAAGTCCCAATTTGGTGGCATTGGACATACAGACCAAGCAGTTAGATGCTGTAGAAGCGGTGTTTAACCAAAATAAGATTGACATTATCAACAACATTCCCTTGGTTACCATGCGCATGCACAGTATAAAAGGGGTTGGCCTTAACGAGATTAGAAAAGATACCACCAGTACCATTAGGGGGTGGATTTTAAACCATGAGTTTAGAACCACCTACCGGGATAGTTTAATTGGCAGCGAAAAACTGCAAAAAGGGGAGTGGGTAGCCAATTATAGGCAAGGTACTATACCAATATCCATATCTGATAACATTGCCAGGGATGCTCAATTAGAAGTGGGCGATGCAGTGGTCTTTAACGTGCAAGGTGTTTTAATGGAAACCGAGGTGGCCAGTGTGCGACAAGTAGATTGGACCCGGCTGCAACTCAATTTTTCCATTGTTTTTCCCGCTGGAGTGTTAGAAAATGCCCCGCAGTTTAATGTGCTAACCGCCAATGTGCCCAACGAAGAACGTTCTGCCTATTTGCAGCGCGATTTGGTAGAATTGTTTCCCAATGTTTCATTGATAGATTTAAGGCAGGTGTACACCATCATAGAAGATATACTGGATAAGGTTTCTTGGGTTATTAATTTTATGGCCTTTTTTAGCATACTTACTGGGATTATAGTGCTTATAGGTTCGGTACGCACCTCCAAATACCAGCGCATACACGAGGCCGTTTTATTACGCACTTTGGGTGCTAAAAACAAGCAAATTGTAACCATAGCCGTATTAGAATACCTGTTTTTGGGTGTTCTAGGTTGTTTGGTAGGCCTATTTTTGGCCCTGTTGGGCAGCGCCGCTTTGGCATTTTATCTGTTCGAGGAAACGTTTGCACCTACTATTTGGCCCATATTGGTGTTTTTACCCTTACTGGTGTTATTGGTGGTAGCGATTGGCCTTAGCAACATAAGACCGGTTTTAAAAAGCGCTCCGTTAAAAGTATTGCGTGGCGTAGGTTAATTATTATAAAAACCATAGTTTTTATAAGGTATTTTATCAAGCCTCATACAATCTAATTTTATAATTTTGACTTTATAAACTATTGATATTAAATTAGTTAGTTCCCCTTTTTTTTAGTAATGGTATAAATTATTTATTATGAAAAATGGTAGGAACATCTTTACGGTTTTATTGATTACATTAAATTTTTATTTGGTAACAGCTCAGTATGACGATGCATACGGTTCTACTCAATTCCGTGATGTCACGGAATTAGATAACCGATTTTCTGTACCAACTAAAGCTCCAAATCAATTTCATATTGATTTTGTTGGTACTGCCAACTTACAGCAAAACATCAGTGAAGCTAATGAAGGAGTGCAAGGGTCTGCTGGTTTAGGTGTTATTTTTGAAAGGTATTTTTTTGAAAGAGATAGTGAAGGCAGAACCAAAGATCAATATTTAAATCGATTTATAGAGAGCTTGGACATTGAGTCTTACATAAATGTAGCTTCAAGTGTAGACTCTCTAAGAGCCGAAGTCAATGATTTAAATGAAATTGAAAATCAGCGTAATTTTGGAACTTATATTCTTAATCCTGTCAGTCCCAAGCAGTCTATTTTTATAAATTCAAATATTTTCTTTAATCCAAATTTAAACTGGGACAAAGGAAGATGGATAACAAAGGTATTTAGCGGAGTCAATATAAGAATAAACGCCTCAAATGTACTTTGGAATTTAAATGACGAGACTTCGAATATCAGTAAGTATGGAGGGGCGATAAATTTTAGATTTGGACTTTTCCATGAATTTCTTCCAAATGATAAAATCAGAAATTCAGAAAATAAAAGGAAATATAGTATAAGATTGGGATTAAATTATAGTTCAAGGAATATAACTGGTGATATTTCATCGGAAAGTAATCAAGAGTTTAGAGAAAGATTTTTAGGTACCACTGATAAAGATTTTAGCGGCTGGGAACCTTCTTTTGGGTTTAGATTAAATAATATTTTAGCAGAATTCACAATGCCAATGATAGGAGGCTCTTCTAAAAGTGACATTGATGGCCTAACAGATACACAATTTCAATTTTCAATAAGATTTGTTGGAGGTTTCAGTTTGAAGATTAATGAAAAAGCTAATATTAAGAAAGAGGAAGATGTTAACCAGAACGGTAATTAATGGCTTATTGCATATCCCATAAAGATGAAAAGAAAAAGGCTTAATTAAGTTTAATTATATTAATTTGATTTTGAGTTAATAAAATAAATTAAATAAAGAGTATTTTCTTCAAATACTTCTTGGTACAACTATTGTGCTATGTTTTGGCAAATACATAAAGGGTATGAAGAAAATAGTTGGCATACAGCTCTTGTTGCTGGTTTTGGGTTGGGGTAGTGGTTGGGTATATGCACAACCAAAAGGGTTTGTTGCAGGGTATATCATACCACAAAACGGAGATACCTTGCATGGTTTTATTAAAGACCGTTCCCCAGAACCCTTTATTGCCCTTTATGAGAAAGTACGGTTTAGGCAAAAAGAAAAATCCCGAACCAAGAAATTTAGCCCAGATGCTATTTTAGGTTACGGATTTGCCAATGAACACTATATTTCTATGCGTTTACGGTAAGCAAGTAACTTTTTTAAGTTCCGGTATTATACGGATGCTGCTGCTCCCAAGGTATTTTTAAAAGTGGTAAAACGTTCTAGTAACTTGTTGTATCTGGAGCAATTATATATAGATGATGATAATTCTTATGTAGATACCATACCTTTTTTCTACAAACCCGGTTCTAGGGAACTGGTACGGGTTACACAAGGCGTTTTTGGGTTTAAAAAGAAACGCCTAATGGCCTCCTTTTATAACTGTCCGTTAGTGGTAGAAGCCCTATCAAAAGAAAAGGTGGAACTACAGGGTATTATGGAGCTGTATAACTTTTGTGTGGCGAATTGTTTTTAAGATTTAGGTTGTTTAGCTAA
This sequence comes from Croceivirga sp. ABH4_376, assembly GCF_056160685.1. Classification (NCBI taxonomy): domain Bacteria; kingdom Pseudomonadati; phylum Bacteroidota; class Flavobacteriia; order Flavobacteriales; family Flavobacteriaceae; genus Croceivirga; species Croceivirga sp. ABH4_376. Next base: position 304,546 of record NZ_JBSWXQ010000002.1, on the reverse strand, counting down.
AAAATAGTGGTTAAGATTTAGTAGCTTTAAGCGATATGGCTATTTGTTTAATGGCGGATTTTAAAGGACAGCTACAATAAAAAAATGAAAGAAATTAGAGCGTTTATAGATACGATAGCGCCAATGAACGATTCTGATTGGGAGTTTTTCGCTTCGAAACTTCAAAAAGTGGCGCTTAAAAAAAACACGATAGTTTTAGAGGTTGGTAAAACGGAAAAGTACTTATCCTTTATTTCAAAAGGGGTAATCCGACTTTACATTCCAAGAGAAACGTCTGATTTAACTTTCGGATTTCTGTTTGATAATGAGTTTGTTACCGCCTACGACTCTTTTTTAACCCAATGCCCATCCGAATATCAGATAGAAACTTTAACGGAAACGATCTTGTGGAAAATTTCTAATACCGATTTACAAGAAGTCTATAAGAAAACTACAAACGGAAATCTAATTGGAAGAAAAATGGCTGAAAAAATGTTTTTAATAAAATCCAAAAGAGAACTTTCATTTTTAAATAAAACAGCCGAAGAACGCTATTTGGACTTATTCTCAGACAGACCACAATTATTAAAGCAAATTCCATTAAAATATATTGCCTCCTATATTGGGGTTACGCCACAAGCCTTGAGTAGAATTAGAAAACGCATTACTTAACTTGGGTTCATTTTTTTTGGGTATCCTTTTCTAATCTTTGTGCTATACTAATTTAGAAAAATATGAAACCCTTAATTATACTCTTAGTAACGTTTATTAGCTCACTTATTGCCATTAAGTTTTTAAGAAAAGAATATGACTTTGCCTTAGCTGCAAGAATTGCAATGGCCCTTATGCTTGTGTTTACCGCTATAGGGCATTTTGTCTTTACAAAAGGAATGGCAATGATGATACCTCCATTTATTCCCTTTAAAGAAAATATTGTTTACCTCACGGGAATCTTTGAAATAGTACTTGCTATAGGTCTTTTAATCCCAAAATTTAAAGTGATATCTGGTTGGGCACTAATTGTTTTCCTCCTTTTAATGTTACCGGCAAACATTTATGCGTCTTTACATAATGTGAATTACCAAAAAGGAACATTAGACGGTAATGGTGTTGCTTATTTATGGTTTAGAATACCCTTACAAATACTGTTTATTATTTGGGCTTATGTTAGTGCAATCCGATTTTAGTGGTGTATTAGAAGTAGTTGGTTAATAGGGTATGAAAAATAATGATTTAATCGATTAAGCCGCGTAGTAACTCCTAGAAAAATTTCTTCTAAAAAATCTTCTCTAAAAAGGCAATGAAACCGAAGAATGAGGTTAGGCGTTAGCCAAATTTCATTCAAGTTTCATGAATACCTTTAAAAAACAAAAAACAAGTCATGAATAAATACTTTTTATGCGACGACGTAGGAGGGAAGCGTAATCTGTGTGGAATGGAATGGATTGTTAATTTGTATGTTGACAAGTTCATGCAAAATACTAATTATTAAATAATTAACTAACTAAATTTGTAGTTACGGTTTACCCGTCTTATAGATTTTCCTTTCATTTATTAAGATTTAGACAATGTTAAACAAATAGACATTGTAAATAATCGACCTTAATTACTAAACTAAAAATATTAGAAATATGTCTACAAATAAAAACGAACATCTTAAAAAAGTACTTGATACTCATGATATAAATAAAGTTGAAAGTCTAAATAAATTTATAGCAAAGAAAAATGCAGTAAAAAATGCATTGAATGATAAGTTTTCAGAAACAAAAGCTTCTAATGCTATTGATTCGGGCTCTTATGCTAAAAATACTGCTATAAACACAAAGTTTGATATAGATTGTTGTATACCTTTTAGAAAGAAAGAAAAGGAAGAAGATAAAGGGTATAGCAGTCTTAAAGATATGTTTGATGATGTATATAAATATTTAAGAAATGAATATACTGAAGATGATGATGATATAACAAAAGAAGGTGTTAGGAAACAAAAAGTCTCTATTGGAATGAAATTTAATATTGATGGTGAAGAATTTGATATGGATGTTGTTCCTGGTCGTGAAAGACCTAGTAATAATGACTATAACAGTAATAATACAGATTTAAGTTTACATATTCATCCTCCAAATCGTTCAAAAAAGGAAGTAGATGATAATAAAACTCGAATTAAAACAAATATTAAAAAGCATGTTGAATTACTTGGTGGTTCAGAAAGAACTCATGAACGGAAAATAACAAAACTACTTAAGGTCTGGAAAACAGAAAGGAAAAATCAAAATGGAGGTAAATTGATAAAGTCATTTATGATGGAATTATATACCAAAGAAGCTTTTGATGAAGCAGATGAAATACCTAATGGATTGTGGGAAAAAGTAAAAATGGTAATGAATCATATAATTGATAACATAACTGAAAATGATTTAGTAGACCCTGTTAATTCTAGTAATATAGTTTCAGATTCGATGAGTGATACAGCTAAAGCTGATACAAAACGAGATATGAAAAAGACAATTAAAGATGTAGATGATGATTCTGATAAAATAAAAGAATATTTCCCTATAAATGAAGATTATGATAATGAAGATGATTTAAAAGCCTCTACTGCATCTGTTTTAACCACAAGTAAATTTGGATACTAAAGAACAAGACAAAAAAATAATAAAAAGAATCAATGGATTAATTAAAAAGGATAAAGGTGTAACGATTGTTGAAAAAATTGAAAAAAGGGGAAATTACTATTCAGGAAGAATTGAAGTAAGCTATTTAAATGAAACTCTTTTTTTTGATTTAGAAATTCCACATCATTATCCATTAACACATCCAAATTCGGATAACATTTCTATAATCTTTAGAAATGAAGAATACATTGGTTTAAATCATATCAATCTGGATGGTTCAGTATGTTTTCATCCCGATAAAGATGATAATTTTGATAGGAAATTATTATATGAACTAAAATGCCTTAAACAATGGATTAGGGATTATTTTATTTTTAACAAAGAAGATGATAATTATGCTTATTTAATACACACTACTGAAAGAGGTAGAATAGATAAGCTTTACTTCACAAATGTTCAAAATAATTTTAAAAAACACTCTTTTGGATTATTTAACTATTCCATATTTTCTGATGAAAAATATGGTAAATCAAAGCTCCCAGTCAAAAAAATGTTTAGGTTGGGTTTTGATAATGATAAAACAGATAGTTGGTCAAAAACTTTTAAAGAAGATTTAAAAAGTAAAACCTGTAAAAAAGGATTGTACTATTTTATAGAAGAAGAACCTATAAGAAAAAAACTAAAAGGTCGAAAAGGTATTGAAACCTGGAATGAGCTTAAAGAGTTTCTTTCTGATGAATTCATTGAGTACTTATATAAAGGATTAAAAGGGAAATTTGGTAAAGGTTTTTATAATGAAAATTATCTATTTCTAATGATTGGACATAAAATTCCAAATGATGAAAATTATGAAGAACATTGGGATTTAATTAGAATATCTAAAAGAAATAATCCGATTGAATACAAAAGAATACCTAAAGTAGAGCAAGCAAGTTCTAAAAGACCTTTTGAGCATATTTTAAAAAAGAATAAAATCAATTGGAGGACAACAGAAAACATTGATTACAAACGATTTTTTGGGAGAGGAAAACTAGATGATAAAATTACAAATTCTAGAATTTTAATTATTGGTTGTGGTGCTTTAGGAAGTTCTTTAGCTGAAACTTTAGTTAGAGGTGGAGCAAGAAATATAATTCTAGAAGATTTCGACACGATTAAAGGTGGGAATTTATGTCGTGCAAATTATGATTTAAATGATATGATTTTCCCAAAAACTGATAGTTTGTCAAAAAGGCTCAGATCAATTTCTCCATTTGTAAATTTAATTACAATAGAAGCCAAACTAAATAATTTCGATTTAAACGAAATAAAAACTGTTTTTAATGATAATATTGATATAATTTTTGATTGCTCAACTGACCCAGAAGTAACCTATATTTTAGATAAAATTAATTTCAAAGGAGACACATTTAGTTTAGCAATTACTAACAATGCTAAATCATTAGTCTCCATAACTGGTTTAGACTTATCAAAAAAAGCTAAAATTTTATTTGATTACATAGAAAATGAGCCTCCAACTTTTATTGAAGGTACTGGTTGTGGTTATCCTACTTTTGAAGCAAATTATAATGATATAATTACTTTGCTTAATACTGGAATAAAAGTGATAAATAATAATTTTTCTAAAAACAGAAAGAATCAAACTTTTATTATTAAACCAGATTTTGAAAATGACTTAATAATTGATATTGAAGAATATGAATATTATAAATGTGGTTTTAATAATAGTGCAATCCACATATCAAAAAGTGCTTTAAGAGAAATAGAAGAAATCACAAATTTCCACTATCCAAAGGAATTTGGAGGTGTTTTTATGGGTTTTAAATCAGAGTTGGGTTATATCATTACCGATATTTTGGTGCCAGATGATTATGTAAATGGAAAAACAATTTTTGTAAGACATCCTGGAACTTTAAATGAAAGGTTAGAAGAAATACATGAAATTACGAATGGTAAAATTCAATATTTAGGTGAATGGCATTCACATCCAGATGGACCAACTTCTCCAAGTAATACAGATATTAACGCAATGAAAGGAATAGCAAAAGACAAAAGAATTAATGTAGATAAGCCGATATTAATGATTGCAGAAGTAGGTCAATTACCTTTTGGTAAAGACTTTTACATATATGATAATAAAAGATTAAGAAAATATGAGTGATGAAATTAATTTAAAAAGCCTCTTTAAAGGTCTTCAATCTCAAATGGTAGCTCAAATGAAAACCAATCGAGAATCCATAAAACATGCACCATCAAAAGGAGATTCTTTTGAAGATATTTGGATAGTTTGGTTACGAAAATATTTGCCAAGTAGATATTGCGTAGATAAAGCAATTGTAATTGATTCAAATGGACAAACTAGTGACCAAATTGATTTAGTTATTTATGACCAAACTTATACGCCTTTTGTATTTAACCAAAACGGTATTATATATATTCCTGCTGAAGGTGTTTATGCAGTTTTTGAAGTTAAACCAGAATTAAGTAAAAAATATATACTCTATGCAGGGAATAAAGTTGAGAGTGTAAGAAGGTTGTTTAGAACTACTTCAAGTATTATTGATAGAGGACAAGTTAGGCCTGCTAGAAGTTTAACCAAGATTTTGGGAGGAGTATTAGCATTGGAATCAAAAATTTCAGATGACACCATAAAAGAGCATGTAAAATCTTTAAAAGGACTTAAGTCTATTGAAATTGGATGCGCAACAAATTTTAAAAGTTTTTATGCTGATTTTATTAAGGATGATAGCATTTTAAGTAGGAGAGTAGAAAGTAACGAAGAACATAATAAGTTGTTATTAGAATTTTATGAAAATCGAAAATTTGATTCTATTGAATTTAGTTATAAATACAATTCACTAGTTACTTTTTTTCTACAATTATCTAGGTATTTACAACAAAGTATTGGAACAGTAGCAGCAATAGATTTAGGCGCTTATGCAGAAGCAATAAACTTTGATTTAGATGAAGAGTTATGACAAAAAAGAATTATTTCATTTTTGGTTATGGTTCAATTATTTGGGATAACAAGGATGTTGAGCCAATAGACATAATTGATGCAAAATTAATAGGAGCACATAGAAGCTTTAATAAAAAATCAAATGTTAGTAGAGGTACGAAATCAAAACCTGGATTAGTTTTAGGACTTGAATATGGTGGTGAATGTCAAGGGAAAGTAATTGTTATTGAAGAAAAGCATTATTCTAAAATTATCAAAAGGGAAGGAGGTTACGAACCAATAAATAGTTCTGTTTCAAAGCAAATAAAAGTAATAAATATCAATAAAGATGAAGAAATAGAAAACTGCATCGTGTTTTTCCCTAATCCCAACGGACCAAATTTTGTTAGTTCTGATGTTGAATTAAAACAAAAGGCTGATATAATACGTAAAGGTGAAAAGGGTAAAAGAAGTGATTCAAAAGAGTACTTATCTGAAATTAGAAGTTACCTAAAGGAAGAAGGAATAATTGATAATGAAATTGAAAAACTATACAAACTAGTATTTAATAATATTATGTAAAATAGAATCTCGATTTTAACTTGGCCTAATAAAATTTTGGCAAAACAATAAGGTGAAGTGAGCGTCTATGTTTTAGGGATTTAGCAATACAGTTAATTAATAGTTACAATTATACAAGTGATTTCATAGCAATGTTAATGAGTTACAATGTTTCCTAAAATATAGAGCAAAATGCCGTTAATTGTTTCCAAAATTAAATGCAGTTTTGATTTTTAGTTTCTTTCGCATCAAGTCAAAAGAAAAGAGAATTATATAATAGATTAAAATAAATAAGAGTGGAGTCACAAAAAACTCTAGCTAACATTTCTAGAAAGGAATGCTTGGAATTATTTCCAAGAATAAACCAAAATGGCGAAAGTCAATGGAAATCTGCCATGTTCCTAGTGAAACGCGGAGATTTTGCCTCAGCCAATTTTTTAATGATTACTTCTCTTGAAGAGTATCTAAAAGCATTAATTCTTGCTTTAGATGGTAACGGCTTTAGATTTAGAAGTGTACTGGGTGTAAATGATATGTTTAAAAATCATTCTTCAAGATACCCCATTATCTACCTGTTCCATTTTATGGTTTCTAGTCTTCAAATACCGAAATCGCTTAAAAATCAAAAAGGGGCAGTGGGTAAAGGCATATTAATGTTTACCAAATTCTTTGAAGCACAAAGAAATTTAAAGTGGTATTCAAATATGGACAGATTGAGAGAATCATGTCTATATTCCAATTTAGAAAATCAACAGTTTAATTCACCTTTTGAATTGAGCAAAGAGGTTTATGAAAATAGCTATGTAAATCTTAATAAAGTTAGGTACGGCTTTCGTTCTATATTAATTCCTTTAAATCCTCATTGCACTAGATATAGTAGAGAAAAGAGGGAGTTTATTAAAACCTTAAAAACAATGACGGAAGATCTCGGTTTGTATAAAAGCCTGGATGAACAACTCCGTGAAATTAAAAGTAAGGGCTATAGTTCAAACCACTTAAGAACTATTGTTAAATCTTTTTCTCACAGTAAACCTATTTGACATAATATAAAAGTGATTCGAAAAGAAAGCTTAATCAGGGCCCTTTAAAAACAATAGAAAAGCATTATAAATAATTATAGCTAATGAATGCGGAAAAGAAACCAACCAACGTGTAAAACTGCTTGACATACGTGGCGAATAAAATTATCTAGTAGATGATTTTATTTAACGGCGAGATGAAGCGCAGGACTTAGAAGTAAGATTTCTTTTTATATACTATCATTACCGAAATGAGCCTAAAGGCAGTCATATCTACAATTATATCAAATACGGTGGTATTGGCGCAGTTTCACCTAATTATATATTTGTCCTATAATTTATATTATGTAAAATAGAAAATTTCAAAACCCCTATTAAATCCTATTTTAAGCAAAACGTTGCGCTTTTTCTTAAGCCTACTTTTACCATAATTAAACCGTATAAATAAAACTATTGGAGCGTTTGTATCCGTTTAGTACCATTTGGTTGTCCTTAATTTCTAAAAGTGAAAAGCTATTGTTGTCCAATCCTTCAAAATCTACCATTCCTAAAACCGTTACATAATGTATTCCATTAAGCATTACATGGTCTTCGGCATGTACGTGTCCTTGAAATACGGCCAGTACATTACCGTTGGCTTCCAACAATTTTTGGGCGGCCGTATAATCGTTTACATGGTATTTGTGGCCGTCCCTAAAAAATTCGTACAACGGATGATGGCAAAATACCACTACCGGTAATGCGGTTGCTGCTAAATCTTTAGCCAACCAAGTTAATTGTGCACTACCCAAATTGGTGTCTTGCCAGTCTTGCCCTGTTTTGTAAAAATGGTCTTTGCCTTCTTGGGTGTGGTTGCCATCCAACACCACAAAATGAAAGCCATTGGCATCAAATGAATAATAACCTTTTTTGGTGGCTACCCCAGTATTGGTAACCTGTTCTAAAAATTGGGTCTTGGTAATGCTATCCACATCATGATTGCCTATACAATGGTATCTAGGTCCTTTAAATTTTGCATATGCGGCCTCTATGGTTTGTAAATAGCCCAAGGTGTTGGCTTCACTTTTGGTTTCGTCCTCATCTTTAAAATCGCCCAAATGCATCACAAAGTCCACCTGCTCGTTGTTCATGGTGTTTACAAATTCTTCCATCTTTTGGAGCGCACCCGTGTAGTATCGTGTACCTGCCACTTTTCGTTCGGCATAATGCGTGTCTGAGGCCAAACCAATACGTACCTGTTGGGTACGGCTTAAACCTGGCTTTATGGGCAATACCAATGTGGAGGCACAAAATAATGTTGACTGTTTAACAAAGGTGCGTCTTTCCATGAATTCGGTTTCCTTTTACTTTCGGTGCAAAATACAAAAGTTACCGTTGGGTCTGGATTAAGAAAAGGTTGTGCTTATTTACCCTAATTACTTAACATCGTTAGACTTCAAAACGTCTTTTATAGCGTCTAATTTTTTAAACATGGCATTGGCAAACGGACATAAAGGTAGAATTTTAATGTTCTTTTCCCTTGCCATAGCTACCACCTTATACAATAATTCCTTTCCCACTCCTTGTCCTTTAAAGGTTGAATCTACCTCTGTATGGTCTATAATTATAAAGTCTCCTTTAGGTATGGAATACGTCATTACCCCTGCCCTTTTACCGTCTATTGTGGCAATAACATACCCTTTACTATCTTGTTCTTTTAGGTCAATTTTCATGTGTAATAGGTTTTGTTTAGGTGTAGATTTCTAGGCTAAAAAAAGAAAGATTTGAATGCCCTTGTTAAATAAATAAGCAATTCAAATCTTTCTTAATAGATTGATTTTTAATTTTTTATAAACTGTAAATTCAACTGCAACTTTACCTTATCGCTTACTACAATTTTACCAGCCTCCGTAACCGCACTCCAAGTTAGGTTAAAATCTTTTCTGTTGAGTTCTCCAGAAATTTCAAACCCTGCTTTGGTCTGTCCGTAAGGGTCTACCACTACCCCATTAAAATCCACTTCTAGGCTTATTTTTTTAGTAACATCCCTTATGGTTAAATCACCCACCAAAGTGGATCCATCAAATGAGGTTGATGTAAACTTCATTTCTGGATACGTTTCGGTATTGAAAAAATCGTCCGACTTTAAGTGCGCATCCCTGTCCGCATTTTTGGTATTGATAGATGCGGTTTGGGCGGTAAAGCTAAACTCGGCATCCGAGAAATCTTCCTTAGTTGTTTTTACCACAGCATTATAATCCTCAAAATAACCGGTTACGGTAGAAATCATCATATGCTTTACTTTAAAAGCGATTTCTGAGTGTGCTGTGTCAATTTTCCAAGTGGTTTTAACCGCTGTTTCCATATACAATTTTTAATATTTAATGAATAATAGATTTATAAAGTCATGGGTACTTCCATAAGTAATAATTCTGTGTTGGAATCTGCCGTGATTTCAAATGCATCTGTATCCCAAATTCCAAAGCCATCACGTGTATTCAAAGCTTGTCCGTTAATAGTGGCATCGCCAGTAAGCACAAAAACATACACCCCATTTTTTTTAGGTTCATGCAGGTTATAGTTTAGGGATTTCCCTTGTTCCAAATCGGTCATGTTAAACCAGGCATCTTGGTGTATCCATACACCGGCATCCTCAGGATTTGGAGATAAAACTTGTTGAAATTTGTTTTTCCTATCGGCCGTATTAAGGGTTACTTGGTCATACCTTGGCGTAACATTTTGCTGATTAGGAAACACCCAAATTTGTAAAAATTTCACCTGTTGGTCTTTATTCTTGTTGTATTCTGAATGGGTAATGCCGGTACCTGCGCTTAATACCTGAATGTCTCCAGATTTTATGACCGCTACATTGTCCATACTGTCTTTGTGCTCCAATTCGCCTTCCAAGGGAATGGAAATAATTTCCATGTTTTGGTGTGGGTGGGTGCCAAAACCCATGCCAGCCGCTACCGTATCGTCATTTAACACCCGTAATACGCCAAAGTTCATACGCTCTGGGTTGTGGTAATTGGCAAAACTAAAAGTGTGTTTAGAATGTAACCATCCATGGTTTGCATCTCCCCTTGTATCCGCTTTATGTAAAACTGTTTTCATTATTTAATTCTTAACTGTTAGTAATTCAATTATTTGATTTATTGAAAGCGAAAAACATGCCCAAACATTAAGTTATTGAAAAACAGTTGTTTAAATCTGCGTAGCTTGTTTTAATATTACTTCTATATTAGAATATTCTTATATATCAGATATTTTTAGATAATTTTATAGAAACTAAATTTGGTAAACGTGGAGCAAGAAGGCCTAGAAATAAAGGATTGGTTGGTAGAAACCTTACCGTATGAGGTGTTATGGATGAATGAAGAAGGGAAAGTAGTGTATGCCAACCAAAAATTTTGTAAGCGTTTAGGCTATGCAAAATCGGCGATTACCAAGCTTTCTATTTTTAATATAAATCCCACCTTAACTAAAGAGGGCTGGAAAAAACATTGGGAATTCGTTCAGAAAAACAAAGTGCATCGCTTTAAGGAAACCCATAAAAACAAAAAAGGAAAGTACTACGAAGTAGAAGTTTTTGCTCAATATTTCTCAAATAAGAGAAATAATTTGATTTGTGCTATTATAAATGACATCTCTGAATCTAGTTTCTATCAAAAATTGATGGACAATACCCAAACTATAGCCCATGTAGGCGGTTGGGAATTGAATTTACAAGACGGGAGTATCGTTTCAACCTCAGAGGCCCTTTCTATTTTCAACCTAAAAGAAACCGAATTTCTTACGCCCCCACATATTATTCATCGTTTTAAAGAAAGTGAGCAATTAAAAACGTTAATGGCCAAAGCTATTAGAAAAGGTATGGCCTATGATGTAGTTTTAGAAACAAACGGTAGCCCATCAAAATTTATTAGATGTGTTACCAAACCTGTGCTTAAAGGTGATACCATTTATAAGCTAATTGGCGTATACCAAGACGTAACCGAACAGCAGCGCAAGGAAAACAGTCTGCAATTGTTTAAAGAAGTTATAAATAATGCCGAAGATATTATTTATGTTATAAAAAAGGATGGAACCCTTTTAGACTACAGCGCCTCTGCCCTAACCCAGTTGGGTTATGATAGAAAGGAATTAGAGCATACCACCATCTTTGAGTTAGACCCTGCGGTTACCCCAGAATGGTGGCAAAACCACTTTGAAGAAATTGTTGCTAAAGGTTCCGTCCGATTTGAATGGTTGGCCATGCGTAAAAACGGCACCAAGTTTCCTGTAGAAATTACCGCTAACCATTTATCCTATAATCAGGAAGATTACAACTGCGCTATTATACGAGATGTATCTGAACGTAAAGCCCGTGATTTAAAATTATACGAGGCCCTAGAGGAAATAAAATCGTTAAAAGACCGCCTAGAAAGTGAAAATGAATACTTACAGGAGGAAATAAATAGTAAAATCAATTTTAGCAATATTATCTGCAAGAGCGAAGCCTACGCGCAAGTATTGCAATTGGTAGACCAAGTTGCGCCGACAGATACTACGGTATTGATAACCGGTGAGTCCGGTACCGGAAAAGAGTTGTTGGCGAGTGCCATACACAATAACAGCCTACGAAAAGAAAGACCCCTAATTAAAATTAATTGCGCCACCCTGCCTAAAGAACTTATAGAAAGTGAATTGTTTGGCCATAAGAAAGGAGCATTTACGGGTGCCATAGCAGATAAGGTAGGTAAATTTACCTTAGCAGATGGCGGTACATTGTTTTTGGATGAAATTGGTGAAATGCCGCTGGAGTTACAACCCAAATTGCTGCGGGTACTACAAGAAGGTGAGTTTGATGTATTAGGAGGTGCCAAAACCATTAAAGTAAATGTGCGAATTGTTGCCGCCACCAATAGGCATTTAGAAGAAATGATTAAAGAAGGTAGTTTCCGGGAAGATTTATATTACCGTTTAAACGTGTTTCCCATTCACAATATCCCCTTGCGCGCTAGAAAAGAAGATATTCCAGTATTGGCTCAATACTTTTTAGAAAAGTATTCGGCTAAAGCCGGAAAAGCATTTAAACGTTTGTCTAAAAAAACAATTGAGGCCTTGCTAGCCTATAATTTCCCAGGCAACATACGCGAGTTAGAAAACCTAATAGAACGTGGGGTAATCATTGAAAATGGCACTACTTTAAATCCGGGTTCCTGGTTGCCCAAACCCGCACATTTTATTGGTGCGGACAATTTTAAATCGTTTGAAACCATGCAGCGAGACTATATTGTAGACGTGCTTAACTATACCAATTGGCGGGTTAGCGGAACCAAAGGTGCGGCAAGTATTTTAAACATGAATGCCAAAACCTTATTTGCCAAAATGAAACGTTTAGGTATAGAAAAAGAAGTACGATTGAAAAAGTAACACTTTTCTAAATAGAAACAATCGCCCCATCTTCTGGTACTATGGTATTTGTTAATGCTTTTAGAGCCAAAGCTTGTTGCAATTCCGTTCTGGTAGTAGGGCAATGATTTACCGCCTCTAAATGGTTGGCAATGACTTTGCCTGGTGCATCTACGCAAAACTGCAAAACATCTTCCTTGGTCATTAAAAGCGGTTTAAAAACATCTAATTGGGCAGAACCCGCTGCAACTACACTTACTTCCGGTTTATAGGTAGTCAATACTTTTTTAACAGCATTGGTGTAAATGGTATCCGAACTTAAATAAACGGATTTCTCATTGGACAATCGTAACATATAACCCATAACATTGCCCATGGGCTTGGCCACAAAACCGTAACCATGTCTGGCGGGTATGCCTTCTATGGTACCATTTATAAAAGAAGTTTCTTTCCAATAGTCCACCACCGTAGCAACATTTAGCCCGCGTTTTAGCAACTCCTTTTCGTCTTTAACACTACAACTTACCGGTATGTTCTGTTTTTTTAAGAAGGTTTCTCCTGCTTTATCCAAGTGGTCTGGATGTAAATGGGTGATTATGCAGCGTGTTGTCTTGGATAGAAGTTGTTCTATGTTTTCTGGTAAGTTTACAATGGGATTGCGCCGAGGCTTAAATCGGAATAAGGTAAAAGGGGGTGCTGCAGAACCTTTTGCACCCAACATTGGGTCTACCAAAATGAAATTGTTTTGCACCTCTATCATTATTGTGGCATTCCGTATCTGATGTATTTTCATGATTTTTAAATTGACGATACAAAGATGCTTTTGCCATTTGGGCTATGCATTGATTCAAATCAAGAAATGCGTTTCCGTATACGGCTCAACGTTTCCGGAGTAATGTTTAGATAAGAGGCTATATGATATTGTGGTATGTTTTGTAGCCAGTTAGGCTTGTAAATAAGTAACTCTTGGTAAAGTTCTTCTGGCGTTTTGGTAATTCTATTGTACTCCAACATTTCCTTGTGCCGTAATAAACGTTGAAAAGACTGGTCTATAAATGATTTTCCACATTCGTATTTTTCTAGCAGGGCGGTAAATTTTTTTTTTTCTATTTGTAGTAGCTCCACATCTGTTAGTGCCTCTTGGTTTTTTTTAGTAGGTTGGTTTGTGTTAAATGCCGATAAATCCGTTATAAATTGTGGTTTTGTATAAAAATTAATGTTCGTTTCTTTAGCTGCGGTAGCGTAATATTCCCTGATAATACCTTTATTTAAAAACCGCAAGTGTGTAAGCTTCTCATCTGCAGTTTGCAATAAACTACCTTTAGAAAAAGATACCGAGATGTGTAAATCTAATAATTCTTTTAAGCCTTCATGGTTTAACGGATATTCCGTTTCAAAAAACCGTGAAATCTGCTCAAACTTATTTGTTTCCATTATGCTTAAATAATAGGTATTCTACATGGTTTAAACGCTTGGGCTTTAAGTATAAACGCAACCCAAAATTTTACCTTGTTGGAACTTTTTTATGTACTGCGTAAAGGTTTACGGTTTCTTGTTTTCCTTTTAATTCTACCGCACCTTTAGGTATAAACTCTATTTTATCATCTTTCTTTAATGCCATACGTAAATGTTCAGACACCAACAATTTACTTTTTAGGTTGTTGCATAAATCTTGTATGCGTGCGGTAGTATTTAATACATCGCCAGTAAAAACAATCTCTTTTTTTAACGCACCTAACTCGCCCGTAGTTACCATACCCATATGCAGGCCCGCCTTAAATTTTGGCACTACACTATACGCATTAATATAAAATGCATCTCGCTTGTTCATCGTTTTTTGCATGGCAAAGAAGCAATTAATAGCATTATTATACGCAATACCCTTTGCTTTTGGCCAACTAATTACAATTTCGTCTCCAATATATTGATACACTTCTCCCCTATGTTTAATAATGGGTTCTGCCATATCGTTATAGTACTGTTGTAAAAACGTAAAATAGCTAACATGCCCCAGTTTTTCGGCTATGGTTGTACTATCTTTCATGTCTACGAACATAAAAATTCGTTCTTCTTGTATGGGTTTATGGTATTTACCGGTAAAAATGTTTAGTAATACAGAATCGCCCAGGTTATCTCTAATCTCAGCATAAATTAGTGAGATGGTTAAGCTAAATAGTAATTGTATGGCTGTTCCGTATAGGGCATCGCTTTGCCAAAATTGTCTAAACTTAAACCATACCAATGGACTTTTTAAGTCCGTATCTAGTTCTAAAGCTGCGGCAATTGGATAAGAAAACCCCACCATTAAAGTAAACAGCAAACTGTACAACAAAAACTTAGAAAATATAGTACGGATAAAACTGAAGTTCCTGAATAACTTGTTTACATAAAGGGTTTCAAAAATACCTACAAGCAGTCCTAGACTAAAGATGGCCAATAGGGCAAAAACCAATACGCTAAAGTTAGGGTCAATGGCTCCAGAAGCTACAGGATTGTCTCCTAAGGCAAAGTAATCATTGGCCATAAAGAATAAACCGAGCGCAAACCAAATGAGTCCAAAAGGTAATATTCTGCGCCAATTACGGGCCAAGATTGGGTTCATCTCTGCATTTTGGCGTAAATCTAATTAAAAAGACGTTAAATTTTTATTTGACATGTCAAACAAATTGGTATAATTAGTAAATTTGTTCAACATCGATTAAAAAATGCACAGTTACGTGGTAGTAACTATAACCCTAGAATTATTGGTTAGTGGATTCTAGGGTTTTTTTATGTTCTGAGAGTTATTGGCAATTAAATCTAGTACATCTTGCGTTTGTTCTATTTGCTCTTGGGTAAGTCCTTTTAATCCAATACTTCTATTTTCTTCTATTACAGGAGCAATTTTTTGAAGCACTTCATGGCCAAATTTGGTGATGACCAAATGGCTCTTTCTTTTATCCTCTTTATCTTGAGCAGTAGTTATATATCCTGCATTTTCCATTAAACGAATTATACGAGTAATAGAAGCATGGTCTTTATAAATAAAGTCTGCCATCTCACTTTTGGTAAAACATGGCTTTTTACTTAACTGAAACAATAACATGGCTTGGTCTATGGTAATATCCTTTACCACGGCATTAATTCTTTTTTGAGCCATTTTGCGGTATTCTTTTATAGCATTTTCAATGCTATAAAAAATAGAACGATTACTTGCCTTTTCTTCCATGTTGTACTACTTACGGTAAAAGTAAATAATTTGCCGCTGCGTGCACATATAAGTAGACCAACGTCATTAGTTTACCTATAAACACAAAGGTTAATAGTGTAAACAGAAGACATAACTATTTGTTTAAACCCACCCAGTTTAGTGTTTCTGGTTTAGCCAATTGCGATTTATAAGATGATGTGAATTTTTTAAGCCTATTAGAAAAAGGATTATGCTTTACATCTGAAATCAGCTTTTCCTTTTCCTTATCTTTTAACTCATCTAAACCTTGTATAAAAAGGATTAAAAATTGTTTTTTATCCTCATGTGCCGCCTGCTTTTTAGCAATTTCCTTAGCGTTTAAAGTTAATCCATCGTCAAAACGATGTGCAACAGGCATGTTTTCGTACGCTTTTTTTTGCTGTAGCATAGTAGATTTAGCCGTTTGTTGGGCATTTGTGGTACCCACGGCAACTACAGCCAACAAAAGCGTTAGTAGTCCGTTTTTCATTTTCAATAAATAGTGTTCTCTATTTAAAAATAGTAATAAAACTGAACTAGGGACTAAATGGTGATAAAGTTGCTTTTTGGACGATAATTTCTGCTCGTTTATCGATATTCGAAACAGAAATCAATAAAAAAAGTCGCCCTAAGTTTTAGAACGACTTTTTAGTTAAGTGTATAGGTTTTAATTACCTTATTTAATGGCAACCAATTCTAGATCAAACACCAAATCTTGCCCAGCTAATGGATGGTTGGCATCTAAAGTAACCGTTTCAGGCTCTACTTTAGCAATACGCAATTGTTGCTCCCTACCATCAGGATTACGAGCCACCAAACCCATGCCTACTTCAGGTTCTATTTCGCCTGGTAGTTCACTACGGTTAATGGTTTGAAACAAGTTGTCTTGAACTTCGCCATATGCCTTATCTACCGGAATTGTAATTGTTTTCTTTTCACTAACACCCATATTCAATAACCCTTCTTCAAATCCAGGAATTAACATCCCTTGGCCTAACTGAATTTCTAAAGGATCACGGCCTTCAGAAGAATCAAATACCTGACCATTGGTTAATTTACCTGTGTAATGTACTTGTACGGTGTCGTTCTGTTTTACTGTACTCATAAACGTATTTTTCGCTTTCTTATCTATTTAGGGCGAAGGTACAGGTACTAACCGAGACCATGAAGGATTTGAACAAAAAGTATTGATTTCTAGAACTAAAGTGCTATAAAACGGTCCCTATAGGCTTTTGGCGTGCTGTTTTTTGTCTTTTTAAATACACGATTAAAATAAGAACGATTGGTAAATCCGCAGGCCATAAAAACTTCAGTAAGATTAAAATTTGGATTTTGTAGCAATTGTGTGGCTTTGGCTATGCGTTGCTGATTTATAAATTCTACCGGAGAGCATCCCATTTCATTCTTAAAGACTTTATAAAAATTAGAAGTGCTCATATACGCTTTATCCGCTAGTTCTTCATTACTTATAGGCCTATGGATGTTGTTTTTTATATATTCAATTACGTATGCTAACTTATGCGTACTAGCCAAAGATTTACTTTGAGCGCTATAGGCTTTTCTTGAATTGGCTTGTAAAATTCTAATAATCAGTTCTTGTACCATATTGGTTACAAATAACTCTTTAGATGGGTGATTCTCTGTAAACAGGTAAACCAAACGCTGCAGTATTTGATAAATACCACCATCATTGGTGAAATGAAAATTATAATCCATCAAATTCCACTCCCTACCATCCGTACGCTGCATTTGTTCGTTCATACGCTGTACTACCCTAGTAATACGTTCTTCTGAAATTTCCATGGCCAAACAGCGCGTGGCATTATCTGTTTTTGCCTCCGGAAAGTCTATCCGCATTAATTCGTTAGCGGGTAAAATGAGGGATTCCCCTGGTAAAAAGTCAAACGATTGTTTATCCCTAAGATGCATTATTTTTTTACCCTGTAGCATACTGGCCAGCACTGGTGTGTTAAACTGTAAGTGTACCTGTTGTGCTATTTTATGCGTCTCAAAAACATGCATGGCTACTTCTTCCATAGTATAAGAAGTATAATTTTCTACAAGGGTGGTTAATTTACGACCTTCATAAAATGATTTTGGTAGCTGCATCATAGCGTTATTAATTTGCTAACTATTTAATTTTAATTCTGTAATATTCTTAAAATTAGCGTTAATAATTATCAATTTACCACATTTTGATAGAATTGTGCAAACAGTAGATAGAAATGTTCATAAAAGATAGCCTCTATTTCTACTAATTTGGCTATTAGGCATTTAGCCGTATTCACAAACTGTATAAATAGATATAATTATGAGCAATGTAAAAACTACCGAACAAGATGTGCTTAGAAAGCCACAGTTTAAAAATCAATATGATAACTATATAGGTGGCAAATGGATACCTCCTGTTAAAGGACAGTATTTTGATAACATTTCTCCTGTAGATGGTAATAGTTTCACCAAAATTGCAAGATCTACCGAAGAAGATATTAATCTGGCCCTAGA
Organism: Croceivirga sp. ABH4_376; assembly: GCF_056160685.1. NCBI lineage: Bacteria > Pseudomonadati > Bacteroidota > Flavobacteriia > Flavobacteriales > Flavobacteriaceae > Croceivirga > Croceivirga sp. ABH4_376. The sequence goes on along the minus strand of NZ_JBSWXQ010000002.1, from coordinate 286,351 downwards.
TGCCGCGTGGGCAGCTGCGCCAGCTTGGAACAACTCTTCTGCAACAGAACGTAGCAACAAACTACTTAAGATTGCAGCTATAATGGAAGAAAACCTAGAAGCTTTGGCAAGAGCAGAAACATGGGACAATGGAAAAGCCATTAGAGAAACTATGGCTGCGGATATACCTTTGGCCGTAGACCACTTTAGGTATTTTGCAGGGGTAATTAGAGCTGAAGAAGGTTCCTTAAGCGAACTGGATAGTACCACTATTTGTATGAACGTAAAAGAGCCTTTAGGGGTTGTTGGGCAGATTATTCCTTGGAATTTCCCAATTTTAATGGCCGCTTGGAAATTGGCTCCTGCCTTAGCTGCTGGTAACTGTGTGGTTATAAAACCTGCAGAACAAACCCCAGTTGGTATTCTGTTATTAATGGAATTAATAGAAGGTGTTTTACCAGACGGAGTACTCAATGTAGTAAACGGTTTTGGTGTAGAAGCCGGTAAACCATTGGCCTCTAGTACGCGAATTAATAAAATTGCTTTCACGGGCGAAACCACTACTGGCCAATTAATTATGCAATATGCTTCTAAAAATATAATACCGGTAACCCTGGAATTGGGCGGTAAATCGCCCAACATTTTCTTTGAGAGTATTATGGACGCAGATGATGCCTTTTTTGACAAATGCTTAGAGGGTGCCGCTATGTTTGCTTTAAACCAAGGTGAAGTCTGCACCTGTCCATCTAGGATTTTAATCCAAGAAAGTATTTACGACCAATTTATAGAACGTGTAGTTGAGCGTGTAAATGCCATAAAGCTGGGCCATCCGTTGGACCCAACTACTATGATGGGAGCGCAAGCCAGTAATGATCAATATGAGAAAATCTTAAATTATCTGGATATTGGCAAAGATGAAGGTTGTGAGGTTTTAGCTGGTGGGGCAGCCGCCTATAACGAAGGTCTAGAAGGCGGATACTATATACAACCTACTTTATTAAAAGGAAACAATAAAATGCGCGTATTTCAAGAAGAAATATTTGGACCGGTAGCTTGTGTAACCACGTTTAAAGACGAAGCAGAAGCTATTGAAATTGCCAACGACACCCTTTACGGTTTAGGGGCGGGCGTTTGGACAAGAGATACGCACCAAGCATACCAAATTTCTAGGGCCGTGCAAGCTGGTAGGGTTTGGGTAAATTGTTACCATTTGTATCCGGCACACGCACCTTTTGGCGGTTATAAAAAGTCTGGCATTGGCAGGGAAAACCATAAAATGATGCTAGACCATTATAGGCAAACTAAAAACATGCTTGTTAGCCATGATAAGAACGCTTTAGGCTTTTTCTAAAATGGTAGAACGTGTATTAATAACCGATGCCGCAAAACATGTGGTGGACCAATTGCGGGATAAGCATGGGGAACTTATGTTTCACCAAAGTGGTGGATGCTGCGACGGTTCTTCGCCAATGTGTTTTCCTAAGGGTGAACTTATGTTAAATGAAACTGACGTTCTGTTAGGAACAATTCATGGCTGTGCGTTTTATATGAGTAAAGATCAATTTGAATATTGGAAACATACCCAGCTAACCATTGATGTGGTAACCGGAAGGGGCTCTAGTTTTTCTTTAGAAATACCATTGGGGTTACGCTTTGTTGTAAAATCAAGGATATTTGCTCCAGAAGAACTTGCCCGTATTTAAACCATTGCATCTTAGTTACAAAAACCGTTTGTGTAAAAGCAAGCGGTTTTTTATTTTTCCAAAGTACTTATTTTGCCACTATAAGCTATTGTGTTTCTATAAGCACTATATACTTGTAAACTAGCTTTACCATTGGCAAATACGGTACCCCTAAAATCAAAACCTTCGCCATCTACCCCATTTGCCTTAAAACTAAAAATATAGGTGTTCTTTTTAGGAACATATTCTAAATTAATAGTACCCAATTCTTGCGTAACTTTTATACCGGCAGTTTCAGCATTGTACGCTCCCCCAAATTGACGCTCCCCATAATAGGGCAGGTCTACCGTTAAAGAATCATTCTTCACTTTTAAAAAGTTACTACCGCCGTTAATAACAATTCTGGAGGGGCTACTACCAGGTGGAATTAACCCACTGTTGGTAACAGCGGTTAATGCAGTAGTAGTTAAAGGCTGTATTTCTTGTGCCTCAAATTTGAAATCGGCATTTTCCAAACATTCTTTTAACTTAGGATTGAACGTTGTACCATTAGCATCACTCACCGTTTTACAAGCAACCAAAGCTATAGTTGCAAAACACAAAAGGCAGACTATTTTTTTCATGTCTAATAATTTGAAATATAGAAATTTAAGCATTCTTAATGAAATGGATATTTCATATAAAAACCATGCTTTTTAAGTACAAAAAACGTGCCTAAATTTCACCTTGTTTACGTCTGAATCTAGAAAAAATAACCAACTTCTTTTTTGTGTTGATAAAATACACTCCTGTAAGTAAAACCACAGCAGCTATTATGGATTGCGTAGTAATAATTTCATCTAAAAAGAACCAGCCTAAGAATAAGGCAACTATAGGGTTTATGTAAGTAGAGGTAGCTACTTTTTCAGGTGAAACGGTTTTTAAAAGGTAGTTAAAAGCCGTGAAGGCGATAATACTACCAAAAAGGACCAAAAGAATCATAACAATTTGGGTTTTACCGGTCCAATTGACTGGTGAACTCCACTCTTCCTGAAAAATTAGACTCATTAATGCCAATAGGATACCACCGGTAAGCATTTGGTAACCCGTATTTACAAAATAATTTTTAGGTAAATCTGCCTTTCCAACAAAAAGACTGCCGTAGGCCCAACTAATTAAACAGGCAAATATCATGATTAACCCAAGAACGCTGTTTTCATTTTGTAGTAACTCATCTTGTCCTACCAATAAGTAAATACCGATCATACCAAGGCCTACGCCTATAAGACTCATGGGTAATATCTTTTTTCCTTGTAAAATGCGCATTAGCAAGAGCACTATTAACGGCTGTATGGAAATTACCAGCGCAGCAAAACCACTATCTATAAAACGTAAGGCCCACACCACTACCCCATTACCAAAACTTAAAAACAGAAACCCAGCTATGACCGTGTTTTTAAATTGTTTCAAGGATATACCAATTGGTTTGCCCATTAATTTGGCTAATAGAAAAATAAGGATTCCGGCGGTTACAAAGCGAAAGGAAGCTAACATGAAAGGTGGTAACTCCGTAACTGCTATTTTATTTAATAAGTATGTAGAACCCCAAATTACATAGATGGCAAAAAATGCCAATAGTATAAATAGTGTTTGCGGGTTGGAATCTTTTTTCATCTGATTTAAACAAATATCAAAGTTATTCTTTTTGTTCCGGTTAAAATAGTTTTTTAAGGGGGGACTAATTTTGTGTAACTTTAAATCGTATACGATTTAAACTATGTTACGAGACCGTGTTAGAGAACATCTATTACTAGAAATTGAAGAAGGCAATGTTCAATTAGAGCAAACCATAAATTTAGCCAAGGTAGCACGTGAACTAGAGTTGAGTGTTACTCCTGTTCGTGAAGCTTTGAGTCAATTAGAGCAAAGTGAAATAGTTGTCTCTGCCCCCAATAGAGGATTTATAGTTCCCAATTTAAATCTTAAAATATTACATGATTTATACCAAACAGTATCCGAATTGGAGGTTTTGGCATTAGATGCCATAAAAGAAAATGTATTAGAAAATTTTAAGGTAAAACCCGAATCTATTTCTATTAAAAACCGACTACAAGTAAATAAGCAATTGATGCTATTGGGTAAAAATAAAGTTTTGCATCGCTTAGTTTTAAATTTACATACCAGAATTGCCTTTTATGAAGGCATTTATTTAAAAAATCAATTGCTTTCCGATTCTTTTGTACAACAATGGGCTAGTATACAAAATGCCGTGTTAGAAGAAAATATACCAACTGCTAAATTACTTTTGAAGATGAATTGGATTTCCATTTTAGAACTAATGGAACAACGGGTAATGCTTAATCAGAACGTAAATTTTTAATTCAGAACAATCAACCGGAATACTGAACGTTATGGTATTATGAAATTTTTGAACGATCAGATAAAAGCAAAGTCAAAAACCAAAAAGAGTTCTTTGGTTAGAAGGCAAATTTCTTGTGGTATTTTTCAAGAGCTGGATAATAATAAAAGTAAAGAGGTTAAAGACTTGGGTAGCTAATTAAGGCTTCCATGTTTAACGTATAGCTTTTCGTAGGTTTCCCTATCGTCTATGTCTATAAATTGCTCACTTTGAGCAGTCATTTTTAGTACATTTTTGTCGTTAATTTTCATCAGTTTTTTAGCTCCTACTTTACCTGATAAATTTGTCAAATCTTTAAAGTATTTTTTATCAAAAACTGCTGGTACTCCTACAGCATTAACATACTCCGTTGCACAGATTTTATTTACGCTGCATTTTAAAATTAAACGCTCTAAGTAGTTTTTTTCAATTAAAGGTTGATCGGCCAAAAGAATTAAAATGTTTTGTAATTCTTGATTTTGTTGCAAATAGTCTACCCCTATGCTAATGCTCGTACCCATACCCTGCATCCATTTATCATTGATAACATAAGGAACAGAAAAACTTATCTTTTTTAGGATAACATCGGCATGTGCACCTAATACTACAACAACCGTATCTGAAATGCTTTTGGCTTTGTCACAGGCTTTTTCTAATAACGTGCTATTTTTCCAAGGCAGTAATTGCTTAGGCGCTCCCATACGGCTCGCTTCGCCCGCAGCCAAGATTACTATTCCTGAAAAATGTAATTTACCCATTATACGTGTATTCTGTCTTTTTTCAACAATAAGGGCTGAGCATCTTTCTTTCGTATAACCGTTAAAATTTCAGATAGAATGGACAAACATATTTCCTCTGGGGTTTCTGCTCCCAAATCCAATCCTACGGGTCCTTTAATTTGAGAAAGAAAATCTTCCGAAATATCCGGTTGTTGTTCCCATAATTCAGCAAAGAGACTTTCCCTTCTCTTTGCAGGACCTAATAACCCAAAATAAGCTGGGAAACAACCATTAAGTTTTAACAGATAACTTAAATCCTTAGAAAAACTATGGGTCATTAATACTACCGCCGTTTGCTTATCTATGTTTACATTTAAAGCTGTAGCTTCTGTTTCTATAAGTTCAACTGCTCCAGGAAAATCAGAAAGTTGTTTTGCCTCTCGCGGGTCTACCACAACTGTAACCTCCCAACCGGTTAACGTGGCAAATTCACATAGTTTTACGGCATCGTGCTCCCCACCAATTATAAGCAATCTAAAACAGGGTGGTAGTTTTTCTTTAAAACAGTCTAAGTCTTTTGGGTCTACAAGGGTATTGCCTATAGGAATATGTTCTTCTGCCAATACAACGGTGGAACCAAATGCATTATTCTCCTTATATTCTGGTAAAAAGTAACTATTTATTTCTAAATATTTCCTAGAACGTAAGACAGCTTCAATCTTGGATACCCCTTCTTCTTTAGGAGCAAACGGCTCTATTAAAATCTGCAATATGCCTTCGCAACCTAAACGGTAACGACCATCATAGGTTATTACCTTAGGCGTTCCGGTTTTAAAAACACTAACCGCTTGTACTGCAATTTCCTTTTCTACGCATCCACCACTAACAGCACCAACCATTTTACCATTAGCGGCTAATAACATACGCACCCCGGGCCTTCGATAAGAAGAGCCTTCTAAGCCTACCACACTTGCAAGTACACAGTTAACGCCCAAGGCCTGCTGTTCTTTGTAAGTAGCTATTATTTTTTTGAATTCGTGTGTCATTTAAACGATTCTTTTTGTAGGTACAAAGGGCACCCAATCTCCTATTTTGTGCATACAATCTGGGGCTAATTCCACAAATCCGTTTGCTTTGCACAAACTGGTTAAGTCCCCAGAACCGTTACCTAAAATTAACCTTGCTTCTAGTCCATTTCTGGTTAGGCTAGCATGGGTTCTAATAAAACGGGTAAGTGGAAGGTCATTTTTAAAAGCATCTACCAGTTGTATTTTATGTAATTCAACTTCTTGATGCAAACTTTTATATAACCAAGGAACAAAATAGAGATGAAAATTTGCAAAAGTAGATGCCGGATTACCAGGAAAAGCAAATACTGTGGTATTCTGTCTTTTGTTATTTCCGAACCAAAACGGTTTGCCTGGCCTTTGTTGTACACGATGAAACAATTTGGAGGTACCTATTGCTTCTAATATGTCCGGTATATAGTCGTATTTTCCTTTTGATACACCACCACTTAAAATCAAAACATCAAAATCCTTGGAAAGGTCTTCTAATGTTTTTTTTAGTACTTCTGGGTTGTCTCTTAAATGAAAACGTTCCCAGGTTACACCCAATTCTTCTAGGGCTGCCGCAATACTATAAGCATTGCTAGTTCTTATTTGATGCGGTTTAGGCGTTGTATCTACCGCTACCAGTTCATTACCCGTAGCAATAATGGCTACTTTTGGCTTTCTATAGACCGTAACTTGGTTTTTACCTACGGAAGCTAAAACACCAATTTCTGCAGGCGATATTTTTAGGCCTTTTTCTAAAACCACATTGCCCTGAAGCTCATCTGAACCTTGCTTATGGATATTCTGGCCCTGATTAACCTGTTTTTCAATTTTTGCTATTCCATCTTGAATTTGTAGTTGTTCGTACATGATTACCGTGTCCGTACCCAAAGGTAACATGGCGCCTGTCATCACTTCTACGGCTTGCTGCTTATCATTTAATTCTAATTCTGGGGTGCCTGCGGCGGCTATTCCATTTAATTTAAATTCCCGTTGTCCATTCTCGTATGCTTCAAAAGCTATAGCAATACCATCTTTGGTAACCCGGTTAAATGGCGGAAAATCCCTATCCGTATGTATGGTTTCTGCCAAATACTGCCCAACGGCAACTTCTAGACCTACCTTTGTTGTGCCTAGATTGGCAGTATTATCCAAAACAATTGCTTTTGCTTCTTCAAAAGGAATCATAATTAAAAATTTAATTGCAGTCCATTAATACACACTACACGTATTCCTACTAAAAATACCAATATGGATGTGATTAAACGTATTGCTTTAGCGGACAATTTACCCAGACTTATTCTAACACCCAACTGGCCTCCCAAAAATACGGCTATGAGAAGACCAATAATATGTGGCCAGTATAAAGACAAAGTATTTGATACCAATAAGCCTCCTATACCGGAAATGGAATTTACCCAAATGAAAAAACTGGCCAATGCGGAAATTACAATGGGCCTATCCCATTTTAAATGATTTAAGATAGGTGCCAAAAAAATACCGCCACCAATGCCTACCAAGCCAGATAAAAAACCTATAGCACCTCCAAGCACATAACTTACCCAAGGAGCGTATTGCTTAGGCTCTTCTTTAAAATTAGAATTAAGTGTTTGGAATGCTAAGGCCAATGCGGATATAATTAGAGAAAAACCTAAGATGATAAAAAACACATTCTGTGTAAGTTTAAATATTGCGCCAATAAAAGCCAAGGGAATACTGGTTATTATAAAGGGTAGAAATTTCTTAAGAGAAAGGTGTCCGCTTTTAAAGTACAAAATACAACTACCGGTTACTACTGTTAAATTACAAATTAAAGCCGTACTTCTTATCGTGTAAAAATTAACTAACACTAGGGTTAATATGGACAAGTAACTACTACCACCTCCAAAACCTACACTAGAATATAAAAGTGCAATAACAAAAAAGAATACAACCAATAGCGCAAAATCAACTATTTCCATTATGAGCTAAATAGTGGTTTATACCTCCAATAATATTAATAACCTGGGCGTTTGGCTTATAAGCTTTTATTTTTTGATATGCTGTAGCACTTCTTTTACCAGATTGGCATACCAAATACGTGTAATTAATCGTCGACAATTCGTTTAAACGATATTGTAACTCATCCAAGGGTACATTAATTGCGTTTGGCAAGTGAAAGTCGTTAAATTCACTCGGCTCACGAACATCCCATAAATCATATGCTGTTTTCAACTTTAAAAATTCCTTTATAGAAATGCTATTAACTTCATTAACGCAACCGGGTGTTTTGTAAGAAGCTTTAAGTTGACTAATTTTTGCGGTGTTCTCTTGTTTTTTAAATTGAATGTGTCTTGTTTGTTGGGTAAGACCATCATACAACAACAGTTTTCCAACTAAAGGCTTACCAATAGCTGTTATAACTTTTATAGTTTCTAAGGCTTGTAAAGAACCAATAATGGCAGGTAGCACTCCTAAAACACCATTAACATTACAATCAGGAATACTATCCTGTTCTGGTGGATTAGGAAACAGACATCTATAGGTGGGGCCGTCTTTAAAATTAAAAACACTTATTTGCCCTTCAAAACCATGCAATGCGCCGTAAACAAATGGTTTATTTAATAAAACACAGGCATCATTAATTAGATATCTAGTTCCAAAATTATCCGTAGCGTCTACAACAACATCAAATTCTGCAATTATTTCTAAAGCATTTGTTGCATCTAAATAAGTATTAAAAGGGATGAAATTGGTGTTCGTGTTTTGCGCTTGTAACTTCTTAAGACCTACCACCAATTTAGACAATCCAACTTCATTTTCTGCATATAACACCTGTCTCTGAAGGTTATGTAATGCTATAACATCATTTTCTACAATGCCAATAGTGCCAACACCCATTGCATTTAAGTATTGAACTACAGGTATACCTAATCCTCCCAAACCAACCACCAGTACCTTTGCTTGCTGTAGTTTATTTTGGTTAATGGCACCAAAACTGGATAGGGATGTTTGTCTTAAGTACCTAGTGTGATTCATTGGCAATTATAGATTTGGCATGCTCATATTCAGCCAGTGTATTAGCATTGTAGACTACCCTATCATTAATAGGATATACCAACTTAGTGTCTGAATTGATTAAAAATTTTCTTGGACAAGAACTTTGAGCCGCTTGCATATAAGATATGGCTTCCTTTAAACCTTTAGGTTCCCATATTGAGACTAGGGGCTCTGGAAGCTTTGTTTTTTGAGTAGCCATGGCCGTTGCATTTCTTTCTGTATCACGTTCCGCTTTAAGCAATTTTAAGTTCTTAAGGTCCATTAACGGTAAATCACAAGCCAAAACCAACCAACCAGCATCTGGATGTGCTTTGTGAGCACTTAAAATACCATTAAGGGGTCCACGGTACTCGTTTAAATCTAAGATGCACTTATCCTTGGGATAGTCTACTATTTGCTGGTTATCTCGTATACTATAAAATGTGCTATCGCATACCTGTTCTAATAGTTTATAGAGGTATTTACTTTGGGGCTCCCTATGGTAATTTAAGGATGCTTTATCCGTACCCATTCGGCTACTTTTACCGCCCGTTAATACTAAACCATATAATTTTTTCATCTGCATTAAGTTAACCCCCAATTGAAGTCATGGAACTATCAAATACCGCACTATTTTCTTCTTGCGCTTCAAATCCTGTTTTAGCTCTATTACCTACTACTTGCTTTAAAATATTTCCTATTTCTGAATTATTGGACGTGTTACGCAAAAAGGTTCTTAAGTTGGCCTTGGGTTTTCCGTATAAACAGGTAATTATATCTCCTGTTGCGGTAATTCTTAATCTATTACAACTGCCACAAAAAGTTCTGCTAAAAGATGGGATTATACCAAAGGTAGCAATATGCCCTTCTATTTGATAATTTATAGCGGTAGCGGTGGCTGGGGCATTTAACTTCTTAAATTTTGGGTATACGGTTCTTATGTGTTCCAAAATAGCTTTATAGTTCCATTTGATGCTAGAAAATCCTTTTGTACCTCCGTTAAAAGGCATTTCTTCTAAAAATCGAATACTTACCGGATAATTTTTAAACCAATCCAAAATAGATAAAATGTCTCCTTCGTTTTGGTTTTCCAATACTATAAAGTTAACCCGAACATTAAAGCCCTCGTTAATTAATTTTACCAAGTTACCATAGACCGTTTCAAATTGCTTTCTTCTAGTAATACGCTCAAAAGTAGCTTTTTCTATGGCATCTAAACTTACGTTGATGTTGGTAATACCCAATTCTTTTAATTCTTGTATATAAGGGCCAATTAACGTGGCGTTTGTGGTAATGCTTATATCCTTTAATCCGTCAAGATTGCTTAAATACCTTAACAATACCATTAAATCTTTACGTACAAAAGGTTCGCCACCGGTTATTCTAATCTTATCAATGCCTTGCTCAACAGAAATTTGAGCCACCCGTTTTAATTCTGCTATGGAAAGTAATTCGTTCTTTTTAACAAAGTTGATTCCCTCACTTGGCATACAATAATTACACCTAAGGTTACAGCGGTCTGTTACCGCCAGTCTTAAGTAATTGATTACCCTATTGTGATTGTCTATCAACATAAAACTAATTTAAAACTTAAATGTGGTTTTATTGGTGTCAACAGTAAATACAGTAGGATAGTGTTCTCTAATGTTTTCTAACATAAAATCTAGTGGAACATCATCAAACGTTCCGTAGTCCTCTAAATATTCCATAAACGCGGCACCTTCTTGATTGTATTCTTGGAACATAGAGTCGGTTTCTCCATCAAATTCCAAGGGAGCCACTTTACACAAGGTACATAGTTCTTTGTTAAAAGCAGGTGTTGCCTTGACCCACTTGTCTTTTAAATAAACTTCTGCCATACCATGGGGTGTAAGCACGTTGGTACCAAAACGTTCCGTTAGGCGTTCTACGGCTATATGATTGGTTACCTTAGCTAATCTTAACCTAGCGGGTATTCCCAATCCCCTTAGCGCAGCTATTAATAGTATGGCTTTATCAATGCAATGTCCTTTAGCTTTGACCGCCAAATTACTGGCAATGTAATGATTCTTATCTGTGCTAATCGTGTACGGATCATACCGGTACCCGTCCCTGACCAACAGATATACCTTCTTTGCAATTTCAACCTTAGAAAGATTTTTATTTTTAAAAGGTGCTATTAAATCTTGAATTTCTTTAGCGCTATAATTTAAATAGGCTGTTTCTTTTAGATATTTTTCCATACACAATTATCCCCCGCTAACCGGTGGTATTAATGCAATTTCGTCGTACGAGTTAATGGGTTCTGTATCATTTGCATAATTGTTATTCACAGCAATAGCCAAAGAAGTTAGCTTGGCCAACTCTGGATAGCCATTGGTCAAAAATTTTCTTAAATCACCCACGGTTTTTAAGGTTTTGTTACCTGTAAAATTAGCTGTAGGTATAGATAAGGTTGGGGTGCCAATAATATCTTTGGTTACCCCAAATAGTAATATGGTCATAAATTAATTATCCTATTATTTCTTTTTCTTTTGGTTGAAACAATTCTGGAAATTTAGTAAAAGGTTGCTGGTAAAAACGATTACCGGTTGCCGCTTTTAATGCATTGGCTATGGCACCGCCAGCTGGTGGTAAGGTAGGTTCTCCTAAACCTGTTGGTGCTATTTCATTTTGAATTAAATGCGTTTCTACAACGGGAGCTTCTTTCATTCTAATTAAACGATACTTATCAAAATTTGAAGCGCTAGGTTTACCAGCCTCAAAATTAAAATCGCCAAAAAGGGCATGCCCTACTCCATCTACAATTCCACCTTCTATCTGGTTTAATGCTCCCAGTGGGTTTACTACTATACCACAATCTACCACACAAGTAATTTTTTTAATTACAGGAACGCCATCTTCTACAACAACATCCGCAACTTCGGCCACATGTGTATTGTGGCAATAATAATTTACGAATCCTTGATAAACGTTTTCATTTGTACCCCAACCAGATTTCTCCACGGCTGTTTCAATTACCTTAATCATTCGTTCGGGCGAATACTGGATACGTTCATCTGCTTCGGGGTTTACCTTTTTAAGTAAATCTAAGCGCAACTGTACGCGGTCTACGTTCATGTTCTCTGCCAGTTCATCAAAAAAGCTTTGTTCAGCGTAAGCTAAAAAGTTTGTATAGGGTGCCCGCCAAGCCCCTGTGGTAATATTACTTTTATGGCTAGCTACATCTACTTTATAATTTTCAATGGCTCCAGCTGGGAAAAAGTTGGGTATTAATCCATACATATTAGAATTAATGGCCGCTTCTTTTAAATGGTAAGCGGTTATTTTACCATCTTTTATTCCTGCCTTTATTCTATACTTGGTGGCCATCCGGTAAATACCATCGTTCATATCATCTTCCCTAGAATACACCACCTTCACTGGTTTTCTTACTCTGTCCGCTATTTCCGCAGTTTCTAAAACAAAATCACCGTATAACCTTCTACCAAAGCCACCGCCCATTCGTGTCAGTTCTAACTCAATTTCTTCTGGTTTGCGGTCTAGCATTGTTGCAACAGCACCCGCTTTCCATGCGGGAGTTTGTATTGGGCCAACCAAATGTACCCGCTCATCGGTAACATTTGCATAAAAATTCATAGGTTCCATGCAATTGTGTGGCAAAAAAGGAGCTTCATATGTACGCTCTATTATTTGGTCCGCTTCTTCAAAGGCCTTTTCTACATTTCCGTCTTCGCGCATGGTTGTAAACACTTTGCCATCTAACAAGGCCAACATGGCATCGTCATGCTTTTTGGTATCTTCCAAAGCGGTTACCTCCTTCCATTTGGTTTCCAAGGCTTTTTTTGCCTTAAACGCCTGCCATGTGCTCTTGGCAAGAATAACCACCTTGTCTGATGTTGAAAGTATTTCTGCAATATTAGGTTGAGCCTTTATTAGTTTACGTGCTTTTTCACCTATGGTAAATACATCAACTACTCCGTCCATATTTTTTACGGATGTGGCATCATAATCCTCAAGTGCCATACCAAAAGCAGGTGGCCTGGCTACTGCGGCAAATAAGGTGCCTTCTGGTTTGTAATCTACCCCAAACAATGGCTTTCCAGTAATTATCTGGTCTATATCTACGTTGGGAGTATCTTTACCAATTATGGTAAAGTCTTTAGGCTTTTTTAAAGTAATCTTCTCTGGTATTGGAAGTTGTGCCGCAGCATTAACCACATCTCCATAACCTAGTGTTTCATTTGTCTTGGTATTGGTAATAACGCCTTCTTTGGCCGTGCAGTTAGCGGAATCTATATTCCATTGTGCAGCCGCCGCATTTACCAACATTTGTTTAGCGGTAGCCCCCGTTCTTCTTAGTGGTTCCCACCCATGACGTAAAGATTGACTACCACCAGCTACTTGTCGCTGGTAATTAACAGTGTCTAATTTGGCTTGTTGTACATAAACCTTGTTCCATTTTACATCTAGCTCTTCTGCAATAAGCATGGGCATTGCAGTTTTTACACCTTGTCCAATCTCTGGATTTGGGGCAAAAATGGTTACCGTACCATCTTCCGCTATTTTTATGTAAGCATTAAAGTCTTGATAGTTAAGCTTGGACATGTCTGCGGGTGGAACAAAGTTAGATTTCTCTTTACATGCCTGGAAAAGATTAAATCCGATTAATAGTCCACCACCTGCTAAACCAGAAGTACGCATAAAGGCTCTTCGGCTAAAATTTTGTGAATTAGATGTTGCCATTTTATGAGTATTTTCTGATTAGTTCATGTTCTTAGCGGCTGTTTCTACCGCTTTATAAATTCTATTATAGGTACCGCAACGGCAAATATTACCATGCATGGCATTTTTAATATCTTCTGATGAAGGTTCAGGGTTCTGTTCTAAAAAGGCAGTGGCCGTCATAATTTGTCCGGCTTGGCAATACCCACATTGGGGTACATCGGCCTCTTTCCACGCTTGCTGTACGGGGTGTTCACCATATTCAGATAATCCTTCAATAGTACGTATGGTTTTATCCGCTATCATGTCTAAGGTTAAACTACAACTGCGCATAGCAATACCATCTACATGTATGGTACAAGCCCCACATTGACCAATTCCGCAACCAAACTTGGTGCCTACTAAATTTAAATGGTCCCTAAGTACCCACAAAACTGGGGTGTCTGAAGCTACCTCTACGGACTCTTTCTTTCCGTTTACGTTTATCTGATACGTTGGCATAACCTTTTTATTTTTCAAAAGTAAGTTATCAAATTCTATTGAGGCAAATACATTTTTAACCTATCAACAGTTTAATTTAACTTTTATTTAGCGGTGTAATATGATTGGGTTGAAAAATTTCTGCACGATTATTGCGTTGTAGTATCTGAACCGAAAAATGAAAAAAATGAAAAACTTCTTTAGGCAACTTTCTTGCCTATTTATGCTAGCACTTGTAGTAGCTTGTGGTAATGCAGATGACGATGTGAATTTCAACTTAAACCAGAATGAATTAGGAAAAGGAGAAGAAGTTGACGACTGCTTGAACTTTGGCGAGAATGATTTAATATTGAACATACAGGAAAAATACACCACCCTTCCAGGAAAAGTTTCCATATTATTTAAAGTTAGTGATACAGACGGCAACCCCGTTTCTGGTTTAACGGCCAATAAGTTTACAATTTACGAACAAGGCAGAAACGACGATTGTTTCAATACCATTTCTTCTAGTGAATCTTTTGCGCGCATTTCTCCAAACACCCAAATATTTAGCAACAACACCATATTGGTTTTAGATTTAAGTAATTCTGTGCTACAAGGTAGTTTAGAAGAACTAAAATCTGCCTCTACTACTTTCGTGAACAATGTGATGCCGGCTACACCAACAGATTCCTTTAAAATGGCAATTTATTGGTTTGATGGAGAAGATGAACTACATCTTTTAAATGAACTTACGTCTTCTGCAACAGAATTAACTACTGCCATTGAAGGTATAACGGCAGATATTAGCAACGACCCATCAACAGATTTGTATGGAGCGGTTATAAAATCTACCAACATTGCAGAAAACGTTTTAAAGCAAAATACCAGTAGTAGTGTAATTGGTGCGGCCTCTGTGGTTTTATTCACAGATGGTACCGATCAAGCCTCTAGGTATAAAGAAGCAGACGCCATTAAAAAAGTAGAAGATGCCAATCCAAACATTTCGTTTTTTAGTATTGGTCTTGGCGCGGAAATAGATACGCAAGTGTTGCAAAGTATTGGCAAGACAGCTAGTGTTGTTGCCGCTAATGCATCTGAACTAGAAGCCACGTTTAATCAAATATCAGCCAGAGTATCAGAACAAGCAAATAGCTTTTATTTGTTTGAGTATTGTACGCCAAAGAGAGATGGTAGTGGTACTAGTAATTTAGTAATTCGCGTTATAGATGGTTCTTTGCAAGGAGCCGTACAAACAGAATTTAGCGCCAATGGATTTACCGGTGGATGCGAATAATTTTTTTAACGATAACCTGCTATAAGAGAGCATTAAAAGCCCGTCTATTTGTAGACGGGCTTTTTTTATATGATCCAAAACGGTTTCTACTGCGTATATACTTTTGAAAACGATTAATGAACACTTAAAATTTTCAAAATGAAAAAAGTATTGTTTACCGGTCTTGTGGCTTCTGTAGTGCTAACAGGCTGTGTTTCTAAAAAGAAGTATGTAGCCTTAGAAGAAAATTTAGCACAGACCCAAAGCCAACTAACCAAGACGCAGGTAGAGAAAGAGGAATTAGCCTCTAAACTTTCCAAAATAGAAGCTCGTGTAGCAGAATATAATGCCAAAATCAACTCTTTAAAAGAGGTAAACGATAGCCAGTTTCAAATTAAAGGGAACACGGTAATGAGCAATAGCAACAAGGCTAAAATGGAAGCTACTTTGGCTAAGGTTGATCCTGCCAAACTAGCACAAGCCAAAACAATGGAAGATTCTGTAAACTTGGCCATTTCTTATAATCTTAAGAATTCTATTTCTGATGAAAATGATGATATAGACGTTTTTGTTGATAAAACTGTTGTTATGATCAACATTTCTGACAACCTTTTGTTTAGAACGGGTAGTTACCGCATAAACGATAAAGCTAACACTGTATTGGGTAAACTTGCAGAAGTTATAAATTCTGAACCAAGCATGGAAGTAATGGTAGAGGGCCATACGGATTCTAGATCTATTAACACTGCTGTGGTAGAAGATAACTGGGATTTAAGTGTAAAACGTGCTACTTCTGTTGTACGTACCTTACAAGAGAAATATAACGTAGATCCAACCCAGTTAATAGCTGCCGGTAGAAGTGAATACCAACCATTGGTAGAGAACACGGATAAAGATAGCATGGCTAAAAACAGAAGAACACGCATAGTTATTATTCCAGATTTGGATAAATTCTTTGCCCTTTTAGATTCTGAGAGCTAGAATACGAACACATCTCACAAATAAGTAGAAAAAGGAAGGGTAATACCTTCCTTTTTTATTTTGGTTATCTTTCGGGTTAAAATAGTTAGACCATGACCAAAAAAATATTCACTTTACTTCTAGTAATACTATTCACCCAAATTACATCTTCGCAAGAAAACCCATTAGAAGGCAGATGGGACTTAGAAATGAATTTTGACGGAAAAACACAACCTTCTTGGTTAGAAATTAGACATTCTGGACACGAAACCTTTGTTGGACGATTCGTTTTTGCCTTTGGTAGCGCAAGGCCTATTTCTGAAGTTAAATTAGATGGTAATCATTTTGAATTTACTATCCCTAGGCAGTGGGAGCCTAAAGGACAAGATATGCATTTTAAGGGTAATTTAAATAACGGTGAATTATCTGGTATAATGACATATACCAATGGTGATAAAATAAACTTTACCGGTGTTGCGGCGCCCACTTTAGCCTACAACACTACCCCTAGAATGGGTGGTACAATAAAACTATTCAATGGTGAAAATTTAGACGGCTGGCATGCAGACCGTGACCAAAACCAATGGATAGTAGAAAACGGAATTCTTAAAAGCCCTAAAAGCGGTGCAAATCTTATAAGCGACCAAAAGTTTGATGATTTTAAAGCTGTAATTGAATTTAAGTATCCAAAAGAAAGTAATAGTGGAATTTATTTGCGTGGCCGATATGAGGTACAAATTGCGGATAACTACGGGCTTAAACCAAGTGATATTTATTTTGGTGGCGTTTACGGATTTTTGGAGCCCAATGAAAATGCAGCCAAAAAAGCGAATGAATGGCAACGATATGAAATTACCTTAATAGGAAACCGAGTAACTATTATAGCCAACGGTAAAGCAATTATAACAGACCAAACTATTCCTGGTATTACTGGTGGTGCCCTAGATAGTAAAGAGGGAGAGCCAGGAGCATTCATGATTCAAGGAGACCATGGTCCGGTTGAATTTAGAAAATTTGAAGTAACACCTATTCAATAAAAAAGAGGGCTATTTTGCCCTCTTATTATTAGTGTAAAGCATTTAAATACTATTTAATTAGTATACCGTTTCCTGTATTTTGTGCTTCTAGAGGTTTACTTAGGTCAATTAGAAATCCGTTTACTACTGCGTGCGTAATTTTTTCTTCTTTAGCCAAAAAGAAGGTAGGGTTTACCCCAGGTTGTAACCTAAAATCTGGTAGCTTATAATTTTTGGAAACCAAGTTAATTGGCGAGTTAGAGAAACTTAATTCTTTTGGAAAACTAGTGGTTCTTACATAAGCGTTGCCCGTTTTCAAAAGGTCTACAGCATTAAGGACAAAAAATTCTTTACCTGTTGGTTGTACGGTACTTACCGCTATTTTTGGAGGAACTATTGTATATCCTGTAGCGTCAAAAGTTTCGTAACCGTAAAAAGTAGATAAATCTCCTTGGTCTACAATACTACTTCTATAGTGGAATTTAGAATGATAAGCGTCATCTATTTCATTTCTGTAAATACCTAAATCTAAAGTATACTCTTTATCATTTAAAATATAGGTGGCATTTTCTATTTTTAAGTCTAACATCTTACGATCATTCCTAGGTATTTCCTCATATGCCTCTATTGCAATGTCCTTATAACTTTCATTGGCAATAGTATGCAAAGCTGCCAAAATAGATACATAATTTAGTTTGCGTATCTCTTGCTTTTCCCTGTCATTTTTGTAACCGCCAGATTCAATTAAAATTAGACTTGTACCCCATTTCGCTATATTGTCTCCAAATGCACGGGGTTCAAAATCATCGCCATATCTACCTACCTGGCCTGGAGCATATTTTTGAATTATATTATTCATGTAAACAATAACCTTCATGGCATTTGCACGTACATCATTAATATCTTTTTCATAATTGTAGGCAGTAGCCAAATAAGAGATGGTTGCTGGTTTATTGGTACGTTCCGCATTATAATACCGGCTCTGATCATGTAAATTAAATCCAAAATCTGCATTTATGCTATCGCGAATTCTTTTTAAAACCTGGCCTTCTGGAGACTGTAGCCTTAAGGCATCTCTGTTAATATCAATACCTAGCGCATTTCTTCTGGTAAATACTTCTGCACCGTCTGGGTTAAGCATCGGTAGAAAATGCAAAGTTAGTTTACTAAGAATTGCTTTTTTTTCGGCTTTAAAAGCTTTGCCATTCAAAAAATTAAAAATATCAAAAATGGCTTGGGTTGCTGTTGGCTCATCACCATGCATTTGACTCCAGAGAAAAACATTTATTGGACCTTCTCCTATACTTATTAAACGTAAATCCCTACCCTCTATAGATTCTCCAACCTTTTTTACAGTGTACCTAGGGTCAGTTTTTAATTTATTAATCAACGGTTGTAGTTGATGGTGCTTTATTCTTCTTTTATCAAGTGTTTCTTCCTTGTAATCATTATAAGTGCCGTACAAACTCTCAGTAAAGTCTTGGGCAATTAAATTAGACTGACACGACAAACAAATTAAGAAAGCGTAAAAGAAATTACTCTTTAGTTTAATCATTAGGTATGGGTTTAAATTTAAAGGCTTTTGTAGCCCTGCGTAATTTAGTCATAAAATCTTTTCCCGGGTCTGTTTTAATGGTGCGGTAACTTTGGTCTACTTCTAACCAAAGCGGGTGATCTTCAAAATAAGTATACTCGTAATGTCCTATTAGGTATTCTATGGGGTATTTGTTTTTTAAATAGGTTATTAAATCAATATTCGCTTTTAATTGTTTCTTGGTCAACGGTGTGCTTTCCGTACCGCCTACATTTTCAATACCAACGGCGCAATGGTTTAAGCCAATTACATGCCTAGCCATAAAAGTTTCTGGCATTAACCGGTAGATAGTGCCATCTTGGTCTATTAAAAATTGACTGGAAACATTTAAATTTCCAGCACTGGTTATATCTTTTCTAGAACTAGGTAAAGTATTGTCTTTAAATGCATTAAAAGATTCTTCTAGAGTAGGTATAGCGGTCCAATGCACAACAATCATTTTGGGGTCAATGGTAATATGGTCCTGCGCCAAGTTATAATGTTCCATTAAATAAGATTGTGTCATGGCAATTCGGTCTTCGTCAAAATCTATTGGCTTATCAATAATCTTTGCGCCCGTTGCACAACCTATAAGTAAATATCCAAACAGTATAACTAAAATTCTATGCATAATTCTAAAATAAACTATTCTAAAACCAGTACCAAAAAACAAATATTTGACCTATAGTAAAAGCTATCTACTACCTTACTTATTAATGGTATATTTAAAGTACATTAAAATTGAAGATTATGAAATGGTTTAAACGAATTGCCCTTTTACTATTAGTGTTAATAGGTATCCTCTTTTACTTGAACCATAAAAAACTAACTATGATTTCTGGCTACGCCGCTAAATATATGGTCTCTAGTGTTCTGATTGCCAATCATGTACCAGATAGGGTTAAAAAAGTTGATTTAGACGCACCATTGATAAAATTAGCAGATGTAACCTACAATAATTCTAAAAAAGAAGCTACTGCAAATGTTTATGGCTTACAAAATCGTAAGGCCATATATAGGCCCGGCCTCGGGGGAGCACTTGTACCAGATGATTATAAAATTTCAAAAACAAATCTAAAACCAAATAGAAGTCAGCAATTTGATTCTATTGCTTATCCTTATGGCCATTTGCCGCCAAAGGATAGTACGTTTAAGGAAATAGATTACGACAAACTGAGTAAGGCCATGGCGCAGGTCTTTTCTAATCCAGAAATTCAAAAGACAAGAACGGCTTTAGTTTTATATAAAGGACATTTGATCGCAGAACGTTATGCCGATGGTTTTAATGCTGAAACCCCTGTTTTAGGCTGGTCTATGACCAAAAGTTTACTTGCCACCTGTTTTGGTATTCTAGAGCACCAAGGAAAGATTAATTTGGATTGGCCGGCACCTATTGTGGAATGGAAAAATGACAACCGTAAAAATATAACGTTAAACCATTTATTACGTATGCAAAGTGGCTTGGAATGGGAAGAAGATTATACCAAGATATCTGACGTTACCCAAATGCTGTTTCTAGATAGTGATATGACAATTGCGCAAAAAAATAAAAAAGCAATTGCTAAACCGGGCGAAATCTGGAACTATTCTTCTGGTACTACCAACCTACTCTCTGGAATTCTTCGGCAACAATTTAGAGATTACCAAGATTATTTGAACTTTCCTTATTCCGAATTCTTAGATAAGATTGGTGCACACAGTTTTTTAATTGAAACAGATATGGCTGGCAATTTTGTGGGGTCCTCTTATGGCTGGGCCAGTACTAGGGATTGGGCACGTGTTGGGCAATTGTATTTAGATAACGGTGTTTGGAATGGAGAAGAACTTTTTGATAAAAGTTGGATAAAATACATAACAAGACCAACGGCTAATTCTAATGGTACTTATGGTGGACAATTTTGGCTAAACAGCCAAGGAGACTATCCAGACGTTCCTAAGGATTTGTATTCAATGAACGGTTACCAAGGGCAACATGTTTACATTATACCGTCCAAGGATTTAGTAATTGTACGAACTGGTTTGGGTGAAAGACCTGAATATGATGCCAATGCATTTTTATCTATGGTTGCTGCTGCTGTGGTAGAATAAATCTTATAACAGTATTTTATAAACATACCACACTTTATAGGGCTTACACAACAATATTTTCTTTTACGGAAACAAGCTACATACATTTACATCGTAATAAACAAAGAAGTAAATTTTTTCATTTTCATATAGTGTTCTCGTAAAAGGGCCTTCGTCATCTGACAAGGCTCTTTTCAATTTAAACAGGTTCTGGCTACAGTAAAACACAATTTTTGAGCTAGACCACAATTTAAAGGCACTTCACAACAATAATTTCAGATTAGCTTCCTAGCCTACTACATTTACAACGTATTAAATAAGAAAAACAAAATTTTCATTTTCATATAGTGTTCTCGTAAAAGGGCCTTCGTCATCTGACAAGGCTCTTTTCAATTTAAATATACTCTCAAAACTATGTGACCTCTTTTCTCTTTTGGTGTCTTAAATAGTGTAGAACGATAACACTATTACAAATGAGAAGGACTATACTTTTATTAGCTTTAGTATTAATGGGTTTTATGGGTGTTACAGCTCAAACCACAGAAACCACCAATGCAGTAGAAGAAGTTACAGAAGAAGTATCTGATAAACTTTTAAAAGAGCGCGAAAAAGCAATTAAAGCGGAGCAAAAAGCGGCCAAACAAGCAGAAAAGGCACTTAAAAAGCAACATTCTCTTGAAAAAAGTATTTTAAAAGCGCAAAAAAGAGTGCGTTCTAATGAACGACGAATTGCCAAATTGAGAAATAAATTAAAAATGGCAGAAGAATTAGAGCCTGTTAAAAAAGAAAAGCTAGAATACCAACTTGCCAAGGCTGAAAAAGAATTAGAAGGCAATCAGAAAAAACTAAATAAAACCCGTTCCAAATTATACTAAGGAACGGGTTTCCTTTTTTTAGGATTTAAGGAATCCATTTATTTTCTCCAAAATTAGGCTTTCGCTTTTCTAAGAAAGCATTACGGCCTTCTTTAGCTTCATCCGTCATGTACGCCAAACGGGTGGCTTCTCCCGCAAATACTTGCTGGCCAACCATGCCATCATCCGTTAAGTTCATGGCAAATTTCAACATTTTTATAGATGTAGGGGATTTAGCCAATACTTCTTGTGCCCATTGGTAGGCTGTTGCTTCTAGTTCATCATGGGGTATTACCGCATTAACCATTCCCATTTCGTAGGCTTCCTGTGCCGAATAATTTCTACCTAAAAAGAAAATTTCACGGGCTTTCTTTTGTCCCACCATTTTAGCCAAATATGCAGAACCATAACCACCATCAAAACTGGTAACATCGGCATCTGTCTGCTTAAAAATTGCGTGTTCCTTACTAGCCAAAGTCATATCGCAAACTACATGCAGACTGTGCCCGCCACCAACGGCCCAACCTGGTACAACGGCTATAACCACTTTGGGCATAAAGCGGATTAAACGCTGTACCTCTAGTATGTTTAACCTATGGTAGCCATCTTCACCAACATAGCCTTTGTGTCCCCTAGCCTTTTGGTCTCCGCCACTACAGAATGCCCATTTACCATCCTTAGTAGAGGGTCCTTCGCCAGAAAGTAAAACCACCCCAATAGAAGTATCTTCTTGCGCATCATAAAATGCCTTATACAATTCGGCCGTAGTTTTAGGTCTAAAAGCATTGCGTACGTCTGGTCTATTAAAGGCAATACGTGCCACACCATCGCACTTTTTATAGGTAATGTCTTCAAATTCTATGGCCGTTTGCCAATTGGGTGTTTTATCCATTTTTATAAGTTAATTTGTATAAAGGGTTTAAAAAGTAGGAATGCCAATACTGCAGCGGCAATAGAGATAAAGTTTCCTACTATGAAATAATCATTATTTACTTTAGCTTCTTTATCGCTATCTAAACGGGTGCCCAATTTAATAGCACCAAAAAGAATCAATGCAGAACCTTGAAAATTCGTTAGCAATAAAAAGGTTAAAAAAACACGCTCTAAAAAGCCTTTGAGCCAAGAGGTACTTTTTTGTCCTAAACTTTTTTTACTGTTTTTGGGGTCTAACCATTTAGATACCGCATAAAAGATAATGAGCAAAAAAACCTCTATAATTACATAATATAAGATGTGAAATTTAAGTTCGCTCATTAGCTATAATATTTAAAATCAATGCTTTTACGGTATCGTAAGCTTCAATTTTTAAAGAATTGTACTTTTTCCAAGCTCCAGAACGGGTTTTGTACAACCCAAGTTCTTGCAATTTTTTATAATCCTTATGGGTTAAAAATGCGGAAATAATTTCAGATTCACTGCTTTTCCAACCGCTTTTTATGTTCTGGTACAAATATAAGCTCAGTTGTAGTTGTGTATCTGTATACGATTGTAATGCTACATAAAAATGTGACTCCCCATCTTTGAGCAATTCTAAACCTTCTCTGGCCTGTGTTAAACCACTACCGTACATCTCATGTGCTATTCTTGGATTTATAGGTGTTTCTATTTCGCCATATAATAAGGCATAGCGTAGTTTAAAAGGAAAGCCCAATTTCAACAATTGCTCGTCTAAATAAAAAACAAGCGTAAATAACGCATTTTTACTAGCTACCACACCTTGGAACTCATCTCCTAGCGTTATGGTCAAGGGCGATAATATACTTTCCTGGAAATTAGTATTAACTTGCTGTATAAGCGATTTAAACGCTTCCATAAAACCTTTATCCTTACCAATGGAGCGGCTATCGATAACATCTGCCATAATTATGTAGTACTGCTCTGCCATAATATCCTATTTTTGGAAACAACAAACAATGTTTCTTAAAAACGGAAACAATATACAAAATTTCCTTCAAATGGAAATAATTAATTAAAAGAAAGCCGGTATCTTTAACAAAATGAAAACCGTAATACAAATAAGACCCATACACTATACTAAAACATGGCCTATAAGGCATAGCGTAATGTGGCCTAACCAGTCGATAGATTTTGTAAAACTAGAAAAAGATGCAGAAGGTTCGCATTTAGGCTTGTTTGTAGGTGAACAATTAACCAGCATCATTTCTTTGTTCCATACATTAGAAGGTTTGCAATTTAGAAAGTTCGCTACACTAACCAAAGCGCAAGGAAACGGATACGGTACCCATTTGTTAAAGGAAGTGCTTAAAAACTATTCTAATAAATCTATTTCTCGCATTTGGTGTAATGCACGTACAGAGAAAGCTGAATACTATGAGCGCTTTGGTCTTAAACAAACAAATAAAAAATATGTGAAAGGCGGGATAGAGTTTGTGGTGATGGAGAAATTGTTTCAGCATTAACTATTCCTAGAAATTACCTTGATTGAGTTAGTCAGAAGGGGTAAAAGCACGCAAAAAAACCAATTCAGTTAATACAACATGTTTAATTCTAGTAATTTGCCATGCTATGGCAGAAAAAGAAGAACTAGATAAAAAAATTGAGGAGGTACATGAAAATGCAAACCAAGAACAGGTAAAAACTGAAGAAGATATTTTGGTAGACCAACTTTGCGAAGGCTTGGAAACCTACAAAAATAAGAAGACCAATGTTTTAATTAGTGCCCTAATTGCAGGTTTAGAAATCGGGTTTAGTTTTTTACTCTTGGCCATTCTTCACCACTTATTAAAAGGTAAGGTTTCAAAAGACCTTCTATTTCCACTATTAGCATTTGCCTATCCCGTTGGATTTATCATTGTAGTTCTGGGGAAATCTATCTTATTTACCGAGCAAACTTCATTACTAACCCTTCCGGTTTTGCACAAAAGACGTTCTGTAAAAGAATTGCTAAAACTATGGGGTATTGTTATTTTAGGTAATTTATTGGGTGGGTATATTTTTGCCTTTTTGGGCGGCCATACCGGGCTATCATTAGAGATTATAACAACAGAAAGCATAGAAGAAATTGCGCATCACGTTTCAAAATCTGGACCGCTTTTAACCTTAGGTAGCGCTATTTTTGCGGGATGGCTTATGGCCGTGTTATCTTGGCTTTTAAGTTCTTCTAGAGATACTATTAGTAGAATTGTTATTATCTATTTAATAACCTTTACGGTAGGTTTTGCTGGTTTTCACCATAGTATTGTTGGAAATATAGAGGTATTTGCCGGATTACTATTTACGCACAAGATTTCTTTTATCAATTACCTGAGTTTTCAAAGTTTGGCCCTGTTGGGTAATGCCATAGGCGGAGTGGTCTTTGTGGCTGGTTTACGTTACCGTGCTTTTGCCTCTAATTTTTAAGGTATTTGGTAACGCCATTATAGCTTCAATTAAATATCAAAAAACAAAAAAAGTACATTAATTGCCTTTGTTCTTTTCTGTAATCCACTTACCCATAAACTTGGTTGCATTCAGGGCATTGGTATATAAAAGATTACCTAAAATGTTTTTAGCACGATGCGTTTCAATATCTTTTTGAATAGCATTAAGTGTTTTAAGGAACTTTTCCGATTGTTTGGTTTTGTCATAATTGTTTTTCAGAAAAACAAACCCTCTTACTTGCGCATCTTGCCAGAGTTTTTCGTTTTGATAGAAGTTAATAGCTTCGTCAACAAATTCTTTTTTAGTGTTCCCCACACCTCCTGGCCAGTTATTAAGATTTCCCATCCCCTCTACGCCTATTTTAGTAGTAATGCTAGGCGTGCCACATTCCATTGCTAAACTTAGTTTACCTTTAATACCTGCCCCAAACCGTAAAGGTGCCAGTACCAAACGTGCTTGTTCTACTTTCTTTTTTAAATCTTTTACCCAACCATGCACTAAAAATCCTTCTTGTGGATTATGCCACTCTAGCACTTTTTGTGGCAAATAAGCTCCGTAAACGTTTAACTTGGTATTCTTTGGTAATTTTTGGCGTAACAACGGCCAAATATCCTGTTTTAAATAGGCTATACTGTCTACATTTGGTGCATGTTTACCGTTACCAAAAGTGATTACGTCTTTACGTTTTTCATAATTTGGCGATTCTTGCGTAGGAGGTTCTAATAAAAATGGCAAATGCAATAGGTATTGCGGTTGTATACCAACTTCCTGCTTTAAAAGCTGCGTTTCGTATTCGGATACAAGAAGGGTTAAGTCACAACGGTAAATACTGGCAATTTCACGTTGTGTTTTTGAATTGGCGTACCAATATTGCAATTGAAATTTCTGCCTTTTTTTATGGGCTAATTGCCGTGCGTCTCTTAAAGAATGTAGGTCTTCCGTATTTAAAATCCGTAATGCATCTGGGCACTGTTCCCGTATACGCCAACCAAATTGTTCTTCTAACATAAACCGGTCAAAAACAACTACATCTGGTTGTAGTTGCTTAACATAGGCATCAAATGTGTTGCTATTTAATGCAATTGCTTGGCAATGTACACCTAGTGTTTCTAAATTAGCAGAATATTCCGTTTTGGTAGCAGTTGTAGCAAAATGTACTTCAAAATTATTGGTTAAAAACAATTCCAATAGTTGCAACATACGCTGACCGGCCGCTGTGGTATCCGGTTCTGGCCAAACATATCCTACAATCAATAGTTTTTCCATTACATACGTTGCGCAAACTTCTTAGAAATACTAGAACGCAATTTGCGTTCGTAATCTTCTTCTAACCATTCTTTGTAATTCTTAGTATTATTCATGATACAATACGAATATTGGCGCACGCGAAATTGAATTTCATCTTTCAATTCCTTGGCCAAAATTCGAGCATCAAAAACATCTTCAGAATTTTCTACGCAAATCTGGGCATGTTGTTCAATACTACGTTCCAAAACTATTTTAGACTTGAGACCTTCAGCAAATACTTTTTTGTATTCCGCTTTAATATCAAATTTTATATTTTCAGAATTCTTGAATTTTGCTCTTAATTCATCTGGCATTTGATACACAAATTCGCGCTCAATGTCTTCATCGTTCTTGATATTTTCCAAATAAAAGTCTGGAAAATGGAAAATCTCCTGCCAATCTATAGGTTCGTCCCAAGGTCCAAAACGGGCTATATTGTTACCTAAATCCACCACATTGAACGATTCCTTGTTCTTATAGGTTCTAGAGCCCCTACCTATCATTTGAAAATACAAGGTTAATGAACGGGTGGCACGGTTTAAAATAATGGTTTCTACAGAAGGTTCGTCAAAACCTGTGGTTAAAATACTTACGGACGATAAAATTGCATCTGGAGTTTTATGAAACCATTCTAATATTTCTTTACGTTCCGTGGCCGTATTGCGGTTATCTAAATGCCTAACATTATAGCCTGCCTTTTTAAAGGTTTCATAAACATAATAAGAGGTATTGATACCATTGTTGAAAATAAGTGTTTTGGTGCCTTTACCTATTTCTTCATAGGCTGCAAGCAGTTTTCCCAACATGCTGTGGTTACCATAGAACTCTTCAGAAGATTTTACGGTGTAATCCCCGTTCATACCTAATTTCAAGGTTCTAAGGCTTACATCATAATTGTACAAGTTGGCTTTGGCCAAGAAACCATCCTCTATTAAAGACTTAATACTCTTACCTACGATCAACTTTTTATAGTTGTCTTTCATAGGTAGTTTAATGTTACTACTTAATGGCGTTGCCGTAACACCTAAGATATTCGCCTTTTCAAAGAATTTAAATAGTTTTCTAAAACTGTTGTAGTGCGCCTCATCAATAATTACCAGGCCAACATCCTCCAACTTAATTTTATCTTCCTGTAATCTATTGTTCAAGGTTTCTACCATGGCCACAAAACATTTGTATTTGTCTTGGTCCGTTAGTTCTTTAACCTCGCTATTAATAATCTTGTTGCTAACCCCAAAGCCTTTTAGCATTTTAGAGGTTTGCCCGCTTAACTCTATTCTGTGGGTAAGTACAACTACTTTTTTTCCGGTCTGTTCTATGTATCTTCTGGTAATTTCAGAAAACACAACGGTTTTACCACCACCAGTGGGTAATTGGTAAAGCATGTTGCTCCCTTCTGGCATTTTATCCAACTCGGCAAAAATCTTTTTAAGATCTGCCAATTGGTAATCGTATAAGTTCTTTTTAGCAACTTCTTTTTGTAACTCCAAAATCTATTTATGGTTTAGGCGATTTTTAAAAAACCCTACAAAATTAGCAGATTTTTGCCCCGGTAAAAAGAAAAACAACGGCTTTCCTTGGTAAAATTTGATATCTGTCTGAAAACCCATGATTTAGCCTTATTGGTAAATTTTGGAAAACATTACCATTTGGTATTTGGAAAAATGGGCTAAAAAGCCTATAATGAGTAATTATATACAAATCTGAATTATATAAAGAATGAGGCAATTAAAAATCATTAAGCAGGTAACTAACCGTGAGTCCAAATCCTTAGATAAATACCTACAAGATA
This sequence comes from Croceivirga sp. ABH4_376, assembly GCF_056160685.1. Classification (NCBI taxonomy): domain Bacteria; kingdom Pseudomonadati; phylum Bacteroidota; class Flavobacteriia; order Flavobacteriales; family Flavobacteriaceae; genus Croceivirga; species Croceivirga sp. ABH4_376. Next base: position 258,152 of record NZ_JBSWXQ010000002.1, on the reverse strand, counting down.
TAAGTAAAATTGATTTAATAACTGCCCAAGAAGAAGTAGAATTAGCACAGCGAATTAAAGCAGGTGACCAAGTGGCCTTGGAAAAATTGACCAACGCTAACTTAAGGTTCGTAGTTTCTGTAGCCAAACAATACCAAAACCAAGGATTAAAACTTCCCGATTTAATTAATGAAGGAAACGTTGGTCTGGTTAAAGCCGCCAAACGATTTGATGAAACTAGAGGTTTTAAATTTATTTCTTATGCTGTTTGGTGGATTAGACAATCTATTTTACAAGCACTGGCAGAACAATCTAGGGTTGTACGTTTGCCTTTAAATAAAATTGGTTCTATAAATAAGATTAAGAAGACATTTTCTTATTTGGAGCAGGCACATGAAAGACCTCCATCTCCTGAAGAGATTGCCAAGGAGTTAGATATGACGGTTTCTGAAGTAAAGCAATCTTTAAAAAATACCGGGAGACATGTATCTATGGATGCGCCCTTAAAAGAAGGTGAGACTTCTAATTTATATGATGTTATGCGCTCTGGAGAATCTCCTAAACCAGATAAGTCTTTATTACATGAATCTTTGTACACAGAGATAAACCGTGCACTAGAAACCCTTTCGCCTAGAGAAGCAGACGTGGTACGTTTGTATTACGGAATTGGGGAAAACCCTAGCATGACACTTGAAGAAATTGGCTCCACGTTTGATTTAACGCGGGAACGTGTACGCCAGATACGAGAAAAAGCCATTAGAAAGCTAAGACACAGTTCTAAGAGCAAAATACTTAAGACCTATTTGGGTTAAATAAAAAAGGGAGCTTTGAATAAAAGCTCCCTTTTCTATTAACACACACTTAAACTAAGAACAATTTAGTTGATTAATTTCAAAATGATTTAAAATTTCATTCAGGTTCTGAATAAAATTGGTGTAAGCACTATTTTCGTTTTTGTAGTTTTTCATGACTAAGATTTTTGATTTGGTTTTGACTATAGGTAATCTAATTCTACTAATTGGTTTACACTTAAAATTTCATTCAATTCTTGCAAGAAAGCTAAGTACTCTTCACCGTAGGTATCGTATAACATAGTGGTAGTGATTAAGTTAATTTAATTTGGGTTATTAACTGATACTAACTTATTTCAATCTGGTCAGCTCTTCAACAATTTGTGGTGTATGCTTTTATTTTTGTTGTGAAAGTTTAGTTAAAAGTATTTCTATTGGGTTCTAACAAACAACTTTGTCGGTCTTGATCTTGCTACCATGAAAAAAGATTAAAAAGTACCAGTGTAACTATACTAACAGCAAGAAATAATAGGAATTAGCCAAGACTTAACGAAATAATGTGCTCTGGGATACCCGTTACCCTATTTAAAGCGAATTTGATAACGCAAACCTGCGTTAAAACCCCAGAAATAGTTTCCTGAGTCAAAAGCCAACTCCTGCCTACGTACGCCTGCATTAATGGTATACACATTGGAATTGTTTTTGTTGGCAAATTGATATTCCAAATCTACCCGTTGACTTTCCAAATACAGAATAGTTTCAGACAATAGCCTATCATTGGCAATAAATTGGTTCAATTGAGAATCAAACCCATAAGTAAGTCTTGCACCAAAATAAGTATCCCCATCCCTAAAATAACGTCTAGCCAATAAGGTGCCTGAAACACCAATACCTCCATCATCTTTGATGGCTACATATGGCCGTGCAGAGAAATAAGAATTGCCTTTATACCATCCAAATGAGCCCGTACCAATAATTGCGGTACCGCCAGCACCAAATTGAATATATCTACCTCCAATAGAAGCTTCAAAACCCTTAGGAAGTTCCTTGTAAATTTCTGCACCCGCAGTGTGGTTAGGAAATATGGTTGCTTTAGAATAAAAGTAACCTAAGTAACCATGCCATGATTTATTTATCTTAGGATAATACTCTAAACCATATTGTATCCCTATGGTATCTAGTCTTTGAGAAAATTGTAGTTGTGGAATTACCGTGCCAATCTTGGAACGATGCTGATAGTTTAACTCTCCCCTATAAATAGGATCATAAACCATATCAAAAGCCTCGGCGCCCGTAAAAACACCAATGGTATTTCTTCTATTTAACTCCTGATTTTCTTTTTTAAGTGTTTCTTGTATTTCCGGCGTAGTGGTAATGGCCGTAATTAGCTCCTCTCTTAACGTTTCTAATTCCGCATCTGTACCCAAATATGATATTGCCTTTTGGGTTAAACCTAATGCTATTTGATTGTTCTGAGCATACTTCTCATTGCGTATGGCAGCCATCCAAGCCTCTCTGTGGTTACGTTTGTTAGAGGTAATCTTGTTTAGTTGCCTACGGGCATGGTCATACTTGCCGTCCCAGCTATCTAATTTTGCCAACAAAACAGAAGCATCTGAGTATTCTGGATAGTGTTTTAGCAGTGCATTTAGTTGTTTTCTAGCAGCAACTTTCTCACCACTAAAAGCTAAATCCCTTGCGGTAATAAAATTAGCATCGGCATCCATAGTAGTCTGCGCCATGGTTTTGCCCATAGTTCCAAACAAGAGGAATAATAAACAAATATGTAGGTAGTAAAATTTCATTCAATTATAAGGAACTTATAGCTTTAATTTGTTGGTTACACCTTTTTAACTTGAAAGCCAAATCATCTGAGCTAACTCTATTTTCTTTTAATTTATCAGCCAAAAAAGCTGCTCTATGATTATTTCCAGACCAGTAGTACGCATCTAAAAGTGCAGCATACCCATCTTCATATTGCGGGTACAGTTCTACCACCTGTTCTAACAATTCTATACTGTCATAATAACGTTTAGACCAAGAGAATATTCTACCCTTTAATATTTTGGCATCTACATGCCCAGGAACTTTATGCAAAATGTAATTTGCCAATAACAAGGCGCCTTCTAAGTTGCCAGAATGGGCCAACTCTTTTGCTGTTTGGTACCCTTTATCGTAATCAAGACCAGAAAATACACTATTAATATAGACCAAGTCCGCATCACTAAATACTTTGTTATCTGCTGGAAAAATGGCCAATTCCTTGGGTAATAATTTATCATAAGCAGTTACATATTTAGAAACCGCCTTGTAGGCTTTAAACCTTGATTTCAATCGTTTTCTTTCCGTTGTGGATTCTATTGGTTTTAACTCTCCCATAGGTTGCACTTTAACAAGTTGATCGTCTAGTAAAAAATAACCGTTACTATAAAAATCCTCCAAATAGCCTTTCCTATTATGCAGTGCAAATTCTTTTTCATTTTTAAATAAGCCTGAACCCAACCATGCAACCTGCTGTGGCGATTTAATTTGATAGTTCTCCTTTAAATAACCTAAGATGCTTGGCGCAACATCTTGGTGGGAGGCCACTGTAGTAATAACTTCTGGATTTTTAATTAGCGGGCCATAGAAAAAGAATGGAACGTGATGCCTTTCTATTGCATTTTCTGAAGGCAAATATTTATTTGCGGTACTGGTAACTAAAAATAAAGTATTCTGATGTTCTTTGGTTTCTCTATGAAGATTTATAAATTTTTCTAATTGTTTGTCCACATAAATTAAAGAGGCAAAATATTCCTTGTTTTTTTGAATTTGCTTTTGAACTTGCCTTGAAAAATTTGGGTTTAAGGCAATTTTTTCAACCTGATTTATAAACGTATCCTGTTCTGGGAAATTAAAGGGTCTTTGACTACTTAAATTTAGTAGTACTTCTATTTTGGGTGTATTTGGTATTTGGTAAGAAGAGGCCCACTTTCTATACAGTTCACCATCCGGATAGCCTAAACTCACTCCAGCTCTATCTTCTAACTGTAGTTTATAATTAGGCCCAAATTTGCTTTTATCCAAAACCACATCTACATGCTCTTGCTTTAAATAGGTGTCTAGACCACTAATTCCTAAATTACCACCATAATGAAAATAGCTTCTATAACCATTCTTTTTCAAAACACTATAAATGGTATTTCTGTTTATAGCCTGCGGCAACAACGAAAAACCACTATTACCATAAGGTAGTGAACCTGTAATGTTGGTAACCGCGTCATTTATTTCTGTTCCATTACTATAAAAATTTTGCCATTGAACAGAAGCGTTCGCCATTTTTACCAGATTCGGCATAAAAACCGCCATTTCGTTCGTGGAATCTGTGAAGTGTTTTGGTATACCGTCTAAGATTATTATAAATAGGTTAGGTGTCTTATTAGTTTGATTAATAAACTGGGACAGTTCATTGGTTGGCAAGTTTGGCTTTAGCAATGGAAATTCCCTTTCGCCCTTATAGGTATTTAAATCTAGTGTCTCCTTGATTTTATTGGCAAATAGGTATTGGGTTTTATTCTCGTTTATATAATTCTTTTCAACAAATAGACTACCTATTATAAATACCAACAAAAAGAAAATATACGGATATAGATGGCCTAAAATTGCGTTGAGTCTATTGGCAAATTTATAGCTGAGCACAAAAGAGCCTACAAGGATAACCATTAATATGAAGAAGTGAAGAATACTGCTTAAGGTAAGGGTTAAATTAAATCCTTCGTTTAAGGCATCATAACTTAAAAGCGAATAGTTTTTGACAAAATAGAGTACCAGAATGGCTTCCAAAAAAAGCAGAACACCATAAAAGACCATACTTAGTTTGTAGCCTAACCCGGGTTTACGTTTTTCAAAAAAACGAAAGGCAAACAAAAAGATAAAAGCGACTATTGAAGCAAATCCAAGCTGATTTATAAATAAAACATAGAAAGCACGATTAAATACCGAAGCAATAACCCCTTGGTCATATAATTGTATTTGCTGGTATATTCCTAATACAATAAGGGATATAGCAAAACCAAGATACAAGCGAGTGTAATCTTTAAGTGTACGTATTTTTTTTATGTTGGCTTTAACTTGCATTAGGCTGCTTTACTAAATCCTTTACGGGTCATGGCGCCCCATCCCGATTGTATGTTGAACAGTTTTTTATAATTTCCCTTTATAGCAGACCAAACCACTATAGGATGAAAAGCCACCGGTTCAATAATGGCACAGAACATTAGAATTAGAATATCCTTAGTTTTGTTGTATTGGTTATAGGAATACACATCCCACAGAATGGCATAAAAAGAGAACATAATGCTAAAGGCATATATGGCTGCCGTAATTGCTACAAAAAACTCCCAGTTTAAAATACCCATAAAATAGAAAATGATAATGGAAAAGAAACCAAAGAATTCTAAGATTGGAGACAACCATTCATAAAAAAACCAATACGGATAACTTAATAATCCTAATGTTCCGTATTTGGGATTAAAAAACATTTCCTTGTGCTTCTTAAGGGTTTCTAAATTACCTCTAGACCACCTATCTCTTTGTTTAACCAAAACCTCTAAACTTTCAGGAACCTCTGTCCAACACAAAGGGTCTGGTATGTATTCTATGGTATATGGAATCTTTTGGTCATGCATATATCTACGCATTCTAAATACAATTTCCATATCTTCCCCAACGGTATTGGTGTCATAACCACCGGCTGCAATGGCTACTTCGCGATCAAAGAATCCAAAAGCCCCAGAAATAATCAATAAACTATCTATTCTACCCCAAGCCATTCTACCTAACAAAAAGGAACGTGTGTACTCTAACAGTTGAAAACGGGCCAGCCAGTTGGTAGGCAGATTTATTTGTTCTAATGTACCACCAGAGATGGTACAGGAATTGGCTACGCGGATTACCCCACCTACGGCAATTACCTTCTTTTTACTACGCTGAGAAAACGATTTTACTATGTGTAATAAAGCATCTGGTAATAAAAGACAATCTACATCTATACAGCCTACATACCTATTTTCTGATAAATACATACCCGTATTCAAAGCATCGCTCTTACCGCCGTTTTCCTTGTCTATTACGGTAAGCTTACCAAAGGATTTTTGTGTGGATTTATAAATACCGCGAATGGGTTTAGACCTCCAATTAGGATCAATTTGCTTTTCTATTTTTTCTAAATGAAAGGCAGCAATAAGTTTTTCCAGGGTATCATCTTTACTACCATCATTAACCACCATTACCTCGTAGTTAACATACTTTAAACTTAATAAAGAACGTACGTTTTCTACAATGGTCATACCCTCATTATAGGCAGGCGCAATTATGGTAATTGACGGCGCCAAAGGCGAAGCCATTATTTTAGATAGGTCATTAAAACTGTTTTTTTTACGATAATGTAGTGAGTTCCTTGCAGATAAGTAGCCCATTATGGTAAATAAACTGAAAAGTACAATAGAAAAGGTGAGAAACACCATGTTCATGTACTGAATCAATATTTCAATGGAGCCACTACTCATGCGGATTAGGAAACTAACTTGTTATAATCTTTATTAAAATATTCTGGAGCAATCTCAAAACTGAATAATTGCTCTATCTCCTCTTCTTGGTTTGGATTTTCTTTTTCCAAACTCTCGTTCAGAAACAACAATTCTAAAGGTAAACGATGGTCTGCCAACTCTTCCTGTTTTGTTGCCTCCCCTCCTATTTCTTCTACGTCAACAACCACTTCTAAATTTTTAATACTATTCAGGTTAATTGTTTCCAATTCATCTTTTTCAGTATTGGTTGGTTTTGGCTGTAATCTATCCAAAGCCTCTCTTACGGCAGCTAACAGTACCTTATCTGTTTCAGTTTCCAATAAATGATGTAGAAAAACCACCTCTTTGTCCGTTCCAATTTTACCTGCTTCTTTAACCAGTACTACTTTACCCGTATGGTCTCCATAATTGAACAAGGAATAAAACACACTATCTTCTGGCTTATAATTGGTATCGAAATCTACAGCTTCATATTCAGGTTGGTTGGTATCTGTAAGGGTATCCACACCACCATTTACATGTTGGTTTTCGTTCTTTTCCAATCCTTGTAATATTCTAAAGGCTTTATATCTAATTTCGGAATGGTCTTCTTTTTCGGCTATAAATTCTAAAAACTTTATATCCTGTGGATTGGAGCTTTCTTTTAATTCAAGTAATAAATTTATTCGCGCTTCTTGGGTCATATGGATATAGATATCCATTTTTTCTTGGGTAGACATGGTATGTGCGTTTTCTGCATCCAAACCTTTGTTAGGGTTTAAATGATTTTCATAGTAGCTTTCTACTGTTTCTTCTGCAACGGTTACCACATCATAAACTTCTACTTCTGAAAACTCTATACTAGCTTGTTCCGCTGGAAGAACTTCCTCGTAAATCACGGTAATATCCAATAAGGATAAAAAGTCTAATTCTGTTTCTTCTTTTATAACATTATCTACCTCTGGTAGTTCTTCTAATTCTATTAAATCTTTAGAAGGCAAGACAGCATCTGGTTGTATGCGATTCATAGCACTTTGTGCCTTACTAGCAACAAGAAAATTCTTATCGTTCTTGCTTACGTCTTCTAGAAAAAATAAATCACTAGGAGTACCCATTTCTGCAAAAGCGTTTAAAATAGCTATTTTAACATCATTATTACTTTTCCAAAAAACCCGTTTCATAGTGGGTAAGGCCGAATGAAAATTAAAATCGATTATACAGTTTACAGCCGCGGCCTTTATAGTATCGTTTTTATGTTTTACCAACGTGGTTATAGCAGCTTCTGCCCCAATTTGGTTGTAATGTTTAATTAGACGTAAGGCAAACAATACTACGTCTCTATTACTAGATATTAGCCAATCTTTAAATTCTGGTGGTCTGTACCCTTCTTTATTTCCTAATACTTCTATAAGTTTTAATTGTTGCCACTCACTAATTGCAAAACGGGTAGAATCTAAAACATACTCAATACCTTCTGTTTTTAAACTCACCGTGGCCAACTCGGCCTGTTTACGTACCACACTTCGTCTATCATTAACAAAGCGCTTAATAATGTGGTAGGCATCTTTAACGTTCATTTTAGACAGTTGCAATATGCCCTTGGCTATCTTGTGCCACTGCCAACTGTTTAATTTTTTATAGGCATCTTCATGTAAACCCAATTCCTGGTATAATTTAAAAAGACGTTCTCTTGTAGAACCCGATACATCCTTTTGTAAATCAAAAAGAACTTCAGAAATGACTCTTCTAAATTGTTTGTCTTTTAGATAATCCCTAATGGTAATTTTAAGTTCTACATATTCTTTTTGTTCCTCTTTTGGACCTTCTGGTGTGTGGAACAAAAAATTACTAATAACCGGAGCCAATTCTGCTCGCTTGGCTTCAATTTTTTTAGTGGTAGCACTCATTTTATTTCTGTAATAAAAAATAAACAGAAAGTAAAGTGCGCCTAACAGAATAAATAAAACTGTTAGGTCCCATAAAAGGCTGGTATGTATTTGGGGGATTTCGATAAGTAGGTAATTTTTGGGGGTTAGTTACGTACTAGTATTATTATCTTTTTCTTATAAGTTCTCTTTTTACACGGACCAACAGTTCTGATGGACTTACGGGTTTTGAAATAAAATCGTTTGCACCCAATTCAAACGCGCTAACTACGTTCTCGTCGTTTGATGCTGCACTAATAAGTATTATTGGAATTTGACTATTAAGTTGATTTCTTAGATAGTCCGTTAACTCAATACCCGAAAAATAGGGCATCATGATATCAGAAACTATTAAGTCTGGTATTTGTGAGTCTAACTCTTCCTTAACCTTTTTACCATCTTGGCATAGTGTTACGGAAAAGCCTTCTTTTTCTAAACGATATTTTAAAAGTGATGCCAACATAACATCATCCTCTGCTAATATCAAACTCTTGTTATCCATTTAATTTCCATTCAACAAACGGGCTAACTCTTTATCAATTTGCGCTTCTACCACTCCGTAAGCATCAATAAAACACGTGTACTGTTCTTTAATGCCGTTAAGATTTGTAGCCGTTCTGCTAAACTCCTGTATCTGTTCTACATAATTAAGTAGACCATTTGCCTTTACCATTTTTAAAGAAGATTTTATTTTGTGGGCGGCAAAGCCAATACCAGAATAATTCTCTTCTATTAAATGTACCTTGGTTTTACCAATAAACTCAACAACATTGTTTTTTAGCATGGTAACCAATTCTTCTAACAAATCAGGTTTTTGCAAGCACTCATTGAACAAACCTTCTAAATCTACCAAAGGTTGACTTTCAGAGTTATTCAAAGTTAGTTCCGGGTTAATACTTTCCTTTTTGTCGTTGTTAATGTACTGGTCAATTCTGGTCAAAAGTTCTTCTGTTTTACAGGGTTTAAGCATAAAATCTACTATGCCGTAGGCTTTATAGCTTTCTTCTAAAGAAGCTTGTATGTCTGCAGATAGTAGTATAATTGGAATTTGTGGTCCGTCTACTTTAATTTGGATGTCCTTGGCCAATTGCACACCCGTAGTATCTGGTAACCGCATATCCATTAAAATGAGGTCTATTTTTTCTGTTTTTAAAATGTAGAGGCACTCTTCCCTATTTTCTGCCAAAAAGGGGTGTCCGCCACATTGTTTTAATCTACTTTCCATTAATTTTCTGGAAAGAAAATCGTCTTCTACAACTAGAATATTTGCTCCGGCTATACTTACACTTGTTTGTTTGGTCTTTTGTGTTTGTACGTTTGCTGCCATTTGCACTACTTTTTGATATGGTAATATAACATTGAAAGTTGTGCCTTTGCCCAATTGACTAGATACAGCTATGCATCCCATCTGTTGTTCTATCAATGCTTTAATAATGCTAAGTCCAAGACCAGAACCGCCATATTTTTTATGGCTTAGTTGAGTGGCTTGTTTGTATGATTCAAATATGTGTTTTAATTGGTCGTTTGCAATGCCTATACCAGTATCTGCAACTATAAACTCTAGAAACACCTGTTTTGAACGGTTTTCTTTAAGCTTAACTGTTAAATCAATACTTCCTTGTTCTACAAATTTTATTGCATTTCCAATAAGGTTTAAAAGAATCTGGGACAATTTTGCCGGGTCTCCCAACAGGGTATCTGGTATATTCTTATCATAAACAAGGTTAAATTTCACCTCATTCTTTTGATTAATTAAAGTTTTACATAAAAAAGCTACCTCGTCAATAACATTTTTTGGTTTAAAACTAACTTGCTCGTACGTTTCATGACCAGTAGCTATTTTACTATACTCCAATAACTCGTTAACTAAGTTAAACATGCTATTAGAAGCCACATCCATTGCCTTTACCAACTCTAATTGCTGTGTGTCCAAGCCCGTATCCTTTAACAAATCTAAAAAACCCATAACGCTATTTAATGGCGTTCTTATCTCATGACTAACATTAGCAACCAGGTGTAAATCAGTAACACCTTGTTGGTTTGGCTTAGCTGAGTTATTAAAATTTAGATTTGAACTAGTTTCAACATCACCAAAAACCCTAGACTCCAATCCGTTCTTAAAGGCATTAAAAGACGCCTTTAAAGCCGCGGCATCTTGACTTTTTAGCTCAGCGTAAGAAAAATTTTCTAGTCCGCTCTCTATTTTAGTCAAATAATCTAATAACTCTCTAGTATCCAATGCGTTGTGTTTTTAAGGTTGATTTTTGGCTGTCTATAAATTGTAAATAGCTGGTTTTATTAACTTTAAAACTCCCTATTTAACCCCCTACATACAACTAATTGTTACCTAGTGCTCGTTTTTTGTTGTCAAATTGCTTTTCTTGTAGGTATAAAACTCAAGACCAATGAAAAAACTCATTTTTATTTGTTTAGCGCTAACTGTTTTTAGTTGCAAACAAAAACAAGTACAAGACAAATCAGAAAAAGTAAATACGGAAGACTTAGCTAAGAAAATACATGAAGAGGTGTTAACCGTTGATACCCATATAGATATCAACGTGAAAAACTTTACAGATAGTATTAATTACTCCCAACAATTAGACACCCAGGTTGACTTGCCAAAAATGGAAGAAGGAGGCCTAGACGTAGCCTGGTTTATTGTTTACACAGGCCAAGATACCTTAACAGCTAAAGGTTACGAAAAAGCAGCTGAAAACGCTATGGCAAAGTTTGATGCCATACATAAATTATGCGAAGTATATGCCCCGGATAGAATTGGTTTGGCAACCTCTAGCAAAGAAGCTAAAGCTATTGCGGCATCTGGTAAAAAAGTAGCCATGATCGGTGTGGAAAATGCTTATCCTATTGGCGAAGATTTAAGTTTATTTGAAACCTATTACGATAAAGGGGCAAGATATATTTCATTGTCCCACAATGGACACAGTCAATTCTGTGATTCCAACACGGGTGAAGCGGAAAATGATTGGTTATATAATGGTTTAAGTGATTTAGGTAAAGAAGCTGTAAATGAAATGAATAGACTTGGCATAATGATAGATGTTTCTCATCCATCAAAAGAGTCTATGAAGCAAATGATAACCTTATCTAAAGCACCTATTATTGCATCACACTCGTCTGCTAGGGCCTTATGTGATCATTCCCGTAATCTAGATGATGAACAATTGGCACTATTAAAAGAAAATGGTGGTGTTGTACAAACTGTTGGGTTTAGTTCTTATTTAAATACAGCTAAGCATGAAGAAAAATCTGCTTTTATGAAAAAAATATACCAAAAGGTAGCAGATAGTTTAGATATAGCTTGGTATGAACGGTCTCAATTTTCTAGTCTTACGCCAGAACAACGCCAAGATTTTATGCAGAATTATAGAAAAGTTATGAAAATTGGTAAAGATATGGCTACTTTAATGCCAGATGCGCCAAAAGGAGTTACCGTTTCTGATTTTGTAGACCACATAGACTATTTAGTTGAAAAAATGGGAATAGACCATGTAGGTATTAGTTCTGATTTTGATGGAGGTGGTGGTATTACTGGGTGGGAAGATGCTTCTGAAACCTACAATGTTACCTTAGAACTTGTTAACAGAGGCTATACCCAAGAAGAAATTAAGAAATTATGGGGCGGTAATCTATTTAGGGTGTTAGATGAAGTAGAGCAAGTGGCAAAAGAAATACAACAACAATCTTAAGGCTTTTTACCTTCTTGTTCCTTTTCTTTTTTCTCTAACCGATCTTTTACGTATTCTACTTTAGTTTTACCATGTGGGGCCGGTTTGCCGGCCTCATTTAGGTTAACTAAAATTATATTATCTACCGTAACTATTGTTTCGTGAGTCATTTTATTTCTAACCTCACAATTTAAGGTTAGACTACTATGTCCAAATTTCTTTACCTCTAATCCAATTTCTACAATATCACCTTGATTGGCAGTGCTCATGAAATTAATTTCAGACATGTATTTGGTTACTACACGTTTATTTTCAAGTTGAATTATACCATAGATAACCGCTTGTTCATCTAACCAAGTAAGTACCTTACCTGCAAACAATGTCCCATTTGCATTTAAATCCTCTGGTTTTACCCATTTTCTGGTATGAAATCTCATTACAGCCATATTTTAGCACAAAATTAGCCAACTATTTTCAACTAATCACTTTTAAGCTCCTAAACCTTTTACTTTTAATAATCTACCAGTATAGGTCTTAAAAAAATTCATTACCTATAAATTATAACCTACAATAACATAAAATGAACAAAAAAGGATTGGACCACTAAACCATAAAAAATCCGAGCCATTAAATATTTAAAAAATACCAATTGTTCATATCATAGTTAAAAACTAAGTTAAAAACGAATTGAAATAATCTTGTTTAGCCGTAATTTTAGATAAAACCATTTTAAATATGGAAGATAGGGCCACTCTCCTTTTACAGGCACGTCCGGTAATTAAAGCCGCAAAAGTGCATGAAGGAACAAGTACAGATGAGCGTTTTCAAAATTTAACGTTACGTCCAATCATTAAGTTTCAAAACAACCTTTTTATTGCCGTTTTCAAAAATTATATTGCCAAGCACAAGTATAAGTTTTACGAACTAACTCTGCCGCAACAACTGCAGTATATAGAAAAAGCGATACAGAAAGATATCAAGTTTAGAAATTCATTAAAAGGAATGGTAATTGCGCATTTTACCATTGAAGAGTACGAAACGTACATCAAAAACTCTTCTGCCTTAAATAAAAGAATGATGTATATGGTTATAGAGCGTCTAAAAGATCAAATTCAATTATTAGATAGGGAGCTGGCCGTTTAAAGTAATGACTCTCCATTTAGATTTGTAGTTAATATATCGCTCATTAAATCAAAAAAAGGACGAACGGTTTTAAACGATTGGTCTATTTCTGATATAAAATTATTGGACAGCACCTCCTTATCTGTAAATTTTCTGGTAAAGATAAATTGCTTCTTTTTTATAAATTCAATGTTGGGATGAGCCTTGTCAAAACCCTTTGGCGCAGTTTTAACCTCTTCACCTTCCATATTACCCCATAGTTCTTTAAATTGACTTTCTTCAAGTATTTCTTTAAGTTCGTTTACATCCAATTCAAATTCTTTTCGTATTCTAAAAAGGTCTTCTTTATTAGGCCCAAAAAAACCAGTTGCAATAAATGTGGCTCCAGGTTTTACCCGTACATAATAACCACCTCTTAAAGCTGCTCCCATTCTAGAAAATGAAGCGGCAAAATGAGATTTAAAAGGGGTTTTATCCTTGGAAAAGCGAACATCTCTATATATTCTGAACATTTTTAACCGCTCTATGTCATCATGTTTCTCTAAGTTATACTTAATGGTATTAAAGAAATTTTTTGTCGCCTCTTTATGCAATTCAAACGTAGGCTTATGCAAGGCAAACCACTCCCTGTTATTGTTTTCCTGTAAATCTTCTAAAAACTTTAAGGTATTTTTTGTAATGATGCTTTTTTCCATCCGATTAATGCTGTTTATACATTAATGCTAAAGTTAACTAAATATAACCCTATCACTAATTAGTATTTGGCTAATTTAGTTCTTGCAAACAAAGAAAATGCTTATGGATAAGCAAAAGATAATTGAACAGATAAAAGCACATAAAAATCAGCCTTGTTTGGATTTTAGGCTTAAAACAACCACGGAAGCCTTTACAAACACCTTGTTTTATACTTTGTTCGATTCCAACACACCTTTATTAGAAAACCTAGATAAATTGGAGCAACAATTTGAGGTTTTAGTTGATTTGGCTTGTTGGGATGCGGATAAGCCATGTAGCAAAGTTTGGGATCGTTATGTTCAAAAATTACCTACTATATTAGAAAGATTAAATATGGATGCACAAGCTACTTTAAATTGTGATCCAGCATCTTTGTCTATAGAAGAAGTGTATATGGCCTATCCAGGGTTTTATGCTATTGCTATTTACAGACTATCCCACGAGTTGTATGCAGAGGGTTTTCCGTTAGTGCCAAGATTAATGACCGAGTATGCTCATAGACAAACCGGAGTAGATATTAATCCTGGAGCTCAAATTGGCGACTCTTTTCATATTGATCACGGAACAGGAGTAGTAATAGGCGAAACGGCGGTAATTAAAAACAACGTAAAAATATACCAAGGGGTAACTTTAGGCGGTTTATATGTTGCCAAAGATTTGCAAAAAATTAAAAGGCACCCCACAATTGAAAGTAATGTAACTATTTATGCGAATGCTACCATCTTAGGTGGTGATACTATTGTTGGAGAAAATTCCATTATTGGCGGTAACGCTTGGATAACACAATCCGTACCTGCAGACTCTACCGTTTTTCATTCGCCTACAATTAAAATAAAACCTACTAAGAATCATGTCTAAACATATTTTAGAACTAATTGGTAATACCCCACTCATAAGCGCAAAAAAAATAAATCCTAATCCAAACGTAAACTTACTTTTTAAACTAGAGGGTCAAAATCCTGGTGGTAGTGTAAAAGATAGGCCGGCTTTAAATATGATTAAGAGTGGATTGCAGCGTGGCGATTTTGATGGCAATACTAAATTAATAGAGGCCACTAGTGGCAATACGGGAATAGGTTTGGCCATGGTTGCGGGTATTTTTGGATTGAATATTGAACTGGTAATGCCAGAAAATTCTACTGTAGAACGAGTTAAGACTATGGAGGCCTATGGGGCAAAGGTTACACTTACCCCTGCAGATATTGGAATTGAAGGTGCAAGGGATTATGTTTTGGATAAAGTTACCAAGGAAGGCTATGTAATGTTAGACCAATTTGGCAATACGGATAATTGGCAGGCACATTATAAAACTACAGGGCCAGAAATATGGCGAGATACAAAAGGACAAGTCACCCATTTTGTATCTAGCATGGGAACAACGGGCACCATAACAGGAACTTCTACGTTTTTAAAAGAACAAAATTCAGACATAAAAATAATTGGGGTACAACCAAAAGAAGGAGCAAAAATTCCTGGTATACGTAAGTGGTCTACTGAATACGTTCCAAGTATTTATGACGACAGTAAAGTTGATGAAATTTTATATGTTTCTGAAGATGAAGCTGTGGAAATGACGAAAAGACTGGCTAAAGAAGAAGGAATCTTTGCCGGTATGAGCAGTGGTGGTGCCGCTGTAATTGCCCAACGGATTGCAGAAAAAATTGAATTCGGAACGATAGTTTCCATTGTTTGTGATCGTGGAGATAGGTATTTATCTTCCAACATATACAAATAAAAAACAGGGCAAAAGCCCTGTTTTTTATTAAATTAAGTTCTGCTTACATAAATTATTTACTCATGTTAGCATCTTTCAAGTTTTCTACAACAAATTCTATTTCTTCACCTTTTTTGTTGGTGTAAACGTAGGTTGTGTTCATCTCGTTTTGACTTTTCATTTTAAAATTTTGCTCCTCTAATACTTTTAGGTTATTTCCATCTTCAACGGCAATCATAACATCATCACCGTTACTTACAAGGGCAAAATCTGTCTTTTCTTTAGTCATGTAACTAAATTTAATAACCTCGTCTATATCGTCATCGGCATCTCTGTCAATTTTCACCGTTTTTGTTACTTTAACCGGTGGAAAGATTCTATCCTCATTTACCTGGCCCTTATCTTTTGGGTCTGTTTTTACTTCCGCATCCACCATTGTGTTAATCATAACGGAATTTTTTACTTTCTTTCCATTTTCATAAAAACTTAGCGTTTTGGTAGTTGTTTCGTTTTTAATCTCATCTCTACCTTTTTCTTGCCAGTTTTCTTGGGCAGACATTGCCGTTACTGCGAATAAAGAAGTTGCTAATAGTATATTTCTTAAATTTTTCATTTCAATTTTTTTTAGATTAATAATTATGTTGGCTATTTTTTTATGCTGGCACACTTCGTTTTAACGTATCAGAAGTAGATTTTGTCCAAGCATCTAACATCCAACTGCTTTTTTCTAATTCCCTAATGTAAGCTCCTATCAAATCAATAGTACCCTCATCTTCTATTTTGTCCGCTTCGGCTACTACATTTCCCATTTGTTTTATTAGGATTGCATGCGCTTTCAATAGGTCTTCTACCATTTGATTATCATCCAATATTTTTGTAGTCTCTTCTATACTAGAAGTTTCCAAATAAGAAGACAAGTTACTCATTGGATGATAACGTAGCGTAAGCACACGTTCTGCAATTTCATCTATTTTTACTCGAGCGTCAGAATATAATTCTTCGAACTTTTCGTGCAAATCAAAAAAATTGCGACCTACAATGTTCCAATGGTAGTTTCTTAATTTCTGATAGTACAATTGGTAGTCTGCCAATAGAGTATTTAACTCTATTACTACGGGCAAGACTTTCTCTTCGTCTAGATTTAAATAATTCATTTTTAATATTTTAAGATTCAACATTTAGTAATGTTGGTAGTGAAGATTTTTAACGCTTTATAAAAGCCACTTTAGCTAATTGCCTGTTTGCGAATAACAAACCAACACTATCAATATATGGCGTGTAGTACTTTTGTCAAGTGATTTAACGGGCTTTAACCCAATAAGGAAAGTGTTAACATAAGAAGTGTTAAAGCCAACCCTTCTTTTTAAAGTATATTAACAAACCAAGCCCGATTATAAAAAAAGACGCCCACACCAAGGGATAACCATAAGGACTATTTAATTCAGGCATATTAGTAAAATTCATCCCGTAGATACCAGCTATAAAAGTAAGCGGAATAAAAATAGAAGCGATTACGGTTAATACTTTCATAACCTCGTTCATTTTATTACTCATGTTGGTCATATACATTTCCATAAGACTGGTAACCATTTCACGGTAAAGAACTATATCTTCATTGATTTCTGTGCAATGGTCAAAAGTGTCTCGCAAAAATAGTTTAGTGTCTTCTTGGATTAGTTGGTGCTCTGTGGTCAATAATCTATTTACTATTTCTTTTACAGGAAACACCCATTTACGAATGCGGAGTATTTCTTTTTTTAATGTTTGTATTTTTCTAGCGGTTTCTTTGGTTGGATTTTCATAAACTTCCTCTTCCAAATTTTCCAGTTCATCTTTAACATCGTCCAGCGCTACATAATAATTATCCACTATAGCATCTAACAGTGCAAAAAATAAATAGTCTGCCCCCCTACTCCTGATACGGCCGTATTTGTTAATAATCCTTTCACGAACACCATTAAAAACGTCCTCATCTGTTTCCTGAAAAATAAGCACCTGTTTGTCCAACAATATAAAGCTAACATGCTCTATTTTAATTTGTTTGTTTGTATCTAGGTATAACATTTTAAAAACACCAAAAAGATGATCTTCATATTCATCTACTTTTGGTCTTTGTAAAGTATCCATTACATCTTCTAGTAGAAGATTATTTAAGTTATAGTGATTACCAATACTATTTATGGCGTCTTCATCTGAAATACCTACCACATTTAGCATGGAAGTTTCCAGTTCGTTCTTTATGGGTAGTTTAATGTAGGGAACTTCTCTCTGTTGAAAATCATTCTCATTATAGGTGATAAGCTGTAAGTGCGAAGGAGCTTTTTCTTTTGTGCCTACATACGAAATATGACCTGGTGCCTTACCTAATTTTGATTTGGATCTAGAGAATTTTGGAATGATTTTCTTTTTCTTAGCCATATTAAAAAATGTAATAAAACAAAGTAAATAAAAAAAGCCCTTTCGGAAAGAAAGGGCTTTTAACTAAAATTAATTATGTTTTGTTTTAATTGGAAGTAGCGATTTGTGTTACGGTATAAACACCGCCTGTTACCTCTAGATTGAATACTGGTATTTGACCACTTGTTGGCAGTGTGTTAGCTGTAAATGTATATGGACCTCCGTATGTATTACCTGAATCGTCCAAAAATTCAAATGTTACAACTTCTGGCTCCGTACCGTTAAAGCTATAAGCGTCTAGTTCAATTACGTAGGAACCATCAGCTAAGTTTCCTTCTGCAATAAAAATGTCTTCAAAACCACCAACACCTGAGGACGAAGAATAAATACCGTTATTTGATTGATCCACGATATCCATATCAAACTGATCTCCAGAATCCCAAGTTGCAGTTATTTCAAATCCAATATTTGCTTCTTCCAAGGTTATATCAATTTCATTATTAGTGCCTATTACAACATCGTCATTTAAAACGGAATCAATTATTAAAGTAGCTTCTAAATTTTCCGCAGGAGTAAAAACACCATCATTTAAATCAATGGCTATATTTACTTCTGTTTCACCCGCAGGAATGATTGTCCTGAGCGTTGTTCCTCCGTAAATACCATAACTATTATTAGAAGAACTAGATTCAAAATAAACAACTATATCCTCATGTATTGGCTTGCTTAGAATTGCGCGAAATTCACTGTAATCGTATTCCTCTTGAGTAACCGCGTTAGATTCAAAGGCGATTATGGCAGCGCCATCGGTTACATCAATTTGGACTGCACTAGAAGATGATGGACTTACAGAACTTGACAAATCTGCCATACTTATGATTATATTCTCTACACCAGATTCAAATTCAGCATCCGATACAATAGATAATTCAATAGTACCTGTAGTTGAACCTGCGGCTATAGAAATAGATTCACTGCTAACCGTATAATCTTCTCCTAAAGTAGCCGATCCATTAAAATTAAGATTGATTTCAGCAGTTCCTTCAACAGCATTTGGAATGGTTGCTGTAATGGTAATCACTTCCGCGTCTGCTTCTGTAGTCATGGTTGCAGTACTACTTAGACTAACTGTTTCAGGTTCTATGTAAACCGGAACTTCTACAGGAACCTCTACCGGAACTTCTACAATTTTCTCTTCAATTTCTGTTTTTGTACAGGAAGCTAAAACTGCAACCGCACCAAGCATTAAAAGGGGTTTTCTCATGTTTTTAGATAAATAAAAGTTAATTGATAGGTTAATAATTTACTAACCCTTATGCATAACGTTATAAATCTAAAAATATTCTTAAAAAGTTTAATAACATAGAAAATAATTACAATCCACTAATGTAGTTTCCGTACAAGTCATTGAATTGCAATCCCTTATTGATACGTTGTTTGCTTAATTTTTTATAAGCTACCAATCCCCAAAGTAATAATTCCTTTAAAAAATACTGATCTTGTTGGGTAATTTCATCCCCATATTCCCGAGCCAAATGGTTTAAAGGAGCAATTGCATTTAATTTATGCTGATATTCCTTATCGCTATCGGCATCTAACAATTCAAATCCGTCTTGGTCAAAAAACCAACTTATAATATCATCATAGGCCGTTGGCTCACCCTTACGTTCTAGTTTACTAATTTCTGGGAAGTACTTAGGAAAAATTGTCTTAATAGCCTCTTCTATCAATGCTTCGGCAACAAAGGCAGCACCTTCTTGTTCGCCCTCATAAACCAATTCTATCTTTCCTGTAATAGCGGGAATAATACCCATAAAATCGGTTAAACGTACTTGAGTTTCCGTATCACCATTTATTAGCATTCTTCTTTTTGCAGTGCTCAATAAGTTTTCATAAGCAGTAATACTCATACGAGCACTAACTCCACTCTTAGCATCTACATATTCACTATCACGCGCTTCAAAGCTTATCTGTTCCAAAACATCTTTAGCTAGTTCTGGTACATAGATTTCTTTATTTTCAGAAAGTAACGCGCTTACTTCTTGCTGCGTAATTTTCTTAGCAATTTCTAATTCTTCTGGGTAATGCGTTAAAATTTGAGAACCAATCCTATCTTTCAGCGGCGTTACAATACTACCTCTATTGGTGTAATCTTCTGGATTTGCTGTAAACACAAATTGAATATCTAATGGTAAGCGCAACTTAAAACCACGTATTTGAATATCGCCCTCTTGTAAAATATTGAACAAGGAAACCTGTATTCTAGCCTGTAAATCTGGTAATTCGTTAATCACAAAAATACAACGATTCGCACGTGGTATCATCCCAAAATGGATAACCCTATCGTCTGCGTAACTCAATTTTAGGTTCGCCGCTTTTATAGGGTCTACGTCTCCTATTAAATCGGCCACCGTTACATCTGGCGTAGCCAATTTTTCAAAAAAGCGGTCCTCTTTTGGTAACCAAGAAATAGGTGTTTCGTCCCCTTTTTCTGCTATAAGTTCTTTTGCAAATCGGGATAATGGATTAAATGGGTCGTCATGAATTTCAGAACCTGCTACATAAGGAATAAAATCATCCAACAGGTTTAGCATTTGCCTGGCTAAACGTGTTTTTGCTTGCCCTCTTAAACCTAGTAGGTTAATGTTGTGTTTGGATAAAATGGCACGCTCTAGTTCAGGTATTACAGAATCTTCATAGCCCCAAATACCTTCAAATACAGTTTCGCTATTTTTAATTTTGCCAATAAGATTATCCCTTAATTCGTCTTTAACAGATTTTGAGGTGTAACCCGCCTTTTTTAGTGCACCAAACGTTTTTATGTTCTCTATTTTCATATACTTTTTTTTATTAACTCTAACTAAGTAGAGTTGCATAGCTCTCTAAACTAAAAGCTTTTATTTAATTCTTTTTCTTCTATTGTTTTCGTAATCTTCAAAAATCATTTCACCAAGACCTTTAAGGCCTGTGTAAAATGCTTTTCCCTTATTGGTTGCTGTAAATTCTCGCACAAACTGCATTAAGTAGGGGTCTTGGGCAATCATAAACGTAGTAATGGGGATGTGCAGTTTTCTAGCCTGTGCGGCCATATTGTAGCATTTTTCCACAATATATTCATCTAGTCCCACACTGTTTTTATAATAATCGCCATTGGGCAAACGCAAACAGCTAGGTTTACCATCGGTAATCATAAAAATCTGTTTGTTGGTATTACGCTTTCTACGCAACATATCCATTGCCAATTGTAGCCCTGCTACCGTGTTGGTATGGTACGGCCCTACTTTTAAATAGGGTAAATCTTTAATGGGGATTGGCCAAGCATCATTACCAAAAACCAATATATCTAGCGTGTCTTTTGGGTATCTGGTGGTAATCAATTCTGCCAGCGCCATGGCCACTTTTTTAGCTGGCGTTATACGGTCTTCTCCGTACAATATCATTGAGTGACTAATATCTATCATAAGTACGGTGCTCATTTGTGCTTTGTGCTCCGTATCTTCTACCACCAAATCATTTTCATCTAACATAAAGTTACCTATGCCATGGTTTATTTGGGCATTGCGTAAACTCTCTGTCATAGAAATATGCTCTAGGCCATCTCCGTAGCGGTATTCTCTAAAATCGCCCGAGTGTTCATCTCCTTTTCCTAATTTTCCGGTCTTATGATTACCAGAACCACTACGCTTTATTTTTCCAAAGATTTGGTCTAACGCACGTTGCCGTAGCATACGTTCTAATTTAGCGGTGATATTTATAGTTCCACCACCGTTACCATCTTGCCCTTCCTCACCTTCACCTGCCGTTCCATCACCTTGTTCAAACTCTTCACGAATGTAACCTTTACGTTTAAGGTCTTCTATAAAATCATCTATAGTGTAATCTGGAGTAGTTAATTGATATTCTTCATCTAACTGACGAAGCCAATCTATGGCCTCATCAAAATCACCCGAAGTATGTGTGATTAACTCCTGAAAAATATCAAATAATTTTTCAAACGGACTCTGGTCTGGCGCACTGTACGTGGTAAAAAGGAATCCTTTTCTTGTTATCATAGCCATACCTTAAAATTACTGTATAATGCTTAGTTGTCGTTATTTTTTATAAAAACTTAACGCTTTCCGTAAGTTTGTTTAAGGATGAAAGCACTTATAGAAGCATTTTACCAGACTGCGCCACTTTGGACCAATGAACAATTTGGATTGCGGCAATTTGAATTTCCATCTGTTGATGCAAATGCTGTAGATAACATAGCTATTCCACAAAAACTCCGTTTAGGCCACCAAATGGAATACGTGTTTAGACATCTAATTGAAATATCTGAGACACATGAGGTTGTCTTTTCTAATATCTTAATAGATGAAGGTAAAGTACGTTTGGGCGAGTTGGATTTTATTCTAAAAAACAAGGTGACTAATACCTATGTACATGTAGAACTGGCCTACAAATTCTACATTATAAATAAGGCTATATCAGAACCCGTGCACCGCCTTATGGGGCCTAATAAGCGGGATATGTTTTATACCAAGTTAGATAAGCTAAAAGAAAGGCAATTTCCGCTTCTACACCATTCCAGTCTTAAACATAAATGGGATGTACTAGCGCTAAATCCCTTAGAAATTGAACAACAATGTTGTTTTAAAGCACAACTTTATACCCCTTTTAAGGAAGAAAGTTTGGCCATACGACCCTTAAATACTGCTTGTCATTCTGGTTATTGGCTACATTTTGACCAGTTCAATTCAAAACCTTTTAAAAACTATCAATTTTATATTCCAACTAAAACGGAATGGCCCTTATTACCACACCATCAAGTTTCGTGGAACAATTTTTACAACACTTTGCTAGACATCAATCTTAGACATCTTAAACAACAAGCGCCAATGGTATGGGTACGGACAATCGAGGGAGAATTATTTAAATTGTTTGTGGTATGGTGGTAATTTAATGTCTTTCTATCAATACCTTTTCTATATCCTTCAAGGTATACCCTTTAGCTTGCAATAAGATTAAATAATGAAAAAGTAAATCAGCACTCTCATTTAAAAACAATTCTTCATTATCGTCTTTTGCTTCAATAACCGTTTCTACAGCCTCTTCCCCTACTTTTTGAGCTATTTTATTAATACCTTTTCTAAAGAGTGATGCTACATAGCTTTTTTCATCTTCCTTATTTTCTTTGCGGGAAGTAATTACCCTTTCCAACTCCGATAAAAAGCTAAAATTCGGCGCGTTTTCTTCATTCCAACAGGTATCTGTACCCGTGTGACAAGTAGGCCCTGCTGGTTTTACTTGTACCAATAAAGTGTCGTTATCGCAATCTACCTTCATAGAAACCAATTCTAAAAAGTTACCACTTTCCTCACCCTTGGTCCATAATCTATTTTTAGAACGACTAAAAAAAGTGACTTTACCTGTGTCTTGGGTTTTATCAAATGCTTCTTGATTCATGTACCCTAACATCAACACATTTTTGGTACGTGCATCTTGAATTATTGCGGGTACTAAACCATCTTTATCTTTTGAAAAATCGATTTTCATTATGTTGTATTCTCTTGTTGTTTTTAAACTTTTTTAATTTGAACAATATCCTAATAATCAAATACGTACTGGAATTCCTTTTTCTTTTAGCTGTTGTTTTAAATCTGGAATGGCTATTTCTTTAAAATGAAATACACTAGCCGCTAAAGCAGCATCTGCCTTACCTTTTTTAAAGGTATCCGTAAAATGGGACATTGCTCCCGCTCCACCAGAAGCGATTATAGGAATATTTACCAAACTAGAAAGTTTAGCCAATTCTGCATCTGCAAAACCATTTTTGGTACCATCATGGTCCATAGAGGTAAATAGAATTTCACCAGCACCACGCTGCTCTACTTCTTTAGCCCAGTCAAACAAATCCAATTCCGTAGGTACTTTACCGCCTACCAAATGCACTTTCCAGCCATCAGTAGTTTTACGGGCATCTATAGCCACAACAATACATTGCGAACCAAATTTGGCCACCAACTCATTGATTAAATCTGGATTCTTAACCGCTGATGAATTGATAGAAACTTTATCAGCTCCGTTTTTAAGTAAGATATCTACATCTTCCACAGAAGAAATTCCGCCACCTACAGTGAATGGAATATTTAATTTTTCTGCAACGTGATACACCAACTCCGCAAGTGTTTTACGCTTTTGCTCAGTGGCAGAAATATCTAAGAAAACGAGTTCATCTGCACCTTCATCTGCATAACGTTGGGCTAATTCTACGGGGTCGCCAGCATCACGTAAATCCACAAAATTGACGCCTTTTACGGTTCTGCCGTCTTTTATATCTAAACAGGGTATTATTCTTTTTGTAAGCATATCTTTTTCAACGTAATTACAACGAAAGAATATATCCTTCCAATTGCTTTAAACTTATTCTATTTTCATAAATGGCCTTACCAATAATTACTCCCTCACATCCTATTTCGTTTAGTTTGGGAAGTTCATCAAAAGTAGAAATACCACCACTGGCAATCAATTTTATTTGATGCTCAATATCTTGCACACCACTACCCGTAATTTCTGTAGTAACCGTTTTTGTTTCTTTTAATATTTTCTGATACAAATTGAATGCTGGCCCTTGCAACATGCCATCTTTAGAAATATCTGTGCAAATAACATAAGAAATGCCTTTGGCTTGATACTCTTTTATAAAGGGAATTAATTCTTGGTCTGATTCTTCTTGCCATCCCGAGACTGCTATTTTTTCGTTATTGGCATCCGCGCCAAGAATAATTTTGTCGCTACCGTGTTGTTTTATCCACCCTAAAAAAGTATCTGGGTCTTTCACGGCAATACTACCACCAGTAATTTGATTTGCACCACTTTCAAAGGCAATACGTAAATCATCATCCGTTTTTAATCCGCCTCCAAAATCAATTTTCAAATCTGTTTTTGTAGCAATTTGCTCCAAAACCTTATGATTTACAATGTGTTTGGACTTTGCACCGTCTAAGTCTACCAGATGCAGGTACTCTATACCATGGTCTTGAAACTCTTTAGCTACTTCTAACGGATTCTCATTGTATATTTTTTTGGTATCGTAATCGCCCTTAGACAAACGAACACATTTACCGCCTATAATATCTATTGCTGGGATTATTCTCATTTTTTATAGTTTTAAGTACTGAGCCTTAGGTATTAAGTAAAACAGCTAATCTAATTTTGCCTTATCTATTGACATCCATAATTCTGAATTGCCCACACATTTAAAACCATATTTTTCATACAGTTTATGCGCATCTCTTGTTTTTAAACTGATAGTCAACACATTGTTGATACAAGCATCTTCCAAAATATGGGCTACAAGCCATTTACCCAATCCTTTGCCTTGGTAATCGTTAAATATGATAACGTCCATGATATAAGCAAAAACAACTTGGTCCGTTAGTACTCTCGCAAAGCCTACCTGTTCCATAGCATCATTGTAAACACCAAAACAAATCGTGTTTTCAATGGTAGTTTTAGTTTGCTGTTCGGTTCTATAACCACCCCAATACGATGTTTTAATCGCTTTATGAATTTTATCAAACTGCAACAAGCTTTTGTCCTTGGAAATGGTGTAACCAATCATAATTACAAACTCAAGAAGTTTTTAAGTATCTGAGCACCATATTCGCCCGACTTTTCTGGGTGAAACTGTACACCGTAAAAATTGTCTTTTGCCAAAGCAGCACTGTATTCAAGTCCGTACGTACTTGTTGCAATAGTGGCTTCGCATTTTGGAGCATAAAAACTATGGACCAGATATATAAAATCGTTCTCCAAATTTTTAAACAAGGGAGATTGTAAGTTTTCAATCTTATTCCAACCAATCTGGGGCACTTTTACACTAGTCTCAAACTTAACAACATCCACATCAAATATGCCTAAACCTTTTGTATTGCCTTCTTCAGAAACATTACACATGAGCTGCATACCCAGGCAAATTCCCAAAACTGGTTGTTTTAGCGTAGGAATGATGTAGTCTAAACCACTTTCTTTTAGCTTATGCATAGCAGAGCTTGCTTCCCCTACCCCTGGGAAAATTACTTTTTCCGCATTACGAATAACTTCAGGGTCATTACTTAGCACAGCTTCTACTCCCAAACGTTGAAAGGCAAATTTTATGCTCTGTATATTACCTGCTCCATAGTCTATAATTACCAAACTCATAACATTCCTTTTGTAGATGGTAAAATCATTTTTTCTTTGTCTTGTTTTACCGCCATTTTTATCGCCTTTGCCAACGCTTTAAAAATTGCCTCTATTTTGTGGTGCTCGTTAGTGCCCTCTGCCTTAATATTTAAATTGGCCTTAGCCCCGTCCGTAAACGATTTAAAGAAATGATGGAACATTTCTGTAGGCATATCACCTACCTTTTCACGTTTAAAATCGGCTTCCCAAACCAACCAATTTCTTCCACCAAAATCTATGGCAGCAGAAGCCAAACAGTCGTCCATTGGCAAACAAAATCCGTAGCGTTCTATGCCCAACTTGTTGCCTAACGCTTTATGGAAAACTTCACCTAAGGCTATTCCGGTATCTTCAATAGTATGGTGTTCATCTACCTCTAAATCGCCATCTACCTTAATATCTAAATCCATTTGACCATGGCGCGCAATTTGGTCCAACATATGGTCAAAAAACTTTAAACCCGTATCAATATTGGCTTTACCAGTACCATCTAAATTTACTATGATGTGAATTTTAGTTTCCTTGGTTTCTCTTTTAATTTCCGCAACTCTATCCTGCACCTTTAAAAATTCGTAAATGGCTTGCCAATCATTACTTTCTAGAGCAATATAATCGTCCAAATCTTTACGTTCAACTGTAATTTCTCCAGTACCCAAATTGGTATTATCATTAATGAAAATCCCTTTTGCACCTAAATTTTTAGCCAGCTCTACATCGGTTAGTCTATCGCCAATTACAAACGAATTTTCTAAGTCGTATGCATCCGAAAAGTATTCCGTTAACATCCCAGTACCTGGTTTACGTGTATCGGCATTTTCGTGTGGAAAAGTTCTATCTATATAAACCGCATCAAAATGAACACCCTCATTCTCAAAAGCGGTAATAATAAAGTTGTGTACCGGCCAAAAGGTATCTTCTGGAAATGCCTCGGTACCCAAACCATCTTGATTGGTTATCATTACCAAGCTATAATCTAGCTCCTTAGCAATTTTACCCAAATAAGTAAATGCTTTTGGATAGAAAATCATTTTTTCAAAGGCATCTATTTGCTCATCAACAGTTTCTTTGATGATGGTGCCATCACGGTCTATAAATAATACTTTTTTAGCCATTTAGAGGGCTTTTAAGGTTGAAATTAGTTTGTTGTTCTCTTCTGTCGTACCAACGGTTAGTCTAAGCGTATTCTCGCACAGCGGTTGGGTACTTCTGTTTCGTATTACGATGCCTTTTTCTAACAATTGGTTGTATCGCCTATCGGCATCATCAACCTTGATTAGAATAAAATTAGCGTCGCTATCAAAAATTGTTTCTATATATGAAATTGTAGCAATGGCTTCTGATAATCGCTTACGTTCTTGTAGTAATGTTTGCACTTGCTCTTTTACCGTTGTATAATTTTCTAGGGCTTCAAATGCCTTTTGTTGTGTAAGTTCGTTTACGTTGTAGGGCGGTTTAATTTTCTTTAAAACCGCTATGATATCTTCTGAAGCAAAACACAATCCCAAACGAATACCCGCCATAGCAAAAGCTTTAGAAAGTGTCTGTGTTACAATAAGGTTAGGAAAATCGTTTAAACGAAAACTCCAACTTCCATTTGTTGCAAAATCGATATAGGCCTCATCTACTACTACTAATCCCGGAAACTCAAACAACAAGCGTTCTACCGCTTCAAAATCAAAACTATTCCCTGTAGGATTGTTTGGTGTGCATAAGAACAACAGCTTCGTATTTTCATCGGTGGCTGCTAGAATCTCATCAACATTAGGCTGAAATTTATCTGTTAGCAGAACTTCCCTATTTTCTATATTATTGATGCCAGATAGTACCTTGTACATACCGTACGTAGGTGGTAAGCTTATAATATTGTCTTTACCTGGTTCACAGAACGCCCTAAAAATTAAATCGAGTACTTCATCGCTACCATTACCTACTAAAATCTGACTGGCTTCTACTTGTTTTACCTCAGAAATCAGTTGCTTTAAATTACGCTGATGTGGGTCTGGGTATCGATTTAAACCATTTTCAAACGGATTTTCATTCGCATCTAAAAAAACCATCTGTTCTCCAGAGGACACATACTCGTCTCTAGCAGATGAATAAGGTTTTAACGCCTTAACGTTTTCACGAACCAACATGTCCAAATTAAATAGTGTATTCATTACTAATCCTCCAAGGCTTTAAGGCGCAAGGTAACCGCATTTTTGTGCGCTTGTAACCCTTCTGCTTCTGCCATTAATTCTATACTTTTTCCTAGTTTTTTTATACCCTCTTTGCTCAAACGTTGAAACGTCATACTCTTGGTAAAACTGTCAAGATTAACCCCACTATACTGCTTAGCATAACCGTTTGTTGGTAAGGTATGGTTGGTACCAGAGGCATAATCTCCCGCACTTTCTGGCGTATAATTCCCTATAAAAACCGAACCAGCATTATACGTATTGTTTATATAGAAATCTTCATTTTCCACACATACAATGTAGTGTTCTGGTGCATATTGGTTAATAATAGCAAGAGCCGTCTCGTCATCATTCACGATAATTAACTTGCTATTTTCAATAGCTTGGGCTGCAATCTCTTTTCTTGGTAAAACGGCCAATTGTTTTTCTAATGCCCCAGTCACTTTAGATGCAAAGGCTTCTGAAGTGGTTACTAAAACTACCTGACTATCCACGCCATGTTCTGCCTGACTCAACAAATCTGAAGCTACAAAATCAGCATTTGCGGTGTCATCTGCTACAACTAACAACTCACTAGGACCTGCCGGCATATCTATACTTACTCCAAATTTGGTTGCCATTTGTTTGGCAGTAGTTACATATTGATTACCAGGGCCAAATATTTTATACACCTGAGGTACACTCTCCGTACCAAAGGTCATTGCACCAATAGCTTGTATACCACCTACCTTTACAATTTTGGTAACCCCGCATAATTGTGCAGCAAATAAAATAGCAGGATTCAATTTTCCTTCTTTGTTAGGCGGACTGCATAGTACAATTTCTTGGCAACCTGCAATTTTTGCAGGTAGGGCCAGCATTAAAATGGTAGAAAACAAAGGTGCTGTGCCACCAGGAATGTAAAGACCAACTTTTTGTATAGCTCGTTTTTCTTGCCAACAGTCTACGCCAGGCATGGTAGTAACCGCTACTCGTTCTGTTTTCTGCGCTTGGTGAAAAGCTTCAATATTAGCTTTGGCAACTTTAATAGCCTCTTGCAATGTTGTTGAAACTAAAGATACACCCTCATTAATCTCTTCTTCTGATACCAATAAGTTGTCAAGTTTGGCGCCATCAAATTTTTCGGTATAGGCTTTTAATGCCTTATCTCCTTGCGCCTGTACCGCATCAAAAACCTCCTTTACAATAGGTTCTAAAGCTTCGTAAGATTGTGTAGGCCTTGCTAAAATGGTAGGCCATTCACTTTTAGGCGGATTTGTATAACTTTTCATCTTAAAGCACCATTTTTTCTATTGGGCAAACCAAAATACCTTCTGCACCAGCCTGTTTTAACTCGTCTATAACTTCCCAAAAAGTATCTTTGTTAATCACCGTATGTACAGAGCTCCAACCCTCTTCTGCCAAAGGTAAAACCGTAGGGCTACGCATTCCGGGTAAAATTGTAAGAATGGTATCTAAATTTTCATTAGGTACATTCATTAAAACATATTTGCTTTGTCTTGCTTTTAGAACCGATTGAATACGGAATAATAATTTGTCTAAAATAACTTTACGTTCGTCATCAATCTTAGGAGATACCGCCAGAACCGCCTCACTCTTTAACAGTACTTCTACCTCTTTAAGATTATTCTTGAACAGCGTACTACCACTGGAAACTATATCACAAATAGCATCTGCAAGACCAATATTAGGTGCAATTTCTACAGAACCGTTAATTAAATGTATATCTGCATTAATACCATTTTGCTCTAAAAATTTGTTTACGGTATTTGGGTATGAAGTTGCAATACGTTTTCCCTCAAAATCTTTAAAGGAAGAGTACTGTTTTCCTTTAGGAATGGCCATACTCACTTTACATTTAGAAAAACCAAGCTTTTCTGCAACAGTAATGCCTTCTCCCTTTTCAAACAGCACATTTTCTCCAATTATGGCAATATCTACTACACCATCTTTAAGGTACTGCGGAATATCTCCGTTACGTAGGTAAAAAACTTCCATAGGAAAATTACGGGCAGAAGCCTTTAATTGGTCTTTACCGTTATCTATAGACACGCCGCAATTCTTTAAGATATCCAAGGAATCTTCATTTAAACGGCCGCTTTTTTGAATAGCAATTCTTAGTTTCATTTTTTAGGTTTACGTGTTTCGCTTTTCGCTGGTTCTACTTTTCTTTTTCAGTTATAGGCATAAAAAAACCCGTTTGAATGCTCAAACGGGTTTTTAATTATTTTGATATACACAAAATACAGTTACCTCGCTTGAGCGATTGTAAAAGTATGATGATGTACATGATTTCTTTTCATAATGGTTCAAAAGTAAAACGAAAATCTTTTACAAAAAAGAAATTTTTAGTTATTTCCTAAAATTAATGGCAACCCGTCATCTCCAGATCCTACCACTACCACTTTAGAATTAGGGCTTTTAGCTAATTCCAATGTCGCTTCAATTCCTTTATCCTGTAGAATCTTATCTGTTAAAGAAGCGCTTAAAATTTTATTGGCATCCGCTTTACCTTGCGCTTCTATACGTTGACGTTCAGCTTCCTTTTCCGCAGTTACCAATCTAAACTCGTACTCTAAAGATTCTTGCTCTTGCTTTAATTTACGTTCTATTGCGTCTTTTATTGTTGGTGGCAAGGTAACATCACGTACCAAAATTTCATCTAGCACTATAAATTGCTTGTCCACAATTTTTTTAGTTTCCTCAAAAATTTCACGTTGTATGGCATCCCGCTTACTAGAATACAATTGTTCTGGTGTATAGCGTCCTACAACACTTCTTGCCGCAGAGCGTATGGTGGGTAAAATAATTCGTTGCAAGTAATCTTCGCCAATTTCTTGGTGTAATTTACCTAAGTTAACAATATCTGGCTTGTACCAAGCAGAAGCATCTAACTGAATATCTAATCCGTTAGAAGAAAGTACTTTCATTTTTTCAAAAATCTCTTGTCTTCTTACTTCATAAACATAAACCTTGTTCCAAGGAGCTACCAAATGAAACCCTTCTCCTAAAGGCGGTTTTTCTGTTACTACACCACCTCCAAAGGTTTGATAGAGCACACCCGCCTCTCCCGATCCAATGGTAATGGCAGATTTTGATATTAATATGATTAACAAAATAATTGCGAATACCACAGGTAAGGCAATTTTGGGTAATTTATCCATAATTAAAATATTAAAGTAATCCGTTGTATTTTCTAATAAACCATTCTGCTGCCAAGGTTATACATAATACAACCAGCAGCCATTTAAAACCTATTAAAGGTACCACATTTTTAGTGCTTCTCTGAATTGGTTTAAAGCTATCATCTTCTAAAAGTTGTTCTTTTAGGTTTGCAATTTGATTTGGATAATAGACTTTTCCATTATTATTGCTTGCAATTTGTGTTAACCTACTTACATCCGTAGTGTTGGCTTGTGCTTCTAAACTAAACAAGGAAATCTTAAACGATCCAGAAGTTGATATCCCCTCTTTTTTTTCTTTGACGGTAAACGTATAATCACCAGCTTGCAGATTACTTAAGTCCACATGGTAACTCGAATTTTTTAGCACAAAAGGAATTTTTTGACTAAAATCATCCGCTGTATTTTTCACCGTAATTTCTAGTTGCGCTTTTTCGTCAAAGCGATACGTTTTGTCATAAAACGTAGCAGAAATCAGTGCTTGTTTAGGGGTGGGAAAAACTTTATCATAATTTAATTGGAGCCTATTTTTTTGTTGGCTAGAAGAAAGATAAAACGCTATTTTCCCCATGAAGTTATCAAAGGATGTAAAGTCGTTCTCGTTTCTAAAGGTTTGCATACGCCATTTCCAAATATCCGATGCAAACAAAACCGCTACTTTTTGTTCCCCTGTAAAAAAAGTTAGCAATGGGTCTTTTAAATCAACTCCCCTGATATTTTGATAATACAATGTTTCATGCGGATTGGTTATTAAAATATCTCCAAGTTCACCTGATAAAGGAGGAAAATTGTTAGGAGTGAAATCAGACACATCAAAAAGTGAGAACCCTTTGTTATCCGAAGCAAAAATTGTCTCCTTTTGACCTAAATCTTCTTTCTCAAAGCCCAAGTTTAATTTATTTACTCCATTCCAGTCTGTATTTGCACCAAAAATGAAAAAACTACCCACATTTTTAGACTTAGCATATTCTACAACACGCTTATGATCAACTCCTATTTGATAAAAAATGAATAAATCTATATCCGCAAGCTTTTCTTCCGTATACGGCTTATCTAAAAACAAGACTTCTCTTTGCTTATTGGCCTCTATACTTGTCTTTAGTGTACCCAAATCTGGATGTTTGTAATCTGATATGATTCCAACCTTGGTACGTTCATCTATAACTTCTACAGCCGTTTCTAAAGAGTTATTTGTAAGATTCTTCTCGTTTAAAGAAGAAGAGATGGTCACTACAATATTTTTAATTCCAGCGCTAGATGCCTTTAAATTGGTGCTAAAGTTCGCTGTATTCTTATTCTTATCTAATGTGATATTTTGTTTAGTAACCTCTTTATCGTTTATAGTTACACGAATTACCGCATTAATTGGTTGTTTCCCCGTGTAACCAATATTAGCTTCTACAGGAAATTGATTACCAACAAAGGAATAGTCATTGGCAAACAAGGAAGTTACTCTTAAATCGTCATATTGGGTGGTATCTCCAATAGCAATAGCATCTAAACTGAAATTCTCACCTAATTCTAAATATTGATATTCTTCACCTATATTCTGTATGCCATCACCTATTAATACAATTTTATTATTCTCAGTTGTATAAATCTGTTCAATATCCTTTAAAGCACTAGCTATATCAGTAGTTTCGTCTAAAAAGCTAATAGAATCAAGTTCTTTAAGCTTAGCACCATAAGTGAAAGATTTTACCTTAAAACGCTTTTCTAATTTTTCATCTTTGTATAAATCATTATAAGCCTTTAACACCTCTTGTTGATTAGGCTTTACAGAGGCAGAATTATCTACTAATAGAAAAAGATTAGGTTTTATAATAGTATTGGTTGTACTATTAAATTTTGGATTTAATAATAGTATAAAGACGGCTAATAAACTTATAAAACGTAAAACGGCCAAGATATTTTTCCATCTAGACCGTTTTTCCTTATACCGATATTGAAACACCGCGATTGCAAAAGCCAAAAAACTGGCTAAAATTATAAGCAATACGGTAGAACTATTCATGCTTTAGCTATTTTAGGTTAGCATACCACCATCAACATTTAATACTTGACCTGTAACATAAGCAGAAAGGTCTGAGGCAAAAAACAGGCATGCATTGGCAACATCGTCAGGAGAACCACCTCTTTTTAATGGTATACCGTCTCGCCAACTTTGTACCGTTTTTTCGTCTAATTTATCCGTCATTTCTGTTTCTATAAAACCTGGAGCAATAGCGTTGCAACGTATGTTTCTAGAACCCAATTCCAATGCTACGGATTTAGTAAAACCTATCATCCCTGCTTTGGATGCAGCATAATTGGTTTGTCCCGCATTACCCTTAACACCAACAACACTACTCATGTTTATAATAGAGCCCTTACGCTGCTTAAGAAAAGTACGTTGTACCGCTTTGGTCATGTTAAAGACAGATTTAAGGTTTACTTCTATAACCTTGTCAAAATCCTCTTCTCCCATACGCATTAACAAATTATCTTTGGTAATACCAGCGTTATTGATTAATACATCTATACCACCAAAATCTGCCAAAACATCTGCTACCAATTTTTCTGCTTCTGCAAAATCTGCCGCGTTGCTTTTATAAGCTTTCGCCTTAACACCCAAGGCGGTTAGTTCCTTTTCTAGTTCCAAGGCAGGTGCCTCACTAGAACTATAAGTAAATGCTACATTGGCCCCATGATTGGCAAAAACTTCAGCAATACCCTTACCAATACCCCTACTGGCTCCGGTAATAATTACATTTTTATCTTGAAGTAATTTCATTTTATATGATTTTTGTTGGTGGACAAATATATCAATTAAAAACCCTGTTAAAAAACAGGGTTTTAAAGAAATATAATTTAGTTTTTTATTGGAGGTGGCGTTTCAAAATTGAATAAATAATCTACATCTAATTCTTTTACCTTGCCTAACTTTTCTAATGCTTTGACATCCAAATCTTTCTTATTGCCTACAACAAGAATATTGTAATCTGTTTTTGCAATATTATCGGTGAAAAATGTAGATAAATCTTTAAGTTCCATTTGCTGTACTTCATCATAAATGGCTTTAGCGTTATTTTCTGTAATCCCACGTTTCTTCAACCTTTCATAATTCCAAAAAATATCTTTATCCAATACTCTTTCTGCGGCCATTTTATTTAAAGTTGCTTCCTTTGCGGCATCAAAATTTGCTTGCACTTCGGGCATCTCTGTCATTAAATCTAACATAGCATCTACTGCCTGGTTTAACTTGTTGGCCTGTGTGCCAATATAGGCATACGTATAATTGGGTTCTCCTTTTTTAGAAGCCAAGCTATGGGCCGCAAAAGCAGAATAAGCCAAGGATTGCGACTCCCTAATTTCTTGAAATACAATAGAAGATAAACCCGAACCAAAATAAGAATTAAAAACTTGTGCTTTTGCCATTTGGTCCGCATTAAATGCGTCTCCTTTTCCCAAGAAGACCATTTCTGCTTGTACCATATCGTAATTGGTAAAGAAAACATTATCTCCAGTAGCAACCTTAGTATATTCTTTCTTAGCAGGGTAATCTTTTAATTCATTGACCGTATGGTTTTCTTGTATTGCAGCTTCTGCCTCTGCCAAATCTTTTCCATAATAGAAAAAACGATGCTTATAATCCTTGAGACCTTTTATGATGTCTACCAATTCCTGCGGATTCATTTGCTTCAACTCTGCAATGGTAAAAATATCCCTTGTTGGCGAGTCTTCACCATATTGGCCATAATTGAACAATCCGTTCCATAAAATGGCTCCTTTATTAGATTTAGTATCTTCTCTGCCTTTTGCAATTTTCAGGACATATTTATCGTATGCGTTTTGATCCGGTACTGCATTGGACCATAAATCTTCTAGTAATTGCAAGCCCTTGCCCAAATTTTCCCTTAATCCATTAAGGTAAATAACCGTTTGCTCTCCCCTAGTACGAACTCCGTAATCTACGCCAAGTTTGTAAAATTCTTTACTAATCTCTTCTGCAGATAATTCATCTGTTCCCAAATATTCTAAATAGTTTAACGCTATAGGCAATTTTTTATCATGTTCACTACCCATATCAAAAATGATATTGAGTTCCATTAAATCATTCCTTTCATTAGAAACATAAGAAAGAGGTACGTTGTTAACCTCGTTTTTAGCTATGGCTTTTTCATAATCGATAAAAACTGGTTCCAAATTGGGCATTTGTATACTTTCTAATTGCACAAAGAAGTCTGATTTCTTACCTCTGTTCAATTCAACTGGAGTTATACCAGGGTTTTCTACTTTTACCACATTTGAAGGTTCTCCTTGTCTTTTATAAACCACCACATAATTGTCCTTATAAAAATCATTAGCATAAGCTACCAATTCTTCCTTAGTAACTTTTTTCATTTTATCCAAAAGAGCAAGCCTATCTTCCCAATCCTGAAAATGTACAAAAGACTGAACCAGTTCATAAGCAACATTAGATGCTTCCTCAAAGTCTCTCATTTTCCTAAGTTTAAGGTCATTTACAACAGCATCTGTTAACCAATCGTCAAAATTTCCCTTCTTTATTTCTTCTAATTGGGATAGAATCAAATCTTCTACTTCTTCCAGTGTTTGTCCAGACTTAGGGTTGCCATAGAAAACGTGCATTCCATAATCATTCAAAAATTGTGTATAACTACCGGACTGTTGAACTTTTTGTGCCTTATTTAAGTTTAAATCCATTAAACCTGCGGTAGAATTACTTAAAATCATATCAATCATCATGATTTTAATTTCATCTTCCGTTCCCATAGCTGGTGTTCTAAAGGCAATATTTACACGTTCACTTTCTGGTCCATAAACCTCTCTTTTAACAACAGTAGTCAAGGGGGCTTCCGTAGGTCGTTCAGGATGGTTAACCTCTTTGTACTCCATTTTACCGAAGGTGTCATTTACCATTTTTATAGTATTGTCAAAATTCAAATCGCCCACCAAAATAACCGCCATGTTATTAGGAACGTAGTAAGTGTTGAAGTAATCTCGAATTGCAACCATAGATGGATTTTTCAAATGCTCCGAGGTACCAATAGTGGTTTGTTGCCCGTATGGATGTTTAGGAAAAAGCGCGTCGTTCATTGCAAAGCTAGACCTTCTAAAATCGTTATCCTGACTACGATTAAACTCTTCATAAACCGCTTCTAATTCGGTATGGAATATGCGTAAAACCAATTCGCCAAAGCGTTCACTTTCTAACAACAACCATTTTTCTAGCGCATTAGAAGGTATTTTATTCGTATACACGGTTTCTTCATGCCACGTCCAAGCATTGGTGCCTTGTGCTCCGTAAGAAGCCACCATTTTATCGTATTCGTTAGCAATTGATACGGTAGAAGCTTCGTAGGAAACTTTATCTATTTGCTTGTAAATTTCCTTTTTCTTTTCTTCATCTTTTTCCGCTTTATGCAATTCGTATAAATTAGAAATAGAATCCAATAAAACTTTTTCCGTTTTCCAATCCGAAGTTCCAAATTTAGATGTTCCCTTGAACATCATATGTTCTAAGTAATGTGCCAAGCCCGTATTATCTACAGGATCATAAACCGACCCCGCCCTTACTGGTACAAATGTTTGAATTTTTGGTTCGGCCTTGTTCTGGCTTAAATAAACGGTTAAGCCGTTTTCTAATTTGTAAATACGGGTTCCGGTAGGATCATTACTAACGGTTGTATAAGAAAACCCATTTGGATCGGTTTGCTCACTTACAGCAAAATCTTGTTTTTCAGTTGTTTTTTTACAGGATTGGAGCGCAACAAAAGCCGCAACCATTCCTAAGAAGAGCGTTTTTTTCATAATAGTTTGATGATTGTTGATTGACATAAAAAAAGCCGAAGGAAAGTTATCCGACGGCTTTAAAATACTTAGAAGGAAGTTGTTACACAATTAACTTACCACTTCTTTAACTTTTTTACCTATTTCTGCAGGGGAATCTACAACATGAATTCCACAATATGCCATAATTTTTTTCTTAGCTTGTGCAGTATCATCACTACCACCTACAATTGCACCAGCATGCCCCATAGTTCTACCAGCAGGAGCTGTTTCGCCAGCAATAAAACCAACAACAGGTTTTTCACTTCCGCTCTCTTTGTACCATTTGGCAGCTTCTGCTTCTAATTGACCGCCAATTTCGCCAATCATAACCACACAATTGGTTTCTGGGTCATTCACTAACAATTCTAGCGCTTCTTTAGTTGTAGTACCAATAATTGGATCACCACCAATACCAATAGCAGTAGAAATACCTAATCCTTGACGTACAACCTGATCAGAAGCTTCATATGTTAAAGTACCAGATTTAGAAACGATACCTACCCCACCTTTTTTAAATACAAAACCGGGCATTATCCCAACTTTTGCTTCTTCTGGTGTAATTACACCTGGACAGTTAGGACCTATTAACCTACATTCTTTGTTTTGTATGTAATCATATGCCTTTACCATATCCGCAACCGGAATACCTTCTGTAATTGTAATAATTACTTTAATACCTGCATCTGCAGCTTCCATAATGGCATCAGCAGCAAATGCTGGTGGTACAAAAATAATAGTGGTATCTGCACCAACTTTCTCTACTGCCTCTTCAACTGTATTAAATACGGGTTTACCAAGGTGCTCTTGACCACCTTTTCCTGGAGTTACACCACCAACTACATTGGTACCGTATTCTATCATTTGCTCTGCATGGAAAGTTCCTTCGCTTCCTGTGAAGCCCTGAACAATTATTTTTGAGTCTTTGTTGACTAGAACGCTCATATTATTTTGTTTGTAAGTTGTACAAAAATATGGTATTACCTATGAAAAATAAAGTATCCCTTTTAAATGTTTTTTAATTTTTGAATGATTCCTGGTATTTGCTTCACATGTGCCAATTGTTTAAGCTTTTCCCGAGCCTCCTCTACAGGGCTACCAAAATAGGTCTTATGCCCTTCAAGGGATTTTGAAATACCGGTTTGGGCCAAGACTACGGCCTTGGTTCCAATAGTAATTCCACTGGTAACACCAACTTGTCCCCATAACGTAACTTCATCTTCTATGACCACACAACCGGCAATTCCACATTGGGAAGCAATTAAGCATTTATGTCCAATAACCGTATCATGCCCTACCTGTATTTGATTGTCTAACTTGGAACCTGCTTTAATGGTTGTATCTCCTGTAACACCGCGATCAATAGTACAGCCCGCTCCAATGTCCACATTATTTTCAATAACAACCCTACCCCCGGAGAGTAATTTATCAAAACCATCTGGCCTTTTTTTATAGTAAAACGCATCTGCACCTAAAACAGTACCAGCATGTATGGTTACATTATCTCCAATGACGCAATCATCATAGATAGCTACGTTAGCCTGTATTAAGCAGTTTTTTCCTATAATTACATTATTACCAATAAAAGCGTTGGGTTGTACTATAGTGCCTGTACCGATAATAGCGCTATCAGCAATATTTTTGCTTGCTTGATTAAACGGCTTAAAGTGCTGGGTTAACTTATTAAAATCCCTAAAGGGATCGTCAGAAATCAAAAGGGATTTACCCTTTGGACAATCTACCTTTTTATTAATAAGCACTGTAGTAGCATTAGATTCTAATGCCTTATTGTAATATTTAGGATGGTCTACAAAGACAATATCTCCTTTCTCCACCACATGAATTTCGTTCATGCCGGTAACAGGAAAATCTTCTGGACCAACAAACTCCGCATTTATTAGCTGAGCAATTTCTCCTAAATTATAGGTTTTTGGGAATTTCATTTAAGCTACTTATTCTTTAGCTCTTTCCATATAGGCACCCTTTTCAGTGTCTATCTTTATTTTATCTCCCTCATTAATAAACAAAGGAACATTAATACGAGCACCTGTTTCTACAGTTGCCGGTTTAGTAGCGTTTGTAGCTGTATTGCCCTTTACTCCTGGCTCTGTATGCGTTACCTCCAAAACTACACTAGCCGGCATATCTACAGATAATGGCATTTGATCTTCTGCATTAAAGATGATAGTAACCACTTCACCTTCTTTTAATAAATCTGGCGTGTCCAAATTATCTTTTTGCAGCGCAATTTGGTTATAATCATCCGTATTCATGAAATGAAACGTGTCACCTTCTGGATATAAAAATTGATACGAACGTGTTTCTACACGAACATCTTCTATTTTATGTCCGGAAGAGAAAGTGTTATCTATAACCTTACCTGAAGTAACACTTTTAAGTTTTGTTCTTACAAAAGCAGGTCCTTTTCCTGGTTTTACGTGTAAAAACTCTATAATTTTATAAATATCGTTGTTGTAACGGATGCATAATCCTTTTCTAATGTCTGATGTACTTGCCATGTTCTATTAATTGTTGCTAAAATAACCTTTCATGATTCCTCTTTGTGAATCACGAATAAATTGTAGTATTTCGTCTCTTTCTGGAGTTGCCTCCATCTCTGCCTCTATAATTTCCGCAGCTTGAGAGTTGTTGTAATTTCCTTGATATAAAATTCTGTAAATGTTTTGGATTTCGCGAATTTTTTCTGCGGTAAAGCCTCTTCTACGCAATCCTATTGAATTAATTCCTACATAGGAAAGTGGTTCTCTAGCTGCCTTAACAAAAGGTGGTACGTCTTTACGCACTAAAGAACCTCCTGTAACAAACGCATGATGTCCAACGGATACGAATTGATGTACTGCTACCATACCTGCTAGTACCACGTTATCTCCTATGGTTACATGACCAGCAAGTGTTGAGTTGTTACTAAACACGCACCCATCACCTACCAAACAATCATGGGCAATATGGCTGTAGGCCATTATAAGGCAATTGTTTCCAATTACCGTTTTCATACGATCTGTGGTACCTTTATTTATAGTTGCACATTCTCTAATTGTGGTATTATCACCAATATGCACCGTAGTTTCTTCTCCTTGGTATTTTAAATCTTGTGGCATAGCCGAAATAACGGCACCAGGAAAAATGTTGCAATTTTTACCAATGCGCGCCCCTTCCATTATAGTTACATTGGAACCAATCCAAGTACCTTCACCTATGGTAACATTATTATGAATAGTGGTAAAAGGCTCAATTACAACGTTTTTGGCGATTTTTGCCCCAGGATGTACATATGCTAATGGCTGATTCATCTCTTAATTTCCTTTTGTTTTTACAATTTGGGCCATTAACTCTGCTTCCGATACTAACTTGCCATTGGCGTAAGCATAGGCTTGCATATGGCAAATTCCCCTACGAATAGGTGATATTAAATCACATTTAAATATTAAAGTATCTCCTGGTAAAACTTGTTGTTTAAACTTAACCTTATCTATTTTCATAAAGAAGGTTAAATAGTTTTCTGGGTCTGGCACCGTACTTAATACTAAAATACCACCGGTTTGCGCCATTGCTTCTACCTGTAAAACACCTGGCATAACTGGGGCCCCTGGAAAATGTCCTACAAAAAAGGGCTCGTTCATGGTTACGTTTTTAACACCAACTACGTGCTTATCTGACAATTCCATGATTTTATCTACCAACAAAAATGGTGGCCTATGTGGCAACATATCCATTATTTGATGAATATCCTTCACTGGTTTTGCATGCAAATCAATATCCGGAACGTTGTTTCGCCTTTCTTGCTTAATAATTTTCTTAAGCTTTTTAGCAAATTGTGTATTTACAAAATGTCCCGGCTTGTTGGCTATAACTTTACCTCTAATAGGAGTACCAATCAAAGCAAGATCTCCAATAACATCTAACAATTTATGCCTTGCTGCCTCATTTGGTTGATGCAGGGTTAGATTGTCTAGAATACCATTTGGCTTAACCGACAGTTTTTCTTTATCAAAAGCTTTTTCAAGCTTTTTCATGGTACTATCAGAGATTTCTTTATCTACATAAACAATAGCATTATTTAAATCTCCTCCTTTTATCAAACCATGCTCTAGCAGCGCCTCCAACTCGTGCAGAAAAGAAAAGGTTCTTGCATAAGAAATCTCCTCCTTAAAGTCTGACATTCTTTCCAAAGTGGCATTTTGGGTACCTAAGACTTTGGTACCAAAATCTACCATTGTTGTAACTTGATATGAATCTGACGGTATGATGGTAATTTCACTCCCGGTATTCTCATCGCGGTAAGAAATTACATTTTTCACCACATATTCGTCTCTTTCGGCGTCTTGTTCTACAATACCGGCCTCTTCCAAAGCTTCTACAAAATATTTAGAAGAACCATCCATAATTGGCGGTTCAGGGGCATTTAACTCTATTAGTACATTGTCTATACCTAAGCCTACCAAGGCGGCCAATACATGTTCCGAAGTCTGTATTTTAACGCCTCTTTTCTCTAAATTAGTACCCCTCTGTGTGTTTACCACATAGTTAGCATCCGCTTCTATAATGGGCTCTCCTTCTAAATCTACACGTTTAAAAGCGAATCCCATATTTGGCTCTGCAGGTAAAAACGTCATTGTTACATCTTCACCGGTATGTAGACCAACACCTTTTAAGGTAATTGGTTTAGATATTGTTTTTTGTTTTGTCTTAATGACTTCCATTTTCTGTTCTCTTTTCTAATTCAGAAATCTTTTGAACTATTTTTGGTAAATTTTTAAAGTGTACGTAAGACTTATTATAATCTCCATAATTAAGCGCAGGTGAACCCTGAAGCACTTCGTCATCTTTAATATTACGGCCAATACCCGACTGCGCTTGAATTTTAACCCTATCTCCAATAACAATATGGCCTACAATACCAACTTGTCCACCTATTAAGCAGTGTTTTCCAATCTTTGTAGACCCAGCAACACCAGTTTGTGCCGCAATTGCCGTATGCTCTCCAATTTCAACATTATGGGCAATCATTATCTGATTATCCAACTTAACTCCATTTCTAAGTATAGTTGAACCTAAGGTAGCCCTGTCTATGGTAGTACCAGCTCCTACATCTACGTGGTCTTCTATAATAACGTTTCCGGTTTGTGGCACTTTTTTGTATACACCGTTTTCATCAGGAGAAAAACCAAATCCGTCCGCTCCTATGATGGCTCCACTGTGTATAACACATTCCTTACCAATACTACAGTCCGAATATATTTTTGCGCCAGCAAAAACTACACTATTATCGCCTATGGTTACATTGTCTCCAATGTATACATTAGGATATATTTTAACATTATCACCAAGCTTAACGTTCTCTCCTAAATATGCAAAAGCACCAAGGTAAATGTCTGTTCCATAAGTAGCACTTTCCGCAACATAGGATGGATTCTCTATACCTACTTTATTGTTTTTAACTTGATTGTAATATTCTAGAAGCTTAGAGAATGCATTATAGGCATCCTCTACCTTAATAAGTGTGGTACTCAAATCTTGCTCTGGTTCAAAGTCTTTATTAACTATGGTAACCGATGCTTTAGTACTGTATATATAATGGGTATATTTTGGATTTGCTAAAAAGGTTAAAGAACCATTTTCTCCTTCTTCAATTTTAGAAAGTTTATGAACGGTGATTTCAGGATTACCCAGAACCTCTCCTTCTAAAATGCCGGCTATTTGAGTGGCTGTAAATTTCATTGCCGCAAAAGTAAGAAAATTTGTTATACGCTTATCTTAGGGTAGCATGCATAGTATTTGGTTACTTTTTCTGAAAGTGCCGCCAAATTAAAGTGATCCGATGCTTTTGCAACATCTACCAACTTTCCATTTTTTGAAAGAATGTGTATGTTCTCACTTTCTTTATTATAAGCCTGATTACCTACAGCTCCAGTAAAAACAAAATAATCCAATTGTGAATCATCTAGATCAAACTGCTTTTTAACCAGTTCTCTTTTATGATTTAGTTTTACTTGATTAAATGGTTTGTTTTTAACTTTTACCTTTAATAAGTTTCTATTCAGAATAATTTTTGATAATTCCGAAAGGATGAAATCTTCATGAAACTGCCAACCTTTAAGAGCTGCTAGCACATCCACATCGTCTAACTGGGTAAACATTAATAAAACTTCTTGATCAAGTAGCGCTTCCTCTTTTCTGGTAATGAAAAATTCAAGTGTTTTAGAAACGTTTAGTTTAACACCGCTATCAGCAAGTTCTCTTGCCCTATTCATGATACGCACCAAAAGTTGTTCTGCAGCCAAACTAGTTTTATGTAAATAAACCTGCCAATACATAAATCTCCTCGCCATTAAGAATTTTTCAACAGAATACAATCCTTTTTCCTCTACAACCAGCTCGTTATTCTTTACATTGAGCATGGTAATTAATCGTTCAGAACTAATATTACCTTCGGTAACCCCAGTATAAAAACTATCTCTTCTTAAATAATCTAACCGATCCATATCTAATTGACTGGATACAAGCTGATTTAAAAACTTCTTATCGTGATTATTTTGAAATATTCTAATTGCTAAAGTTAATTGCCCATTAAATTCTTTATTCAACTCCTCCATTAATCGAAGGGAAAGACTTTCGTGACTATGCCCTAAAACCAAAGTATGTTCCAGTGCGTGCGAGAAAGGTCCATGGCCAATATCATGCAACAAAATAGCACATAATAGAGCGTTCTCTTCTTCTTTAGAAATAGTCACCTGCTTAAATCGAAGAATTTCAATTGCTTTTCGCATAAGATGCATGCAACCCAAAGCATGATGGAACCTAGTATGGTGTGCCCCTGGATACACCAAATAGGATAGCCCCATTTGGCTAATACGCCTTAACCGTTGAAAATAAGGATGAGCTATTAAGTTAAAAATTAGTTCGTTAGGCGTTCCTATAAACCCGTAAATTGGGTCATTAAATATTTTGAGCTTGTTGGTCT
Source organism: Croceivirga sp. ABH4_376 (assembly GCF_056160685.1). Classification (NCBI taxonomy): domain Bacteria; kingdom Pseudomonadati; phylum Bacteroidota; class Flavobacteriia; order Flavobacteriales; family Flavobacteriaceae; genus Croceivirga; species Croceivirga sp. ABH4_376. Next base: position 213,879 of record NZ_JBSWXQ010000002.1, on the reverse strand, counting down.
GTGCCAAGGTTTATATTTTTACCTAACAAAGATAACACACTCCATTAAATGGTTTGTTCGTTTCTTTACATACCTTACCAAGACCAAAAAAAAAGTTATAAGAAAAGCACAGTTAAAATTTGAAATGAAAGAATTTATCATTTTATGGGTCGATGACGAAATTGACTTGTTAAAACCCCATATACTTTTTTTGGAAAAAAAAGGATACAAGGTAATTAGCGCACCAAGTGGACAAGAAGCCCTTGCCGAAGTAAAGGAAAACAATTTTGATATTGTTTTTTTAGATGAAAACATGCCTGGTCTTAGTGGTTTAGAAACCCTCTCTGAAATTAAGCTTATAGACAGCACCTTACCAATTGTTATGATTACTAAAAGTGAGGAAGAATATATAATGGAAGAAGCCATTGGCAGCAAAATTGCAGACTATCTTATAAAACCTGTTAATCCAAATCAGATACTACTTTCTTTAAAAAAGAATTTAGACCATTCTAGATTAGTTTCTGAAAGAACAACTGCAAACTATCAGCAAGAGTTTAGAAAAATAGCTATGGACTTGGCTATGGTTAATACCTGGGAGGAATGGGTAGACCTATATAAAAAACTAATATACTGGGAGCTTCAATTAGAAGACATTGAAGATAACAGCATGTGCGAAATACTCAATTCTCAAAAAATCGAGGCAAACACCCAATTTAGCAAGTTTATAGATGCCAACTACCCAGATTGGTTTTCTGGTAAAGGACCTATATTAAGCCATAACTTATTTAAAACTTTGATTTCACCAGAAATCAAAGAAAACAAGACTCTTTTAATTGTAATAGACAACTTAAGATATGACCAATGGTATGCATTTGAAGAAACGCTGGGCAACTATTATAAAAAAAGACAGGAAAATGCCTATTTTTCTATTTTACCTACCGCAACACAATATGCCAGAAACTCCATTTTTTCTGGATTAACCCCATTGGAAATGTCCAAAAAACATCCAAATTGGTGGAAAAACGATACGGATGACGGAGGGAAAAATCTACACGAAGCCGACTTTTTAGGCGCACAATTAAAACGACTGAAACTAGATATTAATTGGGAATATCATAAAATTAGCAGCTTAAAACAAGGGAAACATTTGGCCTCTAATTTCAATAGTCAAAAAAACAATGATTTAACCGTGGTTGTTTATAATTTTGTGGATATGCTTTCGCACGCAAAAACTGAAATGGATGTAATACAAGAGTTGGCCGGCGACGATAAAGCTTACCGTAGTTTAACCTTAAGTTGGTTTAAAAACAGTCCCCTTTTAGAAATTATACAGCAAGCCCAGCAGTTGGGATTAAAATTAATAATAACAACGGATCATGGCACCATTAACGTTAAACAACCCTCAAAAGTTATAGGCGACAAACAAACAAGCCTAAACCTTAGGTATAAAACCGGTAAAAGCCTAACATACAATGAAAAAGATGTTTTATCGGCAACTAATCCTGCTAATATACAATTACCGGCAATTAATGTAAGTAGTTCCTATATTTTTGCTAAAAACGATTTGTTTTTTGCCTACCCAAATAACTACAACCATTATGTTAGCTATTATAGAAATACGTACCAGCATGGGGGTATATCTTTAGAAGAAATGATTGTACCCTTTATTGTTTTAGACCCAAAGTAAGATGCCAAAAATCAATTTTAATAAAAGTGAGCTACCTAACATCGCAAAAATATTATTAACCGATATAGATGAAAAAATACTGTGTTTTAAAGGTGAAATGGGAGCAGGTAAGACTACGACCATTAAACATCTTTTAAAAGAATTAAAGGTGGTTGACCAAGGGAACAGTCCAACATTTGGAATTGTAAGTGAATACCATAATGAAAATGGTGATGTAGTAGCTTACCATTTTGATTGTTATCGTTTAAACTCAGAAGAAGAAGCGTTTGATTTAGGGATTGAAGAGTATTTATATTCAGGCAAATATGTTTTCATAGAGTGGCCAGATGTAATAGCTAATTTACTACCAACGGTTAGGTCTATTATAAAGCTGTCGTTTATCGATGAAAATACAAGGTCTATCGAGTATTAATTTTTTCTTAAATAGATTTTTTCTATATTCAGGGTAACAAAAATTCCCTCGATGAATAGATGATATTATCGTTAAAAAGCAAAATATGTCGACTAAACGCTTTTTAGGTGAAATATTTTCCTACATTTGTTGTGAATTGATTCAATTTATTTATTAACCAATTACTTTTATTACGATGAACACTAAAAAAGTATTATTTGGCATGATGGCTGTAGCATTTTTAGCCATGGCGACTGTTTCAACTACAGTTCTTAACGAAGACACTGTTAAACAAGAAGCCAGCGTCAAGAAAAAAGGATATAAAAAATTTTAATTTGCATCCTTTCTGAATTAAAAAGCTCCATTAGTATGGAGCTTTTTTTTTGAACAATAATTTTAAAGTTTCTTAGTTATCATTACTGTATGGCAAAAAAAAACACACTTAGAAATAAATTTTTAATCGAAGGATTGATTTCAGTCTTTATTATTATATCTCCTTTAATTCATTATGCTTGGAAATACATTCCCGATGGAATTCAAGAAACATATTTTTTAGGAATAAAATTAGATGCAAATGGTTTTGAGGATATTAATAATGCTATTTATTACTACTTGAGTAAATATATCCCCTTAATGCTATTATTTATATGGTTTATAACCTGTAAAGAGTGGTGGTATCATGCAATTATAATACCAATTACGATGTATGCTTTTCAGCTTCTTTCTGCAATAACATTTGAATCCAATATTGTAGACGAAAATGAGATTTTATATATTGTTGCTATAAACATGGTAATCACGCCCATTATATATTTTATTCGACTTAAATTAGTTGATAAATATGTGCATGGTATTGATTTAAAAGCCATGGACCAAGAATTAAAATTTTTAAAGGAAAAAGAAGCACTTAAAAAAGAATGGGAAAAGCTAGAACAACAAAAAGCCGCCCTTTTAAAAAAAATGTAAATTTGTCTTCCTAGTGCGATAGATTTATGGACCAACCCTTTCCTTTTAGTAAACAACAACTTTTACCACAAGAAGAAACTTTAGAAATATTAAAACAAAAAGGAGAGCTCTTTATAGGTTTACCTAAAGAAAATCAATATCAAGAAAAAAGAATTTGCTTAACACCGGATGCCGTCAATGCATTAACATCCAATGGACATCGTGTCTTAATTGAATCAGGTGCAGGCGAAGCTGCCAATTATACAGATATTGACTATACCAATGCCGGCGGAGAAATTACTAATGATATTAAGAAAGTATTTTCCTGCCCTTTAATTTTAAAGGTGGAACCTCCTACCCTGGCTGAAATTGAACTGATTAATCCGCAAACCATAATAATTTCTGCTTTACAGATTAAAACACAAGAGAAAAAGTATTTTGAAGCATTGGCAAAAAAAAGAATAACCGCAATTGCTTTTGAGTATATTAGGGATGAGGATGGAAAGTACCCAGCCGTCAGATCCTTAAGTGAAATTGCTGGAATATCTTCCATACTTATTGCTTCGGAACTAATGGCTACTTCAAATGGTGGCAATGGTCTTATGTTTGGTAATATTAGTGGCGTACCTCCAGTTGAAGTTGTTATCATAGGGGCTGGTACTGTAGGGCAATTTGCTGCCCGATCCGCTTTGGGATTAGGTGCCAATATAAAAATCTTTGATAACAGCATAACCAAACTCAGAAATATCCAGACCAATTTAAATCAGACTGTATACACTTCTACCATACAGCCTAAAAACTTGCTTAAAGCCCTAAAAAGGTGCGATGTTGCTATTGGAGCCGTAAGGGGTAAAGACCGTTCACCAGTAGTAGTTACCAACACTATGGTGGAGCATATGAAAAAAGGGGCGGTAATCATAGATGTAAGTATAGATATGGGTGGTTGTTTTGAATCTTCAGAAATTACTACCCACAAAAAGCCAGTTTTAGAAAAGTATGGCGTTTTACACTACGGTGTTCCTAATATACCGTCTAGATATCCAAGAACTTCTTCTATTTCTATAAGTAATATTTTTACACCGTATCTTTTAAAAATAGGAGAAGATGGTGGGTTAGAAAATTCGCTGCGTTTTGACCGCGGCTTACGTAATGGCCTTTATATGTATCATGGTATTTTAACTAATAAAAGTGTTGGCGATTGGTTCGGACTTTCGTACAATGATATTAATTTCTTGATTTTTTAAGGATGTTCGGATTTATTAAACGTTTAGGCTGGTACCTAGTAGGACTGTCCATAGGATTGGTTTTTTTCGTCTTTATTCTTAAGCAAACTTCTGGCGGCAAATCTTTAGACTTTTGTTATTTACCTAATTGCAGAGTGCTAAAAGACATTAGAAGCAAAACATTTGTTTATGAAGATAATGTGGAGCAGTTTCTAGCTAATGACAGTATTGCCTGGAAAGCCTTTTTTAAGGAAGGCAATGTTGACTTTGGCGCAAGTGACACCAAAGCCGAACCTTGTAAATTTTATATTATAGAAAATGATAAGGGCGAAAAAATCAAAGCAACCAATTGTAAAGACAAGGTTACAATTAGTAATCCTTAAACCTACATTCTTCGTCTATTTCGTTCTTTTCTAAGTAGCTCTAATTCTCTAGAGGTCTGTCCGGCAACCGAAGTATTCTCCTCTGCCCTTCTAATTAAATAAGGCATAACATCTCTTACCGGACCGTAAGGCAAGTATTTTGCGGCGTTATATCCATAAGCCGCTAAATTATAACTAATGTTATCGCTCATGCCATATAGTTGACCAAACCATATGGACTGGTCATTGTGGTCAATACCCTTATCCGCCATAATTTGCATTAGCTTATAAGAACTCGCTTCATTATGGGTGCCTGCAAAGATGGTAAATACGTCTAAACGCTCTGCCATGAATTCAATGCCTTCATCAAAGTTTACGTCCGTAGCTTGTTTGGATTCGCAAATAGGGCTTTTGTAATTATGCTCTTCTGCCCTACTGTTCTCCTTTTCCATATAAGCACCCCTAACTGCCTTTATACCAACTTTAATACCATGCTCTTTGGCATTTTGGTATAAGCTATTCAAGAATTCCAAACGATCCCAGCGGTACAGTTGCGCGGTATTAAAAACTACAGGTTTTTCTTTATTATACTTTAACATCATTTCCCAAGCCAAAGTGTCAGCTGCTTCTTGTATCCAGCTTTCTTCAGCGTCTATTAATAAAGAAACATCTAACTGATGTGCTTTTTTACAAACTTGATCATACCGGTTAACCACTCGTTGCCATTCCGCCTTTTCATCCTCAGAAAGATTTACTTTTTGGTTAACCTTTTCTAATAGCCCAAAACGTGCAAAAGCAGTGGGCTTAAAAACTGCAAATGGTATGGCTTGTTTTTCCTTAACAAAGTCTAAAACCTTTAAAATTTTTTCTAAAGCATGGTCTAATTGATTCTCTACCGTTTTACCCTCTACAGAATAATCAAGAATGGAGTAAACACCTGCACCATACATGTTATCAATTACAGACATACAATCTTTTTCATTTACACCTCCACAGAAATGATCAAAAACAGTTGCTCTTATTAAACCTTCTACGGGTAAATGTGCATTCAATGCAAAGTTGGTTACCGCTGTGCCAATTTTAACCAAAGGTTGGTTTGCAATTAGTTTAAATAAAAAATAAGCTCGCTCTAATTCAGAATCACTTTTAAGACGAAAAGCAATTGAAGTATCCTCAAAAATTTGCTTCATTTTTACACATTCAATAAAGTTGCGAATATAAGCAAGGAATACATAAATATATCTTCAAAATATTTCTTTCTTTGAAAATAAAACTAAACTATGCAGTCTCTAATTACAGCCTCTCATGAGGTACATTTTGATGCGGTTGCTAAAGAAGCTTTAAACCAAAGTATTATAGCTAATTCTTATTCCAAAATATTTGTTTTGGTAGATGAGAACACCAATAAACATTGCCTACCATTGTTCCACAAGATGTTTAATGGTGAAGTAGATGCCATAATTACAATTGCCCCGGGAGAACCCAACAAACATATAGAAACCTGTCTTAAAGTTTGGGAATCGTTATCTAATTTAGGTGGCGACCGGAAGAGTTTATTAATAAATTTAGGAGGCGGAGTTGTAACTGATTTAGGTGGTTTTGTTGCCTGCACCTTTAAAAGGGGAATAGATTTTATAAATATACCTACCACATTACTAGCTATGGTAGACGCTTCCGTTGGGGGCAAAAATGGCGTGGACCTTGGTCCTCTTAAGAATCAGATAGGAGTAATACAACAACCAAAAATGGTTCTAGTTTTACCCAGTTTTCTAAAAACTTTACCAGAAAGAGAAGTTATTAGTGGTTTTGCAGAAATGCTTAAACATGGGTTAATTGTGGATAGGGAGTATTGGAATACTTTAAGAAATAATGGTGTAAGTAAGGATGCAAAGTCTATTCTTAAATCGGTAAAAATAAAGAGCGATATTGTTACCGAAGATCCAAGAGAAAATAGTGTTCGTAAAAAGCTCAATTTTGGACATACCCTAGGGCATGCAGTAGAATCTTATTTTCTAGAATCCACAGATAGAGAAACCCTATTACATGGCGAGGCTATAGCTATAGGTATGATTTTAGAAGCCTATCTGGCACACAAGTTAACCGGGTTATCAAAATTGGATTTAGATGAAATAAAAGAAACTTTTTTAAGGTTTTATCCTAAAGTAGCCATTTCAATTGCTGAAATATCGAAGATTAAATCGCTACTAATCCATGATAAAAAGAATAGCCATGGCAATATTAATTTTGTACTATTAAATGAAATTGGAGATGCTGTGGTAGATGTAAAAGTTCCGGATGAATTAATTGACGAAGCTTTTACATACTACAAATTACACTAAGTTAGCCAACAAAAAATTAAGCTTTTACAACTAATATTAAACAGAGCACATTGGTTTTTAGTAGCTTAGGTGTATAACCTAAACCACAGTAAACCATGCAGCGAAAAATTATTAGTTACAAGAATTTAGACCACAAAAAAGCTTCTTTATTATTAGATAAATATCCTCATGGCTATGGTGATGAAGATATCTATACCTTAAAAAAACCAAATGGTGAAATAATTGAAGCCGTAGAAGTAAAAACAGAAGATACCGTCTACCTCGTCAAAATCAGCAATAGTCTTACTTCCTTTATTGAGAACTTTGATAAAGTAATTGAAACGGAGTTAAGCAAGGAGTTAGGTGAAGCAGATTTGCCTTTAACAGATTAAAGGTTTAAATAGCGTTCTCGCAATATTTTTTCATGGTGGACCACATGACCGGCTAGCATGAAAAGTATTGCGCGTACGGACATTGAACCACCGCTTACCTTGCCTATAAATTCTAATGAAGATTGGGTTAAGCTTTTTTGCAATAAAATACTTGAATCCCGTACCACTTCAAATTCTCTAATTAAACTTTTTAGCGTTCTATTTTCTGCATTACTAAAATTGATATAATCGTCCTGTTCAAAACCAGGTAATTGAGTTTTATCATTACGAGCCAGCCTTAATACCCTGTATTGAAAAATGCGTTCTGTATCAATAATATGAATTATTAATTCTGCTACCGACCATTTTCCTTTAGCGTACCTAAAATTTAAATCAGCCTCCTTTAAAAGTGACATAGTATCTAAAAAAGAAGATTTGGAATGAATCAAAACCTGATCCAATTCCAAATCTTTTAAAGCAACTATATAAGGTTTGTAGAATTCTGGATATTCTATTTCCGGTAAATTAGATGCTTTCAATTCTAAAGTTCATTAAATATTGTATGCATTAAACGCTTTTTGTCGTTAATACTTTCCTCAAGAGAAATCATAGTCTCAGTTCTACTGATACCATCAATATCATCAATTTTAAAAATTATGTTTTTAGCATGAGTTGTATCTCTTGCACGTATTTTACAAAAGATATTGAATTTACCTGTGGTAATGTGAGCAACTGTCACATATGGTATCTGAGACAAACGCTCCAATACAAATTTAGTTTGATGTGTCTTCTCCAAAAAGATGCCTACGTAGGCAATAAAAGAGTAACCTAATTTTACATAATCTAAGGTTAAGGAAGAACCTTTAATAATACCCGCTTCTTCCATTTTCTTTACTCTAACGTGAACAGTACCAGCAGAAATCAACAATTTTTTTGCGATATCCGTAAAAGGAGTTCTCGTATTGTCAATCAGCATATCTAATATCTGATGGTCTATTTCGTCAAGCTTAACTTTACTCATTATTAAAATATTTTGCAGTAAAAGTAATTAATTAAGAAATATAACATAATAAAATGTGTGGTTTTTTGAGTATAATGTAAGTTTTTCCCGATTATCGACACAAAAAAAATAATTTTCCAAACATTTTAAACAATAACCATAGTCAAATTATAAAAACGTACAATTCTATAATTCCGCCCAACCTATTTACAATTGTAAATTATATTTAGTTACTTCATGTATAAATTTGTATTTCAATATTTTATAATATTTTACATATAATTTTTATTTAAACATATTTGTCTAGAAAAAGTTTGAAAAAATTGGTATATATTTTAGATATTTACCAATAATTTACATTTGTAAACAAGTATGTTAGATAGAATAAAAGAAGTAATTTCCTATTACGATGAAACAGCATCTAGCTTTGCCGATAAAATTGGGGTGCCGCGTTCTAGCATTTCGCACATTTTATCAGGTAGAAACAAACCTAGTTTGGATTTTATATTAAAGCTGTTTGAAGCTTATCCAGATATTAATCTTCACTGGTTTTTATATGGTAAGGGTAATATATGCGCAACTTCTAATTCGCAAAAGATGCAAGAACCAATTAACGAGAGGACAACAGAACAGGATGCTGAGAAAAGAAAATCAGTAGCTGTTAAAAACGTTGTAATTTTTTACGAGGATGGAACATTCGAATCTTATTTGCCTAAAATTTAAGGTATTTTTGTAATCTTAAATTAAAAATTGATTATGAAGTACCTTTCCCCTATTGTCTTTATATTTTTATTTACTTCATGCTTAAAGCAACCCGAAAGGGATTGTAAAAAACACCAAACGGGTACGTATTCTTTTTCTAGTATTGTAAACGGTGATACACTACGAACTAGGTTCATCAGAAATAACGAATTTGAAGTGGATTATTTCAACGGAAATATAGATACTAGTTCTGTAAGATGGATAAATGATTGCGAATGCGTTTTAAAAAACACCAATCCGAAAAACAGGTCCGAAGAAAAAGCAATACATGTAAAAATTTTGACAACAACGGACAGTTCTTATACTTTTGAATTTAGTGCTGTTGATGAAACCAATAAATTAAAAGGAACCGCTTTTAGGGAATAATTTTAAAGAATCTATTGTCAAATAAAAGATATTAAATAAAAAAGGTGCGATATACATAGCACCTTTTTTATTTAATTAGGTCGCTTAAATGCAAAACCTTTTTTCTTTTTCTCTTTAAACTCTGCTTGTTGTTGTTTAACAGTCATGGTGCTACCATCATGGCTCCAACCAGGAGGGCCAAATATGTACATTAGCTTATGCGAAAGCTTATCTACCTTTTTAACATCGTTCCATATATCTTTAAACTCATGCGTTAAAATCACTATGGGATTGTAAGAGTTTGGTGCATGTATTACGCCATACTTCACCTCTATTTCTTCATCATATTCTTTCCAAGTACCAAATAGTTTATCAAATATGTTTAGAAAACCACCGTGATTTTTATCTAAATATTCTACGTTCTGCGCATGATGTACTTGATGCATAGTGTGCGTATTAAGGATTTTCTCTAAAAACCCCATCTTAGGTATATATTGAGAATGCAATTGAAACTGCCATAGCGCTTCTATACCCAGGCAAACAATTACCATTTCTGGCGGAAAACCTATTGCTGGCATCCACATATAAAATAAAGGTTTGTAAAGAATTGTAAACCAACCATTACGAATAGCAGTACCTAGGTTAAAGTTATCTGAAGAATGGTGAACAATATGTGCAGCCCATAAAACCCTAATTTCATGATTAGCTCTATGAAACCAATAATATGTAAAGTCATCTGCCAGCATACAAAGCAACCAAACATACCAAGCATAACCAAAAGATTGGTAACCCAAAATATTGGTGCGTACCCCTTCTATGCTTTCTGGATTAAAAAAGTTATAGGTAGCATTGAATAACACCACCATAAAAATCACTTTAAACAGAGGTCCTAAAATTGCCGAACCAATTCCCATAAATCCACTAGCGGCCAAATCTTTCCATTCGTAAATATGATCATCTCCATGTGTCTTACTATACGTAAGCTCTACCAATATAAAAGCAATAAATACTGGCACACCGTATACTAACGGGTTTGTAAAATCCATAAATTAAAAAATGTAATTAGTGTTATTATTCAAGGATGGTAAGATATATTTAATATTGATCTAAAACAACGTTGTTTGGTCAGATTCGTCATTGTTTGTATCAATTTTGGTATTGTCCTCGCTTATAGCGTCATTACTATTCTCTTCAACTTCCGCTATTTCTTCTTCTACTTCATATGGTAAAGCTTCCAATACATTTACGTGTTTTAGTTTATCTGTGGTTAATTGGTTGCCTTGCGCTTTAATTCCCTTAACAGCTATAAATTCTTCTACATTTACCGTCTCATTGGGTTTAGGGTCTTTTCCTCTTGGCTTTATGAACTCCAACTCTACCATAGGCCTCCAATCCGTTAAGATTAGCTCTAGTTGTGTTTTAGGGTGCTCACTGATTATGAGCTCTTCTTTGTTTGTGTTTTCTATTAAAAAACGTTTTAGGTAATATCTTTCTTTTTCACCATCATAATAGATTACTGAGATGGGCTTTTCCGGAACCCATTTTTCCAAAATAATCATATCGTCATCAAAGCGTGTATTTAAATCTGGGGTAATGGTTTTAACAATACCCTTCTTATTGGCCACCAAGAGCAAATCTTCTCCTTTAAAAGCACCTAAAAGCTCGCCTCGCTCATCGGTATTTAGACGGCGCACAACATCATCGAACCAAATTTTTCTTGGTTTTAATGTGGAAACACCCTTTTCCTTAAGTTCAATACGTTTTACCGCATACTTAGAAACCGTATTTCCTTTAGAGCTTCTTCCCTTAATAAGAATATCGGCAAAATCAATGTCCCACTTCAACTTTTTAATACTACCAGATTGCCTTAAGTGTACGGTAATTACTTCTGCTTCACCATTAGGGTTAGCAGAAAAGTATAATAATTCACTTCCAGCTTTCCCATTGGTTAAATCATACATTTTATCCCTGGTTATACTTGTTACATTAAATCGCTTAATATAACTGGGGCCACCTTTGCCGTCTTTATAGACCATATTATAGGTTGTACGCTTGTCTTTTTTCTTAAAGACAGCCACATGTATAATTCCTTTCTCTACAAATGTTTTACTATCAACCTTGGTCACCATCATTTTCCCAGATTGTGTAAAGACAATTATATCATCAATATCGCTACAATCTGTAACATATTCATCTCTTCTTAATGATGTACCAATGAAACCCTCTTCCCTATTTACATAAAGCTTGGTGTTCCTTATAACCACTTTGGTTGCTTCAATATCGTCAAAGATTCTAATCTCAGATTTACGCTCCCTACCTTTACCGTACTTAGTTTTTAACTCTTTAAAATAGGCAATTGCAAAATCGATTAAATTATCTAGATGATGTTTAGTTTCTGCAATGCGATCTTCTAAGCTCTCTAGATATTGTTTCGCCTTATCCAAATCAAATTTAGATATGCGTTTGATACGAATTTCTGTTAAACGAACAATATCATCTTCGGTTATAGCTCTTTTAAGGTGACCTATATGTGGCTGCAAACCTTTATCTATAGCCGCTATAACCCCTTCCCAAGTTTCTTCTTCTTCTATTTCGCGGTAAATCCTATTTTCAATAAAAATGCGTTCCAAGGAAGAAAAATGCCATTGCTCCTCTAGCTCATGCAGCTGAATTTCCAACTCTTGTTTTAGCATATTCACGGTGTTATCCGTGGAACGCTTTAGAATTTCAGAAACCCCCATAAATACGGGCTTATTGTTTTCAATAATACACGCTAATGGAGATATAGACGACTCGCAAGATGTAAATGCATATAAAGCATCAATACTTTTATCTGGAGAAAGCCCGCTTGGCAAATGCACCAAAATCTCCACCTCTGCCGCAGTATTGTCTTCAATTTTCTTAACCTTGATTTTGCCCTTATCGTTAGCTTTTAAGATGGAATCGATTAAGGAAGAGGTGTTTGTGCCATAGGGTATCTCCTTAATTACCAGTGTATTCTTGTCTAAACTATCAATTTTAGCCCTTACACGTATTTTACCACCCCTAAGACCATCATTATAATTGCTTACATCTATAATACCTGCAGTGGGAAAGTCTGGATACAACTTAAAACTCCTACCTTTTAAATGATTTATAGAGGCATCTATAAGCTCATTAAAATTATGTGGTAAAATTTTGGTAGATAAACCTACCGCAATCCCTTCTGCACCCTGCGCCAACAATAGTGGAAACTTAACCGGAAGGTTTACAGGCTCTTTTTTACGACCATCATAAGACTGTTGCCACTCGGTTATTTTAGGACTAAATACAACATCTAACGCAAATTTAGATAGTCTGGCCTCTATATAACGTGATGCAGCAGCACCATCTCCTGTTAATATATTTCCCCAGTTTCCCTGAGTATCAATCAATAAATCTTTTTGGCCAATTTGAACCATTGCATCACCAATACTGGCATCACCATGAGGATGGTATTGCATCGTATGCCCTACTACATTGGCAACCTTGTTATACCTACCATCATCTAGCTCTTTAAGCGAATGCATAATTCTACGTTGAACCGGCTTAAAACCATCTTCAATTGCAGGCACGGCACGTTCTAATATTACATAGGATGCATAATCTAAAAACCAATCTTTGTACATACCCGTTACCCGGGTTAATGCCTCTTCTTGTTGATTTTCCGATTGTCCTTCGCCATTGTTCAAGGCTTCATTTTCTTCCATTGAAAGATTAGTTTGGTATAATGGTATTGGGTTAGTTCTCTTCTACTAGGTCTAGCTCTACTTTAAGATTGTTTATGATGAATTTTTGACGGTCTGGTGTATTCTTACCCATATAGAACTGTAATAATTGGTCTATAGACATCGCTTTATCCAACATCACAGGTTCTAGACGAATATCGTCTCCAATAAAATGTTGAAATTCATCTGGTGAAATTTCCCCTAAACCTTTAAATCGTGTTATTTCTGGTTTACCGCTTAACTTTTCTATGGCATTTACCTTTTCTTCATCGCTATAACAGTAAATTGTCTCTTTCTTATTTCTTACCCTAAATAACGGTGTTTGTAGTATATAAAGGTGATTTTCTCGTATTAATTCAGGAAAAAATTGCAAAAAGAAAGTGATCAGCAACAATCTAATATGCATACCATCTACATCTGCATCCGTAGCAATAACAATATTATTATACCTCAGGTCTTCTAAAGAATCTTCTATATTTAAGGCTGCTTGTAAGAGGTTAAATTCTTCGTTTTCATAAACAATTTTTTTGCTCATCCCATAAGAGTTCAAAGGTTTACCCCTTAAACTAAATACAGCCTGTGTATTTACGTCCCTAGACTTGGTAATAGAGCCAGAAGCAGAGTCTCCCTCTGTTATAAACAAAGTGGTTTCTAAGCGCCTATCGTTTTTCATGTCCCCTAAATGCACTCTACAGTCTCGCAGTTTTTTATTGTGCAGACTTGCCTTTTTAGCTCTTTCCCTTGCTAATTTACGTATGCCAGATAGTTCCTTACGCTCCTTTTCTGCCTGCACTATCTTACGTTGTAAGACATCTCTTGTTTCAGGGTTTTTATGGAGGTAATTGTCTAGATATTTCCCAACAAAATCGTTAATATACGTTCTAACCGTGGGCAGGTCCCCCCCCATATCCGTAGACCCCAACTTGGTTTTGGTTTGGCTTTCAAAAACTGGTTCCATTACTTTAATGGAAATAGCAGAAATTATAGACTTTCTAACGTCTGATGCATCGTAGTTTTTACCAAAATGGTCTCTAACCGTTTTTACCACAGCTTCCCTAAAAGCAGCTTGGTGTGTACCCCCTTGCGTAGTGTGTTGGCCATTTACAAAAGAATGATAGGACTCACTATATTGTGTTTTACTATGCGTAATGGCAATTTCAATATCATTTCCTTTTAAATGGATAATTGGATACAGAAAATCGTCTTCATTATTGTTGTCTTCCAATAAATCTTTAAGACCGTTTTCTGAATAATATTTTTCGCCATTAAAAACAATGGTTAACCCAGGGTTTAGGTACACATAGTTTTTGAGCATGCGCTCTACATACTCGTTTCTATACTTGTACTTTTTAAAAATAGTCTCGTCCGGGGTAAAGGTTACCATTGTCCCTTTACGCTTTGTAGAATCTACCAACTCCTCCTCTACCAAATTTCCAACAGAAAATTCAGCACTTTTGGCCTGACCATCCCTTACGGATTCTACCTTGAAAAAAGTAGATAAAGCATTAACCGCTTTGGTACCCACACCATTTAGACCAACTGATTTTTTAAATGCACGGGTGTCATACTTACCTCCCGTATTCATTTTAGACACTACATCTACCACCTTGCCTAAAGGAATACCACGACCATAATCCCTAACCTTTACCGTGTTGTCCTTAATAGTAATTTCGATGGTTTTACCAGTACCCATGACAAATTCATCAATACTGTTGTCTAAAACCTCCTTTAAAAGTATGTAAATACCATCATCTGCAGAAGAACCATCGCCCAATTTACCAATATACATACCGGGTCGCATACGAATATGCTCTTTCCAGTCTAACGAGCGAATATTATCTTCGGTATATTGAGTTTGTGCCATTATGTAGTAGGATTATCCCAACGAATATAAAATTATGTACGAAAAATAAAAATGGGAGCGCTATAATTTAATCAACAAATAAAAAGCTGCTATTGTTGATATGTGATTATCAACGTTTTTGTTTATTGATTGATAAATAAATAATTCCCACAATAACCACTAACATTCCTAAAAGCTGCAACCAAGATAGTTTTTCTTCTAAAAAAAGGTAGGCCAATACTATTGTAGAAATTGGCCCTACGCTACCAAGAATTGAAAAATTATTGGCGCCAATGGTTTTTATAGACCAAGAAACCAAAAACGAAGGAATTAATGTGGCAACAATAGCCATTCCAAAGCCGTAGGCATAAACGGGGTAAGGTAAATTAAGAACCGTATTTAAAGGATTTACCGCAATGTAGTGAATTAGAATACAAAAAGTAGAAACTAGCATTGCGTAGCAAGTAAAACGTAAAACCCCTAATTTTGGAATTAACCAACCACTACCTACCAAATAAGAGGCATATGTTATTGCACTTAATACAACCAGAAGCGCTCCTAGCCAGACATTATTTCCAGTAACACTTAACTCATTCCAAAATGTAATTAACACTCCCAAATAAGTAATTCCTATGGCTATTTTCTGTTTTTTAGAAACCTTTACCTTTAAAAATACGTAAGATAGCAGCACAACTATTGTGGGGTAAATAAATAAGATGATGCGCTCCAGACCAGCCTTTATATATTTTAGACCTAAAAAATCAAAATAGCTGGCCAAGTAATAGCCCACAAAACCAAACAACACCAACCACAAAAAGGTTTTAGCCCTGATTTTTTGGGGTTGCTTATACTCCAAATAACATAGGATAACAATATAAAAGGGAAGTGCGAACCCCATTCTCAAAAGCAAAAGACTTAACGTGTCAACTTTATAGAGATACGCAAGCTTAACCATAATAGCTTTAGAAGAAAAAAGAACAACTCCTAACAACCCAATTAAGATTCCAAGATTATTAGATGTAGGTTTAGTCATAGTACTAACCTACTGTGTAAAAAACATATGATTTTATACTTTAGAACTAAAATGGAATGCCCAAAGGTTAAACATTAAACCTAAAATGCATAACATCGCCATCCTTTACAATGTATTCTTTACCTTCTACACGCATTTTACCGGCCTCCTTAACTTTAGATTCACTACCAAATTGAACGTAATCTTCATATGCAATTACTTCTGCCCTAATAAAACCTTTTTCAAAATCGGTATGTATTACACCCGCAGCTTGTGGTGCTGTGGCTCCAACGGGAATGGTCCAAGCCCTTACTTCTTTAACACCAGCTGTAAAATACGTTTCCAAATCTAGTAACTTATAGGCACCTCGAATTAATTTTGCAGCTCCAGGCTCTGTTAAACCTAAATCTTCCAAGAACATTTGGCGTTCTTCATAAGAATCTAGTTCATTTATATCCGCCTCGGTACCTACCGCTAAGAAAATAACTTCTGCATTTTCGTCTTTTACGGTTTCTTTAACCTTTTCTACGTAAGCATTTCCTTCTACTGCGGCCGCCTCGTCTACATTGCAAACATACATTACGGGTTTGTCCGTTATTAACTGTAACGGTTTTACAAATTCAATTTTATCATCATCAGACACCATGATAGCACGTACAGATTGGCCTGCTTCTAATCCTTCTTTTAGTTGTATTAAAACAGCTTCTTCTTTTTGCGCTTCTTTATTACCGGTTCTTGCAGCTCTTTTTACTTTGTCAAGTTTTTTCTCAACACTTTCTAAATCTTTTAACTGCAATTCCATATCAATGGTTTCTTTATCTCTAATGGGATCTACAGAACCATCTACGTGCACAACATTATCGTTGTCAAAACAACGTAGAACATGCAAAATTGCATCCGTTTCCCTAATGTTTCCAAGAAATTGGTTTCCTAATCCTTCTCCCTTACTTGCACCTTTTACCAAACCGGCTATATCTACTATCTCTACCGTGGCCGGTACCACTCTTTCTGGATTAACAAGCGATTCTAATTTTTCCAATCGCGGGTCTGGAACATTTACCACACCAATATTTGGTTCTATTGTACAAAAAGGAAAATTTGCACTTTGTGCCTTTGCATTGGACAAACAGTTAAAAAGGGTGGATTTTCCAACGTTAGGTAAACCTACGATACCTGCTTTCATATTTAGAGAAGTTTATTGCTTGTTTATTAAAGGCTGCAAAGATAAGTTGAAGAAAACAATTAATACTATAACCTATTAAACATTGAATAAGCTAAGTAACCTAGAAGAAAAACAATACCTAATAGTGCCAAGGCCGATAAAAAACAACCTATCTTCATCCAAATACCAGTATATTCTTCGTTTTCTTCCATTATTAAATTTAAACCACAAATATAATTTAGCCCTGTACTTCTCACTAATATTTGGCATCAATTTTATAGTTTATTCTTGTTAATCTGTCTTTAACCTATAATTAACATTAAAATAATTTTATACATTTAGCAAAGAGAAGCTATAATTAATGGAGGTATTAGATCAAATACTATGGTCAGAATTTAAAAAAGGCAAGCAGGATGCTTTCAAGAGCCTTTTTAAAAAATACTACTCTCCCCTATACTTTTATGGGTTAAAATTATCTGGCAATCAAGAGATGACTAAAGAGGCATTACAAGACTTCTTTGTCTATTTACATACCAACGCCGCTAATTTCTCTGAGGTTGAAAATGTAAAAGCCTATTTGATGATTTCTTTTAGAAGAACAATTTTAAAAGAAATTACCAAACAACGAAAGGCCTTACAGCAGACCACATCAATTGAAACGGGTGAGGTATTCAACTTTTTGGAGGAAGAATTACATAAAAATCAAAAAAATTCTTTTACGGATAACACTACACTTCTTAAACACCTAAACCTACTTCCGGAAAGACAAAAGGAAGTGATATATTTGAAATTCTACAACAGCCTCTCTGTTAAACAAATAGCAGAGGTTATGGGAATAAGTACTCAAAGTGTTTCTAACACCCTCCAAAAAGCATTTTCCAAATTGAGAAAATGCATAGAATCTGACCAAATTCTATCTATTCTTAAATAAATTACGCACTACCGAGGGTATATTTCTATTTTTTTTGCTCTATAGGTTTGAATACTGAAATTTCAACTTGCTTTATTGTGCCATAGCGCTACTATCAAATGCAATTTGATTTTTCTAGTATGAACATCTAACTCATACTAAATATTATGAAAAAACCTAAATTAACGTATTGGGGCTTACTCACAGCAGCAATGGTGGCTTTACCTACCGCAACCATTGCTTCCTCAAACCCGATTACAGAAAACAAGGAGGAAAAAACAAAAATTAATGTTTCCATTAATCGTTATCAAAATGTAGTAACTGGTAAGGTAACAGATGAAAATGGCATTGCCTTAGCAGGTGTAAACATTTTGGAAAAGGGTACTTCTAATGGTACAACTTCTGATTTTGATGGGAATTACTCCATTACGGTTGCTAATGATGCAACTTTAGTTTTTAGTTATATTGGATTTGGTACCAATGAAATTAAAGTTTCGGGACAATCTACCATCAATGTAACCTTGAGCGAAGGAGTACAATTAGAAGAATTTATTGTTGTTGGATCTAGAACGGCTCCAAGAAGTAATACGGACACTCCGTTGCCCGTAGATGTATTACCGGCAAAAGAACTAACCTCTACCGGGCAAGTTACTTTTGATAAAGCATTACAGTACAAAATTCCATCTTTTAATACGGTACAAACACCGGTAAACGATGCTACTTCTCTTTTAGACCCTTATGAAATTAGAAACATGGGGCCAAGTAGAACGTTGATTTTGATTAACGGGAAAAGAAAAAACTTAAGTGCACTACTATACACCCAGACTTCTCCCGGTCGTGGTGAAACCGGTGCAGATATTTCTGCAATACCTACAGATGCTATAAAGCGTGTAGAAATACTTAGAGATGGTGCTTCCGCACAATATGGTTCTGATGCAATTGCTGGGGTAATGAACATTATTCTAAAAGATAGTCCAGAAACCGGTTCTGCAACGCTAAGAGGTGGTATTACCTCAGAAGGTGATGGAGAAATGTATGGGATTGCAGTGAATAACGGTACCTCTATTGGAGACAACAAGGGGTTTGTAAATTATACAGTAGACCTTTCTAAGGTTAGCCTAGCTAACAGACCAGGTACTGTTGACGCAGAAGGAGAAGCTGGCGATTTTGGAGCAGATTTAGCTACTGTTCAAGAGTTTTTAAGCAGAAGACCTGATGCAGGTAACATAAATGGTTCTCCAGAAACAGCAGCTGCTAAATTCTCTGCAAATTTTGGTTACGATATTAGTGAAAATACAGAGTTGTATGCAAATGCGGCCTACGTTTATAAAAACGTAAATAGTTTTGCCAACTACAGAACTCCTTATTGGAGAACGGTTGATGATTTTCCATATTTGGCAGATTTTTTCCCCGGAAATAATCCGAACACAGCAGGTGGTTATGATGGTTACCTACCAACTTTTGAAGGTTTATTGAGTGATTATAACGGTACTGTAGGTTTCCGTTCTACCATTAATGACTGGAATGTTGATTTAAGTTTTACTACCGGTGGAAATTTACAAACCTATAAAGTAAACAACTCACACAACAGAAACTTTGTGTATTCCCCATCTACATGGGTAGATGCTAATGGTAACGGAACCATAGACGATGGTGAGGTTACGGAAAGCTCTCAGTTGTACAGAGAAAATTCTCCACGTTCTTTTGATCCAGGAGGCACACGTTTTTCTCACAATGTTGGAAATATAGATATTTCTAGATTACTTTCTGATAAGGTAAGCATTGGGTTTGGTGCTGAGTTCAGAACAGAAACTTTTGAAGTAATAGAAGGTGGCCTAGCCTCTTATGATGGCGGTGGTGCCGATTCTTTTGCAGGTAACACACCTCAAAATTCGGGTAAATTTAACCGTTACAACATTGGTGGTTATTTTAGTTTAGATTATGATGTTACCGATGCTTTCTTATTAAGTGGTACCGTAAGAGCAGAGAACTATTCAGACTTTGGCGGTGCATTTGTATATAAATTCAGTTCTAGATACAAATTTAGTGATGCATTAACCCTAAGAGGTTCTATTTCATCTGGGTTTAGAGCTCCTACCCTACATCAAATTTATACCCAAAAAGCACAATATAGCTTTATTCCAGGTCAAGGAATTCAAGTAGGTGGTTTGGTCAACAATGTTTCCTCACAAGCACAATTACTCGGTATTCCACAGTTAGACGCGGAAACTTCCAACAACTTTACCATTGGTGTTGGTGGTAAAATAAACAATCACTTTAGCTATACCTTAGATTATTATAACATAGCTGTAAAAGATAGAATTGTATTAAGTACAGAGATTGGACCAACAGAAGCCGGCAATACCGCTTTAGACCAAGTATTGTCAGATAATAATTTGTCTGACGTAAGTTTCTTTGTAAACGCTTTGGATACTAGAACTTCTGGATTAGATGTTGTATTGAGCTATAAAGATATTGCCCTTGGAAAAGGCGATTTGGACTTTAACCTTTCTGGAAACTACACCTTTCAAAACGAAAGAGACGGTGCGGTAAAAAATCCAACTTTGGTAGAGAATGCTGGGCAGTCAGTTGTTAATGACACGCAAGAGGCGTTATTTTTTACCTCTAGACCCAGAACAAAATGGATATTAGGTGCTAATTACCAATTAGATAAATTAGGTATCTCTTTAAACAACACATATTTTGGTAAAACTACCTTTAAACAGCAAGGTATGGATCCAAATATTAGAACAGAGTTTACACCTAAAATTGTAACAGATTTAGGATTTAACTACAACGCTACGGATAAATTAACCTTAGCACTTAATATCAATAACATTTTGAATGTACTACCAGAATGGAGTTTTAAAGCAGAAAATGCTGCAGGTGAAACTTTACTTGCAGACCCAGCACAGGTTAAGACCCAATCTAACTTAATTACGTTCAACCAAAGATATTCCCAAATGACGTATGATGGTTATCATTTTAGTCAATTAGGGACACTGTTTAATTTGTCTGTGAATTACAAGTTCTAAGATGAATTATGATTTCTAATTATTTTTGAGTTATTCATGGAAAGGCTGCCAATTGGCAGCCTTTTTTATTTAATTGGCCTCTCCATTTTTAAGAATTATATATTTTCAACTAAAATATTTTAACTTGCTCCGTTTTATTAGGGTATATTTTTGAGATTTTCTCTCTTTACCATAAAGTTGCACGGTTAAATGGCTAATAATAAAGAGCTTTCTGTTTCTAGTTTAATAAAAGACACTTCTTTTGTAAATTGGGCAAAGGGTTTAAATCAAAACGATATTGAATATTGGAACAAGTGGATTGTCAATAATCCAGATAAAATAGCCCTTGTTACAGAAGCAAAAGATTGTATAGTTGGCATTACCTTTAATGAGCAAGAGTTAAAGGCATCTGAAATTGATACTGCGTGGCAAGACTTAGCTTCAAAATTACCCCAACATCAACAAACGGAACCTTCCACTAAAAAAATTAATTGGTGGGTTTTAAGTGGTCTTGCCGCTTCAATCGCTGTACTAATTGTCCTATATTTAAATTTTACCAATTCTTCTATCTCTACGTATAGCACGGGTATTGGAGAAACATTAGTAGTAAACCTAACGGACGGCACTAGGGTACAGTTAAATTCTAATTCTAGCATTAAATTTGAAAAGGATAATCCAAGAGCTATAAAGCTTTCCGGAGAGGCGTATTTTGAAGTAGCTAAAAAGCTAACAACAAAAGCTAAATTTGCGGTTAAGACCAACGATTTATTGGTAGAGGTTTTTGGTACTAAATTTAACGTTAACGCACATAGAAACAGAACCTCAGTAACCTTAGACGAAGGTTTGGTTAAGCTTAAACTGGCAAATGGCGTTACCAAAAATATGTTGCCAGGGGAGCATGTAAGCTATTCCCATAGCATGGACCAAACCGTAAAATCTAGTAGCCCGGAAAACATTAAAGAAATATCTTCTTGGAAAAATGGGACCTTAGAATTTAATGGCGTTCCCTTGCATCAAGTTGCTGAACGCATAGAGGACATTTATAAGGTATCCGTAGAATTTATGGATGGCGAAGCACCCAATCAGCTATTAACGGGTGGTTTACCTATAAATAACCTAGAAATTTGCCTTAAAGCAATTTCTGGTGCAACAAATACAGAGATTATTCAAAATGATGATACAATAAGTATTAAATTGAAGCCTTAAAAGCGTAGCTTTTATTTTATGACTTTAAAAGGCTTATCTAACTTATTACTTTCTTTAGTATTTTTTTGCTTTTCGATTTTTAATTCAGGAATCTATGCCCAAAATTTAAAATCGGAAACAAACCTTGTCTCGCTACTACAGCAACTAAGCAAAGATTACAACGTATATTTTAATTATAATCCAGAAGATTTAAAGGATATTACTTTGAATACTTCTAGCCTTGAAGGGCTAAGATTAAAAAAGAAATTAAAACAAATTGAACAGCTAACGGAATTAAAAATAGAAATTTTAGGTTCAAGATATTATGTCATTTATTCTGGTAAAGATTTAAATAAGAATAATAAAAAAATCACTGGCGGGCTGTTTACCCAACAGAAAAAATTAAGGTTACAAACTAACGTAATTGGTAAAATTACCGATTTAAACGGTTTGCCTTTGGCTGGGGTTAACATAAGAATTAAAGGCTCTAGCATAGGCACCACAAGTAATTTTGATGGCAATTATAGTTTGGGTGCCAACGCCAATGATATTTTGGTTTACAGTTACATTGGATTTAAAACAAAAGAACGAAAGGCAGATAAAAACGTAATAAATGTAGTGCTTATAGAGGGTATATCCTTAAATGAAGTGGTTATGATTGGTAACCGTTCTAAACCTAGAACTGTTCTAAATTCTGCCGTACCTATAGACAATATTTCTGCTGTTGATTTGAGTAGTACGGGACAACCCACTTTAGACCAGATGTTGAACTATAAGATTCCTTCATTTAATTCCACAAACCAAGCAATATCTGATGCAACGGCACATTTTGACCCTGCCGATTTAAGAGGTCTAGGTCCAAGCAGAACATTGGTATTGATCAATGGTAAAAGAAAAAACCAAAGCGCCTTGGTTTACATTAATGATACCCCTGGAAAAGGTGAGGTAGGTGTAGATTTAAAAAGTATACCTGCTTCTGCCATTGAACGCGTAGAAGTTTTAAGAGACGGTGCATCCGCACAGTATGGTTCCGATGCCATAGCGGGGGTGTTAAATATCGTTTTAAAAAAGAACAAACAATATACCCAAATAGAGACCCAGACTGGTATTACCACCCAAGGTGATGGTTTTAGTAATGGCATCTCCATTAATTCAGGAATCCCTTTTCAAAATTCCGAGGGTTACCTTAACCTAACTGCTGCATTCTACCAACAAGATTTCACCAGTAGAACCAATAATTTGGGGTTTGATGCCCTTTATAACATTGGTGAAAATGATACCGAATGGGCCAATTGGTTGCAAAAATATCCCGATTTAGGCATGACCGTTGGGCAGCCAAAGACGAAAAACTATAATCTAAACTACAACATGGAATTACCGGTGTCCGCAACCTGTAGTTGGTACTCGTTCGGTGGGCTTTCCTATAGAATTGGTGAAAGTTTTGCGCTTTTTAGGGCTCCGTATTGGATAGAGGACCCAAATAATCTATTTCATAAGCAAAACGAGGCTTACGAAGGATTTCAACCCACTTTTGAGACAGATATTAGGGATAATTATTTTACGCTAGGTTTCAAATGCCAAATACTAGGTTTTAAAACAGACATAAGTGCTACTCAGGGTAGAAATGCAGTAGATTACCACGTGGCAAATAGCCTAAACGAAAGTTTAGCAGCTACTAGTCCTACACAGTTTGATGTTGGATCATATGCTTTTGACCAAATACTGACCAATATGGACTTTACCAAGGCGTTTGGTAAAACCAATATAAACTTTGGTTGGGAAATTAGAAGGGAACGCTTTAGATCTAGCGCTGGGGAACCTGCCTCTTACTTAGGTGAAGGAACGGTTTCATTTCCCGGTATCCAACCAAGAGACCAACTTATCGCCACAAGAAATAACTTTGGCTCTTATGCCGAAATAGACCATGAATTTTCTAAAAGATTCATGTTAGGAACTGCAATTAGATATGAATACTTTAGTGATTTTGGTAAAAATATCTCTTGGAAAGCTTCTGGCAGGTATACCTTTAAAAAAGATAAAGGAGCTTTACGTGCTTCTGTAAGTACAGGTTTTAGAGCTCCTTCTTTACATCAAATTTATTTAAGCAATACACAGACCTTGGTCTCTGGAGCGTCTGTTTCCAATCAAGGAACATTTTCTAATCAAGACCCCATTATAAGGGATAATTTAGGTGTTAAACAATTAACAGCGGAAAGGTCTAGAAATATTACAGCTGGCATCACCATCAAACCGTTAGAAAACTTATTTTTCTCAGCAGATTTCTACAACGTCTATGTTAAGAATAGAGTACTATTTACCAATGAAATTGGTTTTGATGAAGATCTTGCTCAAACTAACCCGGTAGAATCTATTTTACTAGCCAATGATATTACCTCTCTCAAATTCTTTATAAATGCCGTTAATACCAATACCAACGGGGTAGATTTGGTGGGCAATTATTCCAATATAAAATTAGGGGAAGCTTGGGGAAAGCTCACATTAGCTGCCAACTTTAATAAAACCCGTATTGTAGATGATATTGCTGCACCTACTATTTTAAAAAACAATAATTACGAAATATTCAATAGAAAAGAACAAGCTAGAATATTGAGTGCTAGACCAAGGTCTAAAGTTTTATTAGGGTTTAATTACAGTCTTAGAAGATTGAGCATGGGTTTAAATAACACCTTTTTTGGTACCGTAAAATGGCAACATGCAGAAGACCCGGACAAAGACCAAACGTTTGCAGGTAAAATACTTACAGACATAACCTTTAATTATCAGTTAAACACAAATATTAGTTTTTACTGTGCCGTAAATAATATTTTTAATGTTTATCCAGATGAATTGGATAACAAAGGTGATGTGTTAACAGATTTGGGGGGGCGTTTTAAATATGCTTGGGAAGTAAACCAATTTGGTTTTAACGGAACTACTTTAAATGGTGGACTAAAAATTAAGTTATAAAAAAAGGAACCCTAAGGCTCCTTTTCTATATTTTTTATCCGTTTGGATGCATAAATTTCTGTTTTGCTAGTAGCTCTTCTTCGGTTTCTTCCCTATCTTCATCAGGAACACAACAATCTACAGGACAAACTGCCGCACATTGCGGTTCTTCATGAAAGCCCATACATTCCGTACATTTATCAGGAGCTATATAATAAAACTCGTCACTTATCGGTTCCTGTACTTCCTCGGCATCTACCGCTTTACCATCAGGTAAAACTACAGCACCGTTTAAAGAAGTTCCATCGCTATAACGCCACTCATCTGCACCCTCATAAATTGCTGTATTAGGACATTCTGGTTCACAAGCCCCACAATTTATACATTCGTCTGTTATAATTATTGCCATTATTTTTGCTTTTTCAATCCGTACTTTTGTACAAAGGTAATCCCTACTAATTTAGTCTACAAATATAATGGCAGAACAGATTCCTCATTTAGAAGCTTTTGTTAAACTCGGCAACTTATTCCAGAATTTTTGTGATAATGATACTTCCAAAGAAGAAAATTGGCATCATAGATTAACAGAAACAATTATAGTAGCCAACAATCAAAATGGTTGGTTCACCAAAGAAAATATTTTATACGCCTTAAAAAGTTGGGCAAAAGTCTTGACTATTGATAGCCTTACCGCTTGGTTAAACGCTTATAATATTCCTGCTGAACAACCAAAGCGTGTAGCTATTATTATGGCAGGAAATATTCCGTTGGTTGGTTTACATGATTTTATTTCGGTGGTACTTTCTGGTCACCAAGTAATAGCAAAACTATCTAGTAATGATAAGGTATTAATGCATTTTATTGTAGACTATCTAAAAGAAGCCGATGCTTTACTAAAACAAAAAATAAACCTCACAGAAGATAAATTAGGCGATTTTGATGCCGTAATAGCTACTGGAAGTAACAATACAGGTAGATATTTTGATTATTACTTTGGAAAGTATCCTAACATTATTAGAAAGAACAGAAACTCTGTAGCGGTTTTATCTGGAACAGAAAGCGCAGCTGAATTGCAAAAATTAGGAACGGATATTTTTACATACTTTGGTTTGGGTTGTAGAAGTGTTTCTAAAATATATGTGCCAAAAGATTATAATTTTGACCATTTTTACCAAGGTGTTTACAGCTTTAAAACGGTGATAGACCATCATAAATATGCTAATAATTATGATTATAACAAAGCCGTATATTTAATGTCTGATGTTCAAATTCTAGACAACAATTTTTTGTTGTTGAAAGAAGATAAAGGGTTTGCCTCCCCTATTGGATGTTTGTTTTATGAGACTTATGAAAATGTTGAAGAACTAAACAACACCTTACAGAAAGAAAAAGAAGCGTTACAATGCATTTTGTCCAATCTTGAAATTACTAACGCGCTACCCTTTGGTATAAGTCAAAAACCTAGCTTAACAGATTATGCCGATGGAGTTGATACCCTAAAATTTTTATCTACACTCTAGCGGTCCTTTTCTTTAAAATATTTAAAAAAAGTTAGACCTTTAACCGCTTAAAGCAATAGCATGAAAAAGCATAACTTTAGCGCGGGGCCCTGCATTTTACCACAAGAGGTGATGTTAAAGGCGGCCGCGGCAGTCCAAGAATTAGATGGTATAGGTTTATCTTTAATTGAAATTTCCCATAGAAGTAAAGAATTTGTAGCTATTATAGAAAAGGCTCGCTCCCTAGCCTTAGAATTATTGGGCCTAGAAAACAAGGGCTATCAGGCCTTATTTTTACAAGGTGGCGCAAGTACACAGTTTCTAAATGTAGCTTACAACTTACTAGAAAACAAGGCTGGCTATATCAATACGGGTACTTGGAGCTTAAAAGCTATTAAAGAGGCTCGTTTGTTTGGAGAAGTAATTGAGG
Source organism: Croceivirga sp. ABH4_376 (assembly GCF_056160685.1). Taxonomy (NCBI): domain Bacteria; kingdom Pseudomonadati; phylum Bacteroidota; class Flavobacteriia; order Flavobacteriales; family Flavobacteriaceae; genus Croceivirga; species Croceivirga sp. ABH4_376. Next base: position 186,749 of record NZ_JBSWXQ010000002.1, on the reverse strand, counting down.
TTGCTAGTTCTCAGGAACAAAACTTTAATCACATTCCTAAGAATGTTGTAGTTCCTACAGATTTAGACTACCTACATTTAACCAGTAACAATACTATCTACGGAACACAATTTAAGTCTTTCCCAGACGTAGAGATTCCTTTGGTGTGCGATATGAGCTCTGATATATTTTCAAGGCAACTAGATTTTTCAAAATTTGACCTGATTTATGCTGGTGCTCAAAAAAATATGGGTCCGGCCGGAACGGTGTTGGTAGTAGTTAAAGAAGATATTTTAGGTAAGGTTTCAAGAAAAATTCCTTCTATGTGTAATTACCAAGTACATATAGAAAAAGATAGCATGTTTAATACACCAGCGGTTTTTCCAGTATATGTGTCAATGCTTACCATGCAATGGCTCAAAGATTTAGGGGGTATTGCTGCTATTGAGGAATTAAACGAAAAGAAAGCAAACCTAATCTACTCAGAGATAGATTTAAACCCGGTTTTTTCGGGCATCGCTAAAAAAGAAGACCGCTCTAATATGAATGCCACATTTAATATTACTGACGATACTTTGGTAGAAACTTTTGATAAAATGTGCTTAGAAGCTGGTATTAGCGGAATAAAAGGCCATAGATCCGTAGGTGGCTATAGGGCTTCTATGTACAATGCGTTACCCTTAGAAAGTGTTGGGGTTTTGGTGGATATAATGAGCGAAGTAGAACGAAAAGCATAACAGCAATGAAAATCCTTTGTAAGGAGGCATTACAACCAGCTGCAACTAAACTATTAGAAGATGCGGGCCATGAGTTGACGGTAATAAATGTAGCCGACAACCAATTAGTAAATTACATACAAGAAAACCAGATTAACGGTCTAATTATCAACACATCCAAAATAGAGGTTTCTATTTTGGATCAGTTGCAAAATTTAGCTTTTATTGCCAATACCAATCTAAAAGAATGTGCTATTGCATTATCAGATAAAAAGCAATTAATAAAATTGGACTTAGTTAATGCCAATGCGGTTTCAGAATTGGTTTTTGCACATTTATTAAATGGTGCAAGAAATTTACATGATGCCAATAGAAACATGCCATTAGAAGGTGATTCCAACTTTAATCAGTTAAATACACTTTATCAAAATGGAAGAGAATTAAACGGTAAAACCCTAGGATTGGTTGGTATAAACAAAGCTGCAGAAAAAGTAGCGGCTAAAGCCATTGCATTTGGTATGCAAGTAGTTTATTATGACCCTTCATTAGAAAAGGTTCAGTTTTCAATAGAAATAGTAAACAATATAATTTCAGTAAATATACCGGCAAGGTCAAAATCTGAATTTTTGAGTGAAGTCGATTTTATCAGTTTTCATACTGAAGCTGTTGAAAAATACTGGATTGGAAAAGATGAACTAGCGCAATTAAAACCAACCGTTGGCATAATAAATGTAGACGGTAAGGGTGCTTTGGATGAAGTTGCCTTGGTAGAACAATTGGATAATGGTAAATTATTGTTTGCAGGGCTAGATACTTTTGAGTCTGAACCTAAACCAGAAATTCCTATTCTAATGAACCCAAAAATTTCGCTATCTCCCAATATTGCAAAATATACCTTGGATTCTAAACTGAACTTGGAAATAGAAATGGCAAAAATAATAGCAGAAAGCTATTAACGTTTCATTATAAGTTTGGCTTAGTTTTTGTAAATTACCAAGTAGAAAATCGTAAACACTAATTATTATATAAAATGTCAGGATTATTAGATTTAATCAATAGCCCAATTGGACAACAATTGGTAAGTGGAGTTGCAGGACAAACAGGGCAATCTTCCAATAAAACTGCAGAAGTTATTTCTATGGCTATGCCATTATTAATGGGAGCTATGAAAAAGAATACAACTTCTACGGAAGGAGCTCAAGGGTTAATGAACGCCTTAAACTCAAAACATGATGGTGGAATACTAGAAAACCTAAGTGGTTTGTTTGGTGGTGGCGTAGACCAATCTGTAATGGATGATGGCGCTGGAATATTAGGTCATATTTTAGGAGGAAAGCAATCTCAGGTAGAAAATGCCCTAAGTAGTAAAACCGGTATGGATAGTGGTTCTGTGGCACAAATACTTAAAATTGCCGCACCAATACTAATGGGTTACTTAGGTAAGCAACAACGCCAACAAAATATTAGTTCTCCAGAAGGTTTAAATGGTTTGCTAGGCGGCCTTATGGGTGGTAATGCTGCTGCCAACAAGCAACAATCCTTAATAGAATCTTTCTTAGATTCTGACGGAGATGGTAGTATCATAGATGATTTAGCTGGAATGGTACTAAGTGGAAATTCACAGAAAAAAGGAGGCATAGGTAGCTTACTTGGTGGCCTTTTTGGAAAATAAGGTGCTGTTTATAAATACATTAACAAGTCGTTTGAAATCTTCAAACGGCTTTTTTTGTACCTTTTAATTATGAAAAAGATTGTATTGATATTGGTTCCGTTAATTCTAATAGCGTGTTCCAGCGTAAAGGAAAACCTCGCAATTTCTGATAAGGAAAAACAAATTTTAAATTCTACAGAGGAGCAAGAAGTTACTATTGCTGATGAAGAAACTGAATATGAAATTATTATAATAGAACCTGGTTTTTATGCTTGGCTAAATAGTATAGCAAGACCAGAAGGATATTATTCCCAAAGTTTTTTAGAAAATAGAAACCAAATATATGTTATGAATTGGAACCAACGCGTGTTAAGCCCTACTACGTTCAACCCCAATTTGTATGAACTCCAAATAAATTATGATCCTAATATAGACTATGGTTACGAGGTAAATTATAAACTTTACAATTACTTCATTTTTTTTCAACGTAAATACAACCAAAGATTGGGTCCCTTTTTTCCACGTATATAATGCGTAACTTTGCAGCCTTTGAGGAACTATGAAAAAAATAAAAAAACGCTGGGACATAGTTAAAAACTGGCAATTGGTATTCCCCATAATTGGATTTCTATTGACGCTCGCAACTGGTTATTACTTTGCAAGAAAAGTGCTCCATTTAATAGATTTTAATAATACACCATGGGAATGGCCTATTACTTTATTGGGTACGTGTCTGTTAACATACCTGTTATTAAAGTTTTTTTTGTGGTGTTTTCAAAAATTAAAGAACAAATGGGTAACGCAATACCGATGGGAAATGATAGCCATTTTTATTGTTTTTGCCATCACCGGTAGTCTTTCTGCAAGGTTAGCTGCACCTTTGGTACACCTATTAGGGTTAGATTATGAAACCAGTAGTGGTTGGCTCTATTGGCCGGTTCGTATATTAATCATTTTTCCAATTTATCAATTATTATTAGTGGCAATTGGCTGGTTATTTGGTCAATTTCAATTTTTTTGGGCTTTTGAAAAGCGAATGCTTAAAAAAATGCGCCTTGGTTTTTTGATTCCCTAAATTGTGATTTTGTTAACAGCAAGTTCAATATTGAAAAGCTTAGTTTTGTGGTAACATGAAAATAAAACAGATTTTCACATATATACTGTTGTTTACCTTGTTATCCTTTAAGGTATCTACTTTTCATGTCTTTTCTCATGCAGAAAACGAAGAAACAGAAATTCAAAATTGTATTTTGTGTGAAGTTACATTTGCACAACAACAAGAGGCATTAATTGCGCATGCTACAATTGATTTCAAAGTTGAGTTGTTTACAGCGATTTCAATTCCATTACCAATACAGACAGAAGTACCTTCTACTTCCTATTTTTACTTTAGGCATACCTCTCGCCCACCACCAGCCCGCTTGGCTTAAGCAAACCTTAGATTAGTAATAATTGAATTTTATTTTGATGAGAACACTTGTGTTCACTATATTCTTTCTTGGAATAGCAACGGTTGGCTATTGTCAACAATGCAACCTTACCTTACAAGGTACTGTAAAAGATTTTCATGATAACTCTTATTTAGAAGGAGCAACTATTGTAGTTGTGGCTACCAATCAATATGCCATTTCTGATAAAAATGGTTTTTATAAACTTGAAAACTTATGCCCAGGGTCAATAGAAGTTGAAATTTCACACATTTCATGCAATACGCTATTGCAAGAAATTGAAATAGAAGAAGACACCACAAAGAACTTTACCCTAGAACACCATTTTGAAGAATTAAAAGAAGTTAAGGTTATTGGAGATGCTGTTCATGACAAGACCAATTCTGGACAAGAAGCCTCTATTACCACTTCAAATTTAGAAGAAAACAGTGCAGGTAATCTAGGAGATATCTTAAAGAACGTTAGTGGTATTACCACATTAAATACTGGAGCTACAATCTCCAAACCCGCTATTCATGGTTTAAATGGTAGTCGTGTACTCATTTTAAACGATGGGGTACGCATGCAAGATATGGAATGGGGAGATGAACATGCACCCAATGTTGATCCAAACAGCGTAGGCAATATCCGTGTTATTAAAGGAGCTTCTGCACTACAATATGGAGGCGATGCAATTGGAGGTGTCATTGTAATGGATCAAAACAACTATTTTAATAAAGATACCCTTTACGGTAAAACTATAGTAAATGGTATAACTAACGGTCGTGGGGGTAATATTACCTCTACCCTTACCAAAGTTTTTGAAAACCATTGGCATTTGAGCGTTAATGGTTCTTATAAAAAATTGGGAGACCAAGAGGCTCCAGACTATATTTTAAGCAATACCGGTGTTCAAGAATACGCATTGTCTTTTGATTTTGGTAAACATGGTTACAAGCAAGGATTCAATGCCAAATACTCTTATTTTAATACCGAAATTGGTATTCTAAGAGCCTCTCATATTGGTAGTGTAGACGATTTAATTCTGGCTATAAATAGCGACACACCTTTAGTAATTAACGATTTTACCCATGATATAAATAATCCTAGACAAAAGGTTAGCCATCATTTAGCCAAATTAGAATATTACAGACGTTTTAAAAACCTTGGCAAGGTACGTTTACAATACGATTTTCAACTAAACAATAGAAAAGAGTTTGATATTAGACGAGGCGAAAATGCCGATAGGGCATCCGTAGATTTGGAACTGACCACACATACCGCTGGGTTAGATGTAGAGTGGATAAACTGGGGAAAATTTAGCTTAAAATCAGGTATAATGGGGCGTTACCAAAATAACTTTCCAGACCCAAGTACCCAAGTACGCAGGTTAATACCTGATTATAAAAAATTTGACGCCGGCCTTTTTAACATTCTTACCTATAGCGCTAACGAGAACTGGACCCTAGATGCAGGATTTAGGTATGATTTTTCGCATATTGATGCTGATAAATTCTACATTACTACACGATGGGAACAACAGGGGTATGATGAAGAATTTGGAGATTGGGTAGTAGAAGACTTAGGTAACCAGCTATTGACCAATCCAAGATTTGACTTTCATAATATTTCTGCAACCGTAGGAACTAAATATGCGCCATCTAATTTTGATAGTTTTAAGGTAAATTATGCATTAGCGCAACGTGCACCCAACCCATCAGAATTATTTAGCGATGGTTTACACCATTCCGCATCTAGAATAGAGCTAGGAGATTTGCGTATCAATAGCGAAACTTCGCATAAAATAGCCATCTCTAAAGAACACGATTATGATTATTGGGGGTATGCTTTAGAACCCTATTATAATTTTATAAACAACTTCATAGTACTGGAGCCATCTGGGGTAGAATTTACTACTAGGGGCGCCTTCCCCGTTTGGTCTTACAGACAAACCAATCTTAGTATGTTTGGCTTAGATGCAAGTGCTTATGCCAATTGGACCAATAAAATTAGGACCAGTCATCTATTTTCTATAGTTAAAGCTAAGGATACCAAAAAAGAAGGACCTGTAGTAAATATTCCAGCTGCACGTACCACCAACAGTATTAGCTATAAAAACGAACAACTTAACAATCTAGAACTAAAATTAAGTAGCAATCTTGTTTTTAGGCAAAATGAAACCCCTGAGAATATTAGTGTGTACTCTCCAAGGCAAGACCAAGAAGTGGTACTGGATATTAATACAGCACCAGACACTTATCATGTCTTAGATTTTAGTTCAAAAATACAATTCAAATTAAGTGATAAAACAAAGCTAACAACATCACTTATGGCAAATAATATCCTAAATACATCTTATAGAGACTATTTAAATAGACAACGTTATTTTGCCGACGATTTGGGCAGAAATATCATTTTACAATTAAAACTCAATTATTAATAACTACTTTATGAAAACAATTAAATTTTTATCCTTATTAGCTTCTACAGCGTTCTTTTTTGCCTGTTCTGATGACAATGACACTCCAGAGGTAATTAACGAAGAAGAAACCATTACCACAATGAATATAACATTAACGCCACAAGGTGGCGGTGATGTAATTACCTTTACTTCTGTAGATTTAGATGGAGATGGCCCAAACCCACCTGTAGTGTCTGCCCCAAATTTAGCGGGAAACACGACCTACATGGGTACCATTGAAATTTTGAACGAATCTGAAGAAGAACCAGAAGATATTACAGAAGAAATTCAAGAAGAGGATGAAGAGCATCAACTTATTTACGAAATAGGTGGAGCATTAGATTCTGTTACGGTAACAGATAGTGACGGAAACGGAGACCCATTAGGACTTGAATTTACGTTGGTTACATTAACAGCTGGCGAAGCTAGTTTAAACATCTACTTAAAGCATGAACCAACCAAACCAAACGATGGTTCATTTGAAGGTTCTGGTGGAGAAAACGAATTTACAGCAGAATTTGATTTTATAGTTGCCAACTAACTATTAAAATCGTAATAAGAATAAGGCCGCTAAAAGCGGCCTTATCTATTTTTAAACGTCTATTATTTTACCAACCTTTTTACCAGAAAGCACATAAGTATACAACCACATAATGGTAAAAGTGGGTATTACATCTAAACCTGGTACCAGCTCTTCTACAAAAGTAATAACACCTGCGGCCTTGCCCGCTTTACCCTTGTACATACGGGTCATGAGCCAACCCGCAAAAGGAGCCCAAACCACGTCCAACATATCACCCAGACCAGGTAGTAATAAAGAAGACATACCTACTAGGTCTAGTAAAATACTAAGAAATAAATATTTAATCTTTTTATCTTTCATTTTAGTCATACCTGTAATTTAACTAAAAACAAGCAATTATCGTTCCAGAAAAGTTAGGATAAATTTGCGCTAATCAACTTCAAAAATTCGTTTCTAGTTTCAATTTTTTCAAATTGTCCCCTAAAACCAGAAGTAGTAGTTACAGAATTTTGTTTTTGAACTCCGCGCATCATCATACACATATGGCTAGCCTCAATTACCACTGCAACCCCCTTAGGTTGTAATGTGTTATTTAAACATTCTAAAATATCATGGGTTAACCGTTCTTGCACTTGTAACCTTCTGGCAAATACATCTACTATTCTAGGTATCTTGCTAAGTCCAACAATTTGCCCGTTAGGTATATAGGCCACGTGTGCCTTACCAAAGAAAGGTAACATATGGTGTTCACACAAAGAATATAACTCTATATCTTTTATTATTACCATGTCATCGTAATCTTCTTTAAACATGGCACTTTTTAAAATTTGCTCTGCGTCTTGTTTGTACCCTTGTGTTAAAAAAAGCATTGCCTTAGCGGCTCGTTCAGGTGTTTTTAGTAATCCTTCCCTTTCTACATCTTCGCCAATCTCATCAATAATTTTGGCATACCGATCTTTTACTTCGTTAGCCACTTCTATATTGTACTCTTCTAAATTTCTATATGGTGCCATATTAAGCTTTTTCTGTCTTTAGTTTATCCGAAAAATAGTGTTGTATTTTTTTGATTTTTGGATTAATAATAACCCTACAATAAGGCTGATTGCTATTTTCGTTATAATAGTTCCAATGCTCCTCTTCTGCCGGATAAAAAGGTTTTTCTGGACTCACTGCAGTTACTATTGGAGATTCAAAAATAGATTTTTCTGTTAACAACTCAATAAAGGCTTCGGCTTGTAAACGCTGTTCTTCGGTTGTATAAAATATTTCACTCCTGTATTGCGTACCAACATCATTGCCCTGCCTATTAAGGGTTGTTGGGTCATGCGTTGCAAAGAACACTTCCAATAATTCGTTATAGGTAATCGTATTTTTATCAAATTCAATCTTAATTGCTTCTGCATGCCCTGTTCTTCCCGTACAAATTTCTCTATAAGCAGGGTTTTTAATAGCACCTCCCGTATAACCGGACAAAACCGACAAAACACCGTTAAGTCTCTGAAAAACAGCTTCTGTGCACCAAAAGCAACCATTGGCAAAAATAGCTGTTGCCGTATCTTTGTTCATTTTCAATTTTTAGAATTTAAATTAGCAATTTTTCTGCTAAGTTAACAGTCGTTATTTTGTAAACGCCTTAACAATAACCAATTTCTAATAAAGTACTACAATTAGTACTTTTACCCTATTATAGTTAATACATGATAAAAGCAAAGAACATTCAAAAATATTACGGGGACTTACAGGTATTAAAAGGGGTAGACCTACATATTGCCAAACAAGAAATTGTTTCTATTGTAGGTGCTTCTGGAGCGGGTAAAACCACCTTACTACAAATTTTGGGAACCTTAGACACTCCAAGTAACCCCAAAGAAAGTTCTTTAGAAATAAACGGTACTTCACTTAATCAATTAAACGACAAAGAACTAGCCAAATTTCGAAACGAACATATTGGGTTTATTTTTCAATTTCACCAATTGCTACCAGAATTCACGGCTTTAGAGAACGTTTGTATTCCAGCATTTATAAAGAAAACACCAAAATTAGAAACCGAAAAGAAAGCCAAAGAGCTATTATCCTTTCTTGGGCTATCTAACCGAATTAATCATAAGCCAAATGCATTGAGTGGCGGTGAACAGCAACGGGTTGCCGTGGCACGTTCTTTAATAAACAATCCCGCTGTTGTATTTGCAGATGAACCCAGTGGTAACCTAGACTCTGAAAGTGCAGATAACTTGCACAACCTATTCTTTAAGCTAAGGCAAGAATTTGAACAAACCTTTGTTCTAGTTACGCATAATAACGAACTAGCGCAAATGGCAGATCGGTGTTTAACCATGGTAGATGGTAAAATTGTATAATGAATTTGTTGTCTAAAATCTGGGAGTTTGTAAAAGCTCCCTATTATGGCCCAATCAAAGCAAATAACCACTTAAAAGTTAAATTATTACTTAGTTTACTTTTTTGGCAGCTCGTATTGGCCTTTACAGCAGGTATGGTTATGGGTCTGTTCGTTACTTTTTTTAAACTAGAATTAGGAGAACATGCCATAAGAGAAATGGTAGCAAAAAATTCTTTTTTAAAAATCTTTTTATTGACGGCTGTAATAGCACCAGTTTTAGAGGAATTGATATTTAGAGCACCTCTTGGACTTTTTACAAACAAAAGCTTTTATAAGTATTGGTTCTATTTTTTTACCATAGCTTTTGGTTTTGTACACCTAATGAATTTTGAAAATATTGGTACAGCTATTTGGTTTGCTCCTATTTTGGTTTCTCCCCAGCTCATAGCGGGTATATTTTTAGGTTATACACGTAATAAACTTGGGCTTTTGTATTCAATGGCCTTACATGCATTATTTAATCTTATTCTTGTTAGTCCTGTTTTAATTTTTAAACTATTAAAAGGAGTTGTTTCTTGAAAAAATCCGAATTAAAATCTTTTTTGGACGAAAAGGCCGCTTATTATGAAAATCCATCCTTTTTGGATTCAGACCCCATTCAGATTCCACATTTATTTTCACTTAAAGAAGATATAGAGATTATTGGCTTTTTAACGGCTACAATAGCTTGGGGTAACCGTAAAAGTATTATTAACAATGCACATAAAATGGTGGCGTTTATGGGTAATTCGCCCTATGATTTTGTTCTAAACCACACGCAAGAAAATTTAGAACCGCTTAGCAATTTTGTGCATAGGACCTTTAACGGAACAGATTTTCAGTTTTTCATAAGAGCCCTAAGGCATGTTTATACGTTTCACGGTGGGTTAGAAGCAATCTTTACACAATATCAATCTAAAGACAGTTTGCAGCCTGCTATTACCCAACTAAAAAAACATTTCTTTGAAGTTGAACATTTGCCAAGAACCCAAAAACACCTGAGTGATCCAAACAAAGGTTCTGCTGCCAAACGCATAAATATGTTTTTAAGATGGATGTGCAGACCCGCTTCAAAAGGGGTAGATTTTGGACTTTGGAATATTCCTACCGCTAAACTTTCGTGCCCATTAGATGTACATTCCGGTAATGTTGCACGTAAGCTAAAACTAATTAGGCGCAAACAAAACGATGCGAAAACGTTATTAGAGCTAGACCATTCTCTTAGAAAATTGGACAGCAAAGATCCGGTTAAATATGATTTTGCGCTTTTTGGTCTTGGTGTTTTTGAATCATTCTAAATAGTAACACAAGCTTAATGCAGTTAAGGTTCAGCTAAACCAATCAAAATATCCACTTAAGATATTCTTAATGTTATCCAGGTACTTTTAGCACAATTAAAAGAAAAACCTTTATTAAAAAATGAGAACACTTAAAAACACCCTAATTTTTATTGGTCTTGCTACATTCGCTTCTTGCGATAGAATTGAAGATTTTATCGGAGAAGGAGGCAATGAAGGCGAAGAGCCAAAAGGTATTGAGCTTGCCAACCACTCTAATACCGCCGCTTACTTTAAAACCATGCCTGGCTTTGAGAACGTTGAGATTTATTCTCTGTTAAGTTCTGGAGACCAATTACCAGATTCTCCAAATTTTGTTTACGGTTCCATGGCAGATGGTGCTGGATTAATTGCAGAAGAGGATGGTACTTTCACCTTAATAAACAATATAGAAGCAGATTATTCTATTGCCAGAATTACTTTAGACGAAACGTTTAAGCCGGTAAAAGGAGAATACATTCTTAATGCAGAAGCCACTGCATATACGGCACAATGTTCTGGTTCTTTAATTACTCCAGAAGAACATGGTTTTGGACCTATCTACCTTTCTGGTGGCGAATGGGGCGGTTCTTCTAAAGGGGTTTTTGCAACAGATCCTTACAAAAGTACCACTAACGCAGGTGTAGCTTCTTTGCTACCAAATTTTGGACAATGGTCTACAGAAAATGCCGTAGTTATTGGAAAAGATGCTTTTCCTGGTAAAACAGTTGCTTTTATTGGTGATGACCACTCAGATAACGAAGTTCCTTCTGGCCAATTAGGTATGTACGTTGGTGACCATGGCGATTTAAACGGTGGTAAACTATATACGTTAAAAGTAATGACAGAAGGCATCAACTATGAAATGGATATGGTAGAGGGTGAAACTTACGAAGCTGAGTTTATTGAAATGGAAGAAAGAACTATTGACCTATTGGATGCTGAGGCAAAAGAAAAAGGTGCAATGGGCTTTTCTAGATTAGAAGATATAGACTGGAGAAGAGGTATTGGCGCTAACCAGAGAGAAATCTATTTTGCCGTAACCGGTAGAAAAAAAGATGGCTTAGTTGGCAAAGGAACCCTTTACGGTAGAATATATAAAGTGGTTTTAAGCGCAGATGACCCTACTAAAGCTACTATTTCTTGTGTATTAGATGGTGATAAGCTAGATGGGAAGGCCAAAGAATTCCATAGCCCAGATAACATTGTAGTTACTAGTAATTATGCTTACATACAAGAAGATCCAAATGGTTATCCAGATACTGATGATAAAGCTCATTACGCGCGTTTATACCAGTACAACTTAAACACTGGAGAAATTAAAACAGTTTTGGAATGCGACCAATTAGCTGCTGCGTCCAACGGTATTGGTAATGCCACAAGTACTTGGGAAATTACAGGAATGATAGATATTTCTGAGACCATTGGTGTAGAAGATACTTTTATCATGATTACACAAAACCACGGGTGGGAACCTGCAGACGGTTCTGCGTTTACAGACCCAATGGCAAGTACAGACCCAAATTCTAGAAAAGAAGGAAGCCAAATGTTTGTAGTGAAAGGATTGGCTAACTAATATTAGTTATGATATACTATTTTAAAACTATTACCAAAGGGGCTTATGCTTGCATAGGCCTCTTTGCTATTTTGTCTATTTCCTGTAAAAACACAGAAAAAGGCGAAGCAAATAATGCGGATAAAGCCTCTTTAAATACGCTTATTGCCCAAAATTATAAGGAAAACCTGCTTAATTGTGCTGCTTATGTAGATAGTATACAACGTACCCAAAATAGACAAGAGCTAGAACGTTATTATCTTGAAGCACGTACCCTTTTTAAAGCAGTAGAACCGGTTTTAGCATTTCAAGATGTAAGCAATTATACCTTTTTAAATGCTCCAAATATTTTAAAGATTGAAGAGGAAGATTTAACCAATATTCGCATTAATGACCCTAAAAGTTTCCAAACTTTAGAAGAAAGCATTTATGCTGATGATTTGGATATACAAACCATTCATGGAGCAGCAAATTTAATTACCCAACGGCTTAAACTATTAGAAAAGAATACAGATTTATCGTATTTAAAAGACCATCACATCCTATGGATGCTTCGGGATGCATTATTGCGTGTAGCATTAACAGGAATTACAGGTTACGATTCTCCCGTTTTAGAAGCTTCCCTTTCAGAAAGTGCAACGGTTTATCTAACCTTAAAAAACATTTTAGTTGCTGCCCAATCAAAATTCCAAGATAAAGCCTTATACGATGCATGGCTAAGTGAAATAAACCAAACCATTGGATTGTTGAGTAAAGGAGAATTTATCGCTTTTGACCGGTTTAATTTTATAAAAAACCACACCAACAAACAACTTACCCTTTTTAATAAAACAGTAGCAGATTGGCAGGTAAAATTTCCATTTACTATGGCTATTAACAATGATGCTACTTCAGTTTTTTCCAATAACGCTTTTAATACCAAACACTTTACGGATTTAAAAAACCCAAAAACTGGTAATGCCGTTGTACAATTAGGTCAATTATTGTTTAATGACCCTAATTTGTCTAAAAAAGGGAACATGAGCTGTGCTACCTGCCACCATAAAGACAAGGCGTTTACAGACGGTTTAAAGGTTTCTAAAGGACAAAAAAGAAATGCCCCTACCCTAACCTACGCAGCTTTACAGCAAAAATTCTTTTATGATACTAGGGCCGGTAGTTTAGAAGGGCAAATTGTATCTGTGGTAGAGAATGCTAACGAATTTCATGCGGATTTGGATTTTCTATTGAAAAAAGTGAAAGAAAACAACCAGTATAAATCACTATTTGATAGTATTTACAAAGGTAACGTCACCGATTTTACCATTCGTAATGCCATGGCAGAATACATACGCAGTCTGTCACCTTTTAATTCGAAATTCGACCAAAATATAAATGGATTGGAAAATACGCTTACTAAAAGTGAAAAACTAGGTTTCAACATCTTTATGGGGAAAGGAAAATGTGCAACATGCCATTTTCCTCCGGTATTTAATGGCACCATTCCACCTGCATTTAACGAAACAGAAGTAGAACTTTTAGGCGTACCCACTAAAAATGATACTATAAATGCAGTTGTAGATGCAGATTTAGGCGGCTTTCATTTATTTGGTACAGCGGAACGCAAGTACTTTTTTAAAACACCTACTGTAAGAAATGCTGCATTAACTGCTCCTTATATGCATAATGGTGTGTATTCGGAATTAGAACAAGTGGTAGATTTTTACAATCGTGGTGGCGGTGCTGGTATTGGTATAGATTTACCCTTACAGACTTTACCGCCAGACCCGTTGCAACTATCAGCAGAAGAACAACAGGCATTAGTAGATTTTATGGAGTCTTTGACTGATAGCAATTTTTAAAATAAAAGCCCCAAATTGGGGCTTTACATTATTCTGCAAAACCGTAATCTTTTGGTATATCCAAGGATATTGTTTTGCCTCCTTTAGCAATAGACCCATAAATTGCACTAACAATTATCATATCTCTTTTACCCATTTCGCCTGGGGCTAAATTGGTAGTACCATATAAAATATGAGCGGCAAAATCGTCCATTTGTAATTTTTGTTGACTTTCATGTGGAAAATCTAAAGTTTTACCATCAGAAGTACTACCGCTCAAGGGACCATAATTGTTAGCAGGTTGCAATTTAAACCAGCCATTGGTGCCAGCTACATACATACTATTTGCACTAAAATTATGCGAGGTGGTAATGTTAGCTACTGCCCCACTAGGAAAATTTAATTGTGCGGTTATGGTTTCATCGGTATCTTTAAAATACTCTGGCCGGGTAGAAAACTCCTGCGCCGCTACAGAGATAGGGTTTTCACCGGTACCGTAAATTGCACTTTGTATGGCATAAACCCCCATATTAACCAAGGCTCCGCCTCCAGATAATTCTTTGTTTAATCGCCATTGGTCAGGGTTACCAGTAGAACGGTAAGCCGCCTCTGCAGAAACAAAGGTTATATTACCGTAAGTTTTCTTTTTTACAAATTCTTTAACCTGTTGGGTATAAGGTTCTGAATGTAATCTATAACCCATGCCTAATTTTACGTTTGCTTTCTTACAAGCATTTATTATCTGCTCACATTCAGCTACGTTCATTGCCATAGGCTTCTCACAAATAACGTGCTTACCAGCTTTGGCGGCACGTACACAAAAGTCTGCATGCATAGCGTTGGGCAGTACCACGTAAACTATATCTATATCCTTGTTGTCTTTAATCGTATCAAAATTCTCATAATTATAAATACTACGCTCCGGAAGATTATATTTTTTGGCCCAACTAATTTCTTTAGAGGGGGTGCCCGTAACAATTCCAGCTAAATAACAATTCTTGGTATCTTGCAAAGCTGGAGCCAATTGGTAGGTGCTGTAACTACCCAAACCAACAAGGGCAATACCTAGTTTTTTGTCTGAGGTGCATGCGGCATTAATACCCATTGGCAAACTAACGGCTACCATGGCAGCCCCAGTTCCCTTAGTAATTTTGGTTGTAAAATCGCGTCTAGTTAGCTTATTCATAAGTCTTTAGTTGTTTTCTTTAAATATATAAAAATACCCCAGCCTAAACCCAATTACTCGCCATTAAAAATTCCTTATTTTTAGGACTAACTAAATAGACCTAAAATGAATAAGACTTTATTACTTACCTTAATTACAGGTTTTACCGTAATGTATGGTATAGCTCAAAGAACCATACCGGTAGATACTACTGTAACCACACAACACAGTGTTACAATTAACGGAAACACATTAAATTACACAGCAGTAACAGGTACACAACCTGTTTGGGACAACAATGGTAAACCAATTGCGGCTGTACATTATACCTACTACACCAAAAATGGTATAAAAAATAGAGAAAATAGGCCTCTTTTATTTTCTTTTAATGGTGGCCCAGGATCAGGATCGGTATGGATGCACCTAGCCTATACAGGACCTAGAATTTTAAAAATAGATGATGAAGGTTACCCCGTGCAACCGTATGGTGTAAAAGAGAATCCCTATTCCGTACTAGATGTAACAGACATTGTTTACATAAACCCTGTAAATACGGGTTATTCTAGAACTATTCCAGAAAATGGCAAAGAAGTGGACCGCGAGCAGTTTTTTGGTATCAATGCCGATATTAAGTACCTAGCGGAATGGATGAACACCTTTGTTACCCGTAATAATCGTTGGCGTTCACCAAAATATATCATTGGAGAAAGTTATGGAGGTACCCGTGTCATGGGTCTTTCATTAGCGTTACAAAACCAACAATGGATGTATCTAAATGGGGTAATCATGGTTTCACCTGCAGATTATAAAGTAATCCGTGTAGGTGGGCCTGTTTCTTCTGCATTAAATTTACCTTATTATACTGCCGCTGCTTGGCATCATAAAGCCTTGCCATCTTCCCTACAATCTAAAGACTTATTGGATGTTTTACCTACGGTAGAAGATTTTACTGTAAATGAATTAATACCGGCAATTGCAAAAGGCGGATTTATTGGGGAAACAGAAAAAAATACAATCGCAACAAAAATGGCAGAATATTCTGGTTTAAAAAAGCAGGATATTTTAGATCATAATTTAGACGTACCTACACGATTCTTCTGGAAGAATCTTCTAAAAGACAAAGGAGGGTTCACGGTTGGCAGATTAGATAGCCGTTATTTGGGTATTGATAAGCAAGGCTTTGGAGACAGCCCTGATTACAATTCTGAAATTACCTCTTGGTTACACAGTTTTACCCCTGCAATTAATTATTATCTACAAGAAGAGCTAAATTTTAAGACCGATGTAAAATATAATATGTTTGGTCCTGTGCACCCTTGGAATAATGAAAATGATAATACCAGAGATAATTTAAGACAAGCTATGGCACAAAACCCATATTTAAATGTTTTGATCCAATCTGGTTAT
Source organism: Croceivirga sp. ABH4_376 (assembly GCF_056160685.1). Taxonomy (NCBI): domain Bacteria; kingdom Pseudomonadati; phylum Bacteroidota; class Flavobacteriia; order Flavobacteriales; family Flavobacteriaceae; genus Croceivirga; species Croceivirga sp. ABH4_376. Next base: position 170,352 of record NZ_JBSWXQ010000002.1, on the reverse strand, counting down.
TATGATGGTGCTACCACCTATTTTAATGCTAAATATACCATGTGGCAGGTAGACCCAAGTGGTAGAATGAAAGACCGTTTTGAGTTTAAAGGATACAGATCTGGTCATATGATGTATTTAAGAAAAGAAGACTTAAAAAAGGCAAATGATGATATTAGGGCCTTTATTTTAAAAACAACTACAAACGGTAAAAGCGCCAAATATTAATGAAAAAAATAAAATTTGATTCTGCCCATCGAAAAAAGCATTTTGCTTTTTTCAATGGCATGAGTCATCCTCACTTTCAGCTTACGGCAAACGTTATTATTACCAACTTCTATAAAACAATAAAAAATTATAATAAGCCACTTAACAATAGTTTAGTCTACCTTTTATCCAAAACTGCCAACGATATTAAAGAGTTTAGGTGGCGTATTCGTGGAGAAGAAGTGATTGAACATGAAATGGCTAGGCCTTCTTTTACCGTACCTACGGACCAAGCAGATGTTTTTAGCTTTTGTACTGTAGATTATTTGCCAGATTATGAAGCTTTTTTAGCTGAAGCCTCAAGAATTCAAGAATTAATGCGTACCAATCCGTCTTTTGAAGACGAAGCGGGTATGGATAATTATTTATTTATGTCTGCCATACCTTGGGTCAAGTTTACCAGTATGCAACATGCTATGAATTACCATCCACATGATTCTGTTCCTAGAATTTCTTGGGGTAAGATTTATGAGGAAAATAAGGAAATACTTATGCCTGTTAGCGTACAAGCACACCACGCACTGGTAGATGGTAGGCATATGGGAATGTATTTTAATAATCTTGAAGAAAACGCGCTTAATTTTAAATTATAATCAGACATTTGCTGTTTATTCTAGTTTTTATGTAACGTTTTAGGTTTTAAAGCTACGTATAAGTATCAATCGTGGAATATACTTATTTCGTTTTTTAAGAGCTATAAAGCCTTTCTACATCAATCATAAAAACAAACAATCATGGGATTTTCAAGCGCAGCACGTAGTGTTAAATTCAATTTAAATCAGTTAGGAAAAAGACCGCACAAAGATTATAAGGACGTTTTTGGCAAAAAGAATAAAGCAACAAAACTTGAATTCAATTTAAAGAATACAACTAGAAAAGTGGATATTCAATCTTTAATAGCCCAAAATAAAAAACGGGAGGTATTCTGGAATAGCTTTACAATTTTGCTTCCCTTGGTTATAGTTGCTATTGGGTTTTTATTCGTGTTAATCTATCTTAAATAATGTAAGTCATACCGTCATTTTACGTACCATTGAACTGCACATGAAGAAGCGTAATTGTATGGAGCCATTAAAATATTCAGTTTTAGATTTAGTACCTATTGCAGCAGGTGACGATACTGCCCAAGCTATTGATAAGAGTTTAGATTTAGCCAAGCATGTAGAAAAATTAGGCTATGAAAGGTTCTGGGTTTCGGAACACCATAATACACCCAGTTTAGCCAGTTCTGCCACGGTAGTAATTTTAAGCCATTTATTGCAAGGCACCAAACGTATACGTATTGGTTCTGGTGGTATCATGTTACCCAACCATGCCCCGTTAGTGGTTGCCGAACAATTTGGTACCCTAGCGGCTTTGTATCCAAACCGTGTTGATCTTGGTTTGGGCAGGGCTCCGGGAACAGACCAAGCAACTGCACATGCCCTGAGACGAGGTATTCAAGAAAGTGTACAAGATTTTCCAAAAGAAGTTTTGGAATTACAGCAGTTTTTATCAGAAGATAATTGGAATTCATTGGTAAGAGCCTTACCGGGAGAGGGTGCCAACATTCCTATCTTTTTATTAGGCTCTAGCACCTTTAGTGCAGAATTGGCGGCAAAATTTGGATTGCCCTACGCTTTTGCCAGTCATTTTGCACCTACACACTTACACCAAGCCTTTGAAAAGTACCATACACAATTTAAACCCAGTAAAGCCTTGGCTACGCCCTACCCTATGGCCTGCGTTAATGTTATTGCCGCAGATACGGACCAAGAAGCCCGATATTTAGCAACTAGTTTTTATCAATTTGCTATGGGTATTATCACAAACGTTAGAAAACCTTTACCCCCGCCTGTAACAAGCATGGACGGTATATGGTCTTTAGAACAAGAAATGATTATAAAAAATATGATGCACTATACCTTCATTGGTTCTATTGAAACTATACACGAACAATTAGCTGCATTTGTAGAAAAGACAAGAATTAAAGAGCTAATTATCACTACCAATATATTTGAACACGAGGCGCGCAAAAAATCTTATACGCTGGCAGCTAAAGTTCTAGACGATTTGGTATTGGTCTAATATTTTGTTTTATCTTTTGGGCTGAAACTGCACCAGTTATGAAATTGACCAAAATTATAGCGCTTATTATGTTATCGTTTTTAGGATTTTCAAAAAACAGTACGGCACAAGAACAAGATTGGCCTAATCTAACAAAGTACAAGGAGGCCAATACTAAGGTAAAAAAAGCATCTGTAGTGTTTATGGGAAACTCTATTACAGAAGGTTGGGCAAATGTAAATCCAGATTTTTTTACAACTAATAACTACGCAAATAGAGGTATTAGTGGGCAAACTACCCCACAAATGCTCTTGCGGTTTAGACAGGACGTAATCTCTTTAAAACCTAAAGCTGTTGTGATATTAGCTGGCACTAATGACATTGCTGGTAATACAGGACCAATGACCTTGGAACAAATTAGAGATAATATTTTATCTATGGTAGAGTTGGCACAAGCCAATGACATACTGCCAATAGTATGCTCTGTTTTACCTGCTTACGACTATCCGTGGCGACCTGGTTTACAACCTAATATTAAGATTCCTAAATTAAATACACTCCTTAAAGATATGTGTACCCAAACTGGGGCGGTTTATTTAGATTATTTTACATCTTTGGCAGATGAACGCAACGGTTTACCAAAAAAGCACTCGTATGACGAGGTACATCTTACAGAAGAGGGCTATAAAGAACTAGAAAAAATGGTTGCTGCCTGTTTAAATAAACAGCTTTAATCATTATTAGCGTAAAACAACCTTACGGCTTGCAATACTTGTTTAGCTCGTTTGGTTTGTTATGCCATTTCATATATCGTGGACTGGTAAAATAGGTGTCTTTTATGTACTTAAAATCCTGCTTTGCCGCCTCTATTTTATTAGGTGCAAAACCCAATTCTACCGCCTGTACGGCTGTTCTATCTTCATACATTACTGAAAAATCCAGCCCTAAATCTTCTAAGCGCCACATAAAAGATTCGGTTGCTTCTTTTATAATTTAATAGTCATAGAAATCTCGGCTTCCGTACCAATCAAAAATTACTCCATCAATTCCTGCCAATTTCATCATCAAAAAATGATATTCCTGTAAATCTGGATCAATTGATGAATACGGACCAATTAAGGGATAAAAATGGGAAGCAATCTCACGTTTACCGCTAGCATCTATTGAATCTGGGTTTTTATTGGCCATTGTCCAATATTTGCCCCAGTACCCATCAATTGGTTTGCTTTGAAACCATGGCATATAATGGGCAAATACTTTTTTAGGGTTGGTTTTTACGACATCCATGCCAGTAATTTCCATTATTTTGCTAGATTCTCCTTGTTCTAGAAGACTATCTTCCTCTATTAAAAGTTGCTTTAAATCTATGGCAGATAAAGTAGTTTTAGACTGTGTAGATGCATTGTCAGAGCTGTTGTCTACCTCCTTTTCACAAGAAGTAAGTAAAACAAAAGTTAATACTATAAAGAAGTTAATCTTTGGTTGTTTTTGATGCATGGTGTTGGTTTTGCACCACAAAAACAGGAATAAATCTACATTTTTCTATATAATTTCGATAAGCGGTATATTTAACCCTAATGGTTAGTATTATAATACCCTTTAAAAACACAGAAAACTATATAGCGGATTGCCTAAATTCTATTATAAATCAGGATTTTAAAAATTGGGAAGTTTTGGCAATAGATGATAATTCTACGGATAAAAGCACCGTGTTGGTAAAGGACCTAGCCAATAAGCACACCAATATCCATTATTTAAAAAATAAGGGCGAAGGAATTATTCCTGCTTTACAAACGGGATACGATAAAGCAACTGGCAAATTTATTACCCGGATGGATTCTGATGACATTATGACTACAAACAGGCTTAGTACAATGGTAAATGCACTAAGAAATACGGGGAAAGGCCATGTAGCTGTTGGCCAAGTAAAGTATTTTTCTGAAGAAGGTATTAGTGATGGGTATGCTAAATATGAAGCATGGCTAAATCAACTTACAGCACAAGGCACTAATTATGAAGAAATTTATAAAGAATGTGTTATACCCTCACCTTGTTGGATGGTCTATAAAACAGATTTTGAAGCTTGTAACGGATTTAACCCTCTAAGATATCCTGAAGATTATGATCTAACCTTTAGATTTTACGCTAGAGGTCTTAAAATAATTCCATGTGATGAAATTCTACACCATTGGAGGGATTATGGTACGCGAACCTCTAGAACCCACGAGCATTATGCACAAAACTATTTTTTAGATATTAAACTACACTATTTCTTAAAACTAGAATATTCTTTAAACAGACCCTTGGTTGTATGGGGAGCAGGTTTTAAAGGAAAAACAATTGCAAAAAAGTTGACTAAAAAACAAGTACCATTTACTTGGGTATGCGATAATCCTAATAAAATAGGAAAGAACATTTATGGAACTACCCTACAGCATTATTCCGGTTTAAAAAGTCTACAGAACCCACAAAGCATTATTACCGTTGCCAATGAAAAAGCGCAAATAGAAATTAGACACTTTTTAGACAAACAAGGACAAAGACAAGCATTAGATTATTTCTTTTTCTGCTAAGACCAAAAGCGTATCTTTGAAAATTAAAACACGGAATGCAGTTTAAACATCCTGAAATTCTTTGGGCGCTACTTCTACTGATTATTCCAATCCTCATTCATTTATTTCAACTTAGAAAATTTAAGAAAACCGCCTTTACCAATGTGGTAATGCTACAAAAGGTTTTTTCTGAATCCCGTAAGAGCAATACTTTAAAAAAATGGTTGCTGCTTTTATGCAGGCTAGCCATCCTTAGCTGTATTATACTTGCATTTGCACAACCTTTTACCGCAAATTCTTTGGCCTTAAAAGAAAAAGAAACGGTAATTTATATTGATGATTCTTTTAGCATGGAGGCAACCAACGATGGTGTTCCTTTATTACAAAAAGCAATACAAGAAGTTTTACAGCATGCAGATAGAGATGAAGAACTATCCATATTTACAAATACGCTAACGTACCAAAACAGTAAACTTTCCAGTCTTACCAATCGACTATTAAATGTTAAGGCTAGTGCTAACCAACTCAATAAAGAGCAAATTCAACTTAAAGCAAACTCGCTCTTTAGCAAGTCCAACACAACGGAAAAACAATTTATTGTTATATCTGATTTTCAGCAGGTTTTAAATTGGGACAATAACCCTTTACCTAGGGTTTCTACTTATTTAGTGCCTTTAAAACCATCTGTACAGAAAAATGCTAGTATAGACTCGGTATATATAGAAGATAAAGGTAACCCTAATAGATATACCCTAGAATTTAACGGAATTCCAGAAGGAGAGCAACTACCGCTTTCTATTTATCAAAATGATACTTTAATCAGTAAACTGGCCGCTGTTGGTACTAGCGAGCTTACATCAAAAATAACGGTAGACTTACCCAATAAAAAAGAATTGAATGCGCATGCTGTTTTGGTAGACAATTATTTGCCTTACGACAATCATTTCTATTTCACAAAAGATGCAACTTCCAAAATAAAGGTGCTGGCTATTTCTGATGGTAGTGATGACTTTTTAAAACGAATCTACACAGAAGATACGTTTGATTTTAAAGGATTTACGGCCACAGATTTAAATTATAGCCTTATTGATGAACAGCATACCATAATTTTAAATAATTTAAATAATATACCTGCTAATTTAATCACCTCATTAACAGGTTTTTATAAAAATGGTGGTTCGCTCATTGTAATACCGCCAGTAAAAATACCCACGGAACAATACAATAATTTACTGTTGCCATTAGAACGTATTTCTTACGGAGAAAACATTTTGAGTGGCCAAAAAATTAGCAACATTCAATTTAACCACCCATTATTCAAAAATGTATTTGAAAAAGAGGTGGCCAATTTTGATTTTCCAAGCGTAGAAAGTTATTATAACCTTAGTAACTACTCTGGTACGGCTTTGGCTTTAGATAATGAAAAACCATTTTTACAAGTTGTTAATAGACTCTATTTGTTTACCGCTAGTTTAGATATTAAGAACAGTAACTTTATCAATTCTCCACTAATAGTTCCCACATTTTTCAATATTGGTTTCTTTAGTTTTCCTAACCAGCAATTGTATTTTACAGTAGGTAAAAACAATAATCTAGCTGTAAACCAAACTAATGGCAATACAATTATAAAATTAAGTAAGGGTGAAAATGAAATTATACCATTACAACAATCTTTTGCCAAATACAACTTACTCAATTTTAAAGACGCACCTAAAAATGATGGTATATATACATTGCTCGTAGATAAAGAGTCTACCGGCACTGTTAGTTTTAATTATGATCGTGCAGAAAGTAGTCTAAAATATAGTGCTACAGAAACATATACCAATTTTAAGGTTTTAGACTCTATTGAAAACTTATTTACAGCTTTAAAAGCCGCTAATAATAGCACTGCCTATTGGAAATGGTTTGTTATTTTTGCCTTACTATTTTTGCTTTTAGAGGTGGTTATACAAAAATATCTATCATGAACGTACTGCTAAAATCGGCCAAGATTGTGGCGCCAGAAAAACCAGAATTCCACCTTAAAAAAAGAGATATTCTAATAAAAGACGGCAAAATAGCTTCTATTGCTTCTAAAATTGACAAAACCACTGTAGAAAACATTAATTACAAAAATCTGCATGTTAGCCTTGGATGGTTTGATTCTAGTGTGTGCTTTGGCGAACCGGGTTATGAAGAACGTGAAACAATAGTTCATGGTTTAGATGTTGCGGCCAAAAGCGGTTTTACGGATATAGTACTTAATCCTAACACAAAACCTAGCCCCAACTCTAATAGCACCATCATATTCCTAAAAGACCGTGCTAGCCAAAAACTTACAAACTTACACCCCTTAGGTAATTTTACCATAGATGCAAAAGGAATTGATTTAGCAGAATTGTACGATATGAAAAATGCAGGTGCCGTGGCATTTTATGATTATAAGAAAGCCATTGCCAATGCAAACCTGCTAAAAATAGGTTTGCAATATGCACAGAATTTTGATGGATTAATCTATTCTTTTCCCATGGATTTAAAAATTAAAGGAAAAGGTATAGTTAATGAAGGAAAAGTAAGTACAACACTAGGGTTAAAAGGTATTCCTGCATTGGCAGAAGAATTACAGGTTTCTAGAGATTTATTTTTATTGGAATATACTGGAGGTAAATTACATATACCTACAATTTCAACCGCTGGCTCCGTAAAATTGATAGCCGCTGCCAAAAAGAAAGGATTAAATGTAAGTTGTAGTGTTGCTATTCATAATTTAATTCTAACAGATGAAAGTTTAACTGAGTTTGAGACCAATTTTAAAGTGATGCCTCCCTTACGTACTAAAAAAGACTCTCATGCGTTGCAAAAAGCACTAGAAAATGGTACCATTGATTTAGTCACCACCGATCACACTCCAATAGATGTTGAACAAAAGAAGGTGGAGTTTGACAACGCTGAATATGGAAGTATTGGCCTAGAATCTGGTTTTGGAATTTTAAACAAGGTCATGGGAATGGAAACGGCCATTAGCTTGCTTACCAAAGGACGTTCTATTTATGGCATTGAAGAACCTACATGGAAAGAAGGAAGCAAGGCAAATTTAACACTATTTAATCCCGACGGAGAACATGTTTTTAATTCTGAAAAAATTTGGTCTGCTTCTAAAAACACTGCTTTTTTAAATACAAAAATTAAGGGCACTGTGTACTGTACTATCAATAACAATAAGTACATTAAGAACTAATGAAAAACGACATAAAAAACGGTAAAACTACTGCTATTGTATCCTACATAACTATAGTAGGCTGTTTAATAGCCATTACCATGAATTTAGAACCCAAAAATAGTTTTGCACGTTTTCACATAAGGCAGGCTTTTGGAATACATTTATTATTCCATGCAATGGCAATTGTAGCAACCTTTTCTGGTATTGCCGTGGCTTCTATTTCTACGATTCTATATATGTTTTATATGGCCATGTGGATTTTTGGCTTTGTACAAGTACTCAACGAAAAAGAAAAAGAGCTGCCCCTATTAGGTGCCTATTTTCAAAAATGGTTCACATTTATTAATTAAATTCCCCCAATACCATGATTAGCCAATCTTTATCCTTAGACCACTTAATTAGACCAAATAGCATAAAAAAAGCGGACAAACCGGCCGTAATTTTTTTATTGCACGGATATGGAAGTAATGAAGAAGACTTATTTTCTTTTGCGCCAGAATTGCCAGAAGACCAATTTATAATTTCTGTTAGGGCACCTTATAGTTTAGAACCTTTTGGTTATGCGTGGTACGCTATTAATTTTGATGCAGAGCACGGAAAATGGAGCGATGATGAACAGGCTAAAACTTCAATGGATAAAATATTAGATTTTATAGATGAAGCATGTGAAAGCTACAATTTAGATCATGAAGCGGTTACCTTAATTGGTTTTAGCCAAGGCTGTATACTTAGTTATGCCTTAGCGCTATCATACCCAAAAAAGATTAAACGGGTAATAGCCCTAAGTGGCTATATTAACGAGGCTATTTTAAATGAAAACTACGAGAACAATAATTTTTCGCAATTAAGTATATATGCATCCCATGGTAGTGTAGATCAGGTAATACCCGTAGAATGGGCTCAAAAAGCTCCAGAATTATTAGACAAGTTGGGGATAGACCACGAATACAGTGAATATCCTGTAGGTCATGGGGTTGCACCACAAAATTTTTACGATTTTAAAGCTTGGTTAGAACGTAAGTCTTAATTACTTCTGCTATAAAGCAAATGATCCATAAGGGTAAAATCTACGCTACGGTCATCGTTTATTTGGTATTTAATAATTAAGTCTCCCCAATATTTACCGTCACTAAAGTCAGTAACAATCCACTTGTGGTTTAGTACTTTAATCTTATTTAATTTAAAATCGCTATTCATACCCTCATATGGTATTAGCGGATTGTCGCCTTTCTGTTCATTTGTTTCCAATAATTTATCCTCAACATATCGCGTAGGGTTTTCTAGACCCAAATGGTCGTAAAAAGCCAATGCATCATCGTTATTATCCAAAGAAAAGTATTGCAAATCTGCTTGTTTTATCCGTGCGGCTTGTAAAGAATCTTCTAATTGCGTTACTGTTGCCAACAACTCATTTATCTTCTTATCATTTGCGGTAGATTTTTTATTACCGGTAACCAAGGCATAAAGGGCAATTAAACTGGCAAAAACAAATAAATAAAGAAATAGATTCTTTTTCATACTAGATTTCTATAGTTAAATTATCGTAGGCCAAATGTACATTTTCTGGTAGTTCTTTCTCCACTTCGGAATGAAAACCTAATAAATGGCTTATGTGGGTAAAATAAGTTTTTTTAGCGCCAATCTTTTGTGCAAAAGCTATTGCTTCTTCTAAATTAAAATGTGAATAATGCGGTTCTATCCGCAGGGCATTGATAACCAGAACATCTAAGTTATCCAACTTCTCACATTCTTTTGATTCCACCTTTTTAACGTCTGTTAAATAAGCAAAATCCTTAAAACGATACCCTAAAACCGGTAAGCGATTATGAAAGGCTTCTATTGGGGTAACTTTTAAATTGTTCAACAAAAACGTTTGGTCCTTATTTACCAAATTAATACCAACAGCAGGTGCACCTGGGTATCTATTCTCTGTTGCAAAAATATAATCAAAACGCTGCTTTAAGGAGGCTATTACCCTTTCGTGCGCATATACCGGTATATCTCCCTGCCTAAAAAAGAAAGGACGTATATCGTCTATGCCAGCTGTGTGATCAGAATGTTCATGAGTAAATAGAACACCGTCTAATTTAGGAATAGGGTGTTTTAACATTTGTTGCCTAAAATCAGGACCACAATCAATTACATAATTAAATTCTTTCCAAGATATAAGAACAGAAACTCTTAAGCGTTTATCTTTAGGATCATTACTCAAACATACTGGGTGTTTGCTCCCAATTATTGGAATACCTTGAGAAGTACCAGTTCCTAAAAATGTGACTTTCAACCTATCGCTCATGTATTTCAAAATTATAACATAAAAATTTAAAAGCTTTATATAACTTATTAACTTTGGCCTAACAAATTATTAGATATGCCCATTGCACCGCATAAAGAATACGAGTTTGAAAATATACCATCCATTAAGGCTAAAACCTTACGGATAAACTTAAATAACAACATTTACGGAACCTTTGCAGAAATTGGTGCGGGCCAAGAAACCGCACGTCATTTTTTTAGGGCCGGTGGTGCCTCTGGTACCATTGCAAAGGCCATGAGCGCCTATGATAAGGCCTTTAGTGATGCCATATATGGTATTGAGGAAGATGGCAGATATGTTACCCAATCTAGGCTACGTAAAATGTTGGCGTATGAAATGGAATTGGTAGAAGAACGTATTTCTAGGGAAGATAATCCAAACTACTTATTCTTTACCTACGCCAATACAGTGGCTACCATAGATTTTTCTAAGCGTTACAAAGGTCACGGGTGGATTGGTCTAAGGTTTCAATTAGACCCTGAGCAAAAGGAGTTTGATGAAATTATTCTACACGTACGTTTTAAGCAAAATGAAGCTAGGCTACAACAAGAAACCCTTGGTATTTTGGGTGTAAATCTTATATATGGTGCTTTCTACAAATTTGACAAGCCAAAGAAAATCCTAAAATATTTATACGATCATATTGATAAGGATACTCTTGAAATTGATATGATAAATTTCATGGGGCCAAGTTTTAGTCATGTAGACAATCGTTTAATGAGTTTGCAACTTATTAAAAATGACATGACAGATGCTGTAATGTTTGGACCAGACGGAAACAATCTATTACCTGCAGCCGTTTTATACAAAAAGAACATTTTAGCATTGCGTGGTAGTTTTAGGCCGGTTACTAAGGTTAATATGGATATGTTCCATAAATCGCACGATATTTTTATTAGGGAACCCACGGTAGACCACGATAATACCATTGTTATTTTTGAAATTACCTTGTCTAACCTAAAAGCTTCAGGAGAAATAGACGAGCAAGATTTTATGGATCGTGCAGAACTGTTGTGTTCTATGGGGCATACGGTTATGATTTCTAAATTTCAGGAATACTATAAGTTGGTAGAATACTTTAATAACTATACCAAGAATAAAATTGGACTCACGATGGGAGTCAACAATTTGGTAGATGTTTTTGATGAAAAATACTATCGCCATTTAAGTGGAGGTATTCTTGAGGCTTTTGGTAAATTATTCTTTAAAGACTTAAAAGTATACCTGTATCCAATGAAAGACCCGGAAACAGGACAAATACTTACCTCCAATAATGTACGGGTACATCCTAGGATGAAAGAATTATACAAATTCTTTAAGTATAACGGTAAGGTTATGGATATTATAGATTACGATCCTGAAATTTTACACATATTTTCTAGAGATGTTCTTAAGCGCATAATCAATAAAGAAGAAGGTTGGGAAAAAATGCTCCCAGAAGGTGTGGCAGATATGATTAAGGAAGAAAACTTATTCATTAGAAAAGAAAATACCTTACCAGAAAAAGAGAAAATTGATAAATAAAAAAAGCGGCTTTAAGGCCGCTTTTTTTTATTTCAAAATTTGAGCCGCATGCTCTTTTGTTTTAACTTTTGATATTACCTCATCTACAATACCTTCTTCATTAATTAGAAATGTAGTTCGGTGTATACCATCATATTCCCTACCCATGAATTTTTTTGGTCCCCAAACACCAAAAGCATTGATAACCGTATGGTCCTCATCTGCCAATAGCGGAAAAGGAAATTCATACTTATTCTTAAAATTAGCCTGTCTTTTCTGGGAATCCGCACTAACTCCCAAAAGCTCAAAGCCTTGTTCCTGTAGGGCTTTATAGTTATCCCTTAAATTACAGGCTTCTGCCGTACAGCCTGGTGTACTTGCTTTTGGATAGAAAAAAACAACTAATTTTTTTCCGCTGTAATCAGATAACTTCACTGTATTGCCATCCTGATCTACTGCGGAAAAATCTGGAACTTTATCTCCAACCTCTAATGTTTTCATAGCTTTGTATTGTTTAAAATATTTTCTTTCAAAATTAAACAATAATGACCAAAGCAGAGAAGGTAGATTTTACTATTAAAACGCTAGACAATTTATACCCTAAAATTCCCATTCCCTTAGATCATAAAGATCCTTATACCCTATTAATTGCGGTATTATTATCTGCACAAAGTACAGATGTTAAGGTAAATCAGATAACTCCCATATTATTTAGAGTTGCAGATAACCCATTTGATATGGTTAAATTAACCGTAGAAGAAATACGAGAAATTATACGGCCAGTAGGTTTATCTCCCATGAAGGCAAAAGGCATACATGGCTTATCACATATTTTAATTGATAAATACAAAGGAGAGGTTCCTCAAGAAATTGAATTATTGGAAGAACTGCCTGCAGTTGGGCATAAAACGGCTAGCGTTGTAGTTTCCCAAGCATTTGATATCCCTGCTTTCCCTGTAGATACACACATCCATAGATTAATGTATAGATGGGGATTTAGCAATGGAAAAAATGTGGTACAGACAGAAAAAGATGCAAAAAGATTGTTCCCAATAGAAATTTGGAACCGCTTGCATTTACAAATAATTTGGTATGGAAGAGAATATTCTCCTGCAAGGGGCTGGAATTTAGATAAAGATATCATCACCAAAACAATAGGAAGAAAATCCGTAATTAACGCCTATTTAAAAACAAAAAAAACCGCTAAAAAATAGCGGTTTTGTTTATTTGTATGGTTTGCGTCTTAATTTAAGACCGTTTCGAACTGCATGTTATCGTAGTTGATAACTTTCAATGATTTAGAGAACCCAAGTAGAAACTGAACCGTTTCTGGTTTTGCGCTAGCAATTCTACAAACTTTAGGTTCTTCAGAGTAAATTTTTTCCATATTCTAGCGTTTAAATTCTAAATAATAACGCCAGTAAAATGGATTTATTGTTGGTATCGTTCTAATGCCGATTAATTCGTTAAAACGATATTGTTGCGTTCAACTATCTTTCTTAAGTTGATTAAAGCATAACGCATTCTACCTAAGGCCGTATTTATGCTAACACCTGTGTTTTCAGAAATTTCCTTGAAACTCATATCCTTATAGATACGCATAATTAAAACTTCTCTTTGATCATCTGGCAACTCATCAATTAGTATTGATAAATCACTATCTATCTGATTTTTGATCATTTGCTTTTCAGCATTTAACTTATCGTCATGGATAACAGAGAAGATGTTGAAGTCATCACTTCCTTCAAATTTTGGCATTCTCTTGTTTTTTCTAAAGTGATCAATAATTAGGTTGTGTGCTATACGCATAACCCAAGGTAAAAATTTACCTTCCTCACTATACGATCCTCGTTTAAGTGTTTTAATTACTTTAATAAAAGTATCTTGGAAAATGTCTTCTGTAATGTCTTTGTCCAATACTTTAGAATAAATAAAGCTGGAAATTTTTTGGTTGTGCCTGTTAATTAGCACTTCTAGGGCTTTTTCATCCCCTTGGATGTAGTTCTTTACTAATACCGAGTCATCTATTTGCAGTTCCATACAAATTACTTTTTTTGGTTATAACAGTCCTGTCCTACAACTAGTTAGGAAGTCTATTGTTATTAGTTATTAAATAAAAAAGTAATTATTTACTGTATAGGCCTATCAGAGATTTAATTACACTTCAAATATAGATATTAGGTATACCTGTGAAAAAACTATGTTGTGATCTGCGGTATTTGTGATGTCAAAGTTAACAATATTGGTATAAACTGCATTCAATCGTATCTTTATTCTTTAATTTTCTGGTAAATGACCCTCATTAAAGACGTAAATCCTAAGCAAAATATAATCATTAAAGGTGCCAAACTGCACAACCTCAAAAATATTGATGTAGTAATTCCTAGAAATAAGCTAGTAGTTATTACCGGATTATCAGGTTCCGGTAAATCTAGTCTAGCTTTTGACACCTTGTATGCAGAAGGCCAAAGAAGATACGTAGAAAGTCTTTCTTCTTATGCCAGACAATTTTTGGGTAAACTAGATAAACCTAAGGTAGACTATATTAAAGGTATTGCTCCCGCAATTGCAATTGAGCAAAAAGTGAACTCTACCAATCCAAGATCTACGGTGGGTACTACCACAGAGGTGTACGATTACCTTAAACTCTTATATGCACGTATAGGTAAGACTATTTCTCCTATTTCTGGTAACGAAGTAAAAAAAGAAACCGTGTCCGATGTGGTAGACTATGTAAAGTCTTTCCCTGAAGGCACTAAAATGTTATTGCTTGCCCCCATTCAAATTAGCCAGGACAGAGATGCTTTAAAATCGTTGACCTTATTTTCAAAACAGGGTTATGCAAGGGTAAAATACCATAATAAGGTATACCGTATAGATCAAGTTCCAGAAGATATTGGTAAATCGTTTTATCTGGTTGTTGATCGTATTGTGGTAAAAAAAGAGGATGAAGACTTTTTAAACCGATTGGGCAATGCTGTGGATAATGCTTTTTTTGAAGGTAAAGGCAGTTGTATAATAGAGGACTTAAACACCAATAGCGAAACACAATTCAGTAATCAATTTGATTTGGACGGGATGAAGTTCTTAGAGCCAAATGTACACTTATTCAGTTTTAATAATCCCTACGGGGCTTGTCCTAAATGTGAAGGATATGGTGATATAATAGGTATAGATCCTGATTTGGTTATACCCAATACCGCTTTGTCTATTTATGAAGAGGCTGTTTTTCCTTGGCGTGGCGAGAGTATGGGCTGGTACCGAGAACAATTGGTAAATTCTGCATACAAATTTGATTTTCCTATTCACAAACCATGGTTTAAATTAACCGAAGCGCAAAAAGATTTGGTTTGGAATGGTAATCAGCACTTTATAGGGTTGCATAAGTTTTTTGACCAATTAGAAGAAAAAAGCTATAAGATACAGAATAGAGTTATGCTATCTAGATACCGCGGAAAAACAAAGTGCCCGGTATGTAATGGAAAAAGACTTAGAGAAGAAGCAAATTATGTGAAGGTTAATGAGAAATCCATTTCAGAATTAATTGCATTACCAATTAAAAATCTTATCCCGTTTTTTGATGATTTACAATTATCTGAGCATGATGCTGCTATTGCAAAAAGGCTTTTAAAAGAAATAACTACTAGATTATCCTTTTTGGATAAAGTTGGTTTAAGCTATTTAACGTTAAACCGTAAATCTAATACCCTTTCTGGGGGCGAAAGCCAACGAATTAACCTAGCAACTAGTTTAGGTAGTAGCTTGGTTGGTTCTATGTACATTTTAGACGAACCCAGTATTGGCCTACATCCAAAGGATACCGAAAATCTTATAGAAGTTCTAAAGTCATTAAGAGACCTTGGTAATACGGTAATTGTGGTAGAACATGATGAAGATATCATGAAGGCTGCAGATAGTATTATAGATATAGGACCAGAAGCCGGTACTTTAGGTGGTAATGTTGTTGCAACAGGAACCTTTGAAGCAATTTTAAATGCAGATTCATTAACCGCAAAATATCTTAATGGCGACTTGGAGATAGCTGTCCCCAAGGAGAGAAGAACCTCTAAAAACCATGTACAGATAATAGGCGCAAGAGAAAATAATCTTAAAAATATAGATGTAACCTTTCCCTTAAACATGCTTACTGTTGTAACTGGGGTTTCGGGAAGTGGTAAAAGTACATTGGTAAAAAAAATACTATATCCTTCCATGTTAAAAGAAGTTGGTGGGTATGGTGAAAAGGTTGGTCAGTTTTCTGAGTTAAAAGGCAAGTACTCGCAAATAAAACATGTAGAATTTGTTGATCAAAACCCTATTGGGCGTTCTTCTAGGTCAAATCCTGTAACCTATATAAAAGCCTATGATGATATTAGGGCGCTATTCGCTGCTCAAAAACTTAGTGTTCTTAGAGGCTACAAAACCAAGCATTTTTCGTTTAACGTTGATGGCGGAAGGTGCGAAAAATGCAAAGGAGAAGGAGAAATTACCGTAGAAATGCAGTTTATGGCAGACGTGCATTTAGTTTGTGATGTTTGTGAAGGTAAGCGGTTTAAAAAAGAAGTACTAGAAGTTAAGTTTGAAGAAAAAAATATAAATGATATTTTAAATCTAACAATAGATGATGCCGTTGCACATTTTGAAACGCATGGGCAGAAAAAAATTGTTCAAAAACTAAAACCATTACAAGATGTAGGTCTAGGTTACGTAACCTTAGGGCAAAGCTCTTCTACCCTATCTGGTGGTGAGGCCCAACGTATTAAATTAGCATCATTTTTGGTTAAAGGCAATACAAAAGATAAAGCGCTTTTCATTTTTGACGAACCAACTACAGGGCTTCACTTTCACGATATTAAAAAATTACTCAAATCGTTTAACGAACTTATTGAGAAAGGACACTCCATCATAGTTATAGAGCATAACATCGACTTAATAAAGTGTGCCGATTATCTTATTGATTTAGGCCCAGAGGGAGGTGAAAACGGTGGTAATTTACTAGCAGAAGGAACACCGGAAGAAGTGGTCAATAACAACGCTTCTTTTACAGCTAAGTATTTAAAAGATAAGATATAGAATTCAAGGTTCTTTTCGCTTTTTGGGTATTCCATAAATGTTTACAAAGCAAAAAAAGCTCATTTAAATTGATGTTGTGTTTTACAAATTAGGTTGCTAACTAAAACCAACGCCAACGTATCATATTGATTTTCATATATTTAAAAATAAATTTAGTTTTTGGCACGCTGTTTGTTTTGTTTTAGTGGAATGCAAATAATTGTATTCTTAATTTAAAACAGAACGTATGAAAAAGTTAGTACTATTAATGGCGGCAGTCTTGTTTGGAGCTACTAACATCCACGCAGAGACTTTGGAAGAATCAACAACAATCAGGTCTTACACATACGGCAACTCATTTATTTTTACAGAGGGTGGTATTACCTTCTCTGTATATCCAGATGGTGAATTTGATTTTTATATAGATAATCAGGTAAATGTAGGTGTAGGTGCCCGTATAGGTAACGTAGGTATCACCTTTAATTCTGGTTGGGATTATAATCCTTTTGTTCAATATGATGATTATGGGGCTATAATCCAAGTAGAGAACGTTCCTATTTTTTATGATTACTACGGTAGGGTATCCCAAATTGGAGATATAGATGTTTGGTATAGAAACGGTAGGGTTAGAAGATTGGGCGGACTAAACGTATTTTACAATGGAGGTGTAATAAGTCATTATACCGGTTTTATAAATATTTATAATAGAAGATATGTATATAGGCCTTTTCATAGATGGTTTGCGAGACCAGCTGTAGGTTTCTGCAACGTATACACAACCCCGTACAGAAGGTATTATGCACCTGTTAGATATACATGGTATAAACCATACAGAAACAATTATAGAAGGTCTTATGCACATATTGGTAAAGAGTATAGATATAACAAAGCAAGAAGAAGTACTATTTATAGAAACGATAATCGCGTAGCGGTTAACGATAGAGCGGTAAGAAGGTCTACAAATAGCGGTAGAAGTAATTTAGATTATGCAGCAAATAGGAGCACGACTAGAAGAGCTCCAGTTGCTAAGAATAACAAAAGCTATAGAAATAGTCAACGTTCTAGCGCTTCAAATGTAAACAGAAGTAATACTAAGGTTTCTAGAGGGCAAGCAACAAATTCTTCTAATAGAAACAATGTATATAGAAGAAGTAGTACTGCTCAAAGAGGTAATACAACCACAAAACGTACGGTAACAAAAACACCAAATAGGACAACCGTTACCAAACGTAGTATTACCAAAGCGCCAAATAGCAACCGTACGGTAACTAAAAAAAGTACATCTACTTATAGAAAGCCAAAAAGTAATACTTCTTCTAGAAGTTATTCTAACAGAAGTACAACTGCATCTAGGAAAGCTAACAGCAGCAGAACAGTAACTAAAAGAAGCACTAGTTCTGTTAAGAAATCTGTACCTAGCAGAACTAGTAGATCCTCAAGTTCTAGAAGTAGTAGCCCTAGGAGTACTACAAGAAGAATGCAATAAAAATTAGGTTGGTTAGTTGTTTAACCCCTTGGTAAATTTAATTTATCAGGGGGTTTTTCTTTTAAGTTTTTGAAATACACCCACTATAATTCCATTAATTTCTTCAGAGATACGGAATTTATAAATTACAAGGGTATATAAAGTTACAATTAGCATGGTTTTTAATCCAATATTTATAATTGGGCCAAATGGAAATGATAGGTACCAAAAAATTAAAGTAATACCTGCTATTAATAGGAAAGTTTTTAAAGTGCTTATGGTTAAAGGCCATAAACCAAACTTTTGTTTAACAAAAAGAAGTTTAATTATATTAAAAACGAACAACGCAATAAAACTTGCTAATGCCGCACCAAAAATTCCATATTTTGGAATAAAATATAAGTTGAGAACTATAGTGGATACCGCTAATAATACACCTAAAATTAGAATGGTTTTATAATATATAGAATTATAAAGAATAGAGTTTACATTACCCGTAAGTGATTCCATAACTTTTGCTAAACCAATCAAAAACACTACACTAAAACCTTTTGCATATTCTTTGGGCAGAAGAAGATAAAGATCATCAATATTTAATATAATCAACAGGAATATGATTCCTGAAGCAATAAATAAGGTTAAGGAAGTCTTTTTGTATAATTGGTTTAAACCTTCTAAATCATCATCATTCAATAATTTTGCAGTTAATGGATAAGTAATCTGATGCATTGCCCTAGATGGAACTATAATTACCGTTGCTATAAATATTGCCACACTGTAGTAAGCAACATTTGCAATTTCCTCAAATTGATTAATCATAAATTTATCAACCTCTAATAGTACTAGAGCGGCGGAACCACCTAGGATAATATATAAACTATAACCTAGTATATCTTTACTATTGCTAGGCAATAAAAACGTTAACTTAGGAAGTTTTAGCCTGAAAGCGTAGATTTTCATTATAATGGTTCTTACTATGTAAGTAGCTACCATTAATTTTAAAAATAAAGGAACGGATAATACTTCTAGATACAATAAGACAAGTAAAACCATGATACCAAGACGTACAAAAACTTCTTTCATGAAATTACCAAAGACACTTTTTAAGTATACTTTACTCCAAGCATAGAAGACCTCAAAATAGGACATGGCAACACCAATCCAGAAAATATACCAAATATAACCGCCCACCAGTTCGTTTTCCTTTGAAAGAAACCTTGTTATTTCTTGTTCAAAAACAAGTAGTATTACAGCCACCGGAAGTATTGCAAGCAATGGGCTAAATAACATTAATACCAAAAATCTATCTTGCTCTTCTTCTGGCTGACCGCTAAAAAACTTGACCAATGTATTTTGAATTCCAAAAGCCAGTAAAGGCATTAAAATAGCGGCAGTAGCCAATATAAAGTTCACTAAACCAAAATATTCCGGGGTTAGAATATGGGTATATAAGAAAAGAATATTTATGGCTCCTACACCAAAACCAATGTAGGTAACTACCATATTTTTAATAGATTGTTTAATTACGATTCCCATGAATCACTTTTGCTAAATCTTTGGCCAAATAACTACGTTGGTACTGCTGTATCTCCTCAGCTTCCACACTTAAATCACCATTTTTAAATTCAGTATAAAAGGCCAATACGGCATTTTTTATTTGTTCTTTATCATTGGCTGGCGAATAGCTACCAACCTTATGGGCTACAACCATATTACCTGCTTCCCAATTATTAGGTCCTATTGCCAAAATTGGTCGTTCAGCATTAAAATATTCAAACAACTTACCTGGAATTATACCCCTAGTTTTTTCAGAATCTATTTCTAAAAGTAGCAATACTTGTGCACTTTTTTGATGCATTAAAACGGATTCATGTGCTACATATGGAATTAATTCCAAGTTTGCTTCTAAACCAGAATTCTTCAAGGAATCTACAATAGCTTTACCCGTAGTTCCAACTAATTTTATTTTTAAATCTTCTTTAAAATTAGGCAATTCTGAAGCTAATTCTTTCAAAACCTCCCATAGCAGTTTTGGATTACGATCGGTAAGTAAAGAGCCAATATGCGAAAGCGTAAATGTTTGGTCTACTTTGTAATTGGCCTTATTAGGTAAATAACCATTTGTAATTACTTTTAGAGGCTTATTTGTAATTTTAGAAAACTCTAACCGGGTATGCTTACTAGTTACAATTACTGTATCTGCTTGGTTTAAAACTTGTTGTTCTAATTGTTTGTGTTTTTGGCGGGTATTCTTGGTCAATTTTAATTTAGCATGATATCCTATACTGGTCCACGGGTCTCTAAAATCTGCAATCCAGTTTATTTGAAGCTTTTGTTTTAATTTGAGTCCTATTAAGTGAATACTATGTGGTGGCCCTGTAGTAATAAGGGTATCTATGTTATGCTCTTTTAAATAAGACTCTAAATATAACACGGAGGGCTTAATCCAAAATTTTCTCGCATCCGGAACAAATAAATTACCCCTTATCCAAAGCATTAAACGTTCAAGAACAGATTGTTTTTTCTTGTTTTCAATAATTCCAGAACTTATTCGTTTGGTTTTTTTGCCAGAAAATATTTTGGCCAAACCATAAGGTTCCCAAATTGGTTGTTTTAGTATGGTTACATTTTCTGGCACTTTATCCACTAAACTTTCATCGGTAAGAGGGTAATGAGGGTTTTTAGGTATGTATACCGTTGGCTCTACCTCAAATTCAGGAAGAAATCGTGTAAAATTTAACCATCGTTGTACCCCAGGGCCACCAGCAGGTGGCCAATAGTAGGTTACAATTAGAACCTTTTTCATTATTCTTGGGTTTTATCCTTTTTTCCTTTAAAAAGAAGGAATAACCCAGTTACCAGCAGAAGCGCTAAAACAATATTGCTTATCAAAGAAATTGTGCTTCCTAATTGTACAACTTCAGGTTCAAACTCAAAAACTATTGTATGACTTCCCGCAGGTATCAATAAACCTCTTAAAGCATAATCAACCTTGTAGATTGAAGCCGGTTTACCGTCTATGGACGCTTTCCAACCGTTAGCGTAGAACATTTCTGAAAAAACGGCAAAACCTTCATTCTCATTTTTAGATTGATAGCTTATAAAATTAGGCCGATAATCTTTTACCACAATCTGAGCTGTACTATCCAAAATAAAGTTGGTTTTAGCCAGCTTTCTAGTATTGGTTAGCTCAACAAGCGCCTTATTTTTAGTGTCTAAATTTTTAAGACCTAATATAGCTTCATCCGCGGAAGCAACATGTTCTATTTGTTCTACAAACCAAGCTGGGCCATTAACATCTGGGTTAGATGCGGGGTAACTCCTACCCTCTTCATCTTGTTGAATAATGTATTTAACGTTCAGCATGTTCAATACTTCTACATTGTTGTTGTACAAGTGAAAATCGAACAAGTTTTGCATTTTCTGTGGCTTTGCCGCATGGTAACCACCTAGGGATTTATGAAAATAAGAAGTGCGCGCACCATTTAAACCTTCTTGCGGATCAAACACCCTAAATATACTTTTATCCTGCTGAATGGCTTTATCTAATTCAGATGCGGTAAAAGGTCTGTTTATTTTTCGCTGACTTACAAAATCGTCTTGGTTTACATAACGCTTATCTATACCTACTAAATCTATTAGTATTAGAAGACCTAAACCAACTATGGTAACGTTTTGGTTGAGTTTTTCTCTAATAAACAGGAATATAACACCAGCAGCAACTAATAATAAAAATAAGGATCTAAATAAGTCTTGCGTAAAAACGGTTTCTCTATCACGTTGAATCATCTGCATTAGCTCCTCCCCAAAATACTGTCTATAAGTGCCATCGCTTAAACCTTCAAAGCTAAAAGTACCTTTTAGTAAAAACAGACCTATAAGCAATCCAAAACAAATAAATGCAGTATTTCGTAAGGCATTTAATTTTGCCTTCTTTTCTATATTCTTTTTGAAGAGTGATTTTAAACCAAGAACCGCTAGAATTGGCATACAAAGTTCCAATACTATTTGAATAGATGATACCGCCCTAAACTTATTGTAAAGGGGAAAGTAGTCTATCATAAAATCCGTTAGTACACTAAAATTTTTACCCCATGATAATAGTAAGGAAAGTACAATACCACCTAATAACCACCATTTGTGTTTTTGTTTTATTAAAAATAAAGCTAAAAGTGCCAAAAAGAATATTACAGCCCCAATATAAGCAGGCCCTGCAACTATGGGTTGTTGCCCCCAATACAATGGTAAACCCTCTGTAAATTCAAGAGCTTTTGAAGATGATAGCCCTTGGCTAGTTAAAAACTCATAGGCTTTAGAACTTTTTCCTAGATCTTCGCTATTGCTACCCCCATATAACCTTGGCACTAGTAAATTAAGCGATTCTAAAATACCGTAACTGTATTGGGTAATGTACTCTTTATCTAAACCGGTAGCGGCCTCTTTTGCACTACCATCTGGATTGATACTTAATTCTGATTTTCCTCTTGTACTCCATTCCGCGTATTCCTTAGTGGCCAAAAGACTGGTAGTATTGGTGGCAATCCCTAAAATCACGGCTAAAATCAATACGCCCACAGCTTTGGCAAAAGCTACCAACTTTTTATTCTTGATAGCATAAGCCAAATACACCAGACCAACTATTAAAACCAGTAACATAAAATAATACGTCATCTGATAATGGTTGGCACTTATTTCTAATGCCATAGCTAGTGCAGTCAATAAAAACCCAGCAATATATTTTCTTCTAAATGCTAATATTATACCGCCTAATAACATTGGTAAATAAGCAATAGCATGTGCTTTTGCATTATGCCCCACTCCAAGAATAATTATATAGTAGGTAGAAAAACCAAAGGCAAGGCTACCCAAAACAGCTAATCTATAGTCTACTTTTAAGCATAACATCAAAATATAAAATCCAATGAAATATAGAAATAGATAGTCTGCTGGCCTGGGTAAAAAGCGAATTAATCGGTCTAATTTTTTTACATAATCATGTGGATAGTTTGCTCCTAGTTGGTAAGTTGGCATACCGCCAAAAGCACTATTGGTCCAATAAGATTCTTCACCTGTAGATTCCTTATAAATTTCCCTTTCTTGGGCCATACCTTTGTATTGGGCAATGTCCGACTGGAAAATACCTTTACCTTGAATAACTGGGTAAAAATAAATTACCGATGCGGCTATAAAAAAAAGGAGTACTGCTAAATGGGTAAAAACTGCTTTGGTGGTAAGCTTCATCAATATAATTTTGAGTGGCTAAAGATCACTCAATTTCTTCAAATTCTATGTATTCTCCAACTTTTTTTGAAGGATTGGATTTTGGGTTTGATTTTTTATAGACAGTAGTCTGGCCGTCTTGCTTTACTTTTTCACCGTTTTGTTCAAATCCTTGAAATTGTGCCCCAAACCGTTCTTCCGCCTTTTTTGCTGCATATTTTAGCATTCTAGGGGCCAACAATTTTAGCAGTAATTTAGCACCGTAGTATACAATAATAAGGATTAATATCGTTTTTAATAAAACCATAGTTATACTCTAATACTTCAAAATTAAAAGGTTGGTAGCATAATTATAGCTTTTGTTTCATAAAATAGTATTAAATCTATTGCCGTGGCCTTATCCAACAGATACCTATTACTTGTTTTTCTAGTGTTTCCTTTTTTAGTTAAAGCGCAATATACAGACGTTATAAATTCTAATAGACCCGGTATTGCGGTTAGTGCTTATGCTGTGGGCTCTAATGTTATACAAGCAGAGACTGGCTTTTTATATGAGAGAAGAAACCATTCTACCTTAAATACGGATGCCAGTAGGTTTGGAGGCGAGTTGGCACTTAGGTACGGTTTATTATTTGAGCAATTAGAAGTTATATACGAAGGAAGTTTTTTAAAGGAAAATATTACCTATAAAAATTTTGGGTTCACAGATAGCCGAACAGATTTTACTAGAAATAGATTGGGGCTTAAATATTTGATCTTTGATCCCTACAAAAGCGCTGAAGCCAATAAACCTAATCTATATAGCTGGCGGGCTAATAATAAGTTTCAATTAAAAAATCTAGTTCCTGCGGTATCTTTGTATGGTGGGGCAACCTTTAATCTTGGCGAAAACCCTTTTTATCCAGAAGATGGTACTATTAGTTACAGGGCAATGATTGCCACACAGAGTAGGCTTACCCCAAAATCTGTCTTAATAACCAATATTGCGTACGACCGTATTACTACTGATTTTCCGGAACTAAGTTATGCTGTCTCCTATTCTAGGGCCTTTAGAAATCCTAAATGGAGTGTGTTTGTGGAGCATCAGGGCATAAAAAGCGATAGACATTCAGACTTATTGCTTCGTACTGGAATTGCCCATCTATTTAGCCCAGATTTTCAAGTTGATTTTAGTATAGGTGGAAGTTTCAAGGATACACCTATGCGACTTTTTGGAAGAACTGGTTTATCTTATCGTTTAGACTTTCATAAAGATAAACTAGTGCCCATAAATGATCAAGCCCCAAAGAACAAAATAAAAAAGAAGGCCATGAAATCTAAAAAGAAGAAAAGAAAAAAGAATAAACTAGATTTTTAGGCCCATATTAAAAAACCATCACTTTAATTTTTTTAATATTGTGCTTCTAACAAAGCACAATGATTAGCATACACGAGGTTACCAACAAATCTGAATTAAAAGAATTTGTAAAATTCCCGTTTTCCCTTTATAAGAAAAATCCATATTGGGTACCCCCTATAATAAAAGACGAGATGGAGTCTTTTGACACCGTCAAGAATCCTGTTTTTAAAAATGCAGAAGCACAACTTTTTCTTGCCAAGAAAAATGGTAAAATTGTAGGTAGGGTTGCTGCCATCATAAATTGGTTAGAAATAAAAGACCAAGGCTTAAAAAAAATGCGTTTTGGGTATTTTGATTTCATAGATGATTTAGAGGTATCCAAAGCTTTGTTAGATAAAGTAAAAGCCATTGGTGAGAGCCATAAACTAGATTTTATGGAAGGGCCCGTGGGATTTTCTAATTTAGATAAGGTTGGTGTACTAATAGAAGGTTTTGAGCATATTGGCACAATGATTACGTGGTACAACCATCCTTACTATAAAGACCATTATGAGCAACATGGTTTTGTAAAGGAAAAAGAATATCTAGAGAATAAATTCAAAGCTTCTGCGGCAGATCCTAAGCTTTTTGAAAAAGCCAACATGCTCATTAAAAAACGATTTCAACTACGAGCATTAAACTTCTCTAGTAGCGATGAAATAATGCCTTGGGTTGATAAAATGTTTGATTTATTTAATGGTAGCTACGCCAAGCTTTCTTCTTTTGTGAAAATCACAGATGATCAAAAGGCGTATTTTAAAAAGAAATACATTTCTTTTATAAACCCAGAGTATATCAAGTTTGTGGTTGATAAGGACGATGAATTGGTTGCTTTTGCTATTGTAATGCCTTCTTTTTCAAAGGCGTTGCAAAAAGCTAATGGTAAGTTATTCCCATTTGGATTCTTACATCTTTTAAATGCTAGAAAGAAAAGCAAAGACGTAATCTTTTATTTAATTGGAATTAGGCCTGATTTTCAAAATAAGGGAATTACCGCAATAATTTTTAATGAGTACTACCACACATTCAAAGAGAAAGGTGTGGAAAACTGTATTAGAACGCCAGAATTGGAAGAAAATACAGCAATACGTCAAATGTGGAAGCATTTTGATCCTATTACACATAAACGTAGAAGAACGTATCGTAAAAATTTAGTTTAATGTTTAGTTGGGTAAAACAGTTAATACCCGAAACTCTAGTACATATAAAACCCCTTTCTGGTGGTGACACTTCAAAAGTTTTTAAGTTAGAGACCAAAAGCAAAAGCTATCTTTTAAAAACAAATCAATTATACCCAACAGATGATTTATTAGGAAGTGAGGCCTTAGGCTTAGAGGCTATTAGAAAAACAAAAACTATAAAAGTGCCTAATGTGGTTAAGATGGGTAATATTAATAACCATTCTTATTTGCTTTTAGAATGGATTCCCTCAAAACCACCAACTGCCGAATCCTTTAAAAAGTTAGGGCATAAATTAGCCTTGCTACATAAGCATACTAGCGTTACAAAGTTTGGTTTTGATACCGGTAACTATATAGGAAGCCTACCTCAACACAACAGTTGGAATGACGATTGGCCTACTTTTTACATATCAAAACGCTTAATACCACAATTTAGATTAGCGATCAAAAACAATCTATGGGCCAAGCATAAAGTGCCTACTGAAACTATTTTATACGAAAGATTGAACACTTTAATTGGAAATGTAACACCCGCTTTACTTCATGGTGATTTATGGAATGGTAACTTTCTTATCCATTCAGATGGATCCCCTTATTTAATTGATCCATCTACTCATTATGGTCATAATGAAGTAGACTTGGCCATGACCAAACTTTTCGGTGGTTTTAACGATTCCTTTTACGCGGCGTACCACGAAGTTATAGCCCCTCATGAAAATAAAAATGCACTAACCGAAGTATATCAATTATACTACCTATTAGTGCATCTTAATCTATTTGGAAAAAGTTATTTTAATAGCGTAAATACAATAGTAAAGCGCTATTTCAACTAAATTATTCTCCCATTGCAGCTGCTACAGCAGCAGATAATCTTTTGTAGGTACCATTCTGCAAACGTTCTCTAATGGCAGAAAAAGCCTCTAGGGTTTCTTCAATATCTGCCATGGTATGTGTTGCAGTAGGTATTAAACGTAATAATATTAATCCTTTAGGTATTACAGGATAAACCACAATTGAGCAGAATATGCCATAATTCTCTCTTAAATCTTTAACCAAAGCCATTGCCTCAGGAATACTACCATTAAGATAAACAGGCGTCACACAACTTTGTGTGGTACCCAAGTCAAAACCTCTTTCCCTTAATCCGCTTTGCAAAGCATTTACGTTCTCCCAAAGTTTAGCCTTAAGTTCTGGCATGCTACGCAGCATATCCAATCGTTTTAAGGCACCTTTTACAAATACCATTGGCAACGATTTTGCGAACATTTGGGAACGCATATTATATTTTAGAAAGTTTATAATTTCTTGATCTGCCGCAACAAAAGCACCAATACCAGCCATAGATTTAGCAAATGTTGCCAAATACACATCTATCTGGTCTTGAACACCCTGCTCCTCTCCGGCTCCAGCACCCGTTTTACCAAGGGTCCCAAAACCGTGAGCATCGTCTACCAATAATCTAAACTGGAATTTTTCTTTTAAGGCAACAATTTCTTTAAGGATACCTTGTTCTCCACGCATACCAAAAACACCTTCTGAAATAACTAGTATACCGCCACCGGTTTCGTTAGCCATTTTTGTAGCACGCTCTAGGTTCTTTTCTAGACTTTCAACATCATTGTGCTTAAAAGTGAAGCGTTTACCAACATGTAAACGAACACCATCTATAATACAGGCGTGGCAATCTACATCATAAACAATAATATCATCCTTAGATACCAATGCGTCTATTACAGACATGAAACCTTGGTATCCAAAATTTAATAAGTAAGATGCTTCTTTATTAACAAAAGCGGCAAGTTCTTGCTCCAATTGTTCGTGATAGTTAGTGTGTCCACTCATCATACGAGCTCCCATTGGGTATGCCGTACCGTGCTCTAAAGCTGCATCGGAATCTACTTGTTTGATTTCCGGTAAATTAGCTAAACCTAGATAGTCATTAATACTCCAGGTTATTACATCTTTACCCCTAAACTTCATTCTATTTGAAATAGGGCCTTCCAATTTTGGAAATACGAAATAACCTTCGGCCTGAGAAGCCCATTTGCCCAAGGGGCCTTTGTTTTCAATGATTCTATCAAAAATATCCCTCATCTACCTAAAATTGATTTAAATGCAAAAGTATGGATTTTCTACAACCATACAATTTTGTTTCAACACAAAAAAAGACAATGAATATAATTTTCATTGTCTTCTTTTCTATGTTTAATATATTCTTATTTAATGTATTCTATTTCTTTGGGTTTAAATGCTTTTTCACCCTCAAAAAAGCCTTGATTACCCATCCACTCGTCACTATACACTTTACTCATATATCTAGACCCATGGTCTGGAAAAATTACCACCACCTTGCTATCAGCGTTAAACTCTCCCTCTAAATGATATTGCATTATAGCTTGCATAGCGGCTCCACTTGTATAACCAACAAACATACCCTCTTCTGCTGCAATACGTCTTGCCATGTGCGCACTTTCTGCATCCGTAACTTTTATATAACGGTCTATAATATTAAAATCCGTTGCTGTAGGTATTAAGTTTTTACCTAAACCTTCTATACGGTAAGGATATACCTCGTTATGATCAAACTCTCCGGTTTCATGATACTTTTTTAATACAGAACCATAGGCATCTACTGCCAAAACCTTAATATTAGGGTTCTGTTCCTTTAGGTATCTTGCTGTTCCAGAAATAGTACCACCAGTACCACTGCAGGCCACCAAATGGGTAATCTGCCCGGCTGTTTGCTCCCAAATTTCCGGCCCAGTACTTTTATAATGTGCTTCAATATTAAGCTCGTTAAAATACTGGTTAATATAGATAGAACCGGGTGTTTCTTGGTGTAAACGTTTGGCAACTTCATAATAGGAACGTGGATCGTCTGCGCTTACATGGGCAGGACATACATAGACCTTTGCTCCCATTGCCCTTAACATATCTATCTTATCTGGAGAAGATTTAGAACTTACGGCAAGGATACATTCATAACCTTTAACCATACTAGCCATGGCTAAACTAAAGCCCGTGTTACCAGATGTAGTTTCTATAATGGTGCTATTGGAATTTAAAATTCCCTTGCGTTCTGCCTCTTCTATAATATATGTAGCAATCCTATCTTTAGCAGAGTGCCCAGGATTAAATGCCTCGACTTTGGCATAGAAATCGCCCGAAAGCGATTCTGTTAATCGATTTAGTTTTACCAAGGGGGTATTACCAACTAAATCTAAAATACTGTCGTAGGCTTTTATTTGGTTTTTCATATCGATAGTATTTAGATAGCTATTCGCCATCTGCCTGCAAAAGTACTATTTTTTAATTTGATGGGATTTTTCCTTCCAAATCTAAAAGAAATGCATACTCTTTTGCCGTTTCCTTTAAGGCCTCAAACCTACCCGAAGCACCACCATGACCTGCATCCATATTTGTATCTAAAAACAGTAAGTTTTGGTCTGTTTTTAATTCTCTAAGTTTTGCCACCCATTTAGCGGGTTCCCAATATTGTACCTGAGAATCGTGCAAACCTGTGCTTACATACATATTTGGATACTCCTTAGCGGTAACATTATCATAAGGAGAATACGATTTCATGTAGTCATAATAGGTTTTATCGTTGGGATTTCCCCACTCATCATATTCACCAGTAGTTAAAGGAATAGTATCGTCTAACATAGTAGTAATTACATCTACAAACGGTACCTGTGCTACTACACCATTATATAATTCTGGCTCCATATTTATGATGGCCCCCATTAACAATCCTCCTGCAGAACCGCCCATGGCATACAAATGCTGGCTGCTCGTATAGTTTTGCTCTATTAAATGCTTAGAACAATCTATAAAATCTGTAAAGGTGTTTTTCTTTTTTAACAACTTACCATCATCATACCATGGTCTACCCAAATATTCGCCCCCTCTAATATGGGCAATTGCAAAAATGAACCCTCTATCCAATAAACTCAATCTTTGTGTGGAAAAATAAGGGTCTATAGTAGATCCATACGATCCATAAGCGTATTGCAATAAAGGAGCCGTACCGTCTAAAGGAGTGTCTTTATGATAAACCAAACATATTGGAACCGTTTTACCGTCCCTAGCATTGGCCCAAATACGTTTTGCTTTGTAATTCTGTTTATCAAACTTTCCACCTAATACTTCTTGTTCCTTTAAAATAGTTTTCTCTTTAGTTTTCATGTCCATTTCTATAATGGCGTATGGAGACTCCATAGCATTGTAGAAATACCGAAGTTTATCGGTTTCAAAGTCTAAATTGGTATAGGTGCCGGCCACGTAGGTTTCACTATCAAAAGGCAAATAATAAGCATCCGTACCGTCCCACCTTACAATTTTCAACTTATTAAGACCTTCCTCCCGCTCTGATAAAACATAATAATCTTCAAAAATGTCTATGTCTTCTAAAAGCACTGCTTCCCTGTGGGGTATAAACTCTTTCCAGTTAGCTATGTTCGTACTTTTATCCGCAACCTGCATTAACTTAAAGTTGGTAGCTTCGTCTTTGTTGGTTAAGATGTAGAAGGTATCTCCAAAATGATAAATGCTATATTCCAAACCTCTTTCCCTTGGTGAAAAGATGGTGAATGCCGCATCTGGCTCATCTGCCCTTATGAACCGATATTCCGATGTAAGAGTGCTTACAGAACCTATTACAATGTACTTTTTGGATTTTGTTTTATAAACAAAAACATTGAAGGTTTCATCCTCTTCTTCATAAACCAAAACATCTTGGCTTGTTGGGGTACCAAGTTGATGCTTATATATTTTATCAGACCTAAGTGTTACGGGGTCTTTTTTTGTATAGAATATCGTTTTATTATCTGCCGCCCAAACAGAACTACCTGTGGTATTCTCTATTTTATCTGGATAAATCTCATTGGTTTCCAGATTTTTGAATTGAATATCATATTGTCTTCTAGATACCGTATCTGTTCCAAAAGTGGCCAATTTGTTATTTGGGCTCACCGATATACCTCTTAGATTGAAAAAATCATGTCCTTTTGCCATTACATTGCAATCAAACAAAATTTCTTCTTTGGCATCTAAAGATCCTTTTTGCCTAAAATAAATAGGATATTCCTTTCCTTTTTCGAACCTACTGTTATAGAAATAGCCATTTAACTTATAAGGTACGGATTCATCATCTTGTTTTATACGCCCTTTTAATTCATAGTAAAGCTCTTCCTGAAATTTTTGGGTATGAGAAGTCATTTCATTATAATACTTATTTTCTGCTTCCAAATAAGCTATTACTTCATCATCTTCTCGATTATTTAACCAATAGTAATTATCTACTCTGGTATCTCCATGAATGGTCAATTCCTTCGGAATCTTTTTAATCTTTGGAGGTTGTGGCACGATTGTTTCTTTCATATTAGTAGAACATGAGCTGGCAAAAGTAGTGCAGATTAAAAGAATGCCAAGCTTTCTTTTTATAATTGTCATGGTTAAATAACTAGTGTTAGTTATACAATTTAGTAATTTTGAACTGTTTAAAAATTTAAAAATATGTTTGGAGATATTATGGGTATGATGGGTAAGCTAAAAGAAACCCAACAAAAAGTAGAAGACACAAAAAAAAGATTGGACACCGTTTTATTGGATGAAAAATCTAACGACGATTTGCTAAAAGTTACCATTACCGCTAATAGGGCGATAAAAAGTATATCTATTGATGAAGCCTTATTAAAAGACAAAGAACAATTAGAAGATTATTTAATTCTTACGCTAAACAAAGCTATTGAGAAAGCCACAAAAGTGAATGACGCAGAACTGGCAGCGGTAGCTAAGGATGGCATGCCCAATATTCCAGGAATGGATTCGTTATTTAAATAAAATAACCTAATATGAAGTGGATTATTTACGTAGTTTCTATAGCTGTAGCCCTATTTCAACTTAATATAAGTTCTAGTAATACTATTAATTGGGAGACTAATTATGAGCAGGCATTTAAAAAAGCAAAAAAGGAAAATAAAAATGTACTTGTTTATTTTACCGGAAGTGATTGGTGCGGACCTTGTAAAATGCTAAAGAAAGATTTGTTTGAAACCGAAGCCTTCAATACTCTTTCAAAGGATTACGTTCTACTTTATGTAGATATACCAAGGAATAAGGATTTGTTAACAGCTGCCGAATACAAACAAAACAAAGAGCTTTTACAAAAATGGAATAAACGCGGTGTTTTTCCGCTATTGTTAGCAGTATCTGCCAAGCAAAAAGTTATTGATGAATATTCTGGCTATAGTATGAATGGTGAAGTTAGTTACCACCTACAATTTTTAGAAAAAAATAAATAAAGAAAAAGCCCTCCATTGAAGAGGGCTTTTTTATTTTAATGTTTACCAGGTTTAGTTGTTAATTAACCTAAACTCTGTTCTTCTGTTAGCAGAATGCTCTCTTTCTGTACAAGATACACCATCTGCACATCTGTTTTTAAGTCTTGTTTCTCCGTAACCATTCGCTACCAATAAACTAGAATTAACTCCTTTAGTAATTAAATAATCTGCAACGGCTTTTGCTCTTCTTTCAGAAAGGTTTTGATTAGAAGAGGCAGAACCTCTAGCATCTGTATGAGAAGCAATTTCTAACTTTACTCCAGGGTTTTGCTGTAAAACAGGCATTAACCTAGTGTCTATAATTCTTTTTGCTTCTGCAGTTAAAGTAGCGCTACCTAAATTCCAGTTAATTGGTAATGCCTGATACTCTACCAAAGCACACTCAACTTCTTTCCAAGAAGTTAAACCACCTTTAGATTGTAAAACTTCTTTAGATACCGTTTTAGTCACGGCAGGAATAACTTCTTCTACGGTATAAGCATCCTTATCTAAAACCGTTTTAGTAATTGTAGCATACTCTGCCGGGATAACCTCTTCTACAACCTTTGCTGGCTCAACCAATACTCTTTTAGTATAAGAACCAGATTTTTCTGAACCAGCTATTCTATTAAAGCTAGCATCATTAGCAAGCGTTTGTGTGCTTACTGTTGTATATTCTGCTGGGTAACCTTTATAACACCAATATCTACAATCGTCTGGGTTACCACTGGCACAGTCTGGAGCAGGTGAACCTAATTCCCATTGTGCGTAAGCTGGCTTTATCTCTATAGTTTCAGAACTGGGAGCAAATGCTGCAGGCACAATTCTTAAAGAACTACCTGCTTCTTTTGAAACATAAGATACCGTTTCTGTACCCCATTTAGCAGGCACTACCACCAATTTTTTACTTTCTTCTTTTACCAAAACACGTTCAGTAACTGTTTTAAAGGTAGCTGGTATGGTTTTCAATACCTTATAAGCTGGTTTTACCGTAACGGTAACCGTTTCGTTAGTATATACATCTGGAGTTGTACATCTAACATAACATTTACCTGGTTCTGGGTTAGTAGGCAAATCTTGCGCATAAGTTGTTGCCGCTGCGGTAAATAATGCGACAATAAAAAGTACTTTTTTCATAATTTGTTAGTGTTTGTTAAATTAATAGACCAATTATTTAATTCTGTATTTATGAAACCTATATCTTAAAAAAGTCACAAAAATTTTATCTAATTATTTAAACCAAGCAGTAAAACGTAAATACTTAAACGAGGCTAAAGTATATTAACATGCTGTTTTACAAATATATACAAATCAAAAAAACTTAAATTTTTAAGTGATTTAATTTATTTTTTAATAAATATTTGTTAACGATTTATTAGTCGAAAGCTATTTTAGACCTATAAAAACTAGAACAGAATTGAATACTTTAAAAAGAGAAGAAACCGCTGATAAAATTGGCGTCAATTAAAAAAGTTGTTCGTTTTGGAAATACAAATGAGGTTAGCCCACGTTAAATATCCATATCTAAATGGGACAGATATGGATAAAAACGCAAACAACATTTAAACTTTAATACGGAACAAGCCTTAAAATTCTTTGAGACTAGCTAAAACAACATCATGCATTTCTTTGGTGTAGTCTAAGTGGGTAACCATTCTTAGTTTACCTTGCCCCATATTTATGATGGATATTTCTTTAGCAGCCAGGAAATTTACCAGCTTTTCTTCTGAGGTAAGCGCGGTATCCAACTCAAAAATAACAATATTGGTTGCTACCGGCTCTACTTGTTTTACCCAATTACAATTGGTTAAACAATTGCCTAACTCCTTAGCTTTTAGATGATCTTCACTAAGTCGGTTTCTGTTATAGTCCAAAGCGTAAATACCAGCAGCTGCCAAATAACCTACTTGGCGCATACCCCCACCTAGAATTTTACGGATACGCAGGGCTTTTTGCATATTTTCATTTGATCCCACCAATACAGAACCAATAGGGCAACCCAACCCCTTACTAAGACATACGCTTATTGTATCAAAAAGTGAACCATATTGTTCCGCTGTTTCGCCTGTAGCTGCAAGCGCGTTCCACAATCGGGCACCATCTAAGTGGTAAGCTAAACTGTGTTTTTCACAAACTGCCTTTATACGTTCTAACTCTTTAAAGCTATAACAGGCACCCCCACCTTTATTAGTAGTATTCTCTATAGCAACTAATCTAGATAAAGGGCTATGGTAAAAATCTGGCGGATTTATAGCTGTCTCTACCTGTTCTGCCGTCATCATACCTCTATGACCATCTACCAATTTACAAGAAGCACCACTATTAAAACTTACGCCACCTCCTTCATAATTATAAATATGTGCATACTTATCACAAATAACCTGATCACCAGGTTGCGTATGAATTTTAATAGCAGTTTGGTTGGCCATTGTTCCAGACGGAAAAAACAAAGCAGCCTCCATATTAAAAAGCTTGGCCACTTTATCTTCTAATTCATTTAAAGTAGGGTCGTTCTTAAAAACATCATCACCAACCTTAGCACGCATCATGGCATCTAGCATACCTTTAGAAGGTCTGGTTACCGTATCACTAATTAAATTAATTTCCATTTACTTGTTTTAATCTTGCATACAATCCATTCCAATAGGTGAACCATCAGGAATTGTAGGTGCTTCCGTCTTTACTTTATATCCTTTAGGGTTGGCAATAAACCCTTCTACTTCTTTCTTTAAAAGAATAGCACTAGGATTTGTTGCGCGTTTGCCTTCTCCTAAATAGGTCTTGAGCTTCATCATCTCAAATAAAACGGCAGCAGTTACCTGCGGATAGCTCTCTTCACTACTAGCTAGGTGCATCATCTCTTGCAAAACGGTCCAATTTACAATTTGCTGTACTTCGCCTTCTAATCCGCTTGGCGATTTTGCTTTAACCGTGGCATTTAATAGCTGCTCTAATACTTCTTGCAATCCCAATTGGTTTTGGTCCATACCTTTTTGTTGTACCATTCTGTTTGCACGTTGTGGATGTAATAATAGGCTAGCCGTCATTTCTGCGGCTGTCTCGGCTGCACCCAAAGCGTCAAAACCTACCCCCATCTTACTTTTAAAAGATTCCCTTGTTCTGTTGTAGCCAATACTTCTTGGAGCAAATAACGCTAGTTTATCTTTAGGTATGGTTAAATTTTCTGGCTGTAACGTTTCAATAATACTATTTAAAGCCAATTGTTGCGTTTTTTTAGGCAACCATTTTACTGCTGTTTGGCTATCTCCTTTTACCTTATAATTGTAATCTAGACCACCAACCAATTTAGCTGCAGCTTCTGTTTGGTATCTGTGTAAGAAGTATAATGGTACAAAAACATCTTCCAATACGGAAAAGGGCTCTGAGGTTTTAATATTATCAATAGAAAAGTTCTGTATTACCTGTTTTCTTACGGATAAAATACGGTTTAATTCATCATAAGCATTAGCTCCATTATCCCATAAATGTGCTAATGCATGTGCACCACCTTTTGGCCTTGCGTCTTGATCCGAAATATATCTAAGACCGTCCTTTTCTGCCTTTGCTAATATGGCATCCAAAGCCGCATCTTCATTAGTTCCGGTTGGAAAGTCTGAATAGGCGTAGGCAACAGTAACTTTATCCCAATCTCCAATTCCGGTGGCATAAGCATTAGAAAAATCCATTTGGCCATCTTTAAATTCTAGATAGGGATGCGGATAGTCCATAACCGAAGCCCTATTATTGGTACTTGCCGCAAAATTGTGCGCAAAACCAAGGGTATGTCCAATTTCGTGAGCAGATAATTGCCTAATTCTAGCTATGGCTATTTCTAACATAGGATCTACATTATCGTCAGAATTTTTAAACGGTGCATTCATTAGCGCCTGGGCAATCATAAAATCTTGCCTTATACGAAGACTTCCTAAACTTACGTGCCCTTTTATAATTTCGCCAGTTCTTGGGTCTCTAACACTTGCACCATAACTCCATCCTCTGGTGGATCGGTGTACCCACTGGATTACGTTGTAACGTACATCCATAGGATCTGCATCATCGGGCAGCATTTTTACTTGAAACGCATTTTTATAACCAATGGCCTCAAATGCCTGGTTCCACCATTGCCCCCCTTCTAGTAAAGCTGAACGTACGGGTTCTGGGGTTCCATTATCCAAATAATAGATAATTGGCTCTACCGCTTCACTAACTGCTGCTTCAGGATTTTTCCTTGCTAACCTATGTCTTGGAATGTATCGTTTAACAATAGGTTCTTCTACTGGTGTTGCGTAATCATAATAAGAAAACGGATACGCACCACTTCTAGGGTCAAACTTTCGTTTTATAAACTTATTGTCCGGTAATTTCACAAAAGAATGGTGTTGGTTTACGGTCACGTTATTAGAGGTAGGTGTTACAGACCGGATATTGCCTCCTTTAGCCTTACCTGTAAAAGTTAGTAGTACATCAAACTCTACATTTTCTGGAAACGATTTTGTGCGTTCAAAATTTAAAGCACTCTTGCTTTTATCTAATTTGTAATTCCCCTGCCCTCTTGCTGCTAAACGATCGGTAACTCCATGGGCATCTTGCATTAAAAAGTCCGTCAGTTCAATTAAATAGCTTCCGTTTTTAGCTTCAACTATGGGAAATCCAAACAAAACCGATTTCGCAAATGCTTGTTCTACGGATTTTTTCTCCAAAACATTATCGGTATTGGCCCTATATTTTAAATTAGGTTGTACCAAAAGGATTTTTTGACCCATTTTTTTAAAATGTACCACTTGTTCGTTGCCCAATTGGCCCCTATCTAAACCTATATCATTACTTCCAATACCACTGCTAAGGGAATAAACATATAAAAAGTCTTGGTCTAGATTGTTTATTTGCAAATACAACTTATCTGATGTGGTATCATAATAGGTATCAAAATAGCCTTTGTAATGCTCTAAATCCTTGGTCTTATCAAATTTCTGTGCCAGCAGTAAGCTCTGGCTTGTAAGAATGGTAATTAAAACAATAAAGTATTTTTTCATGGAGCTAGTTATTTAAGTTCCTAAAATAAAAGAATATAGTTGTACAGCCATAATGAAACCTTATTTTTGCGAAAAAGACAATTATGGTAACTACAGATCAACATAAAGATCTTATTGATCGCCTTGGTGCGTTAAGGAGGTATCTTTGACATTGATGCCAAACTTATTGAAATAGAAAACGAGGAAGAAAAAACCTTGGAACCCGATTTTTGGAACAATCCCCAAGAGGCCCAAAAACAAATGCAATCCATTAAATCTAAAAAGAAATGGGTTCAGGATTATAAAGAAGCAGAAACCTTAATAGGTGATTTAGAAGTTCTGTTAGAATTTCATCAAATGGGTGAAGTTACTGAGCAAGAAGTCATAGCTAAATACACCACAGGCTTGGATTTAATTGAAAAATTAGAATTCAAAAATATGCTTTCTGATGAGGGCGATGAGTTAACCGCCGTGTTGCAAATAACAGCTGGTGCCGGTGGTACGGAAAGCTGTGACTGGGCTTCCATGCTTATGCGTATGTACATGATGTGGGCCGAAAAAAATGGCTACAAAGTAAAAGAGCTAAATTACCAAGAAGGAGACGTTGCAGGTATAAAAACGGTAACCTTAGAAATTGAGGGCGAATTTGCATTTGGTTGGTTAAAAGGAGAAAATGGAGTACATAGATTGGTAAGAATTTCCCCATTTGATAGTAATGCCAAGCGGCATACCTCGTTTGCATCTGTTTATGTTTATCCGCTAGTAGATGATAGTATAGAAATAGAAATAAACCCTTCTGAAATTGAAATTACCACTGCTAGATCTAGTGGAGCTGGCGGCCAGAATGTCAACAAGGTAGAGACCAAGGTGCAATTGGTTCACAAACCTACTGGAATTCAGATTTCTTGTTCAGATAGTAGGTCACAGCACGACAATAGGGCTACCGCCTTAAAAATGTTAAAGTCGCAATTATACGAGATAGAATTGCGAAAAAAATTAGAAGCTAGAGCGGAAATAGAATCGTCTAAGATGAAAATTGAATGGGGCTCACAGATAAGAAATTACGTAATGCATCCGTATAAGTTGGTAAAAGATGTAAGAACAAGTGAAGAGACCGGTAATGTGGATGCTGTCATGGATGGTGACATAAATGCCTTTTTAAAAGCATACCTAATGATAATGGGACAACAAGAAAAAGCCTAGCGTTAATCTTTTCTTAAACATTTTATAGTATTTTACCAATTAACAAAGCATTGGCAAAACAGTGTAATAGCAACACCTAAATTTGAAAATCGCATTAAAATGAAAATAGCTATACGTAAAATTTTACCTCTATCCTTATTGTTCTTTTCTGTATTGTCTATGGCACAATATGGTTACGGAAGTAGATACGGTGGGTATGGCAGAAGAAGTAGCATTCCGCAAGCCCAGACACCAGAAAAAGAGCCAGAAAAACTAACAGCAGAAGAAATTGTTGAACAAGAGATGCCTAAGATTATAGAAACCTTGGCCTTAGACCCTTTTGAAGAAGCAATAATGAGAACCACATTGGTAAATTCTGTTAAGAAACGTATGGAGCTTCAAATTTTAAACTTGGAGCCTCAAAAAATGCGAGAAGAGTTTAAGAAAATTCAAGATCAACAAGAAAAAGAATTAAAGGCTGGACTGCCTCCTGAAAAGTATCAGATTTATTTGGAAATGAGGGAAAATCCAACAAAGACCAAACGAAAACAGAAAAAGAAAAAAAAGAAATCCAAAACCTAGTATGAGAAAACTGTTCCTTACAATTTTGTCACTGACCACATTAGCAACATTTGCACAACGCCCAACAACACAGACCAAACCGATAAAAATAACTGGAACAGTAGTAGACAAAGACTCTGGACAACCTTTGGAGTTTGCTACGCTTGTTGTACAATCTGTAGACGACCCCAGCAAAGTAGATGGTGGTATTACCGATTTTGACGGTAATTTTACCGTGAACGTACCAGCTGGCAACTACAATCTTAAAGTAGAGTACATCTCTTATAAAAGCTTTACGCTTAACAATCAAAACCTTACAAAGGATAAAGATTTAGGTAAAATAGCCTTGACTTTAGATGCTACCCAATTAGAAGCTGTTGAAGTTGTGGGAGAGCGTACTACCGTAGAGGTGAGATTGGACAAAAAGATTTACAACGTTGGTAAAGATTTAACCAATAGTGGCGCAACAATTAGTGATGCCTTAAACAACATACCCTCTGTAGATGTTGATGTTGAAGGGGCTATTAGTTTAAGAGGAAATGAAAACGTTAGAATTCTAATCAACGGCAAGCCCTCTGCCCTAGCCGGTTTTGGTTCTACTGATGCCCTTAGGCAATTACCTGCAGATGCCATTGAAAAGGTAGAAGTTATAACCAGCCCTTCTGCCAGATACGATGCTGAGGGTACAGCGGGCATACTTAACATTGTACTTAAAAAAGAAAAAGTTTTAGGTTTTAATGGTTCTGTAAACGCTTATGTTGGCGATCCAGCTAACGCCGGAGTTACTTTTAATGGTAACCTACGAACCAAAAAATTCAACCTGTTTACTACCCTTGGTTATAGATATAGAGATGCGCCCGGTAACGCCATTTTTGATAATACCTACACATCTGGCAGCTTTGACCGTGTTTTTGAAGATAGGACTTATAACAGGTTAGACAAAAATTTAAATGCCAATTTGGGTATAGAATATTTTTTAACGGAAAATTCTTCTATTACCGCAGCTGGCTTTTATCGTCGCTCAGATGAAAATGATTTAACAGAGAACAGCAACCAAAGATTTAACAATGGTACCGTCACTAGTGAGACGTTTAGGGAAGAAGACCAAAATGAAGATGGGGATACCTATCAAGTTTCATTAAACTACATTAACAATTTTAATGATGATGGTCATAAACTAACGGCAGATTTCCAATATTCAAAGGATAATCAAATACAAACCTCTGTAATTGAAGAAAATCAAAACATCCCCACCAATGAACTTATTGCGTTGGAAAATGTATTTGAGGATGAAGAAGAACGAGAGTATTTAATACAGGCAGACTACGTTTTACCCATGGGCGAAGCTCAGTTTGAAGCCGGTTTTAGAAGCACCTTAGAACAATCTATTACAGATTATCAATTAGACAGTTTAGATCAAGCTTCCGGTATTTTTGTAACCAATGAGAATTTGACCAACAAATTTACGTATGATGAAAATGTGCATGCTGCCTATGTACAATACGGTAATAAATATGGTAAGTTTTCGGTTTTAGCTGGTTTAAGACTAGAAAATACCATTTTAAAAGGTAAGGTAGAATCAGAGTTTGACCCTGAGGCCCTACAAGAAGAACTAGGTATAGATGTAGATGTAAATTTTGACAAAGATTATTTGGGCCTATTTCCTACGGTAAACTTAGTTTATGAAATTTCTGAAACAGAGAATTTCAGTATTGGGTACAATAGACGAATTAATAGACCAAGAGGTTGGTTTATTAACCCATTCCCTTCTCGTTCTAGTAGAACAAACATTTTTCAAGGAAATCCAGATTTAGACCCTGCCTACTCTAATGCTTTTGATATAGGCTATTTAAAGAGATGGAAAAAATTGACACTTACCAGTTCTGTGTATTACCAGAAAGAAACCAACTCTTTTGAAAGGGTACAAGAAGAAACGGGGCAAACCACTACTGATGGTATAGAAATAGTACGTTCCATTCCTATTAACTTATCTACACAAAATAGGTATGGGGCAGAAGCATCGGTATTGTACAATCCAACCAAATGGTTACGTTTAACCAGTAGTTTCAATTATTTTAAATTTTCTACAGAAGGTTTTTTCAACGGTGTAGATTACGGTACCGATAATAGTAGTTATTTTGCTAGATTAGGTTCTAAAATTACTTTACCTGCAGATATAAATTGGCAAACAAATGCTTTTTATTTTGGCCCAAGAGCTAATGCACAAACAGAAACAAAAGGAATTACCTCTATAAACCTTGCATTTAGTAAGGACATTTTAAAAGACAACGCAACCGTAAGCTTAAATGTTAGTGATTTGTTGAATAGCCGTAGACGTAAGTCTTTCACGGAAACCGAATTTTTTACTTCTAGAAGTGAATTTCAGTGGAGACAAAGACAAATTACGCTTTCATTCCTTTACAGATTCAATCAGTCTAAATATGACAGACAACGCAACGGAAATAGAAATGGTGGTGGAGATGATGACTATGAATTTGAGGGAGGTCAATCCTAAAAAAAACAATTAGATACATTAAAAAAGGAGCTTAACAGCTCCTTTTTTAATTTTTATATACGTTATATTATGTTTAATCGGTAGTAAATTATTTTAAGAAAGAACTAACGAAACTATTACCGTTGTAGCGAAATAATTTAATGGGTAACCACCGACCAAGACATAAAAAAAGGAGCTTAATTAGCTCCTTGTTTATTATTCGTTACGTTTAGCTTTTTTAGCCGCCCTTTTCTCTTTTAAAATTTCCATAATGTTACCTGTTAACCAATAAGGTACAACAAAGGTTAAAAGAAATATCATTAACCAAAAACCAATGGTTAAAATGGTTAAGAAAGCTAAAAATCCTAAATATTGGTCAAACTCTACCATGAAATACAATTTGTAAGCAAAGATACCCTTAAAATTTTCAAAATTCAAAACACATTCGTAAAAAATATAACAACGCTTGTTATAAGTTACAAATAAGGCCGCTAAGCCTTACCTTTGTGGTTCTACAAACGAATTTTCATTATGGAATATAGAATTGAAAAAGACACCATGGGGGAAGTAAAAGTCCCTGCGGATAAATACTGGGGCGCCCAAACAGAACGCTCAAGAAACAATTTTAAAATTGGAGCTGCCGGTTCCATGCCTTTAGAGGTAGTATACGGTTTTGCATATCTAAAAAAAGCGGCTGCATATACCAATCATGAACTGGGCGTATTAGCTATAGAAAAAAGGGATTTAATTGCCCAAGTTTGCGATGAAATTCTTGCGGGTAAGCATGACGACCAATTTCCATTAGTAATCTGGCAAACCGGTTCTGGTACCCAGAGTAATATGAACGTAAATGAAGTTGTTGCCAATAGGGCACACGAAATTGCAGGAAAAAAGATTGGCGAAGGTGAAAAAACCATTCAACCAAATGACGATGTAAACAAATCCCAATCCTCTAATGACACTTTCCCAACAGGAATGCATATTGCAGGTTATAAAAAGATTGTTGAAACTACCATTCCAGGTGTAAAACAATTACGAGACACCTTAAAAAAGAAAGCAGAAGACTTTAAAGATGTGGTTAAAATTGGTAGGACCCATTTAATGGATGCCACACCCCTAACTTTAGGTCAAGAATTTTCTGGCTATGTATCTCAATTAGACCATGGTTTAAAGGCATTGGAAAATACCTTACCACATTTAGCAGAATTGGCTCTTGGCGGCACCGCAGTTGGTACGGGATTAAATACGCCTAAAGGTTATGATGTTTTGGTTGCAAAATACATAGCCGAATTTACAGGTTTACCGTTTATAACGGCAGAAAACAAATTTGAAGCACTTGCCGCCCATGATGCTATTGTAGAATCTCATGGAGCACTTAAACAATTAGCGGTTTCATTAAATAAGATAGCAAACGATATACGTTTAATGGCTTCTGGTCCACGCTCTGGAATAGGTGAATTAATAATACCTGCTAATGAACCTGGAAGTTCTATTATGCCGGGCAAGGTAAACCCAACACAGTGTGAAGCCTTAACAATGGTTTGCGCACAGGTTATGGGTAATGACGTTGCCATTACAATAGGCGGTACTCAAGGGCATTATGAACTTAACGTTTTTAAACCCTTAATGGCTGCAAACCTGTTGCAGTCCGCTCAATTAATTGGTGATGCCTGTGTAAGTTTTGAAGAAAATTGTGCTGCCGGTATTGAACCTAACAACGCTACCATTAAAAAATTGTTGAACAATTCCTTAATGTTGGTTACCGCTTTAAATACCAAAATTGGTTACTATAAAGCTGCCGAAATTGCCAATACGGCTCATGAAAATGGCACAACTTTAAAAGAAGAAGCCATAAATTTAGGCTACGTTACAGCAGAGGAATATGACGAATGGGTAAAGCCAGAGGATATGGTAGGTAGTTTAAAATAACCATCCAATCCATAAAAAGAAAAGAAAAAGGGCATCCAGTATACGGATGCCCTTTTTAAGTGTAATGCGGATAGTGTTGTTTATTTTAAAGTGAACTTAGATGTTCCTAACAATTTTAAACCATCATCATAAACATTCACCATATAGTTTCCTTTCTGAAACTCTGCAGCTGGCTTGTTTATATAATCACAAACATCTAAAGCACTATTTTCATAATAGAAGCTTGTACCCTTACTGTAAGTAATACTAGCGCCATTTTCATTGCTTTTGGTAAAACTTTCTCCTAATACGTTTCCTTGAGGATCCAATACTTCGATAAAGAACTCACGGTCTCCTGCTTGTGCAATAGAGTTATCGGCAACGGTAAAACATACTTTAAATTTGTCTGTAGCACGGGCTCTAGAAGTAGAAACTAATTTTCCACTACTGCGCTCCTTTACGGCATCTATCTTAAAGTTGGATAAATTTAGTGCAGAACCTCTTTCTACTGCTTCTGCCAATTGCGTGTTCTGTACCACTAAAGAATCATTAAAAACTGTTTGTTTTTCTAATTCTGTATACGTACTATCTCTTTGCATAGCCAATAGCGTATTACTTTGCGTTAAACTATCAACTTGCTTTAACAATTGCTCTCTTTCTGCTTTAAGAACAGAAACTTGTCTTCTATATCTAGATAAAGTGGCAACGTCTGCCTTCATCGTTTTTATAGAATCAATATATTTTGCAATATTGTCTCTAGCTGCAACCAACTCTTCATTAGTGGCATTACTTTCTAAAATAGCTTTGTCATACTCAGATTTAAGACTATTTAAATCTTCTACAACCATCTCTTTCTCTTGTGTAAGAGCTGCAGCAGTTTTCTGCTTGTCTTGGTAAAGGCTAACTGTGTAGATCAACAAACCCACCAATACAACGCCTAATAATCCGGCTATTACCTTT
The DNA here is from genome assembly GCF_056160685.1 of Croceivirga sp. ABH4_376. Taxonomy (NCBI): domain Bacteria; kingdom Pseudomonadati; phylum Bacteroidota; class Flavobacteriia; order Flavobacteriales; family Flavobacteriaceae; genus Croceivirga; species Croceivirga sp. ABH4_376. Next base: position 125,750 of record NZ_JBSWXQ010000002.1, on the reverse strand, counting down.
AAACTGTTGTTACTTTTTGCTTCACTCATAATATTAAGTTTTAACGCTTTAAACAAATATAAATTTGTTAGTGTCTGAGTTATATACGTGCTAGAACAAGGTTTGGATGTTGGTAGTTGAAAAAATTGTTAAATATGTAGTGCTTACCTTAAGTATTTTTTAGTTTTAACAAAAAAGAAAATTTTATTATGAATTGGAAATCAGTATTTTACGCAACTTTAACTTGTGTTATTTTGTTCTCTTGTGGAAATAAAAAAAAATCAGAAAATTTTAAATCTGATAAAATAGCACAAGAGAATAACAACAAGGAATTAGCTACAAAATCCGTTAGCGCATTAACAATAAATCCTATTGAACATGCTACCATGGTTTTAGAAAAAAACGGAACCGTTGTTTACGTTGACCCCGTTGGAGGCGCTGAGAAATTTAAATCCTATAACAAGCCCAATTACATTTTAATTACAGATATTCACGGGGATCACTTAAATATTGAAACCTTAACCGGATTATCCCTAGATAATGCGAAAATTATAGCACCAGGCGCGGTTGCGGAGAAATTACCTGAAAATTTAAGAGGTAGAACCATTGTTATAGAAAATGGCGATACTAAAGAATTGAACACTGAACTTTCTGCCAAAGCTATACCTATGTATAATTTAAGGGAAGAAGCGTTAAAATTTCATGAGAAGGGACGTGGAAACGGTTATGTTTTAAATTGGGTTGATGAAAGAATTTATATTTCTGGCGACACTGAGGATATTCCTGAAATGCGAAATTTAAAAAATATTGACAAGGCCTTTGTTTGTATGAACCTACCATATACAATGCCTGTTGCCAGTGCAGCCGCAGCTGTAACGGATTTTGAACCCACTATAGTTTATCCGTACCACTATAGGGGAACTGAAGGGTTAAGTGATATTGAAGAATTTAAACGATTGGTTTTAGCAGAAAAGCCAAACATTGAAGTAAGCTTTTTAAATTGGTATCCTGCACAATAAACTAAAAAAGCCAGCTAAAAGCTGGCTTTTCTTTTTTAAGGTTATTACCTAACCAACTTTTTATATTTAATACGTTTTGGCATAATATCACCTCCAAGGCGCTTTTTCTTGTTCTCTTCATAATCTGAAAAAGAACCTTCAAAGAAATATACCTGAGAATCTCCTTCAAAAGCAAGGATGTGTGTACAAATTCTATCTAAAAACCACCTGTCGTGAGATATAAGTACTGCACAACCTGCAAAATTTTCTAATCCTTCTTCCAATGCACGTAATGTATTTACGTCCAAATCATTCGTAGGCTCATCTAAAAGTAAAACGTTACCTTCTTCCTTCAGGGTCATTGCCAAATGCAAACGGTTACGTTCTCCCCCAGATAACATGTTTACCTTTTTATTTTGTTCACTTCCAGAAAAATTAAAACGACTTAAATAAGCTCTAGAATTAACCTGCTTACCTCCCATCATAATCAATTCCTGTTCGTCACTAAAATTTTGCCAAATGGTCTTTTCTGGGTCAATATTGGAATGGGACTGGTCTACATAAGCAATCTTTGCGGTGTCTCCAACCACAAATTCTCCCTTATCTGCCGTCTCTTCTCCCATTATCATTCTAAAAATGGTAGTTTTTCCGGCTCCATTTGGCCCAATAATACCTACAATACCTGCCTGTGGTAAATTAAAGTTCAGGTCTTCATAAAGTAGTTTATCGCCATAAGCTTTACTAACTCCCTTCGCCTCGATAACATTTGTACCCAATCTTGGACCATTAGGTATGTATATTTCTAGCTTTTCCTCTAGTTGTTTTTGGTCTTGGTTGGCCAGTTTATCGTAATTCTTTAAACGGGCTTTTTGTTTCGCCTGTCTACCTTTTGCCCCTTGTCTTACCCAATCCAATTCTCGCTCTAATGTCTTTTGACGTTTAGAAGCTTGTTTACTTTCCTGTGCTAAACGTTTGGCTTTCTGATCTAACCATCCAGAATAATTACCCTTCCATGGTATACCTTCTCCCCTGTCTAATTCTAGTATCCACCCCGCTACATTATCCAAAAAGTATCTATCGTGCGTAACCGCAATAACAGTTCCCTTGTATTGGGCCAAATGATGCTCTAACCAGTGTACGGATTCTGCATCTAAGTGGTTGGTAGGCTCATCTAGCAACAACACATCTGGTTCTTGCAACAACAACCTACATAACGCCACCCTACGCCTTTCGCCTCCAGAAAGTACGCCAATTTTTTTATCGGCATCTGGGGTACGCAGGGCATCCATGGCAATTTCTAGCTTGGTATCTAATTCCCATGCATTGCTAGCATCTATTTGATCCTGTAGTTTGGCCTGTTTGTCCATAAGCTTCTGCATCTTGTCTGCATCTTCATAAACTTCTGGCAAACCAAACATATCGTTGATTTTATTGTACTCGTCTAATACCGCAACAGTTTCTGCAACACCTTCCTTAACCACATCTAAAACCGTTTTCTCTTCGTCTAACTGTGGCTCTTGTTCTAAATAACCTACAGAATAACCAGGTGAGAAAACTACGTCTCCTTGGAAATTTTTATCTACCCCAGCAATTATTTTTAACAAGGTAGATTTACCGGATCCGTTTAAACCTAAGATTCCAATTTTAGCTCCGTAAAAGAAGCTTAAATAAATATCCTTTAAAACTGGTGTATTGGCGTTTTTATAGGTCTTAGTGACCCCAGACATGGAAAATATTACTTTTTTATCGTCAGACATTTGTCGTAAATTAATTTGTTTAAACTCTACCTTTTAAGGCATTAAACACCCAAGCAACTGCAAAAAAACCTATACCCACGGCTGCAAAACCATAACCGGCTACTTCATCATATTTAAAGGCACCTAAAGCAATCATACCTAAGCCTACCAATATCATAATAAAGGTAGCAATAGCTAATACTTTATTCTTATCCATCATTTTTCAAATTCTTTAAAAGTTGACAAATATCCGAAAATAGAACATTTTACTCAAAAGGAAACTTTACTCCTATGATTTTTCTAATATCATCCATCATTTTAAGTAAATTTCTACTGTCTTGTAAGGTCCAAAGTTCACTTTCAGTTTTACCCTCGCTTAAACAGCTCATAACTTCAAGAATTTCATAGTAGTAACCCATGCCCGTTGTAGGGATTTCGAATTCTTCTATTTCGTTATTTTTTTCTAGTCTATAGGTCTCTGCCATATGCCACTGTTGGCCTATATGAATACTTCCTGTGGTCCCTACCACTTTTGCCTTGGTTTCTAAATGGGTTCCCAGACCAGAATGTAAAATGGCTTGGGCATTATCATAATCCAGAATAATAGAAACTTGTTGCTCTATACCTGTTTTATAAAAGTTGGCACTAGCATATATATTTTTTGGCTTACCCAAAAACAAATAAGCAAAAAATAAGGGGTAAATTCCAATATCTAGCAAGGAACCCCCAGCCAAATTCGGGTTTAATAAACGTTTACCATCCCCACGGTCTAATCCGTAAAAGGTAAAGTCTGCGTTTACATAACCTATAGGTCCTATAGTGTCTTGCTCTACCAATTCTTTAACTTTTTTAATAGTTGGGTTAAATCTAGACCACAAAGCCTCCATTAAAAAGAGTTTTTTTTGTTTGGCCACAGCAATCATATCTTCTAATTGCTTACTGTTTACCCCAATTGGTTTTTCACACAACACATGTTTACCATTTTGTAGTGCCAACATGGTATGTTCAAAATGAAAATTATGTGGCGTGGCTATATAAATAACCTCTGCTTCGCTTTCTACTAAAAGTTCTTTATAACTACCATAAGCGCTTTTTGCGCGAAATGTTTCTGCAAACGTTTTAGCCTTTTCCAATTCCCTTGAGGCTACTGCCGTTAATTCTGCTTCTTTAACCAAAGCTAAATCCTTCGCGAATTTTCCCGCTATATTACCAAGGCCAATTATACCCCATTTCGTTTTTTTCATACTCCTTAATCTAAGCATAAAGTTACTTAATAATCATCCGTATCTTTACAAGAGTTTACAACAATTTACGCTGAATGGACTTAAATTTTAACAAAAACGAAGATTACAACAAATTACTACGTTCAGACCTTAATAGACGCCTGGCAAAGGTGAAATTAGGTGGAGGTGCAAAACGTATTGAAAAACACAAGGCCAAAGGAAAACTTACCGCAAGAGAAAGAATAGCATATTTATTGGATAGTGATGAAGAGGCAATAGAAATTGCTGCCTTTGCCGGTGGAAATATGTATGCGGAACACGGTGGTTGCCCATCTGGTGGTGTAGTAGTCAAAATTGGTAAAATAAAAGGCAAACAATGTATTGTTGTTGCAAACGATGCAACGGTGAAAGCTGGAGCTTGGTTTCCAATAACCGGGAAAAAGAACCTTAGAGCCCAAGAAATTGCCATAGAAAACAAATTGCCTATAATTTATTTAGTAGATAGTGCGGGTGTTTATTTACCCATGCAAGACGAAATTTTTCCCGATAAAGAGCATTTTGGCAGAATCTTTAGGAACAATGCCGTAATGAGCAGTATGGGAATTACACAAATTGCTGCGGTAATGGGCAGTTGTGTGGCAGGTGGTGCTTATTTACCCATAATGAGCGATGAAGCGCTAATAGTAGATAAAACTGCAAGTATTTTTCTCGCTGGATCTTATTTGGTGAAAGCTGCAATTGGTGAATCAATTGATAATGAAACCCTAGGTGGAGCAACCACCCATTGCGAAATAAGTGGGGTTACCGATTATAAAGCGGCAGATGATAAGGATGCGTTGGATAAGATTAAATCTATCATGGGAAAAATTGGTGATTTTGACAAGGCGGGTTTTAACCGAGAAACTTCCAAGTTACCAGCAAAAAACCAAGATGATATTTTTGGAATATTACCCAAATCTAGAGGAGACCAATACGATATGTTAGAAATTATTGAACGTTTGGTAGACGATTCTAAATTTGAACAGTATAAAGAAGACTATGGCAAAACAATTTTAACCGGCTACGCTAGAATAGATGGTTGGGCAGTTGGTATAATTGCTAATCAACGTAAAGTGGTAAAAACCGGTAAAGGCGAAATGCAGTTTGGCGGTGTTATTTATTCCGATTCTGCGGATAAGGCTACCCGATTCATAGCAAATTGTAATCAAAAGAAAATACCTCTTGTATTCTTGCAAGATGTAACCGGCTTTATGGTGGGTAGTAAAAGTGAACATGGTGGTATTATAAAAGATGGTGCCAAAATGGTAAATGCAGTGAGTAATTCCATAGTACCCAAATTTACCGTTGTAATAGGTAATAGCTATGGGGCAGGAAATTATGCCATGTGCGGAAAAGCTTATGACCCTAGATTAATTTGTGCCTGGCCAAGTGCTGAATTGGCGGTAATGAGTGGTAACTCTGCCGCTAAAGTGTTGTTGCAGATAGAAAAGGCTTCCTTGGAGAAACAAGGCGAAGCTTTTGATGCGGAAAAAGAAAAAGCACTGTACGATAAAATTAAAGCGCGTTATGATGAACAAATATCTCCTTATTATGCGGCTGCCAGAATTTGGACCGATGCTGTAATTGACCCAATGGACACGAGAAAATGGATAAGCACTGGAATAGAGGCGGCTAACCATGCTCCTATAGAAAAACAGTTTAACATGGGGGTGCTACAAGTGTAGCACCCTTTTTTTACGTGTCCAGTTCTAGAATTTTCTCTTGATTATCATCAAGATTTAAGGTTTCTAATTTATCCCATTTTTTAAGTAATGGTTCTTCCAGCGCTTTTTCCCTAAACTCATCTGGGGTCATAATTGGAATTCCATAAATTACCGGGTAATAACGCTTGCATTTGGGACAAGTCATTAAAGCCTCAATTATATGGCCTTCTTCGTCTTGCAAAAATACCTGTGTTTTTAAGTCTGCCTTATCTATAGGGCAGCACAATTTATTTAGGAAATCTTTTCTCATAATATTTTATGTATTATTTGGGCATATGATTTTGTGGTCGTGGCTAAGTCATTAGCTTTCATAATTCCAGAAATTATAGCCACCCCCTGAATAGGGAATGCCTTAAGTTTATTAATAGTTTTAAGATTGATGCCTCCAGAAACAAAGAAAGGAAGTTTCGTCATTGCCCTTGCATTTTCTATGGTCTCTAGTGAAACCAGTTCGCAATCTATAGCAGATTGGGAAGGAAAAACGGCACAGAAAGATATATAATCCATGTCATTAGCTTTTGCCTTCTTTATAACTTCCAAATCATTGGAACAAGTAATTCCAAATAGATAGTCTTTCTTAAAATTTGTTTTATCAAAATTATTTGGAATGGTATCCAAATGAAAACCATCTACCTGAATAAAAGGTTCTAGCTCCAGATTTTCATTTAATAGAAGTGGTCTATTAAAGTACGATGTTAGTTCGTAGAAACGAGCTATCAAGTCTACTTTTTCTTCAATAGAAATACCTGCAGGCCAGTTGTTCCATATTTGTACTAGGTTAACGCCATTATCTAACGCAATTTTTACTTTATCCAACAATTCTTCTAAAGACTGGGCTGGGTCTACAACAAGATAAAGTCCTCTTAATCCTAACTCCATCCGTTTTCTAAAGCTTTAAAATAAGCACCCCAGTATGGATCTATACCATCAAATTCTATAGTAGACCATATTTGGTCTTTTTCTAGCCTACATAAATTGCCCAACTTGGTAAAATTACCAATCTGTGTTGCTTCAATTTTATGCTTGGTTAAATGTTGAATCAAATTTTCGGCTTTTTCTTGCTGAACCATTATTAACATAGCCCCAGTTCCTAAAGCAAACCTATGGTCAATTTCAAATAACCGCGTAATAGCCTTTTGTGTGTCGCCTAAAGGAATTAATTCGTCCTTAATATTGAAACCGATACCACAGGCTTCCGCTACCTCCAAAAGTCCTCCCACAACACCACCTTCCGTTACATCATGCATGGCATGAAGCTCAACATTAGGTTTAAGTAGTTCACGTGCCATTACAGCTTCTTCTACCACCGAAGTTTTGTAAAATTGATTTGCAGCTAATTTTTGAATTTCCACTCCTAATGCATCACTTACTTTATTTGGGAAGCTACCTGCTAAAATAGCGGACGAACTGAACGCCGCACTTTTGGTCACAATAATGGCATCACCTTCTTGTACCCCATCACTTGTTAAAATTTCATTTTTTGGAGCGGTCAAGAACATGGTTCCCCCTCCGGATATGGTGCTTTGTTGTCCTTCTATTTTGCAAGTATGACCTCCTGTAATGGCAATTCCTAATCGCTCAGAAAATTCATGAATATATTTCCAGTACTGTTCAAAATCTGTATTGGACATAGATGCTGGTAGATTTAAAACAAACTGCGCATATTGCGGTTTAAATCCAGTAGTAGCCATATCATTGGCTAAAAGTTGTACGGATATCCAAGCAGATTTTTTTAACCCCATAGAAGGAATTAAGGACAAAGGATCGCTACTGGTTGCTAAAGCCATGCCGCTACCTATATCTATAACTGCTGTATCTACACCAAACTTAGGACCTTTAATCACGGTTTCTCTTTTAGCTCCCGTTAACGGAAAAACCATTTTTTTAAACCCGCTACTGGTTATTTTGCCTAACGGTAAATCTTTACTCATTAGTCCACATCATTTAGTTTAACATGCAATCCAAAAAAATCCCCAACAGGTACGTTCCACTGTTGTACTGGAAACCATTTAGGTAAACCTGTAGTTGTCCAATTAATGGTATAATCCCTACCCTTGAGTGCTTTATCTATAACCGCTGTTAAGGTTTTTGGCGTGTAAAAGTTTGCGGTAACATAAAAATGGTTTTTGCCAAACTGTTGCTGCACCCTACGTCTAATCAATTTCGGGGTGTTTCGGTTCATCATACCAAAAACAATTCCGTATTTACCTACCCTTACCGCTTCTTGTATTACCTTAACCGGGTCTTTGTAATATTCAAAAGTGGTTACAAATGCCAAAACATCAAACGTATGGTCTTTAAAGGGCATGTGATGACTATCTGCCATAACCAAATCGCCCTGAAAACGTTGGGCCGCTTGGCCTAGCATAAAGGGTGAAATATCACCACCACATGCATTTATTCCAATTTCTTGCCACCAACGTGTAAATCTAGTAGTTCCGCAACCAAATTCTAATAGGGTATTAATACGGTCATCGCTCTTTACCAATGAGGCCAATACTTTTTTCTGCCAAACTTCTGCTCTTTTGTATGGCCCTTCGTAATACTCTTCGTAAGTATCAGTATATTTTCTATTAAAAAACCATTCGTCCCTACCTTGCCATTGTTGCAAATTCTGGGTAACTAATTGAAAACTTTCTTTTTCTTGTAAATCACTCATATTCAGGTATACTTTAATTATACACCTGAAGCTAGATAAGTAGTATAGGTTCTATGCAGAACAAATTGTCCTTAACTTTCCTACGCTGGTATTATCCAGTTCAGGTTTACGGGTATATTCTCAGCCCCAATTAAGAGCACCCCGAGTTATAAGCTAAGGTACAAACCTTTTAAGGATATAATCAATTCTTGATTTAAAAATTGATTTGTCTCTTTAAATTTATTATTGCCCCAATTGCGATTTAACCCTAGGTATAAGCATCAAATTTGTTTGTCTGCCATTAACGTATCTAAATCCGTCTTTACCGTAAAATCCAGCTTCTTCTAACATTATTCTGATATCCCGTTTCCATTCCGGAATATTAACTGTGGTATTAAGCTCAATAGCATAAACCGTATTTGGGTTTAACGGATAATTTTCACCATCGTCCTTAAACACACCACCTTGTGCATCCCACATGCCAATTGTTGTACCTGCAGAATGCCCGTAAAGACCTAACGGGTGTGTATAAATAGCTGGTTGAAGCCCTGCTTCCTTAGCTTCTTTCAAAGATTTTGCTAAAATTTCATTTCCAGTATGTCCCTTAATCATATTATTAGTTAAAAAGTCTTGTACTTTATTACCCTCCTTTAAAGCGTCTACAAGAAATTTAGGTGCTTGGGTTTCATTTGGCTTTAAAACGTAGGCTAATTCTTGACAATCCGTATTTAAACGCAAATAGGTTATTCCAAAATCACAATGCACCAAGTCTCCGGGCATAATAACCATGTCTTCTGGTCTGCCCGAAAAGGAATATAGGTGGCCTACTAATTCATCGCTAGTTCTTTGCACATCAACTGTTGGGTGAAACCATGTTTCTAAGCCTAAATCCGTAACCTTTTGTCGCATCCACCATTCTACATCTGTAGTAGTTGTAAAACCAGGGGTTATTACTTTTTCTGAAAATGCTTCTGCAATAATATCGTGGGTAATATCTACCAATTGATTGTAGATTACCATTTCTCTTTCGGTTCTGGTTTCTATCCACCTAACGGCCAACTGTTCCGCAGAAGTAATTTTAGAATGGTACTTTTTTGGCAAAGCGGCTAAAAATTCTTCATAATCTGTTTTTACCAAGCCGTCTGCTATATTGTGGTCTTTAGAAAAATTTAGGGCAATAGTATTTGGATTCCGGGCTTCTATCAATTCTACAAGTCGTTGCCATTGATCAGGTTGCTTTTCTAAATCCCAGGCCGAAACTATACTTTTGCCCACATTGTAACGGGCAACAGCTAATTTTTCTATCGTATTTTTGGTTTTATCCCTGTAAAACAACAAAATTGTTCTACGCCTAGCATTTAACCAAGTTGCGGGTAACATAGTTTTAATAACAGGGTCTTCATTATACTCCCTTGAAATAACCAACCACATATCTATGTTGGTTTTATCCATTAACTCTGGCAAAAGAACATTGAAGCGTTCTTCCAAAATTTCATCTACAATTTGTGCTCTTTCTTTTTCAGAAACAATTTGTTGCGAAAAACATAGAGTAGATATAAAGAATACCAATAATAATTTAAAATTTTTCATTTTGAATTGGTTGATTTTGATTGGTGCTGAAATTACAGAAATAATTTATCTATTGTGGCTTGCCTTTTTACTTTACCCGTTTCAGTTTCTTCAAATTTAGCTAGTGTGTAAACTGATTTTGGCATTTCAAATCTGGATAAATTGGAATGTTGTTTTATACTATCCAATATATTTTTGTTTTCAACTGATTCTTGTTCTATAAGCAAACATAGTTTTTGACCCAATAGTTCATCCTTTACTCCAAATAAAAAAAAACGGTTTGGAATAAGTGCTTTTAACTTATCCTCTATCACCTCAGGAATCAATTTAATACCACCGCTATTGATGACGTTATCCCATCTTCCTAACCATTTAAACATATGGCTTCCTTTTAGTTCAACTAAATCATTGGTCCGTATAACGTCATTTGAAACTTTGGGAGCCTTAATTACTAGACAACCTCTGTGGTCTTTTTCAATTTCAACCTCTGGTAAAACTTTAAAAAAATTAGAATTTTTAATATTCTTAGCGGCAATATGTGTTATTGTCTCCGTCATCCCATAGGTTTCAAAGCAATTGGTATTTAAAACTAATAATTGCTCTTTCAGTTTTTCAGATACCGGGGCTCCTCCTATAATCAGCGTTTTTACATTGTTTAAAAAAAATATGCTGCCAGTAACCTGTAACGGAACCATCGCTACAAAATCGAAATTTACTGCTACATTTTTTAAAGGATTATTAGAGGGAGATACGATTACTAAATTTAAACCGAGTACCATAGCCCTTACCAGCATCATTTTACCAGCAATGTAAGCTGCTGACAGGCACAATAGAGCAGAATGGCCGGGTTTCAGATTGAAGAATTCACCTGTTGCCAATGCAGAGTTTATCATATTTTCCTTTTGCAAAACGATTGGTTTTGGATTTCCGGTAGAACCTGAGGTAAATACCTTTACCGAATCGGTTTCTGATAACCAATCCACTATAAAATCACCAACTGCAACCCTATAATCTATATCTGAAGCTTGTTCTAGCTTTGCAAAGCTCAGCAAAGCATCTTCAGAAAATGATTTCCCGTTTAATTTAAAATCAGGATGTAGTTGCGTTCTCTTTTGCAAAAAATTCTTCTTTAGTTAAAACCCTACCAAACAATTTTTCTTTCCAATTTTTCCAATTGTAGATTTTTCCAAATAATGCTAACAGTATTGGAAAAATAACCAATACGGGAACCAATACATCCCAACCTAGAATAGGCTCTGAAACATCTGTATAAATGGAATCTGTTTGAAAAGCAGTCCATTCTGCCGTTAATAATAAGGCTGAAATTAAGTTATTGGCAGCATGAAAACCCAAGGCCAATTCCAACCCCTCGTCCATAAGGGTTATTATTCCTAGAAAAAATCCGGTTCCAATGTAGTATACCATAATACCCATTCCCAATTTGCCTACTTCAGGATTGGCAATATGCATTAAACCAAAAATAATTGAGGTGGTAAATAAAGGAACCCACCTGTTTTTCGCTAATAAACCTAGGCCCTGCATCATGTGGGCTCTAAACATATATTCTTCAAAACTAGTTTGTAAAGGCACCAATAAAATGGCAATTACTGCCATGGGTATAAATTTAGTTAGCTGAAAAGTAAACACATAATTTTCTGGAGACATAAATATATCTGTCATGGTTAAAATAACCGTTAATGTACCCCATACTCCAAATGCAAAAAATACCCTCTTCCAATCAATTTTTTTCCTAGACGTAGTTAAGGCCGTAATACTCTGCCTATGTACTAGAAGCACCCAACCTAGAACTACAAATAAACCAGCCACTAATGGTGCCAATAGAAAAATTAAGGTAATATTTTTACCCAGCTTATCTATAAGCATAGCCATTGAGGCTTCTACATCCATATTGCTCATTAAAGTAGCAATATAATTGAGTAGCATAAAACCAATGAAACCAATAGGTAGCACAAAAAACTTCCATAAACCAGGGGTACTTTTGTAACCTTGTTCTATATACATAAGGAGTTGATTAGATTATCTTGCCAAGATAAGTCATTTCTATAAAACAACTTTCCTTGGCTAACGGTTAAGGGAGAATCAAAATTATTGGTAAAAAGACTGCCTGTTCCCAAGCCTTGCGGCATTGTTGTTTCTAATGTTGCGGTCCATTGTGCAATGGCATTTAATCCTATATTGCTCTCTAATGCGCTTGTAATCCACCATTTAACTCCTAAAGATTCAGCAATGGCTATCCATTCTTTTGAACCTTTAAAACCACCCACCAAGCTTGGTTTTAAGATAATGTATTGGGGTTTTATGGTTTCTAACAAAGCGGTTTTGTCCTCATACCTAAATATCCCAATCAACTCTTCATCAAGGGCTATAGGTAGTGGTGAATTACTGCATAAGGTAGACATGGCTTGCCGTTGTCCTTGCTTTATTGGTTGTTCTATTGAATGTAAATCAAGTTGAGCCAAAACCGTTAATCTTTCTAAAGCATTAGAAGGGCCAAAAGCTCCGTTGGCATCAACTCTCAATTCTATTTCCGATGCAGAAAATCGTTTTCTTATGGACTTTAATAGAGCTATTTCAGTATTAAAATCTATGGCGCCAATTTTCATTTTAATACAATGAAAACCTTCGTCTATTTTTTGCTGAATCTGCTCTAACATAAAAGATGTATCGCCCATCCAAATAAGTCCGTTAATATTGATAGGTGCTTCATTTTGAACAAAATCAGATGTAAATAATTCAAAAGGAGAAATGCTGTTTATTGACAAAAATGCTTGTTCTAAACCAAACTGAATGGACGGAAATTCTTCCAACTCTTCTAATAATTTGGAAAGGCCTAAATGGATGTTAGAACAAACATATTGAAGCTTCTTTTCATAATCCGGTCTATCATCTATACTTAAACCTCTTAGAATACCGCATTCGCCAATACCCTTTTTACCGTTTTCGTCTAAGATAATAAACCAAGTTTCTTTTTGGGTAAGCACTCCTCTTGAAGTACCACTTGGTCTTTTAAAATTTAAAATATACCTTTTATAGAATGCTTTCATAGCCTTAACAAATTTAAGTATATTACCTTTTTTACTAGAATTAAAATGACCGAAAAAAAAGTAGTTTGGATTACAGGCGCGTCTTCAGGTATAGGAGAAGCCTTAGTGTACGAATATGCTAGCTTAGATTATAACATTATACTTTCTGCCCGTAGTGCCGATAAATTAACTGCCATTGCAAACTCAGTTAAAGATAAAACAGGTACAGCCATTTTGCCTTTAGATTTAAACGAGCTTGACACCATGGAACAAAAAGCTGAAAAAGCTTTTAATCTTTATGGAAGAATAGACATCTTAATTAACAATGCTGGTATTAGCCAAAGGTCTTTAATTGTAGACACCTCCTTAACAGTATATGAAAAACTAATGCGTATTAACTATTTAGGAACCGTAGCTTTGACCAAGGCACTACTACCTTATTTCATAAAACAAAAGCATGGTAAAATTGGTGTGGTTACTAGTTTAATGGGCAAATTTGCATCACCCTACCGATCTGGATATTGTGGCGCTAAACATGCCCTACATGGTTTTTTTGATGCCTTACGTTTAGAGCACCAAAAAGACGGCATAAGTGTAACCCTAATTTGCCCTGGATTTGTTGCCACATCAATTGCAAAGAATGCCTTAACAAGTTCTGGACAAAAACAAGGTACAGATGATAAAGCAACAAAGGCAGGCTTATCTCCTAAGCTTGCTGCTAGAAAAATTAGATTGGCTTTACAAAAGAAAAAATTTGAAACTTACATTGGTGGAAAAGAACTACTGGGCATTTATCTAAAACGATTTTTTCCAAAATTACTCCACAAGTTAGTACTTAAAAGTACGGTGCGATAATTTAAAAATTGAACCAAAAACGGACACCTTCTTTTGTATGGTCTACATTAAGTTTAGATTGTAGTTGATTTACCAATCTGTTAATTAATCTAAAGCCCATAGAGGTATTGGTACGTTCGTCCATATCTTCTGGTAAACCTACCCCGTTATCGGAATATTCAAAATATCCTTTATCACCATCTTTACGCAAGTGTATGTAAATTTTGCCGTTATCATCACCATCTGGGAATGCGTATTTAAACGTATTGGAAACCAATTCGTTTAAAATAAGCCCAAAAGGTATTGCTCTATCAATATCCAGTTCGGTCCCTTCTGCATCTACCGTGATGCTTATGTTATGCCCTCCCTTTTTAAATACAGATTGTACACTATTGATTAAGCTTTCTATATAACCCTGCATCTCAATGTAAGAAAGGTCTTCGTTTTGATATAGTTTTTGATGGATTAACGCCATGGCTTTTACCCTACTTTTTCCTTCTTCTAAAGCAGCAATGGCAGCTTTACTCTTGGTATTACGAGTCTGTAAGCTCAATAAACTAGATACCATTTGTAAATTGTTCTTAACCCTATGGTGAATTTCCCTTAACAACGATTCTTTTTCTTTTAAGGAATCTTCTATAAAGTGCTTTTGTTCCGCAATTAAACGTTGGTTTTTAATACTCTTGGCATAAGCATACACTAGACCAATAAGACCCAAAACCGTAAATATCAAGGATATCAATACTAAATAGATTCGCTCTCCCTGCGCTTTAAGGTCACTTCTAATTTTCTCATTAGCCATTTTTTGCTCAGCAATAAGCTTTCTAGAGTTCTCTAAGTCCGAGGTGCCCACAATAGCAACCAATTGTTGTTTTAAAATAGATACTTCATTAGCTTTTAATGAATCTTTTATAAAAGCATTTTTCTTGTAAAACTGAGCAGCACTTTTGTAATTTTCTATTTTGTCATAATATTGAGCCAATAGCCTATTGCGTTTAATACGCTGCTCCACGGTCATTTCTTCAAATTCCTCTTCTAAAAGTTTTTTTGCGGTACGGTTATTATCTAACTGCAAATGCGCCTCGGCCAGATTTAAGGTGTTTTCGGTAATCTGACTTGTAAATTTTCCGTGATTAAACTCTTTAAAAGTTTTTATACTGTTATTAAGGTTGGGTATAGCTTCAATAAATTGTTTTAAAAGTACTTGGCTTTTACCAATATTGCCCTCTACTTCTGCCCGTAATGCCTCACTATTAAAAATATCCATTTCCGTTTTCTGGATAGAAATGTCATTTATATATAGATTAAGGAATGAAATGGATTTATTGAATTCCGTGAGAGCCGTAGGCGCAGATTTATCTTGATACAAGAAATATCCAATTTTGTTGTGAAATTGTGCAAAAGCAAAATAGTCGTTATCAGGAATAGTTGGTTTTACATCCATAATATACTGCTTCATTGCCTGCCTATACAACCCCATACTAGCATATATGTCATGGTAGGCTACGTTTTCTGTTAGCCCCAAGCTCTTCTTTAATTCCCTTATTTCAATTTGCTTATCATACATTTGGAGTCGTTGGTAATTTTCATCCATCAATTCCAATAACAAAGACATTTTATCAAGCTCCAAACTGTCTGTACCATTATATAATTCCTTGGCTATTGCTATGCTTTTATCATTATCGCCAATATCACTATACAATTTGGCTTCCATTAATTTATAAGCCAGTATACCAATGGTATCGTTTGTTTTTTCTGAAGTACTTAATGATACTTTGACGGACTCTAACCAATCATAGGCGGAGTTTTCTGTGTACCTGTTGGGAGTGTTAAAAAAGTAGTCTAATTTGTTTTGGGCCCCTTCTAAAGAAGTAAAGGTTTCTAACGGATCTACCTCTTGAGAATTTTGTGCTTGCATGGGCAAGCTAAGAATGGCTGCAACCAAATAGGTTAATACTACTAATGTTTGTTTGGGTTTCATATGTTATTCTCGTAACTATAGTTTCTCTTTCCAATTTTTACAACTAAACTAAACATGCAACCAGACAATTGGTTATTTCAATTTTTGCTGTAATTGCTAAGCACAAGGTGGTTAAATAACTAAAACTTATATCCTTTTAGTGTGCAAAGGAGTTAAAAACTTTAAGTTTTAAATAAAGACTGTGCATATGGGATTATGCACAGTCTTAACCATTTCGGTTTACATTCAAAGATAAGATTTGGGTGTTCTTTAAGAACAGTATCAAAAGTAGGCTATTATGGTACTGCCTTTTTTATTTTGTTGTGAAAGGAACCTATTCTGTTGTGAAATAGTTTTCCGTTAAAAAGACTGTGTATTTCATCGGGATTTTAAATGTTAAATGGTATAAAATGAAAAAAGCCCTGTTCCGGAGAACAAGGCTTTTTTACGAGAACACTATATGAAAATGAAAAAATTTTGTTTTGCTTTTGAATAACCCTATCAAGGAATTACACTGTAAATGTAAATGGAAATAAACACGGCCAACAATTATTGTTGTGTAAGTAATAAATGCTGTTGCCTATAAGGTTAATTACAATGTTGAACAAAAAAAAGCACCCTGTTATAAGGTGCTTTTAAAATTTTATAAGAATTGATAGCTTAAGAATTCATTGACGAAATAATAAATTCTTTAAATTCTTTTGAAATAGGAATTAAGTTATTGTTTATCATTATGTCTTTAGAGTTTATAGCATCTATGTGATCAACATTTACAATGTAAGATTTATGCGCCCTAAAAAATTTGTTCTTGGGCAATTTCTCCAAATAGTCTTTTAATGGAGAGCGAACCAAGAATTTTTTATCAACCGTATTTACTTCTAAATAGACATTGTCTGCCTTAATAAATTGTATGTCGCTGAACTGTATACGGTAATAAAGATGTTGCTTTTTAACAAAAATGGAATCTTTTAAAACCGAATTGGATGTAAAGCTCTCTCCTGCTTTTGTATCTAGATTAGATTTTTCATTAACCTTTTGCGCATAATTAAAATTGGATAGCGCTATTTCTATGGAAGTATATAAATCTTGCTGCTCAAAAGGTTTAACCAAATAACCATCTGGCTTTACCGTTTTTGCGTTCTCTACGGTTGCTTTATCTGAGTTTGAAGTAACAAAGATGAAAGGAATATTGTAGTTTTTTCTAATGTGTTTTCCTAAATCAATACCCGTTTTGTCTGATGCTAAAATAATATCGATTAATACTAAATCAACATGATTATTTTTTAAAACTTCTACTGCTTGTTCATAAACAATAACATTATCTACAACTTCATACCCAATCTCTTCTAACATAGATTGCATATCATCTGCTATAATAACATTGTCCTCAACAATAAGTATTTTAATAGCGTGTTCCAAATTATAAGGCTTTAGAAAAATTTAACATCAAAATTACAAAAAATAATTTAGCGAAAAATAAATTAACAATGCTAATAAAAAAGTGCTCAAGGCCACTATTTTAAGCTCTGGATCTAACAGTTTAGGTTCTTTGTTTTTAACAACCTTTATTACATGAAAGCCCAAAACAACATAGGGCAACAAACAAATTATAAATGCAGCGGTCCACCCAACAAGGCTAAAGTAAACCAGTAAAGCTACAAGGCTAAAACAGATTAAAATAACATGGTATTTTTTACCCGTATCAAAACCTATTTTTACTATCAAAGTGTTCTTCCCTGCCTTTGTATCTGATTGTATATCTCTTAAATTATTTAAGTTTAGTACCGCAACGCACAAGAGACCAACAGCTGTTGCCGGTAAAAATAATAATAGATTAAACTGCTTTGTTAATAAAAAATAGGTGCCTAAAACAGCCAACAAGCCAAAAAACAAAAAGACGAAAAAATCGCCCAACCCATTATAACCGTATGCCGATTTACCTACGGTATATTTAATAGCCGCCCATATTGAAGCCAAACCCAGCACAATAAATAAAACAATAAAAGGCAGTTCTTCTTTGGAGAATACGCTAAGAATTAAAATTAAGGTTGCTATAAAAGCTATAACAGACAGTATTATTATTCCTAATTTTAATTCTTTAGCAGTTAGCAAACCACTTTGCAAGGCTCTAGCAGGGCCTATTCTTTCTTCGTTATCCGTTCCTTTAACACCATCACCATAATCGTTTGCAAAATTGGAAATAACTTGAAACAAAACGGTAATTAATATGCATAGCCAAAAAATTGATGGCTTGCTATACCCTTGAAAATTTGCTACGGCAGCCCCAACTATAATCCCCGAAACGGACAA
The DNA here is from genome assembly GCF_056160685.1 of Croceivirga sp. ABH4_376. Lineage (NCBI taxonomy): Bacteria > Pseudomonadati > Bacteroidota > Flavobacteriia > Flavobacteriales > Flavobacteriaceae > Croceivirga > Croceivirga sp. ABH4_376. The sequence goes on along the minus strand of NZ_JBSWXQ010000002.1, from coordinate 107,696 downwards.
AGGCAAAGTTCTTAAACGAGCCGCGCTAAACCACGCTTTAATCTTAGTCAATTAAAATGGGTCTTCTATTTGTAAACGCTCACCGTCTTTGTAAGAAGCCACAAAGGCATCTTCAAAACCTATGTTCACCAGTTGTTTTCTAAATTTTTGCGCCTCTTCCAAGGTTTCAAAAGTGCCCAAGGAATAGGCATAAAAAGGATTGGTTTTAACAAATAGCGTATTGGTTAAAGCATCTGATGTTAGTGTTACATTATTCTCTACAAATGATTTTACTTGCACAGAATATATTTTTTCTTTCTCTAAAAATTGTTTAGCTAGATAAAATTCTTTTACTAAACTTAATTCTTGGTTCTGCTCTTTAAGATTATCTATTCTTGTTTTTATGGCATCTAAACTATCAATAGAAACCAAAAGATTGTTTTGTTGGTTGTTAGAGGTATTAACACCAACAGAAAATGAGGTTAAACCAATTATTCCTAAAATAAACAAGGTTGTAATACCCACCAGTACGTTACGCTGAATACGTACTCTTCTTAAATCTTTATTCTTAAACTTTATCTGGTCTAAAAGTCGTTCATTAATAATTTGAGACTTCTCTATATCCTTATGTAAATCCAGTAAATCCGTTTCTTCAATAAAAGGCATATTATCAGGGGAATTTATAGATTAAAATTAATTTTAAACTTTAAATAATTATAGCGTAATAGGTTACAAATGTAATTTTTTCTAGGGGCACCTAAAAACTAATCGTAGAAAGTTAGTTATTGTATGTTAAAATCACAAAAAAATTAATCCTCGGCAATTAGCGCTATTCCTTCCGCTTCAATAGATATCATTCTCCTTTTGTAAAGAATACCTATAGCCTTTTTAAAAGCTTTTTTACTAAGTTGTATCCGCTCTTTTATTTCTTCGGGATCAGATTTATCATGCAAGGGTAAATAGCCACCAGCATCTTTAACTATTTCCAGTACCTTGTTTGCATTAACATCTAGGGCCTCAACTCCAATGGGTTGGAATGTGACATCAATTTTATTATCTGGTCTAATGTTTTTGATATATCCCTTTAACTGGTCTCCTACCCTTACATTTTTAAATACATCATTAGCAAAGACCAAACCCTGATGCTTTTGATTTATAATGACAGATAAACCCAAATCTGTCTTTTTGTAAACCATTAAATCTACTTCTTGGTTAAGTTCTAGTTCTAACTGGTCATTGTTTAAAAACTTATCAATTTTTGTACTACCTACCAACCTAAAAGACTTTTCGTCTAAATAACAATGAACAACGTAATACCTTCCTGCTTCTAGTTTAATCTGTTGTTGCCTAAAAGGCACTAATAGCTGTTTCTCTAATCCCCAATCTACAAAAGCGCCAAAATCATTAACCTCCATAACCTTTAGCTTGGCAAAACCATCTCTTATTAAAAAGGGCTCCAGCGTTGTTGCTATTGGTCTTTCCATATGGTCCAAATAACAAAAAACCTTTATTTCTTGTCCTAAATCTATGCCCTCTGGAACATATTTATTGGGCAATAAAACTTCCGTACCCTCGCCATCTCCTAAAAAAACCCCAACAGAGGTACTTCTTAAAACTTCTAATGTATTGTAATTTCCTAAATGAATCATATAAAAACAAAAAACCGTGCACAAAGCACGGTTTTAATTCTGATATATTAAAATCTTAATTGTATACAGACTCTTTTTTAAAGTGCTTTGCTAATTGATAGTATACAACAGCCCTATGCTTGCTTTTTACAGAAGTACCATATTTGGTTACTACAGACTTAATGGCTTCCATTAATTCTGGACTATCTGCCAAGCCCAATTTTTTCATTAAAAAGTTCTTTTTAACCGTCTCAAGTTCCTTATCGTCACTACCAGAAACTTTAGAAGCATCTAAGTTATAAATGGCCGGTCCTAAGCCTATAGCCACTTTGGTAAGTAAGTCCATATCTGGAGTTTCGCCAAACTTCTCTTTAATGTCTGCGGCATACTTTTCAATTAATTCATCTCTTTTACTCATGATTGTTAGTGCTATTTAAAGTTTTATATGCTTCTAAGATATGAAATCGAAATAATCAAGCAAAATTTTGTTATTAATGTTAGTTGGGGTTTTAATCTCCAATAATGACGGTCCTTCATTTTGATTAAAAAAGTCTTTCAATAAAACTATCAAATTCTCTTTATTATCGGCCATAGTGTAATGGATACCATATTGCTTACAAAAATACTTCGCATCTAAATTATGCTGCGTCTCAAAATATTTGGAAAAGGTTTCAGATTCATCAAAACCTGGTAGTATCCTAAAAATACCCCCTCCCCCATTGTTTATCATTATTACCTTAAAATTAGATTTTACATAGTTGTTCCAAAAGGCATTGCTGTCATAGAAGAAACTTAAATCACCAGTGATTAATAGCGTTGGCAAATCATAAAAAACGGCGGCCCCAACAGCTGTAGAAGTACTGCCATCAATACCACTTGTTCCCCTATTACAATAAATTGGATTGCTAGGATTAAGACAAAATAACTGTGCATACCGTACCGTAGAACTGTTACTTAAGTGCACCTGAATACCGTTTGGTAAAGCTTCAATTATGTAATGAAATGCTAAGAAATCTGAAAATGGAATTTGGTTAATATATGCTTGTCTTTTTTCCAAATGCCTTTGCATTTTAGCATTCCAATACGGAAAGTAATTACTTTCTACTGTCAGGTTTTCTTGAAGCAACATTGCCAAGAAATTATTGGCGTTAGTTTTAAAATGTTGTTTTAAGGCGAAAAAAGTATCATTAGCTTTTCCTTCGCCCACATGCCAATGGGTTTTGGGCTGATAATTTCTTAAAAATGCTTTTATTTTTTTTGAAACCACTAAACCACCAAAGGTTAATAGAATTTCTGGCTGCAGGTTTTTAAATAATTGGTCTTTCTGCCCTGATTTTTCAATAGGAAATATAAGGCTGTCAATGCTTGAGATGAAATTTGTATGATGCAAATTGGAGGTGGTCTCCGTTAGAACCAATACACTGTTATCATTGCCTAAAATATCTAGAAACCTTTGTTCTACGGAATTGGGTGCGTTTACACCAACTAAAACAAGTTTACGCTTTGCTCCTTGCCATTCTTTAATAAAAGAATCATCTAGGTTAAAAGAACTATGCTTGACCTCTGATACGGAACCAAAGTTTACGTCATCCATAGGTTTTTTAGCATAGTTATACAAAGGTTCCTCAAAAGGGATATTTATATGAACAGGCAATTTTTCATGTAATAAAACAGAAAAAGCTTGTTCTAAATCCTTTTTATTATAAGCCATTACATTTGTTTGGGTTTCCTGTAACAGCTTAGGTGCATAGCGCTCTAATCTTTCTAAAGCGTGATTAACATCTATTTTTAAATTGGCGGTGTACCCAATATGTCTATGATATACATGATCTTGTCTAATTGTTTGGCCATCGCCCACATCAATTTTATAAGGAGGTCTATCCGCAGATAGTACCAATAACGGTATTTCGCTATAAAACGCCTCTGCAATGGCAGGATAATAGTTTAACAAAGCACTACCAGATGTGCACACCACGGCAACAGGTTCCTTTAAATATTGTGCCATACCTAAAGCAAAAAAGGCAGCGCTACGTTCATCTACAATACTGTAGCAGTTAAAATAGCTATCATTGGTAAAACTCAAAATCAAAGGAGCGTTTCTTGATCCCGGGGAGATTATAATATTTTTTACGCCATAGAATTTGCAAGCTTGTACTACAGCTTGAGCCGACGGAATTTCTGATATTTTCATGTATTACAAAAATACGAATGCCAGTGGTTCTTAAACAAGTTTGTTAGGCTATAAAACTGCTAACATGGTAAGGCTTTTGTTTACCGTCTCTTCCCATTCCATTTCTGGTATTGAACTTTCGGTTATACCCCCACCAACATATACGGTTGCCAGGTTATCTTTTAATTGCATGCATCTTAAGTTTACAAATAAATCCAATTTATCTTCTATCAAATTTAATGGTCCCAAATAACCGGTATAATATTCCCGGTTATACCCTTCATTAGTAGCAATAAAACTTTGAGCTAAAGATTTTGGTAATCCGCCAACTGCGGGAGTTGGATGTAAACTATCTAAAACAAATGGTAATTTTTCCTTGTGGTCTATTTCCGCAGCAATATTCGTCTTTAAATGCCATAGGTTGGCTGCCTTAACAGTTTTAGTATCAGAAACACTTAATTTTTCACAATAAGGCTTTAACGAAGCTTCTATAAATTCAGTAACTATCTTTTGTTCTTGTATTTCCTTTTTGGTCCAAGAAGGATCCCTACCTTCTTCTACCGGTAGCGTACCTGCCAAAGCGGTTGTTTTTAACTGGTTTTTTGTAAAACCTAGCAAACGTTCCGGGGTAGCACCCATCCACGTACCAACTTCTGGATGAAAAAACCAGTAACAAAATGCATTTTCATAATTAGACAAAAGTTGCTGAAATATGGAAGAATGCGATTTTTCCGTATTAACGGTAATTGGCCTTGATAATACAACCTTATTTAGTTTGCCCTTCTTAATTTCTGAAACCGCATGTGACACCAAACTCTTGTACCTATCTTTTGTTGTATTATCAGAGATGGGTTTGGCTGATGAAGCCTTTTTAGCAAAGGGGTCTAAATTCGACTTCAATTTTAAAATCGTATCCGGTTTTACTAGAACTTTTTTCTTTTTATTGTCATAAGGTGCAAATAAAAAACCCTCATCCTTAAAACTGAAAGAGAAATGTAACGTTCTATCGTTTTGGGCCATTAAAATAAGTTCTTCTGTATTTGGTAACCTATAGAATACAAAAGGCAGCCTATTCTCTAAAAGCGCTGTAACCTTATTCCACATATTAACCTTTTGGCAAAGAAATAGTTGTTAGTTTACAGTTGCTTACCAACACCCCTTCTTCATTGGTTATTTTTATTTCCCATAACTGAGTGGTTCTACCTTTATGAATCATAGCGGCTTTGGCGTAAACAAAACCATCTCTAACACTTTTAGTATGGTTAGCACTAATTTCTAACCCACGAATCATAAACTTTTGGGCATCTAAAAATATATAAGAAGCCGCACTTCCAACGCTTTCCGCTAGGGCCACAGAAGCCCCACCATGTAAAACACCATCAGGTTGGTAAACTTTTGGCGTTACCGGCATTCTGGCAACAAGAAAATTTTCGCCAACATCTACGTATTCAATATCCAAAGTTTCCATTAAAGTACCCTTGCATACCTCATTACATACCGCTAAAATCTTTTCCTTGTGTGCTTCCATTAAATCTTTTTTGTAAAATTACGTATTAAGAATACAAAACGCCAATAACCCAATGGATAGAAAAGTGGTAAGTTATACCAGCACCAATAATTATGAAACGTTGAATAGGAATACCGAAAACACCAATAATGTTTGGCTTGTTTTTCATGGTATAGGTTATTTAAGCAGGTATTTTATAAGGCACTTTTCTAAATTAAACTCAATAACCAATTACGTGATTGCTCCTGAAGCTCCTTCTAAATATTACCTAAAGGATGATTACAAATACGTTGGGGCCAGCTGGCTAACAAAAGAATATACACAAAGGGAAATAAACAACAATTATAATTATTTAGACGCAGTTTGGGGTAAAGAACAAATAGGTACAGAGAAAAATATTATCCTTTTTGCCTTTTCTCAAGGGGTTTCTATATTATTACGATGGTTAGCCCATAGTAAAGTAGAATGCTCTGAAATAATTCTAATGGCCGGTAGTATACCAAAAGAATTAGAGCCAAAGGATTACCTACATCTAAAAAAAACTAAGATTAAATTTATTTATGGCATAAACGACCCGTTTATTACCGCTGAAAAAATTACAAAAGAGAAAGAGTTCATGAACACGCTTTTTCCTGAACCAATTGAAGTAATTACTTTTCCTGGAGGTCATGAAATACCTAAGAATTGGATGCAAATTGTTGCTACCCCTTAATCTCTTCTTTTGTCTCTAAAACCGGCTCATAATAGCTTATTTTTCTAGTAATATAGGTATTATCTGGAGTCGTAATTTTTTTAACCCAATTTTTAGGGTCATGATTGTCAAATTGAAAAATAAACCCTTTGGTAGCCACAGAATTACCTTTTCGTACGGTTGCCTTTTCTAAAATCATTTCCTTGTTATACGAATATAAATGACTCTCCGCAGCAGTAAACTGATCCGCTTTTTCGTTGAAAATATAATGAACTTCAGATTTTAACAATCCGTTGGAATCATGTACAGTTTCAATAGCCGTTTTTGGGTCGCCATCCACAAATTGTTTTTCTAAAACCACTTTTAATTTTTTACCTCCCGTACCTTGTTTGTAAGAGGTTCTAGTACTACTTTGTATTATACCATTTTCAAACTTGGTAATTGTTTCTTCTCCTTTGTAGGTAGTATTTTCAAAAACTATTTCGTCTACGGCATTTTCATGAGAAGAAATAATCCTAACAAGTTTATCATCTTCGTCATATAGATATTCTTGGGTCTCAAAAAACTCTTTATCGTAAGAAATAATATGTTCAATAATTTTTAAATTTTCTGTAGTATCCCTTTCGTACAAATAAGCCAGTGAAGAAGCGGTATCTAGCCTGTTTTCTTTATAACTTTCATTTCTTACTTCTGTAAGTGTAGATTGATCAAACTTATAAAGCGTTACATCCCTATCCGTATTGTTGTAAACGGTTGTAGACTTTAAAAGAAAACCTTCTTGGTTAAACTCTAAAATTTCTTTGCCGTAATCTGTTATTATACTACATGTTTTTACCTTGCCCTTTAGGTCAAAGTCGTTAATTGTAAATGTTTTCAATTCTTGAGAAGAAACAAGTATGGAAACAAAGAGAAAATAAAAAAACATATAACATTTTACCATAAAACAAAATTACATTCAATTCTTACATAACTAAAATATAAACAGATTAATTAGATATTTTTTTCCATTCATTTTAAAATTAAAAACATGCAGTTCAACTTGATATTCAGTTTACTAAAACTGTTTTAACTATTTTAGCCAAAATTTGGATTACACTATTTATGAAAAAACTACTCTTGGCCAGTTCCATTTTGGCCTTTGCTTGTAATACTTCTCAGCAAGCAGTTACAGACAAAGCCACGGCTACCCTTGCAAAAGATCCGTCGCCTATTGCTCAGACAATAACAGAAGAAGAATTAAAAAATCATTTGTACACCTATGCTTCAGACGAATTTGAAGGTCGTGAGACTGGTAAACCTGGTCAGAAGAAAGCTGTAGCCTATTTGGTATCGCAATACAAAGAAATGGGCATTCCTGCGCTTAAGGCGGATGGTGACTACTTACAAAAAGTACCGCTAGCCGTTAGTAAATTACCAACTGGTAGTATTGTTGTAAATCAGAAAGAGTTTGCAATAGGTGAAGATTTTATAACATTTGACAAAGCAGTACTTAACCGTGACGATTTAGTTTACGTTGGGTATGGCATAGATACCGATACATATTCTGATTATGCCGGTCTTGATGTAAAAGGTAAGTTAGTTTTGGTAAAGTTTGGTGAGCCCAAAAATTCTGAGGACAATTATATTTTGTCCGGTAATGCAGAAAAATCAGAATGGAGCAATATGTCAGAATCCATAGGTTTAAGAACAGAGGCTGCTGTTAAAAATGGTGCCTCTGGAATTCTTTATTATGACCCTGGTAATTATGCGCGTTTTAAGCAATACTTCAATTACATGAAAACCAACAATAGTGGTAAAATGGAATTGAAAGCTGCTAAAAACGATAACTTCATGATTCTACTTAATACGAATCTTGCAAAAAGTATTTTACCTACTATTGAAACAATAGCTGAACCGCAAAGTATAAACACAAAAATAGATTTGCGCATTAATAGCGGAGATGAGGCCGTAGACTCTGAAAATATTGCGGCAATTATTAGGGGTAAAAGCAAACCAGATGAGTATTTGGTTTTATCTTCTCACTTAGACCATATAGGCATAAGTGCAAATGGAGACATAAACAACGGAGCAGATGATGATGGATCTGGTACGGTTGCGTTATTAGAACTTGCACAAGCTTTTAAAACAGCTGCTGATAAAGGCGAAGGCCCAGAGCGTTCTATTATCTTTTTACACGTAACAGGCGAAGAAAAAGGTTTGCTAGGTTCTAAATATTATACAGATTATGAACCATTGGTACCATTAGAAAATACCGTAGCCAACTTAAATATTGACATGATTGGCAGAATTGACCCTAAAAGAACTGGCGATAGAAATTATATTTATTTAATTGGTTCCGATAAATTAAGTACGGAATTACATGATTTATCTGAGGCCGTTAACAAAAAATATACCCAGATAGAGTTGGATTATACTTATAATGATGAAAATGACCCCAATCGTTTTTACTATCGTAGTGACCATTATAATTTTGCTAAAAACAACATTCCTATAATCTTTTATTTTAACGGCACCCATGCGGATTATCATAGACCAAGTGATACTCCTGATAAAATAAATTATGATTTACTACAAAATAGAACTCAATTGGTATTCTATACTGCTTGGGAAATTGCCAATAGACCAAACCGCCTGGTGGTAGATAAAACGGAATAACCTAGTTAGATTAGAAAAACAAAAAAGCCCAACATATGTTGGGCTTTTTTTTGGGGTGGAAGACCGGGTTCGAACCGGCGACCTCCGGAACCACAATCCGGCGCTCTAACCAACTGAGCTACAACCACCATTTAAAGCGGATGCAAAGGTAATTAAATTTTTAAAAATCTATAAAATATTTACAGGTAATTACACTAAAAAAAATTATTAATTTGAACTTGAAGTAATTACACCTAAATGACACTTAAAAAAAGTATCACATCAAATTCTAAATATGGTCTCATAATCATTATTTACACGCTTTTTATCTATAATTTGTTTGGACAGGGAAGTAAAAATGAAAACAGTGAATTTTTTAAAAAAGAAATTCAATTAGAGCCAAAATACATAGACCAAAAATACTTAGATGATTATAGGCTGTTAGAGCAGTATCCTGATAGCGCCTATAAAGCGGGAATTAAGCTAATAAATCTAAGTACTAGGGCAAATTATGCCATTGGCAATGCCAAGGGAAACGAATTGGCAGGTAGAGCCCTTATAGTTTTGGGTAAATTTAAAGAGGGCCGTAGGCACGCAGACGTAGCCTTAAAAATTGCGCAACAGACAAACTCTCATCAACTTTTTCTAGATGCCTTAAATATTAAGGGAGCATCTTATTTTAGAAACAAAGAATTTGATAAGGTTTTTGAAATTAATAGAAAGGGGTATGAATATGCCACAAAACATAAACTAAAAGATAAGCAAAAGCTATTTGCTATAAATGCAGCCTCCCTTCTTTCCCAAATAGGAGATACCGACCAAGCTCTACTATTTTTTAACGAAAGTCTTAAATTATTAACAGAAAAAGACAACCATAAACGTGCACAAATACAGCACTTTATGAGTCAATTATATGCAAATAAAGATAGCCTTGAACCTGCAAGAAAATTGGCATTTAAAGCACAAAAGTACTTTAGACAACAAAAAAATGACCTGTGGGAGGCTAAAACAAGAATAGTGCTTTTTGAAATTTGTAGAAAAGATAAAAAACTACAGGATGCATTAAATCAAATACAAATTGCAGATAGCCTTACCAAAGACTTTGGCGAAAGTAAAATTAAGATAGATATAGCTCTTGCTTATGCTCTAATAAATTATGATACTTTCCATACGAATTTAGCATTTGAACAAGCTTTAAAAATTGAAGAAAGGGCAAAAGCACAAAATTATCATTCAGCTCTTATTGAAACCCAAAAATTACTTTATAGGATTTACGAACAAAAAGAGGACTACAAACAAGCCAATACCTATTACAAAAGTTATAATAAACTACAAGACTCTATAAAAATTCAAGAGAACTCCAACAAACTAAAATTGTTGCTGGCACAAAATAATTTAGAAAAAGAAAAAGAGATTATAGCTTTAGAAACCGCAGGCCGAATTCAAAAAAAGGAGAACCTCAATTATATATTCTTACTGTTAGTAATTACATTAATAATAATCCTTGCCGTAGTACGTATAAATTATATTAACCAAAAAAAGGCCAACTTAAAACTCGCAAAACTCAATAATGACAAAACCAAGATATTTTCAATTATTGGTCACGATTTAAAATCCCCTATTGGAACACTACAACAACTTATGAATTTGTATAATTCTAATACCATTACCGAAAAACAGATAAAGGAATTTGCCCCAGAGTTAAAACAAAAACTAGATTATAGCGGTCAAATACTTAATAACCTTCTGTATTGGTCTAGAACCCAAATGGAAGGTCTAAAAGCCACACCAACAGAATTCTATCCACCCCAAATAATTGAAAAATATATTAGCAGTTTCAATAATAGAATAACCGAAAAGAAAATTACCGTTCTTCTAGAAAACCAACTCGTTAAAGAAGATGAGATTTTTTTAGATGAAAATCATTTTGAAATTATCTTTAGAAATCTCTTTACCAATGCCATTAAGTTTACTCCAGAAAATGGAACAATTACCATAAACGTTTCAATTTCAAAAAAAGCCTTTACACTAACAGTGATTGATACTGGAACTGGTATGAGCCATAAAAAAGTCAACGAAATACTAAAAGGAGAATATGTTGAATCTACATACGGAACCGACAGTGAAAAAGGAACAGGTATTGGCCTAACTTTATGCAAGGAACTTATTAAATTAAACAATGGCGAGCTAATTATAGAAAGTTCCTTAGGAAAAGGAAGTACCTTTAAAGCTATATTCTATTCTAAATAGATTAAACGCTATGTTTTTAATTAAATACTTAATTTCTATTTCTACTAATGAATTATTGAGAAAAATTGTTTTTGCTATTTGTCTTTTTACTTCTATAGTTTTAATAGGTCAAGAAAAGTATAGAGATAGTATTAGAATAAGGTTAAATAGTATAGAGAGTACCGCTAATGACTCCCTTTACATTACTACCTTGAATGAATACGCTAGGACTTTTATACAAGAGAACAATGATAGCTTACTTTTTTATGCGGAATTGTTAGGCGATAAAAGTAGGGCATCTAACAACATTTTAGGGCAAGCCATGTCTTACCTAAATAAAGGTACTGCTTTTGCAACAGTTGGTAAATTTATAGAAGCGGAAACAGAATTGACCAAAGCGTTGCGCTTTGGCAAAACAACCAACAACAGCGTTATACTTTTAAAAATTTACAATGCTATCGCCCTAAACAATTTTTTATTAAAAAACTATACCAAAGCTTTCACTCACGCACAAGAAGGTCTCAAATTGGCTAAAAAGGAGAAAAATAAAGAAATGATTATTCTCTTTAATATGAATATTGGTACCATTTTTGGTATTTTAGAAGACAATGATGTAGCCCTACCTTATTTTAAGGAAGCATTAAAATTTGCAGATGAACCCAGCCAAGAGTTTACCAAAGCAATGGTAAACACTAATATGGCAAGACTTTATGAAAAAATAGATAGCTTAGAAATAGCCAGTAAAATTGTGGATACGGCAACTTTAACCATGAAGCAATTAGGTGCCAATTCTTGGTTAAGCTACAATTACATTACCAAAGCCCATATAGCTTTAAAAAGAGATAGTTTAGAAAAAGCTGCAGATTATCTTGAAAAAAGTAATAGGTTATCTAAAGAATTAGAAGACAATGAACTGCTAGCAGAAAATTATTTGGCATTATCCCGGTTAGCAATCGCAAATAGCCAACTTTCCTTAGCCAAAAAACAAGCTAATACCGCCATAACATATGCAGAAAAAGCAAATAGCATCGCCAATAGAATTATTGGAGAAAAGCTACTATATCAAATTGCATTACAAGAAAATGATACCAAAGCTGCTCTATCGCATTTAGAATTGTACCAAAAACTATCTGAAAATCAAATAGAAACCAATGTGCATTCCAAATTATTACTGTTAGAAGCTACTAGTAAGTTTGAAAACGATAAACAGGTAATAGAAGAAAATAGAACACAGCAAGAGGAAGAACAAAGTAACACTTTGTTAATAATTGGTATTATCATTTTATGTCTGCTGCTTTTATTATTTTTTGGTTATTGGAACCACAAGAGAAAAATTGAAGAAAACAAAAAGTTGGACAACGTAGTAAACGAAAAACAAAAGATTTTTTCGATTATTGGTCACGACTTAACTTCACCGCTAAACACGCTACAGCAAAGTATAGAACTCTATCAGTCTAACTATATTTCAGAAGAAGATTTTAGAAAAACTTTGGATAGAATTAAGGGTGGGGTAAACCACAGTAGCTTTACCCTTAAAAACATGCAATATTGGGCAAAATCTCAAATTGGTGAGCTCATAGCAAATCCCGAAGAAGTTAACTTAGAAGAGACTTTAGTTAAATGTATTGGTCATTTTAAAAATCAAATAGAAGAAAAGAACATTGAACTAGAATACGAGTTGGCCAGACATTACATACTTTTTGATAAAGAACACATAGTAGTGGTTCTAGAAAATCTTATTTCTAATGCTCTTAAATTTACGCCCACTTTTGGTAAGATTAGCTTTAAAATTAAAGCAACTACATTTGGGGTTTTGTTTACCATTTGTGATACCGGTGTAGGGATTTCCGCCAGCACCTTAAAAGAAATTAGTGAAACTGAAATGGTAAATACCTACCCTGGAACCAACCTTGAAAAAGGTACGGGTATTGGCTTAAAAACCGTACTAACCTTACTAGAGCTAAATAATAGCAAGTATACAATTGATAGTAAAATAAATAAGGGAACTTGTATAAGTATAAACTTCCCCGCCATTTAGTAAAAATAAATATGCTAATTTTAAGTAAGTATTTATTTCAATTGATGAATCCCAGTATTTTACTAAAATTTGCAATCTTTTATATTTTTCTTCTTTTTGCCCCAATACTTAGTGCCCAAGATAGTAGCGGTTTAAGGGATGAACCTTATGTAGATTTATTGCTTTCTGTTTCTAAAAAATACCGTTTTAGACAACCAGACAGTGTCCTTATTTATGCTCAAAAGGCGTTGGGAATCAGTAAAAAACTCAACTATAAAAAAGGAGAGTTACTAGCCTTAAACGGTATTGCGGGATATTATACCGATATTGGCGACAATGAAAATGCCGCTCAGTATTACAACCGTATTAATGAGCTTATTAAACAAGAAAAAGATGATGCCGTAAAGGTTGAATTTTATAAAACCTTTGCCATACAATCTATTATTTCTGGTAACCAAGAAAAAGCATTGGAACTATCTTACCATGCTATTAATATATGTAAAAAACAAAGTTTTATAGAAGAAGAAGCAACCATAAGACATAACCTTGGTTTTATGTATACAGGTATAGGTATGTATGCCGAGGCGGATGAGCAGTATAAAATTGCCGATAGTTTACACCTAAGTAGTGGTAACCTATCCAAAGCCGCCATGACAAAATCAAATATGTCTTTAAATGCTTTAAAAATTGATAATTATATCAAAGCAAAATCTTATGCATATCAAAGTTTAAAACAATTTTTAAAAGATGATGATCCATTATGGTCTAGTAGAAGTTACAGGAGCCTTGGAAACTATTACCTTAAGACTAAAAAATTAGACAGCGCTGCTTTTTTTACATTTAAATCTGATAGTATTTTAAAATTAATCGTTAATCCATATGATTGGGTATTAGTTGGAAATCTACTTAGCAAAATCAATTTAAAACGTGGCGATTTAGCTTGCGCAACCTTTTATGCCGATTCTACGCAAAAACTAGCATTTCAATTAAAAGACACCACCGGCATCATAGAATCTTTGCATACAAAATTTGAAATTGCTTTGAAAAATAATGCTACAGCAAAAGCCCTAGAACACAAACTAGAAGCAGAAAAACTAAGTAATATATTAGATTATAATCGAAGGATTGTAAGGCTAGGATTAATTAAAACCAATTTAGATTTAAAAAGACAAGAAGAATTAATTAAACTAGAGAATGAAAGAATAGCGTCCCAAAATCAATACGTAAGGATAGCGTCATTCTTCCTCTTAATAATTATAATTGGTGTTGGTGTACTATTCTATAATCGGATTTTGGCCCAATTAAAACAACAGGAGAATCTAGTAGTACAGAATACGCAAAAAGCGGAAGTATTTTCAAAAATTGGTAAAAACCTTGAGTCACCTATAGAAAACCTTAAGGTGTTTTTATCCAATACAAAAATGGATAAACTAAACGCAGAAGAACTGGAAAAAACCATCTTTAACTTAAAACAAAACCTTAATAAAAGCGAAACCGAGCTTACCACATTGTTACATTGGGCAAAATCTAATTTAGAGAACAATCAAGGCAATAAGGACAGGGTAGAAATAACCAACTTTTTATCAGAAATATTAGAAGAATACAGCAAGCTACCAGAAAGTATTTCTTTTGAATTTAAGGCATTGGCAGATAAAATAACACTGAAAGCAAATAAGAAACATCTTACCCTTGTTTTTAAAAATATTTTAAAAATTTTTACTGAAGATGCTACCACAAACCAAAAGCTAATAATAGAACAAATAGCACAAGCCAATAAACTAACGCTAAATTTTTATCTAAAAAACCTAATCCAAAATCATCACCAAGAAAAAGTAATAAATCAAAAAATTCGTAATTTAGACTTAAACATTACAGGAGATTTAACTACCAAGAACAACGGAGAAATATTTATAGATTATCATCAAAAAGCCAAAATTAAACAGCTAAGGTTAAAATTTTCCATCGCTTAATCATTCTATATTACATCGATTAAATACCACTATTAGCGGTTAAAACACACAAATATTTCAAGTTCACAACAATTCTTTTTAATACTGGTATAAGTAAAATAGATTTGTATCTGAATTTATAGACCTACAATTGAAACAAAAAAAAGCCCCTAATCACTACGCCAAATTTTTGGTAATACAACTCTTGATAGTATTGTTAAGTGGGCAATATGCTTTGGGTATTTCCAATTTAGACCAAAGTACTAAGGACAGTCTATCACTTAAAATCAAAAATTTTAGAAATAAAGGTTTAGATAATAGTGAAAATACCGCATACATAGATGCTGTATTAGCGCTAGCCAAAGAGTATAGATATTATAATGTTGACAGCTTATATAATTTAACCAGAAAGGCTCAGAAACTTTTAGTACATGCCGATCATCCAAAAGGCAATTATAATGTCTATTTCAACTATGGTGTATATTATTCAGATATGGGTTCTTTTCCTAAAGCCATTGAAAACCTGAATAAAGCACTGGATATAGCCTATAATTTGGATGATAACAAATTAATAGCTGGCGCTTTAAATAGACTCGCATCGCAATACCAATACGGCGGGGATTACGAAAAATCTTTAATGAACTATCTAAAAGGGCTAGACTTTGCTAAAAAAAGTGAGGACAATGATATTCTTTCCGTTGTAAATGAAAATATAGCGCACCTCTATGCTTCCCAACAAGAATATGACATTGCATTAGATTTTTATAAAGAAGTAACAGAAATAAACAAAAAACTGAACAATCCCGTAGTTACCGCGCAAACCTTAAGTAATCTTGCTTCTATTTACACAGAAATTGGAGATACCAAACAAGCAATGTTTCATATTAACCAAAGTATTAACACTTTTGAGCAAGAAGAAGTATATGATTGGTTAGCTTATTCCTATAGCGTAAAAGGAGAAATTTACTTAAAAGAAGGAAAAGAGAAATGGGCGCTGTATTGGTTAGATCAAAGTAAACTTCTTTATAACAACAATTTAGATGATAAGCGGGGAGAAATAGCGCTTTACAACAATCTTTCCTTGGCATATATGGGAACGGGTTCTGATAGTTTGGCTACGGATTATGCCCTTAAGGGACTTGATATTGCCAAAGATATCCAGTCTAAAGAAGGTCAAATAGACTGTGCGGAAACCCTCTATAAAATTTTTAAAGAAAAAGAAGATTTCAAAAGAGCGCTTTGTTATCATGAAATCTTTACTTCATTATCAGATACCTTGGCTAAAGAGTCTAACACCAAAAGTTTAAA
This sequence comes from Croceivirga sp. ABH4_376, assembly GCF_056160685.1. NCBI lineage: Bacteria > Pseudomonadati > Bacteroidota > Flavobacteriia > Flavobacteriales > Flavobacteriaceae > Croceivirga > Croceivirga sp. ABH4_376. The sequence goes on along the minus strand of NZ_JBSWXQ010000002.1, from coordinate 91,584 downwards.
ACTCTTTAAAACACAATTAAAATATGACCAGCAGAAAAAAGAATTAATCTTAGAAAACGAAAAAAAATTAGCCAAGCAACAAAATCTTATCACCTTAGCGCTTTTGGTTCTTATTATATTAATAGCAGCCGCAATTCCATTATACCTAAATCAGAAAAAACTTAAAAAACTCTATAAAGAGCTAAAAATACAAGCTGCTAGTTTAACTGAAAGAGAAAAAGAATTAGAAAGTTCTAACACCACCAAGGATAAATTATTTTCTATTGTAGGTCACGATTTACGAGGTCCTATTGGAGCTCTGCAGGGATTATTAGAAATGATTATCTCTGGTGATTTAGGGCAACAAGAAGCCAATAGATTTATAAGAAAAGCAAAAACAGATGTAGATCATGTTTTATTTACCCTTAACAACATTCTTTCTTGGGGAAGAACTCAATTAAATGGAGGTAATACAAGACCCACCACTACAAACATTTATAAGTTGGCAGAAAACAACTTGGACTTTTTAGATGAAATGGCTGCAGCTAAAGACATTAAAATAATTAATGACATTGCAAAAGCAAGTAATGCATTTATAGATGAAAATCAAATAGATTTAGTGTTAAGAAACCTTATTAGCAATGCAATTAAGTTTACGCCAAATAACGGTTTAATCACCTTGGAGTCTGAGGAAAGTCTAAATCATGTTCAAATAAAAATTAAGGATACGGGAGTTGGTATGGATAATGCCACCAAAGAGAAAATTTTTAAACCAAATACCAATTTTACCACCTATGGTACCAATAATGAAAAAGGTACCGGACTTGGTCTTTCCTTGTGTAAAGAAATGATAGAGAAAAACAATGGCAAAATTTGGGTAGAAAGTGCCCCACAAAAAGGATCCACTTTCCATTTTACAGTGCCTAAACTATCTGAAAACCTTAAAAAAGCTAGCTAGATTAAATTACTTAAAGAGTCTACTGCTACAAAACGTTCTACCGTAAACCCCTCTGCGTAATCAACACCAATTAGCCTACCTAGGTCTCTTGCCCTATAGGTTACACTTTCAAGAAAATTAGTACTACTAATGGGTGTTTCTGGCTCATCACTATTAGGGTCATAAAACTGCGAAGCATATGCTTTTATGGCTTCATTCTTTTTATCCATAAAACCGGTAACATCTACTACAAAATCCGGAACCAAATTTTTCCATTGTATATAATGATAAACTAGTTTTGGCCGCCATGGAGCTTGATTCTCATTACTGCTATCTAGTTTTGTTTCAATCTTTACCAAGCCACTTAAGAATGCCGCATCACTAACTAAGGAAGCTCCTTTGCCATGATCTATGTGCCTATCATCTATAGCGTTACATAAAATAATCTCTGGCTGGTATTTCCTTATCATTTTAATTACTGCTAATTGATGTTTTTTATCGTTAACAAAAAAACCATCAGCAAACTCTAGATTTTCTCGAACGGCAACACCCAATATTTTAGCTGCATCTGCAGCTTCTTTGTCTCTTATTTCAGCAGTTCCCCTGGTACCCAATTCACCGCGGGTTAAATCCATAATTCCAACTTTTTTGCCTAATGAAATTTCTTTTGCAATGGTTGCACCTGCCCCTAACTCGGCATCGTCAGGATGCGCACCAAAAACCAATATATCTAACTTCATGCTATGCTAAAACTTGGTTATTTGTTACTGTTGATATGGCTTGGTTTATATCTGCAAGAATATCTTCATGTTCTTCAATACCAACACTAAAGCGTATTAAATTATCCTTTATACCCTGTGCCTTTCTATCTTCGGCACTCATGAGCGAGTGTGATGTTTTGGTGGGTAACAACATAGTACTTTCAACACCGGCCAAACTCATTGACGGTTTTATCAATTGTAAGGCTTTTAGGAAAGCTGTTGCATCTATGGATTCTAATAATTCAAAGGACAACATTCCCCCAAAACCTTTCATTTGCTTTTTGGCCAATTCATAATCTGGATGTGATTCTAAACCTGGGTAGTAGACCCGCTCTACAGCATCATGTTTTTCTAATTTAGATGCCAATACCAAAGCATTTTTGTTCTGTTCTTTTACCCTTAAACCCATAGTTTTTAGACTACGTTCTAATAACCAGACCGTTTGATCACTTAAACTACCGCCAAAACATATAGATGCCTGCCAAATTTTTTCTATGTGCTCTTTAGATGCAGCAACAGCGCCCGCACAAATATCTGAGTGACCACCCATATATTTTGTTGCGCTATGCAACACAATATCGATACCAAAATCCACCGGGTTTTGATTAACCGGACTGGCAAACGTATTATCAATCATACTCACAATACCCTTACTTTTAGCTAGTTTAGCCACTGCTTCAATATCTGTTACGGTCAATAATGGGTTAGATGGAGTTTCTATATAGATTACTTTTGTGTTTTCCTGTATTTCCTTTGCAAAGTCTTCTGGTTTCCAACCTGTTGTAAACGAATAAGAAATACCATATTTTTCAAATTGTGTAACGGCAAAATTATAGGTGCCGCCATAAAGCGTTTGTTGCAAAACAATATGGTCTCCTGCTTTTAAAAAAGCCATTAATGCATGGCTAATAGCAGCCATACCGCTACCAAAAATCATAGCAGCTTCTGTATGTTCTAACAAAGCTATTTTTTCTCCTAATGCTGCTTGGTTAGGAGTATTATAATATCTAGGATACCGCTTAACCTCCACATCTTCATATTCATAGGAAGAACTCATGTAAATGGGAGAAACCGCTCCCTTAAACTGTTCATCCTTAACTTCGCCAATGTGCGTGCAAATGGTATTTAAACCTATTTTATTTGTATCCATTTTCAATAATTAAAAGAAGCTTAAAATTACAAAAAGCTTTACACTTGAACTGTTTTCCAGGTACCTTTCTTAAACCAATAAAAAGCTAAAATTACCAAAAGTACCTCTGCTATGGTTATTGCCATAAAAACACCAACTGGTCCAAAACCTAACCATAAAGCCAAAGCATACGCTAAAGGCAATTGAAAAAACCAAAAAGCAATCAAGTTTATTCTAGTTGGGGTCTGGGTATCGCCTGCACCATTAAACGCTTGTGTCATAACCATGCCGTAGGCATAAAAAACATAACCCGCCGCCATAATTTTTAAACAAAGTGAGCCGTTTTCTACAACTACCGGATTGGTATTAAACCATTTTAAAATGATTTCTGAAAAAAATAGATATACCAAAGAAACCAATCCCATAAAAATGGCATTATATTTTCCGGTAATCCAAACCGAACGCTCTGCTCTTTCTGCTTTTTTAGCACCTAAATTCTGCCCTACTAAAGTTGCCGCGGCATTGCTCATACCCCAAGATGGCATTAATGTGAACATCATTACCCGTATAGCAATAGTATAACCTGCTAAGACCTCGCTACCAAATTCTGACATGAGACGCATTAAAAAAACCCAACTAGTGGTACCAATTAAAAACTGAGCTATACCACCAAGTGAAACTTTTACTAAACTGAACATTAACTTAAGATTTACCCTCAAATCAGTTATTGCCAATTTTATCTTGCCCCATCCAAAGAATAAAATTACTAGTTGAAAAAGCACCGCACTACCCCTACCAATGTTGGTAGCAATTGCCGCACCGGTTACGCCATATTCTGGAATTGGGCCCCATCCAAATATAAAAATGGGGTCTAATAAAATATTTAAACCGTTGGATAAAACCAAGGTCCACATGGCCATACTTGCATCACCAGCACCTCTAAAAATTGCGTTAATAAGAAATAAGAGCATTATGGTAATGTTACCCGTTAAGAGCCACTTGGTATAGCCAGCTCCTTCGGCAATTACTTCTGGTTCTGCGCCCATTAACCTAAGAATATCTTGATTAAAATAATAACCAACTACTCCTAACATAATTGCAATAGCCATACCTAAGAAAATGGCCTGAGCTGCGGATTTTTTAGCGGCATCTATATTTTGCTCCCCTACCCTTCTGGCAACAATTGCAGTAGCTGCCATGCTTAGACCAATGGCTAGAGCATAAATTAGCGTTATTACAGATTCCGTTAAACCAATAGTCGCTACCGCATTAACACTTACTTTTGAAACATAAGCTATGTCTACAATAGCAAAAATACTTTCCATCATCATTTCCAAAATCATAGGAATTGCTAATAAAAAGATGGCCCTTTTAATACTGCCGTTGGTAAAATCTGATTCCTTACCAGAAATAGCGGATAAAAAGGTTTTAAAAAATGAATAAAGTATATTGTTTTTTGAAGATCTCACGTGTTATAGATTTTAAGATAAAAGAATGTGTAAATGCATACCAATACAATTGCGCATTGTAAGTATTTACATCTGAATTATTACGGATTGTATAATTTCTATAACTTCATGATGCTACAAAGATGCATTTTTTTTTAATTCGCAACTTAAATCCACTGATTAAATCCTTAAAATGAATTATTTAAAGCTATTTATCCTCTTCATTTTTATAGTTTCTTGCAAAAATTCCGCACCGGTTACCCAAACCGTGAACAAAGGCTATCAAGGTCAAGGTAAATCTCCTGTAGTACCCACCAATAGTAAACCCGTACAAAAACAATGGAAAGGAACATGGGCCTTAAACGATAGTACCGTTTTTTTTGATAATAATTTTGATGGAGGACGATTAAATGGAATTGTACATGATGGGGATGACCATTATACCCTTTGGATAACCGCAGAAAATACACCCATCAATGTAAGTCCGTGGTATGCCTTTAAGGTTTGGAGTAAATCCCAAAAGGATATAAATATAAAGTTTACCTATCAAGATATAAGAAGCCGGTATTACCCTAAAATAAGTACGGATGGCTTAAATTTTAAACCCTTAGATAGTCTCTTTTACAAAGAAATTAATCCAGGCAAAGGAGATTTTGGTATAAAAGCTGCTCCAGAACAAATAGAAATAAAACTTACATCTAGCCCAGACACAACATGGGTAAGCGCACAAGAGCTGTACACTTCTAAAAGGATACAACAATGGGTAGATAGCCTTGCACAACTACCTTTTAATACCTCTAAAATAATTGGCTATAGTACGGAGAAAAGAGGCTTACAATTATTAACCACAAATGAAGGTAATAGTAAAAAAGCCTTGATGATTATTTCTAGGCAGCACCCACCAGAGGTGACTGGTTTTTTAGCCATGAAATCATTTACGGAAACGATTAATGGACCTTCTGAACTTGCAAAGAAGTTTAGGCAGAAGTTCACCATTTTTTCGGTTCCTTTAATGAATCCTGATGGAGTTGACAACGGTCATTGGCGACACAATATGGGGGGAATAGATTTGAATAGGGATTGGCAAAACTTTAACCAGCCAGAAACTAGAGCGGTTAAAACCTTTTTAGAGCAAAAAAGCCAAGAAGGTTATGATTTTGTTTTTGGAGCTGACTTTCATTCTACTTGGGATGATATTTATTATCCATTAGATACTACCGTTACAGGAGAAAAGGGAAAGATTGTTTTTGATTGGATACAGAATATTTCCAATCGCTTACCTCAAAAACAAACCAACGTTAAACCTTCTACAAGTATTGATCCTACCATGGTTTCTAGAACTTATTTTTATGTAAAACATGAAATGCCGGCCATTGTTTTTGAATTGGGGGATAATACTCCAAGACCATTTTTAAAAGAAAAAGGCAAAGTGGCGGCAGAAGAACTAATGCAACTCTTGTTAGCAAAATATCCTTAATTACTAATTTAATTTTTCTGGACTATCGGTAGCGCTATTACTTCTAATTAGCCAGCGTTCGTCTTGGATAGATTTATAGATAAGTTTATACTCCAAGCCATCTTGCAATAAACTTTCAATGGTTTTGGCTATAAGCTTACAATCCTTTTCACTACCCTCTACTTTTAAGAACGTGTACACTTCGTTTGCAGGTATGGCAATACCAGGGTCCAAGGTGGCATAGGTATAATTTGCTAAACTATCTAAGGCTGGTTGTTTTCGCTTTAGGTAAGACAACAACTCATTATCATAGCTTGTTAGATTCTCTACTTCACCATGATAGATCATGTGCACGCTTTCTAAAATTGCCGGACCAACACCATGGTTTTTTAAACTTAATTCGTAAACCTTACTATTGGGATGGTTACGTTCTGCAAATTGTACATAAGGTAATATTGACAAGTAGTTTTGCTTACGCATTAAACTGGTTTGGTAAATAAATATTACCAAAGTCAATACACTAACCATCATGGCGGTTAAACTAAGTAAGGTGTTAGCGTTTAGCATTTTCTTCATACTTGAAAAGTAAAAAGAAAATCTCTAATAAAAACGGTTCTTATTTACAAGGAAGCTATTGTCTTGTTTTTGTTGTAGTACTTTTTATGCTTCCAATAACTAAGGCCTCCTAGAATAAAAACTCCCAATACCGAATACCAAACAAAAGACGGTGTAATAACTTGGTCTCCGCTGGCATAACTATGTAGGCCAACTAAGTAAAAATTTACTCCAAAATAGGTCATCATAATACTGGCAAAGGCTAGAACACTAAAGAAGTTAAAAACCCACTTACCTCTAAGACCCGGCACCAAACGCATATGTAGCACAAAAGCATAAATCATAATTGAAATTAACGCCCAAGTTTCTTTTGGATCCCAACCCCAATACCTACCCCAACTTTCGTTGGCCCATTGGCCACCTAAAAAGTTACCAATAGTTAACATTACCAAACCTACCGTTAAGGAAAGTTCGTTAATCACAGTTAATTCCTTAAGGTTATGCTCCATCCGCTTATGGTTCTTTTTGGTGGTAAGCAAAATAAGAATCATGGCCGTAACCCCTAAAATCATACCTACGGTTAACGGTCCATAACTACCTACTATAACCGCAACGTGAATCATTAACCAATAACTGTCTAATACTGGTTGGAGATTAGCAATTGCCGGATCTACCCAGCTTTGGTGCGCGATCCATAGTAACATAGATGTTACAAAAGCACTGGAGGCCAAGGTAAGTTCACTTTTGCGCAACCCTAGTAAAAGACCCATTCCCATGGTTGCCCAAGAAACGTAAAGAATACTTTCATAAGCATCGCTCCAAGGTGCGTGACCAGAAATATACCATCTAAGAACAAGACCTGCTGTGTGCCATAAAAAGAAAATAATAAGTACCCCTTTAAATAAATAAGAGGCAGCTTTCCATATTTCCCTTTCTTTAAAAATTCTAAATATTAATACCAAAAAGTAAAAAATACCAATTAGGGCATAGTACTTATAAAGTCTATTAAATATATCTAGCTTGTTATATAGAATCTCTGTCTTTATTTTCTCGTTAGAAGGTAAAACCTCTGACCCATGATTTTCCTGATTTTGCTTAAAAGCATCTAGCAACCGATCGGCAGTGCTGTAATCTCCCGTTTTAATAGCTGCTTGTACACTATTCAAGTAATAAGGGACGGAATTTTGCATAAAATTGGCATAAAGCGAATCTTGAACTTGATGTTGGCCAGACCTAAATTCAATGGTAGATATCCACTTGTTATTTTCATCATTCAACAACGGAAAAATCTTTAAAATTTGACCACTTAATGCCGTGTTGAGCAATCCAAAACGTTCATGGGCTTTAGTAAAGTCTTTCTGAAATTTATTTGGATTGGTGGTAGAAGTGGCTTCTTCTAGATATGGCCTAAGTTTGTACATTCCCGTAGCATCAAAAAAGTCTGTTGCCTTTACTCTTTTCTGAGTGGGGGGAACTCCTATTATTTCCCTTATACTATCGTTTTGTATTTCACCTAGATTAATAAATTCTACATTATACCAAGCCGAAGGATTTAACATCATCGAAATAAAAACCTGATCCGAGTTTAATCCATTATATTTATCCTTACCACTTAATTTTCTTAACAACTCAGACGTAAATGTATGTAAGGGTTTCATTCGCCCTCCTTCATCTTGAATTACCAGCGCTCCAAATTTATCTGCGTGTTCCTCAGAAACGGTAGTTGCAGCTATTACGGAGTCTACTTGGGCAGCCGTTGGTAATTGATTATGCCCTTCATGGCTTTCTGCTTGTTGGGCAAAAGTAGAGGTGGCCATTAAAAATAGAATTATCGAGGCCAATCCTTTTCGTTTATTGCTTAACTTTTCCAAACTAGCCGTAAGGTCCCTAAATCTAGATTTACCAAAAAACATAATACCCATTAATCCAATATATAGCAAAAAGTATCCTATATACGTAATCCATGTTCCCCATTGATCATGATTTACACTTAGCACGGAACCCTTTTCATCTGGCATAAAACTGGACTGAAAAAACCGATAACCTTGATGGTCCAAAATATGGTTCATGTAAATATCATAATCAAAAGGGCGTTCATCTTCTATAGTTACCTTACTCATAAAAGATTTGTAGCTATTAACCGTACCTGGGTACTTTTCGGCAATAAAATCATTTAACTTTACATTAAATGGTAAAGTGTGTTCTTTAGAGCCATATTTGAGCATAAAACCAAGACCTCCTACCGTAAATTTATCGGTAAAAGGCACACTCCCCTTTCCTCCTAAAATCTTCTTCTCAACGGTTTCACCATTTACTGTAACATCTAATATTAGCGCGTCTTGAGACTCCTTAGTAACTTCGTTTTCTGGTAGTTCTACTATTCCGTAACTACCTTTTACCATAGGCTCTGGGATAACAAATTGCATACCGGCCATATTATAAAGAGAACGCAATTGAAGTTGTTGTAAACTATCTTTTGCAACTGCACCTTTAAATTGGTCTGCCATACGCATAAAATCACCCTCGAAAGGGGCTTTTATGCCATATTTTTCTCCATCATAGAAGATATTAATGGCCCCATTTGTTTCTTTATTCAATGCAAATAAAACATTATGAATACTTGCAATTTTGCCATCTTCTAAATAATGTTCATGGCGTTGCCCATCACCCGCTTCAACAATTTTTAGATAATTTTTGCCGTTTGGGTCTGGTACCAATCCCTTTTTGGCTCCATCTATAAAACCAGCATAACTAATGGTAAAGGGCGTACCGTTGAAATCTCCTTTCCAAGGCAAGCTACTTCTTTTGCCTTCTGGAGTGACCAAAATATCGTCTTCAAGAATTTTACGCTTGGTTTCCCCATTTATTTCACCATCTACAAAAGCGGTTAAATAGGTTTTATCGGAATAAAATACATTTTCAGATTCACCTTCCCTAATAAGCATCATCCCCTCAAAACTTATGTAACGGGTAACAAAAGCGCCAACAATTATTAGAATCCAAGAAAGATGCAAAATAAGAACGGGCCATTTTTTCCAAGTCAATAGTCTATATCTAAAAATATTACCTGTAAAATTGATGACAAAAAACACCATGATAGCCTCAAACCAAGTAGCATTATATATGTAGATTCTTGCCGTTTCCGTGCTGTACATGCTCTCCACAAAAGTACCTATACCCATTGCCGCGGCAAAAAGTAAAAATAACACGGCCATTAATCTTGTAGAAAAGAGCGTTTGTTTTAAAGTATCTAACATATTATGGTTTGTTCTTTGGCTTGCAAAAATACGGTGTTTTACTCATTCTATTTGGTGGTGTTTAGCATAAAATAACCCCGAATATGTGTTAACATATGTTATAATGTTGCCATATTATATTTGTAATTTTGAGCATGCTTTCTATAATTCTACTTGGCACGGGCAATGTTGCCCAGCATCTTTATACAGCATTAACAGCGCTAGACACTGTTAAGCTTAAGCAAGTGTATGGTAGAAACCCAAAGGCCCTTGACTATTTTAAGAAAACAACAGTAACCAATAACCCAGAACAAATTTTAGATGCAGACGTCTATTTAATAGCCGTTAAGGATGATGCCATTAAGACGGTAAGCAACTTATTGCTTGGAAAAAATGGAATAGTTGCCCATACTTCTGGTGCAGCGCCTTTATCAGATATAAAAACAAACCATAGTGGAGTTTTCTATCCCTTACAAAGTTTTACAAAGGGTAAAAAAATAGACTTTTCTAGCATTCCGTTTTGTATAGAAGGTAATAATGAGAAAACAGAAGAAATACTTTTAGAGCTTGCCGGTAAACTTTCTAATCAAGTTTATAAAATCTCTTCTGAACAACGAAAAACCATTCACTTGGCGGCTGTTTTAGTTAATAATTTCAGTAATCATTTATTTACTTTAGCCAATTCTATTTGCCAAGAAAACCAAGTACCATTTGCTATTTTACATCCGTTGATTACCGAGACCGTAGAAAAAATTAAACACATTAGTCCAAGAGAAGCGCAAACGGGCCCTGCAAAAAGAAAAGATGTCCTAACCATACAATCTCACTTAGACCAGTTAGAAAACCCCTTGCACAAAAAAATATATCAATTATTAAGCGAGAGTATTATACATACCTATGAAAAAAAATTATAAAGAATACCTTAAAGATATTACCACATTTGTTTTTGATGTAGATGGCGTATTAACAGACGGAACGGTAACCATTACTACCTCTGGAGAGCTATTACGCAAAATGAACGTAAAAGATGGGTTAGCATTAAAAACGGCAGTTAATAAAGGATACCAGATATGCATTATTACCGGTGGTACCAATGCAGGTGTTAAAGAAAGATTGCAAGGTCTTGGCATTACCACTTTTTATATGGGAGCCCACCATAAAGAGGAACCAATGGAAGAATTTTTGGATGTTTATGGGCTAAAAAAAGAAAACATCTTATACATGGGAGACGATTTACCGGATATTCCGCCAATGAAAATGGTACAGTTGGCAACCTGCCCGCAAGATGCAGTAGCAGAGGTAAAAGCTATTTGTGATTATGTTTCGCATAAAAAAGGTGGCGAAGGTTGCGCAAGGGATATTATAGAACAGGTGTTAAAAGTTAGGGGAGATTGGAATCTAAATTTTAGTGCGGAGAATGATTAAGAATCCATTAGCAGAGAAATTAAAAAACAATACCGTAATTCTTGCCTCCGGCTCGCCTCGGCGAAAAAAATTCTTAGAAGAGCTAGGTATTCCTTTTCGCATTTCCATAAAGTCTGTAGAAGAAGTGTATCCAGATCAATTGGAGGGTGCCGCCATTGCCGATTATCTAGCTAAACTAAAAGCCACACCTTTTACCAACTTAGCACAAAATGAAATTCTGCTCACTTCGGATACGGTGGTTTGGTGCAATGGAACTTCTTTAGCTAAAGCCGCAGATAAAGCAGAGGCTATTGAAATGTTACAAAAATTATCGGGTAAATGGCACAGTGTAATTACTTCGGTCTGTTTTACTACTCTCCAAAAGCAGGTAATAGTACATGCCAATACCGAAGTTAAATTAAAATCCCTAACACCAGAGGAAATAAATTTTTACATTGAAAAATATACCCCTTTTGACAAAGCTGGTGCCTATGGCATTCAAGAATGGATAGGTGCTATTGCCATTGAAGAAATTAAGGGCAGTTACAACAATGTGGTTGGCTTACCTACTCATCTAGTTTATAAAACGTTAATGGACATGGTAGAATAGCTACCTGCCACTATTTTTGTTTTAAAATATAGGCTATGAAAATTTGGAATACTCTTAAAACAGGCACTACCTTTTTTATTGGATTATGCTTGATTCAATGTTCGGAAGACAAAAAAGCGATCCATACAAACGCTACCACTGCAAAACCAGAAAAGAAAGAGCTATTACCTAAACAACCGCTTTCTAAAGACTTTAAGGCCTATTGGTATGCGGGTAATGCGGAAATTAGCAGTTATAAACTTGAGCAAGCCAGATATGGTGAAATTAGGGAGGGTAATGCTGTGCTGATTTATGTAACAGAGCCTTTTTTGGAAGGCAAGCAAGTAAAGGCAGATAATAGCAACCCAGATAATATTCCGGTTTTAAAACTAAATGCCACCAAAAATTATCTAACAGGAATTTACCCTTATTCTATTATGAGTAGCACCTTTTACCCTGTTTATAATAACCAACATGCGTTAAAAAGTAGTTTTTCCGCACAAGAATGGTGTGGGCAAGTCTACGCACAATTAAACAATAGAGCTGATTTTGAAGTATTAAGCCATAGTTATTTTGAAAGCGAGGCAGACCAACAACTAGTCTTATCTAAAACACATTTAGAAAACGAAATTTGGACTATTATTAGAATAAACCCTGAAAGTCTACCCTTGGGAAATATAGAAATATTACCTTCTTTGGAGTACTTTAGGTTAAAACATAAAGAAGTGAAAGCGATGCGAGCAAAAGCTAGCTTAAATGAGCAAGATGGGGTAAGTATCTATACCATAAAGTATATTGATAATGAAAGGGAATTAAGCATTAGTTTCAACTCTAATTTTCCTCATGAAATTAGAGGGTGGGAAGAAACCTACCTTAGCGGTTTTGGTAAAAATGCCCGTAAAATGACTTCTAAGGCAACTATGATAGAACAATTAAAAACCCCGTATTGGAAACAAAATTCCAATAACTATACAAGCTTAAGAGACAGTCTAGGTCTATGATAAATCTTGAAACAATCATTTCAACTTATAAAAACGAGCTATTAGGCTCGTTTATAGCCTTATTATTATTTGGTATCATTAGATTTTTAACCTTAAAAACCGTTAAGCGTATTGGATTAATCAGTGATATTAACCAAATGCGTACCCGTTTGGTAATGCGGTATGTTAGTTTTGGACTGTTTGTTATTTTAATAGTGGCCTTAATCCTAATTTGGGGCGTTAATTTTAAAGAAGTTGGGTTTTTAATTTCATCCGCATTTGCTGTGTTGGGTGTTGCCTTGTTTGCCAACTGGTCTATTTTAAGCAATGTAACTGCCGGCATAATTTTATTTTTTTATTTTCCATATAAAATTGGGGACCGCATAAGAATACAGGATAAAGATTTTCCAGAAGAAGCTATTATTGCAGATATACAAGCTTTTAGCATGATTCTTATAAAAGAAGACACTGGAGAATTGCTAACATACCCTAATAATTTAATTCTTCAAAAGGGTGTGGTTTTAATACAAAAACAAGTTGCCACAGACGAGGATTTAGAACAGCATTTTTAGGTGTTAAAGAAACTCTAAAAGCTTAATCCCTGCCTAGGATGTCCCTATATTTGAAATTAACAAACCAACCCAAAATGCAATTATACAAGCTATTTTTCTGCTGTTTGGTATTGTCTACTGTTACATTTAAGGCACAGCAGCCCAAAAAGTTATCCTCATCAGAAATACATAACGAAATTCAAAAGCTTAATTTTCTAGGTAATGTGCTCTTTGTTGCCGCGCATCCAGATGATGAAAATACCAGGTTAATTTCCTATTTAGCTAATGAAGTAAAAGCACACACCACCTATTTATCCGTTACCAGAGGAGACGGCGGTCAAAACCTTATAGGAACTGAGTTTAAAGAATTATTGGGCGTATTACGTACCCAAGAATTATTAGCCGCTAGAAACGTAGACGGGGGCTATCAACGTTTTACTAGGGCGGTAGATTTTGGTTTCTCTAAGCATCCAGACGAAACTTTTGATATCTGGAACAAAGAAGAAGTATTGGCAGATGTAGTTTGGACCATTAGAAAATTAAGACCAGATGTAATCATTAACCGTTTTGACCATAGAACACCTGGTTCTACACACGGTCACCATACCGGCTCTGCTATGTTAAGTGTAGCGGCTTTTGACCTTGCCAAAGACAATACTAAATACCCGGAACAACTAAGCTATACCCAACCATGGACGCCAAAACGATTGTTTTTTAATACATCTTGGTGGTTTTATGGTTCTAGGGAAAAATTTGAAGAGGCCGATAAAAGTAATCTTATTTCAATGGATATTGGCGTATTTTATCCTGAGTTGGGTCTTAGCAATAATGAAATAGCTGCCGCTTCTCGCAGTCAACACCTTTGCCAAGGTTTTGGCCAAATGGGCTCTAGAGGTTCAGAAACGGAATATGTTGAATTTTTAAAGGGTTCTAAACCTAAAAGCAACAAAGACATTTTTGAAGGAATTAATACCACATGGACAAGAATTGAAGGTGGTAAGGCCATTGGTGAAATTTTAAACAAGGTAGAAGCAGATTTTAATTTTACCAACCCTAGTGTGCACATTCCAGAACTTTTAGAGGCACATAAACTATTAAAAAAGGTGAAAGACGATTTCTGGAGAGAACGTAAACTTAAAGAGTTAGAAAATATAATCTTGGCATGTTCTGGCATTTATTTAGAAGCAGGAACACAACAAGGTGCTGCTAGCCCAGGTAGTACGGTAAAAGTTTTTCTAGAAGCTGTAAATAGAAGTTCAATTAACGCAAAGTTGAATGCTATTTCCCTAAATCAAAATTTGGCCAATCTAAACACCAGTATTTCGTTAGATAATAATCAGAAAAAAACTTTTGAAATAGAGGTTTCCATACCTAAAACTTCTAAGTATACCGCACCTTATTGGCTGCTAAACAAAGGGAGTCTTGGTATGTATAAGGTTAAGGACCAAGAATTAATTGGTAAGCCGGAAACACCAACCGCCTTAAAAGCATACTTTAAGCTATCTATTAATGGTACAGATTTAACCATTGAAAAACCAGTAGTATATCATTTTTCTAAACCGGATAAAGGAGAGCAATACGAGCCCTTTGTTGTCTTGCCTGTTGCTACGGCATCTTTTAAAAACGAAGTAATATTGTTTGCTGACCAAAACCCTCAAGAAGTTAGTGTTTTAATCAAAGCGGGTAAAGACAATCTAAAAGGTACTATCGCATTAGACGCACCTAAAGGCTGGCTTGTTAGCCCTGCTCAAGACTTTACAATTGAACTAAAGGGTGAAGCCGTTAGCCTCCAATTTACGGTTACGCCTACCATAAATGAAAGTTTTGGAGAATTAACCCCTGTCCTTACGGTAAATGGGCAAACCTATAATCAAAGCCTTACAGAAATAGACTACGACCATATTCCAAAGCAATCTGTTTTACTGCCCGCTCAAAGTAAGGTTGTACGCTTAGATATTAAAAAAGAAGGCGAAAATATAGGTTATATAGTGGGTGCAGGAGACAACGTACCGCAAAGCCTGTCTCAAATAGGATACAATGTAAGTATCCTAGCATTGGAAAAAATTGAAAATGCTTCAGACTTGGCACAGTTTGATGGTATTGTAATGGGCATACGTGCGTACAATGTTTTAAACGACCTTAAATTTAAACAAGGTATTCTACTAGACTATGTGGCCAACGGGGGTACCATGATCGTTCAATATAACACTGCTAATAGATGGGCTTCTCAATTTGAAAATATTGCCCCCTACCCCATAACCATATCTAGGGACCGTGTTACCGATGAAAATGCGGCGGTTCGTTTTTTAAATCCTGGACATCCCGTCCTCAACAAACCAAATAAAATTCTGCAAGCAGATTTTAATAATTGGATACAAGAAAGAGGACTTTATTTTCCAAACGAATGGAGCAAAGAATTTACTCCTATTTTAGGGATGAATGATAAAGGTGAAGCACTTACCAAGGGCAGTCTATTGGTGGCCAAATACGGTGAGGGATATTACGTGTATACAGGATTAAGCTTCTTTAGGGAATTACCGGCAGGTGTTCCAGGCGCTTATAAGTTGTTTGCTAATATGCTATCTTTAGGCAAAGGTAAGGAGTAACATGAAAGAGAATC
Organism: Croceivirga sp. ABH4_376; assembly: GCF_056160685.1. NCBI lineage: Bacteria > Pseudomonadati > Bacteroidota > Flavobacteriia > Flavobacteriales > Flavobacteriaceae > Croceivirga > Croceivirga sp. ABH4_376. The sequence goes on along the minus strand of NZ_JBSWXQ010000002.1, from coordinate 75,939 downwards.
TAGAACAAAAAAACAAGTACGTTTGGAAAAAAGAGTACACGCTGGTACTGGTACTTAATTTAGTTTATATTCTATATTTTGTGTATTTAATGAACGCTAACAACTAATTAATGGAATTATTAGATTGGCTTGTTCTTGCTACTACCCTACTCTTTATTGTTGGTTTTGGCATTTATAAAACACGTAATAGCAATGACGTAGATGATTACGTAAAAGGAGGCAAAGATACCAAATGGTGGACAATAGGTTTATCCGTAATGGCCACCCAAGCAAGTGCCATCACATTTTTATCCACTCCTGGCCAAGCTTTTCATGATGGTATGGGGTTTGTACAATTCTACTTTGGTTTACCCATGGCCATGATTGTTATCTGTATGGTTTTTATACCTATTTATCACAGGTTAAAAGTTTACACGGCCTATGAAATGCTAGAAAATAGATTCGACTTAAAAACAAGGACCTTAACCGCGATCTTATTCTTAATACAGCGCGGTCTTGCAGCTGGTATTACTATTTTTGCTCCTTCCATTATCTTATCTGCCGTATTGGGCTGGGACCTTAGTACGCTAAACATTATTATTGGTATTCTGGTTATTCTTTACACGGTTTCTGGTGGTACAAAAGCAGTGAATATTACCCAAAAACAGCAAATGTTTGTAATAATGGTGGGCATGTTTTTTGCATTCTTTTTTATTTTAGGAAGTCTACCGGCAGACGTTACTTTTGGCGAAGCACTTAAAATTGCAGGAGCCAATGATAAATTGAACATCTTAAATTTTGAATTGGACACGCAAAACAGATATACCTTTTGGAGTGGAATAACGGGAGGTTTCTTTTTAATGCTGGCTTACTTTGGTACGGACCAAAGTCAGGTACAACGCTATTTATCTGGTAAAAGTGTTAGGGAGAGCCAACTAGGTTTAATATTCAATGCATTGTTAAAAATACCCATGCAATTTTTTATCCTTTTAGTAGGTGTAATGGTATTTGTATTTTACCAATACAACGCTGCTCCATTGCATTTTAATCCAGCAGCAAAAACGGCCATTGAAAACTCTAGTTTAGCATCAGATTTTAATGCTCTAGAAACCGAACATCGTGAAACCGAAACCGATAAGCGTACGGCACAAAACGCATTTGTAAGCGCACTAAAATTGAAAGATTATGATGCTATTGAGCAAGCTAAAATCAATTTAAGAGCCGTTAACCAGCACGAAGAACAAAACAGGGCGGCAGCAAGAATTCTTATTGAAGAAGCAGACCCTACCGTAGAAACAAACGATAAAGATTATGTATTTATTCACTTTATCCTTAATAATTTGCCAAGGGGCTTTATTGGTTTATTATTGGCCGTAATCCTGTCCGCGGCAATGTCTTCCACGGCCTCAGAATTAAATGCCCTGGGAACCATTAGCGCGTTAGACCTTTATAAACGAAATAAAACACAACAGATTTCTGCTAAACAAGAAGTTAGGGCCACCAAACTTTTCACCTTAGTCTGGGGAATTGTGGCTATTCTTATTGCGAATATTGCCAGCCTTTTTGACAACTTAATTCAATTAGTTAACATCATTGGTTCTATTTTTTATGGAAACGTTTTGGGGATTTTCTTGCTAGCGTTTTTTATAAAATTTGTAAAAGGAAACGCCGTGTTCATGGCGGCCATTATTACCCAAATTATTGTCATTGTAGGGTGGTATCAAAATTGGATGTCTTATTTATGGCTTAATGCTTTTGGGTGTGCCTTGGTTATACTATTTGCATTGCTACTAGAGGCTTTAGACCGCGTATTAAAAAATAATAAACCCATACGGATATAAAAAAACCCCGAATAAATTCGGGGTTAGTTTTTCTAAAAGTATTATGGGGATTTACTTAGCGCCCCACTCTGCCAAAGAGTCTTTGTTCATTTTTACGTAATCTGCATTACCGGCAGCTTCTGCAGCAGCTAATGATTTTTTAGCAGCTTCAATGGCTCCTTTTTTATCTCCAGATTTAGCATAAATCAACGATTGTTTACGCATCATCCAAAATGCATTTGGGTTGGCAGCTACAGCTTTATCTATCCATTCTTTAGCTTTAGCAATGTCTTGTCCCTCTTCAAAATAGTAAGAAGCAGCGGCATAATAGTCATTACCATTAGGGCCTGCCATTACACCCTCAATGCTCTTCATGGCTTTTTGCTTGGTTGGTACTTCAAACTTTACACCTACGTATACCTTCTCCCAAAGAATCCCAAAAAGGGCATCATTATTGGTAATATCATCAATGGTAATGGTAAATGTCTCAATAGGCATCTCAACAGGATATACCTCAGTTTTAACAGTTGCAGCTACCTTGCTAGCATCCCAGTTTTGTGGTGTACCCCAATTGTTGGTATCTGCATAAAAAATTACTTCCCAAACCGCTTCGCCCGGTTTTGTAAATACCGCATATGAACCAGCTTTTAGGTCCTTACCGCCTACTTTAACATCATCACTAAATGTAATTATGGTATTCTGGTTTGCACCTGTTCTCCATAATTTTCCGTAAGGTACTAAGTCCCCAAAAATAGTTCTACCTCTCATAGAAGGTCTAGAATATTCTACAGTTACATCTGTTAAACCCACTTTTTGAGTCAATGTTGAGCTTGGACTTGGCTGTGGCGTTTGTATTTGGGCAAAAGCACCAAAAGTAAGTGAGAAAGCCAATCCTAATAAAGCTAGTTTTTTCATGTTCTAGTGTATTTTAGTTTTAAAGCAAAACTAAAGCTAAAGCGCCCCCTTAAACGTTAATAAAAACTTAAAAGCTTAATGTGTTTTATAGAATGGCTTTACAACAGTTTTACCATTGGCAATAAAAGAAATGTGATATATGGAAGAACTCAATACACTAATGTTCAACTGGTTATCCATTACCTGTTGAGATGAAAAGGTAAGCACTTGTTTTCCGGTTAAATCAAATACCGTTGCTCCGGAAATGTTGGATTCATCCGTAAACTCAAAACCTAAATAATCGCTTTCCTTTTCTATATAGAGTAACACATCTAATGGTACATCTTCTATCTCAGGATTTGAACCATCTTCCTCATCGTTGTTTTCCTCGTTATTGTTATTGGTATCCGAACTGGTATTACCCACATCGCTTTCATTTTCTAGAATTGTTAATAAAAAAAGCCTAGCTGGACTATTGATAAAAGGAGGATTGGTGAATTTTTCACAAGAGATTAAAAACTGGTTCTGTCCAATTGCGGTTATACCTTCAACTTGTGCCATACCAATAGGTAAATCATATTTTTGAATGGTAGTATCATCAATTGCCTCTTCGTTAAACGGTATCAAGGCAAAAAATGGCTGTAAAGTTTTAGAATAACCAACCAAGGCTACGGCGTTTTCCTCTGGCTGCCATGTGGCATCCGTTACTAAACCATCTATTTTAAACTCACCAATTCTTTGCGCAACATAAGAACCAGCTGTCTTGGGTAAACTATATACCTGTGTTTGATTACTCTGCCATTGTTTCGTAAATATATAAAGTTGATTTGTAGTAGCTATAATTGCTTCGGCATCAAAATCGCTATTTTCACTACCACTAAAATCCGTCTGATCAGGATAAGAAAAACTAATTTTACCAAAAGAACTTAACGTATTATCCAAAATTTGCTGCTTTGGTACGGTATAAATAACCAAATCTTCCCGAGCACCTAAATTATTTCCAATATCCGCTAAATAAACCGTTGTTTCATCTGCTGTTATGGCTTCCCAATCATTGGTTTCTATGCTATTTAAGCCAATTTCATGTTTTATTGAAACATTAAGGGTATCCAACTCATACAAAACAGTAGTATTTCCAGAATCATTAAAAGAATAATACCGGTTTTCTAAATTCAAAAGACCACTGCTTTCCAACAATGCGTCCGGTAAATTACCTAGTTCCTCTATTTGTATTTGGGCTACCACATTAGAGCTGAACAAGAAAATTAGGATATATAATATGTTTCGCATAAAACTAAGGTACAGAATAATCCATGAGCCGAATCCATTAAATTCTTAATTGTTTAACTATTTATATTTTTTATTAAACATTATCACTAATATATTTGTTAAAAATTGTAGGATGAAAGTGTACAGGTTAGTTGCAAAACAAGGATTGGCTATTTCAAAAGAAAAAGCATGGAACTTTTTGTCCAATCCTAATAACCTAAAGAAAATTACCCCAGGGCACATGGGATTTAAAATTATATCCGGAGCGGATAGAGACATGTATCAAGGACAAATAATACAATATAAAGTATATCCATTTCCTGGTATTGCCACAAAATGGGTAACTGAAATTGCACATGTTAAAGAAGGAGAATATTTTGTTGATGAACAACGCTTTGGCCCTTACGCCTTGTGGCATCATAAGCATTTTATAAAGGAAGTGCCAGGTGGTGTGGAAATGGAAGACATTATAGATTATAAACTTCCCTTTGGTTTAATAGGTAGGTTAGCACATCCTCTATTAGTAAAACAACAATTAAAAAAAATTTTTGAGTTCCGAGAGGCTAAATTGAATGAACAATTTGGAAAGCTTAACGGATACAAAAACAGTATAAATTTTGAATAAAATGGAAAAGAATATTTTACTTATCGGTGGCTCCCACGGCATAGGGTTTGAACTAGCTAAAATACTTGTAGACGAAGGCTGTACCGTTTATGTAGCATCTAGGGAAAAAGACGATTTAGGAAATCTAGATGTTAACCACATAGTTTTTGATGCTACAACAGATACTTTAAATACTGATGGATTACCAAAAGAATTAGATGGTTTTGCTTACCTACCCGGTAGCATAAACTTAAAACCGTTTAAGATGTTATCCTTAGAAACATTTGAACAAGACATGCAGTTAAATTTTTTCTCATTAGTTAAAGTGGTGCAAAAGGTTATGCCCTTGCTAAAAGAAAAATCTAGCATGGTATTCTTTAGTACGGTTGCGGTAGGTACCGGAATGCCTTTCCATTCAAGTATTGCCGCCGCCAAAGGAGCCGTTGAAGGTTTTGCAAAATCGCTTGCTGCAGAATATGCTCCTAAAATAAGGGTTAATGCCATAGCCCCATCATTAATAGACACTCCATTAGCGGACCGTTTATTAAGCAATGATAAAAAGAAAGAAATGATGGCCAAAAGACACCCGTTAAACCGATATGGCCAACCAAAAGATGTAGCTAATTTAGCGGCCTATCTACTATCTGATAAATCTTCTTGGATTACGGGGCAGACTATAGGTGTAGATGGAGGATTGTCAACCTTAAACACCCAATAATGCAAGATAAGATTTCCATATTTTGGTTTAGAAGGGATTTACGTTTTGAGGATAATGTTGGGCTTTATCAAGCGCTCTCTGGAGATTATCCCATCTTACCCATTTTTATATTTGATAAAGAAATTCTTGAGAACCTTCCCAAGGACGATGCTAGGGTAACTTTTATTTTTGAAACGCTGCAACAAATGCGAAAAACGCTTCAAGATAAAGTAGAAAGTAGTCTTGCAATTTTTTATGATACGCCTAAAGCGGTTTTTAAAAATTTAATTAAAGATTACCACATTGAGACCGTTTTTACGAATCACGATTACGAACCTTATGCTAAAAATCGAGATGCAGAAATCAAAGAATTAATAGAAGGCGAAGGAATCAATTTCAAAACCTTTAAGGACCAAGTAATTTTTGAAAAAGACGAAGTTGTAAAGAACGATGGTGACCCATATGTAGTGTATACACCGTACATGAAAAAATGGAAGGAAACCTTTAACGCTTCTAAAGACTTGGTAAATTATGACAGTGAGAAACACTTTGATGGTTATGTAAAACATAGCAGATTGCCCAACCTTAGTCTCTCTGATATGGGTTTTGAAAAATCTGATATAGAAATACCAGATTATTTAACTACCCAGCATTTAATAGCCAATTATGAGAATACCCGTAACTATCCTTATCTAAAAAATGGAACCTCTAGACTTGGGCCGCATTTAAGGTTTGGTACCGTATCTGTTAGAAAAATGGTTAAAAAGGCTACGGAGGAAAAAAATGAAACCTTTTGGAACGAATTGATATGGAGAGAATTTTTTATGCAAATTCTTTATCACTATCCAAAAACAGTAAATAACGCCTTCCGTGAAAAATATGACCGCATAAATTGGCGCAATAACGAAGAGGAATTCGAAAAATGGAAAACCGGTAAAACAGGCTACGCCTTGGTGGATGCAGGCATGCGACAACTGAACAAAACCGGATACATGCACAATAGGGTACGTATGTTGGTCGCTAGTTTTTTATGTAAACATTTACTTATAGACTGGCGTTGGGGCGAAGCTTATTTTGCAGAAAAGTTACTGGATTATGAGATGGCCAGCAATGTGGGCAATTGGCAATGGGCAGCTGGTAGTGGCGTAGATGCAGCACCTTACTTCAGGATTTTTAACCCTATGACCCAAGTTGATAAATTTGATAAAGACAAGAAATATATTAATCGTTGGGTAGAAGATATAAACGAATTTAGCTACCCAGATAAGATGGTAGACCATAAAGAAGCTAGAGAACGTTGTTTAAAAGTATACAAAGAGGCTGTAGGATAAGTTTTTTTTATTAGTACATTTAGGGATAACCAAAGCGTACTAATTATGAAAAAATTACTATTGTGTTGTTTCTTTACGGCAACACTACCAACCCTTATCATTGCCCAGAAAATGGGCAAAAACAAAAAAGCTGTAATAAATTCTGTAGAGAACCACAAAGAGAACCTTATTGCAATAAGTGATTCTATTTGGGCATTAGCAGAAACGGCCTTTGAAGAAAGTAAATCTGCAGAAATATTAGCAAGTTATGCGGAAAAAAACGGTCTTAAGGTAGAGCGCGGTGTTGCTAACATTCCAACAGCCTTTACCGCCACTTACGGTTCTGGCAAACCAGTTATAAGCATACTGGGAGAATTTGACGCATTACCAGGCTTATCTCAAAAAACGGAACCCACAAAAAATCCTTTAAATGAGGGGGCACCTGGTCATGGTTGTGGACACAATATGTTTGGTGCAGCTAGCTTAGGTGCAGCAATTGCAATTAAGGAGCAAATAGCCGCAGGAACCCTTAAAGGAACCGTAAAATTTTTGGGAACACCTGCAGAAGAAAAATATTTTGCTAAAGTTTGGATGGTAGAAGCTGGGCTTTGGGATGATGTAGACGTAAATATTAGCTGGCATCCTGGAGCCAATATTGAGGCAGACGTGCAAAGTGGTCTTTCCCTAATCGATTTTATAGTAGAATTTTACGGACAAGCAGCACATGCCTCTGCAGATCCTTGGAACGGAAGAAGTGCCTCTGATGCTTTAGAGCTTTACACCACTGGTATCAATTACTATCGTGAACATATTAAACCTACTTCTAGAATCCACTATCATATACAAGATGGCGGGCAGGTAGTTAATGTAGTACCAGATTATTCTAAAATTTGGGTACGGGTAAGAGACCCAAAAAGAAAAGTGATGCTACCCACTTACGAACAGGTTAAGAAAATGGCAGAGGGTGCCGCAATTATGGCCAATGTTGATTATAAGATTAGCTTGGTCTCTGGTATTTATGAAACCTTGGTAAACCGTTCCGGAGGCGAGATAATGCAAGGAAATCTAGAACTACTAGGCCCAATTTCCTACACTGCAGAAGAAGAAGCCTTTGGTAAAGCCATACAAAAAGCTACCGGTAAGCCAGAAGTAGGTATGGACAGTAAGATAAACCCACTACTTGAAACTCAAGAATTACCTGGTGGCGGTTCTACGGATGTAGGTGATGTTAGCTGGAATGTTCCCAATATAAATTTAAGTGTAACCGTGGCGCCAAAAGATACACCATGGCACTCGTGGGCGGTAGTGGCCTGTGGCGGAATGAGTATTGGTCATAAAGGTATGGTCTATGCCTCAAAAGCAATGGCAATGACCATGGTAGATTTATTTGAAAATCCTAAATTAGTAACCAAGGTTAAAGAAGAGTTTAAAACAAGAAAAGGAGATGAAAAGTACGAAGCTATGATAGACGGACCTCCTCCGATTGGAAAAAACTAATAGATTACATGTCAAAGAATTATGTATACAGCCTGCTTTTAGCAGGCTTTTCGTTGCTTAATGCCCAACAAAAAGATATGCAAGCGTTTATTCCGCTACTAGGTAAAACTTGGATAGCCGAAGGGGCCTGGGGAAACGGTTCTACTTTTAAACAAGAGCAAATTTTTAGAATGGCGCTAGATAGCAATCTGGTAATAACAGAAACAAAAGGTTTTCTAGATCCCACACAAAAAGATTTTGGGCATAGGGCCCATGGCATCCGTAAGTTTGAACCACGAACCGGAAAAATTAAGTTTTGGGAATTTGATATTGAGGGGAACACCACAGAAGGAAAAGTATACGTGACAGATAAAGACATATGGTATAGTTATGATTATGGCGGTACCCAAGTAACAGATCATTGGGAATACCTAAATGACCATACCTATAACTATACGGTTGGTGTTTATAATGAAGGTACTTGGGAACAAATTTTTCTTAAAACACAATTCCTTGCCATAGACAATCAATTTAATTTTACTATTAAGCAAGTCAACTTATTTACTACAGATCTTGAAGGTGCATCAAAATTTTACGAACAGGTATTCGGATTAAAAACAAGCAGTAATGCGCACCAAAGGTTTAAGTTATTATATCTAGATGCCCAAATACAACTAAAACTAATTAAAAAAGACTCCTTAACTTCAACCGAAAATAGCATCTTAAACATACATACACCTTATTTAAATAGGGTTATTAGCCATTTAAAAAGTAATGACATTCCATACTACGAGCGTCCAGAAAAAATGGACTTTTCTGTAGAAAAGACAGAGCACCTAAAACAAATTTTTATTCAAGACCCAGACGGGCAGTGGATAGCGATTTACAACACGTATTAATTGTTTTATGAACGCAATACAAAAAATATTCCCCCTTGGCTTTCCTTGGCAAACACAAGACCCATTCTTATTTTGTGTTTACCATCAGGATAATTATCCAGAAGGAACAGATACCCTTGGGCCTGATCAAAAACATTTAGAGGGAAGGCCCTTAGGAAATGATTTTCAGAAAAAAAATGGTTTCAGGATGTATCATGGCAAAACCATACCTGGTTTTCCGTACCATCCCCATCGTGGTTTTGAAACCATTACGGTAGTGAACAAAGGTTACTGTGACCATTCTGATTCTCTAGGGGCAGCGGGCAGATTTGGAATGGGAGACGTACAATGGATGACGGCCGGCCGTGGCGTACAACACTCAGAAATGTTCCCACTATTAAATCAAGACAAACCCAATACCTTAGAACTCTTTCAAATTTGGTTGAATTTACCACAAAAGGACAAGTTTACAGAACCACATTTTAAAATGCTTTGGCGAGAAGATATACCGATTATTACGGAGAATGGCACAGAATTACAACTAATTGCAGGTATGTACCATGGTAATAAAGCCCCATCCCCTGCCCCTAATTCTTGGGCAAACCTTAGCGATAATGAAGTAGCTATTTGGACCTTAAAACTTAAGCCCCAGAGTACATTTACTTTACCCACAACAAATGCTCCTATAAACAGGACGATTTACTTTTACGAAGGAGAATATTTAAAAATTAATGAAGAATCAATTGAAGTAAATCATGGCATTGACCTAAACCCTACTATTAAAACAGAAATAAGCACCAATGAAAATAGTGCCTGTTTATTGTTATTGCAAGGCAAACCTATTGCAGAACCTATTGCCCAGCATGGCCCATTTGTCATGAACACCCAAAAAGAAATTGAACAAGCTTTTGAAGAATATAGACTTACACAATTTGGTGGGTGGCCATGGCCCTATTCTGATAATGTGCATCATAGTGAAAAAGGACGTTTTGCCAAATATCCAGATGGTACAATAGTTGAAAAGGAACTGTAAACGACTTGAAAGTTTCCGTGCTAAATTTTATATTTGAAATACCACAACCTAACAACTAAATATGTATTCTATTATCTACCGTTCGGTAGCTGCTCCTAATTTCTCAAAGTTTGATATCTATCAAATGCTCAGTAAAGCAAGGTCTTTCAATAATGATAATGACATTACGGGATGTTTACTTTATCATAACAAAGAATTTGTTCAGCTACTAGAAGGCGAAAAAGCAAAAATAAATTCCCTTTTCGAAAACATTAAGAAGGATAAAAGACACGAAAAAATACAGACGCTAGACGAGATGGAAATTTCCCAGCGCATATTTGTAGATTGGGATATGGCTTATCATGATTTTACGGATAATAACAACATACCGCATGAAAAAATGCGCCAGATAGATGCTATATTCGATAAATCTGGCGCATTTACAAAGCCAAGCAGGCTTTCAATGGATTTCTTTAAAAATGTTAATCAGATACTATTTAAGAAATCTTAAATCCTAACAATATCCGCACCTATGGCACGTAGACGTTCGTCTATATTTTCATAACCTCTATCTATTTGTTCAATGTTATGGATAGTAGAAGTTCCTTTGGCAGATAGCGCGGCTATTAACAAGGAAATACCGGCTCTAATATCTGGAGACGTCATAGTTGTAGCCTTTAAGGTAGATTTAAAGTCGTGCCCTATTACGGTTGCCCTATGCGGATCACATAAGATTACCTTAGCACCCATATCTAATAGTTTATCTACAAAGAACAATCTACTTTCAAACATTTTTTGATGAATAACCACTTCACCCTTAGCCTGTGTGGCCACAACTAAAATAATACTTAGCAAATCTGGAGTAAATCCGGGCCAAGGAGCGTCTGAAATAGTCATTATAGAACCATCTATAAAATTCTGTATTTCATAGCCATCTTTATGTTCTGGAATATAGATATCATCTCCCCTTTGTTCTAATGTTATCCCTAACTTTCTAAAAACAGAAGGTATTTGTCCTAAATCGTCCCAGCTTACATTTTTAATGGTCAACTCGCTTTTAGTCATAGCGGCAAGCCCTACCCAACTACCAATCTCTATCATATCTGGTAACATAGTATGCTCCGTACCACCTAACGCTTCTACACCTTCTATGGTCAATAAGTTAGAACCAATGCCGGAAATTTTAGCTCCCATACGCACCAACATCTTACAAAGTTGTTGTAAATAAGGTTCACAGGCGGCATTATATATAGTTGTGGTACCCTTTGCCAATACGGCAGCCATTACAATATTTGCCGTGCCGGTAACAGATGCTTCATCTAAAAGCATATAGGTTCCCGTAAGCTCCTTAGCTTCAACACCATAAAAGTGTTCTTCTTTATTATATCTAAAAGATGCACCTAATTTTATAAAACCTTCAAAATGGGTGTCTAATCTTCTTCTACCGATTTTATCACCTCCTGGTTTTGGTATAAAACCTTGACCAAATCTACCTAATAATGGACCTACCAGCATAATAGAACCTCTTAGTCCCCTACCGTCTATTTTAAATTGTTCGGATTGCAGGTATTCTAGATTTACGTCATCTGCTTTAAACGTATAAGACCCTTTGCCTTTCTTTTGGATTTTAACACCTAAATCTTCTAAAAGCGCAATTAATTTATTTACATCTACAATATCTGGAATATTGTGAATGGTTACCTTTTCCGGTGTAAGCAAAACAGCACAAAGTATTTGCAAAGCCTCGTTCTTTGCGCCTTGAGGAGTAATTTCGCCTTTAAGCTTAATGCCCCCTTTAATTCTAAATGTTCCCATTTAAAAATTTTGAAAAATGGTTAGTTTCTTTTTTTACGGTTGTTTCTAGTGTGCTTTTTCCCGTGGTTTCTAGTATTACTACGAGTATTGGACCTACCGGTATTCTTTAAAAACTGACCGCTATCCGTAAGACTTTCTCCATCTGGAGCCAAATCTATCTCTCCGTTACTCAGTTCTTTTAAATGATCAAAAATCACATAATCTTCAACCGTATCCTTGTTCCAATTTAAAAAACACTTTTTCATGTGATTGGCAATCGCATATTCCAATCCGTCTCGCATATCACCTTTTTCCCATTTTATGGCAACATCTATCATTCTTTTGATATTGTTACCATAAAACCTGTATTTAGGATGGTTTTGCGGATAACTTAAAGGCTCTGGCCTTTGTTTAAGCACTTCTTCACTTGTAATAGGAAATGGTGAATCTACATCTAACTGAAAGTTAGACATAATAAACAGTTGGTCCCATAATTTGTGTTGAAAGTCTGGAACATCCCTAAGATGGGGTTGTAGATTACCCATTACACTAATAATGGCCTGGGCTACTTTATTACGTTCCGCTCTATCTTCTATAGAAACCGCATGATCAACCATTTTCTGAAAATGTCTTCCATATTCTGGAATAATCAATTGCGAGCGTTCTGTGTTGTATTCTAAATTCTCTACTAAATTCAAACTGGAAAGTTTTAGGAAGTATTTTATTCTGCCTGCAAATTAAGAAATTTATAAGCAGTAATTACATTTTATAACGAAATAACACCTTCTACCTGGGCCACTTCTTTGTATTTGGCCACTACGGCATCCGGATTTTCTAATTCAACCGTTACAGAAACACTAGTATAAGTGCCTTTACTAGATTGTTTGGAAGTAATTACCGCTCCCGTGTTGTTGAATATATTATGAATCTGCGCTACCTTCTCATCATCCGAAGGCACAATAAACTTATATAAGTACTTACTTGGCCAACTTGTATTTTCCCACAATTGCTCTTTAAGACGCGTATAAAACGCTTCGGAATTCTTCTCCTCCATTTTTCTATTTTACACAAAGATAAGTGCTTGTTTTCAATTTTATTCCTAAAGCGCAATTTCGTTACTTTGCCGGATGAATGTAGCGGAAGAAAAACGAAGAAAAATAGTAATTACAGGCGCTCCCGGTACCGGAAAAACAGTTCTTGTAGAAGGTTTAGAGGCGCAAGGCTTTACTTGCTATCATGAAATTATTAGAACCATGACGGCCGAGGCCAAAAAACAAGGAAAAAAAACAGCCGAATTAACTATTAATCCTCTGAACTTTGTAGCAGACCCAATGGCGTTTAACCGCATGTTACTAGAAGGAAGGTTAGCCCATTACAAAACCGCACTAAAAAAACAGGATTCCGTTAGTTTTTTTGACCGCGGTTTACCAGATGTTTTGGCCTACATGGATTATTTTGAGCAAGAATATCCTGATGAATTTTTAGAAACTTGCAATGCTCATAGATACGATACTATTTTTATGGTTCCACCCTGGAAGGAAATTTACGTGTCTGACAACGAAAGATTAGAAACCTACGAACAAGCAGAAGAATTGCACCATCATTTAGTAGAAGCTTACCAACGCTTTGGATACAACTTAATAATGGTTCCAAAAACCACCATACCAGAACGAATAGAATTTGTGCTAAATAATGTAACTTAAGGCTGTGCAAGAGCAACCTTTAGTAATATTAAAACAATTCTGGGGCTATTCTGAATTTAGGGGCTCACAGGAAAACATCATACAAAATGTAATGGCCAATAGGGACACTATTGCCCTTTTACCTACCGGGGGCGGTAAATCTATTTGTTACCAAGTACCCGCTTTAGCAAGAGAAGGAATTTGCATTGTTATTTCACCACTAGTTGCCTTAATTCAGGACCAAATTTCTAACCTAAAAGATAAAGGAATCAAATGTACCGCCTTATTAGGGGGTATGTCTTTTGAAGAAGTAGACCATGTATTGGATAATTGTATCTATGGTAATTATAAATTTTTATACCTATCCCCAGAAAGACTACAGCAAGAATTAGTACAAGACCGCATTAGGCAAATGCCGGTTAATTGTATTGCCATAGACGAGGCACATTGTATTTCTGTTTGGGGGCAAGATTTTAGACCAGCGTATTTAAAGTGTTCCATTTTAAGAGCACTACACCCCACAGCACCAGTTATAGCGTTAACCGCCACAGCTACGGAACAAGTTATTGTAGATATTAAAAACGCTTTAGACCTAACGGAGTCCAATCTGTACAAAGATTCTTTTGGCAGAAAAAATATAGCTTTTTCCATTATACAAGCAGAAGACAAGTATTTTCAAATGCTTTCTAGTATAAACTCGGTTTCTAATAGCACCATTGTGTACACCCGTACTAGAAAAAGTACGGTTCAACTACAAAACTATTTGGAGCAAAAGGGGATAACCGTTCAAAGTTACCATGGTGGACTAACCCAAACAGAAAAAAAAGAACGATTAAACCTATGGCTAACGAACAAGGTAAAGGTTATGGTAGCTACCAATGCCTTTGGTATGGGTATTGACAAAGCAGATGTGGGTTTGGTTATACATTTTCACCTTCCAGATAGCTTAGAAAACTATTTTCAAGAAGCGGGAAGAGCAGGCAGGGATGGTTTACCCACAAAAGCTATTCTATACAATAATGCAGAAACCATTGCCAGAACCCAAAAACAATTTATAGATCAATTACCAACAATTGCATTTTTAAAATTGCTGTTTAGAAAAGTATGCTCTTATTTGCAAATAGCTTACGGCGAAGGAAGCGGAGAAGAATACGGTTTAAACCTGAATGAGTTTAGTTTGCTTTACAAATTAAATCCGGGTATGGTATATAACGGTTTGCGAATGTTAGACCAAAATGCCATAATACAATTACAGCAGCAAAGTGTACAACGTACCATAATACAATTTACCGCAAACAAATACGAGGTTTTTGACTGGTTAGAGGCTAACCCATCTTTAGCAACCGTAACACAAAGCATCTTAAGAACCTACGGAGGCATATTTGAGTTTGAAACGCACATAAACCCCAATCTGATAGCTAAAAAAACCAATTCTCCACTTAAAAAAATAGAAAATTGCCTTACTAGATTAAAAATGGATGGTCTCATAACCTACAATGCCAAACAAGAAGACCTTACTATGCGTTTTTTGGTACCTAGGGAAGATGACCTTACCATAAACAGTTTTGCTGATAAAATTGCCAAGTTAAACGAGACAAAAATTCAAAAATTAAGGCAGATGATAGCCTATGCGGTAAATACCAAGGTTTGTAGACACCAGTTTTTACTGCAGTATTTTGGAGAAAACAGTAAGCCCTGCGGCATTTGCGACGTTTGTTTAAAGAGGGTAAAACCTAAACAATTAAAGTCGGAAATAATTTACTATTTAAATAAACAACCACAGAGCTCTAGAGAACTTACCTTAAAAATAAAGGATAACCCGGAACAAATTCTTGAAGAACTTAGACAATTATTGGAAGATGGTATTTTAACTTTGTCAACAGATAACAGATATTTCATAAATGGTAAATAAAAGAGAATTACGAATTGTTTTTATGGGCACTCCAGAATTTGCCGTTGCCGGTTTATCTAAATTGGTAACAGATGGTTATAAGGTAGTTGGCGTTATTACCGCTCCGGACAAACCTGCCGGTAGGGGAAGAAAACTATCCGAATCTGCGGTAAAGAAGTATGCGTTATCTAAGTCCATACCAGTTTTACAACCAACCAATCTTAAAAACAATCAATTCTTAGAAGATTTAAAAGCATTAAACGCCAACTTACAAGTAGTAGTTGCCTTTAGAATGCTTCCAAAGGCTGTTTGGCAAATGCCAGAATTTGGTACGTTCAACTTACATGCTTCCTTATTACCCCAATACCGCGGTGCAGCACCTATAAATTGGGCGGTAATAAATGGAGAAAGAAAAACTGGCGTTACCACCTTCTTTATTGATGAAAAAATTGATACGGGAGCAATCATCTTTAAAGAAGAAACAGAAATTAGGGAAAATGAAACCGCAGGAGAGCTGCATGATAAATTAATGCACCTTGGAGCTTCCCTAATCAGTAAAACGGTAAAAGCCATTAGCGAGGGCGATGTGGTTACACAAATCCAGAAAGAAGCCAAAGAGCTAAAAGCTGCTCCTAAAATTTATAGGGAAACCTGCCAAATAGATTGGAGTGCATGTATTGATGCTATCTATAATTTAATTAGGGGCCTTAGCCCCTATCCTGCCGCTTGGACCAATTTGCAAAATGGTAAAGATGTCCAAACCGTAAAAATTTATAATGCGGATAAAGAAGTGTTAGCGCATAATTTGGAAACCGGAACCGTTCTATTGGAAGGTAAAAAACTAAAAATTGCTGTAAAAGATGGGTTTATATACCCCACCGAAATACAACTTCCGGGTAAAAGAAAAATGCCCGTAAAAGATCTTTTAAACGGGTGGAATATTTCAAATAATGCTAAAATGTTCTAAACCCCTGTGTTTACTAGGCTTCGACGAAATGCACTTTTTGCGCCAGTGTTATCAACAAACAATTCAAGTTATTAACAAAAACAGCGATTTCCCCTGTATTTACTTGCGTCGATGGCAAATCCGTATAAATTTGTTCAGCATTAAAATAATTTTAACAACAATTAATTTAATTCAATTATGAACAAAACAGAATTAATCGATGCTATGGCAGCTGATGCTGGCATCACTAAGGCAGCAGCCAAAAAAGCATTGGAATCTTTCTTGGGCAATGTTGAAGGATCTTTGAAAAAAGGTGGCAGAGTTTCTCTAGTAGGTTTCGGATCTTGGTCTGTATCTAAAAGAGAGGCAAGAGAAGGTAGAAATCCACAAACTGGACAAACTATCCAAATTGCAGCTAAAAACGTTGTAAAGTTCAAAGCAGGTTCTGAGTTGAGCGATGCTGTAAACTAACAAAATATTCCTTTTTATGAAGCACCTATTTCTCAAGAATAGGTGCTTTTTTTATTATACCATATTGTATTTTATTACATAAAGTCTTACATTTAAAATATCTAGCTATTTCAAAATGATGGGACCAAAGCCAAAAAAAGGTAAACTCCTTATTGCAGAACCCTCATTAACCGGGGATATCTCTTTTAACCGATCGGTTGTGCTCTTGGCAGAACACAACGAGGAAGGTTCCGTTGGATTTATTTTGAACAAACCCTTAGATTACGATATTTGTGATTTAATAGGAGATATTAAACTTCCATTTAAAGTGTACAACGGTGGCCCCGTAGAACAAGACAATCTTTATTTTATACACAAAGTACCTGAACTTATAGAAAATAGTATTGAAATCTCTGATGGTATCTATTGGGGCGGCGATTTTGAAAAAACCATTTCTTTAATCAATGATGGTGTTATAACCGATAAAGATATTCGTTTTTTTCTGGGGTATTCTGGTTGGGCGGCTTTGCAATTAGACCATGAACTTAAATCTAACTCATGGGTTGTTACCGCCAACGTTTACGAAAGCGATATTATCCAAAAATCTGCAGAAGCCTTCTGGAAAGAGAAAATGGTAGAACTTGGAGGCGATTATCTTATCTGGTCTAATGCACCAGAAAACCCTACGCTAAACTAGCTAGGCGCAACTGGGCATTCAATTTTCCCTGTAGGTTAGTACTTACTGTATTTTCAAATTCTTTTTTTCTATACTTACCAATAGCCGTAATACCATTTTGGGTGTCCAATAAAAATAGTTCATCTGCTTTTTGTAATTCAAAAGGAGAAATACTGGCCTCCTCAACTTCAAAATCTTCCAATTTTTCTAGCAACTCTACTAGCTTTTTTCTGATTACGGTATTTGGGGCACCATCCGCAATTGGCGGCGTTTTAATCAACTTGCCTTTAACTAAGAAAAGAGCTTGATCTATACCCGCTATTACCTGCTTATTAAAATTCAGCAGCAAGCAATTGGCTAAATGGTTTTCTTTAGCAAAAACTTTGGCTACTTGTTTTCCAATTTTATTGGTGGTATTAATGGTAGACAACATATCTGTATTAAAATAGTAGTCTTTAAACAATTCTACCTCATATTCACCTTCATTATTGGTATAAAAGGTGGTTTCCTCTGGTTTTACCTTAATTAAATAAACAGTTTCAGAATTTACCAAATCTGCTTCTGTTGTATGTCTGGCAACAATTAATTGTACCGTATAAGCCGCTTTAGATAACGATAAAGCTTGGATGGTTCTCTGTATCTGTTCTTCAAGATATTCCATGGTAAAATTCATAGGGATTTGCATTCGTAGAATACGCATACTTGCCATTAGCCTAAAATAATGCTCCTCCCAATAGATTATTGCATTATCTACAACCCTAATTGGTTCTACCAATGCATCTCCGTTTAAAAGAAAACTACTATTAGCGCTAAACAGTTTTTCTTCTGATGCTACTAAGTCTCCGTTAAAATTAACCATAAAAAATCCCGATTTTTAAATCGGAATCAAAGATACTGCTATATTTTAGGAATTCTATTTTGAACCTAGCACTTGTTTTAAGTCCGAAATTTGATTCTGCCATAACAATTTAGCCTCCTCTACTTCATCATCCTCTGCAAAATCTGAGATAAATAAAGAAACGTCTTTGGTAATTTCGTCTACTATAATACGCATTTCAAAAAAGGCATCGTCTTCTGTTTCTTCCCATCTAAAACGAACAAATTCGTCAGATTTTCGCTTTAATAACTTAGCTTCTTCTTCTGCGCCATCCCAGATAAAGGTAAAAAGTTCACCTCTAGAATTTACGTTATCCGCAAACCATTCTGAAAGTCCGGAAGGGGTAGAAATGTAATTGTATAATAATTGGGGGGAAGATTGTATAACAAACTCTAGTTCAAATTTCGTCTTATCACTCATGTATAGTGTGGTTTATCGTATTAGTTTTTATAATTCGTCAATATATAAAATTATATTTCAAAAAATAAAATAAAAATGAATTTTGATGGTGAGAAAATTTACCCATATATTTGCACCCGTTTTAATACAGACGGCGAGGTAGCTCAGCTGGTTAGAGCGTCGGATTCATAACCCGGAGGCCGGGGGTTCAAGTCCCCCTCTCGCTACAAAAGACCACTAGTTTAGTGGTCTTTTTTTATGCCCATAGTTTTTATAATTAACTATTTTTAAGGCATGCAGAATACAATTTCTTTTAGGGTGGCGGACTTTCTTAAACGTTTTCCCCCATTTTCATATTTACAGCAAGACCAGATAGAAACCCTTTCCGAAGAGGTATCCATTATTTACAAGGAAAAAAACGAGCTTGTTTTTGATGTAGAAGAAACCGCACACAACGTGTTTTATACCGTGCATAAAGGAGCCGTAGCCCTGTGGAGTGTACAAGAACAAATTGTTGTAGATATTTGTGATGAGGGAGATATTTTTGGCTTACGCCCTTTAATGGCACAAGACAAGTATAGATTACAAGCTAGAACAGAAGAAGAATGCATTCTTTACGCCATTCCATTTTCTAGTTTTAGGCCACTACTGAAATCCAACGAGCGTCTAGCCAATTTTTTAGTAGAAAGTTTTGCCTCTAATACCAGAAATCCCTACTCAAAAAGTCATAAAGGAAAATTATTTGGGGACGATTTTAAATTTAACCCTACTAAGGATAAAAGCGTTCTCTTAGATGTACAAGATGTAAAATATGCCAAAAATCTAGTTAGTTGCAACGCTGCAACCCCCATTAAAACCATTGCGGAGCAAATGACCTTAAATCGCATTGGTGCTATGCTCATTACCAACAATGAGCTACCTGTAGGCATTATTACGGATAAGGATTTGAGAAATAAAATTGCTACAGGTCTTTTTACGCCCCATGCAACGGCCGAAC
Source organism: Croceivirga sp. ABH4_376 (assembly GCF_056160685.1). Lineage (NCBI taxonomy): Bacteria > Pseudomonadati > Bacteroidota > Flavobacteriia > Flavobacteriales > Flavobacteriaceae > Croceivirga > Croceivirga sp. ABH4_376. The sequence continues at coordinate 56,288 of NZ_JBSWXQ010000002.1, read as the reverse complement.
AGATTATGAGTAGCCCGGTAATTACCTACCCAAAAAAAATGACGGTTACCCAAGCACAAATGGCCATGATGAAAAACGACATCAGTCATTTAGTATTAACACAAGATGGTACTGTAAATTCAAAAGCCGTGGGCATACTTTCTAAGAACGATATTATGTTGTCTTTAGGCAACAACCCGTCTGTTTTGATTAAAGGAATTAAACGTACCAAAACTGTTGCTCAGCTAAAACCACTTAGAAAAAGTACTATGAATCTTTTAAGAGGATATTTAGACCAGAATATTCCAATGGGTTTGGTGGCAAAAATTATCTCTGAAATCAACGATGCCTGCACTAAGCAGATCATAAAATTGTCTTTAGAAACCATGCAAGATCCACCCCCTGTAAAATTTGCTTGGTTGGCCATGGGCAGCCAAGGCAGGCAAGAGCAAATGCTTCATACCGACCAAGACAATGCGCTGGTCTTTGAAAACGTACCGGAAGAATTATTTGAGGATACCCAAGCTTATTTTCTGGAATTGGCAAAAAAAATCACCAAGGGGCTACACCATATAGGTTATGCGTATTGCCCAGCATACATGATGGCCTCTAACCCTAAATGGTGCACCAGCATTGATGGTTTTAAAGAACAGACGACTAACTGGATTACCAACCCAGGACCAGATGAGGTTTTGTTATCCCTAATCTTTTTTGATTATTCTAAATCATACGGAGACGACCATTTGGTAGCTCAATTATCAGAATACATCCTTAAAGAAATTGGCAGATACCCCATATACCTGACCCATGTTGCAGGCAATGCACTGACCAACCCGTCCCCTTCTGGATTTTTTAGGTCTTTTTTGGTGGAGCAAGATGGGGAACACAAAGACCAGTTCGACCTTAAGAAAAGAACCCTGATGCCCTTAAGTGATGCTGCACGGGTATTGATACTTTCCCATAACATAACCGGAATCTCCAATACTTGGGAACGTTATGAAAAGTTGGCAGAGCTAGAACCGAACAATAAGGAAATATATTTAGCCAGCAGTTATGCATTTAAAGCATTATTAAAGTTTAGAACCAAGCAAGGATTAGAAAATAAGGATACCGGCAGATACATAAAACTAGAAAGGTTAAATAAGGAAGAAAAAATGAAGTTGAAAAGAACCTTTAAGACCATAAAAGAAATACAAGAATTGATAAATCTTAGGTTTAAAGTAGCTCAAATAAGATAAAATGGCAAACCCATCTCTTCCACACTATTGGCAAGATTATATCCATTCTCTTAAAAATGCCACAAATAAGCATCCAGACCAAATAAGGTATGTAGTTCTAGATACAGAAACCACAGGTTTTAATTTAAGAAAAGACCGTATTTTAAGTATTGGGGCCCTTGTTTTACAAAACAAAGAGATTAGAGTAAACGAAGCCGTAGAACTATTTATTAACCAAGAAACGTTTGATGCTAGCACTGTAAAAATCCATGGAATTCTTAAAAATGGTAAAGCAAAAAGAATAACTGAAATTGAAGGTTTAAAAAGGCTCTTGAAACTATTGGAAGGTTCTGTTTTGGTGGCACATCATGCCTTTTTTGACATAGGTATGATTAATGAAGCCCTGAATAGAAACGGATTACCAGATTTGAAAAACAAATCCATAGACACTGCATTGCTTTATAAAAAATTAGCACCCAAATCTGAACAATCGCGAAAGCGATATACACTAGATTTTCTTGCAGATACCTTTAAAATTAGCAAAGCAGATCGCCATACCGCCCTAGGTGACGCCTATATAACCGCTTTAGCATTTTTACGCATTACAAATAGAATAAAACCAAAATACTTTAAAGATTTAGAAAACAAAAAACGTTTTATCTGGTTCTAGTACAAAATGCTTTACCTAATCATTGCAATGTGTAAACAAAATAGAGATTCTTCTCCTTGCCACTAATCTATTTACACTAGTTATCCGTCGAAAAAAATAGTACATTATTGATATATCAAATTATCTTTTACTGAAACTAAACTCAATAAATTGCAATGAACCACAAGTTTTATGCACTTTAGAGACTTCCTTTGAAGAAGCCACCACCTATTATGGAATAATAAATAAGGCTAAAGATACCCTGTTTAACGTATATTCCAATCCGTTTTTCATTCATAAAACCCAAACACTTTTGGCTTTTAGTGAAAAAGAAGGTTGGGGAAAAAGTGAATATGCCAAGCGCGACTTAATAAAAAGTGGTGTTCCTATTAAAGCGGGTAAATTACAAGCTAAACCACATTAAAAATATGCAGCACAGCAAGAAGTAACCTTATTTGATGGTAAACGAGGTAGTACCAATTTTGTAGACGGTAAATGGTTGGGGTACGAAAAACAAAACTTTAAGGGAACATTTCTATTTGAGGAAAGCCATGAAATTAGCAGTATAAGTGTAAGTCATTTATCAGCTCCCACTAGTTGGATTTTTTCACCTGTAGGCTATAAAGTGGTGGGAATTACAGAAAATGGGGCAAAAAAAACCTTAAAAACTCTTGATTTAGATAAAAACGCCCCTAATGTTGATGTGCAACGAAACCTCATTACCTTAGAATTTGAGACCGTAAAGGTTAAAGGAATAGAATTAGAAATCGTGAACCAAGGTAAAAACCAAGACTGGCACACAGACCCCGGAGGCAATAGTTTTATTTTTATTGATGAAATAGTTTTAAATTAAAAAAAGGTCTGGCTTATGCCAGACCTTTTTTACTCTTAAAGTTTCTCATTTATGATTTGGTCCACTACTTCTGGGTTTAATAAAGTTGAAGTATCTCCCAAATTACCTAGGTCATTAGAGGCAATTTTTCTGAGTATCCGTCTCATTATCTTACCACTACGGGTTTTTGGTAGTCCGGTCACGAATTGTATTTTATTCAGTTTGGCAATAGGACCAATTTTATCAGAAATTTGCTGATTAATCTCGTTTCGTAGGTTATTCCTATCCCTAGATTCTCCTGTTTCTTTTAAAATCACGAACCCGTAAAGTGCATTTCCCTTAATATCGTGCGGAAAACCAACAATAGCAGATTCTGCCACCGCTGGATGCTCGTTAATAGCATCTTCTATAGGTGCGGTTCCCAAATTATGCCCAGAAACAATAATAACATCGTCTACCCTACCCGTAATCCGGTAATACCCAACCTCATCACGTAAAGCGCCATCGCCTGTAAAATACATGTTCTCAAAAGCAGAAAAATACGTGTCTTTATAGCGTTGGTGGTTACCCCATATGGTTCTAGCCATAGAGGGCCAAGGGTATTTTATACACAATCTGCCGTCTACCTGATTACCCTTTATTTCTTTACCATTTTCATCCATTAAAGCGGGTTGTATCCCTGGCAAGGGCAGCGTGGCATAGGTGGGTTTTGTTGGCGTACTAAACGGTATGGGAGATATCATAATACCGCCTGTTTCGGTTTGCCACCAAGTGTCTACAATAGGGCAATTCTTTTCGCCAACGTGATCATTGTACCAATGCCAAGCCTCCTCGTTTATAGGCTCCCCAACGGTACCTAAAACTTTTAAGGACGATAAATCGTACTTGGTAACAAAATCAATATTTTCTTTAGCTAGGGCCCTAATTGCCGTTGGTGCCGTATAAAATTGGGTAACCTTATGTTTTTGCACAATTTCCCAAAAACGTCCATAATCAGGATACGAAGGAACACCCTCAAACATAACCGTTGTTGCACCGTTGGCCAATGGGCCGTACACAATATAGGAATGCCCCGTGATCCAGCCAATATCTGCCGTACACCAATACACATCTTCTTCCCTGTACTGAAAGACATTTTTAAAAGAATAGGCAGAATAGACCATATATCCTCCAGTAGTATGCATCATTCCCTTGGGTTTACCCGTAGAGCCCGAAGTATACAAAATAAACAAGGGGTCTTCAGAATCCACTATCTCCGGTACGCAATCGCCATATGCCTCATCTAATAATGGCTGTAACCATTCGTCTCTATTTTCTTTTAGTTTGATATCGGAATGGATACGTTTGGCCACCAACACTTTTTCTATGGTTGGGCAGCTTTCTAAAGCCTCATCCACAATCCCTTTTAAATCGATAGTTTTTGCACCGCGATAAGAACCGTCTGAGGTAATTACCATTTTAGCCTCGCAATCGTTAATTCTGGTTGCTAAGGCCGAAGCCGAAAAACCAGCAAACACTACGGAGTGTACGGCTCCAATACGTGCACAGGCCAAGAGGGAAATAGCCAATTCTGGTATCATAGGTAAATAAATGACAACCCTATCCCCTTTTTTTATTCCTTTATCCTTTAAAACATTCGCAAACTTAGAAACCCGTTTGTGCAGTTCTAAATAGGATATATGCTCCGCCGTTTCATCTGGATTGTTAGGTTCAAATAAAATGGCCGTTTTATCTCCCCTAACATGTAAATGGCGGTCAATACAATTTTCCGTAATATTCAGTTGGGCGCCAGAAAACCATTTTACTTCTGGTTTACTAAAATCCCATTCTAAAACGTTGTTCCATTTTTTACGCCATAAGAAGTGTTCCTCGGCTATCTCTTCCCAAAAATTCTCAGGATTTCTAACGGATCTACGGTATACTTGAAAATATTCTTCTAAATGTTTAATGTGGTAATTACTCATTGTAAAATATAAGTCTTTATTGTTTCTGTTTAATGTTCTATAGCTTCACCTGCCCCACTAGGTATTCTAATGTTCTCTACTATTACTTGCACATGTGCTGGAGGTGCGGGCGTAAAGGTCGAAACCAATAGTGCGATGATAAAATTGACCACCATACCAACAGTACCAAAACCTTCTGGAGAAATACCAAACCACCAATAGTCTTGCGTTGCAGTTTCTGGATTACCTATCCATCCCAGTTTAAAGCGGGCTATGTAATAACAGGTTATGGCCAAACCAGCTAACATACCGGTGATGGCACCTTCCCTATTCATGCGTTTACTAAAAATACCCAACACAATTGCAGGGAAAAAAGACGATGCCGCCAAGCCAAAAGCCAAGGCTACCACGGATGCGACAAATCCTGGTGGATTAATACCAAAATAGCCAGCTACCAATACTGCCACCAAAGAAGATAACCTTGCGATCAACAGTTCTTTCTTATCTGATATTTCTGGGGCTAATTGTTTTTTCACCAAATCATGAGAAATGGAAGTGGAAATAACCAAGAGTAAACCAGCAGCGGTAGACAAAGCAGCCGCCAGTCCTCCTGCAGCAACCAAAGCAATTATCCAATTGGGTAAATTAGCTATTTCCGGATTGGCCAATACGGTAATGTCCCGATCCACATATAATTCATTTGCTGTTGGACTTGGATTGGCTATTAATCGTTCTCCGTTAACCCCTCTTTTAGTCTCAAAAACTGGTTTAGCATCTAACAGGGCATTTCCGGGAGCATACTGTATTTTTCCATCTTTGTTTTTATCTGTCCATGCAATAAGTCCTGTATCTTCCCATTTGGCAAACCAGGCCGGTATTTCTTTATATGGGGTGTTTTGCACTGTTTCCATCAAATTGGTACGGGCAAACACCGCAATTGCCGGTGCAGTGGTATATAGAATAGCAATAAAGAGCAATGCAAAACCAGCAGACTTTCGGGCATCCTTTACTTTAGGAACGGTAAAAAACCGAATAATAACATGGGGCAAACCAGCGGTACCCATCATTAGTGCAGCAGTTATAAAAAAAACATCCATTTTAGATTTGGTACCATCCGTATATGCGGTAAAACCCAAATCCGTCATTAAACCATCTAGCTTATCCAATAAATAAACGCCATCACTTCCGGCTGACCCCATTCCTATCTGTGGTACGGGATTACCAGTAGCCATTAGGGAGATAAAAATTGCAGGTACCATAAAGGCAAAAATCAGCACACAATATTGAGCTACTTGGGTATAGGTAATACCCTTCATTCCACCTAAAAATGCATAGAACAACACCACGGCCATACCAATGTACACACCGGTATTTACCTCAACATCTAAAAATCGACTAAATACAACGCCCACACCTCGCATTTGGCCGGCCACATAGGTAAAGGAAACAAATAATGCCGCAACAATAGCCACCGTTCTTGCTACATTAGAGTAGTATCTATCTCCAATAAAATCCGGAACGGTAAACTTTCCAAATTTTCTTAAATAAGGCGCCAAGAGTAAAGCTAGAAGTACGTAACCGCCTGTCCAACCCATTAAATAAACAGAGCCATCATACCCAGAAAAGGCAATTATGCCCGCCATGCCCAAAAATGAGGCGGCAGACATCCAATCTGCTGCGGTAGCTAACCCATTTGCCAAAGGAGAAACACCTCCACCGGCAACATAAAATTCTTTTGTAGAACCTGCCCTAGACCAAATAGCTATTCCTATGTAGAGGGCAAACGTAATGCCCACCAAAATAAATGTCCACGTTTGTATTCCCATTACTCGTCTAGATTAAATTTCTTGTCCAAACGATTCATTAGAACAACATAAATAAAAATAAGCAGTACAAAAACATATATAGAACCTTGTTGGGCAAACCAAAAGCCTAATTTAAAACCGCCCAAACGGATGGTATTTAATTGTTCTACCCACAGTATGCCAAAGCCATAAGAGACTAAAAACCATATAGCCAATAAAATAGCTAAATAGGTAAGATTAATACGCCAGTATTTCTTGTGTTGTTCAGTTTGCATTGGTTCAGTTTGAACCTGAAAGATAGAAAATTTTTAAAGTGTATATATGAACATTTCTATATAACCAACGCAATATTTTGAGAGTTTACTACATTTTTAACTAAAAAGCATTGAAGTGAAATTGTTATATAACTAAACAACCCCAATAGCAAACTATTAGGGTTGTTTAATCAATATTATCTAAAACTATAATTCTTTAAGGTAACTATTTACATTGTTCCCTATACGTTCATGGATATTACTTACATCTGCTTTCACAAAAGTTTCCCCTGTTATACTCTCATATAGCTCTATATATCTTTCAGAAACGGAGTTGATATATTCATCTGACATAACCGGTACGGTTTGGCCTTCTAAACCTTGAAAACCATTACTAATCAACCATTGGCGAACAAACTCTTTTGATAGCTGTTTTTGTGCTTCTCCGTTTTTTTGACGCTCTGCATAACCATCCGCATAAAAATATCTAGAGGAATCAGGGGTATGTATCTCATCTATTAATACAATTTGCCCTTCTTTGGTCTTTCCGAATTCATATTTAGTATCAACTAAAATAAGACCTCTTTGGGCCGCAATTTCAGTTCCTCGTTCAAACAGTGCTTTCGTGTAGTTTTCTAGCACCCTATAATCCGCTTCTGAAACTATACCTCTTGCCAAAATGTCTTCTCTGGAAATATCCTCGTCATGATCACCCTGTTCTGCTTTTGTTGCTGGCGTTATAATTGGTGCTGGAAATTTATCGTTTTCATTCATTCCCTCTGGCATGGCAACACCACATAAACTGCGTTTTCCCGCTTTGTATTCACGTGCCGCATGGCCAGATAAATAACCACGGATTACCATTTCTACCTTAAAAGGTTCACAAGCTTTACCTACCGCTACATTAGGATCTGGGGTTGCCAATAACCAATTGGGTACAATATCTTCCGTAGCTTGCATCATTTTTGTGGCAATTTGGTTTAATATTTGCCCTTTGTAAGGAATACCCTTGGGCATTACCACATCAAATGCAGAAAGACGGTCTGTAGCCACCATGACCAAAATATCATTTTCTAAGGTGTATACCTCTCTTACCTTTCCCTTATAAACACCTTGCTGTTTTGCAAAAGTGTAGTGGGTGTCCATTAATGTATTTACAGCCATCTTTTAAAATTGATTTTGATGCTCTATGTCTTTATACGCTTCTATAACTTTTTTCACCAGTTTGTGCCTAATAACGTCTTTATCATCTAAATAGATAATTTTAATCCCCTCTACGTTTTTCAGGATTAAGATAGCTTCCTTTAAACCAGAGATTACCCTTCTAGGTAAATCTATTTGCCCTGGATCCCCCGTTAAAAGAAATTTTGCATTTTTACCCATACGGGTTAAGAACATCTTCATTTGGGCGTGGGTGGTATTTTGTGCCTCATCTAATATAACAAACGCATTGTCTAGCGTTCTACCCCGCATAAAGGCCATTGGTGCAATCTGTATGGTACCGTCCTCTATGTATTTATCTAATTTTTCTGGAGCGATCATATCCCGTAAGGCATCATACAAAGGTTGCATGTAAGGATCTAACTTCTCTTTTAAATCCCCGGGTAAAAAACCTAGGTTCTCACCAGCTTCTACGGCTGGTCTGGTTAAAATTATGCGTCTTACCTGTTTTTCCTTTAATGCCTTAACAGCCATTGCCACACCTGTGTAGGTTTTGCCTGTACCTGCTGGTCCAATGGCAAAAACCATATCGTTTTTCATAATGGCATCTACCAACTTACGTTGGTTTACGGTTTGTGCTTTTATTAGTCTACCGCTTACCCCATGTACCAATACTTCGCCACTAGCTGCAGAAGATTGTACTTCTTCTTTGGAATCACTGGTCAGTAACCTTTCAATAGCATTCTCATCTATTTTATTGTATTTGGCAAAGTGTTCCGTTATCATGTCAAAACGGCGATCAAACTCTTCTAACATTTCTTCATCGCCATAAACCTTTATTTTATTACCACGGGCAACAATTTTTAGTTTAGGAAAATACTTTTTGAGTAATTCTATATTCTCGTTTTGATTGCCAAAAAAATCTCTTGGACTAATCTCTGTAAGTTCTATTATTAGTTCGTTCAAAAAAAGAAAGTATTAAAGTTGTGGGGTAATAAATTCGCTGTTCTTTGTTTTTATTTAATTTTACAAACAAACTTAACCAAAATACAGTTTTAACTAGCAAAAAACTATTAACAGCCTATATGGCGATAATTACTCTTACCACAGACTTTGGAACCAAGGACCACTTTGTAGCCGTGTTAAAAGGGGCATTACTAACAGAAGTGCCTACTGCCACTATTGTTGATATCTCACATTCCATTTCTCCTTTTAATATTCATGAATGTGCCTATTTGCTAAAAAATAGCTATAAAGCGTTCCCTAAAGGTAGTATTCATATCATTGGAATTGATGCGGAATGGTCTCCAGAAAACGAACATATAGTGGTATTGGTAGATGGGCATTATTTTATTAGCGCCAATAATGGGGTTATTTCACTGGTTACCTCAGAAAAACTACCAGAAAAAATTATGGCCATTAACCTCCCAAATGGTGAAATATCAAGCTTTCCAACCCAAGATATTTTTGTTCCTGTGGCAGCACATTTGGCAAGAGGAGGGCAACCAGAAGTGGTTTGTACGCCTTTTAACGAACTAAAGGAATTACGTGATTTTAAGCCAAGAATCGAAAATAATGGCAATACTATTATTGGCAATGTAATCTATATTGACAATTACGGTAATGTAGTTACCAATATAGAACGCAGCACTTTTGATGCCTACCGCAATGGCCGGTCTTTTGAAATAACCGCAAGAAGGCAAAGCATAAAAGCCATACAAAAAAGTTACAACGGAATTGTAGATTATAACAAAGAAAAAAATCAACGCAAGGGACCAGGAGACCTATTGGCGCTTTTTAATGCTGCAGGCTACCTAGAGCTGGCCATTTACAAGAGTGATTTAAATACCGTTGGCGGTGTTTCTACCTTAATAGGGCTACAATACCGAGATATCATAACCATTAATTTTGATGCATGATCGTAAGAATTGTAAAACTGACTTTCAAAACAGAAGAAATTGCCACCTTTGAGCGTATTTTTGAAGAAACCAAGGCTAATATTAGAAATTTTGAAGGCTGTAATTTTTTAGAATTATATCAAGATGTAAATTCGCCACAGCAATTTTTCACCTATAGCTATTGGGACACCCAAGATCATTTGGAAAGCTATAGGCAATCAGATTTTTTCAAGTCGGTTTGGAGCAAAACTAAGGTCCTGTTCGCAGCTAAACCAGAAGCATGGAGTGTAACCAAAAAACATACTTTAGCGTAAATCAATGAATGCTATACTAAAAAAAGAACTTCAATCTTTCTTTAATTCACCTTTAGGATTTTTAATCATAGGTGTTTTTTTAATTCTCAGCAGCCTTTTCCTTTGGGTATTTAAGGGCGATTATAACCTCTTAGAATACGGTTTTGCAGATTTAAGTAAGTTTTTCCTATTTGCACCTTGGATTTTTCTATTTATTATACCTGCCATAACCATGAAAAGTTTTTCAGAGGAATATAAAATGGGTACTATGGAATTGCTCTTAATAAAACCTATTGGCATCCCCAAAATTATATTGGGCAAATATCTAGGAACGCTTTTAGTTTCTTTGCTAATGGTATTACCAACCCTGGTGTATGTTTTTTGTATTGGTGCACTGGGCATGAGCACTAATAATTATGACCTAGGGGTAATCATAGGTTCTTATTTTGGTCTGTTTTTCTTAATTGGGCTTTTCCACGCTATTGGTTTATTTGCGTCAACTGTAAGTAACAATCAGATCTTTTCTTTTCTACTTGGTGTGCTTTTATGCTTTCTAATCTTTTTTGGGTTTGATGCCCTAGCCTCGCTGTCCTTAGATGGGGGTACCCAAGAATTGGTTTCCGGTCTAGGTGCAAACACGCATTTTAATAGTATTGCAAGAGGTATTATAGACACTAGGGATTTGGTTTATTTCATCAGTCTAACCCTATTCTTTCTTTACTTAAGCTATTTGCAAATTCAAAAAAAGAGGTAGTTATGGTAAAGAATCTTAAAAATATAGCGCTAGCACTAGTTGTATTAGTTGGTTTAAACCTTTTGGCCGCCTTAGTTTACACTCGATTTGATTTAACCGAAGATAAGCGTTATACCTTATCCCCAGCGGCTAAGGAAACGGTAGTTCCATTTGAAGCCCCGGTAATTGTAGACATTTTATTACAAGGCAATTTACCATCTGAATTCAATCGTTTAAAAAACGAAACCCTGCTGCTCCTAGACCAGTTTAAGGCAGAAAATGGTAAAATTTCGTATAACTTGGTTAATCCATTAGAAGGTGCAACCAATAAAGAACAAACCATGGCAGAATTACAGGGTTTGGGTCTAAAACCAGCTTCTGTAACCATTAACGAGGATGGTAAAACCTCTCAAGAGTTTGTTTTTCCTTGGGCCATGATAAACTATGGCAACAAAACAGTAAAAGTACCCTTATTAAAAAATAAGTTAGGTGCAACGCCAGAAGAACGGATCAACAATTCCGTTCAAAATTTGGAATATGCTTTTGCGGACGCCTTTACCAAATTAACCACAACAAATAAAAAGAAAATTGCCGTTTTAAAAGGGAATGGAGAACTAGCCGATCAATACCTAGCCGATTTTCTTACTACCATCAAGGAGTATTACAATATTGGAGCTATAACCCTAGATTCCGTTAGTTCTAATGCAAATGGTGTTTTAGAGCAATTAAAAGGTTTTGATATGGCGCTAATTGCCAAACCTACAGTAGCCTTTAACGATCAAGAAAAGTATGTTTTAGACCAATACATGGTACATGGTGGTAAAACACTATGGTTACTAGACCAAGTGGCCATGGAAATGGATAGTCTGTATAACGAGACCGGTAGCGCTATTGCACTTCCTTTTAATTTGGAGTTAGACGATTTGTTATTTAAATATGGCGTACGTGTAAATCCGGTATTGGTAAACGATTTGTACAATACGCCTATTGTAATGGCAAATGGTAGCGGCAATGACAGCCAATACAATCCGTACCCCTGGCCCTATAATCCTATGGTTTTTTCAAGGGAAAATCACCCTATAAACAAAAATATAGAAGCCATACGATTGCAATTTGCAAATGGTATAGACACCTTATCCAATGCCTATAAGAAAACCGTATTGCTACAGGCATCTCCTCTTTCCAGAACAGAGGGCATACCCAAAGAAATAAACCTGAACTTGTTGGCAAAACCACCAAAACAGGAAGATTATGTGCCCAATGCAGGCACCCCTTTGGCCGTATTGGTAGAAGGTGCGTTTACCAGTGCCTATAAAAACAGGGTTAAACCCATTGTACTTAACACTACTGCGGAAAAAGGGCCTAGTAATAAAATGATCGTGATAGCAGATGGTGACGTTGTTAAAAACCAAATAGAGCGTGGTAGACCCTTAGAGCTAGGCTTTGATAAATGGACCAACAGTTTTTATGGAAACAAGGAATTCTTGATAAACTGCGTAAATTATTTGTTAGATGATACTGGACTTATAAACATCCGTAATAAAAAAGTAAGTATTCCCCTATTGGACCCACAAAAAATCGTGGATAGCAAACAAAAATGGCAACTTATAAACACCTTATTACCAGTAAGTTTATTACTTTTATTAGGATTATTCTATAGTTGGTATAGAAAGCAAAGTTTTAAAAGCTAAGTGTTAATAAATTAGTTTCTTAACGCCGTAGTTTTAAGATATATTTGCTGTTAGCCATTTGTAAGCACATTAGCTGCGGCTAAAATTGAAAAATGTAGAAACCGGATTGCAAAAATCTATTTGATGAAATTCATAGTATCTAGTACGTATTTATTAAAACAACTACAAGTTTTGGGCGGTGTAATCAACAACAGTAACACCTTGCCAATTTTAGATAACTTTTTGTTCGATTTAAAGCAGAACAGCTTAACCGTATCCGCTTCTGATTTGGAAACCACCATGAGTTCCGTAATCGAGGTAGATTCCGATTCTGAAGGGCTAATTGCCTTACCGGCAAAATTGCTATTGGACACTTTAAAAACGTTTCCAGAACAACCGCTAACCTTTGTGGTAGAAGACAACAATACGGTAGAGATTAGTTCTAACCATGGTAAGTATGCCCTTGCCTATGCAGATGGTGCAGAATTTCCAAAAGCAATAGAACTTACAGAACCAAGTTCTACCACTATTTTAGGAGATGTATTGGCCACTGCCATAAACAAAACCATTTTTGCCGCTGGTAATGATGATTTGCGCCCGGTTATGAGCGGTGTATTTTTTCAATTTTCCCCGGAGAACTTAACCTTTGTAGCAACGGATGCCCACAAATTGGTAAAATACCAAAGAGCGGATATCAGTGCTTCGGAAGTAGCTGAGTTCATCATGCCTAAAAAACCTTTAAATTTATTGAAAGGAATTTTAGCAGGTTCTGAAAGCGAAGTAAAAATTGAATACAACGAAAGTAACGCAAAGTTTACGTTTGATAATAGTGAGCTTATTTGTAGGTTAATTGATGGTAAATACCCAAACTATGAAGCGGTAATACCAAAAGAAAACCCTAATATGTTGAGTATATCCCGTTCACAGTTTTTAAGTAGTGTTAAGCGTGTGTCTATTTTCTCTAATAAAACAACGCATCAAATACGCTTGAAAGTTGCAGGTGCAGAGTTAAATATTTCTGCAGAAGATGTAGATTATAGCAACAAGGCAGAAGAGCGTTTGTCTTGTGCATACCAAGGAGACGATATGCAAATTGGGTTTAACTCACGCTTTTTAGTAGAAATGTTAAACAACCTTTCTTCTGATGATGTTACCTTAGAAATGAGCTTGCCTAATAGAGCAGGTATTTTAACCCCAGCAGATGGTCTAGATGAGGGAGAAAAAGTAACTATGTTGGTAATGCCGGTTATGTTAAACGGGTAATTCCAAAATAGATAATCTTAAAAAAAACCACCGTGAAAACGGTGGTTTTTTGCTTTAACCTATAAGTTGTAATTCAAGTAAAACAACAAACGTTGTTTAATTTTCACATCGTCTGCAAATAATTCTTGGCGTAAGGGAATACCAATATCTGCACCTAAAACCAATCTTTTCAAACTCAACTCTGCCCCTATTGTACCCAAGTGCATATACCCATTGGTATCTGGCAATTGGTCTCCGTACTGTTCTATTTTTTGGAAAAAATCGCCACTAAACCCCACAAAGGGAGCTAATACGTTTGTGCCTACCAAAAAACCATTAAACACCTTAGCATTATAGCTGAGTTGGTCTCCAAACCGATACTCGTTCCTGTTTTCACCTTTTAAAAAGTAGCTTGCTGTAGCGTTTACCCCAAACATTTTCTTGCTATAACTATAGCCCACAGAAAAAATAGCGTCAGTACTACCGGTTCCCAATTGAAAACCTGGATTTACCCTTTCCGTAAGAACTTGTTCAAATTCTCCCGTTGGTAGTTTTATACCTATTCCAAACCTTAATGAATGACCTGAGTATTCTGGCATAACAATCTTATTTGAATCTGCCTCCTCATCTTGGATTTGGTCCTTTTTAAAATTTAAGGTATACCAACCAATGAAGCTAATGTCCCCTAGTCCGTTTAATTGCTCCATACGGTCAGTAAACTCCCTATTTAAATCTTGGTAAGGTACCGTTGCCGTAATATGAAAATTAGAGGCAATTGGTATTTTAGCCCATACTTGATAGGTATTAAAATGTTCCTGACTGGTAGGACTATTCTCAAAAATACCATCCTTAGATTCAAATTGTTGGTAGCTATAACGTACCCCTATAAAATTGGTGTTACCCAGCGTCCCAAATCCAAAATTACCTCCGGTTGTTGCACAGCCACAGAAGTCGCACTCAAATTTATACGTACCCAAAGGTTCCGGACAAGGATTGGCATTTGCCATAAATCCTACTAAAATAAAACAGAACAAGAGGTTAAAACTCCGCAAATCGTTTGTCTTCAATAAATTCATTATCCGTTAATGTTTTTAAAAATGCGATTATATTTTCCTTTTCAGTAGTTGACAAGGGTATACCTAAATTTCCGCTACCGTCTATTAAGCTTGGGTCTATAGTACCATTGGTAACCATACCATTGGCATAAAAATCCAATACCGCTTCCAAGGTCCCAAACCTACCATCATGCATATAAGGAAATGTTAGCTCTATATTCCTTAAACTAGGCACCCTAAATTTGTAAAAATCGTCTTGAAACCCACTTACTCTTTTTCGGCCTTCTTCCTCAGGAAAATTTGGGTTTATGGGTAATCCATTGTTCCTGTAGCTTTGGTCCGTAAATAATTCGCCTGCATGGCAATTAGCACATTTTTGTCTAAAGGTCTCTAATCCGGCCAATTCTTTGTCCGTTAGCATTTCGCCTTCTCCCCTGTTGTATTTATCATATCTACTGTTACCAGAAACCATTTGTAGCATAAATTGGGATAGCACTTTCAATAATCGTTCACTATTTATCGCATCATCTCCAAAGGCTTTGGTAAATAACTTAGGGTAATCTTTATCTGCCTTTAACTTAGAAAGTACGTTAGGTAAACGCTCGTTCATTTCAACCTCACTTGTAATAGGAATTATTGGTTGTAGGTCTAAATGAATAGCAGCACCATCCCACGTAAATTCATTAAAAAAGGCAAGATTATGTAAGGGTTGTGCATTTCTAAATCCCTCCAAACCATTAACTCCATGACTCACCGTATGCCCATGATGCGTAAAAGAAAACGCTTGTTCATGGCAAAAACCACAGCTAATAACACCGGTAGAAGATAATCTTCCATCATAGAATAGTTTCTTTCCCAATTCAAAACCTTCCTCGGTCAAAGGGTTTGCCTCCAAATTGTAAGCAACCTCAGGAAAGTTAGTGGGTACAGAAAGTTCCATTGGTGTTGGTACCGTTATATATTCTTTTTCAGCGTTGTTTTGGCACCCTATGATAAGCCCAATAACCGCTGAGAGTACAATCCACTTTTGCATTGCAATACGTATTTTACCTTCCCTTTGTTAGTAGCAAAGGGAAGGTTTTATTCTTTAGTTATGCACGTGGTCTACCGTGAAGATTTTTGAAGTATTCACCGCTATTTGTGGCGACTTAACAGGATCTACATGGATTTGCGCCTTATCTGCCAAATACAAGATTGTTTCTGCATTTAAAACGCCTGCCAAATCTGCAACTACATGAATTTCTGGAGTTATATCGGTTCGCAATTTGGCAGAAACCGGTAAATCAAGGGTAATTTCCTTATAATTATCCAATGCGGTACCATGGCTCCCCATGTGTATGGCAAAAGCGGTTTCTTCTGTACTGTTATCAGAACTAAAACTTCCTTCATAACGAATAAACTTATAACCTGCTTGCCAAGACCATAGCATACCTGCATCTGTTGCAATCGCTAAAAAATCGCCCTGCCCCTCTGCACCCTGAAGGTATTTTTCTTGGTCTACCCCAATACCAAAGGTAATTTTGGTGTAGTTACCAGCTGGTACATTGGGTAGTGAAATAAAGCGAGAAGCGTTATCAGATTCATCAATAACAAAAAGAGATTCGTCTTTTGGATAGGTAAATACCGTACCGTCTTCTTGCGTAAGACTTATGTTACTCACAATGTATTTAAAGGTTTCTATAGTTAAGCGTTCGGTACCATTTCCTGGGTAGGCGGTTCCCAATAACAAATCAGAACCAGCATAGGCATTATCAAATTCAATTTTTAAGGTGCCTTCACCTGTTATTTGGTCTAACTTGTCATCATCATTACTACAAGACATACCAATAGTTAACAGCATACAAAATGCCGCATATTTTAAAACTTTCATTTAACTGTTTTTATATGTAAAAAGTACTATTTAAGGCTAGTACTAAAAGCCTAAAAAATAAATGGAAAGAAAGTTTTAACTTATTGGAGGTCTTAAATTGGGCGTACCTGCATATTGTTCCCACATGTCTTCTTTAAAGTGGTTGTTCAATACTTTTGTGAAAGTTTGCTTGTCTAGCTTAACGCTATATTCCTGTGGTACAAATAAGGGAACAAAAGCTTCTAGTAATGATAGAACAGCATGATCTGCCTGTTGCTCTTTTTTGCTTTGATCAGCAGCAGCTAGCTGCTCCATAAGGTAACATTTACCATTACATTTTAGCTCTGGCCGTTCTTTGTTAATACAATAGTTCTCTATAAAAAAATCAATATTGAATTGAAAATAGGAAAAATAACCTACAAAGTAAGCGGGCCTTAAGGCAAAAGCAACTAAGAAGAAAATGGCCAAATACTTTTTTACCGCTCCCATTGGACACAAAATTAGGAGGTATTTAGGTTATAAAAAATATTTGGCGCAAACTTATTTTGCCTAACCGATGAAACGGATAGTCAAGAACTGACTAGGTGCTTCGCCATTGGCAGCTTTTACCGCATTTACAATAGGCAACACAAAACCTAATATCCCAACAAAAATTAAGGATAAAATACCCAGACCAAATAAAAGTATGGCCGGTATGCTTATAAATATGTACAGTAGCATACTTAATTGAAAGTTGATAATGGATTTACCATGCGCGTCCATACCTTCAACATCGTTCTTAGATGCCAACCATAGAATTAACGGTACTATAAAACCGCCAAATCCGGTTACGTAATGCAATAACTGACTTAAATGTGTTATGGCCAATAACGTATTATCCTTACGCATTGCCCTTGTTTGTGTAATTGTCATTTTGATTGATTTATTGATGAATACACCTATGTGACGCAATTTGTTTTAAAATGTTACAGCCCGCCTCTAATTTGTACTTTTGCAATATGTTATATGACGATACCATAATTGCCTTGGCTACCCCTTCTGGAATGGGTGCCATTGCCGTAATACGTATTTCTGGACCACAAGCAATTGAATGGGTAGATGCCCATTTTCAATCTATCCATAAAAAAAGACTAACTACCCAAAAAAGCCATACCATACACCTTGGATACGTTAAGGATGGTGATAAAACGTTAGATCAAGTATTGGTATCCATTTTTAAGGGACCAAACTCTTACACGGGAGAACATGTTATAGAAATTTCTTGTCATGGCTCTATGTATATACAACAACAAATAATACAGCTATTTTTAAAAAAGGGCTGCCGCATGGCCACTGAGGGCGAATTTACGCTACGCGCTTTTTTAAATGGTAAAATGGATTTGAGCCAAGCAGAAGCCGTGGCAGATTTAATTGCTTCGGACAGCAAGGCAAGCCACGAAATTGCCTTACAGCAAATGCGTGGTGGTTTTAGCAACCAAATACAAGAACTACGGGAAGAACTATTAAATTTTGCCTCTTTAATAGAGTTAGAATTGGATTTTTCCGAAGAAGACGTTGAATTTGCGGATCGCACCCAATTCTTAAATTTATTAAATCGTATTACCGAAGTTTTAAAAGGGCTTATTGATTCTTTTGCCTTGGGTAATGTTTTAAAAGAAGGGATACCCGTAGCTATTGTAGGCGAACCTAATGTGGGTAAATCTACCCTGCTTAATGCTTTGTTAAACGAAGAAAGGGCTATTGTAAGTGATATTCCCGGCACTACTAGAGATACGGTTGAGGACCAAATAGCAGTTGGTGGGGTTACTTTTCGGTTTATAGATACCGCGGGCATACGAGAAACGGAAGACCATGTAGAAAAAATAGGGATACAACGTGCTTTTGAAAAAATTGAAAAAGCACAAGTGGTGCTCTATTTGTTTGAAGCCGGTAAAGATAAACTGGCAGAAATTAAACTGTTACAAGATAAATTTCCACACAAACGGATTCTAGTGCTAGCCAATAAGGCCGAAAACCTTAAGGAATCTGAAAAAACCAATTTAAAAGAACGGTTACCAGAGGCCCTATTATTATCTGCCAAAACCGGCACGGGTCTCAAAGAGTTACAAGACATGCTTCTAGACCTAACCGTAAAAGGGCAATTGGGTAATAACAATACTATTGTAAGTAATAGTAGGCATTATGATTCTTTACTTAAAGCACTAGAAGAAATTACCAAGGTAAAAGAAGGTATGGACATGGGGCTAAGCAGCGATCTAGTAGCTATTGATATCCGGGAAGCTTTATACCATTTAGGCGAGATAACCGGCCAAGTTACCAATGATGAATTGTTGGGTAATATTTTTTCCAATTTCTGTATCGGGAAGTAGGCTTGCTAATGAATACACGATTATCTGTTAGTTAAAACATTACCACAAAAGAAAAGCTCTCAAATCCATGAGAGCCTTTCTAACTAAAAACTAAACTATCTCACTAAAACTATTTTTTATATGTAGGTGCCGGACCTTTGTAAGATGCCTGCAATCCCCCAAAATCAATAACTGCTTTTTGGATTACCATTCCCGGATTACCACCCACTAACTTTAACGTATGTTTACCCGGTTTGGGAATCCAAATTTTACTGGTATTGATAGCTGCATTACGGATTACGTTACTCTGCCATTCAAACGAATATTCTTCAGAAGCTGTAGCTTCCCAATGTATAGGGCTATTATCTATTTGAACGCCATAGCGTGTGCCCGTAACTTCATCTTTTCCAAAAACCGGTAAGGCATAAGTATACACCGTTACATAGCCAGCTTTATCCGAATAAAAATCATAAGCTACAGAGGTATTTGCCCAACCCTTATCCGTTACACTACCCAACTGTACCGAAGCTCCTAAATAACCTAAACCATCAATCACAGCTACCTTAGCCCCATTCTTTTCCTCTTTTCGTGAAAATTTTGCAGGATTAATACTTACGACACCATTATCTTCTGCATACAATACCCCATCTGGCGCTTTTTTATTGTCCACAGCGAGTAAAACACTTTCCTCCTTACCATTCAAAATAAATTTGATTTCTCCCTTAAGGAAACGTTCATCTGGAATTTTGGCCCAGTCTATTTCAACAGCTATCTGTTCTTCTAGAATGGTTTTTCCTTTCGTTTTAGTAATTTTTACCCATTCCGGTGCACTTACAACTTGCCAGATAAGGGGTTGCTTAGATTTATTAAAAATTTCTATGGTGTGCGATTTTTGGGTACTGCGATAAAATTTTGGCAATACATAAAAACCATTATTGGTATTTCCATTAGGTATAAAAAGTGAAAATGCCGGTTCATCTAAAAGTGAAATGGTTTCCATGGATGGCATTTGCAACTCTGGTAAACGGTCTGGTGCGGTCATCATGCCCTGCCATTTCCCGTTACTTAAACCGTTATATGCTTTGGTAATTAGCCCTAAACTATCGTCGTACATTTTAACCTTATCTACCAAATTATTGGTTGCCGCCCTACCTTGCTGCGCATACCACCTGTTTTTTTGGGCCAAAAGCATTTTATGGTTTACCAAATGTGCCGCTACCACCGGATAGAGAACCAACTGATAATAGGCTGGTTTCAGGTCCTTTGGAATAGCATTATAAATAGATTTTACCTTAGTTGCAATAGTATTGTATCGTTTTAAGCGCGTCTCCGCTTCGTTATAATTCTGAAAAGAAAACTCGGTATCCCTTATGTTTTCTTTGGCATCCAAACTGTTCCAGCGCCAGTCCCATGCCATGTATTCTGGTTTACGTTCAAAACCAAGGTTAAAATATTCCGTAAAAATTTGCTTAAAGTCCTCTTGGTAATGCGCTCCAAACAGCTCGCCCAAATAGGTTGGAATTTTATCATTACTATTTTCAAAGTCAAAAGCGGAAACATCCCATGCCATCTCCAAAAACAGTTGCATTCCTAATTCCCCAGGTTTTATATCGCCTACATTAAGCAACCAATACGTATCTGCTCCTGTTTGGTAAGCCTTACCCATTTCTTCTAACATTAAGGCCGGCGGGGTGGTATTAAGCCAGAGGTAGTCATTGGGTGAACCTAAATAAGAAATATGATAGTAAACCCCAATTCCGCCTTTGCGTTTCGCTTCTGATGGATTACTTAGTTTTTTGATGTATCCGTAATTATCGTCTGGCCATACAATGGTAACATCTTCTGGTAATTGCATGCCGCTTTTATAAATATCCAATACCTCTTTGTAGGGCACAAATATTTGAGGAATAGCCTCTGGTTCTTTTTGAATATGTTTCTGCAAAATAGTACGTTCCTCTCTAATTACTTGTTCCAAAACTCCCGCTTTAGTGTACCCTTCTGGAACCTCTTTCATACCCGTATCGTGTATACCCCGCATTCCCACGGTGTAAATATTCTCAAATGGGGCCGCTTCTTGTACACGGGCATCCATTACGGCCAGTACACCATCTTTATTGGTCACATAATCCCATTCTCCATTCTTTTGTTTATCCCATTCCGTGGTGTTATTGTAAAGCAAAGGCTCTGCATGGCTGGTGGTCATAAGAATTCCATAACGGTCCGTTACTATTTTATTTTCGGGATACTTATAAAAAGCTCCGGTAACCTCATGCATGGCCGGGGCCAACATATTTGCTTTTAATCGCAGTAAAAGTTCGCAAACCTTTGCATAGGTATTTGGGCCAATATCCCCAATTTCAGGGTCCATTAATTTACTGGCCCATGGCTTTAGCGCCCAATCCTCATCATTAAGAAAAACACCCCTATATTTTACGGATGGAGCCTTACTGGTATAATTTAGATTTTTAAACACCACTTGAGCTTGTTTTGCAATAGGTACATCTGCCCACCAATACCATGGGGAAACACCTATGCGTTTAGAAAGTTCAAATACTCCGTAAGCCGTACCCCTTCTATCGCTCCCCACTATTACCAGTGCCGTGTCCAACCCTTTCCATGGATTTACGATCGTTAGTAGCTTAAAACGTTCCCATTCGCCCTCAATATCGTTTACTTTAATTTTGTTTGTTTTTATCAATTCTTGAATTAGCGGACTTTTCAAACTTCCAATTAAGATTGCCGTTTTACCTGTAGTTTTTTTATAAAATAATCGGGGTGTCTTACCTGTTACGGATGCTATATCTTTTACCAAATGATTGGCCGCCGTAAGTACTGTTTCTGCATCCGCTTTATCAACAATAATTGGAGCTACTTTGTTTTGATAAAATAGTTGAAATTCTTCCGTTTGGGAAGTAGTGCTCTGTGCTGTGAGTTGATAGAAATTGGCGATGACAACCAGCAGAATTACGATTTTTTTGCAGCTTAACATGGTGCGAAAAGTTTGTTTTTAGTTATGGTTTAAGATGATTTTAATTTTAGACACCCAAGTGTATTGGTTTTTTGTTTTATTGCAGTTTAAACTCGTGGTGCCAACAGTTAAAATCAATCAAAGGTGTAATTAATACCTATAGTAAATATAAGCTTTTTCTTTATTTGTGCAATCGATTGCATATAATTAGCCTGTGGACTTTACTTTTAAAACAGAATAAGCTGAAATAAGTTCAGCATGACGGCAAATCTTAGTACTTACTACTTTTTAATTTTTACTCCTAAAGAGATTTCTCAGTCGTAGCGCTGCTACTCTTATCGAAATGACATAGCGCAAGTATTTTATAGTGCATTGTACTTTTAACTAACAACTATTAACTAAAAACTAAGATGCTGAAACAAGTTCAGTATGACGAAACACAAACCACTTTGTACTTAACACTTTTTACTTAATACTCCTTTCTTATAACTATTAACTAATATCTTATAACTGGAAAAACAGACCCCTCAGTCCTGCGGACAGCTCCCCTTACTGAAGGGAGCACTTGTATTTGTTTTTTTAGCAGATTTCTCAGTCGTAGCACTGCTACTCTTATCGAAATGACATAGCGCAATTATTTAATAGTGCTTTGTACTCTTAACTTCTAACTTAATAAAAGATGCTGAAACAAGTTCAGTATTACGCAATAAATGGTACTTTGTGCTAAACACTCTTTACTTAATACTCCGTACTTTTAAATTGTAACTATTAACTCATAACTTCTAACTTATAACTAAGACTAAGTCTCCACTGCGCTCGACCTAAAGGAAAGAGCTATATCTATTTTATCTATCTTTCTAAATTCAAGAAACTTTTTTCAGATAGAACTCATACCTTATTCAATTGCTTATTATACAACCATCAACTTTTTAGAGTTTAACCAAAATTCATAAATTTAATTTGAGCAAAAAATTTTATTGAACAAAGCTTACATTTGCCAAAAATTCTAGTATGTTCAGTTTTTTTTCCAAAAAACAATACTTGGTTGATTTACTAAATGGATTTGTAGACATACACAATCATATATTACCTGGAATTGATGATGGTGCTAAAAGCGTAGGAGAAGCTATTGCTTTACTCAAAAGTCTGAACGAATTTGGAGTAAAATCATTCGTTTGTACTCCACATATTATGCATAATTACCATGACAATGATAGAGCCAGTATTAATAAAGCTTATGACCTATTAAAGGTAGCTATAAACGAAAATGAATTATCTAATCTACGGCTAAAGTTTGCTGCAGAACATATGATAGACGATAATTTTGAGAATCTTCTATCAAAAGATGAAATAGTAAGATTAAGCGATAATTATTTGCTGATTGAAATGTCCTACTTACAACCAAGTATTAACTTTGATGCGGCTGTAGAAAAAATTAAGTCCAAGCAAATTTTTCCTATTCTGGCGCATCCTGAACGTTATTTATATTTTCATAAAAGCCCAAGGGTGTTTCATCGCTTTAAAGAAAATGGAATAAAATTACAACTGAATATGTTGTCTTTAAGTGGTTATTACGGTAAAGAAATTCAAAAAATTGCTTATTACCTTTTAGATAACAATTTAATTGATTTTATTGGCTCCGATGTACATCACATGCGACATGTAGATGGGTTAAAAAAAATTACATTAAGCCATAAAAAAAGCAATCAAATTGATTGCTTAATTCATAATACCATAAATACTTTTTATTAGGATTTGGAGTAAAATTTCCACCATGGCTTAACTTCCTGTCCATAGCCATATCCGTACTTTCCGCCGTAACCCAATTCAGATTGCTTTACATTATTCACTATAAAAGAAAGCCCATTTAACTTACCTTCTTGTTTTAATTTTTTTGGAAAATCTATAACTTTCTTCTCAGTAGAATCTGCTTTTACAACGTACAGAATTTGACTAGCATATTCACTAATAAGCACAGTATCCGTGACTACCATCATTGGTGCTGTGTCTACAATAACGTAGTCATAACTCTTAGAAACTTCTTGAAACAATTCCCCAAGCCTATCATTCATTAATAGTTCAGTTGGATTTGGTGGAATTTTACCTGAAAAAATTATATCTATATCGTAGTCGTTTACATTTACCGGTGTAATAATATCAGAAACAGCTAAATCTTGGTTTATTAAAAATTCTGTCAAACCATTTTCTATTTGATTGGTCGAATTAGATAAAAAGAATTGCGAATCCTTATCAGGAGAAAAGAACTCATGTATTTTTGGACTTCTAATATCCGCACCTATAAGCAAAACTTTTTTACCCGTACTAGCATAAATTGCCGATAAATTTGAGGATATAAACGTTTTTCCTTCTCCCGGAACACTTGAAGTAACATAAAAAATATTATCTGGATTTACTTTTTGAGATTTCTGTACATAATTAAGATTTGTCCTTAAAATTCGTAAAGATTCAGAAAGCACCGACCTATCGTCTTTTTGAACTAATTTTGAATCACCTTTAGCTACTTTTGGAACTTCTACCATTACGGGAATATTACCACCTAAACCCTCCAAATCAAGTTTATTATGAATTTTATTGTCTATTAATTCATTTAGATAGATTATTGAAAATGGAATTAAAATCCCTAAAATAAATGCAGCCAATAAAACAAGTGCTTTTTTAGGTTTTATTGGATCATTGCTGATTAGATAGGCTTTATCAATTACTTTAGATTTAGGCGTAGCTGAGGCAAATGTTATTTGAGATTCTTCTCGTTTTTGCAGTAAATATAGATATAGGGATTCAATTGTTTGCTGCTGCCTAGTAATATCTCTTAACGCACGCTCGTTTTTAGGAGCAGAATAAATCCTAGAATTTATTTTGGATAACTGGCTACTTAAACTATTAACCTGTAGACTCAAATTATTTTCAACGCTATTTAGACTAGATTTCATGCTGCGTTTTAAACCATCCAATTGCTGATCTAAATTTACTATTATAGGGTTCTTTTCATTTGAACTTTCTAAAAGTCGCTTACGTTGCAAGGCCAATTCATTATATCTTGCAGTAGTAGTAGCAATAGTCGGGTCTG
This sequence comes from Croceivirga sp. ABH4_376, assembly GCF_056160685.1. Taxonomy (NCBI): domain Bacteria; kingdom Pseudomonadati; phylum Bacteroidota; class Flavobacteriia; order Flavobacteriales; family Flavobacteriaceae; genus Croceivirga; species Croceivirga sp. ABH4_376. Next base: position 31,304 of record NZ_JBSWXQ010000002.1, on the reverse strand, counting down.
CAATTCCCACATTAGCAGGCAATAATTCGTAACCTTCCTGAGCATCAAGTAAATCCTTCATGCTAGACGCTATGTCTAACTGCACAGAGGCATTTTGCAACTCTTGCTGACTATTGGCCCCTAGATTTAAATTAACACTTGTTTGGGTTGCTATATCAGCAATTCCCTTACCAGATTTAAACTCTTCGGCATTTTCATCTACATTAGACAAATCACCATATATTTCGCCAATTCGGTCATTTATAAAAGTTGATGTACGATCAGCAATAGCTTTTTTATCTTCTATAGCATTAATATTAAATCTAGATATGAGCATGTTTAATAAATCTTTACCCCTTTGAATTATCTCATCTTCTGTAGTAAGATTAATTATTTTGGAAGATTGTTGATTAATAGTGCCTATGGTTACTTTAGATTGAAGTTTTTCAGCAACCTCGTAAAGAGGGTCTATGTTTATTTTGAAATTTCTCCCAATAAGTTCCGAAGTTTTTTCTATTCTAGGAGTAATGATAATATCGCCCGCTACAGTTTTAATTTTATTGCCATAGGAAAGCTTTCTTATAATGTTTTCGTCCTCTAAAAAATATTCAAAAGATGTTTTAGATATTGGACTTACAAACAACTCGATATCAGCTTTAAAAATCACAGAATCCGGAGCTACAAAATTGACCTTAAATGAAGGATTGAGATATTCCTCTGTATCTCTAATATTTCCTAGCTCTGTAATTCCAATGTTCAGACCTAATTCCTTAACAATTTCCACAAAATTAGATCTTGCTCCTAAAATTTCAATCTCATCTAAAATTTCATTGCCTCCAGCACCAAAAAAATCAAGTTCAGTAAAGGCTGCCAATTCAGAGCTCGAAGAGTTATCATCTAATATTTGAATTTTAGAGGTTATAGCATAGGCAGGATTAGTGTAGCGAATTTTTAGTATTCCTAATATTAAAGCTATTACCACACATAATATAAACCAATACCATTTTTTTATATATGGCTTGGCCAACTCCCTGTAATCAAGAGTATTTTTAGAAATCTCGTTTGAATCCATTAAACAGATTTAAGATAATGTTGTAAATGCGATTAATTTCTGGTTAGTAATAACACTGTTGATGTTATTAACACAGATGCAATAGATATGGCAATAGTAGCACGTTGATCAAGACTAGATTCTGTTTTCCCAGATTTATTAGGTTCTACATAGACTACATCATTTTGTGTTAGGTAGTATACTGGTGATTTCAGAGCATTCTTTTCATTCAAATTAATTCTATTGTAAACTTTAGCTCCATCAAAATCTCGAATAACCATTACATTATCCCTTCTACCTTTAATATTAATATCTCCCGCATAGCCTAATGCTTCCAAGATAGTTATTTGCTCGCCATTTATAGGATACGTTCCTGGTCTATTAACTGCACCTAATATGGTGACGGTAAAATTTCTAATTCTAATATTTATTATTGGATTTTTAAGATAGTCTTTCAATTTTTCCCTTAATAATTCGCGTGTTTCGTTAGGAGACAGACCCTCTATCTTAATTTTTCCAATAACTGGAAAATCAATCTCTCCATTTTTGTCTACCAAATAGTTTACTTGTTCAGGTCTTACACCACTCATCCCCTCTTCTGCCCCTCTAAACAAATTAAAAGGCACGCTGGCTTCCGGATCCAATGTAGAAACGTGAATACTAACTAAATCATCCACCTTGAATTTTGAAGTAAAGGTATTTTCGTTAACCAGTGTTTCATATGAACCAGCGTCTTGAAAATAGACTACATTTTTTGGAGAGGCACAGGAAAATACGAGTAGTAATAAAAAAAGATATCCTACAAGTTGTATTTTATAATTCATCTAAGTGTTCTTTAAAGTGTTTGTTTTTAATTGTTGTAAAGTGTTGTTTCTATTGCAGAAGTGCTTTTTTTATTGTGTTCTTTGATTTTGTCGAATTTACAAAAATCAGAATTATTGGAAATAAATTCAGGAACTATATTCTTCATTAATTGTACCACGTTATCTTTAAAAAATAGATTTGCTACACAGAGTTCATCAATCAAATTTCTCACTTTTGAGTATTCTATTTCCCTTACTTTACTAATTAATATCTTTTCATGATAAGTTGGTAGTGTATTCTCTCCGTTTGCCAACAACTCTTCATATAATTTTTCTCCAGGTCTTAATCCCGTGATTTTAATATCAATATCGTTAGGATAGTGTAAACCGGATAGACGTATCATGTTTTTAGCCAAATCAATAATTTTAACTGATTCTCCCATATCAAAAATAAAAATCTCACCACCTTTACCCATAGCACCAGCTTCCAATACCAATTGAGAGGCTTCTGGTATAGTCATAAAATATCTAGTAATATCTTTGTGCGTTACGGTTAAAGGGCCTCCCTTTTCTATTTGCTTTCGAAATAACGGAATAACAGAACCATTAGAACCCAAAACGTTTCCAAAACGAGTTGTTATATACTTAGTTTTTCCCTCCTGTTGTTTACAACTAATGTACATCTCAGCAATTCGCTTTGTTGCCCCCATTATATTTGTAGGGTTCACTGCCTTGTCAGTGGAAACAAAAACAAATTTCTCAACAGCATACTCAAAAGCCAAATCTACTATTGTTTTAGTGCCGGCTACATTAATTTTAATAGCTTCATAAGGGTCTTGCTCCATCAATGGAACATGTTTGTACGCAGCTGCATGAAAAATTCTATCTGGCTTATACTCATCAAAAAGTTGTCTCATTTTATTCTTGTCCCGAATGTCACTAACTATTGGAATAAAATTGAAAAAACCTGCTTGTTTTAACTCTTGTTGTAAATCATATAAAGGTGATTCTGCCTGGTCTATGACTATTAAAGATCTGTATTTGTATCTACATATTTGCCTTACCAACTCACTCCCAATAGAGCCTGCACCACCTGTAACTATAATAACCTTATCTTCAAAGTCTTTGGATACTTTACTATTTTTTATTTCAATTGGTTGTCTATCCAATAAATCTTCTATCTGTACTCTTTTGATTTGGGAAAGCTTCAATTCACCATTGATCCAATCTTCAACCGGAGGTACAATTTTAACCTTTACAGGTAAATCTACTATCTCATTAACCAATTCTCTTAATTGCTTTGCATTAATGCTTTGGATAGAAAAAATAACTTCATTTATTGCGTTATACTTGACAAAATCTTCCGTTAAAATACTTTTGTCGTATACTTTAACCCCATTAATCTGTTTACCTACTTTTTTTAGATTATCGTCTACAAATCCTATTACCCTAGCCGCAATCTTAGAATGATTCATTAAGGTGTTGTAAGTAATTATGCCCGATTCTCCGGCTCCGTAAATAATTATATTTTTGGACGGCTCCTGCCCCATTTTTAAAACACTTTCATAAGCTACCTTGAATAAAAATCGGGAAGCTGCCAATGCAAAAAATGTTAGCAAGCTATTTATGATAATTATGGAAAGGGGTATTGTAAACTGATCTAATATTCCAAAGTATCTATTAAGCATTACGGTAGCAATAGCTCCAATACTTCCTAAGCAAACCGCATTAAATATGGCATAAACATCCTTAATTCCTGTGTGTCTTACAACCCCTTTATAGCTATTGGTAAATAAAAATGCAGTTAAGAATAATGCTACGATAATAGGGAGCTGAATCAATAAATTATCCACCTCAAAATTTAGGCTTAAATTAAATCGAACTAAATAGGCTAAAATAAATGAAACACTTACAATTGCTAAATCAATTGATAAAACCGTCCATTTTGAAGCGTAGCGCCTGCCATTTTCTTTTAAAAATTCCTTAATCATAGAAGTACGTTTTTAAGAATATTGCAGATTCGTTTTAAGTCTTTTTCAGTTAGACTAGATCCACTAGGCAAACACAAACCACGATTAAACAAATCTTCGCTAACCCCATTGGTGTAAGCTAGATTAGTATTGTAAACTGGCTGTAAATGCATTGGTTTCCAAAGAGGCCTAGACTCAATATTTTCTAATTCAAGTGCTAATCTCAATTTTTCCCTAATGTTGTAATTAGGCGTCAAAATACATGTTAACCACCTATTGCAACTAAAACCTTCTGGCTCTTCAAGAAAGCTTATTTCAGATAATTCACCTAATTCCTTTCTATAAAAATTGTAATTATTTCTTCTAGCCGAGACTCTATCTGCCAAAACTTCCATTTGCCCCCTTCCAATACCGGCCAATACATTACTCATCCTATAATTGTATCCTATAACGGAATGTTGATAATGTGGTGCGTTATCCCTTGCTTGTGTGGCTAAAAAAACCGCCCTTTCTTTATTTTCTTTAGTCTTGGTCAATAAGGCCCCACCGCCAGATGTTGTTATGATTTTATTACCATTAAAAGATAGCACCCCCATCTCACCAAATGTACCACAGCTATTCCCCATATAGGTGCTTCCTAAAGCCTCTGCACTATCTTCTATTATAGGAATATCATACTTTTCTGAAATGGTATGAATTGGCCCTACCTGGTAAGGCATACCATAAAGATGTACCGCAACAATAGCTTTAGGCTTAATACCTGCACTTATTCTGTCTACAATAGCCTTTTCTAATAGGTTTGGACAAATGTTCCAGGTTTCTTGTTCACTATCAATAAAAATTGGTTTGGCTCCCAAATAAGTTATCGGATTGGCAGAAGCTGCAAACGTAAAACTTTGACATATAACTTCGTCACCCAAACCAACACCCAATAAATCTAAAGCCAAATGCAAGGCAGCCGTACCAGAGCTTAGACATGCGGCGTAGGTATTATTAGCCACAAAATTTTCAATGGCATTTTCAAACTGTTGAACATTAGGTCCAAGTGGTGCTATCCAATTGGTCTTGAAGGCCTCTGCTACATAGCGCTCTTCGTTTTCTCCCATATGGGGCGGAGACAACCATATCTTTTCAACTGCTGTAGTGGTTTTCATTTATCGGTCTTAGGTTAATGTTAAAATTCCATAGTTAGAATTGAGAATAAATTTAGTTGTTAAAACGGCCTAACTGCATTATTTTAAATAGTATTCGGCAAATACATTATAAAATCGATTAACTACAAACATAACCATCTGGTCAGAAATAGTAGTTCTAGATAAGACGCAAAAAAAGCCGATAAGTCACCAAACTAAAAACTCTATTTTTATTCTGCAATATTAATGGTTTGTTGCCATTGGAATGTATATTTTTGAAAAGAATAAAGGGTTATTTATAATTAACAGTAAAATACGTACGATAAAATGAAAATCCTTGTTACTGGAGCTGCAGGTTTTATTGGGTATCATGTAACCAAGAGTCTCATAAATGCCAATCATAAGGTTGTTGCTCTTGACAACATCAACGATTATTATGAAGTACAACTTAAATTTGCTAGATTAAAGGAATTAGGGTTTGAAAAAGAGCAAGTAGAACCGTTTCATTTAGAAACTACCAGCAAACTAAATGAAAACTTAACTTTTACTAGGGCCAATTTAGAAGACCGTGATTTTCTTTTTGAATTATTTTCAAGAAATCATTTTGATAAGGTCTGTAATTTAGCCGCACAAGCTGGTGTAAGGTATAGTTTAGAAAAACCCGAAAAATATATTGAAAGCAATATTGTAGGTTTCTTAAATATTTTGGAGTGCTGTAGGCATTATAAAATTAACCACTTAGTGTATGCAAGTAGTTCTAGCGTATATGGTCAAAACAAAAAAGTTCCATTTAGCACCACAGATAACGTAGATCATCCAATAAGTTTGTATGCGGCAAGCAAAAAAAGCAATGAGCTAATGGCATACACTTATAGCCATTTATTTGGAATAAAAACCACTGGCTTACGCTTTTTTACGGTCTATGGTCCATGGGGTAGACCAGATATGGCAATTTTTTTATTTACTAAGGCAATTCTAGAAAATGTTCCTATTAACGTTTATAACAATGGAAAGCTAAAACGAGATTTCACCTATATAGAGGATATAGTGGATGGCGTCCACAAAATCATTAATGACCAAGAACAAGCGGCGAGAGAAGATAAATATAAGATTTACAATCTAGGAAACAACCAACCCGTAGAGCTTTTAGATTTTATTAAAACAATAGAAACTAGCTTGGGACAAAAGGCACAGAAACTTATGCTCCCCATGCAACCAGGGGATGTTCCTACCACCTGGGCAGATATTGACGAAACCATAAAAGATATAGGTTATAGACCAAAAACACCTATAACAAACGGAATACCTAAATTTGTTGCCTGGTATAAGACCTATTATGGATTACCCTGAATATCATAAAAAACAGAAATAGACGTTTTTGTATTAACATCTTTCAAAATAAATATAAAATAGTTAAACCTAAAATATGAATTTAACAGTAATCGGAACTGGCTATGTGGGCCTTGTTAGTGGCACCTGTTTTGCGGAAATGGGGAACAAAGTAACCTGTATAGATGTAGACGAAAATAAGATACAAAATCTAAAAGATGGTATTATTCCTATCTATGAACCTGGGTTAGAACCTATGGTTAAAAGAAACATAGACAATAATACCTTATTGTTCAGCACCAGTTTAAAAGATAACCTTTCTAATTGCGATATCGCTTTTATAGCAGTAGGCACCCCAATGGGAGAAGATGGTTCAGCAGATTTAAAATATGTTTTGCAAGTTGCCAAAGAAATTGGTGAGCATATGTCTACACCTTTAATTGTTGTAGATAAGTCCACCGTTCCTGTTGGCACGGCAGATAAAGTTAGAGCAACTATCCAAGCTGAATTGGAGAAAAGAAATGCTGAAATTGAATTTCATGTGGTTTCTAACCCAGAGTTTTTGAAGGAAGGTGACGCCATAAACGACTTTTTAAAACCAGACCGTGTAGTTGTAGGTTCTGATGATGAGAGCGCTACCAAAAAAATGAGGGCGTTATATTCGCCTTTCTTTAGAAGCAGCATGGACCGTTTAATTACAATGGACGTGCGTTCTGCAGAAATGACCAAATATGTTGCCAATGCCATGTTAGCAACCAAAATATCGTTTATGAACGAGATTGCCAATATTTGTGAATTGGTAGATGCAGATGTAAATAAAGTAAGGATCGGTATTGGTTCTGATAGCCGTATAGGGTATAGTTTTATATATCCAGGTAGCGGTTATGGCGGTTCTTGTTTTCCAAAAGATGTAAAAGCTCTTAAAAAAACGGCTGCAGAGCATGGTTATAAAGCAAGAATTATTGGTGCGGTAGAAGATGTAAACGACGACCAAAAATTTGTAATAGCAAATAAGGTCATTAATAAGTATGGAGAAGACCTTAGCAACAAAACCTTTGCGGTTTGGGGCCTTGCCTTTAAACCACAAACCGATGATATGAGAGAAGCACCAGCTATCTACATTATTAAGGAACTTGTTAAAAGAGGTGCAAAAATACATGCCTATGACCCAAAAGCTATGGAAGAGGCACAACATTTTTACTTAAAAGACATTCCTAATATAACCTATTTTAACGCTAAGTACGAAACCTTAGATGGTGCAGATGCAATGATTTTGTTAACGGAGTGGAAAGAGTTTAGGTCTCCAGATTTTGAGGAGTTAAAGAAACAACTAAGGCAAGCCGTTATTTTTGACGGCCGTAACCAATATAATGAGCAAATGCTTAAAGAAATGGATTTTGAGTATTACCAGATAGGAAAAAAATAGCTTCTAATTCATTTTTAAACAACTCAAACCCTAGATTTTACGGTCTAGGGTTTTTTAATATCCTATTCCCTAATCTGTAAGGGATTATATTACCCTGTCACCCATTTATTAAACGTACTTCTTCTTCAAAGGTTATACTTGGGCCAGAAACCTAACCAGATAACCGTTTTTGAAACCGCTTGATTATCACCTGTTTGTTAAAAATAAATGCATTTCATCGAAAAAAACATCGATGAACAACCATATTGACTCATTTGAACGTAATTTTAACGCAATCAAATTATTCTATTGAATTACCATTAATCGAATAAAAGACTATTAATGTCGAAAAATATAGATCAAAAACATTTTTTAAAGTTCCCAAACTTGCAAACCCCAATCGTATTTAACCTTAAGTTATGAAAGTAAAAATTCCTTATTTTTCAGCTATTATTTATCTCAGTTTAGTCATAATTTCTTGCTCTTCTTGTTCTCAGGACAACGATGTATTCATTTCGTCAGTAATAGAAGAACCAATAGCCCCTGATATTGAAATTGAAATTCCCAACAATGATGCTGAATCAAACAATGATCAAGATTCTAATAATCTAAACCAAAACAGTGGCGAAATTATAGTAATTGAGGATTTTGAAAATGGTAAAACTGCGTGGGAGTCCTCAGGAACTTTTAGGGGAGAAACCAATGACGCAGAAATAGTTGGAAACGCTAGGTCAGGAGAATATGCTGTTAAGTTTACTGCAAATGCAGGTGGAGTAAGAAGTGAATTTGCCATCAGAAATAATGATTCCAATAAATATTATGAATGGGGATTTGAATATTGGAACGCTGTTTCAATTAAAATTGTGGAGCCTGTTGGGGGATATAGAATAGCATTGCAACATCATGCGATTCCAGAAAATAATCCTACAAGATGGACAGATAGTGCTGGCAGCAATTCTTTTACAATGACTATGACAGATACACATCTCACATTCTGGACCGCAACTGATAAAAATTCAGTTAATGATAAGCCCGGTAGTTCTTCAGCTTTGGGAAAAAAGAAAGGTGTATCTGTTCCTTACCAAATAGGTGAATGGATTGATATTGTATCGCATTTTAAATTAACACCTGATAATACAGGATATTATGAAATATGGGTAAATGATAATAAAATTTTAGATATTCATGATAATCCCACTGTGTATTTATACGACAATGGTGGAGGAATTAAATATCCATTCGATTATTCCAAAATAGGTATTTACTATGGTAATAATGATAAACGTGGAGAAGTTCATTATGATTGTTTTAAAATTGTCAAAGGGAAAAGCTCTTTGGAACAAATGAGTCCTGAAGATTAATTTAGATTATAATTAGAAGAAAGAAATTAAAAATGTAATTTTACATTTTTAATTTCTTTCTTCTAATTATAAATGATCAACAAGACTATACCAGTAGACAAATTAAATCACGTAATTGGTTGTTTCATTATTATAACAATAGTCTTTCTAATTGCCTTAGGTCCATATTTAGACAAACATTTCATCTCAACAATAATCCTAATTCCTAGCTTATTTTTAATAGCTGTAAATAAAGATTCTAGAAGTTTCAACAAAAGGAATACAGAGCTAATTTTCTTCTTTTTACTATTTCTTGGAGGTTTTTTTTCTATTTTTTATTACACCTACTATGAGGATTACCTCAAGGATTTGAAATCAATTTTAGGAGCCTTTCTATCTGCATATATCGCAATTTCGTTTACAAAAAATCAAGATTATAGTGACTATTTCTTTTACGGATATATTATAGCCGCAATCTTACTGATAGTAATAATGTACTTAAACGATAATTTTAGTTTTACAGATTTTGCGTCAAGAATAGACTATAGGGATAGGTTCCTTTTGAATGCAAACGCTTACTCCTATTTTAGCTACTTTGCAAATATCTCACTCTTCTTTTTCCATATAAAAAGAAGAAGTTTTTTATCAACAATATTTCTTGTTTTATTACCTGTTTTATTTATCATAATAGCATTTGTAACTCAATCAAGAGGGGGCTTATTCTTAATTATTTTTATCAATTTAGCGTATTGGGTTATTATCCATAAACCAGCTAGCGATAAAGCATATTTAAAATTTTTGAAACCTATAATATTTTCACTTTTAATTATATACGGCACTTACAAATTCATTTCCTTCTACCAAAATTCCAGAATTAAGAACCGAATAGAGTCAAGTAGTGTTGGAGAGGATTCAAGAGGTTTACTTATTGAAAAAAGTTTTGAGTTATTTGAACAAAAACCATTTTTTGGTGTGGGTTTAGGACAAATACCTAAAATGAATGGTATTGGACAATTTTCTCATAATAGTTACATAGAAATTTTAGGAGAACAAGGATTATTTGGTGGGATATTACTTTCATTGGTGTTTTTCATACCTTTAATAAAGTGTTTAAAACTAATTATTTATAATCATAATAATCCGATAAATAAATTATTACTACTCTTTCTAATTTCCTTTTACTTTTATAATAATTTATATGTGTTTTATAAATACCCTTTCTCAATGATGTTCTTTTTCCTTATGGTAGGCATTATAAATCGAATATATTATAAAACAGTAACCCTTGTCAAACAATAAATTCTTTTATTAAATGTCTTTAAAGTCAAACGCTATAAAGAGTTTTAACTGGACTGCATTTGAATTGATTTTCAATCAGGGAACAGTATTTTTTGTTGGCATTATATTGGCAAGGTTATTGGAGCCAAAAGAATTTGGGATAATAGGTATCATAACTGTTTTTTTGGCAATTTCCAACTCTATAGTAGAGGGTGGGTTTAGTAGTGCATTAATAAGAAAAAATGATGCGAACAATAAAGATTATAATACTGTTTTCTATTCTAATTTAGCCTTAAGTGTAGTACTATATATTTTATTGTTTTTATCTTCACCATACATCTCGAACTATTTTGATATTGAAATATTAAATGTAACTCTTAAAATTGCAGGGCTAACCATATTATTTAATAGTGTCTCGATAATACACCGTACAATTTTAATTAAAAAACTGAATTTTAGACTTTTAGCCTTAATCAATATTTTATCGGCAATTTTTGGTGGGGTTTTTGCGATTTTTTTAGCTTATCAAAGCTTTGGTATTTGGAGTTTAATATGTTTAATTTTAGTTAGACCAATTATTCAAACAGTATTATATTTTATATTAGGTAGCTGGCGTCCTCAGCTTTTATTTGATAAAAAGAGCTTTGTAGAATTGGCAGGATTTGGTTACAAAGTACTTTTGTCTGGATTAATTAATACAATTTACAAAAATGTTTATTATGTAGTCATAGGAAAAATATATTCTCCGCTAACATTAGGCTATTATACTCGAGCAGAACAATTTCAAGCGCCAGTATCTGGAACCATAAGCCGAGCAATAAGCAAGATTAGTTTTCCATTGTTATCCCTTATTCAAGACGATAGAGAAAAATTAAAACATGGATTTGTCAAATTTATTAAGTTTAGTTTTTACTTAACCTCTTGTGTAATAGCTATAATAGCTGGGGCAGCAAAATCCATTGTATTATTATTGATAGGAAGTAAATGGAATGAATCAATCATTTACCTTCAATTGATGTGTATTCCTGCAATATTATATCCACTTCAAATACTACATTTAAATTTATTATTAATTAAAGGATACTCAAATTTAAATTTAAAATTGGAAGTAGTTAAAAAAATTATATTGATTCCTCTAATCTATATTACCTCTAAATTTAATGTCGAAGTAATGCTTTACGGTTTAATATTGTTTTCTATATGTGAATATTTTATAAACAGCTTTTTTACCAATAGAATTATTAGATATCCAATAAAGGAACAACTATTGGATTTATTTCCTCGAATATTAATTGCTTTTGTCCTATTTTCCTCATTATTGTGGATAGACTCTTTTAACTTTAGTCTTACTTTAAAATTAACAATTCAATTATCCACAGCTTTTCTGGTTTTTATTCTAATTAATGAAGTATTTAAACTAGATGAATATAAGGAAATGAAAAATAAAATTAATGAGCTTTTAATCAAACTAAATGTATAAGAAAAATATTGCCTTCTTATTGACCAAGGTATCGGAAAAGGGAGGCATCTCGCGCGTTTGTTCAATAATTACAAATGAATTACAAAATTTAGAAAACTTCTCTATACATGTAATTAGCTTTCAACAACAAGATAACCATGGCTATTTATGGAATAAGAATATCAAATTTCACAATTTGGTTAGAGACAAAACACCTATGAAACAAGGAATATTTCCAGCAACGTTTAAACTAAGGACTATTATAAAGAAATATGATATTAAAATAATTATTAGTTGCGGTGAATTAGTAGCTCCGCTGGGCGTATTTGGTTCTTTTTTTACTAATGCAAATGTTTTGTATTGGTCACATTCTAGTTTTAAAAATACCAAAAGTAACAAGTTTAGAAAATTAAATGAACAATTTGCTTGCTTTTTTTCAAAAGCTGTAATTAGCTTAACAAAAACTGATGAAAAGAATTACTATACCGAAACTAAAGCAAAAAAAGTTTATCAGATTTACAATCCTATTGATTCTAAAATAACACTAAGCAAGAATATTTACAATGCAAATTCAAATAAGATTATTAGTGTCGGAAGACTAGTCCCTCAGAAAAATTTTATTTGTTTAATAGACGTAGCTAAAATTGTACTTGATACCAACCCTGATTTCGTTTGGCATATTTATGGTTCTGGAAAAGAAAAAAAAGCGCTTAATAATAAAATTATAAAATTAGGATTAAAAAATAGATTGATACTTAAGGGTCAAAGCAATAATTTGTATGAAATATATCCGGAATACTCTTTAATGGTTATGACATCCAAATACGAAGGATTTCCAATGACGCTTTTAGAAGGAATGGCCTATAATCTGCCACTTGTAAGTTTTGATATTTCAACTGGGCCAAATGAAATTATACGGAATAATCATAATGGTTTTTTAATTAAACCATTTGATAAAAATAAGATGGCGAACAAAATCAATCAATTAATTCAAAATAAATCATTAAGAATTGAGTTTTCAAAAAATAACATGCAACACGTATCTGAATTTAATCTGAGCAACATAGTTGAAAAATGGACAGATATAATTGAAAAAAACATAGATTGAATATGATCATAAAATCCATATATGTTCTAATTTAATTAATAATTCTATTTTATTTGATTTAATGAAAAAATTGAAATGTTTACATATTTGCAATGATTTTCTAGGCAGTAGCGTCCACAAAAATTTATATTCACATTTAATAAAGGAAGATATCGAACAAACAATATTCATTCCTTTAAGATACGGGAAAGAAAAGAAATTAACTGATTTAAAAGAGTCATTAAAGGTAGAGTATATTGTATCCGATTATTTAAAGCCATCCCACCGAGTTTTCTTTAGAAAAAAAATTAAATTTCTGTATAAACCGCTAAAATTTAGAATAATTCAGGAAAAGTTCAATATTGTTCATGCGACCACTCTTTTTAGTGATGGTGCTTTAGCATTAAAAGTATATAAAGATTTTAATATTCCTTATATAGTCACAATCAGGTCAACAGATATAGATGCATTTTTTAGATTCAGACCTGATTTAAGTCCTTTAGCGAACGAAATCTTAACAAAATCCTCTAAAATTATTTTTATTAGTAATGCCTTAAAAGAGCGTTTTTTTAAGCTTAAAAACATAGCTAATATTAAAGAGTTAATTAAGGATAAATCGATAATAATTAATAATGGCATCGATGATTATTGGTTAAAAAATAAAAATTCCAAGCAAATTCTAACAACACCTTACAAACTACTATATGTTGGTTCCCTAGTTGGAAGAAAAAATGTAGTTCAATTAATTAAATCTGTAATTCAGTTAAATAATTCAGGCTTAAAATATGAGTTGACTATTGTAGGAGAAGGAGGAGAATATGAAAAAAGTGTTAAACATTCGGCGAAAAAGTTTCCAGCTTTCATAAAATACCTAGGCGCAATAAAAAACTTAGAAACCCTAAAAAGTATATACAATCAAAATCAAGTCTTTGTATTACCATCTACAGTAGAAACTTTTGGACTTGTTTATATTGAAGCATTAACACAAGGATTACCAACTATACATTGCAGAAATCAAGGAATTGACGGTACATTTAAGAAAAGAATCGCAACAGTTGTAGAACCTAATTCCTTGGTCAGTTTAAAAAATGGAATCGAAGATACTATTAAAAATTATGAACAATTTGAGCTTAATAAAATAGATTTTAGTCGATTTTCATGGAAATTAATTGCCAACAAATATAAACACCTATATCAAACGATTAAATGAACATCTTATACATACACCAGTACTTTCAAACACCAAATGATTGGGGCGGTACCCGATCCTATTGGATAGCACAAGAATTGATAAAAAATGGCCACAAGGTAACCATGCTTACTACCTCTAGTGCTATTGATACTAAAATACATAAGGCAAATGTAGACGGAATAGAGGTGATTTATTTAAAAGTGCCCTATAGCCAATACATGAGTATCTTTAAAAGGTTATTGTCTTTTGTTAATTTTATGTTGAAGTCTTCCAGGATGGCTTTAAAACAAAGAGATATTGATTTAATTATAGCCACTTCTACCCCACTTACCATTGGTTTCCCTGCATTGGTAGCAAAAAAACTAAAAAAAATACCCTTTATCTTTGAGGTTAGGGATCTATGGCCCGAGGTGCCCATACAAATGGGTGGTTTAAACAATAAATTTGCTATTAAACTTGCGCGCTGGTTTGAAAGGACAATTTATAAGAATGCAGAGCAAGTGGTTGCCCTATCCCCAGGTATGGAAGACGGAGTAATAGCTGCCGGCACCCCAAAGGAAAAGGTTGCAATGATACCTAATATGTCTAAAATAGACTATTTCTGGACACGCGAAAAAAATCTTGATCTGGCCAAAAAACTAGGCGTTAAACCCAACTCTTTTAAAACGGTATACTTTGGTGCTATGGGTATAGCAAACGGAATGGATTATATAATTGAAGGTATTAAAGAATTAAAAAATAACCAGGATGTTGAGTTTCTATTTATGGGAGGTGGATCAACAGAACCTGTTTTAAAGAAGAAGTGCGAGGATTTGGGAATACACAATGCCCATTTTCTTGGTGGTTTTGGCTTAAAAGAACTATCCGAAATTGTGAACTTATGCGATGTTTCAATCGTTACTTTTGCAGACTTGCCCATCTTAGCAACAAATTCTCCCAACAAACTATTCGATAGCTTATCTGCAGGTAAACCGATACTGGTTAACTCTCCAGGATGGACAAAAAAAATGGTTCAGGAATACAATTGTGGTATGTTTGTGGATCCTAAAAAACCAAATGAACTAGCTACCGCTATAGTACATCTAAAAGAAAATCCCGAAACGTGCAAAACAATGGGGTTAAACGCAAGAAAGCTAGCGGAAACAAAATATGACAAATCTATCTTGTGCAAAGAATTTGCAGAGGTGGTTAAAAATGTTCAACAAAAAATTGAACGCAGGTAACGGCAACTAATAAGACTGGGATTAAAAAAAATGGTCTTATAACCCTTAATTTTCACATTTAAACTAGAATATTATTAATCTGTTTAAACCAGTATTTATCTTAGTATTGTCTTAAGTATATTAATAATAGCATCCTAAACAAAAACACACAACCTAACTATGTATAAAAATTTCTTTAAACGGATTTTAGATATTTTTGCTTCCTTATTCTTAATACTACTTTTATTTCCTGTTATTTTAATTGTTACCATCCTTCTTTTTATAGCAAATAGTGGAAAACCTTTTTTCTTACATAGAAGACCAGGTAAAGATGAGAAAATATTTACCCTTTATAAGTTTAGGACCATGAAGGGAAGTCCAAAAGATAAGGATGGAAATTTTGTGCCAGATGTACAACGTATTACCAAGGTTGGTGGCCTTGTTAGAAGTACTTCTCTTGATGAGTTGCCCCAATTGTTCAATGTATTGTTCGGTCATATGTCAATGATAGGCCCAAGGCCTTTATGGGAGCATTATTTGCCACTTTATAATCAATTTCAAAAGCAACGTCATGATGTTAAACCAGGAATTACAGGCTGGGCACAAATTAATGGTCGTAATTCTATTAGTTGGGAAGAAAAATTTGAATTGGACGTATGGTATGTTAAAAACATCAGTTTTAAGACGGACATGCAAATACTTTTTAGAACGGTTAAAAAAGTACTTATTAGGGAGGGTATCGCCGAAAACGATACAGACACCATGACCATGTTTACCGGAACTCCAGAATCACAATCATAAGCAATGACCACAAGCTTAGATATATTAACACAGACTAAATGCAACTCCATGTTCAATGTAGTAAAGGAAAAAAAGGAATGGGACGCAGTTGTAGAACAATGCGATTTTTCTGATTGTTACCACACTTATGATTACCACCAACTAGCAAAAGGTTACAAAGAAGAACCAATCTTAATTTGTTACCACCATAACAAGAGCACAATTGCTATTCCTCTATTAATTAGACCAATAGAAAATACTGTATACAATGACGCCACATCTGTTTATGGTTATCCTGGTCCATTGACCAAAAACATTAAAAGTACATTTGATTTTGGCCAGTTTCACAATAATTTTACTCAATTCTTAAAAGACCTAAATATTGTAAGTGCTTTTTCTAGGCTTAACCCTTTTATACCTGCACAAAGTAAATGTCTTAACTCACTTGGTACAACTACCATTGTTGGTAATATCGTATACTTAGACTTAACTAAGACAGAAGATGAACAATTAAGTGCTTATCATAAAAGATTAAAGACATACATAAATAAATCAAGGGCTACTTACACTATAAAAAAGTCCAAAAAAAATGAAGACATAGAAAGTTTTATGGAACTTTACTATGAGAATATGCATCGTGTTAGCGCTAAAAAAGAATATTTTTTCGCTAAAGAATACTTCCTAGAATTATTACATTCTAACCAGTTTGATACGGAGTTAATGCTGGCTGTGTGTAATGCTACAGGAAAAGTTGCAGGTGGCGCAATTTTTATTTTAAAAGATAAAATTATTCAATACCATTTATCGGGTGCAAGTGAAGATTTTTTAAAATTAAATCCTGTTAAACTGCTTATTGATGAAATGCGTTTGATGGGCGCTGCAAACGGTTATTCCTATTTAAACCTTGGTGGTGGTTTTGGTAGTAAAGAAGATTCCCTTTTTTACTTTAAATCTGGTTTCTCCAATGAAACCGCTCCATTTAAGGTATGGAAATATATAATTAATCTGGACGTTTACAATAATTTAGTTGCATTAAAAAACAAAACAACAAACAATCATAATTCTTCCGATTACTTCCCCCTATATCGTTTGGAAACCCAATAAACAAGGAAAGGAATGAAACCAGCCAAATTTCACCACATTCAATTAAATGTAACCCAAATAAATAAAACGGCGGAATATTATAAAAAATACTTTGCCGTAAACTACAATGAAAACAAAAAGGATATATTACTCCTGAACACCACAGACAATTCTTATTTTTTTCTAAATGAAGTACAAAAAAAGCCAGATACACACTTGGGAACTAGTCTATGGCACATTGGATGGTCTGGAAAAAATGGTGAGGAAGAGTTTAATTGGCGAACAAATAGTGGTATACAAGTACATACTCCCATAAATCCATTAAGAGAACATCATTGGATGTACTTTTATGGGCCAGATAATGAAATAATTGAAGTTTTTACAGAAAACCAACACAATAATTTTGAACACATACACTTATTGGCATCAGATGTAGATTATACCACGGAATGGTTTACAAAGTATTTAGGTCTTATTCCCGTGAATGAAAATGCTATACCTTGGAGTAACAATCTTTTTAAGTGGAACAAGATAATTCTAGGAGATGTTAATATTATGATTAACGGAAAACCAGAGCAACAAAGAACTTGGTACCCAGATGATGGTTTTAAACCTACTGATACTACTACAATAGATCGTATAGGGTTTTCTGTAGAAAATATTAGAGGGGTTTACGATAATATGGTAAAAAATGGAGCTGATATAATTAGTGAATTAGCTCCTAATAAGTTCATTAATAAAACCAGCTTTTTGGTCCAAGGACCTGACAAACTTAAAATTGAAGTAATAGAGAAATATCCTAAAAACTAAGGTTTTAACTATAACATTATTAGCATAAACCGTAATCTTTACCGCAGAAAATAAATTTTACAAAAAGTTAAAAATAATTCATTAATAGACTTTTACTACCATGAAAAACTTTGTGCAACTCAAAAAAAACCTAAAAAAAGATTTTGCAGGTTTACGCACACTTAAAATTGCACTATTAGGAGATTCTGCCACGCAATTTTTAAACCAAGCAATAAGAGGATTAGGATATGACAACGGCTATGATCTTCAAATATGGGAAGCAGATTTTAACCAGATCGAAAGACAAGTGTTCGATAGCGCGTCAGAACTTTACGAATTTGAGCCTGATGTGATAATCTTATTTCGTTCTTCCCAAAAGTTATTGGGTAAATACAACAAGCTGCCATTAGAAGATCAACATCAATTGGCGAAAAATGAATTGGACCTAATAGATTCTTTAAACAATACAATATTAAGCCATACTACAGCCAAGGTAATCTACTATAACTATGCAGAAATAAATGATGCCGTATTTGGAAATTTTGCCAACAAAATTGAAAGTTCATTTCTTTTTCAATTAAGAAGGTTGAATTATGAACTTATGCTCTTAGCACAAAATAACCCTAATTTGTATTTGTGCGATCTATCTTCTTTACAAAACAACCTTGGAAAATCTACCTTGTTCAATCCCTCTTTATATGTAAGTACTGATATGGTTATAAGCTTAGATGCCTTACCGCATATGGCTATGGTGACCATAGATTTAATTAAGGCTATTTACGGTAAGTTCAAGAAATGTATTATTCTAGATTTAGATAATACCACATGGGGAGGAATTATTGGAGATGATGGTATTGAAAACATACAAATAGGTAGTTTAGGAATTGGTAAAGCTTTTACCGAATTACAACAATGGGTTAAAAAATTAAAAAACAGAGGTATCATCGTTGCTGTTTGTAGTAAGAATACAGAGTCCGTTGCTAAAGAGCCTTTTGAAAAGCATCCGGATATGGTATTGAGACTAGAAGACATTTCGGTCTTCAAAGCAAATTGGGATAATAAAGCGGATAATATTAGGCAAATACAAAAGGTTTTAAACATAGGGTTTGATTCTATGGTATTTCTTGATGATAATCCTTTTGAGAGAAATATTGTTAGAGAAAATCTACCAGATGTGTTGGTACCAGAATTGCCAGAGGACCCAACCCATTACTTAGAGTACTTATACACTTTAAATCTTTTTGAAACCGTTTCTTTTTCAAAAGAAGACAAGGATCGAACCAAATTATATCAAATTGAAGCTGAAAGGGTAAAAGCACATGAAAAGTTTACGAATGAAAGTGACTTTTTGCAAAATTTGGAAATGATTTCTAAAATTGAAGGATTTAATTCATTTAACATACCAAGAGTAGCACAATTATCCCAAAGATCAAATCAGTTTAATCTTAGAACCATTAGGTATACAGAAGCAGAGATTGAACAAATATCAAAATCTGATGATTTCAAAAATTTTGCGTTTTCATTAAAGGACAAGTACGGTGATAATGGATTAATTTGTGTGGTGATACTTAAAAAATTGAATACCACGGAACTGTTTATTGATACTTGGTTTATGAGCTGTCGTGTATTGAAACGAGGTATGGAAAACTTTGTTCTTAACACTCTTGTTTCCTATGCCAAAGAAAATAACTTTAAAAGGCTTATTGGAGAGTATATAACTACCGAAAAAAACCAAATGGTAAAAGAACATTATCCTGAATTAGGCTTTAAAAAAGAAAATGAGCTATTTGTCTTGGATACATCTACTTATAACGATAAAAAAAGTTTTATAACAGCAAATAACTAACTTTATGGAAAGAGCCGAAGTACTTTTACGCTTGAACGATATTTTCAAAGAAACCTTAGATAATGAAACAATTAACATTACCGTTAATTCTAAGGCAGACGATATAGATGAATGGGATTCATTAATGCACGTTCTTTTAGTTGATGCTATTGAGAAAGAATTTCATATCAAATTTAAGGCAAGTGAAATCCAAAATTGGAATAATGTTGGAGAAATAATAGATTCTATTGAAAGAGAATTGACTTAAGGTTGCTTAAGCTATTATTACAGGTAACCGTAATAAAAATTGGTATAGCCCTACAAAATTATATTTATCAGCATAAAACCACAAAAAAACAGATTATGAATCTAAAGTTCTACAATAAAAAGATAACAGGTATACTTACTGTTTTTCCAGAAAATGAAATCAAATTTGAGGACGAAATTGATAACTATGAGTTTTCTAGAAAACAATCCATGAAGCTAAAGTTGGTAATGGGTTTTAATAAACGAAGAACAGTTAAGCCCGGTACTTCAGTTTCAGATTTGTGTGTTTATGGTTTAAACTATTTATTCGATAACAACGCGCTTAAAAAAGAGGATATTGATGCCCTTATTTTAGTAACACAATCACCAGATTATTTTATGCCGGCCACCAGCCACATCATTCACGGTAGGCTAGGTTTAAAAAGAGACATATATCTAGACGATATTACCCAGGGATGCTCAGGTTATCCATTTGGTTTAAACAAGGCTTTTATGTTGTTAGAACAAGAAGAGATCAATAAAGTGGTGGTGGTTAATGCGGATATAATGAGTACTAAAGTGTCTAAAAAAGATAGAAGTAGTGGCCCATTAACTGGTGATGGTGCTACTATTACAATAGTTGAAAACAGCGATAAAGAGAACACCATTTTTGGATCGGTTAACGCAGACGGAACTGGCTCAGATGCATTAATTATTCCAGCCGGAGGCTTTAAACAACCCGCTACTGCAAAAACCGCAGAATTGGTAAAAGATAAAGCTGGCAACTACAAGGCCTTAGATCATATAGAAATGAAAGGTGACGAGGTATTTAACTTTGTACAACGCGAGGTTCCACCAATGATAGACAAATTACTTGCAAAGGCTGGTAAAACCAAAGAAGAGGTTGCTTATTTTATGTTTCATCAACCTAATAAATTCATGGTAAAACAGCTTTCGAATGTAATGGAAATTTCGGAAGATAAAATGCCAAATAATTTAGTAGAGAATTTTGGCAATTCTGCAAGCGTAACCATACCTGCCTTAATTTCTTATAACCTTGGAGAAAGGCTTAAAAAAGAATCTTACCTAATGTGTTTGGCTGGCTTTGGCAATGGCTTAAGTTGGTCTTCTTTATTGATGGAGGTAGGCAATTTAGATTTTTGTGAAACAATAAATTATACAAATTAAATTATGGATAGTTTTTTAGAAGAAATGGCTGAAATTCTTGAGGAAGAATCAGTAAGTTACAGTGATGAATTAGCATCTTTTGAAGCATGGGATTCTCTAACGGTTCTATCTATAATTGCTCATTGTGATGCTGAGTATGGTGTAGCACTTTCAGCAGAAGAAATAGACAATTCTGAAACCGTTGAGGGGCTTAAACAATTAATAGATGGCAAGAAGTAAGTATTTTAATATTTTTACATTGTCTACCAAACTAGTTGTCACATAAAAAACAAAATTAAAACCAAACCAAAACCAAAAAAATCATGAGGAATGTAATAATATTGGGTACAGGAGGATGTGCCTCTGAAATAACTTTTTATATAGAAGACAACAACAAACACAAACCAGAGAGTGAAAAAATAAATATTAGAGGCTATATCGATTACGCTGATCATGTAAAAGACCATTATGACAAATATAATTTTAGCGCTCCTGTAGTTGGCGATATAGATTCTTACCAACCCAAAGAAGATGAGGAGGTACTACTCGCTGTAATGAGTATAGAGTTTAGGATCAAAATGATAGAAGCCTTAAAATCCAAAGGGGCTAAAATTGGAAGCTTTTACCATCATACAATTGTTAAACCAGACGATATAGAAATGGGCGAAGGCAATATATTTGGACCATTTTGTATGCTAGAAAAGTATGCTATTGTTGGAAATTATAATTTGCTTACTTCTTACTGCTTTATTAGCCATGATAGTGTAGTTGGCGATAATAATTTTTTCTCGGTGGCAGGTATTGCCGGAACCGTTACTGTGGGCAACAACAATTATTTTGGAATTAGATCCTTTACCGTACCAGGTGTTACGATTGGAAACAATAACGTGATACAGGCAGGTATGTGTGTAGATAAAAACTTAAAAGATGATACCACACTTTTCTACAGATTCAAGGAGAAAGTGATGGCAATACCTAAAACTAAATAATAACATTTCTTTTTTAAAAATTTTTACTCTTATAGTTCACCATTACTATACTTTTACGCTTTAATTCAAAATTGGAGGGGTGAACTATAATTTTATGCCTATAATATTTTTGGTTTGTATGAACAGAATCTTAAAGCAATACATTGTTAGATGAATCCGTTTTTATCCAATACTTTTATAACTACTTGGGAAAAACATTTTTTAAAGCGAATAAAATCAGAATATTTCAAGTTTTTACCCCAAGTTCCATTCTATAAGAGTAAAATTCCTGGTTTGTACATAAACTCTGGTAAAAACTTAACTAAGGGGGTACAGCTTAATTTTTCTAAAACTGATTTACGTAAAGAAAAAAACAAATGCTTTTTGGTATATGACGTTATAGACTATGAATTAAGAAAAACTGATGATTCTGTACTATCCTTAGCAAATTATGCTATAAAACAATATCCCGGATATTTAATAAACCTTTCTCAATTTAATTCATTAGAGGATTATTTAACCAAGAATTTTAAGAAAAGTAGTCGTTATAAGTTACGTAAATATAAAAAGAGGTTAGAAGAAAGTTTTTCTATTCGTTTTGAAGCATTTACGGGGCTTATTGATAGAGAACAATACGATTCTATCTTTTCTAGATTTAGAAAACTATTGGAAAAAAGGTTTGAAGACAAACAAATTACCAATAATAATTTAGACTTAGAGGAATGGAATTTTTATTTTGATGTTGTTTATCCTTTAATTTTAGAAAAAAAAGCAGTCCTATTCGTACTATATAATAATGAAAAACCTATTAGTATCACATTAGGTTACCTTTCGGATAAACGAATCTATGATGCGATAACGGTTTTTGATATAGACTATACTAAATTTCATCTTGGAAGTATCAAAATTATGTATTTAATAGATTGGTCTATTAAAAATAAATGGGAAATGCTGGATTTCTCTAAAGGTCATTACGAATACAAAACCAGATGGGCCAATAAAAAGTTTGACTTTTATTATCATCTCTGGTTCGATAAAAACTCCATCAAAGCTACACTTATTGCAAAATTTATCAAAGCGTTCTTTACTTTCAAGCAATATTTGAGAGATCGTAATATTAATGAAAAACTACACAGGCTTACCTATAAGCTTAAATCTAAAAATGTTACTATAAATAAAGAGTTTAGTCTGGAAAAAATAAATTTAGAATCCATAGATTCTAAGCTAAATGAAATACCTTTATTTTCCCTTGAGAATAATACATTAAGAAGAGCCTGTTTTGAATATTTGTACCTGTACCCAGAAAAGGAATCTAATTTAAAAATTTACCAAATCAACTCAGAAGAAAATCGGTTTCTAATTAAAGGAATTTCAAATCACACTCTAGTTACAATAGTCTAGTAAAACGTCAATTTTAAGAATAATTAAAAGAATTTCAACTTAACTTGGTTGTTCATAACATTATGCTAGCTAAAACTACTACTAAAAAATTTTTGTTAGATTACAATAGGTCAAAACCTTTCTTTGCAGACTTTTATATACAACTTCCCTATTCTTTTGATAAAATAAATGGTTGCTTACCACTGGTTAAAAACAGCAATTTAAATTTAGGCGAAAATTCGGTTCAAATTATTGATTTTATTCCAGGATATATAAAGCCAAAAATTAAAAACGAAATTCACTTTAAAATCAAAGAAATAGCTACTGTTTCAGGCTATGCCATAGATTTGAGTGCATTCGATACCTTTGAAGACTACCAAGCAAGTATGCCAAGAAAGAGAAGACAGGCGCTTGCTAGGTCTGTTAGGCGTCTAAATCAATGTTTGGACGTTAGGTTTTCCATGATACAAAATTCCATTACCAAGGACCTATATGACTATTTAATGGGTTGCCTTAAAGAAATGATTACTAGAAGATTTGAGCAACGTCCTGAAGAAAGTGAAACGTTAAAAGTATGGAATAAATTATTGGAAGAAACCTTTGACCTTATTAATAAAGGCAACGCCTCTTTATATGTTTGTTATAACAAAGAACAACCAATTTTTATTTCCCTGAATTATCATATGGACAAAATACTGTTCGGATATATATCTTCCTACGACATTGACTACGGAAAATTTAGTTTAGGACAAATTTGCGTTTATAAACATGTAGAATGGTGTTTTGATAATGGATATTTGCTATTTGAAATGGGATGGGGCGATTTGGAATATAAAAAATGGTGGAGTAATAAAGTTTATATATTCAAAAGTCAAATATTCTATTCCAAATACTCAATATTTGCTTATTTAAAAACTCAATATCTGATACTCAAAAAGTTTCTCATAGCATACTTAATCCTTAAAAAAGTAAATATTTACGTAAGACGCTTTAAATCTAAATTAAAACCAACTAATAAGTCAGTAAATAAAAGCAATTTCTATCAGTTTTTAGATTATACATTCCCAGAAAACCACTCGTATAATAAAATGAATGTAAGTGATTGCGCTATTCCTAAAATCATAATTAATGACTTCTTGTTTATAAGCCAAACAAAAATTTCCAACATAGAGGTTTATAAAAGTAAACACGAAAAAAAGTATATACTTAAGGGTAATAAAGTAACCAAGAAATTAGTTTATACATAAAAAAATAACCCATGTTATTCAATTCTATTGAATTTCTCATATTTCTACCAATTGTTTTCTTTTGCTATTGGTTTGTTTTTAAAAACAATTTAAAAGCGCAAAATGTTTTTGTTATTCTAGCCAGTTATTTGTTCTATGGTTGGTGGGATTGGCGATTTCTTTTCTTAATTTTTCTAAGTACGGTCTTAGATTTTTATGTAGGTCAGGAAATACATAAGAATATTGATAACAAGAATAAAGCCAAGCGGTGGTTATGGCTTAGTATGTTGTTTAATCTAGGCATGTTGGGGTACTTTAAATATTGCAATTTTTTTGTGGATTCCTTTATAGAAATGTTCCAATTATTTGGATATTCCATGAATAGTACTTGGACACTACGAATTATACTTCCTGTCGGAATTTCGTTTTATACGTTCCAAACCATGTCTTATTCTTTTGATATTTATTATAAGAAGTTAAAACCAACAACAGATTTTATTGCATTCACAGCTTTTGTATCCTTCTTTCCACAATTGGTTGCCGGACCAATTGAAAGAGCTTCCAACTTACTCTCACAAATAACAAATAAAAGGTCTTTTAATTATACGCAAGCTTCGGACGGCCTTAAACTTATCCTATGGGGGTTCTTTAAAAAACTAGTTATTGCAGATGCATTAGCACCAATTGTAGATGATATTTTTGCCAACTATCAATCCTATCCCGCATCAACCTTAATTTTAGGCGTTTGCCTATTTAGTTTTCAGGTTTACGGAGATTTTAGTGGGTATACAGATATAGCAATTGGTACGGCAAAACTTTTTGGAGTAGAGCTTATGTCTAATTTTAAGTTTCCCAATTTTTCTAGGAACGTTGCCGAATATTGGCAAAGGTGGCACATATCCCTATCTACTTGGTTTAGACATTATTTATACATTCCAATGGGCGGATCACGTGTTGGCAAATTAAAGGCTATTAGAAATATTGCGGTGATTTTTCTAGTTAGTGGGTTTTGGCACGGGGCAAATTGGACTTTTATTTTTTGGGGCGCACTCCATGCATTGTTTTACATTCCTGTTTATCTTTTGGGGCGTAATAGGATGTACGCCGATAATGTTGTAGGAGAAAAAACATGGTTACCTACGCCAATAGAATTATTACAGTTATTTACCACGTTCGCATTAGTAACTTTTTCCAGAATCTTTTTTAGATCTCCATCAATCACTGATTCATTTAAATATATAAATCAGATAATTACCAATTTTAGCTATGAACCATATATGCATCCAATGGGCTATAGAATGTTGGATTTTTATGTATTGATTCTAATTTTTACAGTTTATGAATATATTATTAGACGAAACGAAAGAGAACCCTTTAAATTTAAATCTAGATTTGTTCGTTTTTCTATTTATGTAATAATTGTTATGACCATATTACTTTTTTATGATGATGGCGTAAATAGGTCTTTTATTTATTTTCAATTTTAGAACTATGAAGAAACTTATCTTAAAAACGATATTATATATATTCCTGATTCTCATAAGTCTAGAAATCACCGTTAGGGTTTTTCATTTGTATACAGAAGATCCTCCAAGGTTTATAGATAAATATGGTGTAGAAAAAAGGGTTCCAGGCCATACGGGATATGCGGTAACTGGTAACAGAAATCAAAATTTTTCAGAGTTTAGAATAAATAAAGCCGGATTTAATTCGTATAGAGAGTTTATTCCAACTAGGGAAACATATGAAATTGCAATAATTGGTGATTCTTTTATTGAAGGTTTTCACCAAGACTATTACCAATCTATAGGAAAACAAATAGAACAAAACCTCGACAATAAGGTGTCTGTCTATGAATACGGTTACGCTGGTTATGATTTAGCTAATCAAATGCATTTAATTCATGCATATAAAGAGCAATTTGATTTAATAGATGAAATTGTTATCTATTTAAATTATGAAAGTGATTTAAATAGAGGTGTTTATGAACCAAATAAACAACGAATTGCGATGTTACGATCTACTATATTTAAGATAAGAGATAATATTAAGTTATTATCCTACGGATCAAAAATAGGTGTGGTAGACCCAATTAAAAAATTTATCACCGGTAAAACATTAAATCAAAACCCAAGGGGTTACAATAACAATAAACTAAATGTTTCAAAAGAAAATCAAGAAAAATACCTTTCTAATTTTCAAAACCTAATTAAACTTTATGGTTTTGACTATAAAAAAACTACAATCCTACTAGATTCAAGAAAAACAAGTAAGTCCTTTTTAGATTATTGCGATAAGAACCAAATAAAGTATTTGGATTTTGCTCCTATTTTTAAAAATGCAAAAAAACCTGTGACCTTAATTTATGATCATCATTGGAACAGTTATGGAAGGTCGTTAATTGCCAAGAGTATTTCTGACTATTTTAAACAAAAAAAATTACCTTGAGCACATATTTAGATAGCCCTCCTCCGATTGTTTAAAAGAAGTTATTCTGAAAATCAAGGCTTCTTTTATTTAAAAAATCAAACCTTAAAAATACCTCTACAGAACCATCATTAAAACTTGTGTTTCCTAATTCACTAGTTTCCCAATCGTACGCTACACCAATCATAAATCGTTCGGTAATTTGAAATCCAGCAAGTGCGCTTACCGCACTTCCAAAACGGTAAGCTCCTCCTACAGAAAAACGTTGATTAAATAAGACACTAGCTGACAAATCTACTGCTAGCGGAGCGCCGTTTACCGCCTTTACTAATAATCCTGGTCTGATCCGAGTTTGTCGATCAACATCGATAATATATCCTGCCATTAGATATAAATTCATTCTTTCTGTTGCCAAATAACTATTTTGACTATCATTTTCAAAATGCTTGGTTTCTAGAAACTGTGGCACGGATAATCCTGCATAAAAATTATCTGCTATTACAAATGCTCCTACTCCAAAATTTGGAGAAAACTTGTTATCAATATTTGGCAAATTAGGTTCTTCCCCGTAATTGACCAATTTGGTAAAATCAATATTTAAAATATTAGCACTTGCTTGTAGGCCAAATGATAATTTTACCGCGTTAGATATTGGAATGCTATATGAAAAAGAAGCATCAAAAAAAGTTTCTTTACTAGTTCCACTTCCAATCTCATCATTAACCGCAGAGATGCCAAATCCCAATCTTTCTGATAAAGGTGAATTGAAATGAACAGTTTGTGTATTAGGTGCTCCATCCAAACCTAACCATTGTGATCGATGTAGTAAACCAACCGTAGCTACACCTCTGGAACCCACAATAGCAGGATTTATAACTTGGGTATTAAGCATATATTGGGTATACTGTGGCTCTTGCTGTGCAAATACTAGTATTGTATGCAACATACTCCACAAAAAAGTAGTTAAGAAGATATTTTTTTTCATATGTCTTTGTTGGTATGTTTATCTATTTATATATAAATAACCAGATTTAGAAACTTGCTTGTTAGACTCGTTTAGGTACTGTATGGTGTAAAAGTAAACGCCAACTGGAAGTTTTTCTCCCTGGGTTAGTGTGGCTCTACCATTGGATACTCCTGTAAAAACATTTCCGGTATTATCATACCCATTCGTTTCAAAAACTTTTACCCCCCATCTATTAAATATTTGTACGGTGTTATTTGGATATGCCTCTATATTCGTTATCCTAAAAAAGTCATTTATTCCATCATTATCTCCCGTAATAATAGAATTACCTATTGTAATACCACAAACCGTATCTAGTGGCGGTGTGCCTCCGTTAGAGTCACAACCATTTAAAGGGTCTGTAGCATCTACAACCTCTTGTCCATCATTTATAGCATCGCCGTCGGTATCTGCTAGATTCGGGTCTGTCCCTAAATCTAACTCTTCTTGATACGTTAATCCATCTTCATCACAATCACTATTTAGAGATGGGATACCGCCAATTGATTCACATTCGTCCAACGGATTCGTATTATCAATCACCTCTTGGCCATCAATAATTCCATCCCCATCGGAATCCAGATTATATGGATCAGTACCTATAAATACTTCTTCTTCATTTATTAATCCATCGCCATCACAATCAGCATTTTGCCAGATAATATTGTTTGCTTCATAACCCGTATACCCTGCTTGTTGTTCTGGATCGCAAGGATTGTTCTCATCCGTTCCATTGTTAATTTCAATTTCATCTGTAATTCCATCTCCATCGGTATCTAATGTACTGTATGGGTCTGTACCGTTGATAGCCTCCTCGCCATTGGTAACTCCGTCACCATCACAATCTGCAGCCTGCCAAATTGGGTTGGCGCCATCGTATTCCGTATAACCTGCAGCCTGTGCCGGGTCACAAGGTTCGTTCTCATTCGTTCCATTGTTGATTTCAACATCGTCTATTATACCATCTCCATCGGTATCGCCAGAAGCTAAATAAGGGTCTGTACCGTTGGTAGCTTCTTCGCCATTGGTAACCCCATCTCCATCACAATCTGCAGCCTGCCAAATGGTATTGATGCCATCATATCCCGTGTAGCCTGCAGCTTGTGCCGGGTCGCAAGGATTGTTCTCATCCGTTCCGTTAGCAATTTCAATATCGTCAATGATACCATCACCATCTGTATCCTCTGATGCTAAATATGGGTCTGTACCGTTGGTAGCCTCTTCGCCATTGGTAACCCCATCACCATCACAATCAGCTGCCTGCCAAATGGTATTGGTGCTATCGTATCCTGTATAACCTACTGCTTGCGCCGGGTCACAAGGTTCGTTCTCATTCGTTCCGTTGTTGATTTCAACATCATCGATTATACCATCACCATCAGTGTCCCCTGATGCTAAATATGGGTCTGTACCGTTGGTAGCCTCTTCGCCATTGGTAACCCCATCTCCATCACAATCTGCAGCCTGCCAAATAGCATTGGTACCATCGTATCCTACATAACCTGCTGTTTGTGCCGGGTCACAAGGATTATTAGGATCTGTTCCATTAGCAATTTCAATTTCATCTGTAATTCCATCTCCATCTGTATCTAATGTACTGTAAGGGTCGGTTCCATTAGTAGCCTCCTCGCCATTGGTAACTCCGTCATTATCACAATCAGCTGCCTGCCAAATGGTATTGGTGCCATCGTATCCCGTATAACCTGCTGCTTGTGCCGGGTCACAAGGATTGTTTTCATCCGTTCCATTGTTAATTTCAACATCATCCGCTATACCATCACCATCGCTATCCCCTGATGCTAAATAAGGGTCGGTTCCGTTGGTGGCTTCCTCACCATTGGTAACCCCATCACTATCACAATCCCCAGCCTGCCAAATGGCATTCGTACTAACGTAGCCCGTGTAGCCTGCAGCTTGCGCCGGGTCACAAGGTTCGCTCTCATCCGTTCCATTATTGATTTCAACATCATCAATTATACCATCACCATCAGTGTCCCCTGATGCTAAATATGGGTCTGTACCGTTGGTGGCCTCCTCGCCATTGGTAACCCCATCACCATCACAATCTGCAGCCTGCCAAATAGCATTGATGCTATCGTATCCTGTATAACCTGCTGCTTGCGCCGGGTCACAAGGTTCGTTCTCATTCGTTCCGTTGTTGATTTCAACATCATCGATTATACCATCACCATCAGTGTCCCCTGATGCTAAATATGGGTCTGTTCCGTTTGTAGCCTCCTCGCCATTGGTAACCCCATCTCCATCACAATCTGCTGCCTGCCAAATGGCATTGGTGCTATCGTAGCCCGTATACCCTGCAGCCTGTGCCGGGTCACAAGGTTCGCTCTCATCCGTTCCGTCGTTTATTTCAACATCGTCCGCTATACCATCACCATCGGTATCCCCTGATGCTAAATAAGGGTCTGTACCGTTGGTGGCCTCTTCGCCATTGGTAACTCCGTCCAGATCACAATCCGCTGCCTGCCAAATGGTATTCGTACTATCGTATCCCGTATACCCTGCAGCCTGTGCCGGGTCACAAGGTTCGCTCTCATCCGTTCCGTTGTTTATTTCAACATCATCAATTATACCATCACCATCGGTATCCCCTGATGCTAAATAAGGGTCTGTACCATTGGTAGCCTCTTCGCCATTGGTAACTCCGTCCAGATCACAATCCGCTGCCTGCCAAATGGTATTCGTACTATCGTATCCCGTGTAGCCTACAGCTTGTGCCGGGTCGCAAGGACCCAGTGGGTCCGTGGTATCCGTAACCTCTTGTCCGTCCCGTATACCGTCCCCATCCGTATCCGGGTTCAAAGGGTCCGTGGCCTCTATTGCTTCTTCCCCATTGGTCAAACCATCACCATCATCATCACATTGGGGGCTGGTGGTCATAGAATCCGTACTGCTTACGTTAGACTGGCCTGCCCCTGCCGTGGTTGGCACACCATTGGAACCAACAATATCTCCTAAACTGTCGTCCGCATCCAAATCGGCCAAAGTAAAACCACCGTCGCCTTCTATGGCGTCCGCACAACCGTCTCCATCACTATCATTGTCCAAATGGTCATAGATGCCATCCGTGTCCGTATCCTTATAACTACAGTCCCAACTTAAATCATCTATTAAAATCACGGTACCTAAAGCAGTTGTTGTAGAAATAGAATTGGTCCACT